>NZ_CP018812.1:1495972-2991945 GCF_001922345.1 Paraburkholderia sp. SOS3 | reverse complement strand
CGTGCTTTTATGCAGAAGGTCTGCTATACTTCCAACCCTTTGCCCAAAACCGTTATTGAAAGATGACGACCATTCGCGTAAAAGAAAACGAGCCCTTCGAAGTCGCGATGCGCCGCTTCAAGCGCACGATCGAGAAGAACGGTTTGCTGACCGAGCTTCGCGCGCGCGAGTTTTACGAAAAGCCGACATCCGAGCGCAAGCGCAAGAAGGCGGCGGCCGTCAAGCGGCACTTCAAGCGTCTGCGCAGCCAGATGCTGCCGAAGAAGTTCTATTGATCGCATCGCGGCGCCCGGCCCGGCGCGAGGTGGTCCGCGTTCGAGAAACCCGCTTCACGCGGGTTTTTGTGTTCTGCGTGTTACAC
The DNA here is from genome assembly GCF_001922345.1 of Paraburkholderia sp. SOS3. Taxonomy (NCBI): domain Bacteria; kingdom Pseudomonadati; phylum Pseudomonadota; class Betaproteobacteria; order Burkholderiales; family Burkholderiaceae; genus Paraburkholderia; species Paraburkholderia sp. SOS3. Next base: position 2,991,584 of record NZ_CP018812.1, on the reverse strand, counting down.
ACTAGGGCGCGCAACGCCTCGCCCGGACGCGCATTCCATTCCCGCAACACCTTCACAACGTATGGCAGGTGAACGATGAGTCTTAAGGTTCGGATCAACGACGACATGAAGGCCGCGATGCGCGCGCGGGAGGCAGAACGCCTCGGCACGATTCGGCTGCTGCTTGCGGCAATCAAGCAGCGCGAAGTCGACGACCGTATCGAGCTCGACGACGCCGGCGTCACGGCGGTCATCGACAAGATGATCAAGCAGCGCAAAGACTCGATCAGCCAGTTCGAAACCGCGGGCGCACCGATCTCGTCGCGAAGGAAAAGGGCGAGCTCGACGTGCTCGCGGCTTATATGCCCGCGCAAATGTCCGATGACGAGATCGCCGCGGAAGTTCAGGCAGCCGTCGCGCAGACGGGCGCCGCCGGACCGCAGGATATGGGCAAGGTGATGGGCGTGCTGAAGCCGAAACTGGCGGGCCGCGGACATGACAGCGGTATCGGCGAAGGTCAAGGCCGCACTCGCGAAGTAACGGTTTTCCGCGGACAAGGTCGCGCGGAATGACGCCGCTCTCCTTGCGCCTGCTCGCATGTTGTTGCCTGTGTCCGTTTCCGCGCGGGCGTCCTATCCTGTTCAGAACGCATGGCCGACGCAACCGGCGGACGGCGCACCGGTCCTTTTGAAGGCAACGCAAGTATCGTGATTCCGCACTCTTTCCTGCAGGACCTGCTCAACCGCGTCGATATCGTCGACGTGGTGGGCGGTATGTGCAGCTCAAGAAAGGCGCGCGAACTTCATGGGGCTTTGCCCGTTCCACAACGAGAAGAGCCCTTCGTTTACGGTTAGTCCGACTAAGCAGTTCTATCACTGCTTCGGTTGCGGCGCGCATGGAACGGCGATCGGCTTTCTGATCGAGCATGCGGGGCTGACATTCCCTGAAGCGGTCAACGAGCTTGCGCAAGCGGTGGGCCTGACGGTGCCGCATGAGCCGTCGATGCGCGGCGTAGCTGGCGGCGCGAATGGTAGCGGCGGCGAAGGCTATGGCCCGGCCGTATCGAAGGCCGTCACGACGGCGCTGTCGGACGTGATGCAGACCGCGTGCGATTTTTACCGCAAGCAGCTGCGTGGCGCCGAATGCGATTCAGTACCTGAAAAAGCGCGGACTGACCGGCGAGATCGCGGCGCGCTTCGGTCTCGGTTACGCCCCGGATGGATGGCAGAACCTCGAGGTGGCGTTTCCCAATTATAGGGACGAAGCACTTGTCGAAGCTGGCCTTGTGATCGTCAGCGAAAAGTCGGATGCGCAGGCCAGAATCGCCGCTACGACCGGTTTCGCGAGCGCGTGATGTTCCCGATCCGCAACGTGAAAGGACAGGTCATCGGTTTCGGAGGCCGCGTGCTCGACGGCGGCGAGCCGAAGTATTTGAATTCGCCGGAAACGCCGCTATTTAACAAAGGCAGCGAGCTTTACGGGCTTTTCGAAGCGCGGCTCGCGATCCGGGAACAACGGTACGTGCTGGTAGTTGAAGGGTATATGGACGTCGTCGCACTGGCCCAATTGGGGTTTCAGAACGCGGTGGCGACGCTGGGCACGGCCTGCACGCCGATTCATGTGCAGAAATTGCTGCGCCAGACCGATACGGTGATTTTCAGCTTCGACGGCGACGCAGCCGGCCGGCGCGCGGCACGTCGCGCGCTCGACGCGTGCCTGCCGCATGCGGCGGACAACCGGACGATCCGGTTCCTGTTCCTGCCGACCGAACACGATCCGGACAGCTATGTGCGCGAGTTCGGCACCGAAGCGTTTGCGGCGCAGGTCGAGCGGGCCATGCCGCTGTCGCAGTTCATGCTCAACGAGGTCCTTGCGGGCAAGGAACTGGACCAGCCCGAAGGCAGGGCGCGCGCGCTCTTCGATGCAAAGCCGTTATTGCAGGCGCTGCCGGCCAACGCGTTGCGCGCACAGATCATGCACATGTTCGCGGATCGCCTCGATGTGCCATTCGACGAAGTGGGCACTGTGCGAGGTCGATGCGCGGATTGCCGCCGCTGCGCGTTCGGCGCCCGCGCGCAAGGATCGGCGCAGTGTAACCGGTATCGAGCAGCGAGCCTTGCGCAACCTCGTCATGCATCCGCGCATCGCGGCGGTGCTCGACGAGGACGCAGAACGAGATTTGCTGGCAGTAACGCGTCATGCGGAGCTATTCGAGGAGGTGCTGACCCACGCGCGAGCATTGGGGGAAACGGCCGAATTTCAATTGCTGTCCGATCTATTGCGCAATGGTGCGAACGCCCCAACCTTCGAGGAAATCTTTCGCGAAATTCTGGACTATGATGAAAACGTTCGGGATTTGTTGCTGAAAGACCCCGAGGATGCGAGCGTCGCCGAAGAGCGTCGCGAGCATGAACGGCTCGCTGGCGAGGAACTGAAAGCGGCGATCCTCAAGATGCGCTATGACGCGTCCCGTGAACGCCTTGATCAGTTGGCTCGTCAGTCCAGACATACGCCGGAAGAACTGGCGGAATTCAACGGTTTGAGTCAAAGGTGCGCTGACATGAAGCGCCTGCTCGGGCTGTGAAGACGGCTGAGAAAAGACTGTGAAGCGACTGTGAAGCGACTGTGAAGCGGAAGTGACGAGGGAAGGGCTGAAACGCAGGTGCTATAATAATAGGTTTTCAGCGGTTTTGGTTTTTTTTATTTCCAGGCAAAGGCGAAAGGCGATTGCAATGGTAAAGACTACAGGCGGAAAGAAAGCGACAGGCAAAGGCTCAGGGCAGCCGACCACGAAGGTCACAGAGGCCAGGTCCGCAACTTCCGTAACAAAAACGTCTGCCGAGAGCGCCACGCCAGCCAGGAAGCGTACTTCCACCGTTTCCGCCGCGCGAGCGGCCCCGGTGCAGGCGGCGAAAGCTGTCGCAGCGGTGACGAAACGGCCGGGCGCCGGAAGCTCGAAGGAAGACGCAAGGGACGCGGCTGCCGCGCAGGACGATGCGGCAGTGCGCGAATCTCCAGTATCCACGGTTCAACCGGCTGTTGTCCACCAGCCGCGAGTCGAGACTACAGCCGGTACGGCGAACTCCATGACGAAAAAGCTGAACGAAGTATCCGTCGATGACGACGCAACCACCCAGAACGAAGAAGTCGCAACTCCCGTTCAGGGCAAAGGCGAAAAGGCCAAGGCACGCGACCGCCGGGCGAAGGAAAAAGCGCTGCTGAAGGATGCGTTCGCCTCCACGCAGCCGGGCACCGCGGAAGAGCTCGAGGAGCGGCGCTCCAAGCTGCGCGCGTTGATCAAGCTCGGCAAGGAACGCGGCTTCCTGACCTACGCGGAAATCAACGACCACCTGCCGGACAATTTCGCCGAGACCGAGGCGATCGAAGGCATCATCAGCACGTTCAACGACATGGGCGTGGCTGTCTACGAGCAGGCGCCCGATGCCGAAACGCTGCTGCTGAACGACAACGCGCCCGCCGCATCGTCGGACGACGAAGTCGAGGAAGAAGCGGAAGTTGCGTTGTCGACGGTCGATTCCGAATTCGGTCGCACGACCGACCCGGTGCGGATGTACATGCGCGAGATGGGCACGGTCGAACTGCTCACGCGTGAAGGCGAAATCGAAATCGCGAAGCGGATCGAAGATGGCCTGAAGCACATGGTCATGGCGATCTCCGCATGCCCGACCACGATCGCGGACATCCTCGCGATGGCTGAGCGCGTCGCGAACGAAGAGATCCGCATCGACGAACTCGTCGACGGTCTGATCGACGAAAACGCCGAAGACGCGGACGGCTTCTCGGAGCAGGAAGCGGAAGCGATCGAGAGAAGACGAGGAAGCCGAAGAGGGCGAGGAAGAAGAGGAAGAGGACGACGACGGCGCCGCGCAAGCGACGGCGAATGCCGCCCAGCTCGAGGCGTTGAAGCGCATGTCGCTCGAAAAATTCGCGCTGATTAGCGAATGGTTCGACAAGATGCGTCGCGCGTTCGAGAAGGAAGGCTACAAGTCGAAGTCGTACCTGAAGGCGCAGGAAACGATTCAGAACGAGCTGATGTCGATCCGCTTCACCGCACGCACCGTCGAGCGTCTGTGCGACACGCTGCGTGCGCAGGTGGACGAAGTGCGCCAGGTCGAGCGTCAGATCCTGCACACGGTCGTCGACAAGTGCGGCATGCCGCGCGCCGAATTCATCGCCCGCTTCCCGGGCAATGAAACGGACCTCGAGTGGTCGGACAAGATCGTCGCCGAAGGTCATTCGTACAGCGCGATCCTGACGCGTAACATCCCGGCGATCCGCGAGCAGCAGCAGCGTCTGCTCGATCTGCAGGCGCGCGTGGTGCTGCCGCTGAAGGACCTGAAGGAAACCAACCGTCAGATGGCGGCCGGCGAACTGAAGGCGCGTCAGGCCAAGCGCGAGATGACCGAAGCGAACCTGCGTCTCGTGATCTCGATTGCGAAGAAGTACACGAACCGCGGTCTGCAGTTCCTCGACCTGATCCAGGAAGGCAACATCGGTCTGATGAAGGCCGTGGACAAGTTCGAATACCGCCGTGGCTACAAGTTCTCGACGTACGCGACGTGGTGGATCCGTCAGGCCATCACACGCTCGATCGGACCAGGCGCGCACGATCCGTATTCCGGTTCACATGATCGAAACGATCAACAAGATGAACCGCATCTCGCGTCAGATTCTGCAGGAAACCGGACTCGAGCCGGATCCGGCGACGCTGGCCGAGAAGATGGAGATGCCGGAAGACAAGATCCGCAAGATCATGAAGATCGCGAAGGAACCGATCTCGATGGAAACGCCGATCGGCGACGACGACGATTCGCATCTGGGCGACTTCATCGAAGACACGAACACGGTTGCACCGGCCGATGCCGCGCTGCATGCAAGCATGCGCGACGTCGTGAAGGACGTGCTCGACTCGCTGACGCCGCGCGAAGCGAAGGTATTGCGCATGCGTTTCGGTATCGAGATGAGCACGGACCATACGCTCGAGGAAGTCGGCAAGCAGTTCGACGTCACGCGTGAGCGTATCCGTCAGATCGAGGCGAAGGCGCTGCGCAAGCTGCGTCACCCGAGCCGTTCGGACAAGCTGAAGTCGTTCCTCGAAGGGAATTGACGTTAGCCACCCGCCGCTTCGGCTTCATTCGGTGAAGCGAAGCGGTCGGGCCGCCATCTGCATGCGGGGCTTCCGGGTGTTTCGTACGGTACGCGAAGCAGTCCCGGAAGCCCCGATTTCGTGTAGTATGTCGGCCAATCAGCGATCAGGCCCGGCCTTGCGACCGGGTCTTTTTCTTCTTGGCCGGACGCCGTGCTGGTTGCAGGCAGCGGACTCATAATCCGCCTCCGAAAGGACACCGTGGGTTCGAATCCCACCCGGCCCACCAGGGTTAGCGGGCAATAACGAGCCACAGAAGATTTCCGCAATCCAAGATCTTTTCCGCAATTGCGCATCGGGAGATTGCGCCTCAAGAGCAGCGGAAACGAAACAGCCACCCGAAGGTGGCTGCTCGAAAAGATGATGAGGCGATAAAGTTACCTCAGCTCATTCCACGAATTCAGCGTCACCGATCCGGTAATAAAAACTGAGTAAGCGGAGCCGGCCGGAATGATCAAGTTGGTCGCGATGGCGTGACCGGTGGTGTTGTCGTTTCCAATCTGCGCGACGAGACCATCGATGGTAATGGCGATAGACCCGCCGCCGACGCCGCATGTTCCTGCAGCATAGACGATGATCGGCTTTCCAGTTGTGTTCGTATAGGTGGTCCCTAACGTGCGGGATGCCGTTACATCGATGATCGTTTGCGCTACGCCCAGCACTTGGCTTTGGTTGACCGCCTGATTTGGGCTTGTTGACGCAGAGGTCGCAAGCGGTAGCGGAGATGCAATGTTTTCGACTTGCCCCAATTGGACGGCGTGCGCGCTTTCGGTGGCCGGCGCTACTTGCTGGGCGCCGGCATCGCATGACAGCAACACCCAGCACAGGTCGCCATCGTTCAGCAGTGAGCCGACGAACGAGACCAAAGTTGCGATACCACCTTCGACGATCTCATCGCCTTGCAACTGCTGGCCGCGAGACCGAAGATCGGGGCCGCGTGGGGCCATCAGGTGCGTAAGTCGACGGGCCGTCGTTCGTCGCGGCCGCACGGAATTTCTGAACCACACCGGACGTGGTCGGGAGTGCCTCAAGCGGCACGGAATTGGTTGCAGTGTATGTCGTCATCTCTGTTCCAATGGATGTGGGTTAATCAGAAGGAGTACGAATTCAAACCGAGTTCTGCGTTGATGACGCCCGTTGTTGCTGTCGTGGTCAGCACATAGAAGAGCGTCTGAGGAATTGTGATCATCGACCTGCTGCTGCCATTTCCCGAGAACACATCGGGCGGGTTGAAACCCGCCACCATGCCGACGCCCGCACCAGTGGAGGTCGAGGCGACGATAAAGTCCGCAGAGATACCGGTCTGCCCTCCCACGCCGACATTTCCATTGAGTTCGGCCGACTTGGCGTTCATCGGAACCGCCGACGCAATGCTGAAAGCTTTAAACGTTGAGGTCAGAACGCCGGAATTCATAACGGTCACCGGCGCGATCCCGATGGAGCGCTCTTTCTGAAAACCCACTTTCAGTTTGCCGGCCGAGTCAGTGGGCCAGACCGAGATCAGTTCCGTGTACGTAAAGCCGGTAGGCAAGTTTTGGCCACCGTACGTTTCACCGACGATCGAGCTGGTTGCGTTCGTCGCGAAAATGCCTCGCGTTCCTGCCGTCGGATTCCAGGCCGCGTAGATGCCGACATAGCCGTTCGCCGGCGGCGATCCTGCATCCATTCCGCCGATGCCTACCGGTCCGGCCAGGTTGAGCGTCTCGTTGAACGACGACAGGATGATCGGGAGGCCGCCGAGACCTGTTTTGAGGACCAGCTCGTCGGCGGTGAATGTGAGAGTCGACGCGGCCGCTGATTGAATGGCCGCGAGGTTTCGCGTTGCGCCGGCAACCGTCGTTACCTGGCTCAACTGCGCTGCCTGCTCGCTGGCGATTGCGGGGGCAACTTGCACTGCGCCTGCCGTGCACCCGACGAGGATCCAGCAAAGCTCGCCGTCATTCAAAAGCGGTTCGACAAATGAAACGAGCGTGGCGATGCCGCCTGCAACGATTTCATTACCTTGAAGCTGTTGACCACCGAGGCCAAAAATCGGCGCTGGTGCGAGGCCATCCGGCGCATACGTTGAAACGCCGTCGTTGGTCGAGGCGACAAGAAATTCCTGTTTCACACCCGAGATGGTCGGCAACGCCGGCATCGGGACGGGGTTGTTTGCGGTGTACGTCGTCATACTTGTTGAGCTCCATCATCAAGCACGTTGAAAGGCCACGACCACGTGTCGGCCGTGGCAGCCGTCGTTACGATCCGCGCGGAAAAATGGCGGGAGCACGGGGTGAGGCCGTGCGGAGAATGCGCGGATATTCACCGCATGGTTGCGGTGATTTAGGTCGCATGCGACGGGTATACTGTACATCCATACAGTATTTTTTGTGTGAAGAATATGCGACCGAAGCTGCCGGAATTCCCGTCACCGACGACGGAGCAGTTGCGCGCGATCTACGCACGCTCGGATCAGGACGTGCGCAATGTTGTGCTGGAGGTCATACGGCTGCGCCAGCTGGTAGCTGACGCGGATGCCTGTCGCGAGACGATCGACAAGTGTTGGAAAGCTGAAGGGTTAGGCCAGCTCGTTGCGCTTTATGAGTTCCGGATACTGATGCAGACGAACGCTCGAGGATGGGCTTCATCAGCGAATACAAGGGGAAGGCTGACGAGCAGCCGCGCGATGCGGGTGATGACGGAGGTGCGGCGACGCCCGCGTGAGCGTCGCCGAAATACAGCCTTTGGACTGTAAAACGAAAATACAGCTGATAGCCTGTTAAGCGGCCTTCGGCTGCGGCGCGTAGATCGCCGTAATGCGGCTCGCGACGAGATCGATGCTGTGATCGTCCTCATCGAATCCCCCGGGCCACGCATCGGCCTGAATGGTCGTATAGCCGACGTCGTGCAGCCACATCACATCGCCCGGCCTGTGAATCCAGTCGACGAGAAACGGCAATAGATCGTCGAGCCGCGGATACCCGAACCAGATGTCGCGGCCATTCGCGACGATCACCATGCCGGCCAGTTCTTTCTCGAAGCGCGCGTAATACGCGGCATTCGCGCCCTGGGCGGCTCGAAGCAGTGTAGCTTGCCGATCTGCGCGGCCGGCAGGAACAGTGGCGTGTACGAGGTGCGCCAGCCGCCGAGCGAGTGCCCCTCGACGTTGAACACGGTACCGGCCGGGACCTGCGAGAGTGCCCACTGCCAGATCTCATGGCAGCCGTCGTACGCGCCGCGCGTGACCTTCGCGCCGCCGCCAACATCGACCGGCCACAGGTCGACGTCATCGAACAGATCGCCGAGCTGATGATCGCTGAAGCGCGTGCCGCTGATCGAGAGACACACCTCGCCGGCGGCGTCGCGCGACAGCACCGCCTGGCTATCGCCATCCTTGTACTGGCCGATCCACTGGCAGCCGAGAGCTTCGAACGCAGCCTGCGCTTTCGCCGGATCCATCACATACGCAGCCTGTGCACGGAGCACTGCTGCGTAGAGCGCGGCGAGATCCATCAGGCGCTCGCCGCGGTCGACGCCGGCGCCGGCGGCGCGGCGGTGGGCGTGCCGTAGACGGCCAGCCAGTTCGACACGATCGACGCGGCGCCGAGCGCGAGACGGATCGTCGCCCGCGTGCCGGCGTCGATCGGCAGCAGCGATAGGAGGCCGATAGCCTGCGGGATCACCGTGTTCACGAGGCTTTGCACGTTCGACGGATCGAGCGTTGCGACGGCCGCGCACAGCTTGCCGTTGTCCTGCGCGAGTAGCGCGAGATTCGGATCGCCCGGAATCGATGCGCTCAGATCGAGCAGCGTCGGCTGCACGACCGCGCACGCCTTTACAACGTTCGTTTGAGCCTGCGCGGCGAGCGTCGCGAGGTTCTGTTGCTGTGCCGACGTGCAGCCAGCGAGGATAGCGATGGACGCGACAAGGCCTGCCGCGAGCAGCATGAGTTTCTTCATGGTGAGTGTTTCCAGGAGAGGTGGTTAGAACTTCCAGCGGATGCTGGCTTTGACGGTTGGTGCTTCGGCGCCCTTCACGACGGAAAGGCTCAGGCGAGTCGATGGCGGGATCTCGGCATAGACGATCGCGCCGGGCTGTACGTCGAACTGCTTATCGAGCACTGGCAGCACTTGTACGTGTGTTACCAGCGCCAGCAACGCAGCGCCGATCACTGCGCTGGCGCGGCCGGTTGCTTCGCGGCACGCATCTGCGTCAGCTTGTGCGCGCCGGCCACGATCAGCACGACGAGCGCGCTCTGCACGTCGAGCGGCAGCGTGACGTGAAACAGGCCTGCGACATACGAGACAACGGGTGCGACGACAGCGCCCGCGCCGACTGCGGTCGCCGTATTCAAAGGGGACGTCTGGTTCATAGATGCTCCGGGTCGTGGTGAATCACTTCGGTTGGAGAGAACTGGTAACCCTCGCGCGCGTATTTCTGCGCGATCCAGATCGGGTACGGCAGCATGTGAATGCCGGCGTCCTTTGCCGTGTGGAACTGCTTGCCGAGAAGCACGCCGTTGACGGTCATGTCGTCGACGAAGCGATACGGGTCGAACGGCTTCGCGGCGAGAAATGACAGCCAGTCGAACGCGGCGGCGTGCGGGCCCCACAGGCCTCGCTTGCAATCGGCGGCGAACTTCGGCCAGTCGATGATCTCGGCGTAGCAACGCTCGATCGGATGGTGGTGCGCCTCGAGCGGCGCACCGAGTTCTTCGGCCGTCTTGTTTGAGATGAAGCACCGCGCGCCATCGCGCTCGAGGAGTTGCGCGCGTGAGCGCCGGAATAGCGACGTCGTCGTGCGCGGGTCGTGGCCGGGCAGCAGCACGTCGACCTCGATGGTTTCTTTCTGTTCGTGGACTTGTTGGACGCTCATGGCCGTAAACGAAAAAGCCCGCGCGCGGCGGGGCGATTGCAAACCTTGGTGGAAGGCGAACGGTTGCTAAGGTAAAGATGCTCGACGTTTGAGCAATCTCGTCCTCGGCCCCGTCTCGAAAGTGGTGGGGCCGTTTTTTATGTCGTCGGCATGACGCCCGTCTCCATCGCCTGCGCGAGACGCTGCGCGCGGCCGTGCACCTGTCGCGCCCACAGCGAGGCGCGCATGCCGGTGGCGGCCGCGGTGTAAAAGCCCTGCTTGATGTTTGTGAGCGTGTTGCGGAAGGTGAGCAGAGTGCCGATGCCCATGTTGAAGCACATGTTCGCCATCACTCGCTGGCGCACTTCATCGAGCTGTCGCCCATGGCAGAAACCGGTCGAGGCTCGCGCACGCGGTCTGGATGTCTTCGGCGAGCAGCTGGTTGACCTGTGCATCCGTGAGCGGGAAGGTCCAGTCCTTCGGTATCGGGTTCGCCTTCATGTTGCGGCCGACACCGATCGTCTGATTGCCGGTCGAATCGATGTAGGGCGAGTACTTCGTGCCCTCGTCGCGCCGCAGTTCCGCTTCGAGCAGGGTGATGTTCATGGCTAGACGATCGCGAGAATCAGCTTGACGGTGTCAGCGAGCCACAAAGGGAAATGGCCGTGGACCGCATAGAAAAGCACTGCGTAGAGGGCGAAGCAGGGGATCACGACGGGGAACAGCACCTGGCGCAAAACGAAGCGCCAGCCTTGCGCGATCCGGCAGAAGAAACGCACGGCGCGCGTGCCTTCGTCCCACGTCTCGACGATCACGCGCGTGTCCTTTTTGATCTCCGTTACGGCGGCCGCGATAGCCCGATCTTTTCGTCTTGCGACTGCAGGTGCTCGCGTACTTCTCGGTCGCTACGGTCGAGCCGTTGCTCGAGCTTTGAGAACCGCCGGTCGCCATCTTTCAGGCGCTCTTCGACGCGCGCGGACGCGCCAGCTTTCTGCTCTGTCATTGGTCCCCGAGAAAAGAAAAAGCCGCCTCGTGGGCGGCTGGTTTTGACGCACTTGACTTATGGACCGTTGGTCCTAGCATTGATCGCACTGGCACCTCGCACTTCGCGCGGTCCGACACCCCGAAAGGACGATCATGAAGCTCAGCTTTCGTGCGCTTTTTCGCGCTCTCTCAAAACGACATGCAATACACGCCGCCGAGTCCAGAGGACATCGAGCGCCTGAAAACGGAGCTCGGACTCACCGGTCAGCAGATGGCCGACCTGTTCGGTGTGGCCGGCAATCGGGCATTTCGGCGATATACGTCGCCGTCAGGGAACAACCGGCGCGAGATCAGCGCTCACATGTTGTTCTTCGCGATGGCGCGACTCGAATTGAGCGCCGATGCTATCGAGCGAATCCTCGATCGCATGCGCAAAGCCGGCGCAACCATCGACCTGTCGGCTCCCGCTGGAGAGCAGCCGCCGTCGTAATGACGCTCGGCTGCGCGGCCGCGACGCAGGCGCGAGCCGACTATATCAACGACTACGTGCAGGGCGAGATCGGCATCGGCGCCGCGAAGTATCAAACGCAAGACGGCCGCTGGCTGCAGCAAGGCATCCCCGGCGGATCGAGCGTCACCAGCAAGCCGCCCGCATTCTCTCTAGGCCTCACCGGCCCGCTCATCACACGCGGCAAGTGGGGAATCGACTGGCATGCCGAATACGTCAATCTTGGGCGCGCTGCCGCTGAATGCTGGTGCACGCCGAATGACGACAACTACGACGCCAACTCTCACAGGTACCAGACAAAAGTGAACGTTCCTCAAGCCTACTTCACAGGCGAGGCCGGTCTCAGGGGGCTGCACTCACGTTAGAGCCGTATTACTGGCTCCATGGCGTGCGATTGGGCGTCGAGGCCGGCGCATACATCCACCGGGATAGCTGGTCGGAGAGCGTATCCGACTGGCAGGCATGGCCCGGTGTTCCGAAGCAGAACATCAGCATCTCGGACTCATACTGGTCCGTTGCACCTGTCGTCGGCGCTTCGGTCGGCAATGGCCGGTTCACGCTGTCATACCGGCACTACTTCATGCGCCTCAATAGCAACTCGCGGAACATCCCGCCGCTGTGGAATGACGCCGACGTGCTGGAAATGAAGGTCAAGTTTTGACTCCGCTCTGTGGAGTGCTTTACGCCGATTCTGCGGCATCCGATGCTTGTTCAAGCTCTCGCAATTGGGCTGCCGTCCATTGGGTCATTTGATGGTACTGGCAGCCCCTGCAAGCGTCCTCCGCCAGAGAACCGTCGAGCAACCCTGCCCGAATTCCCCAATAGAAATCCGAGTTAAAAATGTCGTTGATCGGCTTGTCGATGAACTCGGGATGATGTGTGAGATTTCCAGCCCCATGCACCTGGGGCATATGGCAGCACACGACGGTTGGATAAATTCCTTGCCGGTTCTTGGAGATACGCGGAGCATGCACCCACGGCACGTTGCAAGTCTTAATCGCCACGCTCAGTTTGTGCGCTTCCTTTGCGCGATTCGGTATCACGGGCGAAACCGGCTGCGGCACGTCATCTCGTAACGCGTCTTCCAGATGAGAGGTTAGCGATAAGTCGACGCCTAAGCGCTCCGCCTCATCTTTAGCTTCACGGATGATTGGCGCAAGATTTTCCTTGGACATATCCAAGGAAACATTTAGACCTTTGATGTTGAACGGGGCGCCACGTACCTCGGCCGCCTGCGCAAACACTTGGGGGATCCCTACCGAATGCGCGAAACGCACCATTTCCGGGAGTTCATGGATATTTTGGTCCATGACAACCATCATGATCTGTAACGTCTCGCAGTTCTCGCCTAACCTCTTGATCTCGGCAACTTCCTTCACGTTGCGCACGACGTTCTTCCAGACTGATCCTTGGCGGATTCGCTCATACGTTTCTTGAGTCGCTCCATCCATTGAAAGGCCAACGCGATCGGCATGTTCGAATGCCTCCTTTATCCGTCCGCGTACCGGGATGTCCCGTTGCTGATCATTGAGATCTTGGCGTCAGGGAAAAGCTCCTTGAATCGACCGTAAATCGTGCCGAGTTCAGGGTTTAACGTCGGCTCACCAGACGTCATGTCTAAAATTTTAGGGCTGCCGAAATGAGCGCCCTCGATGGCCATCGATGCGAAAAGCATTTCTGCTTCATCGACCGAGATCATCGGCCCCTTCATGCCAGCGTGACCCGGGCACATGATGCATTCCAGGTTGCAATTTCAGTAGCACCGACTGCGATCGCCTCGGGAACCGCCTTCAATCGACCCTTTCTGCCGAGATCAATCGCACGACCGATAATCGCCTCAGCACGGGCAAGCACCTGCTCATCCGTTTCCGGATTGATCGGCTCAATTTCAGGGGCGGACAACTTCTCGCTGCTATCCAGTCTGGAGATTGCCCGCCCGACGATCCTGTGCTTTATAGACATGGAAAGCCGAGATATTGCGGCTCCAACACCCGTTTGAATCATGTCATTGCACCCCATGTTATTGGGGTGCATCGTATCATGTCGAGACGGAGAAAACTCCGTTGCTATAGGTCCATCCGATCGATACCGGTCCTGCATTGGCCGGGACAAGAACGGCAGTCTGCCCAGATTGAGGCGACCAGTCTTGAGTGTCGCCATCCCAAACGATCGTATTTACTACGATTCCGTTTTCTACAAGAGCGTAGGTTTGCATCTCCATAAATCACCATTCGAAGTTAATCTGACCGCGTCCACCTGACGTACCATTATTCGAAGCAGCGCCGCCGGAACCACCGCCGCCACCGCCAGGCGCAGCGCCAGAACCTGCCAAACCAGTGGCGCCACCCGCTCCTGCACCACCTCCGCCCCCAGTTGATCCGCCTTGGCCGCCTGTTCCACTGGCGCCAGCACCTGATCCACCCGAAGCGCCCGGGATGCGCGTTCCAGCGGCCCCCGTTCCGCCGGTGCCACCGCTTCCGCCATTGCCTCCGCCGGCTGCGTTTGCCGCTCCTCCGCTACCGCCTGCGCATGTAATGGTAGTGCTACCAGCCGTGAACGACGTCGTTCCTCCTGTGCCGCCACCGCCGCCAGGGCCCGGAGCGGCTCCCGCCGCTCCGATTGCGCAGGAAATGATCTGGCCCGGCGTTACTGCGATTACGCCTTCAGCAAATTCTCCGGCGCCCGCACCACCAGCGCCACCATTCCCGGCCGACCCGACGCCGCCGCCGCCACCACCACCGCCCCACATGCGATACCGCAGGAAAAACACGTTCGCGGGGACCGTGAAGTTTCCGGTGCCAGTGATGGTTTGGAGGCCGTGATTCTGAACCTGCCCCAACGTCACCGCATGATTGCTTGCCGTAGCGGGAGATATTTGGAGAGAGCCGCCAGTCTGTCCGCTCAGAACAAATTCCGTGAGCGATGCGCTATATAGCACCGTGTATTGCTTGCCCGCGACGATCTCGCCGCCCTGAAGCGCACCGGCCGCACCAACCAGAGGAACCGAGCCGCCGCCCGCGTTGATCGTGCACGGCCCGGTGTTATTGTTTGCGGCCTTGAAGACGATTTCCTGTCCATCGGTGTACGACGTGATGGGCGGCGTCAGCGCGAGCGCGACCTGGTTTGCCGTGGTGCTGCTGTCTACTGCATATTGCGATGAGCCGAGCTGCATCATCTTCAGCAGGCTCGTGATCTGCGGCACGCCGGCCGGAACGGAGATATTGCCGGTCGTCACCGTGCTCTGGCCATTGGCGACCGTCACGACCGCGATCGCGGTCCAGCCCGCGTCGACCGAAGGCGTCACCTGCGTGCCGGTCGTCGCCGCGACACCGGCCTTCGCCTGAATCGCACAGACGCCCTGACGCTCGGTGGGCAGCGGAGCGCCATTGCCACCCTGACCGTTCAGCGGCTGCTGCGGATTCGCGCTGTTGAAGAAGGGCAATACGACCGGTGTCGTGTCCTGATCCTGATACTGGACTTCGATCAGGTAGTTGATGCTGAAGCCGCTCGTCGACGGCGCGGGGGTCGAGATCGTCTGGGCCGCCATGTTGAGGCCCTGCTTCAGGATGACGTCTGAGTCGGCGCCCAGCGATCCCCACGTCGTCGCATCGACCTGCGCCATCGTGTAGATCTCGCCGATGCCGACGAGCACGTTCAGCGCGGCCGGCGAATTCGGCGTAACGGCGAGACCTCGCACAATCGTGTTGCTGCCGAGCGCAGCTTGCGCGAGCTTCGCGATAGCGATCATCGTGGCGCGCTGCGCGAACAGGAAATCGACGCTGCGGCCCTGTTCCTGCGTATAGACGGTTGCGCGATCCATTCAGGCTCCAGAAAAAAGAAAAAGCCGCCCGAAGGCGGCTCGTTAAAGCGGAAGGTGAGAGTGGGTCAGGGAGTGACCGGGTTATTGGCGATACGCAGCCATACGACTGTGCCAAGCATCTTGGTCGACTCGACGGCCGCGATGATCGCGGCATCCGTCACCGATGTAATCTGCGCGTCGGACCAGGCACCGTATGAGTCGAATGACCAGCGCCAGGAATCCAGTTCGCCGAGCGACTGAGCATTGGTGATGGGCCGATAGGCCGTCACGAAGCTTTGATAGGGCATCGGCGCGCCCCACTTGCCGACGCCGGTGTCCCAGTAGAAAGCACCGTCGAAGCCGCCTGAGTCGTCGGTCCTGCTCGGTTCAAAGATGTCCGGCGTGCGCCCGGTGACAAGCGTGAGGACCGCCGACATGTTCGCGCGCGTCGGTCCCTTCACGAACAGGTTCGCGAGGATGCGCGCGCGAAAATCGCCGTCCGGTTCGTTCGTCAGTCTGGGCAGCGACGTGCCGAAGAAGTCGTTCGATATGAGGTCGAGGTAACCGTCGGTCGCCGTCGCGATGCGCGTCTGCAGCGCCGCGTAGGTGATCTGCGCGTAGATCGACGACAGTGCCCACGCGGGCCCCTGTAGCGTCGCGTCGAAGTTCGGCGATGCCTTGAACCACGACTTCGGGAACTGCGCCTTCAGGCGACTGAAGATGTCCTGTTGATCGCCCTTAGCCATCAGTTCACCGTGATCGTGCCCGCGACGATCGTCTGCTGCGCGGTTGCGACGAGGTCAGCGTTGCTGCCGTTGATGGTCATGCTGTTCGCGACCGACGCCACGCCGGGGACCGCCCACATGACCGAGAAGAGCTGCGTCCAGAGCAGCGAGCCGCCAAGCGGGATCGACGCGATGAACGATTCGATCGCATTCTTCACGGCAGCCTCGACATCGGGAAGGGTGTACCCTGGCGCCGCTGTGACCGTCGCCGTGACATTCGCGGTCAGGTCCGACGCGGCGAACACGTCGAAGCGGATACTCAGCCCGCGAATCGCATCGATAGCCGAATAGACAGCTTCCTGCAGCGTGTCCGTGAACGGCGAGATGACGACATAGAAATAGCCGTAGAAGGGTGTGCCGTCGATCGCCTCGTTCTCGACGATTTCGTACTGGATGCCCTGTTCGAGGCCGTCGATGGCGGATTCCACCGCCGATTTGATAGCTGCGCGCAGGCCCTGAATGTAGAGCTGGAAGCGCGCCATCACTGCTTCGTCGCTCTCCTGATTCACGCCGTTCGCAAAGGCGCTCGGGTTCGTGACAGTGTCGACGTACTGGATAGCGGTCGAGATCGTCGTGATGCTGCCTGCTGCGACGTTGCCCTGCGTGCCAGCGTTCTGCGCCTGCACGGTGACCTGCGCGCTCGTCACACCGGCCGGGATGATGTACGCATTCGCCGCTGCGTTGTAGTAGGTCTGGGACGAATCGGGAATCACCTGAAACGGCTGCGTACCGTCCGCGGTGAGCACCATTGCCCCGCCGGAATACGTGCCGCCGATGCCGTCCGGATTGGGCGTGAAAACGCCCGCAGGGATCGTCGCTTGCGCAGTCGGCGTGAAGCGCGAGAAGACGACCTGCCCGGTCGATGCGACAGCCTGCTCGCGCGGCGGGCAGCCGAAGTCCGAGATGAACGTGTCGACGTCGTTGCCCTCGGACGTCGAAAGACGCGCGGTCGCGAGCACCTGCTGCACGAGCGATTGCAGCCACATCGTCACGCCGGCGACGGCCTCGACGCGCGCGAGCTCGAGCGAACCGATAACGAACGACAGGAAGACCGCGACGCCCGTCGCCGCAGAGGCGACCGCCGACTGGATCGCCGCGACCTGCTGCTGGACGATCGTCGTGAAGCTTTGCGTGTTAAGAGCCATATGCGGGCACGTTGAAGTTCAGCGTCTGCGGCACGCCCGTGGGCGCGTAGATGTACTGGATCGTCACGCTCAGCAACCCTGTCGCGTCGTGCTGATATGTGATCGTCGGCGGCGGCTGCTTCTGCACATCCGGCTCGACCATCACGACCGAATTGATCAGCGACTGGATCTCGGCAAGCTCTTCGGGCGAGAGCGCGTGGCCGACGAAGCGGCCGAGACCGGCTCCATACGTCGGATGCCAGATGTACGTGCCGGGAGGCGTAAGCAGCCCGCGCACGATGCGCTGGTTGAGTTCCGTTACGCCTGTCGCAAGCAGATCGTCCCCAGAGGCCGAGAACTGAATGTCCTGGCCCCACCAGTGGAAGGAATCGGGCATTGCCTTGCTCTCAGGTCGGTGGGCTGGTCTGACTTCCAGCACCATGTTCAAGGTGGGTGTGGTTGTGCACGCTCTTGCCTTGCGCGGTGAGGTCGTTGTTGACGGTCACGGGGCCGTTCAACGTGGCTTCGCCGCCCTGCGGACCGGTCCCCTGCGTGACCTGACCGTCCAGTTCGATCTGCGGCGAGGAGACCGTCGCCTCGGTGCCAGCGGTAAGACCAATGGTCTGCGTCGCCTGCAGCACGATCGACTTCGATGCCATGCTGATCTGCTCCGGCGCGCCGAACGTCATCGTGCCGTCGTTGTTCAGCCTCACGAAGGATCCGGTGCTGTCGACGATCGCGGCCTGACCTGACTGAACAACCGGCGGCCGCGCGGAGTTATTGAAGAATCGCGAGCCGACGATCGCTACCTCAACGCGCCCGTCGACGAAATCGAGCCGCACTGCGTCGCCGATCGCGGGCCCGAATACCGCGCCGAACCCGTTGCCAACCCATTGCGCGCCTAGCGGGATGAAGCCCGTTTCCTTCAGCGTCGGCATGAGCAGCACCTTCACGGTGTAGTCGTCGGGGTTGTAGGCGCTGATCTGTCCGTACTTCGTGGACATGAAGTTCGCCATGAACTCCGAGACGACGCGCTTGATGTGCTCGATCATGAAAGCGCCACGGTCTGTTGAGCGGTCACCGTCTTACCGTGCACAGTGACCTCGAACCTCGCTGGCTTCGCACGGAACGTGCGGCGCACGCGCGCGGCCTGATAGGTGGTGTCGAAGGGCGTTCCGGTACCCTGCACGACGATGGGCGTCCACGGGTAAATCAGCGTTTCACCAGGCAGCCGGGCGCTCATCTTCAGCTCGTGCTTGCTGATCTGCGTAAGCAGTTCCTGCGCCTTTGCGTCGCACTGCGCCTGCGTCAGGCCGTTGAAGATGAAGTCGAACGTCTGCACGCTCTGCGCAAGGTCCGCGTCCCGCTCGATGCGTTTTGCGGTGCGGCTCGCCGTTGCAATCGACGTGTAGACCGCGTTCTTGTCGCCGTGATAGCTGCGCACGCGCACCTTCACGTCCTGCGCGAGCGTGAGGTCGTGCTCGAACTCGAGGTTCGTCGCATTGCTGGTCGGGTAGGGGCGCTGAGTGTTTGGCGGGTCGCACTGGATCAGGAACGGCTCGTTCGAGAGCGCGCTGCTGAACTTGCCGAAGTAGAGCGTGCGGCCGAGCACGAAGCACTGAAACCCTTCGTGCTGGGCGAGGTACGTGAGCAGCGTCCACATCGTTTTCTCGTGGTGCAGGCTCACGTGATCGAGCGTGAAAAACCGGCCGACGAGATCCGTCGTTGCCTGCACGTTCGGCGTCAGGCCGACCTGTTGCGCGATCTGCGTCGCGATCTGGCTCGCGGTCTGGTTCGGGAATTTGACGTCGATCTTCTGATCGGTCAGCAACGAGGTCAGGTCGCGGCCGGCCAGAGAAATGCCGAGCGTTTGCCAGTTCGGCCGGATGGAATCGATCCGGTACGTCTGGAGCAACGTCATATCGCCGGCGGAATAGTTCATCGGGTCTTTCGGAAACCCGACGTACACGTCAACGAGGATCTCGGTCTGCTGCGTCCACCACGGCCAGTCCGCATAGTTGCCCGGCACCTCGATGCGGATCGTGCCCGCCTCATAGATACCGTTGTGCTCGGCATCCCACAGGTCCCATTCGATGATCTTCGACCCCACCTTCAGGATCGCGCGCGGCGCGGCGAGCGTTCCTGTGGTGGGTAGCTGGTTCAGCATGTCAGGCGGGAATGATGAGCGTGTTGATGCCGGTGAGAACAGGGTCCGTAAGACCGTTGGCTGCCGCTATATCGGTCCATCGGCTTGCGTCGCCATACTGCTGCGACGCGATGGTGTACAGATCGCCGCCGCCGACCGTGATCGACCTTGGGCTGGTCGGCGTCGCAACGAGCGGCAGGTTGGTCTGCATACGCGCGGTGATGCTGCGCAATTCGTACAGTTCGGGCAACTGCACCGTCGCGTTCAATTTCGCCAGTGCGTTGAAGACGTTCTGCGATGCTGGCAAGCCGGGTATCACGCCAGCGCCAGTGGCCACGACGCCTTCAGCGTTCGCGATCATCGACTGCACGCGCGTCGCAACGGCGGCAAGCGGAGCCGCGGCTGCAGCGACAGTCGACACCGCTGCATTCACGACCTGATCGGCGCAGTTGGCCACGCCGCTGATGAACGACGTGACCGCCTTCAGTCCGTTCGCAATCGGCTGCGCGGCCGCCTGAATGTCGCTCATCGCGCTTTGCAGGTCGCCGACCAGACCGTTTAACGTCGAATCACCGAGGCAATTCGAAAGCGTCCCCATGCGCGCCATATCGGTCGCTAGCGACTGTGCCGGCGTAACGGCAGGCACGGAATCGACCGTCGCGGTCTGGTCCTGAATGACCTCGAAGCTGATCCAGTAAGGGACCCGGAACGGGTACTTGTACGTCGCCCGGAACTGGTCGATGACGACCTGATACCGCAGCTGATCCCAGGACAGCGTGCATTGCAGCCCTTCGCGCCGCACCGAATCGAGAAACCGGGCGCGCGGCACCGCCGATGCGAACAGGAAGAGCCCCGACCACTGCAACGGTATGTCGTCGGCGCCCAGCGCATTGATGCGACGACGGCCGCCGATCATGACGTGCTTGTCGAGCAGCTGCGCTCCGCCGAATGGGATGTTTTCCGGAACCTCCGCGCCGCTGAACACGAACGACCCATTCGGCGTGTCGAGCGTGAGCGTGACGAAAGGTGCGGCCATCAGTACATCCCCATGCCAGGGCTAAACGGCGCCGCGTCCGGATTCATGCCGGTGGGGCCCGTAGTTTTGGGCGGAATCATCTTCGACTGAACGTGCGACGCGACTTCGTGACCATCGACGTTCACGTTCACGTGGACGTCAGGCGCCTTGGCCGGGTGCGGCGGAGCCGTGACCTTGTTCCCGAACGAGATGGGCTCGCCGCCTGCGACGTCCTGATAGAACTTCGCCTGATCGTCCGGCGACATCTTGGACGTCACGCTATCCATCGCGTGATGGATCAGGTAGGCAATGCCGCCGAGCACCAGCGCGCCGATCGAGATTGCGCCGCCGGCCTCCGCGATCGCGGCAGCGCCGATCGCTTCGCCTGTGAGCGACGTCGCCGCTTCGGCAATCAGCGTCGCCGTCGTGCGCGTCAGATATTTCGTGAGGCTGACGACGCCTTTTTCGACCCATCCGGCCGCACTCTTGGCGCCTTTCCACGTGGTGAGACCGGCAACCGCGCCTCCGAAGAGCAATCCGAAGTCGAGCGCGCCTCCCGCGATGGGATGGTCTTTCGAAAAATCGGCTGTCGCTCCGAAGAACGAGCCCGCGCCTCGAAGGGCCGAGTTGATCGGCCCCATGAGCGTTGCTGTGCCGTTCATCAGCATGATGTTGGCGTTCGCGATGGTCTGGTCCGCAAGGCCGACCGTGCTGACCTGCTGCATCATCCTGCCCACGTCCATCGGCGGCTGGGACAGGTCCTTCAGCCCCGACAGAGCATGCAGGTTTTGCAGCGTCGTGTCTTCGCTGAAGAACGATGCGCCGCGTTGACCCTGCGTGCCGAACGCCATCTTCAGAAGGGCGTTGAACTTGAGCGGCTCCATCTTCTGCCGGTCGTCGGCAAGAATGGATACGATTTTCATCAGGTCCATGCTGCCATTCGCATAGAACTGCGCCTGGTTGCCGCGATATAGACCGAGATCGTGCAGTGCCTCGTTCTGTTTCCTGTTCGAGAACAGCCCGCTACCGAGCGTGTTCGGCAGGGTGTTACCCGCCATTGCGTTCAGCCACGTGCCACTCTTCGTGTTCATGATGCCGCCCTGCATCATCGTGGCGACGAGCAGCATCACATCACTCGAATTTGCGCCGGCGGCATGGAGTGCCGGAAGTGCGTAGCTCGCAGCGCGCGCAATCTGCCCGAGCGATGCGTGCGAGGTGAGAGACGCCTGGAGCATCGACTCGAAAAGCGGCTCAGCCTGCTTCGGATCGTACGCACCCGCCATGTGAGACAGGCCGATAAACGCGTCCGTGGACTCGGTCATCGAGACGCCTTTCAGCTTCGCCTCGAGCGCGATGTACGGCATCGCGAAGTCCATCATCTGCTTCTGCTTGTCGGGCGACAGCGTACGCAGCAGCCGGGAACCCTCCAGCATCGACTCGCCGAACGGCTCAATGCGGCCGCCCGTAGCCCACGCGTACTTGCTCGCGTACGCCATTTCGCGATCGCGCAGGTTCTCGATGCTCGGCTGCCACTGGTCGAACGGCACCTGCGCGGTAGCGACCGCCTTGACGTTCTGATCGGTCAGGCGGGCGTTCTCATATGCGCCAAAGAGCATTCCGGCCGTGGCGACGCCCGTCGCCGTGCCGATGCTGCCGCTCGCGCGCGGCTCAGCGGTCGCACCTGCCGGGCCGCCACCACCGCCGGGCACCCGCGGACCGCCGGGGACGCCGGGCGTGCGCATGCCGGCAGCCTCGGTTCGCGCGGCCGCCATATTGCGCGCGAGGTCAGCGCTGCTGGCCGCCATCGTGTCGAGCACGTAACTGGCGCGCGTGAGACTGCCTGCGCTGTCACCGAGCGCGGTAGCTGCGGTCGCCGCCTTGTCGAAGCTGCGCGCGATGCTCGCCCCGGCCGCCGACGCCTTGCGCGCATTCGAGGCGAACTCGAGCATGGCGGCGTTGGCCTTGTCGGCCCACTCCACGATGCGCATCAGCGGGCCGGATACGTTGTCCTCCAACGTGGCGCCGACGCCGATTGCGTACGCGTTGATCATTTTTTGCCTGCCAGAGTGTCTTCGACGGCCTGTCCGACGATATTCACGATGTTTTCGGCGTGCCGGTACATCGCCGTCGCGAGCACCGGGCGCGGCGGAATGCCTTCCGGTGTGCCTTCTTCCTGATAGACCATGATCTCCGACTCGCTACCCACTATAAACTGGCGCGCGTCAGATTCATGCTCGACGCTGTCACGAAGGCCACCTTTCACCAGCAGCGGCGTGTTCGGCCCAGCGTCGTCGGCTGCCTCGCCGTCGACGATCGCCTGAATGTGTTCCTGCTTCGTCTCGTCTTTCAGCTCGGCCCAGGGAGTCAGCGGCCCCATGTCTTCGCGCTGGTAGTGGCCGAACTCGGCTTTGGCCTCTGCCGTGACGAGGATGGCGCCCGTCTCCATTGCTGCGGCATAGGCGACGTCGAGCTCGGCCACCGCGCGCTCCATCGCTCGCGCGAAGGCACCGAAGGACTGGTACGTTTTCATTCAGGGCGCGCCCATTCCATCTGTGACCACGACCACTTGCGGCCCTCAAGCTCGCCGACGGCAATACAAAAGCCCAGGAGATTCGAGCGCGAAAGCTTCGTCGCGACTTCCCACGGGACCCCCGACCTTGTCAGCATCAGCACCTGACGCAGGCCCGAGTCCCGGCTTATTTTTTTGCCTGATCGACCAGATCTTTCTCGTCGCGCCTGTCGAAAGCATTCACGCCGCGCTGAAGCGCGGCGAGCCCCTTATGGCCGAGACGGGTCACGAGGCCGCGCATTTCGCGCAACGTGGTGCACGGCGAGAGACGCTCGTCGTTGATCGCACTCAGGTAGATGAGCGGCAGGTACATACGCACGAGACGCGCGTTGTCGGCTGCCTCCGCTCCCATCGCCTGCACCATGTCGTATTGCGCGAGCGGGCCCGGGTAGGTGAGGGTGAGCGTGCGGCCGTCGCCGACCGGCACGTTGAGCGTATCGCCCGTGATCATGAGCTCGTCGTTCAGCTTGTCGCCACTGGTTTCGGTAACGTTCAGTTCGGTCATGGTCAGTTGAGTTGAATGCGCGTGCTGGCAGCAAACGACACGCGCTGGATCACGTTTTTCTCGGCCTCGGCGTCACCGGCATCCTCGAAGTAGAGAACGACGCCCTGGTACTGGAAAGTACTCACGACGCCGGCCACTTCTTCGATGGTCTCCTGAATAAAGCCGGGTGGCTGGTTCACACCCGCGTAATACGAGGCTTCGATCGAGGCGAAGTAGGCGTCCAGCGTCGCATCGGCGCGCGACACTTCGAACGAGCCCTCCCAGCCGCCCTCCTGAAAGTTGAGCTGGATTGGCAAGCTGTTCAGCGGCTTGACCGTGAGCTTCTGGTTGATCTTGCGGCGCTTGAAGTTCAGCAGCGTCGGCAGCACGAGGGGGCCCGTCGCCGTCAGGATGTCGAACTTGTAGTCGCGCCCGAGGTTTAAACCGTTTTGCGGCATGGCTTACTCCAACAGGGTGATGGACGGCTTAGGGGTTCTGGACAGGCGTTACGGTCACGGTCTGACCGCCCTCGATGTTCACGAGGAAGTAGCGGACGATCGACAGGTAGGTCACCTTCACGAGCGCCTGCATGTAGCCGAGCGCGACCTGACTGAAGGGGTTGTTCTTCGCGTCGATTTCCACCGACCAGCCGGGTTGTGTCGGCGCGTTGACGTTGCCGATCATGTTGTTGGTCTGCAGGTTCGCGAAGAACGCGTCCATCGCGCCCTTCACGTTGCGGCGCAGGTTGATCGTCTGCACCTTGCCCGGCACATACCCGAACGCGCTCGCGATCGTGAACGCGATGTAGTTCGTCATGCGCGTGTAGTTGTCGCCATTCGTTGCGCTATTGCTGCTCGCGTTCTGGCCGGTGCGGCACGCGAAGATGCTGCCCGCCGGCGCGCCAAGCGTCACGACATCGAGACGCGACGTCGAGCACTGCGCGATCTCCGCGTCGCTATACGTCAGGTTCTGCAGGCTACTTTGCGTCGCGATGATGCCGTTGATTGGAGCGTTCAGGATCGACTGCTCGGGGCTCGTCGCGGCCTGAAGCGCCGACGTGTACGTCGCCGGCGAGACCATGCGCTGGACACCGTTGACCGTATCGTTGAAGAACGTCCAGTCGCCTACCAGGCACATGAAGCCATACCCGTCCACGCCAGAATTCGCGAGATTCGTCGCGCTGTCCGTGATGCTGGTGCCCGCCGGGTTCGCGCCGTGGAAATAGATGCCTTCCTGCAGGCCGAAGGCGAGCTGCGCGCTCCATGTGTTCTGGCTCGTACAGTCGATCAGGTTGCCGACCTGTGCGCCCGATTTGCGCAGGGCATACATGCCCGAGCGCACAAGGCCATCGGCGCCGAGCAGCGTGTTGTCCGACACGCCTGCAGCGCCATCGGTGCCGCCCGACAGCTGGTAGGTCGCCGTGAGGTTCGGCACATTCGGCGACGTGCCGAGCGTCGCGATGACGTTCTGCGACGGACCGCGCAACCCGGATTGCCCGTTGTTCACGGCGTTCACGAGGTTCAGCCACACACTGACCGTCAGGGCGATCGAGCCCGGCGCCGTGGCGCCGCCGCCCGTGAGCGTCGCGGTGGCGCTCGTGTAGCCGTTGCCGGCATTGCTAACCGTGAATGCACCGAGGCCCCACGTCAGCGTGACCGTCGCGCCAGTGCCGGCGCCCGAGGTCGCGGACGGCGACACCGGATTTGCCGGTACCGAGCCGCTCGTGAGCGCGCCAGCGTTCGTGACGGCAAGCGCGGTAATCGCGCCGGCATTGGCGGTCACGGTCAGCAGGACGCCATTCGGCAGCGTGAGCGTGTCACCCGTCTGAAAACCCGTACCCGCAGCAGCGACGGCCGCCGACAGGACCTTGAGGCTGATCGAACCAACAGCCTGCACACCGTTGGCCGCCTGCGGCGCGGACAGGCTCAGCGTCGGCACCGACGTGTAGCCAGTGCCCGGCGTGACCGTGCCACCGCTCACGCCCATGCCCACGTTGTCGAACACCTCCGGCGTGAAGCCGGAACGCGTGACAGAAAGCTTGTACGTGTTCGCAGCGGTGCCCGCCGTGATAGCCGCCGTGATGCCATTGCCGACGACGCCCGTGTACATCCCGGTGAGCGTCATGCCGGTGACCGGCGAGCCGGCGGTGTCTTTCAGCTGTGCGCTGGCGGCCGTATCGGTGCCGTCCGTCACACGCACCAGAATGTAGTTCTGGACGTTGTTCAGGTCGCCGATCGCAACGGCCGTCGCGATGTCGTGCAGGCGGTTCGTGACCGGGCCGATCAGCTGCTGCGCCTGCGCGCCATTGCCGACACCCATCATCGGCGCATTGACGGGACCCCACGAACCGACGCCGACCAGACCGAGGCCATCGGTCGCCACGCCGTTAATGAACGCGACGCTGGGCGGCTGGATGATGACGTACAGGTCCGGCGCCTGCAGTGCGGTCTGATTGATCTGACCAGCTTGAAAGACGGGCATCGTTTGCTCCGGGCGTAAAAAAGCCCGCGCAAGGCGGGCCGGAAATAAAAAAGCCGCCTCGAGGGCGGCTTAGGTGCGGAAGTGAGAGAAGATCAGGTGCGCATCAGCAGGCGCGGCGGGATATGGAGGTTCGGTTTCTTGCCGTCGACGAACGAGACCTGAATCTGCCACGCGTGCCGGCTCCAGTCGACGCCGAACTGCTCGCGCATGATCTGGATGAAGGCTTTCTTGATGCGCACGCAGACTTGCGGCGTCGCTTCCTGTCCGACGAAGCGATCGACAGCGAGCCTCAGTGCCGCGGCAGCCGGACGGTTCAGATCGGCGCTCAATCAAGCACCTTGTGCACGTTGCGAGCCTGCACGGCATTGGCGAGGACCGCCGCAATCGTTGCCTCATCGCGGATCGCGTCTCCTTTGCGATAGGTGCCAAAGGCGTGCCGCACGATGAGGTAGTGGCCGAGCGTGTTCGCGGGCGCATTTTCGGCTTGCGCTACTTCGCCCGACGTCTCTTGCGTATCGGTAACTGCATCGGTTTGCCTGGATGCCATGGATGCCTCAGATGTTGAAGGTTTTCGGACTGCCGTTGGTCGGCGTGACCGTTACCCCGAAGTTCGTCACGGTGTTCTGGGTGATCGGCTCGGTGAGCGCGTATTCGACCTCGTACAGCAGGTTGCGTCGATAGATCTGCTGCTTTTCCGAGCCGTCCGACTGCGTGATGCCGCGATGGAGCAGTCTCGCCCATGTGTTGTCGGGCATGACGATGCGCGGATTCTTCTTGAATGCCAGTTCCAGCGGCCGTGCAATCGCGTCGCGCAGCGATTCCGATGGCGTCCAGACGACGACCATGAACACCTGCGCCTGACGCCCGATTTCCTGATACACGGTGACCGGCACCGAGATCGCGGCTGCGAGGTCAAAAACGCGTTCGATGGTGATAACGGCGCCGTCGACCGACGCTCCGGGAATCATTGCGGCCAGCGCGGCCGCGATGGTTTCGACGCTGTCGCCGGCTTGCACGCCGTAGCTGTACGGCACGTAATTGACCCGGATCGTTGCCGCTTCGCCCGGGTTGATCTCGCCGCCGATGGTTACCTGATTCGCCGAGATGTTGATGGCGAGTTCAGGATCCGGGATCGTCGTCTGCGCATCGTCGTCGCCGAGGAACCGCGTGGTGTTCTTCCCCATGCCGGGCATGCCGTAGATGGTGATCATGGCTTTGCCTTCAGCCATGAGCGTCTTCAGCTGCTGCGGAACAGGCCAACCGGACCGCACGACGACCGCGACGTCTGCCACGCTCGGCTGTCCGATGCCGTTCGGATACATCGCTTCGCCAGCGAGAGCGCCGAGCGTGTTCATCACATCGGAGTAGTCAGCCATTACGGCTCCAGAAGTTCGACTTGGAGCGCATATCCTAGCGAATTCCAGTAGGGGGCAGAAACTTGATACCGCTCGCCAAGGTCGTCTGTGACGATGTCGTTCGTCCGGATCAGGCCGAGTTGCGCAGCGCCCCTCGGAATGAACACGGTCCACAGCGTCTTCTCGACCGCGTCTGCGGGTAGCCCGGCATCGGGCCGACCCTTCCCTTTCTTCAACTGGATCGACGCCGGCAGACCTGTCGCGACGATCGTCTCATTAGCCGGTTCCACGCCGCTGTAGTCCGACGTGTACCCGGGCGTGAGGTCCGAGTCCGGTCGACTGACCGTCACAGTGCGCGGATAGATAAACGAACTCATGCGAACATCCGCGCGCGGTACGGTCCGAGCATCGCCTTGACGTCTTCGCCGAACAGGCTTGCGGTGAACTGTTCGATCTTCGTGTCGCCGGCCTGATACATGCGGACATTACCGAGCGGTGGCAGCGCCGCGAGCGAGGTGATGATCTGCGCGCACGCCATCTTGACGACGGACGGCAGGTTCGAATACTGGAACCCTGCCACGTAGCGCGCCTTGATCTCGCTGTAGTACGCCAGCATGATGCCGGCAGGCACCCACACCTGACCGGTTTCTGCCTCGATGCCGGCCGCCGTGTTTGCCGGCCATATTTCCCATGCCGGCGGTCCGCCGAACTTCATCAGCGACGCCAGCAGGTTGAAATTGTCGGTGTTGTAGCTCGCCTGATCGCCACGGCGCCCGTATCCGTATCGCCCGGTGCCGCCCACGATGCGCGCGACTGGCACCTTCGCGAGCGAGATCTCGCTGCGATTCTTCGGCAGATAGCGCTTCTCGGTGATCAGCAGGCCGGTTTCCATCGTGCAGCCAGCCGCGTGCTCGAACATGACGCCGTTCGGCACGTTCGCCGCCGTCGTGCCGAGTGTCAGCTGTTGCCCGTTGATGCTGGTGATCTGAACCGCCTCGACGAGATCCTCATTGGCGCGGTCCAGCACCACGCAATCGCCGACCTGCAGCATCGCCGTCGGGCCGCTGACGTCGACGGTGATGCCATTTCCGGGGCCGAACGATGATTGCGCCTCGAACGTGAGTTCCGGACTCAGCGCGGCCATGTAGCACGGCTGCCCTGTCGAGTCGGGGACATAGATCAGTCCCTCGGGGCGGCGCAGATAGCCGTCGATCAGTTCACTCGCCTGCGTGACCTGCGCCGCGTTCGTGCTGGTCGGCAAACCGTAGGTAGCGTAGTCGGCTTGCTGGATGTAAGCGCTAGGCATGGCTCAGATCGAATACAGGACAACGCCTACCGCGGCGGCGGTAGCTGTTTTTGCGAAACGGAAGATGCCCGGGTACGCCATGACCAGCGCCGGCACGGTGCTGCCCAACTGAGGCGCGATCGCGGACGGAACGTTCTGCCAGTTGCCGGACGCGTCCTGCACCTGCATCGTGACCGTCTCGCCCGAACCGAGGCCACCGGCGACAACAGTGAAAGGACCATCGGAGACGGTGCGCTGGATCGGTACCGAGTTGGCGGCCGCGGTCTGCGCAGCGACGACGATTTGTGCGGCGACGCTCATGCGAAATCTCCGGGAAGCAGGATCGGCGATCGGCGTGCGATGCCCTTATCCAGCATGTATTGGCCGAGCGTGTCGTCAACTTCAGCAGCGCCTTCCGTGAAGGTGACGGTGAAGAGTTTCGGCTTGCCGCTTTCGTCCATGAAGTGAGCCACCGGGAATTCCGAACCGGGCTGCACGTATTGACGCTGCCTGCCACGCGCGCCGGGTTTGTAGACCTTCATTGACGTCCTCAAAATGCAGATGGGCGCCCGAAAGCGCCCATTTCCAACACGAATCCGCCCGTATTACGGACGGTTCACGCAGACCACCGCATGGGCATACGACGCGCCCTTGAAGATGATCGTGTCGAACTTCACGCCGACGAACTGGCCAGCGAGGTTGCCGACGAGGCCGAGCTGGAAGAGACGCGGGTTCGGGTTGTATTCCTTGCCCGAGATCACCGGATTCTCGACTTCCGACTCCATCAGGATCGCGGCGTAATAGTTCTTGCCGCTCGCCGGGGTGGAGAAGCCGTACTTGCCGGTCGTGTCCGTCGGCATGAACGGGTCGCCGATGATCGGCAGCTTGCCGACCTGCGTCGAGATCGCCGCGACCGTGACGCCGGCCACGACTTCCATCGAGTCCAGCGTGATGCGCGAGGCCTTCGCTTCCTGATCGATGTAGTCGGCTAGGATCGGGTTCATGTAGACCGCCGTCGGCCGCACCACGAAGTTCTGGTTCGCCACCATCGTCGCGACTTCCGTCTTGATCGCGTCGATGATCGAGGCCCCCAGCGCGCAGTTGGACTGCTGCGTGATCTGGGCGAGGCCGCCCATCCACTGCAGCGTGGTCGGCGCCGACATGCTCGTGTCGGTGCCGGCCCAGAACATCTGCGCGCGCAGGATCTCGATCGCGCTGATGACGTCGTCGACGTCCTTCGCCACCACCGATGCGAACTGACCTTGCTGCTCGGTCACGTCCTTGTCGAACAGCGACAGGTTCGACTGTGCGGTCATCGCCTTGATGAACGCCGGCCGCTCGACGCGCGTCGGGCCCGTCGCGGTTGCCGCGAGGTTGCGCGGGTCGACGGCCGCCGCCTGCGCGATTGCGGTCTGTTCGAAGTAGCGGTGCGGATGGCCCGTCGCCGGGCGGGATTCGATGCGCTGCAGGGGAATGGACGAGCGGCGAACGACGTCCATGATCTCGCGATCGAACTCGGGAACTTCGATCGCGCCCGTACCGAGGAAGTCGGCTGCCGCGTCGAGGCTCAACAGTTTGGCTTCAACACCCATGTTCTATGCTCCAGAAATGAAAAAACCCGCCGAAGCGGGTTAGCGGGTGATTCGGAGAGGACGCGTCAGGCGCGGCCGGCGGGCATCAGGCCCTGGCTACGCAGCTTGAGCTTGAACTCGATGGCTTTCTGGCCATGCAGTCCAGCGGCGTCGAGCACCGTGTTGACCTGATCGGTCGACAGCACGCCGTCCTTGACCTGTTCCGGCTCGATCTTCGCTTTGGCGAGCAACGACTGAACGTCGGCTGGCAACGTCGCGCGCTGCGGCGCCTGCGCATTGTTGAACGCTTTGGCTTCGAGGTCCTTGACCTTCGTGTTCGCCGCCTCGAGTTCGGTCTTCAGCGGCGCGACAGCCTTCTCGACGGCGGCCTCAAGAGCCTTCTCGTCAGCGTCCTTCTTCGCGGCAGCCGCTTCCGGCGACGCATCGAAATAGCTGTGGTCGTTGAAGATGTGCGGCACCTTGCCCATCGCTGCCTCGACGGCCATGTGACGGCCGATCTTGCGCAGCGCGGCGGCATGCCCCATGGTCGGATGCGAACCGACGCCGGCGGCATCCATCGCATCGGCGCAAGCCATGCACGCCTCGACGTGCGGCTTCACCTGGTCGATGATCGGGCCGCCGAGCGATGCGCCCTTGGCCTTCAGTTCGGCCAGCTCCTTGCCCTGCGCCGTGATCGCGTCCGAGATCGGCTTCAGCGTCGCGGCGAGCAGTTCCTCGAGTTCCTTCTTGTCCATATCGAATTCCTGTGCGGCCTTGGCGGCCAGTGATGTGGTCCGGTAGGCGGCCAGCTCCTTGTAGAGCACGGCCGCGCCAGTGAACACGCAGTAGTCAATCACCCACGGATCGGCGTCCAGGTCCCGGATGCGGGCGTCGAGTTCGTAGCTGAACCCGAGCGCTCCCTTTTCGGCCTTGATCTGCTGACACTCGTCAGGAAAGTCTCTTGCGTAGAAAAAGCCTTCAATCTCAACAGCATCGCCGACGATGGTCGCGCCGGTGATGAGGCCAATCTTTCGCTTGCGATCGTGACCCTCGAAGCCGGGCTTGAAGTCCACCGCCATGCCGAGCAGGCTCGGCAACGCGGCTTCCGCAACAGCCTTCGGCAAGATCGTCCGTTTCCCGGTCGATCCTTCCGGAGGCGCATCGCTGGGCTGATCGATGCGCGTGAGCACGCCTGAGAACGGCATGCGGTTCGGGTGCCCGCTGACCGTGGGCACGTCGAGCGCCATCGCCTCGAAAGAGATGGTCGCGGTGACGTGCCATTCGGTCGTGTCGATGCCCAACTCCTTCGCGCGGCGCCGGATGTTTGCGCGCGCCTCGGACCGCTCCTCATCGGAGAGATCCTTCGTGCGCTCGACCATGTCCCACGCAAGGCGGGTATGGTTCGCATCATTGATCGGCAATTTGCGCTTGCCAGGCACGGCAAAGTGCTCGGCCGGGAGCGCATCGCGGGCCGCTTTGTCGAGATTCGACAACATGCGAGGTCCTTAAAGCAGTGCTTTCACAGCGCCGACCGCGCCATCAAGGTCGATGGCAGCAAGTCGCGTGCGAGCGGTGTAGAGCGCAAACAGCGCCGATTCCAGCGCGGCGTGTCCGGCCTGATCGCCCGCTCTCAGGGCATCGCGCGATGCGGCAGTCAACTGTTCGACCGCGCCCGGCGCGATGCTCACGGCCGGTTCGCGCGGAGCATCAGCAACGCGCTTTTCCTTCTCGCCGCGCTGCTCTTTCGTCGAGGCCGCCATGATCAGGCGAGAGTCGACGCAAGCGTGGTCAGCGTCGTCTTGTTGGTGCCCGACGGCAGAATGCTGATCAGGTAGTTCACGTTCTTGATGATCTCTTCGAGATCATTCAGCATCGCAGACTGCATGCCGGCGAGGTCGACGACGGACGGAAGGGTCTGCGAAGCGGCAACTTCGGAGGCGTTCCACGCGATTGCTGCAAGGGGAGTGACAGCGGCCATTTATGGCTCCTGTAGCGGTGATGGAGGAGGGCTTACGCGATGACCGTCACGTCGATCGTGCCGGCCGCGAGCGTGATGCTGGTTTGCGGGGGCGTGAGCGTGACCGTGAAGCCAGTTGCGCTCTTGCTGCTGACGCTGGCATCGCACGCCTGACTGGCGGACACCTGCACGCTGTAGTTCGCGGGCAGACGCAGGCCGGTGAACGTCTTGACGACGGTGGCGCCAGCGCCCGAGGCCGCCGGCGTGGCGACGTTCGGCAGATTGCCGATGACAATGCGATCCTGCAGCGCGAGCTGGAAGCCCGTCGGCGATTCGACGGTGTGAACGGGTTGACCCATGGAAAGCTCCTGTCGGGCGAACGCCCAGTGATTTGTACTTCGGTGATCGGGCGTTCGGCCCTATTCCTTCTCAACGATGCGCGGCGAGATCTGTTTGGCGCCTTGCGCACCCTTCGTCGCAATCTCCATCTCGGCGAACGTCATGTCGCCCCACGGGTTATCTAGAGGCGCACGGCCGCGAGCGGCGCGATACTCGTTAGGCACGATCGCGTTGTTCTTGTATTCGGTCTCGAAGACCTTCGCGAGATTGAGCTCGTCGTCACGGTCCAGCCCGAGGAATGCGAACTCGAGCTGGCTGAAGCCAAGCTTTGCCTCGATCGCTTCGCGCGTCAGGTATGACGCGAAGTTCGTCGCCGCGGGGATGATTGCCCCGTCCCAATCGCGGTCGTCTGCAACCTCTGCCGTGTTGCGATTGACGTCGGCTTCGACGCCGAGGTTCTGCGGGCTCAGTTCGAACGCGGTTGCGATCTCCCGCAGCAGGAATTCCTGATACTTGAGATAGAGCGCATCGTCGGTCGCGCCGCGCAGCTTGTGGACCTTCAGTTCATCGCCGCCGAGCAGCGGCGTTTGCCCCTGGCCGTCGACATCGTTGCGCCACCAGTCCCGGAATGAATCGAGCGTGTTGCGATCCATCCCGATGAACTGGATCAGGTTCTCCGGCTGCCCGTTGCTTGCCACGTTGCCGGCGTACTCGCCGGTGCCGAGCTGGCGGTTGATCGAGTTGAACGCGACCTCGAGGCAGCCATAGCCGAACGGGTTTTCGGTGTTCGGATCCTTGCGGACATAGATCAGCTGGTCGTTGCGCAGCGGAATGCCCGACACGCCGCCGACATTGCCATAGCCGTGCGTCTGGATATAGCGCGCCTCGTTCTTGTCGCCGCTCCATCCCGCGAATATCTGGATGCTCAGCGCGTCGACCGGCCACAGCCACAGCGGTCGGATCTTGTCGCCGCCGAGCTCCTGTTCGATTACGCCGGCGCCGCACAGCAGATAATCTTCGACGACCTGCTCGATGAGCGTGCGGAACGAGTCGTCGGTGTTCGGTCGTCGGAAGCACTCGGTCGCGATCTCGATCTGCCGCTTGATCTCGCTGCTTACCGTCACGCCATGCTTGGGGCGAATCTCCCACTCGAGCATTGCGATCGCACCCTTGACGCGGTTGATCGCCTTGCGCGCGTACGGCGTGCGGCTGAACATGCGCAGGTTCGAGGGCGTCGGCTTGATCAGCGGCCGGTCTTTCTGATACCGGATGCTGCCGAGGTTCATCAGACGCGAATACGCGGTCGTGACGCGGTCGGGCAGATGCTTCGTGCGCCCCGCCCAGATCATGCGAGCAACCCGGTTTCCGGCCCATTCCGCGACGCGCTGTGTGAGGGTCGGTTTCTTCAAAGGTTTCTCTCAGAACACCCAGGTGGGCTTGTGCAGCGGCCACATTTCGGCAATGAAATAGCCCAATGCATCCGGCGCGTGGTCCTTTCCAGCGGTTTTGTCAGGCTCGCCGTTCCTGTCGAACACCTGCTGCTCGAGGCACTCGGTCATGACCGGGCACGTGTTCGTATTGATCTGCAGTCGTCGCAATCCGTCGCCGTTGAGGATCTGCGCGTTCAGCGCGTTGACGCGGTCCTTCACCGCAGGATTGCGGCCATTCACGCGCACCGAAATGCCGTGCTGCCTCAATATCTGCAGATCGGACAACGATGCATTCACCGACTTGTGACTCTGGCCCGACGCATCGGGGTAAGCCGTGATGTGATGCCCGG
The DNA here is from genome assembly GCF_001922345.1 of Paraburkholderia sp. SOS3. Classification (NCBI taxonomy): domain Bacteria; kingdom Pseudomonadati; phylum Pseudomonadota; class Betaproteobacteria; order Burkholderiales; family Burkholderiaceae; genus Paraburkholderia; species Paraburkholderia sp. SOS3. The sequence continues at coordinate 2,957,423 of NZ_CP018812.1, read as the reverse complement.
GAAATCGCTCAACGAGCATTTGCGCGAGTGTCGGTGTATCGCGAACACCGGTGAGTTCGTCGAGCACCATCGGGTAGTTCGCGCGATCGACGCAAATGATCGCCGTGCAGTTGTAGACGTTGAAGTCCACCCCGACGTGCAGCGCCTCGCCGCGCTGGATGACCGAATCCGTATGGTTCAGGCGCCGGTCGAATTCCGGGTAGACCGCGCCGCTCGTCAGGTTGACGAAGAGGCCTTCGAGGTACGCATCAAGCAGATTCGCCGGATAGATCGCGCGGAGCTGATCGACGTACCCATCGGGCAGGAACGGATTGCTCCATGTCGGCGCGCGGTAGAGCTTGTACCCCTTGGCCTCGGCGTCTTTCTGCTTGTGCCACGTCTCATAGACGAAGCGAAATCCTTCCGGTGTGGTCGCGATCGCAAGCGTGTTGCGTTCGCCGCCGGGTTTCTTCTTGCGGCACCGCGCGATGCACTTGTGCCACGCGTTCGCAGCCTTCTTCGGATCGAGGATGTCGAACTCGTCGATCCCACCGTCCGATATCTCAAAGCCGACAATTCGGTTCGGATTGTCCAGCGTGCGAAAGATGACGCTGCCGCCCGTGCGCAGCTTCAGTTCCTTGTCAGCCTTGTTCAGCTTGTGCCGGATCTTCATCGCATCCAGGCGCTCTTCGAACTTCGGCCATGCGATGAGGCTGATCAGGTCATACGTCGGCGCGAAATAGCCGACATTGAACTTCGGGTAGGCCAACTTTTTCAGCAGCAGGCGCGTCACGAGCGCATCGGACTTGCCAGCACCGAAGCCGCCCACGAACGCCGGGAACTGGTAGTCCGAGAAAACGAAATCTTCCTGCGGCTCGGTCAGGTCGAGATCGACCTCGAGCTCAGTCGCCATCCTGTTTCCTCGCGCGGCGCACCGTGATGCGGATCGCCTCCGGCGCGTCGTCGTCCTCGTCGGCCATCAGATCGTGGCGCGCAAGCTCGAGCTTCCGGATAAGGTCGATCTGCCGGATGATCAGGTCCGCATAGTCGGGCGCAGCCGCCTTGATCTCCCGCTTGTCGTACGGCTCCATGTCCTTCGTGGCATGGTTGTACGCCATGCCGGTCTTGCGCACGATCTCGAGCGCGCCGTCGACCACGTCCATCAGTTCGAGCGAGCCGGAGAGCTTCACGAAGCGATGCAGCTTCACGCGCGCCAACCTGAGCTCGTCGTCGAGTGAGCCGACCTCGACGCGCTTGTACAGCTTCCGCTCTTCAGGAAGTAGCGCGTCGCTATAGAAGCCGTGCTTCAGCGCGTTGGTCGCGGTGTTCGGTTTCTTCGGCCCGGTGCTCGCGCCGCCGTGCAACTTGCAGCGCCTCTTCCCTTCCATCGGGGCGCGTTTGCAAGGGGTTCCAGACCTTGTCTTTGCCCCACATGTTTTCGCCATGTGCGGCCTCAATCATGGGGTTTGTTTCCGCGATTTAGGTTTTTCCTATCGGACGACTGCAATCGCCGGATATAAACCCGCGTTTTCGGAGACTTTCAGCGACACTCCATAGAGCGTCTCTATTGCTTTCCGACTTCGCCAACCAGATCGACTTCCACCATATCGAACGTGATGCGTGCGCGACCAACACGGCGGTCACCGTCTATGACCCAAACGATCTTCGTGATGCACCCTTTGATCTCGTGGCCGTCGGCGTCATACACCTTCGTGCCGAGACCGGTGCCGTCGCTCACGATGCGCATCCGCTTTTGCATGGTTGATCCTTCAAGGTTGTCGCCGCCCGTCGCCTTTTTAAATCCGGCATTGCGCCGGCAAAGGAGGGGCTTACGTCACGTCGGCGACTGCCGCGGATGTGAGGGCTCTCACGGCCTACCCGTTCGAATAAAAGAGCCCGGCGCGTGGCCGGGCGAATCTCGGCCTGATGGCCTGAGAGGAGACACAGTGGTAGCGGTCGCTGGAGTCGAACCAGACCTCCGGGTTATGAGCCCGGCATGCAGCCAGTTACACCACCCCGCTACAGGGGAAATCGGTTAATCGCCGACTGTGCGCCAATCGCAGCAGACTCTTCGCTTGCCCATCGGCCTGCAACACCAGAAACACAGCGCCTCTGACTCGGGCATCGCGTTCGCGAGCTCAGTCAGCCATTCGGCCCACGCGAGGTGCCATAGCGCCATCAGGGCGAGCACCTGAGCAGGATTCATCGGTGTGCTGACGCGTAAGAAGCCCTCAGCCAAACCGCCAACCCGTTCGCCGCACGGGCGCGCTTGGCCGTCCACGACGGCAGTCTGCGGTTTCGGTGAGGGCGCCAGCCCACATGCTTCATGCATGCGTGACCGACATATGACAGGAATGCCTGGGGTTTACGACAGAATTGAAAGTTGCGTGCGCAACCGTACTTAGGCGCGAGGCGTACCGGAATGTCCGGGTGCCATCAACCGCAGATATAAAAAGGACCTTAAATGGAAAGCTTCTTGGTTCGCGTCGAGCTGCATGGCGCCGCCGACGACGATTACGAAGCCCTGCACGTTCAAATGGCAGTTTTTGGCTTCTGGAGGACGATCACCGACACTAAAGGCGTCACATATGAACTGCCACCTGCCACGTATTGGGGACAGTCGCAGTATGGTACGAGCCGCGTCGTCGACTTTGCGCATGCGGCCTGTTCCATCGTCGGCAGGCGTGCGTCGATCGTCGCCAGCCTCACGGCGGACACGTGGTTCAACGGGCTCAAGCGTGTATGAAAAAGCCCCGCGCGGCGAACCGGGCGGGGCTTAGTGGCAACTCGTGCAGAATGACAAAAATCATACTGCGCTGTAACAGCAGCGTCAAGCGACCTTTTCGGGTTCCTGCTCAATCAGGCCAGTGCGTTCGAAGTAGGGCATCAGGATGTCAATCGCGCGGTTTTCCACCTCGCGCATCCTTTTGCTGATCTTGTCGAACGCGCGCTTGTAAGTCATGTGACTCGCGCCGAATGATTTCGCGAGATCCCGGAAGCTGATATCGACCTTCGCATGGTTCGCGTACAGCCGCGCGAGGATGCAGTCGAGTGCCATCATGGAAACACCGTCGAACGAGGGCGCCAGCCAGCCTGAGAGGTTCTGGATCGCCTCGGATCGCTCTTGCAGGAAGTAAAACCGCTTCACGCCGTCAGGCATGCGTGCGTCGCCCATCTGCCCGAACCGCGCGAGGACCGCCCAGCGTTCGACATCCGGCAACTTCGAGCGCACCGCGCTTACCACGGCCGCGCACTGCGCGCGCACGTCGTCGCCGCTCAATCCCGCAAAGTTGACAGTCGAGTCGGATGCGTCACCGATGAGTTGGTCGAGCCATGCCTGTTGCCGGGCAGTCAGGTTAGGCTGCATCTCCATGATCTGGATCAGCGCGGTACGGAAGATGTTCTTCGCGCGCGGGTCCGTCGACAGGACCAGAAACGACACGTGCAGCGCCTGGCGGGTGTCACGAAAGATTGCGTTCATGGATTTTCGATCTCGCTTTAGAATGTGAACGCTTCAATGGTTTGGCCGCCTGATGGGCGGCTTTTTTTTTCGCTGTACTTCGAGCAGCGCTCGGTCTCGTACAGGTCACGCGCCGCTTTGCGCATGCCTTTCGCGCAGGTGAACTTCTCAAAGCCAGGTGTCCGGTCCTGTCGCAAGAAGTGGCAGCCGTGGCAGCAAGCGCGCTGTTTACGCTGGAGCACGATCGCCGGATCGTCGGCGTCTGGCCAGTTACGGCTCAAATCCTCGTCCCCACCGAGAACGGGCCCGGCTTCGATCGTCCTTCCATAGCGCGGCGCGCGCGGAGCGCATCGCGAATCCGAGGCAGATGGAAAGACGATGCTTTACCTTCAGCCGCTTGCCGCACGTGGTGAAGCGCAATTTCGGCTTCGTAGAATTCGGCTAGCCAACGTTGCGCCTGTGCGCATTCAACGCGCCACCGTTCCAGCTCTGCCAATTCCCGGCCGGCAACGAGCCGCTTCAGCCAGTTCAACATTTCGCCACCTCCAATAAGCCGCGCTCGGCGAGCGCGATATAGGTTTTCGCAACCATCTCGAACTCGAACGCGCGCCGCTCAGCCTTCTGCATCTTGCCGCCCTGATCGAGTAGCGCATGGCAGCCGCGCACGCCCGGCCTGTCGCTACAGAGCGCGGCCAGCGCGGCGTCACTCGCCTTGATGGCGCCTCCCTTATCGAAATTCATGTGCGCGGCCTGCGTGTGGCCTTCGATGCCACACTGCATGCAGGGAAGCTGAACGACGGCTCGGCGCAACGCTTCTGAGCGGAAGGTGAGCTTCTTCGGGAAGATGAGACGCGCGGTCACGATTCGAACTCGTTGAGGATCGCTTCGACCATGATTTCGCCGCGCTCGTCGTTCAGGTGCGGCCACAGATACCGGTACGCGTGCGGTGTACGAAGGAAGGCCTTGACGCTCTCGTGCACGTCGTGGAACTCAGCATCGTCGAGCGCCTCGTACGCGATCGAGCGCGGCAGTGCGATCAGGTCGCCACCCGGGCCGGGGACGAAATCGAAGTGGCCGGCGCCCACCTCGAGCCACTTGCGCATCCGCTCGTTATCGGTGAAAACCTCTTGGCAGGTGAAGATCGCGTTGAGCATCACGAAGTGCAGGCGATGGAACTTCGGGCTGCGCGGGATGCGGAACTCGAAAGCGAGCGTCTGACCAGGCTGCAGCTCGGCGAGCTTCTTGCGAAAGCGCCCGTACGCGCGATCGTTGCGCTCGTCGACGCCGGCCAGCTTGCCGCGCTCATCGATGCGAAGAACAACCTTGCTCATTGGCGACCCCTCACATTCCAGACCCAGTTGAAAATCCGGCCACTGGCCGGCTCGCTCTTCGGCAGAACCATGCAATCGAGCCCGACGATCGCGCCGCGGCGCGTGCGCACTTCGAGGATCCGATAGCGGCGACCGGTGCGAGTGAGCAACTCGTCGCCACACTCAGGCGCGGGCGCTTCCCACGATGCGACGCGCAGCTTTACCGGATCCCACGCTCGCTTCACGCTGCCTCCTCCAGATCGTCGTCACGCAGCAGGTTGAACACGCGGCCCGGGCGCGAAATCGGCACTTGCGCAAGCCCAGCCGCTACCGCGAACGGACTGGCTTTTGCAGCGCGTCGCGATGCACGTGTAAGACGCTTGCGCTCGACGCGAGACAGCACAACCGGACGCTCGGCGATTTCACCGTGCCCGCGCGCCCAGACCTCGCGATAGGGGCCGACTGGTTTCTCGCGATACCATCGCACCACCTGAACTTGCGGATCGTCCGACGTCAGGTTTGCGCGCAAGAGGCGCCCAGCCCACTCGCGGTTCACGCCGATCCGATCTGCCAGAGCGTAGGCATCGCACGCGCCCTTAAGCAGTTCCTTGAGCATCAGCGGAAGAGTGCGGGAGACGTCCCGACGGATCGGCACCGGCCGAGGACCAAGCCCCATCTCGCTCGCGTGCGCGCTGACCCCCTTAGGCGTGCGCCCAGGCCACAGATGCATCATTTGCGCGTATGCGATGCCGCTCGCGTGAACGGTTCGCACGTTCGCCTCCTCGCGTGTTGTCCATGCTTTTCTCATGCGACCTCCTTCTGCGCGAGCTGGTGCGCGGCAGTAACAGCGACACCAAGAGCCGACCATGCGTGCGTCGAGACACCGAACAGTGGGCCCGGCTGCTTCTTCACCCCAACCTGCGGGACCTTGCCGCCGCCAGTGCGCGGGAACCTGTCGAGCAGCGCCTGGCGGATGTTCGGATCCTTCGCCTGAGGGCTGCCGCACAGGTGTAACTTCACGTCGCGGCGATAGACGAAGAGGACGTCATCGGGGCGCCGGAACACCTGCGTGAAACGGCCGATCCACACGCATGTTTCGAAGACCTCGCGGCCAACCGGCATGCCGTAGCTGGCGATCATCTCGATCGCCAATACGTCGGCCGGCGTCTCCCGGATCTCCTGCAACAGCAAATCGTTCGGCTTCACGCCGCTGGCGAACAAGCGGCCGCTGTCGTGATAAAGGCACCAGCCGGATTCGTCTGTGCCCGGATCGATAGCGAGGATCGCGGTCATGCCACCGCCTTTGCCGGCGTCCGCGCGGCAAGTTGCTTTTCGAGTTCGACGATCCGCGCGTCGAGCACCTGTACCTCTTTCCACAGGCGCTGCGCGAGCGGGTCGGTCATGCTTCCAATCCACTCTTTCTCGCGCTTGCGCAGGAACGCGCGAAGCTCCTCCGGGGTTTGATTGGCGATCCAGGTCATTCGAAACCTCGACGTGTTTTCTTGGGTTGCTCGGGGGTCGCCGGCACGTAGTCGTACGCGAGATCCGAGAAGCGCTGGTACTCGCCGGCGAACGCCAGGCGCACGGGTCCCGTCTCACCATTGCGTTGCTTGCCGACGATAATTTCGGCCGTGCCCCTGTCGGGGCTATCGGCGTTGTAGACCTCGTCGCGGTAGAGCATCAGGATGATGTCGGCGTCCTGCTCGATGGCACCGGAGTCGCGCAGGTCGCCCATGGTCGGGCGCTTGTTCGGCCGCTGCTCGACGCCGCGGTTGAGCTGCGAGAGAGCAATCACCGGCACGTCGAGCTGCTTCGCAAGCCCCTTCAGGCCCGCGGAGTAGCTGCCGATCTTCAGGTCGTGCCGCTCGTCGGGGCCGCCGGTCATCAGGCCGAGGTAGTCGACGATGATCAGCTTCAGCCCGTGCTGGCGCTTCACCGTTCGCGCGCGGCTCGCGATCTCGTCCATCGACAGGCCCGACGTGTCGTCGACGAGCATCTGCGCTTCGGACAGCACGGTCACCGCGTGTGTCAGCTTCGGCCAGTCGCTATCGACGAACTTCTTGCCGTCGAGCACGTGCGACAGGTGAATCCCGCCCACGCGCGCGATGTTCCGCTGATGCAGCTGCTTCGACGACATCTCGAGCGAGAAGACCAGCACCATGCCCTGCAACTCGGCAACGTAGCCACCGATGGCCATCGCGATCGCGGTTTTCCCCATCGACGGTCTGCCGGCGATGATGACCAGCTCGGCGCCGCGCATGCCGCCACCGAGTTTGGCGTCGAGATCCCGGAAGCCGGTCGGCACGACCGGCAACTCGGCGCCGTGGTAGGTCTGATCGATCTCCTCAACGATCTCCGTCAGCACCGGGCCGGGCATTTGAGGCTCGAACGAACGGATGTCAGCGAGCGGTTCGAACTTCGCCTGCGCCTCGCTGATCAGCTCGGACGCCGTACGCGCGCCGCGGTTATGCACGAGCGCCTCAACGTCGCGCGCCGCCGCGAGCAGTCCGCGAAGGCGCCAGCGCTCGATGACCATTTCGGCCCAGCGCGCGATACCGCCGCTGCCGACAAAGTTGCCCGACAGTGCGTTCAGGTAGGCCAGGCCGCCGATTGCTTCGTCCCGGCCGCCGATCTGTGCCGCCTCGAGCACGGTGAGGACGTCCGCGCGCTTGCCGGCGACGATCAGCCGCGATATCAGGTCGAAAACGGTCCGGTGGTCGTGGCGATAGAAGTGCTCCGCGCGCAGTTCGCCGATGCGGTCGATCGCATCGTTGTCCATGAGAAGCGCGCCGAGCACGAACTGCTCGGCTTCGACGCTGTGCGGCGGGACGAACGCGCTGCTTTCGTCATGGGGCGCGCGCGCGTTCATGCTGCGTCCCTGCCGTGCGCGCGCTTCGCCTGCTCGCCGACAGTCGTCAGCGAACAGGCACCGTCAGCAGCGATCCACCAGAGCTTGAACCAGTTGCCCCGGACGGATTTACGGAACACCGAGCGCCAGTCCTTGTACCGCTTCGAACCCTCTTCGCAGTAACGCGCCTTGAACTCGAGCCAGTGCAGACGCAGGAAGTCGTCCGGGATAGCCGTCTTCGACGCATAGTCGAAAACCGTGTCGTTTTCCAGGATCGGCTTTTCGCCTTTTTCCTTGCACTGCTCAAGGAAGGTCTTCAGAGCGATGGTTGGCCGTTTTTTCGATTCTTCGGCTTCGCCCCCCCTGGGGGGTATGGGGGGTTGTTTACTACTCTTACTCTTCTCTTCTCTAGTCCGCTTTTTGTCCGCATCGGAAGCGGACAAACGGGACGCTCTCTTGCGGTCGCTATCCTGTGCGCGACGCTTCGCGGATTGACCGTTGTGCGTGTCAAACTCAGGCAGCACAAGGCCCTCCGAGTTATCGTCGAGCCAGCCGACCATTTTCATGGCCGCCGCAAAGCCGGGCCATCCAATCAGATCGTCCACCGTCGACAGATCGTATCCGTCGAGATGTCCGTCAATTGAGTGCGCGTCGAAGAGACACCACACGGACATGAGTCCGCCAACCGTCCGAAATCTGTCCGCTTTCAATGTGGACGAAATTCGGACAACTTTCGGATGTGTGAAGAGATCCGTGCGCATCTTGATCCAGTCACCAGCCACTACACGCCTCCTTCAATTGCTTGACTTCATACGCGCGAAGCTTCTTCAGCGCGTCGCTTGCCATCCATTGGAATGGTTCGAGCGACCTGCACAGTTCCATCCGGTGCAGCAACTCGAATACTTCGCCGAGCAGAGGGTCTGCGTGGATTGGGCGAGGGCTTTCCATGCGGATCTCAGAGCCGATAGCGACGCTTGTCGGTCATGCGCGCGAGCGAATGGCAAAGCGAGCGCACGATCTGGTGCTTCTCATCGCGGCTGCGCGCGTGCACTACCCGCGCGGCGATAGCATCCTGTTCGCGCCACAGCGGCGGCTTGTGATCGCGGAAAAGGTCTGGTGCGTTCACGCTGCAGCCTCCTCGATGTCGAACAGCGATGGCATGGAGTACTCGCGCTCGGCCGCGCGCAGGTAGTGCACCTGATCCATGAAGTAGGTCGGATTAAGCTCGGAGCCGCCGCCGCGGCGCCCCTTCAGAATCGCGCGGTAAGGGACGGTGCCGAGGCCGCAGAACGGGTCGTAGACGAGCTCATCGGGGTTGCTGTAACGATCGATCAGACGATCGACGATGTCGAACTGCAGCGGGCACACGTGCTTTTCGACCGCGCGCTTCGCCTGCTCGCCATTGAGCGTCAGCATGCGCGTGACGTCGTGCCACGTGTCCGGATGGTGCGCGCCGGGCGCGAGGCTCATGAACTTGGTCGGCAGCGCGCCGCGCTCCTGCAGCTCTTCGCCGATCCGGACGTGGAACTCGTAGTCGTACACGTTCTCGAGCGAGTACTTCGCGAATAGGCTGGCGAGTTTCTCCGGGCCCAGCGCGGCGAGCTCCTCCGCGGTCAGCAGGCGGTTGCCGCTCGAACGCCAGAATGCGTGCGCGTCGATCTGCCAGCGCGCGAGGCTGTATTCGCTTTTCGACTTGCGGATCGGCACGTCGGCATAGCCCTTCGTGCGATCGGTCTGCGGCTTGTGGAACAGCAGAATGTATTCGGGAGAGCCGACGGCCATCTTCGAGCCGTCCTTGCACATTTCCGTGTAGCTGAGGCGGTATGTCTGATTGTTTTCGCGCACGACGTCCGTGTTGACAGTGATCATCCCGCAGTAGTCGAAGCCGTGCTTGATGCCGTGGAAGAGTGCTTCCGCGTGGAACGGACTGACGGTCGGCAGGCCGGCGCCAGTCACGTTGCCGAACAGGATCCGGTCCTTCACATGGCATGCGTAGATGCGGCCCGGCTTCAGGATGCGCAGCAGCTGCGGCGTCAGATAGTCCATCTGCTGCCAGAAATGGGCGTTATCGTCCGTATGCCCGAAGTCGTTATAGCTCGGCGAGTACTCGTAGTGGTTCGCGAACGGGATCGAGGTCACGATGAGGTCGACATGGTTTTCAGGCAGCCGGCGCGCCTCGTCGACGCAATCGTTATTCGCGACGCAAAAGCGATCGCTCGATACTTCGATTCGTTTGACCCCGATCGAGCGCGCGAGCGTTTCCTGCATCGCCAGCTGGTTGAGCCCGTACTTGCGAATGATGTCGGTCATCTTCTGCACCATCTCTTCGTGCTGCGCCCACTTCGCCTGCAGCGTGCGCAGCACCTCGCGCTCGGCCTCGCTGTACACGATGTCGATGCGCACGCGGTGCGGCTGCTGGAAACGTTGGACGCGGTGAATCGCCTGGATGAAGTCGTTAAATTTGAAACCGATGCCCGCGAAGATCTCGCGGTGGCAGTGCCGCTGGAAGTTGCAGCCAGAGCCGGCGATGATGGGCTTCGTCGACAGCAGGCGATACGCGCCTTTACCGAAATCGACGATGCGCTGCTCGCGCTCGTCGAGATCTTGCGTACCCCAAACGCTCACCGCCTCCGGCAGCGCGGTTTGAATCGCGTGCCGCTCGGCTTCGAGGTCGTGCCAGATGACGAAGTGGTCGGCCGGGTCGGCGCTGACGATGTCCTGCACTTTCGCGATCCGCGCCGGCATGCTGTCGCGCTTCTCAGTTGCAGCCGCGGCGAGGCCGAGAGCCGGATCCTGAAACATCAACGTCTGCCCATCGCGATCCGCGCCGGCCTTCGCATAGTCTGTCGGGACCTCGTGATAGCGCACGTCGAGCTCGGGCAGGTCGTAGCCTTCGTCGCTATAGCCGAGATCGCTCGGACGCTGGATGAAGACCGCCCAGCTCGCGACCCACAGCCAGAATTCCTCTTCCTTGTGCGGATACAGCGTCAGGTTTCCGGCTTTCTCGCTGTCGCGCTGGAAGAAGCGCGTGAGCGCCTGGCCGCTGTCCATCACGCCGAGGAACGCCGCGTAATGGATCAGTTCCTTGAACCGGTTGGGGCTTGGCGTCGCCGTGTTGACGAACTTGAACTCGACGCCGTCGAACAGCGGCAGGAACTCCTGGTATGTCTTGCTCCCGAAGCTGCGCAGCACACTAGCCTCGTCGAGGCTGGCCGCGCCGAACAGCTTCGGCGTCACCTTTCCCTCGCGCACCGACTCGTAGTTCGTCAGATAGATCTCGCGCTCGTCGCCGATCTCGCTGTCCGACCGGATAAAGCGCACCGGCGCCGCGTAGTCGCCGGCGAAATGCTCTTCCGCCTGCCCGGTGAATTCGTGCCTCACGCCGAGCGGCAAGACGATGGCCCGAAGGCACGGCCGGTGTGCGCCGATCAGTCGCATGATTTCGATCTGCGTCGCCGTCTTGTGCAACCCGAACGACGCGAAGACCGCGCGACGGCCACCCTGCAGCGCCCATCGCACGATGTCGCGCGTATGTGGCTTCAGCTTCGGATTGATCTCGTCGAGCGAGACGTCGAACCCGTCGAAGCGGGCCAAACGCACCTTCGCTTCAAGGAACGAGCGATACGAATCGGTCGGCAGGCGCGCGTTCACAGCCGTCCCCACAACATCGTGGCCACGGCGCCGATGAACGCGACGACGAGGCTGACCGAGAAGATCCAGCGGTGCGGAAAAAATGCAGCGGCGACCAGCGCGATGACGAACGCGCGCAGCAGCGCATCGAGAAGGCCGTGCAGGATCACGATTGACCCCCTACCGCGGGCGCCGGCGCGCGCTCCAGGATCTTCAGCCCCTCGGCCGACAGCGCGAGGCCATCATCCGGATCGTCCTCGTAGATGAAAACGTAACGGCCGCGGTGCTCGTGATCGAACACGACGCGGCGCTGGGAAGGCGCGACGAACACGGTCCCCTTGTCGCCCTGCTTCAATTTCATGCAGCCGCCCGTTGTGCGAAAGCTTGTTGGACGTACTCGCCGACGACCTGCGCACTCTGGCGCTTGTATTCGGCGCGCGCTTTTTCTTCTGCAAGTTCGAGCCACTGCCGCGGGTACTCGCAGCCGGAGAACATGCAGAAGAGAAAGAGGCGGTGGTGGTCGAGCTTGCGCGCACCGGACATGTATTCCGAGAAGTGCGGGTAGTGGATGCGGCATTGCTTTGCGAGCGTCTTGCGATCGAAACGCTTGAGACCGATCTCGAGCGCCTTGGCAACGCACTCCTCGAAGGTCATCGCCTCGATCTGCTCTTTAGGTAGCCGCTCGCCCTCGACATACGGCGCGAAGAGGCGGATTTCTTGTTGTTTCATGGCCTTTGCGATAGTGAAAAATGATGAAAACCCGGTTGATTACCCACTTGCTTACCCACATGGAGTGGGGCCGAAAATAAAGGCCGACAAGCAGTCAGCCCAAAAGCGAAAATCAGATCAGGACTTCAATGCACCGACTCCAATCACACGACCATCTTCGCCATCTTTGCGTCGTCGACAGATCCTCCCGCAGGCGGTTGAGCGTCATCGGACGCCTTGACGCGATCTATCAGGTCAGTCATGAAAATTTCGGGGTGCTCAACCTTCACGTGAGCGGGAATGCCGCGCCACTTCCAGTTTTGGATGCGCTGGACGCCGCCCGACGCCTTGTCGTAGCCGAGGCGCTCAGCAAGCTTCGTCGGACCACCGAGCTCGTCGATGATCTTTGCGTCCGGGTGGAGGTCACGGTGTTTGCTCATAGTGAGCATGATTAAACACCATGTTTAAAAGAAAAGCAAACACCGCGTGTAACAACATTTTGTTTACTTGTGCAACCATGCCGCGCATGAATGCTCGCAGCCGTGAAATCCATCCAACCGCCGGGCGTCTGCTCGAGGCCGCAAAAACCCTGAAGGGCGCCGAGGGCCCTTCGGCGGTCGCACGCCTGCTTCATGTCTCGCCGCAAAAAGTGACTAACTGGATGGGCCGCGGCGTGTCTTCCGACGGAATGCTGGAAGCGGAGCGCGTGATCGGGTGCCGCGCCGTGTGGCTGCGCACGGGCGAAGGCGAAATGGTAGATGCCGGCGCGAAGCACGTTTCCACCGAAGATGATCCGGCAATCACTGTATTAAACATGCCGGTTATTGCGGAATCGGAAAAAGCCGCGAGCACTACCCTTGATGCAGCCAAACTTACTTCCCCACAACGTCTAAAAGCGGTGCTCGCCGAGCAGAACGTCACTGCGCAGACTTTGGCAAGCGTCTCTGGCGTTGGCCTCGAGGTCGCTTCTCAATGGCTTGCCGGCGAAGGCCAGACTTTGACGCTTGATCAGGCTGTCGCCATTCAGAAAACGTACGGCGTGAACGCGGTTTGGCTAATAAAGGGCAAAGGTGACCCAGGCGTAGCTGTCCGCTACGCCGATGAATACCGGCCTATCCCGATCACAAATTGGAAACCGATTCCGGTACTAGGAATGGCTCAGCTAGGGGACAACGGGCACTGGTCGGATCTCGAGTATCCGGTCGGCCATGGGGACGGCTATGTTGACTTCCCTTCGCGGGACCCAGACGCCTATGCGCTGCGCTGCGTGGGCGATTCGATGCGCCCCCGCATTCGTGACGGCGAATTCGTCATCATCGAGCCGAACCACGAACCCGAGCCGGGTGACGATGTGCTCGTAAAGTCGATCGACGGTCGCGTGATGGTCAAGACATTCCTTTACAAGCGAGCTGGCCGCATCCACCTTGTTTCGATCAACGAAGCGCACCCGTCCGTCGCGATCGCGCAGGAAGAAATCGAAAAAATGCACTACGTCGTCGCCTACACGCGTGCGTCCATGTGGCGCCCGATCTGACGTACCCCGCCGCATATCTCCACTGAAGCCCGCCTAGAGCGGGCTTTTTTGTGGCATTTCCCATACGCGAATGCTATGCGCATAACACCTGTTACAAATTTCCACGTAGAAATTAAACACGGTGTTTGACATCGCTATAAACATGGTGTTTAATCAAGTCCATGGCAGCACACAACGCATCGCGGGAGTCGGGACATGGGCAAGCACAGCAAGCAATCGTGGGAAATCGGTCAACAGGTCCGCGTGGGTTTCCTGAGTCTCACGGTCGTCGCCTCGCTCGAGGCAACCGGTGACGGCCTGCCGGGCGCTTACATCCTCACGAACGGCACGCAGCTGTACGCGTTCGTTCCGCACAACGGTCTGAACAAGATCAGCGATGAAGAAGCAGTCGCGATGTGCGAACAATCCAAGCGCATCACGGCGCAACGCGAAGCGCGGGCGGCGGCGACGGCAAAGCGCGTCATCGACAACGCCGCGGTGTGCGCGAAGCTTCAGCAGATCACCGGCGCCGAGTTCGTCGGCATGGCTGACGTCGATGGCGAGCAGTTCGCCCACTACCGCAACGTCGCGATCTGAACTGATTCAACCACGTCAGTGAGGGTGTCATGTCCATCTTCGCAAAGGATCTGCTGGAGCTGCGCGCGATGCCGCGCGGCGCGTTGATCGAGCACTTGCTGCGCGAGCTAGCGCTGAACCTGATCGCGCCGGGCGTCGCGGATGTTCGGGGAGGGTGCTGACATGGAGTCGAAGTCACTGGAAGCGTGGCGCAACCGGCCGATGAAAGTGACGGTCATGGAACTGTGCCCGCGCTGCGAGAAGTTGGTCGAAGGCGTCGAGACGCGCTCGTTCTATGGTGCGTTCGGGCAAAGGTTTTCTGCGTACTGCTGCCAGCCGTGTCTCGTGCTGGTCCGCAACGAAGCGTTGGGGCACTGATCATGTTTGCAACTTGCGTGGCAGTTGGATTCACCGCTTTCGGTATCGCGCTGCTGTTTGCCCTTGTGATCTGCAAGGCGGGAAGCAAGGGCGAACGCCGATTCGATTAAGCAGCTTGACCGGTGCCAGCTGGCGCCGGACCCGATAAACCGCAGCAACGAATAAAGGATGAACGACATGAATGCAGTGAACGAAGCCGCTGTCGCGATCGCAGCGCCCGCCATTGGCGAGTACTGGCCCGGTCAGGGCGGCATCTACGCCGGCATCATGCCGGGCGAAGACGGGCAGCGTCCGTATCACCTGATCGTTTCAGCGACCGATGTCGAAGACGTCGCGTACGGCGGTTACGGCAGCAAGGTGCCGGGTGCGGACAGCCGTTACGACGGCGCCGCGAACACGCGCGCGTTGCTCGCTGCGACGACCGAGCATCCCGCGGCGAAGTGGGCCAGCGAGTACTCGGCCGACGGCCACACCGATTTCCATCTGCCGGCGCAGCGCGAGCTCAACCTCTGCTACGCGACGATCCCGCACAAGTTCGAGAAGGACTGGTACTGGTCGAGCACGCAGGAGACGGCCGGCTACGCCTGGTTTCAGCTCTTCGGCAACGGCGGCCAGCTCTACGGCGACGAGCTCAGCAAGCTTCGCGCCGTGGCCGTCCGCAGATTGTTCATTTAGTCATTCAGTTATTCGACTCCGAAGGAGTCGACGTCATACCCCGTGCGAAGAGGGGCGCAGTACGGCGAGGGTTTGGGCGGGGAGAGGGCTGCGGGACTCCCCGGTTCGCGAGGTTTGCACCATAAGCGCAGCCGCCGGCCCCAAGTGTGAAGTGAAGAAGGTGAAAGCCGACCTGCAATTGAGGCTTGACAGCCGGGAGAGCACCGGCGCCCTGAAGTGTGGGTGTCTGGCGGCAGTCGGTGGGCGCGGCTGCACTAATGATGGACCCCCACGAATGGCGTCACAACGCTGCCTTATGCGAGCGCTGGGCATCCACCCTTGAGGGCCTCAACGAAGCGACGGCCGCTTTAAGCAACTATAAGCCGCAGCCCGTGAGAAGCGGGCGGGAACAGTGTCCCGCGCCGTGGAGTGACCGGAATAGGCGTGCAGTTTCCGGCAGAGCGGCGAAAGTCCGTGATGCATGTCGAAATCCGACCTCTGCGAGCGAAAGCCGTACCGGTGGAAGGCCGGTCCTAATTTAGGAGTCCATTGTGGTTGTGCTCTACGACGAAATGCCGAATGAAGTGAGACGTCCGCGATATATCCGTCGCGGTCGTATCGGCTTCTGCCCAACGTGCGAATGCAACGTGGCCGGCAGTTTCGTCGACGGTGGCATCGGTCGCGATGACGCTTTTGGACGCACGGTGGTGCACGAGGACTGGGTGAATCGCTGCCCCATCGATGGCGCTGAGCTGGGCGTCCCGTGCGTTGAAAAGCGCGAGGAAGCTTGACGTGCGACGCCCGGTCTTCCTCGCGAACATCACGCGCACACCGTCGCTCAAGTGGACGTGTCGCAAGCTCGTTGGCTTCGCGTTGCGCCGTGTGCGTGGAATCGAGCGCGAGCCGATTCGGAAAGAACCGCTTACCGAAGACCAGTGGCGCGCGCTCGAGCATAAGTGCGGATTGCTCACCGGTTCGTTGTTCGGCGCGCTTGTCTGCATCGTGTTTTTGTTGCTCTACAGGGGATCAGCATGCTGACCATTTTTCGTCGACGTCCGACCGGCATTACTCGCGATCGCGTACTCGAGCTCAAGCACGAAGCGCTTTGCGCCCGCACGGCGCGTCGGCAGCGCGACGCAAAAGCAGCACTGAGCCGTCAGGGAGTTGCGCCTCGCACGCCGATCTCGACCGGCTACGTGCCGGAAGAGATCTCCCGCGTGTTCACGTACACGAACGTCGGGGGTGTGCGGTGATTCGTGCATTCGACCGCTTCTACGCGAAGCATCCGCGCATCGCGGCCGCGCTGATGATTGCTGCTTGCGCGGCATGCCTCTACGCGGCGGCCGGCGCGGATAGCGACAACGACACGGCGCTGCGCCTGCAGCTGATGGCATCGAGGAGCGCAACGTGAGCGATCTTCGCATCCGCGCCTCGTCGTTCGGCAAATTCTTCGACTGCGCCTATGCCTGGGAGGCTGAACATCTGCTCGGCAAGCGCAAGCCTGCAGGCCTGCGCGCGCTGCTCGGCACGAGCGTGCACGCCGGTACCGCCGCGTTCGACTCGGCGCGCCTGAACGGCAGCGAGATCACGCCGGACGATGCTGCAGGCGCGTTCGTCGACACGCTGCACCACCCGGAATACGACGTCGATTTCTCGAACGACAACATCAAGTTCGCGGAGGCGGAGCGCATCGGCCTGACGCTGACCACGAAGTACTGCACCGAGGTCGCGCCGCAGTTCACATACACGGCCGTCGAAATGCCGCTCGAGCCCCTGCAGATCGATTGCGGCGGCGGCACGACGATCACGCTCACCGGCACGATGGACCGCGCGCGCGTCGCGAAGGGCGTCGACGGCACGATCATTCCTGACGTGAAGACCGGTGCCCGCGTCGTGACGAACGGCGAGGCGAACATCAAGTCGCGCTCGGCACAGACCGGTACCTATCAGCTCATGTACGAGCAGACGACCGGCGAGCGCACGGCGGGCGCGCAGATCATCGGCCTCGGCACGACGTCCAAGACGCCGGTCGCCGTGAGCCCGATCTTCGACGCGCGCCGCGTGCTGATCGGTAACGAAGAGACACCGGGCCTCATCCAGTTGGCCGCCGACATGTTCAAGGCCGGTCTTTTCCCGCCCAACCCAAGTAGTCCGCTTTGTAGCAAGTCGTATTGCTCTAGATGGTCCACCTGCATCTATCACGAGTGACCACCATGAAACGCAAAGAATTCGACTACGACATGGTGCGCGAAGCCTACCTCGCGGGTAGCTCCCTGAATCAAATCGCGTCCGAGATGGGTCTGGACGACGAAGACGTGCGGCGCGCCCTGATCCGGATGGGTGTTCCGCGCCGCCCGCGGGGCGCTGGCGCTGGCCAGCTTAATCACCAGTTCAAGGGCGGCACGAGGCAGCGGAAGGATGGCTATCTGGTTCAACGCGGGAACCGCGCGAAGCAGTTGGAGCATCGCGTTATCGCCGAGAAGGCGCTCGGTCGCCCACTCAAGCGTAGCGAAGACGTACATCACGTGAATTTTGACGGTGGCGACAACGGCAACACGAATCTCGTGATCTGTACGCATACGTACCACATGGAATTGCATGCCCGCATGCGCCGGCATCCGTACTGGAGCCAGGTCGAAGCGGATTACCGAAACAAACAAAGGGGTAACAAATGAACGCACCTACACAGGCGCGCGCGTTGTCTGACGTCGCGCAAGGACCGCAGGCGGTTGTCGCTGCTGACGTCGCGGTCGACATGTTCACCGAGCGCGGCTTCGTGCTCGCAAACCGGATTGCCAAGGCGTATGCGAGCAGCGACGCCGTGCCGGCGCAGTTTCGCTCGCACAACCTGAAGAGGGTCGGTAACGAAGAGCATTGGGTCGAGAACCCGGCGGCGGTCGGTAATTGCCTGGTTGCTATCGAAGTCGCGCGGGCAGTCCGCATGTCGATCACCGCGGTCATGCAAAACGCCGACCCGATCGAAGGCAAGCTGCGCTGGTCGGGCAAGTTCGTGATCGCCGCCATCAATGCGTCAGGCCGCTTTACACCGTTGCGCTTCCAGGCGATCAACCGCGGCCGCATCAAGGCGACATACAAGGAAAAGACCGGCTGGGATAAAGAAGCGCGGCGACCGATCTTCGCTGAGCGCGAGGTCGAGGTCGACGACATCGAGTGCATCGCGTGGGCGTTGCCGAAGGGCGTTCCCGAGCCGCATTTGACGCCGGACATGCTGCGTCAGTACCCGAACCGCCTGCTGGACCTGTACCGCTCCCTCGGCATGCCCGTCGTCGAATCTGCGCCCGTCACGATGAAGATGGCTGTCGAGGAAGGGTGGTACGGCAAGCCTGGGTCCAAGTGGCAAACGGAATTGCGCGCCCTGATGTTCCAGTACCGCGCCGGTAGCTTCTTCGGCAACATCCACGCGCCGGACATCGTGATGGGCATGGGACGCACGTCGGAAGAAGAGCTCGACATTATCGATGTCACGAAGCAGCCGGACGGCACCTACGCCGCCGACATTGACACGCTGCGCCGCGCAAGCGTGTCGCCGGCAGCCGACCGGGCCGCGCAAGCCGAGACATCGCGACAAGCTGATGCGCCAGCAGCGAATGTCGAGCAGATGGATCAGCAGGCTCAACACCATCACCAGGGCACCGAGCAGGGCGAAACGACCGGCCCGGATGGTCAGAGCGCGGCGCCCGCGCAGACCGCTTCGAAGTCAGGTCCGCTCCCCGAATCGGAGATCTCCGCGCGCCTGAACGCAGCGAACAGCAGCGACGAGCTGAACGCCGCCATCGCACTGATCGCTGACGTACCCGATCCGGACGCCGAACAGCGGCTCACCGAGCTCGCATCAACGCTGCGCCAGAAGTTCGAGCGCGCCGGCCGCCGCGCATCGCGCGGATCCGCGCCGAGCGTCGAGTAACCGTCAATGGGGCTCCCGGGCAGCCGCGGCGTATGTAGCCGCCGCGCGTTGATCTACGCCGCCGCCCGGTGAGTCCCGCCCCAATCCATAGAGACTGACATGCAGATCCAGCACATCACCGTAAAGAGTTTCCTCGGCGCGCGCGCTGTGGACATCGAAGTGGACACGCCGGTCACCATCTTCGCGGGCCCGAACGGCGCGGGGAAGAGCAGCCTGCGCGAGGCCATCTGCGCAGCGCTGACCGGTGACATTTCGCGCGTCGCGCTGAAGAAGGAATACCCGTCGATGGTGACCGACGGTGCGAAGAAGTCGATCGTGTCGCTGGATCTGGATGTCGGTCCGGCGAACCTCACGTTGCCCGACGCCAAGCATGTGGGCCTCACCGTGTACACCGGCGCGCTGCCGTACCTGCTCAACCCGGAGCGGTTCGCGCAAATGAAGGCCGACGATCGGCGCACGTTCCTGTTCGAACTGACGGGCCTGCGCGCGACACCCGAGAAGGTGAAGGGTCTGCTCGCTGAGCGCAAGTGCGACGCGGCGAAGGTCGAGAAGGTGCTGCCGATGCTGCGGTCAGGCTTCCCGGCCGCCGTGAAGTTCGCCGAGGACGAAGCGCGCGAGTCGAAGGGCGCATGGAAGGCCGTGACCAATGAACAGTGGGGTAAGGACAAGGCCGCCGATTGGGAGGCCGAGGTGCCTCTGTTCGATGCAGCGCGGCACGCTGAGGTAACTCAGCAGATGACCGCCGTCGAGAGCCGTATCGCGAAGGCAAATAAGGACCTGGGCGCGCTGCAGGAAAAACACCGCGCCTACGCCGCGTCGCGCGAATCCGCCGAGCGCAGCGCCGAACTGGCGAAAGGCGTGACGCGCATCGAAGCAAAGCTCGCGACTGACAAGCAGAACCTCGCCGACGCGGAGGCGCGCCTGCTCGATGCGCAGCAGCGTGCCGGCGACGCGCCGCGCGAAGGCCTCGTTCACGATCTGGCTGCTGCGGTACGCGAGTTCACCGTGATCATTGCTGACGCGGAGAGCCTCGTGCAGCGTGTGACCGGTGCAATCAGGCCGTGGAGCGATTACGACCTGTCGACCGTCGAGCGAGCCTACGCCGCTTACGTTGATCAGCATGGAGAGCCGGGCACCGGCGGCGATGCCGACGCGCGCGCCCAGCTGCCCGAACTCGTCAAGGCGCGCGACCTGATGAAGCGCTCGGTCGAGAACGACGAGCGCGATCTCGCCGCCGCTCTCGCTGCGTCGGAAGCGCTGAAGTTGAAGTCCGACGTCGAAGCAGTGACCGATGAGCAACTGACCGCAGCGCGTACGAGCGTGTCCGCATCGACAGCGCAACGCGATTCTCTGCGCACCGAGCTGGATCGGCTGAACAACGCGAAGCTCGCGGCCGACGCTGCCGACAGCAAAACGCAGACTGCCGCGAAGCACCACGCCGACATCACGCAATGGCTCGACATCGCCGCTGCGCTGTCGCCGGATGGCATCCCGGGTGACATGCTCGCGCAGGCGCTTGCGCCGATCAATAACCGTCTCGCCGAACTCGCTGCGTTCGCGCAGTGGGCCGTGCCCATGCTCGACACCGATATGACAATCCGCGCCGGCGGCCGCCTCTATTCGTTGCTGAGCGAGTCCGAGCGGTACCGCGTCGACGCGCTGATCGCACTGACGATCGCGGTGCTGTCGGAGTCGCGCATCGTTTTCTTCGACCGCTTCGACGTGCTGGACCTGAAGGGCCGCGGCGATCTGCTCGAACTGCTCGACGACATGGCCTCGCAGAACGAGATCGCGACGGCGCTTGTATTCGGCACGCTGAAGAAGGCACCCGAAGGCCTGCCGTCCACCACACGCGCGCACTGGATCGAGAAGGGCGAGTTGCACGCCGCTCGCTTCGCCCAGGCCGCCTGAGCGTCCCACCAACCACGAACGGAACAATTCATGGAACTCATCCTCTTCTACGACACGGAAACGAACGGTCTGCCGCAGTGGAATCTGCCGTCCGAAGATCCGTCGCAGCCGCACGTCACGCAACTCGCCGCGCACCTGTGCGACGAGCGCAGCGGCAACACGATAGCCGCGATGGACGTGCTGATCTCGCCGGATGGCTGGACGATCCCCGACGATCTCGCGGCGCTTACTGGCATCACGACCGAGCGGGCGACGCTCGAAGGTGTGCCGATTTCGGATGCGCTGCGGCAGTTCACGGAGATGTGGCGCCGCGCCGGCATGCGCGTCGCGCACAACGAGTCTTTCGATGCCCGCATGCTGCGCATCGAGTACTTCCGGCAACTCGATCACGACGATCCGTTCCACGACCAGTGGAAGGGGGGGCAAGCCTTCTGCACGCAAGGGCGTTGCACGAAGATCCTCAATCTGCCGCCCACCGCGAAGATGCTCGCCGCGGGCCGCAAGCATGCGAAGTCGCCGAACCTCGGCGAAGCGTACGAGTACTTCACCGGCAAGAAGCTCGAGGGTGCGCACAACGCCGCGGTCGATCTCGAGGCTTGCAAGGCCGTGTACTACGGCATCAAGCAGGCGACCGCCGGTAAAGCTGCCTGAAGAATCCCTGACCCCGCCACCACCTGATGAACCCTGATGAATGCACCGCAAGACTTCCGCGCCATGACCGCCGACACGATCGGTCGAGATCTTCTGCAGGCGCTCGTGCTTGAACTGAAGCTGTTGCCCGACGTCTGGGCGAAGCTGTCCGAGGCCAAGCAGAACGACGTCATCGATCGCCTGCGTGCACGCGTGCAATCGAACATCGCGATGGCCGTTCACACGCTGGCCAGCGCGGGTCGCACGGTGGTGGCGGGTGACCTCGATCAGATCACCATCAAGGATGGCGTTAAGGCGGTCATCAAGTTCGGTGCGAACGCACCTTCGTTGCACGAGCTGTATGACGCGCAAAGCAAGGCGGTGCTGGTGGTTGTAGCGAGCTCCGCTGACCACACCGCCGGCATGGATGAAGTGAGGGGCGAAGGCGATCAACGCGGCCTCGACCTCGGCCAGGAATACACGTCCGAGGACGGTGACGGCATGAATGGGCCGACCGGCGATGTCGTAGACGCGGGCCCGGGCGATGTGCGGCAGATCGAACACCAGCCGTTGCAAGAGGAGCTCGAAGCGGCCGAACAAGCGGGCTTCGACGCGGCAGCCGATGGCAAGCCGCAGAGCGATTGCCCCGTCATGGCCGGCGCGCTGTGCATCGAGTGGGTGAAGGGCTGGAAGCGCTGGCACGAAGAGCAAGGCGACGACGCGCAGTAACCCAACCTCGCGCAGGAGCATACGAACGTGAGAGCAGATATCGAGAAGTACCTCAGCACTGTGCAGCAGTCCACCGCGAAGACGATCTCGCACAAGCTCGGCCTGCCGCAGCTCGACGTCGCGCGCGAACTCAATCACATGCTTAACGATGGTGTGGTCGAGCGCGAGAAGAGGCAGGGCGCCGGCAACGAGTACCACTACTGGCTCTCGCGTGCCGAGCGCACGCCGGCGACCGCTGCCGTGACGACTGCTGCGCCAGCTGCGCCCGCGCTGCCCCCCGCGTCGCCGCCCGCTGCTGCGCAACCGGACGCGCGCGCCGCCCTCGAGCGCCAGGTCGCCGCATTGACGAATCAGCTTACTGACCTGACCACTCGGTACCACGAAATGTCGAGCGCGCGACTGCAGGCCGAAACCGATCGAGACGAACTGAAGGTCGAGAACGACTCGCTGAAGAGCGATGTCGCGAAGCTGACCCAGAACACCAGGGCGCTCGAACTGCGCATCGACGAACTGACGCTGGGTCCGATCGGCGCGAAGTCGCCGCTGTTCGTGACGGTCGGACGTTACGCGAAGCCGAAGCGTCACGGCTCGCTCGACAAGGCGCAGAAGCGCGCGAGTGCGCTGATCCGCTCGGAAAAGGAATCTGAGGTGCTGGTGCTTGAGCCGGTGGGTCGGGTAATTCGCGGCAGCGAATGGCGGCCCCGTTAGCAGGGTTGTGTGGTCCGTCGCGGCGCTCCCCGTAGCCGCGGCGCTTGTGGAAGGGCGGTCCACATGACGCCCGCTTTTTCGAATCACTCCCGCCGGCGTTTTCTGAGCGCCGGTTTTGATGGGGCGGCTTTATTCAGCGCCCTGCTTTTTCAGGAGAACACATGCAACAGATTCAAATTCCGCCGCTTGCCGAGGGCGAAGTCTATCTGCACGGCCGCGTCAGCAAGACCGGTGACGTCGAGCACACGGTGCTGGTAGCCGTGAACGATGAGCGCCTGCCGCGCGAGCTACAGCGCGAATGGGCAAAGAGTGTCGGCGGCGTGCTGTTCAACCGCTTCGACGCTCTCGTCATCTACAACGAGCATCGCGCGCTCGTGAAGCCGGAGTGGTACTGGACCGACGATGACGTCGAGTGGGATTCCGGCTACGCCTGGTGTCAGGGCTTCGGCACCGGCGGCCAGACCTGCGGCGGCAAGGACCTCGAGCTTCGCGCCGTGGCCGTCCGCAGATTGTCGATTTAACCCTTCATCCATTTTCAACGGAGCATCGCATGACGATCACGCTTGAAGCGATCAAATCGGCGCACGCGAAGGTAGCCGAAATGATCGCCACCTTCGAAAAGCAGGCGACGACCGAATACCGCGTCCCCGCGGCCGCGATTCCGCTCGCGTCGGGTGAGCGCTTCGCCGGCGCCGTGCTGAACGACGACGGCAGCCTCGCGCACTACCTGATCCTGCTACCCGGCGAGAAAGAGTCGGTTCAGTGGGAAGCGGCACGCGAGTGGGCCATCGAGCAGGGCGGCGACCTGCCGACGCGGCGCGAGCAGTCGCTCCTGTTCGCAAACGTCAAGAGTGCTTTCGCATCGGCCTGGTACTGGTCCGGTGAGCAGTACGAATCCAATTCCGGCTCCGCCTGGTTTCAGTACTTCACCAGCGGCGGCCAGGGCTACGACGGCAAGGACTGCGAGCTTCGCGCCGTGGCCGTCCGCAGATTTATTCCTTCAGTAATTTAACGATTTAAATCCATCGTGGCCCTGCACACCCAACTGCCGATCTACCGCGCCGCAGAAGACCTGCTGGATGTCGTGACAGATGTCGTCACGAACATGCAGCGGGACTTCAAGCGGTCGATCGGCGAGAAGATTAATCTAGAGTGCATCGAGATCATCGTGCTCGTATATCGCGCGAATGTTGCGACGGACAAATCGCCGCATCTGACCGAGCTCATCGAGCGCCTGCAGGTGATCAACCTGCTGCTTCGGCTCGGTTTCAACAAGCGCAAGGTCGACAAGGGTTCCTACGCTCGCGCGGTCGAACTGACCACGAGCATCGGCAAGCAGGCCACCGGATGGAAGAAGGCTGCAAGCAATCGCCCGCTCCATGGAGGTCAAGGCTCCCATGGCTGAGCGATCTTTCAATCTGGTCGCACCGCTGGCTCACGAGGCCACCGACATGCGCATTGAGGATACCGTCCGCCGGCGTGCGGACCGGTCCAGCGCAGTTTCCCAATTGAGCAATCGATCGGGCGACGTAGATAGTGCGATATATCCGGCTACGCCTGGTATCAGAACTTCAACAACGGCAACCAGAACTACAACGACAAGAACAACAAGCTTCGCGCCGTGGCCGTCCGCAGATTGGAAAAATGGAGATCAGGCGTTTCATTTCGTCGAACTGGTCGAAGCGTATGTCGACTGTCGACGCACCAAACGGAACAAGGCCAGCGCGCTTGCGTTCGAAGCGAATCTGGAACACAACCTGCGCGACCTGTACGACGAACTGCTCGACGGCTCGTATCGTCCCGGCCGGTCGATCTGCTTTGTCATCACGCGACCGAAAGCGCGCGAGGTATGGGCAGCCGATTTTCGCGATCGCGTCGTGCATCACCTGCTGTACAACCGCATAGGCCCGCGGTTCGAGCGCAGCTTCGTTGCCGACTCGTGCGCATGCATCAAGGAGCGCGGCACGCTGTACGCAGCGCAGCGACTCGAGGCGAAGATCCGCTCGATCACGCAGAACTGGACGCGCCCGGCTCATTACCTGAAGTGCGATCTCGCGAACTTCTTCGTGAGCATCGACAAAACCGTTCTGTCCGAGCTGCTGCTCGCGAAGATCAGCGATCCGTTCTGGCAATGGCTGACCGGCGCCGTGCTGATGCACGATCCACGCACCGACTTCGAATTCCGCGGCGACCCGGCATCGATCGACCTCGTGCCGGCGCACAAGCGGCTCATGAACCAGCCGGCGCACCTTGGGCTGCCGATCGGCAATCTGTCGTCGCAGTTCTTCGCGAACGTCTACCTCGACGCGCTCGACCAGCGCGCGAAACACATCGTGCGCGCGCGGCACTACGTTCGCTACGTCGACGACTTCGTGTTCCTGCACGAGTCGCCCGACTGGCTCAATGCCGCGCACGCCGACATTGCAGCCTTTCTGCTGGCACGCCTCTGCGTGCGTCTGAACGAACACAAGACGATCCTGCAGCCGATCGAGCGCGGCGTCGATTTTGTCGGCCACGTCATCAAGCCGTGGCGCCGGTCGACGCGGCGGCGCACGGTGAATGAAGGCGTGCGGCGCGTCGCGAACGCGCCGGCCGTTGACGTGCACGTTATGGCGAATAGCTACTTCGGTCTGTACGGGCAAGCACCGGCCAGTCATCACGATCGCGCGCGGCTCGCGAATGTGGTGCGGGGCCGCGGGCATGCGGTGAACCACGGTCTCACGAAGACCTACCGAGGCACGAGATCATGACGAAGCGAAAACCCGGTTCGACGCAGCGGTACAGACATGTCTGGACACCGGAGGAAGACGCAGTCCTGACGAGCCGCTATCCGGACGAGCGCGCGCAGGCAATTGCCGATGATCTGAAGCTGCATGTCACGCAAATTTATAAGCGTGCCAAGAAGCTCGGGCTATCGAAGAGCGAGGCGTTTTACGTCGGCAACGACTCCGGTCGCACTGGCGATGGTCGTGGTGCCGGGACGAGATTCCAGTCAGGACATGTGCCGTGGAGCAAGGGTACGAAGGGACTTACTGGAACCCATCCTAATTGCCGAAAGGCGCAGTACAAGAAGGGGCGCCCGGCGGCTGATGCTCGAAATTACGTTCCGATCGGAACCGAAAAGGTGAAAGACGGCTATCTGTGCCGAACGGTGACGGACGATCCGTCGATCGTTCCCGCTCAAAGATGGACCGGCGTTCACCGCATCGTCTGGGAACAGGCAAATGGTCCGATACCGGACGGATACGTGGTGTGCTTTCGCGAAGGTCGTTTCAGTACCGACGTCGAGAAAATCACCATCGATGCCCTCGAGCTCGTCCACCGTGCTGAGATGGCCCGGCGCAATCATCCTCGCTCCAAAGACCCGGAGCTTGCGAAGCTGGTGCAGCTGAAGGGCGCTATTACGCGACAAGTCAACCGCATCGCCCGCGAGGCGAAGGAGAAGCAATCGTGAGCAACAACATCAACACCGTTCGTCAGCATTTGCTGGACACGCTGGCCGATCTTCGCAATCGCGAAAACCCGATGGAGATAGATCGTGCGCGCGCGGTCGCCGATGTAGCGCGCGTTCTTGTCGATAGCGCCAAGGTCGAGGTCGATTTCATCAAGGCATCCGGAGCGAACGGCTCGGACTTCATGCAGCAGGAAAAGACGGTGATCGAGGGCGAAGCGCTGCCCGATGGGATTTCTAGCATCACCCGACATGTACTTCGTGGCTAACGCCGTGCCGTTGCGTGTGGGTATGCGTGTCCGGACGAACTATGACACGGGTCCGTACATCGTGAAGTCGATCGATGGCCCGTGCACATGCCCTGAGTACGTCCGGTCGCTGGACGGCGACGACACACCTTCTAAACCGCATTTCCATCTAACTGTGCTCGGCGAAGTGCGACACCAGCGCGGCAAGACCTACTGGCTTAATGGATACACGCTCGACGGGCGTTCGGTGTGGAACAGAGACCGGCTGATCGACGCGAGTCAACTGGAGCTTTTCTAATGGGAATCAAAGCACAGATTGCAGTTCTTTACGACCATGAAGACGGCCGCTATGCAGTCGCGCCGAGCGACGAAGCAGCAACGTTCACAATCGGCGATCCGAAATGGCATCGCGCCGGTCCTGTGACGTTGCAGGGCTTCGCGTCTCCTGTTGTTGGGTTT
The DNA here is from genome assembly GCF_001922345.1 of Paraburkholderia sp. SOS3. Lineage (NCBI taxonomy): Bacteria > Pseudomonadati > Pseudomonadota > Betaproteobacteria > Burkholderiales > Burkholderiaceae > Paraburkholderia > Paraburkholderia sp. SOS3. The sequence goes on along the minus strand of NZ_CP018812.1, from coordinate 2,930,306 downwards.
AGCGAGGCGACTGACGACCCCGCGAATATCGTTGCCAAGTGGATCAAGTCACGCGGCACGAGCATGAATGGGGAAGCCTACGCCGCAGCTGTCGAACTCGTTTCATACGCTCTCGCTGCGTCAACGCAAGCCGCTGCGGCAGACGAGCCGTTTCAGGCGCGCGTGCAGCCGTGGATGCTCGAATGCTTCGGCGCGGATATCGCGGCCGATAAGCTCGAGCGCAACCACCGATTCTTCGAAGAGGCTGGTGAGCTGGTCCAGTCCTGCGGCATGACGCGCGAGGAAGCGCATGCACTCGTCGATTACACGTGGTCGCGACCTGTTGGCGAGCCGGTTCAAGAAGTCGGTGGCGTGATGGTCACGCTCGCGGCGCTGTGCCTCGCGAGCGGGCTCGATATGCACGCCGCCGGCGAGATCGAGCTCGCGCGAATCAGCGCGCCAGCCACGATGGCGAAGATTCGCGCGAAGCAGGCAGCGAAGCCGAAGCATTCGGCACTGCCAGAACTCGTGCAGAAGGAAGATAGCGACGAATCTGCGCAGCTGGGCCCTCTCGATTTCGAGATCCTCCTCGGCGAGCAGATGTACATCGATAGTTCAATGCAGTATCGCAACGGCACCGTATGTTTGACGATCAAGCGTAAGCCGCGCGGCGCAGGTGAATCCGTATGAGCGAGAACAGCAAAATCGAATGGACCGACCACACGTTCAACCCATGGGAAGGCTGCCAGAAGGTCGGGCCCGGCTGCGACCACTGCTACGCCGAGGCGCGCAATGCGCGCTTTAGCGGCGGTACGGCGATCAACTGGGGGCCGGGTGCGCCACGGCGCCGCACGTCGCCGGCGAACTGGCGCAAGCCGCTGCAATGGAACATGGCTCATGCCGAGTTTTTCGCGCAGCATGGCCGCCGCCAGCGCGTGTTCTGCGCGTCGCTCGCGGACGTATACGACAACGCGGTTGATCAGACGTGGCGTGCGGATTTGTTTCGCCTGATCCGCAGCACACCGAACCTCGACTGGTTGCTGCTAACGAAGCGTATCGGCAACGCACGGCAAATGATCGACGATGCGCGCGATGCAGATGCCGCCGGGCCGGTGTGGCCATGGCCCAACGTCTGGCTGGGCGCGACGATCGTCAATCAGGAAGAGGCGGACCGCGACATTGATAAGCTGCTCGCCATTCCAGCGCGCGTGCATTTCGTGAGCATGGAGCCGCTGCTGGGGCCGGTCGATCTGCGGCCGTACATTGGAGCGGGACCCAAGCCGTGGGGCTGGTGCCATGGTGTCCGATGGGTCATCGTCGGCGGCGAAAGTGGCCACGGCGCGCGGCCGATGCATCCATCGTGGCCGCGCGCACTGCGCGATCAGTGCGCGGCTGCGGGCGTTCCGTTCTTATTCAAACAGTGGGGCGAGTGGACGGACGAAGACTGGGGCGAGCGTGCTGGATTGCGGGATACGGCTGGCGTCTTGCCGAATGGCGATTTCCTGCTGATGAGCGAAGGTTATGTGCCGCCGTTCGACGATGGTGCGCGCCTTGAAGCGGCCGGCAATGTGAGGCTCGACGGGCGAATGCTGATGGATCGTGTCGGCAAGAAGCTCGCCGGCCGTCACCTCGACGGCCGCACGCACGACGACTTTCCGAAGGGCGCAGCGTGAAAAAGCCCGAGAAATCCTTACAGTCGCGCAACCGGATAGATCTGCCCGCGATAAGCGACCATGAGAACGCCGTTCGAGAAGTGTGGCGCACTGATCTCTCTCGCCGCCGCGAGCGCTTCTTCCTCAGTTTCGAAACCTGGGCCGCGAAAGCCTTTGCCGTAGCCGGGTTCCCCGTAAAACAGCTGCTCCTCCTTGCCATCCTCGTCCACCGAAAAAATGGCGATGGCTGGCCAGAAATCCCTATCCCCTCGCTTAAAGGCGTATGCAGCGTGCTTAATGAGACCCGAGCTGTTCATTGCGACCTCCATATCAGGAGACAAATCCTAGCATGAAGGCCCTTTCCATCCGCCAGCCGTGGGCGTGGCTCATCGTGAGACCGGATCTAACAGGTACTGCGCGCGCGGCAGCAGTTTCATCGGGCGAACTGAAGGACATTGAGAACCGCAGCTGGCCGACTAGGTTTCGCGGCCGCGTGCTCATTCACGCGGCCAAGGGCATGACGCGCGCCGAGTACGAGGACGCCGAAGATCCGCTGTATTGGTGCGGTGGCCCGACCATCGAACTGCCACCGTTCGAGCAGCTTCAACGCGGGGGCATCGTGGGCGCAGCAACGATCGATGCGTGCATCCAGTCCATGCATCGATCGTCAAAGTGGCACGCGGATGGATGTTTCGGTTTCCATCTCGTGGACACGCGGCCGGTGCCGTTCGTGGCGTGCAAGGGCGCTCTCGGCTTCTTTGACGTGCCGAAGGAAGTCGCTTCACATTTGCGGCAGATGCACGACCTTGGAGCGATCGCATGCAATACCTGACCGACCGCGATCTCGCCGGCGAGCGCGGGTGCATCCTGAGCGACTGTGGCGCGCACCGATTTTGCCTGCGGCGGGAATGGGGCCGCACGCGGCCGCAGCCTTTTTCTTTCGCGGGAGGTGGAATTTGAGCGACACGTTTCTGACGCCCGAAGAGGTGGAAGAGCTCTCAGGAATTCGCGTCGGCCGCGGCGGCAAGACGCGCGAGCAGCTGCAGATAGAATGGCTGCGCACCTCCGGTATTCCGTTCTGGACGAATGCGCGTGGGCGCCCGATCATCGCCCGCTCTGCGATCGAAGGCGGTGCGCGGGCGGACGAACAGCCGCGTCCGAAATGGCAGCCGAAAGTGCTCTCGCTAAGGTGATTTATGGGCCGGAAGCCTACTGTCAACCTGAACCTGCCACCGCGCATGCGCGCGCGGCCGCGCGGAAAGGTGACGTACTACTACTACGACTGGGGCGGTAAGCCGCGGCGCGAAGAGTCGCTCGGCACCGACTTTGTGCTGGCCGTGCGCCGTTGGTCCGAACTCGAGCAGACACAGGCGCCGGCGGCGGCCGCGCCGACGTTCAAAGACGCGGCCGACATCTACATACGCGATGTGTTGCCGACAAAGGCGCCGCGCACGCAGAGCGACAATCTGAAGGAGCTCATTTTCCTGCGCGAGTTCTTCGGCGATGCGCCGCTCGACGAGATCGAGCCTGTCCACATCAAGCAATACCTGCGCTGGCGTCACCAGAAGGCTGTTGCCTGGTTCGAGGCGAAGAAGCAGCCTGTTCCGAAGGACGCGGGGCACGTGCGAGCGAACCGGGAGATCGCGCTGTTCAGCCACATCTTCAATAATGCGCGCGAGATCGGTCTCACGAAGGCACCGAACCCCTGTCTGGGTGTGAAGAAGAACAGTGAGGACGGCCGCGACGTCTATGTCGAGGACGATCTGTATGCGCGCGTGTACGCGCATGCCGACGAGCCAACGCGCGACGCGATGGACCTCGCATACCTGGCTGGCCAGCGGCCTCAGGACACGCTCAACTACGACGAGCGGGACATCCGGGACGGCTACCTGTTCATCGGACAGGGTAAGACGGGCAAGAAGCTGAGAATGGAGGTCGTCGGCGAGCTCAAGGCGGTGATCGACAGGATCAAGGCTCGAAAAGCGGGTTACAAGGTCGTCAGCACGGCGCTCGTCGTGACCGAGACAGGGCAGCGCATGACGCTGCGCACGCTGCAGTACCGGTTCCGCGCAGCGCGCGCTGCGGCTGGCATTCCGGCGAAGGACTTCCAGTTCCGCGATCTGCGCGCGAAGGCTGGCACCGACAAAACCGACGCGACCGACATTCGCCAAGCACAGCAGCAGCTGGGCCACGGATCGATCACGATGACCGAGCACTACGTGAGGAAGAGGCGCGGCGATAAGGTCGGCCCCACGCGCTAAAATCGTTCCGCAATTCTTCGCGCCCCCAAGTGGCAAGCGGCTTTGAGAGGCCTTTATTTTGAGCAATTGCGGAACAAAATTCGGTGTAACTATTTGATTATTATAAATTTGCGCGAGGACTCATAATCCGCCTCCGAAAGGACATCGTGGGTTCGAATCCCACCCGGCCCACCAAGTTTTGCAAGCGTGTCAACGGCTTCCCCAGCCGCTTTTTGCTCGCCTCATTTCTCGGTTTCCTTCCCTGACGATTGCTGCTTAAGCAGCATACGACGACATTTTATTTAGTTAGCTCTACAATCTATTTCGCGATCGATCGTTTTCACGCAATGCGTACGAACCCTCCGATTGCGAGTAGAGAATTGTGCATTTCCGCACAGCCCGCTTTCTTTTATCATTACGGTTGACCTGCAACGAGCATTCCCGAATTGGCATGAACTGCTTATGTCATTTGGATCGCTCGCAAAGGCCAGGTGCATTCGTTGGGCGGGGACTAGCGGATGTGCTTGCGGAAACGTTTGCCGTGCTTGTCGAAGTTCGAAATCGCGCAGCAAAAGAAACAGACCAAAACTCAAAGAAGCGATGATGCAAATAAGATCAAGGTTAATCGCAACGTCCGTTGTGGCTTTATCTGGCCTGGCTGGGTGTGCAACGGAATCGTCTCAGGCGCTGTCGGTACCTGCGCCTGTTCCCGTTCAAGCATCTGCGGCGCAAAGCCTCATCAAGGTCTCGGTTGGGAAATTCGACAACCGCTCGACCTATATGCGAGGCATCTTCTCCGATGGTGTCGACCGCCTGGGCAGTCAGGCAAAGACCGTTCTTGTGACGTCGTTGCAACAAACAGGGCGCTTCAACGTACTGGATCGCGACAATCTCGGAGAGATCCAGCAGGAAGCGGGATTCGCCAACAAAGCGCTGCACATCAAGGGCGCCGATTTCGTGATCACGGGCGACGTGACCGAGTTCGGCCGTAAGGAAGTCGGCGATCAGCAACTGTTCGGGATCCTCGGTCGCGGCAAGCAGCAGGTTGCTTACGCGAAAGTGAGCCTGAACGTCGTCAACACCTCTACGTCGGAAGTCATCGCATCGAGCCAGGGCGCCGGGGAATACAGCCTGTCGAACCGCGAGATTATCGGCTTTGGCGGAACGGCGAGCTACGACTCCACGTTGAACGGAAAGGTGCTCGAGCTCGCCATGCGCGAGGCTGTGCGGCATCTGCTCGAACAGGTCGATGCCGGCACGCTGAAAATGTAGTTCCCCGGCCACAACCGCCGAAAAGCACCGCTCGGCGAAGTCGATTCAATAAAATTCGAATGCCTAACTAATATGAAGATGAGAAAAATCACTTTACGGGATTCGCTGCTTTCGCTTGCATTGGGTAGCGTAGTCGTGCTGACGGGCTGTGCAAATCAGAACGCGACGCCGCCGCTCTACCAATGGACCGGGTATCAGCCGGAAGTCTATGCGTACTTCAAGAACGTGAAGTCGCCGCAAGAGCAGATCGACGGGATGGAAAAGGCGCGCGAGCAAATCGCGGCCAAGGGTAATCACCCGCCGCCTGGTTTTTACGCGCACCTGGGCATGCTCTACGCGTCCGTGGGTGATGACGGCAAGGCAATGAAGGAGTTCGCCGCCGAGAAAGCGGCGTTTCCTGAGTCGTCTGCCTTCATGGACTTCCTGGCCAAGAACAAATAACCCGAGGACATCAATCATGCGCCGCCACTTTTTTCTTACACTTGTCTGCGGCATGCTCGCCGCAGTGCTGCTTGCAGGCTGTGCGGTGCCTAAGCGGCACGTCGACTACACCGCGTTCAGAAAAAGCCAGCCTCGAAGCGTACTGATCCTGCCGCCCGTCAACGACACGAACGATACCGCGGCCGGCTATAGCCTGCTTTCGCAAATGACGCTGCCTGTTGCCGAAGCCGGCTATTACGTCGTCCCGGTCGCTGTGATGGAAGAGACATTCAGGCAAAACGGCCTGACGACGCCAAACGACATCCAGGCAGTGTCAATGGATAAACTTCGCGAGTATTTCGGCGCGGACGCGGTTATCTACCCGAAAGTGACGAAATACGGTTCGGTTTATCAGGTGGTGGACAGCACCACCATTGTTTCCGCATCGGCGAAGATGGTCGATCTGCGAACGGGCGATACGCTTTGGGTCGGCTCTGCCAGCGCGAGTGGCAAGGAACTCGGCGGCAATGTGAACGTGGGCGGCGGCATTATCGTTGCGCTCGTTCAGGCGGCCGTCAAGCAGGTGGCACACAACGTGACCGATGAAAGCCATGATGTGGCCGCGCTTGCCGCGAATCGTCTTCTAAAAGCAGGTCCGCCCGATGGACTGCTTTACGGGCCGCGTTCGCCGAAAGTTGGAACAGACTGGTAGATCGGTCCAGGGCCTGCTACGGCTGTGACCTGACACGCCCGGCGTTTCGCCATATTCTTCAATCGGGCGACCGCATGAGCGGTCGCCGCCCCCGACCGTTCATTTACGCATGGGAGAAGAAGAAATGGAGACATCGTCCGCAATTTCCTCGATCCGTCAGACGTACGTCATCGAACGCGAAACGCTCAGCGAAGCGGGCCGCGTCGCAGGTCAGCCATCGCGTCATGTCGTAGCTGCCGCGGTGTTTGCCAATCCCTATGCGGGTCAGGGTGCCGCGTCCGGCGAAGCGCTCACGCATCTCGCCGAAATTTCCGTCGAAATCGGCGCTTTGCTAACACAAAAGGCGTTGCAACGATTCGCGGGCGAGGCGCGTCCGCGAGCGTATGGCAAGGCCGCTCTGGTCGGCACGAACGGAGAATCGGAGCACGGCGCGGCGCTCATCCATCCGAGGCTCGGCCTCGCGATGCGTACAGGACTCGGAGCGGGCCCCGCACTGATTCCTGGAAACGCGAAGCTCGGTGCTGCAGGTACCACGATCGATCTGATTTTCGGCGGCGCCGATGATGCCTGGGATTACGACGCAATGGACGGCATCGCGGTGTCGGTGCCGGGTGCGCCGGCGCCGAACGAAATTGTACTGTTCGTCGGATTCGGTACTACGCGCGTCAACGCGCGGGTAAGAGGGGCGAGTGCCGACCAGGTGGCAAAGCTCGTGCAGGATATCCAGAGTCGCAGCACATGAACGCCGATGACGCGGTGGCCGCACAGCGGTTCGGGTCGCGGCCGCCTAACTTTTCCCCGCCCCCCGATGCCCCATCGCGCGCGAAATCTTAAGCGCGCACGCCTCCACATCAGGCGCGAACTCTTTCATCTTCCGCGCGGTGAGCCGCTCGAGCGGTCCCGAAATGCCCACCGCCGCGATCGGCTGCTCAAGCCCGTTGAACACCGTCGCGGCCACACCGCCGACCCCTTCGCGCCACTCCCCGTTATTGACCGCGTACCCGACGCGCACGACCTTCTGCAACTCCGCCTTGAGCGCGGGCAGCGATGTGATCGTTGCGGCCGTGTGCCTCGTCAACTGCTTCGCGTAGCCATCGAGGTAGCCGTCATGCTGATACGCAAGCAATGCCTTGCCCGTCGCCACCGCATAGGCGGGACCGCGTCCGCCCACCATCGAATAGGCGCGAATCGGCTGCGCGCTGTCGATTTTCTCGACGTACACGACGTCGAGCCCGTCGAGCACCGATAAATGCACTGTTTCTTCGGTACGCTCGGCAAGCGCCCGCATCAACGGTAGCGCAACCCTGCGCACGTCGAGCTGCGCCAGCTGGCGCGCGCCTAATTCGAACAGTCGGATCGTGCCGCGATAGCCGCCGGCCTGTTCGTCGCGCTCGACGTAGCCGGCGTGAATCAGCGTCTGCAACGTGCGATGCGCATTGCTGCGTGTGAGCCCGACACGCGTCGCCAATTCTTCGATTGTCTTCGGCTGGTTCTCGAGGTCGGTGACCGCCTCGAGAACGACGAGACCTTTGAGCAGTGTCTTGTCCATATTAACTTCCTAAATAATAGGAAGTCTATCACGCATTCTGGCCAGCGAAGTGTGGGCAAGCACGACCGCCCGCATGGAAGAACTCACGACGTAACCGTCGATATTTCCCTCACACGGTTTTTGTCGCCGCGCACGACAGCCAGCGTGGCGACGAGCGCAAGCAGCGCACCGATCGAAAGCCACGCGCCGGGCACCGCCTTGTTCCCCGTCGTGTGAATCAGCAGCGTGCAGATCGCCGGCGTGAAGCCGCCGAAAATCGCTTGCGACAGGCTATAAGCAAGCGAAAAGCCGGTGCCGCGCACATTCGGCGGAATGATTTCCGTTAGCGTGACGACAAGTGACGCCTGATACGTTGCATAGAGCACAGCGAAGCCGACCTCGACCGCGAGCAGCGTGCCGAACGAAGGCGCGCTGACGAGCCAGCTCATGGTCGGATACGACACGAGCGCGATGATCAGCGAGGCGCTGACGAGCATCGGCTTGCGGCCCACCTTGTCGGACACCGCAGCCATTGCCGGAATCATCACGAAGGTCGTCATCGCGACGCCGATCGTCACCCAGAACGTATCGATCGGTTTGAGGCCGAGCACGGCGCGTCCATAGGTCGGCGTATAGGCGGTGATCAGGTAGAACATGATGCTGGTAAGCGTAACGAGCATCGTCGACCAGAGAATGATCTTCCAGTTCGTCGCAAGCGACCGGAAGATATCGCCGACCGATTGCGGCTTTTGCGCCTTGAACACGTGTGATTCCTGCACCGAGCGGCGAATCCAGAACAGCACCGGAATGATCGAGCAGCCGAACAGAAACGGAATGCGCCATCCCCATGCGTCCATTTGTTCGGCCGACAGCGTGAAACGCAGTACGACACCGAGAATGGCCGCGATGAGCACGGAGATCTGCTGGCTCGCGGACTGCCACGACACATAGAAGCCGCGCCGTCCGGGCGGGGCAATTTCCGATAGATACACCGACACGCCGCCTGATTCGGCGCCGGCCGAGAACCCCTGGAGCAAACGGCCCGCAATGACCAGCACCGGCGCGAGCGAACCGATAGACGCATAGCTCGGCGTGACTGCAATGAGCAGCACGCCGACCGACATCAGGGTCAGCGTAAGAATCAGGCCCGCGCGCCGCCCGTGCTTGTCCATATACGAGCCCAGCACGATTGCGCCGAGCGGCCGCATCAGAAATCCGACGCCAAACGTTGCAAGCGACAGCAGCAGCGAAATGAACTCGTTATCGCTGGGAAACATGGCCTTCGCGATCGATGACGCATAAAAGCCGTAGACCATGAAGTCGTACATCTCGAGGAAATTTCCGCTTACCACGCGAAAAACGGTTCCTGCTCGCGCGTCGGGCGCTGGGTGCGTCGCCATCTGTGTCTCTCTCCGAATCGAATTTAGTTTCCTAAAATTCAGGAATGTGTTCTCAAATTTTGGTTTACTTGATCCTCGCACCGCTGCAAAATGAGGTCAAGCGGCAACGCTGCATCCAGGGGAATTCCCTGGAACCGCGCAACACCGCATTCGCAAATGCACTAATCAGGGTGCCGGGTCAGGCGGCACGAACATCGGGCAAATCAGCGAGGGTTGAGATGGAATTGCCACTTCAGGGAATTCGGGTCATCGAGTTTTGCAACGTCGCGGCGGGGCCGTATTGCGGCATGCTGCTTGCCGATATGGGTGCGGATGTCATCAAGGTCGAACATCCGGAAGGCGGCGACACGCTGCGTGCGTGGCCGCCGATTTCCGACGGCTACAGCGAAAACTTCGCGTCGCTGAATCGCAACAAGCGATCCGTCGCGCTGAATCTGAAAGACGCAGCCGATATCGAGCAGGCCAAAGCCTTGATTCGAACCGCGCACGTGTTGATCGAAAACAACCGTCCCGGCGTGATGGACCGGCTCGGTCTCGGCTACCAAGCGATCAGCAAGCTCGTACCGCACATCGTTTATTGCTCGATCTCCGCGTATGGCCAGACGGGCCCGCGTGCGCAGGAAGGCGGTTTCGATCTCACCGTGCAGGCGATGAGCGGCATCATGAGCATCACGGGCGAACCCGATGGCGCACCGGTCAAATGCGGCGTACCGCTCGCGGATTTTTCCGCTGGGCTCTATGCCGCTTTCTCGGTCGCATCGGCCTTGCGTGGTGTCGAAAGCACCGGCGTCGGCACCCATATCGATGTGCCGATGCTTGGCGCGACGCTCGCAATCGCCGCACTGCAGACGTCCGAATACTTCGGCACCGGCCGTGATCCGGTGAAACTCGGCTCCGCGCATCCGCGCAATGCACCGTACCAGGCGTTCAAAGCGCGCGACACGTGGTTCGGCATGGCCGCAGGCAACAACGCGCTGTGGCGTTCGGTATGCCAGGTCGTGGAACGAAGCGATCTCGAAGCCGACGACCGTTTTGCCACGACAACCTTGCGGGCGCAGCATCAGGTCGTACTGCGAGACATTCTCGAAGGCATTTTCGCATCGGCGGACGCGCAAACGTGGATTGCACGGTTTCGTGCGGCAGGCGTGCCGTGCGCGCCGATCAATACCTATTCGCAGGTCCTTGCGGACGAACAGGTCGCGCATATGACATGGGTTCAACCGCTCGAATTGCCGAATGGCGTGAAAACGCGCACTTTCGCGTCGCCCGTGCGCTTTTCCGGCGAGACGCCACCCATCCGTATGCGTCCGCCCGCGCTTGGCGAACACAATCGCGAGCTGCTCGCCGGTGCGGCAAGCGAGGTCGAAGCATGAACCTGCTGGCAATTGAAAAGTACCCTGAATACTGGTCTATTACGCTGAAACGGCCGGAAAAGCACAATGCCTTGTCGGCCGAACTCGTCGAACAGTTGATCGCCGTTTTCGACGAAATCGCCGCATCGAATGTGCCGGCCGCGGTCTTGCAAGGTGAGGGCCGCTGCTTTAGCGCCGGATTCGATATGACCGACGTCGATCAAGCGAGCGAAGGCGACCTGCTGTTGCGATTCGTACGTATCGAAACGCTGTTGCAGCGCGTTGCCGCGTCGCCGGCGTTGACGGTCGCATTTGCACACGGCAAGAATTTCGGCGCGGGCGTGGACCTGATCGCCGCATGCAATATGCGCGTCGCGGCGCCCGGTACGACGTTCCGCATGCCAGGGCTGCAATTCGGGCTCGTACTGGGTACGGGCCGCTTTGCGCGCATTGTAGGTTCGCACGAAGCAAAGCGTATCCTCGAGGCATCCGAAACGTTCGATGTCGACCGTGCGGTTCGAAACGGTTTTGTCGAGCGCGTTGCGTCGCCCGAGCAGCGCGACCATGTCATCGCGGATGCGGTTGCGCGAGCCACGTCTCTGCCCGGTGCTAGCCGCGCACTGCTAGGCGATGCGCTGCGCGAGGCGATGCACGACGACCACGCGAACGCCGATCTTGCCGCTCTCGTCCGCTCGGCAGCCGAACCTGGTCTCAAGCGCCGCATCGATGCCTATCGAAACCCCGCGTCGAGCCCGCGCAGTGAGCATCCGCAGAAGGAGACGTCATGACTTCCGGTTTTCCGGACACCGATAAGCAGGTGTCCCTTTCAGAACTCGTCGCACGCGTACCCGATGGCGCATCGCTGGGCCTTGGCGGCAGCTTCCTGCATCGCGGTCCGTTCGCGTTCGTGCGCGAACTGATTCGCCAGCAGAAGCGCGGCATCGAAGTGATCAAGCAGTCGCCGGGATACGACATCGACATCCTCTGCCGCGCGGGTGTCGCGAGCCGCGCGCGTTGCGGCATCGTTGCGATGGAGGGCAATTTCGGTCTTGCTCCGTACTACCGCAAAGCGGTCGAAAGCGGCGCGCTCGCGCTTGAAGAACACGCGTGCGCGAGCCTGACCGCCGGCTTGCGCGCAGCCGCATTCGGCGTGCCGTTTCAGCCTTGCGCCGGACTGCACGGCAGCGACCTCACACGAATCAACAACTGGAAGTGCATCGAAGACCCGTATGGCAGCGGCGTTGCGACGTGGGTGATTCCGGCAATCGCGCCGGACTTTGCCGTTGTCCACGCGAATAGCGTCGACAGACAGGGCAATGTCCGCATTGCCGGCACGTATCACTGGGACCGCATCATCAGTCGTGCTTCGAAGAGCGTGCTCGTCGTCGCCGAAGAGATTTCGGACGAAGATTTTTCGGCTCAGCCGGAGCTGACGGTGATTCCCTACTTCATGGTCGAAGCGTACGCAATCGTTCCGAACGGCGCGTGGCCGGGGTCGTGCTGGCCGAAGTACGCAGTCGACTATGCCGCGGTGGAGGCGTATCTGCCCGCGGGCGAACAGGTGCTCGACGCACACCTCGCTCAAGCGCCGGAAGAAAGGAGCGCGCATCATGCATGAACCGTGGTCAGGCTTCTCCTATATCGTCACGAATCTCGCACGTTTCATCCGCCCGAACGAGATCACCTTCAGCGGTGTGAATTCGACGTTGCCGATGCTCGCGTGCCTGATGGCCAAGCGCGCCTACGATTGGGACTTCGTCTATATCAACGTCGCGGGCGGCGTGAATCCTACGCCGTCGTCGATTCCGCTGTCGAGTTCGGACCCGGTGCTGGCCGAAGGCTCGGCTTCGATCTTCGCGAACGAAGACTTCTACGACCTCTGCGCGCGCGGCCGCATGGACCTGACTTTTCTCGGCGCCGCACAGCTCGACGGAAGCGGTTGTGCGAACAACTCGTGCATTGGGGAATGGGATCATCCAAAAGTACGCCTGCCCGGCGGCGGCGGCGGCGCCGTGATGCTGCCGACCGCGCGTCGCGCATGCACGTGGCGCACCGAACATTCGCGCCGCACCCTTGTGCAGAAGCTCGATTTCGTCACGTCGTGGGGCGGCATGCATGGCGTCGTCACACCGATTGCGGTATTCGTGAAGCGCGATAACCGGCTCGCGCTGCAGTCGTGGCATCCGGAATCGAGCCTCGACGAAGTGCGTGAGCGCACCGGCTTCGAATTCGATGCAACCGGTGCGGAACCGACTCGGCCGCCGAGTCAACGTGAGCGTGAGGCGCTGCGCGCGCTCGATCACGCTGGGCAATTCGAACACGACGCGGCCATTCGCCTGAGGTAAGCACGATGCTGAAGCAATCCGATTCGCCGCGGAACACGGAACGCGGCACGACCAGCACCGCAAATCGCGCCACGCAAACGCTGGCCGAGGCGCTCACCGCGTGCTGGAGCAAACCGGAAGTCGCGGCTTTGACCGCGCTCGACGACGGCAACCGGTCATTCACGTACGCGCAACTCGCCGATGCCACCGCAACGACCGCCGCCGGCCTGCTTGCGCAGGGCCTCGCGCGAAGCGACGCAGTGGCGATTGCAATGAGCCGCTCGCTCGACGCGGTCGTGGTTCTGCTTGCCGCCATCCGTTGCGGGCTGTGTCCATGCGTACTCGAACCTAAACTGCCGGCGGAAGAGATCGATGAACGATTGACGCTGGTCGGCGCGAAAGGGCTCGTATTCGATTCCGCCAATAGCGACCTCGTACAGGGGCTTAAGCGCGATCCCGACGGGCGCGGCACCATCCGCGCCATCGATGTTGCGCAACTCGGCGCGTACGCCGCAGCCGAAGCCACGGCTGACTCGACATGCGAACACGATGTCGACGAACGCACGCCCGCATTGCTTCTGTTCACATCGGGAAGCACCGGCCGCCCCAAGGCGGTTGAACTGACGCAACGCGCGCTGTTGAACAATGCGCTTGGCGTAATCGCCCACACGGGCCTTTCAGCGCAAGACCGCTTGCTGCACGTGATGCCGATCTATCACACGAACGGCGTGAACAATCAGTTATTCGCCCCGTTGCTGACAGGTGCGACGATTATCTTCGCCGACCGCTTTCGCGCCGACGACATGCCTGTGTTGATGGAGCGGCACCGCCCGACGATCATCACCGGCGTGCCGACGATGTATTCACGCATGCTGTCGCAGACGTTCACGCCGGCGGCGCTTGCATCGCTAAGGATCGCGCGATGCGGTTCGGCGCCGATCACCGAGGCGCTGCACCGCGAGGTGGAAGCGAAGCTCGGCTGTCCGCTCATCGTCTCGTACGGACTGTCGGAAGCAACCTGTACGAGCACGATGAACCCGCCGCACGCACGCCGCATCGGTTCGGTCGGCACCGTGTTGCGCGGGCAGTCGGTTCAGCTGCGGCAAGCCGACGACACGATGACGGACGCGCCCGGTGTCGAGGGAGAAATCTGTATCGCCGGACGTAGCGTGATGACCGGTTACCTCGGCGCGGAAGACGCGACGGCGCGCACGGTCACCGATGGATGGCTGCGTACCGGCGACCTCGGCCGCTTCGACGAGGACGGGTATCTGTATGTCACCGGCCGCATCAAGGATGTGATCATTCGCGGTGGAGAAAACCTCTCGCCATTGCTGATCGAAAACGTAATTGTCAGCGAGACGCACGTGCGGGCCTGCTGCGTGGTCGGCAAGCCCGATCACGATCTCGGGGAAGTTCCGGTTGCAGTCGTAGTGGCCGGCAACGATTCGACACTGCACGCACAGGATATTTGCGATTCGGTACGCCGCAGACTGTCGCGCATCTATGTGCCGCACGAAGTGTATTTCGTCGATGCGCTTCCCGAGACGGCGGTCGGCAAGATCGATCGCAAGTCGCTCGCCGGTTTGGTGCGCGATGGCTTGCTTCAGGCCGTCGCCTAGCTCCCGCATCGCTTCCTTGAGATTGCGAAATCCCGCGCGAGCTTGCATGAATTCCCGTAAGCTCGCGCGCACTCGTGCTTTTCGCGCCGCAACCAGAACACGAAATCCTCAAATCTCGTTGAAGCAGCACGCTTAAACCACAAGGAAGCGTTCACCGCTTCTAATATGTGCCTTAACGCACCGCCCCCGTCGTGCAAGTCCGCTTTAGAAAATTCATTCATCACCCACGCATGAGCTTGCGTTTTTCGCCAAGCGTGGAATCACATTGCCCCTCCGCGGTGTCGAAGTTTAACTAGCCAGCCAAGCCAGGCGTATCGATCATGCAGATGGCGGCACGCAATCCATTTGCGTGTTCGAAGCATCGCTGAAGCGACTGCCTGTCTGCATTGAGCATGCTCGCTAGTTGAATCAGCGCATCTGGAAGTAGGAGGGTTGTCATGCCGGGTCTTGCATCGATTTTTCGTCGACCGCTTTTCCGTCGATCAAAGCTTTTTCGACAATCGGACGGTGCTGCCGCGATCCGCGGCGTTGCAACTTCTCCCCTAAGTTTGCGAGCCGATGAGGCGGATGACTCATCGACGCGCGAGCGCTCGACTCGCTCCGAGGCCGAGCGCCTCGAACGCGTCGCAGCCTATGCGTGCGCCGGATATTTCAACCTTGGTTACACGTTCGAGATGTTTCATCTCGCCGGCGAGCTGCCGCCGCCCGAATAACACGCGGCACGCAAAATCTGTTTTTCGCAAGGACGGAGTAATACCCATGAGCGACATCGTCATCGATCAACCTGTCATGGTCGAGGCCGACCTGAACTATCTGGTGCCTGACGGCCAGCGGCCCTATCGCTATATGTATGATCCGCCGACGGGCGTACCGCGCGAGGGCGGCATCTACCGCGCGCATCGCGTGCCGATTGTCAATGCGCGCGTCGCGGCGCCGCCGGGCGGCTTGTCGCTCGACCGCAACGGCTTCGAACTGCACGCGCATAAGAGCGCACTCGATGACTTCTCGGACGCGCGCATGATCGAATCGGTGTACTACCCCGAATCGATCGAGCTGATCAAGCGGCTGACCGGCGCACGGCGTGGCGTCATTTTCGACCATACGCTGCGCGATGCCGATCCGGCGACACGGCCAGGCAATGGCCACGAGCCGGTGAAGACGATCCACAACGATCAGACCTTCGTCTCGGGACCGCGCCGCGTCCGCGAACTCGCGCCCGCCGACGAAGCCGACGAATGGCTCGAAGGACGCACGGCGATCATCAACCTGTGGCGCCCGATCGTCGCACCGGTCGAGTCGTCGCCGCTCGCGATGTGCGATGCGCGCAGCATCGCGCCGGGCGACCTGATCCCAACCGATCTGCACCGCCAGGACGGCACGAGCGGCGAGGTTTACACGTTCGCTCATAACGCGCAGCACCGTTGGTACTATTTTCCGCGGATGACACCGGGCGAAGTCGTGCTGCTGAAAATCTTCGATTCGACCGAAGACGGAATCGCCCGATTGACCGCGCACACCGCGTTCGAAGATCCGTCCTCGCCGGCCGATGCGCTGCCGCGAAAAAGCATCGAATTGCGCACGCTGGTGCTGTTCTGAGGCTTGTTGAGCACGGCAGCCGGCGCTTGCGGCGACAACTCGCTTTGCCGCAAGCCGCGCTCGGCCGCGTTTGACCGGCCACACGATTGAAAATTTACGCACGACCGAAACAATTGCCTTCTATACTCGCGCCGAATCAGGCTAAAGCGAATAGTCTGTGACCGTTGAAAGCTTTACGCGGAGGCAAGCGGCGCGATGGAAACGATGGTCATCTCGAGCTGGGGCGCGTTCGTCGACCTGTGTTTGGATCTCGACGGCTGGGCTTTTCGCGGACAACCGGACGCACGCTGGCATCTGCAAAGTTCGTTGTCGCGCTATCTTCTTGCTTACGTCGCGGACCGCTCGGAATGGCAGGCGCGCGAAGCGCGCGCGATTCGCATTTTCCGGCGCAAGGCTCACAATTACCTGTCGAACCCCGAACTGCTCAACGACGATCTACGTTGCCTGAGCCTGATGCAACATCATGGCGCGCCGACGCGGCTGCTCGATTTCACGAAGTCGCCGTTCGTTGCCGCATTTTTCGCACTCGAGCGGACGACGACCGATGCCGCGATCTTTGCGTTGAACACGCCGGCGCTATGGCGTAATAGCGCACGCCCGAAGGCAGCGCCGTCATTGACGCGCGACGAACTCGATCCGCGCGTGAAAGGCAATCTGGAGCGGTATTTCCTTAGCAACGAAAACGAAGTGATCTGGTTCGGCGAGCCCTCCGAAATGGACGGCCGCCTGATTGCGCAATCGGGCACGTTCGTCGTGCCTGGCGTAATCGACCGGCCGCTGCATGCGATTCTCGACGACTACGAAAGCGACGCCGAACTGCTGCGCAAGATCATCCTGCCGCCTGGCCTGCGCAGCGATGCGATGCGCTGGCTATACCGGATGAACATCACGAACGCGTCGCTGTTTCCCGATCTCGATGGCCTCGCGAAGTCGATTGCGGTCGAACTCGAGATGGTGTGGCCGAGCCTGACGTTCGGGTCATAGCTCGCGACGACGGCAAACGGCGCCCAGCACCGCGCCTCAAAAACTCAGCGTTTCATGCGCCTTGACGATCGCGCTCGCGATCGTCTCGATCTGCTCGCGCTTAAGCATTGCCTGCGAGCGCAGCAGTTGATACGCCTCGTCTTCCGACACTTTGCGCGCATCCATCACGATGCGCTTGGCTTGCTGGATCACACGCAGATTCGCCTGTTTCTGTTCGAGCCGCTCGATGTAGCGCTCGCGCATTCTGGACGCCTTGAATTGAGTCAGTGCGACGGCAATCGCGGTAAGCAGCCCGAATGAGCGCACCGGCGATGGAATCGTTGCAAACGCATTCAACCGCAGCACGGCTTCGATCGTGATCGGGTTCTCGTATGTGACGACGGGTATCACGGGCGGCGTCGAGCTCTCGCCGAGCCATGGGAACGAAGTCGCAAGCGTTTCGGGGCGCACCGCCATCACGACGAGACCGGTACCCGGCGGCAAGCTGTCGAGGCGCGGCCAGAACACTTCGACATCGCAGCCGATGCGCTGCAATTGCGCGAGCAGTTCTTCGCCATCCTGATCGTGCGGATGAATGACCGCGACTTTCAGCGAGCGCAGATCGCGAAGTATCGCGGGAGTGCCAGTCACCGGTTTCATCGGGCGGCTCCTGAGCGCGTGAGCTCGGGTTGCGCGGCAGCGGTCCACGCGGGTGTCGTATGCGACACGACATACGGGTCCGCTTTCACGCGGCCCGGTGCGCGTCCGATGATGTCGAACTGACCGCGTGCATTGACGCGGCCGATCAGCGGATGCAGGTACGTATGGTTGTTGTGCTCGTCGATGCGTACGCGTCCTTGCGGCGCATCGTATTCAAGGCCGGGCAGCACGCGAAGCAGCAAGGTGGGATCGTCCGAACCGACCCGGCGGATTGCATCGGCGAGCAGATGCATCTGGAAATAGGCTGCTTCCCAGCACATGTTGGTCGGCTGCTCGCTGCCGAAGCGCGCCTGATAGCGCTGCACCGCGGCGACGTTCGCCGGCGTTCCGATGCTTTGAAAATAGGTCGCCGACGTGATGTGGCCTTCGGCCAGGTCGCTGCCCATCACGGCGATCTCGGCTTCGCTCGTCATATGGCTCGCAATCGGCATCCGGTAAGGATCGAGTCCGACATGCGCGAATGCGCGATACAGAAGCGGAATGCCTTCGCCGACCACGGTCGAAAAGATGAAATCGGGTGCGCGCTGCTTGATGCGCTGCGCCGCGTCGAGGTAGCTTTGCCACGGCGCATCGAGCGCGAGGTAGGTCTCCTCGACTTTCTCGCCGCCGCGCTCGAGAATCAGATCGCTCATCACGCGATTCGATTCATAGGGGCAAACGTAGTCCGAACCGATCATGCTGACGCGCGAGCCGAACTGCGTAAGCATGAAGCCGGCTAGCGGCAGTGTGTTCTGATTCGGCGCGGCGCCCGTATAAATCACATTGCGGCTGTATTCGAAGCCTTCGTACGGCGTTGCATAGAAAAGCAGCGCGTTGTGCCGCTCGACGATCGGGATGACGGCCTTGCGCGTGCTCGACATATAGCAGCCGACGATGATCTTCACACGATGTTCGAGAATCAGCTGCTCGGCGAGGTCCGCGTAACGGCGCGGCGCGCATTGCGGGTCGAGACAGACGAGTTCGATCGGCCGGCCCGATACGCCGCCCGCCTGGTTGATCTCCTCGGCCGCGAGCATCGTTGCTTGCAACTGCGTAATCTCGGCCGCGGACGTGACGCCCGAGCGCGAGTACAGCACACCGATCCGGATGGGGGCCGACGTAGAGCCCGGCACGTTGCTTGTCATGGGTGTCATTCAAAGGACGTTGCTTGTGCGTGCTGCGCGTCGCTGGTGCAGGCATGCACAGTCTGCGTGCGGCCTGCGCGTGCGTGCGAGTGCGCGGCGCCCGTCGATAATGCCCGCTGCGCATCGCGCGGCGCAAGTGAACAATATGCGGAGTGCGTCGCTTCAACGTTTATCGAGCGACGCTGCGGGTCCGTGGCTATCGTTGGCATACCGATTGCTTTTTAGCTTTCGCTGACCCAGCGCGCGCAGCGGATCAGCTCACCTCTTTGCGTCGCTCGAGACAAAGGCGTCTTGTGCGGCACCGGCCAAAAAAGCCCGAAACCGGTTCGTCCGGTTTCGGGCTTTTTGCGTTTGCGGTTTTCTCATACACGTCGGAGTGATGCACATGAAAAGACGTACCTTCCTGTCGGCAGTCGGTTCGGGGTTGGTGACCGCTGCTGGCGTCACGTTGCCCAAAGCCGCGTTTGCCGCGGGCGGCGGCGAGCCGATCAAGCTCGGACTGCTGTTTTCGCAGTCGGGAACGATGGCGAACAACGAGTCGCTGCTGAAGGACACGGCGCTGATGACCATCGATCAGATCAACGCAAAGGGCGGCGTAATGGGCCGCAAATTGCAAGGCGTGGTCGTCGATCCGGGCTCGGACTGGCCGATGTATGCGCAACTATCGAAGCAGCTGATCCAGCGCGACAAATGCTCGGCGCTGTTCGGCTGCTGGACGTCGGTATCGCGCAAGTCCGTGCTGCCGGTCGTCGAAGCGCAGGACAGCCTGCTGTTCTATCCGCTTCACTTCGAAGGCGAAGAGCAGTCGAAGAACGTCGTCTATCTGAATTCGCCGCCGAGCAGTTCGGTGCTGCCCGCGGTGGACTATCTGATGAGCGAGCAGGGCGGCGGCGCGAAGCGCTTCTATATGATCGGCAGCGACTACGTCTGGCCGCGCACGATCAACAAGAT
The DNA here is from genome assembly GCF_001922345.1 of Paraburkholderia sp. SOS3. NCBI lineage: Bacteria > Pseudomonadati > Pseudomonadota > Betaproteobacteria > Burkholderiales > Burkholderiaceae > Paraburkholderia > Paraburkholderia sp. SOS3. Next base: position 2,910,451 of record NZ_CP018812.1, on the reverse strand, counting down.
GCTCAAGGGCTATCTGAAGACGAAAGGCATTCAGGAATCTGCGTGGCGCGAACATTACGTGCCGTTTGGTCAGTCGAATTTCCAGACTATCGTGCGCGAGATCAAGGACTTCGCCGCGCAACCCGGTGGCCAGGCAATCGTCGTGATGACGGTGGTCGGCGATTCGATTCCGGCGATGTTCAAGGAAGCGATCAACCAGGGCATTCGCGCGACCGATATTCCGATCCTCGGTCTCGACGTCGTCGACAGCGACCTCGAAGGTCTCGACACGAAGCCGCTGGTCGGCCACCTGAGCTGCTGGTGTTACTTCCAGAACGTCGACACGCCCCTGAACCGCCAGTTCAAGAGCGACTGGAAGAACTATGTGACCGCGCACAACCTGAAGCACCGGCCGGACATGGTGATCGATCCGATGGTGTCGACCTATCTGGGCCTCAACCTGTGGGCGAAGGCCGCGACGAAAGCGCACTCGACGAGCCCGGATGCGGTGCGCAAGGCGCTGGCGGGCGAAACGGTCGCGGATCCGGCCGGCTACACGGCGAAGATGGACGAAACCACGCAATACCTGTGGCGCGGCGACATGATCGGTTCGATCAACGCGAATCAGGGCTTCGACATCTTGTGGAAGTCGAAGGACATCGTGAAGCCGGTGCCGTTCAGCCCGTATATCGGCAAGGCTTGACGCCGCAGTGGCAAGTTCGCGCCGGTCCGCGCATGGCAATTGCATGGACCGGCGCGGCAGCATCGACCGGAAAACTCGTGTGATCAACATCAGGCAAATCTTCCTCGCCATCGCGGTCGCCACGATGGCGCTTGCAGCGAGCGTCATCGCGGTTACCGCGAACGCTGCGTCGTCGCCGGACGCCTCGGTGACGGCAGCGGCAGCGGCACCGGCTGCGCGTGCGGCCGCGCTCGCCGCGTTCTGCGCGCAGGACGGCGACAAGGCCGCTGCACTGTCGCGAATCGTCGAACGCGGCGTGTCGGCCGATGCGGGCGAACAGGCGTGGGCCATGCGCATCGTCGATGCGATGCGCAACGGCGCGCTCGTGTGCGGCGACAACGGCCACGCGACGATAGCAGGCAGTCCGGCGCTCGATGCGGCAAGCGGCCAGCCGGCCGCGGGTTCGGGGTCGTCGGCCGATTTGCCATACGTGCCCGGCATTCTCATGATGCGCAAGCTGGCCGTCGCATCCGCGGAAATCAGCCTGTTTTCGCACGACGAAGATAAACGCGCGACGGCGGCTCGCCAGGTCGACAAGTTCTTCAGCCTGCTCGATCCGGCCATCGTTGCGCGCGCAAGCAAGCAGGAACGCAATCCCGATATCGCCGCCGTGCTGACGCTCGCGCTCGCCAAGCGCGGCCTCAACAGCGACGTCAAAGCCGACCGCCTTGCTGCGATCAAAGCGGTCGCGCAAGTGCCGAGCGAGACCGCCCGCACCGCGCTCGCGAACCTGGCCACGCAGGATGCCGTACGTAACGATCCCGATCTGCGCGCCGCGGTGCAAGCAGCGATGCACGATATCGATACCTGGCTATCGGTCGGTAAAGCGCTGTCGATACTCTTTAGCGGACTCAGCTATGCCGGCGTATTGCTGCTGACCGCGCTCGGACTGTCGATCGTGTTCGGCCTGATGGGCGTGATCAATCTGGCGCACGGCGAGTTCATCATGATCGGTGCGTACGCGACGTGGCTCGTCGAACGCTTCATGCAGGCGCATCTTCCCGCGCTATTCGACGCGTATATCTTCGTGGCGATTCCGGTCGCGTTCGTCGTGTGCGCGGTGTGCGGCATGCTGCTCGAGTTCTGCGTGATCCGTTTCCTGTATCGCCGCCCGCTCGAAACGCTGCTCGCGACCTGGGCGGTCAGCATCGCGCTGATCAAGCTCGTGCAGGTGCTGTTCGGCTCGCAGAACCTCGAATTCGTCACGCCGGCCTTTCTGAACGGCGGCGTGCAGGCCGCGCCCGGCTTCTTCGTCACCTATAACCGGCTCTTCGCAATCGGCCTCGCGCTGCTGATTTTTGTCGCCACGTTCGCGGTCATCCGGCTCACGAAGCTCGGCCTGCTGATGCGCGCGACCACGCAGTTGCGCGATATGGCGAAGTGCCTCGGCGTGCCCGCCGAACGCGTCGACCGCATGGCCTTCGGCATCGGCGCAGGCCTCGCTGGACTTGCCGGCGTCGTGCTCACGCAGATCGCCAGCGTCAATCCATCGATGGGCACGGGCTTCGTCGTCGATTCGTTCATGGTGGTCGTGCTCGGCGGCGCCGGAAGCCTGGTCGGCACTGCGGTGTCGTCGCTCGCGCTCGGCGAGATCAACCAGTTCATCGAGCCGTTCTATGGCGCGGTCGCCGCGAAGGTCGCGGTGCTGCTGCTGATCGTGCTGATCATCCAGAAGCGGCCGCAAGGTCTCTTTGTTCTGAAGACCCGCGTATGAACACATTCCCCGATCCGCATGCCGCCTCGCGGCGCTTCACCTTGTCAGGTCTCGCCGCACGATGGATGGGACCGGCAACCGAAGCGTTCGTCGCGCCGTTGCTCATACTCGTCGCGCTCTATTTGCCGTTCGCCTATTTCGTCGTGCCCGAGTCGAGCGTGCTGCATCTTTCGTTGTTCGGCATCAACCTGATCGGGCAGATCATGTGCTTTGCACTGCTTGCGCTGGCGCTCGATCTGGTGTGGGGCTACGCAGGCATCCTGAGCCTCGGCCACGGTATCTTCTTCGGCATCGGCGGCTATCTGATGGCGATTTACCTGCTCAACGGCGCCTATGAGCAGACGCACGTATTGCCCGACTTCATGCAATACATGGGCGCGCACGATTTCCCGAAGCTGTGGACGGTGCTCGCGCGTCTTTACGTCGCCGTTCTCGCCACGATCGTCGTCAGCGCCGTCGTGGCCGGCGTGTTCGGTTTCGTCACGTTCCGCTCGCGGATCAACGGCGTGTATCTGTCGATCATCACGCAAGCGTTGACGTACGCGCTGATGCTGCTGCTCTTCATCAACGACGTCGGGCTCGGCGGCAACAACGGCATGACCGGCTTCACGCAGCTCGCCGGTCATCCGGTCGCGGCCACGGGCACGCAGATAGGGCTGGCAGTCGCGTCGTGCGTGCTGCTGGTGGTGGCGTACCTCGCGGTGCGTTATCTGACGCGTTCCGCGTTCGGCCGCGCCCTGATCGCGGTGCGCGACGACGAAGCGCGCATGCGCTTTCTCGGCTATCGCACGCATACGCTGAAACTCGTGGCCTGGTGCCTCTCGGCCGTGCTCGCCGCGCTGGCCGGCATGCTGTACGTGCCGCAGGTCGGCATCGTCAATCCGACCATCGTATCGCCGCAACTGTCGGTTGAAATCGCGGTGTGGGTGGCGATCGGCGGGCGCGGCACGCTGGTCGGTGCGATCCTCGGCGCCATTCTCGTGAACGGCATCAAGTTCTGGCTCACCGCGGAATTGCCTGCCGTCTGGCCGTTCATTCTGGCCGGCGTCACGTTGCTGATCGTCGTGTGCTTCAGCCACGGCGTATGGGGCACGTTCAGGGCGGCGGTCGAGCCGCACAAGGATGCGCGCCGATGAGCCCGACACCGCAAACGGCGATCTACATCAGCGGCCTGTCTGTCACGTTCTCGGGTTTTGCCGCGATCACGAACCTGTCGATGGAATTTCGCTACGGAGAAATCCGCGCGATTATCGGGCCGAACGGCGCCGGCAAAACGACGCTGATGGATGTGATTACCGGCAAAACACGGCCGGCGGCCGGCGAGGTATTCCTCAACAAGGTGACGAATCTCGCGGCGCTCGACGAAACCGCGATCGCGCGTCTCGGCATCGGCCGCAAATTCCAGAAGCCCAGCGTATTCGAAGCACTGCGCGTGCGGGAAAACCTCGAGCTTGCGATCCGCAACGGGCGCGGCTATGCCGATATGGTGCGCTCGCGTTTGACGCAGCGGCAGCACACGCGCATCGACGAAGTGCTGGACACGATCAATCTCGCAGCCGAAGGCGAACGCATGGCGGGCACGCTGTCGCACGGGCAGAAGCAATGGCTCGAGATCGGCATGCTGCTCGTCGCCGACCCGCACGTGATCCTGCTCGACGAACCGGTGGCCGGCATGACCGATCACGAAACCTCGCGCACGGCGGAGCTGATCGCACGGCTCAAGGCGCCCGAGCGGGCAGTGATCGTCATCGAGCACGACATGGACTTCGTCGGCGAGATTGCCGATCTCGTCAGCGTGCTGCACGAAGGCAAGCTGCTCGGCGAAGGATCGATGGCAAGCGTGCGCGCCAATCCCGAAGTGATTCGCGTCTATCTGGGGCGCTGACGATGCTGACCATTTCATCGCTGAACCAGTACTACGGCAGCAGCCATACATTGCGCGACGTATCGCTCGACGTGGCGGACGGCGCCTGCACGGTGGTGCTCGGCCGCAACGGCGTCGGCAAGACGACGCTGCTCAAATGCCTCGTCGGCCTGTTGCCCGTGAAGGCCGGCGGTATCGCGCTCGACGGCCGCGAAATCACGCGCACGCCGTCGCACCGGCGCGTCGCCGCGGGTCTCGGCTATGTGCCGCAAGGCCGCGACATCTTCCCGCTGCTCAGCGTCGAGGAAAACCTGCGCATCGGCGCGTATGCGGGCGAACGCAGCGTAGCGCGCAACGGCCGGCAGTTCACGTTTGCCGATGTGTTCCAGACATTCCCCGTGTTGAAGGCAATGCGCCGGCGCATTGCAGGCAATCTCTCCGGCGGCCAGCAACAGCAGCTCGCGATCGGCCGCGCGCTGCTGACCAACCCGAAACTGCTGATTCTCGACGAACCGACCGAAGGCATTCAGCCGTCGATCGTGATGGAAATCGAGGCGGTGATCCGTTCTTTGAAAGGCTCGCTGTCGATCCTGCTCGTCGAGCAGTTTTTCGATTTCGCACAGGCAGTGGCCGACGACTACGTCGTGCTCGTGCGCGGCCAGGTGGTGTCAGCCGGCCGCGGCGACCAGATGGAGGCGAACAACGTCAGGGCGCTGATCTCGGTTTGAACATGTCGCCCACTTCCGATCAACCTCACAGGAACACACGTAGATGAACTGGCTTTCACAATCGATCATGTACACACGCGGGCTCGCGCGCGGCCAGGTCGGCACGACGCACGAATTGACCGAAGCGCGGCAGGGCACGTTTCACTACACGATGGGCCCGTATTCGGAGCCCGTATTGCATATCGCGCCGGGCGACCGGGTGGTCGTCGAAACGCGCGATGCGTTCGACGGCAAGATCCGCACCGAAAAAGATCTGCCGAGCCAGCACCTGAAGGTGCCGTTTCTGAATCCGCAGAACGGTCCGATCATGATAGACGGCGCGGAAAAGGGCGACGTCGTCGCCGTGTACATCGAATCGATGCAGCCGCGCGGCGACAATCCGCGCGGCACGTGCTGCCTGATTCCGCGTTTCGGCGCGCTGACCGGCACCGAATACACGGCCACGCTGAACGAACCGCTGCCCGAAATCACGCGCAAGATCGACCTCGACGAAGATGGCGTGTACTGGAGCAAGCGCATCAAGCTGCCGTACAAGCCGCATATCGGCACGCTGAGCCTGTCGCCGGAAATCGATTCGATCAATTCGCTGACGCCCGACAACCATGGCGGAAACATGGACGTGCCCGATATGGGCCCGGGCAGCATCACCTATCTGCCGGTTCGTTCGCCCGGCGCGCGTCTCTTTATCGGCGATGCGCATGCGTGCCAGGGCGATGGCGAAGTGTGCGGCACGGCCGTGGAATTCCAGAGCACGACGACGATTCACGTCGATCTGATCAAAGGCTGGCAGATCGACTGGCCGCGCCTCGAGACCGACCGGCTGCTGATGACGATCGGCAGCGCCCGGCCGCTCGAGGACGCAACGCGTATCGCGTATCACGAACTCGTGCGTTGGCTCGAGCTCGAGTACGGATTCGACCGTTGGGATGCCTACATGATGCTGAGCCAATGCGGCAAGGTGCGCCTTGGCAACTTCGTCGATCCGAAATATTCGGTCGGCGCGGCGATCGACAAGAAGTATCTGGCGCCCGAAGCGGCGTAGAGGAGACCGGCTCATGGACCTTAAGCTCAAAGGAATGAAGGCGCTCGTCACGGGCGGTACGCGCGGCATCGGGCTCGCGATCGCCGAGGCTTTCGTCGACGAAGGCGCCGATGTCGCGCTGTGCGCACGCGACGGCGCGGCGGTCGAACAAACGGTGGCCGATCTCGCACAGCGCGCTGCCGGAACCGTACGCGTGACCGGCTCGGCCGTCGACGTAGCGGATGGCGAAGCGTTGCGAGCATGGACGCGCACGGCCGCGGAATATTTCGGCGGACTCGACATCGTCGTGGCGAACGTCAGCGCCTTGTCGACTGCGGACGAACTTGCGTCGTGGCAGGCGGAGTTCGAGACCGATCTGATGGGCACGGTGAACCTCGTGCATGCGGCAATGCCGTTCCTCGAGGCAAGCAAAGCGCCATCGATCGTCGGCATTTCCAGCGTATCGGCGCGCGAGATCGACTTCGCGGCGGGGCCCTACGGCACGTTCAAGGCGGCGGTCGTGCATTACGTGCAAGGGCTTGCCTATCAGCTCGCGCCAAAGGGCATTCGCGCGAATACCGTGTCGCCGGGCAATACCTATTTCGCGGGCGGCTTGTGGGAGCACATCGAACGCAACGATCCGAAGCTGTTCGCGGATTCGCTCGCGTTGAATCCGACCGGCCGCATGGCGAAACCCGAGGAGATTGCGAATGCGGTGGTCTTCATCGCAAGTCCGGCGGCGAGTTTCGTCAGCGGAACCAACCTCGTGGTGGACGGTGCGCTGACGCGCGGCGTGCAGTTCTGAGGCGCGGCAAACAGCGTTCGACCGAAACGGTTTGATCGAAACAAATCATACAAGGAGCCATACAACAATGAAGCGCATCTCTTTCGCGGCGGCGGCCGCCGCACTGCTTGCATCCGTCGTGACCGTTCATACGGCGTTCGCCGCCGACCCGATCAAGATCGGCGTACCGGTGGGGCTGAGCGGCGCGAACAGCGTCGTGGCGCCGTCCGTCGTGCAATCGGCGCAACTCGCGGTCGACGAGATCAATGCGAAGGGCGGCATTCTCGGCCGTCAGGTCAGCCTCGAAGTGGCCGACGACGGCAGCGGCGCGGCCGGTGCGCAAAAGGCCTTCGATTCGCTGATCTTCGACAAGAAGGTCAACGCGCTGATCTCGATGGAAACGAGCGCCGCGCGCAATGCCGGTTTGCCGATCGTCTCGCGCGGCAAGGTGCCGTTCATCTACACGTCGTTCTACGAAGGCCGTTCGTGCAACCGCTATATGTATGTCGACGCATGGGTGCCGGACCAGCAGGTCGCCCCGATCGTCGACTACTTCATGAAGCAGAAGCACGCCAAAACGTTCTTCCTGATCGGCAGCGACTATGCATTCGGCCGCGGCATGCTCGACTTCACGAAGAGCTACATCGAGAAGCAGGGCGGCAAGGTGGTCGGCAACGAATATCTGCCGATGGACGGCTCGGACTGGACGCCGATCATCAGCAAGCTGCAGGCGGCGAAGCCTGACGCGATCATCACGTCGACAGCCGGCGGCGCGCCGAACGTCACGCTGACGAAACAGCTGCGCGCGGCTGGCGTGAAACTGCCGTACGGCAATCTCGCCGTCGACGAAGGCACGGCAAAGAGCATGGGCGCCGATGCGGCAGGCATCTATATTTCCGGCTCGTATGTGACGAACATCGACACGCCTGCCAATCATCAGTTTCTTGCGGCGATGCAAAAGCGCTTTGGCGCCGATCTGAAGACGCCGAACGATCTGTCGGTGCCCGAATACGAAGCGATCTATCTGTACAAGGCCGCGGTTGAAAAAGCCGGCACCGTCGACACCGCCAAAGTGATACCCGCGCTCGCACAGGTGTCGTTCGACGGCCCGCGCGGCAAGATCCAGATGGACAAGCAGCGTCACACGCCGCTCACGATGTATCTCGGCCAGGTGCAGGCGGACGGTTCGGTCAAGGTGATCGAGTCGTTCAAGAACGTCGATCCGGGCGCGCAGTGCCCGGCGCTCAAGTAAGCGCAGCGAGGCGACCGCGATGCTGAATCTGGGCCTCGATATCGTCACGACCGCAGCGATCCTGTTTATCGTATCGACCGGATTGCTGCTCGTATTCGGCGTGATGAAAATCATCAACTTCTCGCACGGCGCATTCCTGACGACGGGCGGTTATGCAAGCGTGATCGTCGCGCAGGCGGGGCTCGGCTGGTGGTGGAGCATTCCGTGTTCGCTCGCGATCGGCTTCGTGCTCGGCATGGCGGTCGAACGCTTCATCGTGCGGCCGCTCTATGCGCGTCCGCTCGATGCGATTCTCGCGACCTGGGGCCTCGGCATTATCGTCGGCCAGCTGATCACGCTCGCGTTCGGGCGCGGCGTGCAGATGGTCGCGAGTCCGCTGACCGGCGCCGTTCACTGGCTCGGCGCGCAGTATTCGGCATACCGGCTCGTGCTCGTCGGCGTCGCGTTGGTCATCGCGCTCGTGCTCGGCTGGCTGCTCAACGGCACGCGCCTCGGTCTGCAAACACGCGCCGTCATCATGAACGAAGCGCTCGCACGCGGTCTCGGCATCAGCAGTGCGCGCGTGCGGTTCATTACGTTCTGCACGGGCGCGGCGCTCGCTTCGCTGGCCGGCTGCCTGATCACGCCGCTCGCGAGCGTCGATCCGAATATGGGCGTCGCGTGGGTGGTGGGCGCATTCATGCTCGTGCTGGTAGCGGGCGCATCGCTCGTCAATCTTGCTGTGGCAAGCGCGGTGCTCGGCGGTGCGCAGGTGCTCGTCAGCACCTTCGTCAATCCGGTGCTCGGCGGCCTGACGATCGCGGTGCTCGCGGCGTTGCTGCTGCGTATCAGGCCGGAGGGCTTTGCTCGTGGCTGATCCTGTTTCGACCATGCCGTTGCGCGCGCCGGTTGCGCGGCCGTGGCGCATGCCGCTCGTCGTGAGCGTGGCCGCGCTCGCCGTGCTGGCGGTGGGCAGCGTCGTGCTGCCGACCTTTCTCGTCAATAACCTGATCCGCTCGTTTCTGTATGCGGCGCTTGCGTTGACCGTCGATCTGCTGTGGGGTTACACAGGCATCCTGACGTTCGGGCAGTCCGCATTCTTTGGCATCGGCGCTTATGCGGCGGGCCTCGTCTTCGTGCACGCGGGCTATTCGCCGCTGCTCGCGGCGGGGGCGCTCGCGGCGGGACTCGCGGCCGCATGGCTCGTGTCGCGCGCGATCGGCTGGCTCGCGTTTTATCACGGCGCTTCGCCGCTCTATGCGTCGGTCGTGACACTCGTGCTGCCGATCGTGCTCGTGCAGGCGATCTATTCGGGCGGTGAATTCACCGGCTCGAGCAGCGGGCTGTCGGGTTTCGACAGCATCGACCTGCCGCTTTCGGCGTGGTTCTTTATCGCCGGCGCTTTCCTCACGCTGGTCGCGGTGATCGCGTGGCTGTTCGTGCGCAGCGACGCGGGCCGGCTGCTGGTCGCGATTCGCGAGAACGAGTCGCGCTGCGAATATCTGGGCATCGACGTATCGCGCTACAAGGCCCGGCTGATGGACACATGCGCGCTCGTCGCCGCGTTCGCGGGCTTTCTGTTCGCGTGCGTGCAGATGGTGGTGGCGCCCGAGTATGCAGGCTTCGTGTTCGGCACCGAACTCGTGATCTGGGTCGCGCTCGGCGGACGCGGTTCGCTGTTGGGCCCGATCGTCGGCGCGTTGCTCATCGATACAGGCAGCGCATATCTGAGCGGCGACCTGCCGTATATCTGGACGCTGCTGATCGGCATCGCCTTTGTCGTCGTGATCGTCGCGATGCCGCGCGGGCTCGCGCCGCTGGTCGCGGATGGCGTGCGCCGCGCGCTGCCGCGCCGCCGAGGCCCGGCGCCGGTCGCGGTCACGTTCGTCGCGGCGCCCGCGCGCGAGCACGAAGGTCCGGGAGATGGCGAAGCTCAGGGCACGCCGGCCCCGGCGCTGTCGCTGCGCGACATACACAAGCATTTCGGCAGTCTCAAGGTGCTCGACGGCATCAGCTTCGACGCGCATGCCGGCGAGTTGTTGAGCCTGATCGGACCGAACGGCGCGGGTAAAAGCACGCTGATGCGCTGCATTGCCGATGGCGCGCAGCGTTCGGGCGGCACTGTCGAGATCGGCGGCGCCGAGATCCGGCGGCTTGCGCCTTACGACTGCGTGGCGCTTGGCGTCGGACGCAAATTCCAGACAGCGACCGTATTCGACTCGCTGAGCGTGGCCGAAGCATTGCGGATCGCGCGCTATCGCGTGGCGCGGCCATCGAGATGGCAACGCGCAACGACGCTCGAGTTGCCGCAGCCCGCGCTCGACGTGCTGCGGCTGACAGGCCTCGATCGCATACCGGAGCGGCCGTGCCGGTATCTGTCGCACGGCCAGAAGCAGGCGCTCGAACTCGCCATGGTGCTTGCGCTCGAACCGCGCACGGTGTTGCTCGACGAACCGACCGCGGGCCTCACGAAGCAGGAGCGCACGCAGATCGGCTCGATCTTCGTCTCGCTCGCAACGCGCTACCGGATGTGCCTGCTGCTCGTCGAGCACGACCTCGATTTCGTGCGGCAGATCAGCTCGCGCATCGTCGTGCTGCACCAGGGGCGCATTGTGATGGACGGCGGCGTCGACGAAGTCGTGAACTCGGACCTCGTGCGCGCCGTGTATGCGGGCGAATCGCACGCGGGGGCGGCCAACACAGGGAGCAGTGCATGAGCACATCACCTGCAATCGATATCGGCGCGCTGCAAAGCGGCTATGGCGAAGCGATGGTGCTCAAGGGCATCGACCTCACGCTTGCGCGCGGCGAAGTGGTTGCGATCATGGGCAAGAACGGAATGGGCAAATCGACGCTGCTGAAGACGTTGATGGGCTATATCCGGCCGAAAAGCGGCGACGTCGCGCTGTTCGGCGAGCGCATCACGGGCCTGCCGCCGAACCGGATCGCGCGGCGCGACGTCGCTTATATTCCGCAGGAACAGGCCCTGTTCCAGGATCTGTCCGTCGAGGAAAACCTGAAGCTCGCACTCGTGCGCGACCGCGATTTCAAGCCGCTTTTTGCACGTATCGAAGACCTGTTCCCCTTTCTGAAGCAGCGTTTGCGGCAGAAGGCCGGCACCTTGTCGGGCGGCGAGCAGAAGATGTTGCTCGTGGCCCGCGCGCTGATCCGCGAGCCGAAGCTGATCCTGATCGACGAAATCACCGAGGGCATGCAGCCGTCCGTGATCGAACGGCTGGTCGGCATCCTGACGCGCGAGCGCGACCGCTCCGGCACATCGATGCTGCTCGTCGAGCAGCACGTGCACTTTGCGTTCGCCGTTGCGAACCGCTATGCGGTGCTCGAACTCGGCGAAATTCCGGCCGCGGGTTCGACGTCCGACCCGGCAGCGCACGAGACCGTTGCGCGCTTTCTATCGCTTTAGCCACGGAGACCGCTTTTCATGACATTTTCGATTGTCGCGCGTTGCCCGGGCACCGGCGCGCTCGGCGTGGCTGTCAGCACCGCAGTGCCGGCCGTGGGTGCGATGTGCATCTATGTGCGCGCGGGCGTCGGCGCAGTGTCGACGCAATCGTGGGTCAACCCGTATCTCGCGCTCGACGCGCTCGCGCTGCTCGAACAAGGCGCCGACGCGGAGAGCGCGCTCGCGCAGGCGCTCGGCGGCGACCCGGCCGCGGATTTGCGGCAGATCGGCATGATCGGCAGCCGCGGGCACGGCGCGGCATGGACCGGTGCGCAATGCACGAGCGTGGCCGGGCAGCGCACCGGTGCAACCTATTCGGTTCAGGGCAACATGCTGGTCGGGGCCGCGACGCTCGATGCGATGCAGGCCGCGTTCGAAGCGACGCCGGACCTCACGCTCGAAGAACGCCTGATGCAGGCGCTCGAGGCGGGGCAGGCCGCGGGCGGCGACATGCGCGGACAGCAATCGGCGGCGCTCAAGGTCATGCGCGACGACGCGTATGCATGGGTCGATTTGCGCGTCGACGAACATGAGAATCCGGTAGCCGAATTACGGCGCGTGTTCGAGCTCGCGCGACACCAGGTTGCACCGTTTGTCGAAAGCATGCCGACGCGCGACGACCCGGGTCGCGCGCCGTCGGACGCGGTCACGCGGATGCTGTTGACGTCCCCGCCGGCGCGTCCGGGAGCGACGCGGCGTGCGCACGTTACAGCGGACGAACGCATCGATGCACTCGCGCGCTGGATCGGTATCGAGTTCGCGGACGATCGCATCGCGCACAATCTGTCGGTGTACGGAACGATCCTCGCGGAGATCGACAAGCTGCGCACGCTCGATCTGTCGGATCGTCACCCGGCGATCGTGTTCGACATCGCGCGTCTTTATCGCACGATGGAGCGACCATGAGCGATATCGAAGATCTCACTTCGCTCGCCGCGCGCATCGCCGATGGCGACGTCTCGCCGGTCGAGGTGATCGATAAGCTGCTCGCCGGCATCGAGGCCCTCGACACCGACGTGCTCGCATACGAATGCATCAATGCGCGCGCTCGGGCCGACGCCGAACGCTGTGCCGCCGAAATCGCGCGCGGCGAGCGGCGCGGACCGCTGCATGGCGTGCCGATCGCGATCAAGGACAACTACCTGACGGCCGGCATGCCGACCACCGCAGGCAGCCGCGCACCGGGCTACGTGTTTCCCGACGAGGACTCGGCCGCCGTCGCGCGCCTGCGCGCGGCGGGCGCGGTGCTGATCGGCAAGACTCGCACGCACGAATTCGCATGGGGCACGGAGACGCCGCCGACGCGCAATCCGTGGGACCTGTCGCGCATTCCCGGCGGCTCGAGCGGCGGCTCCGGCGCGGCGCTCGCGGCAGGCCTCGCATTCGGCGCGCTCGGTTCGGACACCGGCGGCTCGATCCGTATTCCGGCGAGCCTGTGCGGCGTGGTCGGCCTCAAGCCGACCTTTGGCCGCGTGAGCCGCGCCGGCATCGTGCCGCATAGCTGGTCGCTCGATCATGCGGGCCCGCTTGCGCTCACCGTGCGCGACGCCGCGTTGATGCTCAACGTGCTGGCCGGCTTCGACGCGCGCGACCCCGGCAGTGCCGACGTGCCCGTGCCCGACTTCACCGCGCAGCTCGAGAGAGGCGTGGCGGGCTTGCGCATCGGCGTGTGCCGCAATCACTTTTTCGGCGCGAACGAAGTCGACGTCGAAGCGCGCGTCGAACAGGCGATTGCCGATCTGGCTGCGCTCGGCGCGCAAATCGTCGATTTCGAAGTGCCGGATCTGCAATACGGGCTCGGCGCGATCTATGCCATCGAGCTTGCGTCGTCGAGCGCTTATCACGACCGCGGCCTGCAGCGAGGTGCGACAGCGGCGATGAACGACGACGTGCGCACGCTCGTCGAGATCGGCCGCATGGTGACGGCTGCCGATTACCTGAAGGCCGAGCAGCTGCGCAGCGTGCTGATCGAAGACTTCAATGCGGTGTTCGAACGCGTCGATGCGATCGTGACGCCCACCTCGCCGGTGACCGCATGGCATCGCGGCCAGGCGTCGGTGATCACCGGCGGACTCGAGGAAAGCCCGCTTGCCGCATCATGGCGGCTCACCTATCCGTTCAATCTGACCGGTCTGCCGGCGCTGTCGCTGCCGTGCGGTTTCGATGCGCGCGAATTGCCAGTTGGCCTGCAGATCGTCGGCAAGCCATTTGACGAAGCGACCGTGCTGCGCGTTGCGCATGCTTATGAAAACGTGCATTGCTGGCATGCGATCCGTTCGCCGATTGCGAGGAGTGTGGTTCTATGACTGCGGGGAGCGAAAGCAAGGTAGGCGTTGCCTGCATCCAGATGCGGCCGGAAGTCGGCGCGAAGGCGCACAACGTTGCACGCGCAACCGCGTTGATCGAAGAAGCGCATGCGCGCGGCGCGCGTCTGATCGTATTGCCCGAACTGTGCAATTCGGGCTATGTGTTCGAGACGCGCGAGGAAGCGTTCGCGCTATCCGAGACGTTTGCCGACGGCGAGACGATTCGCGCATGGGCGGCCGTGGCGGCGCGTCTCGACGTCACGCTGGTCGCCGGCTATGCGGAGCGCGACGGCGACGTGCTCTATAACGCGGCGGCGATCATCGGCCCGCAACGCGTGCTTGGCAACTACCGCAAGCTGCATCTGTGGGGCGACGAAAATCTGTTCTTCGAGCCCGGCAATCTCGGCGTGCCGGTGTTTCATACGCCGTTTGGGCGCATTGCATGCGCGATCTGTTACGACATCTGGTTTCCCGAAGTCTTCCGGCTTGCTGCAAACGGCGGCGCCGATATGCTGTGCGTGCCGACCAACTGGGTGCCGATGCCCGCGCAGCCGGCCGGATTGCCGGTCATGGCGAATCTGCTCGCGATGAGCGGCGCGCATTCGAATGGACTTTTCGTCGCGGCCGCGGATCGCGTGGGCAACGAGCGCGGCCAGCCGTTCCTCGGCTGCAGCGTGATCGTCGACGCGCACGGCTGGCCGGTCGCCGGCCCCGCGAGTGCGACCGATGAGGAGATTCTTCTCGCGCAGGTGAATCTGGCCGATGCGCGCCGGCATCGCCAGCTCAATGCATTCAACCATGTGCTGCGTGATCGACGGCCCGAAGCGTACCGGTCATAGCGTGCGAAGGACGACGCGCAGCCTCGCGCGATTCGCTACACTGGAGCGGGTCGAACGCATGAGGGGAGACGTCATCCATGGCAGCGCGCAAACCGGCCGCGAAGGCGGCGAAATCCACGAAGGCGGCCGCGAAGGCACCGGCTAAACGCGCGTCGGGCGCGTTGGGTGCGGCGGGCAAGACGGCGGCTCGAGCGGCGGGTAAGAAGGCGGTAGCGACGAAAGTCGCTACGCAGGCAGCGACTAAGAAAGCGCCGGCCACGAAGGCGGCCTCCCGCAAACCCGAGCCCATGGCAAACACCCGGCCCGCCACCGCAAAATCGGCCAGCGGTGCCGGTTCAACGATGCCCGCCATCCGCGTGGGCATCGGCGGCTGGACTTTCGCGCCGTGGCGCGGCCTGTTCTACCCCGAAGACCTTGCGCAGAAACGCGAGCTTGAATACGCGAGCCGCCAGCTCACGACCATCGAAATCAACGGCACGTTCTACGGATCGCAGAAGCCCGAATCGTTCGCGAAGTGGCACGACGAGACGCCGGACGACTTCATTTTCTCGCTGAAGGCGCCGCGCTTCGCGACGCACCGGCGAATCCTTGCGGAAGCGGGCGAGTCGATCGAGCGCTTTATCGCAAGCGGCGTGCTCGAACTGAAGAACAAGCTCGGGCCGATCAACTGGCAATTCGCGCCGACCAAGCAGTTCGACGAGCAGGACTTCGATGCCTTTCTGTCATTGCTGCCGAAAGAGGCCGGCGGCCGCGCGCTGCGCCATGCTGTCGAAGTGCGGCACGAGAGCTTTCGCAACGAGGCCTTTGTCGCGCTTGCCCGCAAGCACGGCGTGGCGATCGTCGTGGCCGGGGATTCCAGATATTTGCAGATCGCCGATGTCACCGCGCCGTTCGTCTACGCGCGGATCATGGGCACGTCCGACGCGTTCGAGCACGGCTACGATGACGCCGCACTCAATCTATGGACCGCGCGGATGCGAACGTGGGCGTCGGGCGGTCACCCGGCCGGCCTCGAAACCGTCGCGAAGCCGGTGGCCGCCGGCAAAAGCCCGCGCGAGGTGTTCCTGTATGTGATCAGCGGTTTCAAGGAGCACAACCCGGCTGCCGGTATCGCGCTGATCGAGCGGCTGAAACGAGCCTGAAACACTATTGAGGCCGCCGCTGGCCCCGCGTCTGGAACCGCCTCTGGAACCGCCTCTGGAACCGCCTCTGGAACATTAACCGGCCACGCCGTGTCGAAGCCGTCGCCGGCGCATCGGCGACTGATCGATGCGCTCGCGCATCCACCCATAACCGCAGCGACGCCTTATGTTCCGGAAACCGAAAGAATCAACCCTCGCGCGCAAGCACACGACCCTATGCGCACTATGTGCCGCGACGCTGCTTGTCGCGCAGACCGCATTCGCGCACGTCTTCCCGTCGAAGCAGGAGCCCTCCGCGGGCGCGACGGTATCCGCACCCGCACAGGTCAGCGTCACATTCAACGGTCCGCTCGAACCCGCATTCTCGACGCTGACAGTCACCGACGCGTCGGGCAAGCCGGTGACGACCAGCAAGGCGCGCATCGACGCGAAAACGCCCAGGGTGATTAGCGTGCCCTTGTCCGGGCTGGCAGCCGGACAGTACACCGTGCATTGGGTGGCGGTCGCATCCGATGGGCACCGCACGCACGGCGAATACACGTTCGATGTGAAATAGCTGTGACGGATCGCCGCAATCCGACATGGGCGCAAAGCGATGCTTCGCGCCTGAACCGGCATCGCGGATAGCGGCGGCAAGTCAACTGCATCGCGTAGTCGCTGACAATCGGGGTGCGACAAGCCGTAGCCGGCCCAGACGCGAAATTCGCGGCACGGCGTCTTTGCCATATCGGCAACCACCCGATTATCGGGCGGTATGTCGAGGATTTGAATAACGCGATTGCCTTGCAATTGAAGCATCCTCGAATTCTATTTTTTCAATACCGAAAAAGTCTATTGCGTCCCAGGTCGTCAGCGCATAGCGTCGTCGCAAAGTTTGTCGTTTTTAATCTAAGAGTACTGTAAAACAGGGATCTTTCGCGGCACACGGTAGACCGCTGCGCGACGGTGACGTACGCCGGCCGGCTGATGCAGCTTAATGTTTTGCTAAGAAACCACTGCTAGTATTCGTGTTGCGGCTTTGCTTTCCGCAGCATATTTTATTTGAAAGAAATAATTATATTTTCGTAAGGGCGGCTTTGCCGATCCCAACGAAATTGCAAGTGTTCTTTTGCGCGCGTTGTAGTCAATCGATGAAACGAACATTGCCAGAGACACCCTGCACCGGCGATTCCGCTGACGGTGCAGCGCTCCATTGTCAGCCACGCGATCGCGAGTGCGGTTGCGCGCGTCGGAGGGCGGGGCATGCCATCCGTCCATAAGGCTCGTCTGCGCTTGGTTTGCGTGCGGTCGATGCACGTGCGCCCTTATTTGGCTAACCTTTACTCCGACGCCGGCAAATTCTGCCGGAACATCTACGCTTCACATACAAACCTTACGCTCGCATTCGACGACACGAGCGGAGTGCCTTCGATGTTAATCAGACCAATCAGCGTGAGCATGTCTCGTCTGTCGACAGGATCGGCCCTCCAGCGCTTCTCGAAGGAGGCTCGCGCCCGATGACCGCGAACTGGACGTCTTATGCGCAGTGGCTGCTTGCGGCGATCTGCTGCGGCGCGACGGTCTATGCAGGATTTGCGGCCGGTCTGTTGCGGCGCACGGCACGCTGGCGTTCGCGCAAAGGGCAGCCGCAACCGCTACCCGCGGCGCTCGGTGCCGTCACCATACTGAAGCCGCTGTGCGGCGCGGAGCCGCGGCTCTACGAAAACCTCGCGTCGTTTTGCGAGCAGACACATCCGTGCTTCCAGTTGCTGTTCGGCGTGTCGTCCGCGCACGATCCGGCGATCGGCGTCGTGCGCCGGCTGCAGGCCGCGTATCCGCATTGCGACATCACGCTCGTGGTCGATGCGCGCGTGCACGGCAGCAACCTGAAAGTCAGTAATCTGATGAATCTTGCCGAGCACGCACGTTACGAGCTGCTCGTCGTGGCGGACAGCGACATTGCCGTCGCGCCCGATTACCTGCAGCGCGTTTGCGCGCCGCTCGCCGATCCGCGTAACGGCGTCGTCACCTGTCTGTATCGCGCGACCGGCATCAAGGGTTTCTGGTCCCGTGTCGGCGCGCTGTTCGTCAACGAATGGTTTCTGCCCTCGGTACTCGTTGCGCACGCAACGGGCTCGCGCGAATTCGGCTTCGGCGCAACGATCGCGCTGCGCCGCGAGACGTTCGAGAGAATCGGCGGCTTCGAGCCGTTGAAGGATTGCCTCGCGGACGACTACTGGCTGGCAAGCCACGTGCGCGCGCTAGGCTTGCGCACGGTATTGTCCGAAGTGATCGTCGCGACCGACGTGATCGAGCCGGGCCTTGTCGCGCTCTGGCATCGCGAAACGCGCTGGCTGCGCACGATCCGTTCGGTCAATCCGGCGGGCTTCGCGTTCCTGTTCATCACGTTCACCTCGCCGTGGCTGCTGCTCGGCGCGCGGCTCGCCGGCGCGTTCCAGGCAGAAGGAACGCAACCGGTCGCCGCGGCGGCGATGACGGCAATCACGTTCGCCGGCTGCCTCGCGCGGCTCTCGATGCATATTCATGCGACGCGCAACTGGTGGACGTTCTGGCGCGACCTGCTGCTCGTCCCGCTGCGCGACGCATTGCTGATGTTACAGTGGCTCGCCGGTGCGTTCGGGTCCTATGTGATCTGGCGCGGCGCGCGGGTTCCCGTTACGACGCAGACCGCAGAAAGCGGAACGGCCAAGCTCGATACCGTGGAGGTGTTCGAAGTCTCCGATGGCCGATAAACCCCGAGCGCACAAATATCTGACAATTCCATGAATGAACGCAACGCTGACATATTGCAGGGCGGAGTGAGTACGAAGATGAGTACGAACATGAGCGCGAACACGAGTACCGAGACGACCATGAAGACATTGTTCCTGCAGGCGCCGTCGTATGACGGATTCGATGGCGGCGCAGGGTCGCGCTATCAGGCCAAGCGCGAAATCCGTTCCTTCTGGTATCCGACGTGGCTTGCGCAGCCGGCCGCGCTCGTGCCCGGCAGCCGCGTGCTCGATGCGCCGGCCGACGGCCTCTCCGTCGCGCAAACGCTGAAGATCGCGGAACAGTACGACCTCGTCATCATTCACACGAGCACCCCGTCGTTCCCGACCGATGCGCTCTTTGCCGAAGACCTGAAAAAGCACAAGCCGTCGATCGTCGTCGGCATGGTCGGTGCGAAAGTGCAGGTCGATCCGCACAACTCGATCACCGCGACCGAGGCGATCGATTTCGTCTGCCGTGAGGAATTCGACTTCACCTGCAAGGAAATCGCCGAAGGCAAACCGTTCGCCGAAATCAAGGGCCTGTCCTGGCGTGCCAGGGACGGCTCGATCGAACACAACGAAGCGCGTCCGATCCTCGAGGACATGGATTCGCTGCCGTTTGTGGCGCCCATTTACAAGCGCGATCTGAAGATCGACAACTACTTCATCGGCTACCTGAACTACCCGTATGTGTCGCTCTACACGGGCCGCGGCTGCAAGTCGCGCTGTACGTTCTGCCTGTGGCCGCAGACGGTGAGCGGCCACCGCTATCGCGTGCGTTCGGTCGACAACGTGCTCGAGGAAGTGAAGTGGATTCGCGACAACATGCCTGAAGTGAAAGAGGTGATGTTCGACGACGACACCTTCACCGACGACGCGCCGCGCGCCGAAGCGATCGCGCTCGGCCTCGGCAAGCTCGGCGTGACGTGGTCGTGCAACGCGAAGGCCAACGTGCCGTACAAGACGCTCAAGATCATGAAGGAGAATGGCCTGCGCCTGTTGCTGGTGGGCTTCGAATCGGGCGACGATCAGATCCTCGTCAACATCAAGAAGGGGGTGCGCACGGATTTCGCGCGCCGCTTCAGCGCGGACTGCAAGAAGCTCGGCATCAAGATCCACGGCACGTTTATCCTCGGCCTGCCGGGCGAAACGCAGGAGACGATCCGCAAGACCATCGAGTACGCAAAGGAGATCAATCCGCACACCATTCAGGTGTCGCTCGCGGCGCCGTATCCTGGCACGACGCTCTACAAGCAGGCCGTCGAGAACGGCTGGATGGAGGAGAACAAGGTCATCAACCTCGTCAGCAAGGAAGGCGTTCAACTGGCGGCGATCGGTTATCCGCACCTGTCGCGCGACGAGATCTATCACCACCTCGAGCAGTTCTATCGCGAGTTCTACTTCCGCCCGTCGAAGATCTGGGAGATCGTGCGCGAGATGCTGATGAGCTGGGAGATGATGAAACGGCGTCTGCGCGAAGGCGTCGAATTCTTCCGCTTCCTGAGGGCGCACGAGGCGTGAGCTTCGCCATGCCACCGTCCGGCCGCGCGCTGATTCTGACCGCCGACGATTTCGGCCTGCATGAGCGCGTCAACGACGCAGTCGAGCGCGCGCATCTGCACGGCGTGCTGACCGCTGCGAGCCTGATGGTCGGCGCGCCGGCCGCACGCGATGCGATCGAGCGCGCGCGGCGTTTGCCGCGCTTGCGCGTCGGTCTGCATCTGGTGTTGGCCGACGGCGCGGCAACCTTGCCGCGCGGCGACATTCCCGCGCTCGTCGATGCGCAGGGCCGTTTCGGCGACAACATGGTGCGCGACGGTTGCCGTTTTTTCTTCCTGCCTCACGTGCGCACGCAGCTTGCGCGGGAAATTCGCGCGCAGTTCGAAGCATTCAGAGCGACCGGCTTGCCGCTCGATCACGTCAATACGCACAAGCATTTCCATCTGCACCCGACGGTGCTCTCGATGATCCTCGCCATCGGCCGCAACTACGGCATGCGCGCGATGCGGCTGCCGTACGAAGCGCATTCGCCCGCATGGATCCGGCCGTGGATGGCGAGCGTGCGCGCGCGCCTGAGGCGCGCAGGTATTGCGCACAACGATTACGTCGTCGGCATTGCGCATACGGGCGGCATGGACGAAGCCGTGCTGCTGGAAACCATCGCGAATCTGCCGCACGGCGTCGGCGAAATCTATTGCCATCCGGCCACGGCGGGCGACACCGCGCTGTCCGACGGCATGCGCAGCTATCGCCATGCTGACGAACTGAATGCGCTGCTGTCGCCGCGAGTCGCATCGGCGCTGCGTGCGGCGGGCGCAACGTGCGGCGGCTTCGGCGATGTGTTCGGCGATGCGCTGCCCGAAGCGGCGGTACTGTCATGAAGTGGCTGCGTTTCGTGGGCTGGCCGGTCGGGATCGCGATTCTGATCGCGCTGACGCTGCATGTGCGCGTCGGCGAAGCGGTCGAGATGATCCGGCACGCCGGTTGGCCGTTGCTGCTGCTCGTGCCGCTGCATCTGCTGCCGCTGCTGCTCGACGCACAGGCGTGGCGGTTATTGCTCGACCGGCGTGCGCCGCTCGGTTTTCTGCTGTGGGTCGCGACCGTGCGCGAAGCGGTGAACCGCTTGCTGCCCGTGGTCGGTATCGGCGGCGAAGTGATCGGCATCCGGCTTGCGCAGTGGCGGGTCGCGGACGGGAGTTTCGTGAGCGCGAGCGTGATCGTCGAAGTGATCGTGACGCTCGCGGTGCAGTACGCGTTCTCCGCGATCGGCATCGTGCTGATCGTTGCGTCCGCGCAAAGCTCAGGCGCCTGGCATGCGATCACGCTCGGTCTGCTGCTGTCGTTGCCGCTGCCGGCCGCGGCAGTCGTGTTCCTGCGGCGCGGCGGCATCTTCCATGCGATCGAGCGCTGGGCCGGGCGGCTCTTCGGCGAATCGCATCCGCTATTGCAGCGTATCGACGGCAAGCGTCTCGATGCCGACATCGACGCGCTGATGGTGCGCTCGGGCCTGCTGCTGCGCGCCTTCCTGTGGCAGCTCGCGGGCTATGTGCTCGGCGCGCTCGAAGCGTATGTCGCGCTCGCGCTGCTCGGCCATCCGGTGTCGGTCGGCGGCGCGGTCGCGATCGAGGCGATTACGCAAGCGGTGCGCCACGCGGCATTCTTCGTGCCATCGGGGCTCGGCGTGCAGGAAGCATCGGTCGTGCTGCTCGCGGAGATGTTCGGCGTCAGTCACGATGCGGCGCTGTCGCTCGCGTTCGTCAAGCGGATACGCGAGGTGATCTTCGGCTGTCTCGCGCTGATCTCGTGGCAAGCCGCGGAGATGCTGCGCCGCGTGGAAGAAGAGCGGCAAGGGCGGCTCGGCGCGGCCGCGCCGGTTGCAATGAAGCGAGTCGAGAGACCCAAACCCGTTACTTCGGAAAGCTGAGTTGCGCCTACAACCGCAGCCGCGCAACGTATCCGGTCAGTTCCAGATAGCCGCGCGCGAGCGGCTTCGCCGCTTCGTTCGAGGCCGTTGCTGTTGCTCTGGGCGCTGCTGACGCTGAGCCGCTCTGCGTTGCCGGTGTGGCCGCCGTCACCGTTACGGCGCCTTCCCAATACACCGCGCCCGTACTCGCGCGGCTATCCACCTCCTGGTCGTCGAAAAGGGGCGTCAGCGTCAGATGCAGATCGCCCGCATCGACGCGCATCGCCACCGGATAGCGCGCATCGGTATGCGGCGAGCGCCACCAGCGTAGCGGCGTGAACACGACGTCGGCCGGTGCGAGTTCATGCGACGATCCGTCCGCGCGCCGCAGCGTGCCGCCTGCCCAGAACTTACGGCCTGCCTTGTCGCGCATCTGGAAGGCCATCAGCGCGGCGCCATCGTCGAAATTGAGGCCGATCCAGTCCCAGCCGATCGCCTCATCGGCGAGATACGCCGACGACCATTCGTGATCGAGCCACGCGATACCTTGCACGGGCTCGGCCTTGCCGCCCGAGGTGCGATTGCGCGTGAGCATGCCGCTCACGTGCAGCGCCGGTTCGCTGTAGTAGTAGCTCGCCTCGCTCGCAAGCGGCCCTTTCCGGCTATAGCCTTGCGCGCCGTTGAGCAGCACGCGCTGCGTCGGCTGCATCGCGAACTCCATCACGAAGTCGGCGGCATCGATGTCGACCTTGTATGCGCCGTTATGCGTATCGCGCACGAACGACCACGCGCCGATCTGCACGCTCGTGTCCGCTTCGCTCGCCTGCGCGAGACCGAAGCCGCTGCGCGCCGAGCGCTGATCGTGCTGCAGTTTGCCCGCTTGCGGGTCGCTGAGCGCGACGTTCGCGAACAGCAACTGACGCGGCGCGAACCGGCTCGGATTCGCCTCGTCGAGTGCGGGCCGCGAGCGGAAGAACGTGACCTGGAAGCCGAGCGCGGTGCGATCGGCGGCGAACAGCCATCCGGTCGCGTACCACCATTCGGTGCGGTACTGCGGATGCGCGCCGAAGTCGCGCGGAAACACGAGTGTGCGGCCTGCGGTGACGGGCGGATAGTCGGGTTCTTTCGCTAACGCGCGCTGCGCTCGCATCAGCGGCGGCAAGGACGCAAGCGAAACCAGGGGCAAAAGCGGCCTCAAAAGCGACCTGAAAGGCGACCTGAGCGCCACGACCGGCAGCAGCGAAGCAAGCGCGCGAGGCAATGCGAGGAATGTGCGGCGTTTCATCGTGGTCGGTTCACCAATCGTCGCGCACCGCGCGCACGGCATCGACCGACAGCGCGGAGCGCGCGCTCCACAATGCAGTGAGCGCGGCGGCCAGTATGACCGCAGAAGCGAGCGTCATGACGAGCGCCCACGGCATATGCAAAGTCATTGTCCAATGAAACGACTGCGGGTTCACGACATAGACGAGCACTGCCGCGATGCCCGTTCCGAGCACGAGCCCCGATGCGACGCCGACGAGCGCGACGAGTGCGCCTTCGATCACGAGCAGCGCGGCGATCTGTGCGCGCGTCACGCCGATATGACGCAGCACGCCGAACTCGCGTGTGCGCGACAGCGCCTGCGCGCCGAAGCTCGCGCCGATGCCGAACAGTCCGATCAGCACCGCGACCGCTTCGAGCAGATAGGTGACCGCGAAGCTGCGGTCGAAAATCCTGAGGCTCGCCGCGCGAATTTCACCGGGTTCGGAGAACGTGAGCCGATCGCCGCCCGCAACGCGCGCACGTATGCGCTCGACGGCCTGTCCGGTCGATACGCCGGACGCGGGCCACAGGGCGGCGTCGGTCGCGCGCGTATCGTCCGCGAGCTTGCGGTAGTCCGCTTCATCGATCACGACCGCGCCGAACTGCCGCGCGTAATCGCGCCAGATACCGGCGACCGTGAACGTCGCGGAACGGCCGCCGACCGGCAACACCATGCGATCGCCGACATGCAGGCGATACAGATCGGCCATCGCCTCGCTGACCCACGCGGGCCTCACGGCGTCGTCGTGCAGAACCAGCGGCGTGCCCGTCAGCGGCAGGCGCGCGGCCGGGTGACGCGGATCGATCGGACGCGCGATCAAAGCGACCGGCGGCAGATGCGTATCGAGCGTGATCTGCGTCGCGCGCAGAAATTCGCTGCGTTCGATGCCGGGCGTAGACGCGATCGCGGCCTGGTCCGCGGCGGATAGATATCCGCTGTCGCCGGCAGGCGCCGCGCGCAAGTAGAGCGGGGCGGGCAACAGCAGTTGCAGCCAGTCGTCGACGGCGATGCGGAAGCTCGACACCATGATTGCCATCGCCACCATCAGGCTGAAGCTCGCGACGATGCCCGCGAGCCCGATTGCCGCGCGCCCCGGCGCATGCGCCAGTTGCGCGAGTGCGAGCTGGGGCAACGCATGCTGCGTGCGCGGCAAGGCATCGAATACGATGCGCGCGATGGTCGGCATCGTGAGCACGCCGCCGATCAGCAGCAATGCGACGGATGCGTAACCGAACAGCGGCAGACCGTCGACGGCCGGCAACCGCGCGAGCGCAATGCCGATGCCGATTGCGCCAAGCGCGCCAATCAGCGCGCGCGATCGATGCAACTTCTTAAGGCTCGTTTCTTCGTCACCGGCTTTGAGTGCCTGTGCCGGCTGCGCGCGCGCCGCGTCGAGCGCCGGCGCGACGCTGCCGAGCACCGCGGCGCCGAGGCCGAGCGCGACGAACAGGCAGGCGGCCGCTGTGTCGAAATGCACCTGCGGGTGCACGCCTTCGAAGTAACCGCCGCCGAGATCACCGCCGGCGAAATGCAGCACGGCAGCCGCGACCGCATATCCGAGCGCGACGCCGGTCAGCGCGCCGATCACGCCTTGCACCGTGCCTTCGGCGACGATCAGCGCGACCACGCCGCGGCGCGTCACGCCGAGCGCGCGCAGCAACGCGAATTGCGTGCGCCGCCGCAGCGCGCCGAGCGCTTGGATCGTGAATACGAGGAATGCGCCGGTGAACAGCGCGACGAGTGCGAGCACGTTCAGATTCGCGCGATAGGCGCGCGACAGTTGCGAGGTGCGATGCGCGTTCTCGTGCGGCGAGACGGCCGCGACGCCGGCCGGCAGCTGCGCCGCGATGTGCTGCGCAAATCGCGCGGCATCGACGCCGGCCTTGAGCTTGACATCGATGCGCTGCAGCGTGCCGAGCCGTTCGAGCCGCCATTGCGCTGCGCCGATGTCCATCACGCCGACGCGCACGCTCGTGCCCGACGCGGGCAGCGTGCCCGCGATGCGCAACGGGACCTGCCGCAGGCCGACCTGCACCGTCAGTGTGTCGCCGACCTTGCGACCGCTCCATGCGAGCGCGGCGGGCGACAGAAACACCGTATCCGGCGAGAGCAGATCGAGCCGGTTTGCACTCGCGTTTGCGTTCGGGCCGTTGCCTGGGTTCTCGTTTGGGTTCGCCGGCTCGATGCGTCCGACCAGGTCGGGCGTGACGCGCGCCGCATGAAACACATCGACGCCGAGCAGTTTCAACGCGTCGGCGTGTCCGACGACGCGCGCATCGACTTCGACGACCGGGCTCGCGGCCGCGACGTCGGGCAGTTGCGCGATACGCGGATACAGCGATTCGTCGAAGCCGTTGCGCGGGCCGCGGATCGTGAGGTCCGCGTCGCCCGTCAGCGAATTGACCGTCGACGCAAGTTCGGACAATGCCGCGCCGTTGATCAATTGCACGGCATAGCCCATCGCGACGCCGGCTGCGATGGCGAGCATCGCGACGAGCGCGCGCAGCGGATGGCTGCGGCTTTCCCCGGCGATCAGCGCCGCCGCGGTCGACAGCATCGCGCGCGCGGAATTGGACCGCACTTTGGACGCGCGCGACAAGCGTTGCGGGATGTCGGCCATGGTCATCGCCTGCGGCTCATCGTGCGCGCTCTTCAGGTGGCAGATGCAGCGGCGCGTTCGGTGCCAGCCCGTCGCGCGTCAACCGCAGCACCCGATCGGCGCTCGCCGCGGCCGCTGTCGAATGCGTGACGAGCAGCACTGCGGCCCGCGACTCGCGCGTCATATCGAGCAGCAATCGCAGGATGCGCGCCGCGGTGTCGTGATCGAGATTGCCGGTCGGTTCGTCGGCGAGCACGAGGCGCGGCTGGTGGACGAGCGCGCGCGCGATCGCGATGCGCTGCAGTTCGCCGCCGGACAGTTCGCGCGGCAAGGTATGCGCGCGATCGGCGAGCCCGACCGACGCGAGTGCGGCCGCGACGCGCGCGGCGACATCGGCGGCCGGCACGCCATTGAGCCGCAGCGGCAACGCCACGTTCTGCGCGGCGGTAAGGTTCGGCAGCACGTGAAACGCCTGGAAGACAAAGCCCATGCGCGCACGGCGCAGCCGTGTCGCGCGATCGTCGTCGAGTGCGGCGAGATCCTGGCCGTCGAACACGATGCGGCCGGCGTCGGGCCTGTCGAGCCCTGCCGCGAGATTGAGCAGCGTCGATTTGCCGCTGCCCGACTCGCCGACGATCGCGACGCACTCGCCTTCCCGCAGTTCGAGCGATATGCCGTTCAGCACAGTGCGCGGCGGATTGCCAGGATAGCGCTTGACGACATCCGACAGGGTCAGCATGAGGTCGCGATTCGGACCGATCGTTTGAGTCATGTGCATGACGTCGCGAGTTGCAGGTTCAGGTGTGTCGGGTGGTTGCACGCGGGAACTCAGCGGAACAGAATAGTCGGGCTCCCGCATGGCCGCCGAAGCCCGATAGAACGATCAGACAGGGCAACACGAGGCTCGCGAAATGGATGACAGCGTGAATCGCCACGGGAACACGGCGCGGTTGTCGCGCGGCCATTGCGCGCTTACCGCATGCATCGCGATGCATCGTGAGTACAGGAGGCGGTATGCGCATACTGGTCGTCGGAGCGACAGGGCTCCTCGGTAAGGAAATCATCCAGCTGTTGTCTCCGAAGCATGAAGTAATCGGTGCGAGCCGCAATGGCCCGGCACTGAAAGTCGACCTGTCCGATCAGGCGTCGATCGTCGCCATGTACAACGATGCGGGGCCGCTCGATGCAGTGGTTTGCGTGGGCGGGACAGCAAAATTCGCGCCGCTCGGCGAGCTACAGGATAGCGATTTTGCCTTCAGTCTCGCCAACAAATTGATGGGCCAGGTGAATCTGGTGCGTTGCGGCATGCGGAAAATCGATCCGGGCGGCTCGATCACCTTGACGAGCGGCACGCTTGCGCAACATCCGATGCCGGGCGGCGCCGCCATCAGTCTCGTCAACGCGGGCGTCGAAGGCTTTGCGCGCGCAGCGGCACTCGAATTGCGCGGCATGCTGCGTGTGAATGTCGTGAGTCCGGGATGGGTGGCCGAAACGCTGCAGCAGATGGGCCGCGATGCATCGGATGCGGTGCGCGCGTCGGTCGTGGCGCAGGCGTATCGCAAGTGCGTCGAAGAGAACATAACCGGGCAGGTGGTGACGGCGGCGCGCTGAAGGTCGGGCGAGCGGACAGGCACGGTGACCGCGCTCGCCGATGCCGTGCTCGTCGTGCATGCGGCGCTCGTGCTGTTTATCGTCGGCGGGCTGGCCGCGATCTGGGTAGGCGCGGCTTTCCACTGGCGCTGGGTGCGCAGTCACGTATTTCGTGGCGTGCATCTTGCGGCGATCGGTATCGTCGCGTTGCTCGCGCTGCTGGGCGTCGCGTGTCCGCTGACCGTGCTCGAAGACGCGCTGCGTCACGATGCGGGCGCAACGCAAGGCTTCGTGCAGCGCTGGGTCGGCCGTCTGCTGTATTACGAATTACCCGCGTGGGTTTTCACGGTCGCGTACGTTGCGTTCGCGGCGCTCGTTGCGCTGACGTGGCGGCTCGTGCGCCCGGGCAGGAACGCGATGTGCGAAACCCCACCGGCAGGCGCAGTTTCTCAGTGCAATGCTTTTCGGGAGGTCATCATGAAATCTGAGGGCAGCAACGGCAATCTGCGCGCGTTCGTGCAGACCGCGGAGCGGGCAGGCGGGTTCGTCTGGGTCATCACGCTCGTCGATTTCGATGCGAAGAATGTGCGGCGGTCGCTGGTTTCCGACGAATCGTTCAGCACGGCAGCCGCTGCGAAGGACGCGGGCGAGGCACGTCTCGCGGGGATGAGCGAAGACCGGTGAGCGGGGCCGATGGGTTGGGGCCGTCGAATCGCTGCGATTGAGCTGCCGGGTTGACCGCTGCGTTGAACCGGCTGTGTCGAACCGGCTGTGTCGAACCGGTCATGCGGGTAGAGCCAACCTCACACCTGGTAGCGTGCCGACTGCGTGCGGCGCTCGCCCAGAGTCAGGAACCCGATACGATCGGATGACCGCGTTTTAACAGCAACTTTCCCGCCGACACATAGTGGCGCGGATGCACGGCCGCGTGCTGCGCGGCAACGTGCAGATCGCGCAAGCGGCGCTGCAGCGGCGAGCCGTCGTAGATCGCCGCGCCGCCGCCTAGCGCAAAGCACGCGTCGCCGATCTGCACGCATGTCCGCGCAATCCAGACCGCTGCCTGGGAGGCCTGCAGATACAGCGCATCGTCCTGTAACGTGCCTTCTAGCGCGCGCTGCCACAGCACGCGAACCTGAGTCTCGTGGAATGCGCGTGCCGCGCGCAGTTCGGCTTCGATACGTCCAAGATCGTGCAGGAAAATTTCCGAATCGCGCATGGCCGTCGCGACGCGAAACTGCTGGCGACCGGTATTCGCGAGCGCGACGATCGCATCGAGTGCGCCTTCGGCAATGCCAACCATCACGGCCGACCCCATCGGCGCGAGCAACGGCGCCACTGCCTGATAAAGCGGGCCCGCCACGCACGATTCGCCGTTGATGTGATCGAACAGATGGCTCGGGGGGACGGGCGCGTTCATCAGCGAAATATGGTGGCTGCCGGTGCCTTCGAGCCCTGCGACGCTCCACGTGTCCTCGATGCGCCACGCGCCGGCCGGCAGCATCATGCCGCGCATCGTCGGCGCGGTGCCCGCATCATTCGTGCCGCTTGCCGGCGAGCCATTTGCGTTGACGATGCCGATACCGAACATCCAGTCCGCATGCAGGCAACCGCTCGCAAATGCCCAGCGTCCGCTGCAACGCCAGCCTTCGGCTGTTTGCTCGAGCGTACCCGTAGGCTGCACCGCGCCCGCGATGATCACATCCGGGCCGCGGCCGTACATCTCGTCGAAAACCTTGCGCGGCAAACGCGTGGCGAAGAGCGGCGCCGTCGCGCCAATCCCGGCGAGCCATCCGATCGAACTGTCGATGCGGGCAAGCGCGCTGACCACCGCCATTGCGCCTTCGATATCGAGCTCGAGGCCGCCATGGCTGCGCGGCACGTACATGCGGAACACGCCGAGCGAACGCATCGTCTGCACGAGATCGGCCGGTAAGCGCCGTTCCGCTTCGATCTGTGCGGCACGAGCGGCGAGTTCGGATGAAAGGTCCCGGATTTCGGAAAGCATGCGTTGCGCAATGTCGTTCATCAATGCTCCTGCTCGTGGCCTTCCTACAAGAACATTCACCGCGCATCCGCTATTCCGCTCACCGAAGCGCAATGTGCTTTCGATTGTATTGCCCATGGAATAGGCGAGTCGCGAAAACGTCTACGTTATATCCCGACCAGCGAATCAGCGAGGAATAACCGATGAACGATCGAATCGAGGCGAATCAAGCCGCGCACGGCGATTTGTCGCCGCGCGTGCCGTCGAGCTTGCCGAAGGCGGGCGGACTCTACTGGGGTGGCAAATGGCACGCGCCATCGCGCGCCGCGACGCTCTCCTGCATGAACCCATCGACGGGCAAGCCGCTACGCGACGTGTTGAGCGGCGGTACCGAAGAAGTCTCGGCAGCCGTGGCCGCCGCGCGTGCCGCGCGCGACACATGGGCGCGCACGCCGCCGCTCGAACGGGCGCGCTGCCTGCGCGAGGCGGCGTCGCGCGTGCTCGGTCACGCGCAGGAACTCGCGTTGATCGATGCGGCGAATTGCGGCAATCCGGTCAACGCGATGATGTTCGATGCGCAGGCCGGCGCGAAGCTGCTCGAATACTTTGCGGGCCTCGTGCTCGAGATAAAGGGCGAAACAATACCGACATCGAATGGCTCGTTGAACTATACGGTGCGCGAGCCGCGCGGCGTCGTCGCGCGGATCTTCCCGTTCAACCATCCATTCATGTTTGCCGCCGGCAAGATCGCGGCGCCGCTTGCCGCGGGCAACACGGTCGTCGTGAAGCCCCCCGAGCAGGCGCCGCTGTCGACGATCCGCCTGATGGAGCTGCTCGAAGACGTGTTCCCGCCGGGCGTGCTCAATTGTGTGGTCGGCGGCCGCGAAGCGGGCGCGGCGCTCGCGAGCCACCCTGGCGTCGATGCGATCGCGCTGATCGGCAGTGTGCAAGCCGGCAAGGCCGTGCTGCGCGCGGCGGCCGATACGATAAAGCACACGCTGCTCGAACTGGGCGGCAAGAACGCGATGATCGTCTATCCGGACGCGCATTTCGAAAAAGCCGTCGCGGGCGCGATCAAGGGGATGAATTTCACATGGTGCGGCCAGTCGTGCGGTTCGACGAGCCGGCTGTTCGTACACGATTCGATTCACGACCGCTTCGTCGATGCGCTCGTGAAGCAGCTGCCATCGCTGTATCGCCCCGGCATCGCGACCGACATGCGCACGACGATGGGCGCGATGATCAACCGTACGCAGTACGAGCGCACGCTGCACTACATCGAAAAGGCGCACGAGCAGAAAGCGACGCTTGCCCTCGGCGGCAAGCATCCGGCCGAGCCGGCGCTTGCGGACGGCTTCTTTATCGAGCCGACCGTCTTCGTCGATGTGCAGCCCGATATGGCGATTGCCCGTGATGAAATCTTCGGGCCGGTGCTGTCGGTTTTTCGCTGGCGCGACGAGACGCAGATGCTCGCGACGGTCAACGGCCTCGAGGTCGGCCTGACAGGATCGGTGTGGACGCAAAACATCGATACCGCGCACCGTGTCGCGGCGGCGATCGAATCGGGCTATGTGTGGATCAACGATACGTCGACGCACATTCTCGGTGCGCCGTTCGGCGGCCACAAGCAGTCGGGACAGGGGCGCGAAGAGTCGAAGGACGAACTGCTCGAATTCACGAAGCTGAAAAACGTCAACGTGCTGCTCGGCGGGATCTGAGCGCCGCGACAGTTTTAAAACGCGCTTTAAAGGCCTTTTGAAAAATTATTGTCAGCTTTTATAAAGCCTTATCGCGCGTTTACAAAAACGCTTCACAAAAGAAAAAAGCGCGGCCTGAGCCGCGCAAATGCGTGGATATCCGCTGTCTACGGATATTGTGAAGCGAGTGCACTCTAGCCGGTCCAATTTGTCGCGGCTATTCGTTCCGTGAAATTACTTATTCTATTTTTCGCAATGATCCTCGGTGAAGCTTGATGAGGGTTATGCGCATGTCTGTTTTCGACCAGATCAGCGCGAATTTTCGCGGAAACGACCTGGATTGTTTCTTATTCCGATTCTATCTATTGATGGAAAGGAAATAATGCGCGAATTACTCGTGTCGCGCATCCGAGACGTGTCTTTTTGCCGTTTTTTACATTAATTCTTTGCACGGGTAGTCTGCGCTTCGCGTCCACTCAACTAAAAGTGCAAGGAGAAATAATGAAACGCACGACCTCCCTCTCGGTCATTTCGCTGGCGATGCTAGGTGCCGCCGGGGCCGCGCACGCGCAATCGAGCGTTACGCTCTACGGCACGATCGACACGTCGATCACGTACGTGAATCATGCTCAGGGCAGCCAGAA
The DNA here is from genome assembly GCF_001922345.1 of Paraburkholderia sp. SOS3. NCBI lineage: Bacteria > Pseudomonadati > Pseudomonadota > Betaproteobacteria > Burkholderiales > Burkholderiaceae > Paraburkholderia > Paraburkholderia sp. SOS3. The sequence continues at coordinate 2,878,662 of NZ_CP018812.1, read as the reverse complement.
CCTGTGGGCGCTCGGCAACTCCAGTAACGGCAACCTGTCCGGCACGCGTTGGGGCGTGAAGGGCAACGAAGATCTCGGCGGCGGTCTCGCGGCGATCTTCCAGTTGGAGAACGGCTTCAACCCGTCGACGGGCCAACTGGGCCAGGGTAGCCGTCTGTTCGGCCGCCAGGCATACGTCGGCCTGACGAGCACCCAGTACGGCGCAGTGACGCTCGGCCGCCAGTACGACCCGCTGATCGACCTCGTGCAAGGCATCACCGCAGACAACTACTTCGGCAGCGCATTCGCTACCGCGGGCGACGTCGATAACTACGACAACAGCTTCCGCGTGAACAATGCGGTCAAGTACGCATCGCCGGTGTGGTCGGGCTTCCAGTTCGAAGCAATGTACGCGTTCGGCGGCATCGCAGGCTCGACCGGTTCTGAGCAGTCGTACGCGTTTGCCGCGGCGTATAACACGGGTCCGCTGTCGTTGGCAGCCGGCTATTTCTACGCGGCGAACAGCCAGGCATCGGCTGCGGCTCGCGACACGTTCGCGAGCACGTCCGACGGCACGTTCGACGGTCCGATCAACACGGGTTACGCAACCGCTCACTCGCTCGCGATCGCGCGCGTCGCGGGCCAGTACGTGTTCGGGCCGTTCACGGTCGGCGCCGGCTACAGCAACGCGCAATACCGCCGCGACAATTCGTCGTTGTTCGGCGAGGACGAGAAGTACAACACGGGACAGGGCTTCTTCAACTGGCAGGCTTCGCCCGCGATGCTGCTCGGCGTCGGCTATAGCTACACGAAGTCGAACGGCGATACTTCGGCGACCTACCATCAGGTATCGATCGGCGCCGACTACTCGCTGTCGAAGCGCACCGATGTGTACATGACGGCGGCGTACCAGCACGCAAGCGGCGAGACGGGCGACGGCAACGGCGGAGCCGTGGCGGCGCAAGCGTCGATCGGTTCGTACGGCTACGCAGGCACGTCGACGCAGACGATGGTCAACCTCGGTCTGCGCCACAAGTTCTAAGCACCGCTTGCCGCGGCGCGGCGTCGGACCCGTTGGGTTCGCCGCAAGCGCGGATCGCGCGAATGGCGTGGAAATGAAGCGGGCGCGCTGCCTTCACGGGCAGCGCGCCCGTTTTTTTAGCGCGTGCGGGTTGATTTTGCATGCGCGCAATGCCGGTAGAATGGCCGCGTCGGGAACCGCGCCGGCCGCACGCGAAGCGCGGTGGGTGCGGCTCTCTCAAGCACGAGGTGCGGCGATGCGAACGGTCAAGGTTCAGCAGTTCACCGAAGAAGACGAAGAATTCTACGAGCTCGGCGACGAGACCGAGATCATGGTGACGGACGAAGAATGGCGCCGGCTCGAAGAGGCGCAGGAAATCATCTGGATCGACCGCCTGGGCGGCTTCTACTGTCTGGCCGAATAGGGTTCGGCCGCGGCGCGCAAACGAAAAGGGCGGCACGCTGGCCGCCCGAAACTTCGTTCAACCACAGCCGGCGCAGTGCGTTACGCCGCGTTCTACCGTTATCGCCTGTCGAACGAATACTTCCCCGGCCCCGTCACGGCCAGCAGCAACAGCCCGCCGATAATGCTGACGTTCTTGTAGAAATTGACCATGTTCGCGTACTGCTCCATGCCGGTCTGCGTCCAGAAGTGATGGCCGATCAGCGCGGTGCCGAGCGTATAGAGCGCGAGCAGCAACGCAAGCGGCCGCGTCAGAAACCCGACCGCGAGCAGCACGCCCACGCCCAGTTCCATCATGACGGCGATCGCGGCGGCCACCGACGGAGCTGGCGCACCGGTCGTCGCCATATACGCTTGTGCTGCGGAAAAGCCGGTTAGCTTGCTCCAGCCGAATACGACGAATAGCACCATCAGCAGCACCCGAGCGACGAGCAGAATCGCGTCGCGCCGTTGGTCGATCAGATTGTTCATGTTTGTTTCCTCTGCTTATATCGCTTGATAAATGGCGATCGCGACCTGCGCGTTCACGACCACAGCTCCGACACTTCGTTGTTGCGCAGGTCGAACACCAGCACTTCCGCGTCGTCGCCGGCGCTGAAGCTGAGCTCGCGTTCATTGCGAATGCGCGCGCCGTCGCCTTCGGTCAGGCGCACGCCATTCACGGTGATCGCGCCGCGTGCGACATGCACGTACGCGTAGCGGTTTGCGGCGAGTTCGATGTCGGCCGCTTCCGCGCCGTCGAACAGGCCTGCGTAGACGCGCACGTCCTGACGCACTTCGAGCGACCCGTCGGCGCCGTCGGGCGAAATCACGAGCCGCAGCTTGCCGCGCTTCTGCTCGGCCGCGAAATGCTGCTGCTGATAGCGTGGCGTCGCGTTCTTCACCGAAGGCACGATCCAGATCTGCAGGAAATGCACGAGCTCGCTCGCCGAGTGGTTGAACTCGCTGTGCGCGACGCCGGTGCCGGCGCTCATCAGCTGGATATCGCCGGGGACGATCACCGAGCCCGTGCCCATCGAGTCCTTGTGTTCGAGTGCGCCTTCGAGCACGTACGAAAAGATTTCCATGTCGCGGTGCGGATGCTTGCCGAAGCCGCGGCCCGGCGCGACACGGTCGTCGTTGATCACGAGCAGGTCCGAGAAGCCGATCTGATTCGGGTCGTAGTAGCTCGCGAACGAGAACGTATGGTGCGAGTCGAGCCACCCGTGATTGGCGTGGCCGCGTTCGTTGGCGTGTCTGATTTCAATCATGGCGATCTCCGTAAGAGGTGCGGTTTCAATTCGGGCGTGTCAGAAGCCACACGCGTTGAAACGAAGTTTAGGTCAATTAGAGAGGCTATAATCGACATGAAACGCGATTGACTGTCCTCATATAGTTGACAATAGAACGTGAAATCCAACGCGAAATGGACGTCGACGCGCCCCGCCGAAACAGGCGCCGAAGGGAGCCAAGCCGATGCAACTCGATGACCTGAGAATCTTCGTCGCGACCGTGGAGGCGCGCAATTTCACGGCCGCGGCAGACCGTTTGCAACTGTCGAAGCAGTTCGTCAGCCGCCGCGTGATGGCGCTCGAGGCGAGCCTTGGCGTGCGGCTGCTCGTGCGCAACACGCGCAAGCTCGCGGTGACCGACCTCGGCTACGAGTTCTACGAGCGCGCCACGCGCATCCTTGCCGACGTGGCCGACGCCGAACTGGCGATGTCGTCGCAGCGCGCGTATCCGCGCGGCCTGTTGCGCGTCAGCGCGCCGTTGTCGTTCGGCATGGTCCACCTGTCGCCGCTCGTCGGCGCGTTTCTGAGCTCGAACCCCGAGGTGCGCATCGATATGGAACTGAGCGACCGTGTCGTCGATGTGGTCGGCGAGGGCTACGACATGGCGCTGCGCATCGGCACGCTCGCCGATTCGACGCTGATTGCCCAGAAGCTCGCGGAATTCCGCATGATCGCCTGCTGCAGCCCGGTCTACCGCGACACGCGGCGTCTGCCCGTGACGCCGGCCGACCTCGCCCGGCACCCGTGCCTGCTGTACGGGGAGGAGGCGCGTACCGGATGGCGGTTCGAGATCGACGGCGCGGTGCGCCATATCGAAGTGCACGGGCCGTTGCGCGCGAACAACGGCGAGGTGATTCGCGATGCGGCGATTGCGGGCACCGGCGTCGCGCTGCTGCCGGAATTCATCGTCGAGGGCGCGCTGAAGAACGGGCAGCTCGTGCCGCTGCTCGAAGCGTTTGCGTCGCCGCCGATCACGCTCTTCGCCGTGTATCCGCAGCACCGGCAAAGCTCGGTGACGATCCGGGCGTTCACGCAGTTTTTGCGCGAACGGTTTGCTAAGGGGCCGGGCGCCTGACCGGCACGCCCTGCTTGCGCCCGCTGTCTTTGGTGCTTGCCACGTTGCCGCGGCGCACGAGAGGTATTTCAGGCTCGACGCCGAGCCGCTCCATCAGACGTTGCGCGTCGAACGGCGCCTGCGTTTTCGTGTCGTTGTCGAAGTAGCAGAAGACGTCGCGCGTCGAGCGTTTTCGCGGCGGCCTGTCAGGCGCGATCAGTTTCGCATCGGCCGGCTGGCCGCCGTGCGCCCATGCCTCGATGCGTTGCGCCCACGTGTCGAGCGCCGCGTCGTCGTACGAGCCCGAGTAGCGCGCGCTCGTGCCGTGCAGCCGCAAATAGACGAAATCGGCCGTCAGGTCGTCGACGTGCGGCCAGTCTTCGGTCGAGTCGGAAACCACGAGCGCCACGCCGTGCTTGCGCAGCAGCGCGACGAACGCGGCGTCGACGAAGCTCGGGTGCCGGATTTCGATCGCATGCCGCAGGCGCCGCGGCCGGTCGATGGCGAGATACGGTTCGCGTACGCGCTTGTCGTGCCGGCGGGCGAGGTCGAGCGCGCCTTGCGTGTCGCGCGGCAGCATCGCGAGAAAACGCTCGAGGCGCTCCGCGTCGAAGCGAAACGAAGGCGGAAACTGCCAGAGAATCGGCCCGAACTTCTCGTTGAGCGCCAGCATCCCCTGCGCAAAGAAATTCGCGAGGCCTGCGCGTGCGGCTTCGTCGCGAAAGCGCAGCATATGCGTGAGGTAGCGCGCGCCCTTCACGCTGAACACGAAATCGTCCGGCGTTTCGTCGTACCACTTCCGGTAGCTGTCGAGCGACTGCAGGCTGTAGTGCGTGCCGTTGATTTCGATCGTCTGCACCGCGCGCGACGCGAACTGCAATTCGTCCGCCTGTCGAAGGCCTTTTGGGTAGAACGTGCCGCGCCATCCTTCATATCGCCAGCCCGATATGCCGATCTGAATTTTTGCGTTGCGCGTGGTCACGATTCATTGCTCCGAGCGTAAGACGACGCGGGTCGCCACGGATGCGAGAACGGCCCAGCACGCTTTATTCCCGCCCGTCTCGCGCGCTGCGCGGCCGTGGAACGTCCCTTGCGCATTGATTACGCGAGCGCCGTCGACGGCGCCAGGAACGCGCCATCGAGCGCACTCGACAACCTCGGGCAAGGCCTACGGATGCGCCCGACACCGACCCACAGGAGCCACGATGAGCACCGCTACCCCCGATAAAGCGACCACCGATGCGATTGCGCTGCTGAAAGAAGACCACCGCGCGGTCGACAAGCTGTTCGAGGCATTCGAACGCGCCGCCGATGACGACCTCGATGCGAAGGGCACGCTGGTGCAGCGCGCGTGCGAAAAGCTGACCGTCCACGCCATGGTGGAGGAGGAAATTCTCTATCCGGCGGCTCACGACGCACTGAGCGGCCGCGACGTGATCGATGTCGACGAAGCCTATGTCGAGCACTTTCTCGTCAAGACGCTGATCGCGCGCTTCGATACGCTGAAGCCGGGTCAGCGCGGCTTCGATGCGACCTTCAAGGTGCTGACCGAGATGGTTCGCCATCACGTCGAGGAAGAGGAGAAGACGCTCTTTCCGGAGTTGCGTCAGAGCAACGCCGATCTCGGCGCGCTCGGCAAAAAGCTCGCGGCAAGAATGGAAGCGTTCGAACAGAAGCTCGAGGCGGCCGGCAGCCGGATGGTCGGCGACAAGACCTGATGCCGGCGTAGTGCTTTGCGCGGCCCGCGGCTCACCCCCGCGGGCCGCGTCGCGTCATGATGCAGCGCACGAGCCCGTCCCTTTACTAAACGTAGGCATTGACGAACAAATTCCTGGATAATGCGCGTACCTTTGCGCGGGGCTGACCGAACGGCGAGGCTCAGGCCTTGCCGCCGACGCGGGGAATAATTCGTTTTTCCTATATAAATCAAGAGGGACAATCGTGGAACCATCAGATCAGGCCGGCCGTTCATGGCTCTGGCTCATATTGCTGATCCCCTATATCGCGCTGTTGTGGTTGCCTTTCTATAACGACACGCGCCCATCTTTCGCCGGCTTTCCGTTCTTTTACTGGTATCAGTTCCTGTGGGTTCCGCTCACGTCGCTGCTGATCTACGTCGTCTACCGAGGTATCCGATGAGCGACCTGAACCCCGTCAACCCGGTTGCGATGACCGTCTTCATCGCCTTCTTCGCGCTCGTTACGATAGTCGGCTTCCTCGCTGCGCGCTGGAAGCGCGGCGATCTCACGCAACTGCACGAGTGGGGCCTCGGCGGCCGCCAGTTCGGCACGATCATCTCGTGGTTCCTCGTCGGCGGCGACTTCTATACCGCTTACACGGTGATCGCGGTGCCCGCGCTCGTCTACTCGGTCGGCGCGTACGGCTTCTTCGCGCTGCCGTACACGATCATCGTCTATCCGTTCGTGTTCGCGGTGATGCCGAAACTGTGGAAAATCGCCCATGCGAAAAACCACATCACGGCAGCCGACTACGTGCACGGCGAGTACGGCGGCAAGTGGTTCCCGGCGGCGGTCGCGCTGACCGGCATCGTCGCGACGATGCCGTATATCGCGCTGCAGCTCGTCGGCATGCAGGTCGTGATCAAGGGCCTTGGCGTATCGGGCGAACTGCCGCTCGTCATCGCGTTCGTGATCCTCGCGCTCTACACGTACACGAGCGGTCTGCGTGCGCCGGCGATGATCGCGTTCGTCAAGGACATCATGATCTACATCGTCGTGATCGCGGCAGTCTGGCTGATTCCGCAGAAGCTCGGCGGCTATGGTCAGGTGTTCGATGCGGCCGATACGTACTTCAAGGCGAAGGGCGGCGCGACCGGCATCATCCTGAAGCCGACGCAGTTCACCGCGTACGCTTCGCTCGCGTTGGGCTCGGCGCTTGCCGCGTTCATGTACCCGCACACGATGACGGCCGTGCTGTCGTCGTCGTCGCAGCAGACGGTGCGCAAGAATGCGATCTTCCTGCCCGCGTACACGCTGCTGCTCGGCCTGATCGCGTTGCTCGGCTATATGGCGATCGCCGCCGGCATCCACGTGAAGTCGGCTTCGGACGTCGTGCCCACGCTGTTCGGCACGCTGTTCCCGTCGTGGTTCGTCGGCTTCGCCGCAGCGGCGATCGCGATCAGCGCGCTCGTGCCGGCCGCGATCATGTCGATCGGCGCAGCGAACCTGTTCACGCGCAACCTGTGGCGTCCGCTCGTGTCGCCGAACATGGCGCCTGCGCAGGAAGCGTCGACGGCCAAGTTCGTGTCGCTCGTCGTGAAGTTCGGCGCGCTGCTGTTTATCGTGTTCCTGCCGACGCAATACGCGATCGACCTGCAACTGCTCGGCGGCGTGTGGATTCTGCAGATCTTCCCGGCCATCGTCTTCACGCTGTACACGCGGCGCCTCAATACGCCGGGCCTGTTCTTCGGCTGGCTCGTCGGCATCGTGCTCGGCACGGGGCTCGCGATGTCGCAAGGTCTGAAACCGGTGTTCACGCTGCATGTCGGCGATTCGAGCTGGCCGCTTTATATCGGCCTGATCGCGCTCGCGGCGAATATCGTCGTGACGTTCGTCGTCTCGGTGGTGACGCCGAAGCGCTCGGCGCTCGGCGCGAATGCCTGATCGTTAGCCGTCTGCGCGCACCGTGCCGGATCACAGCCGCCTTCGGGCGGCTGTTTTCGCTTTTGCGCACCGCATGGGTTGCGGCCGTCGTTTCAACGCAAAAACGCGGGCCTATGCGCGCTGGTTTGGTACGATGCAGCCTTTTCTGCCGACGGTAAGCCTGCGTGAAACGACCCATCGCGCCGTTCGTCCGTAGTTTCTGCGCGACGGCGCTCGACTTCCTCAAGCCCTACGCAATTCGCGCGCTCGAGCGCGTGCGTCATCCGACACGGCGTGGCGTCGCGCTGACGGTCGCCGCGGTGCCGGCGCTGATGCTGCTGTACGTGCTGATCCTGATTCCGTTCACGCCGAGCATCGGCGACATCCGCAAGGCGAAAGTCGAACAGCCGGCCCAGGTGTTTTCTGCGGATGGCAAGCTGCTTGCGACATTCAAACCGTCGAACCGCGAATGGGTGAAGCTGCAGGATGTGTCGCCGCACGTGATCGACGCGCTGATCTCGACCGAAGACCATCGTTTCTACGAGCACCACGGCATCGATTTCAAGCGCACCGCGTCGGCGGCGCTGCATACGTTCTCGGGCGATCGCCAGGGCGGCTCGACGATCACGCAGCAACTCGCGCGCAATCTGTACCCCGACGAAATCGGCCGCGCGCCGACGCTTACGCGCAAGATCAAGGAAGCGATCACGGCCTTCAAGATCGAAGCGGTCTATACGAAGAGCGAGATTCTCGAAACCTATCTGAATACGGTGCCGTTCCTGTACAACGCGTACGGCATCGAAATGGCCGCGCGCACCTATTTCGACAAATCGGCGCACGACCTCACGGTGATCGAAAGCGCGACGCTGATCGGCATGCTGAAGGGCAACAGCTACTACAACCCGGTGATCAATCCCGAGCGCGCGTTGCAGCGCCGCAATATCGTGCTCGCGCAGATGGTGAAGTATCGACGGCTTACGCCGGCCGCATTTCAGACGCTGCAGCGCCGGCCGCTCGGCGTCGATTTCGAGCGCCAGACGGAGCCGCCGGGCCCGGCGCCGCATTTCGCGCAGCAGTTGCGCAAGTGGCTGATCGAGTGGGCCGACGCCAACGACTACAACATCTATTCAGACGGCCTGATTGTGCGCACGACGCTCGATTCGCGCCTGCAGACGATGGCGACGCAGGCACTCGTCTGGCAGGGCAACCAGCTGCAATCGGTGGCGAATTCGGTGTGGGGCACGCGTCATGCGTGTTCGGCGCATCAGGACGTATTTACCGCGTTCGTGCGCGAGACGCCCGAGTATCGCGCGGCAAAGCAGTCGGGCCTTGCCGACGACATTGCGCTCAAGCAGGTCGAATCGGACCGTCACCTGATGCAGTCGCTGTGCGATGACAAGACGCGCGTACAGGCGGCGTTCATTGCCATCGATCCGCGCGACGGCGAGATCAAGGCCTATGTGGGCAGCCGCGATTTCAGCGACGACCAGTACGATCACGTTCAGCAGGCGCGGCGCCAGCCGGGCTCGACGTTCAAGCCGTTTGTGTATGGCGCGGCATTCGAAAACGGCGCGAAGCCCGACGACACATTCGTCGATCAGCCCGTGGAAATCACGCTGGCGGGCGGCGAAATCTGGAAACCGAACGACGATACGCCGCCAAGCGGCCGGCCGGTCACGCTGCGCGACGCGCTCGCCTATTCGAAGAACCGCATCACCGCGCAGCTGATGGAAAAAGTCGGGCCATCGAAGGTTGCGCGCCTCGCCTATTCGATGGGCGTGCGCGACAGCCGGCTCGACGCGGTGCCGTCGCTTGCGCTCGGCACGAGCCCGGTCACGCTGAAGGAAATGGTATCGGCGTACAGCACGATCGCCGATCGCGGCGCCTATATTCCGCCGATGTTCGTCACGCAGATCGAGGATCGCGACGGCAACGTGCTCGCGCAATTCCGGCCCGCGCGGCCCGAGCAGACATTGCCGCCGGCCGCCGCGCAGACGCTGCTCGACGTGATGCGCGGCGTGGTCGACAAAGGGACGGGCAGCGCGATCCGCACGCGCTTCGGCATTCGCGGGGACGTGGCGGGCAAAACGGGCACGACGCAGGACGATGCCGACGGCTGGTTCATCCTCATGCATCCGCAACTGGTGGCGGGCGCGTGGGTCGGCTTCAACGACAGCCGTGTGACGCTGCGCAGCGATTACTGGGGGCAGGGTGCGCATAGCGCGCTGCCGATCGTCGGCGATTTCTTCCAGCGCGCGCTGCGTTCGCGGCTCATCGATCCGCGTGCGAAGTTCGTCGAGGAGAAGCAGACGGGTGTGTTCGATTCGCTGCGTGCGACGGCGAGTACGTGGTGGGGCCATCTGTTTGGTGCGGACAACAAGCCCGCGCCGCAGAAGGAGACGCCGCGCGCGCCGCGCCGGGCGCCGGCGATGGTTGCTGCGCCGGCCGCACCCGCTGCGCCCGCGCCTGTTGCGTCCGCACCGGCTGAGCCGCGCGACGTCGAGCCGCCGCAGATCGTCGCGCCCCACGGCGCGTCGGTGCCGCCGCTGTTGTCGCCGCCTGGTGCCACGGCGGGGGTGCAGAATGCGCCGGGCGCGGCAGTTGCGAGCGGCACGGCCGCGGGCGCGTCGCTGTCCGGTTCGGCGACGCCGGCTCCGAATGCGGCGGGCGCAGCGTCGTCCGGACCGACGTCGCTCGACCAGTGGATCAATCAACACACGAACGGCGAGCACACGAACGGCGCCGCGGCGCCATCAGGTGCGTCGGGCGCCGGATCGCAATAACGCGCCGTGGCAGCGTGCGCCGTTGCGTCGGCGATGTGATGGAGGCGGCGCACGCAAACCCGAGCCGCCTCACCCAAACTCGAAGCCGGACCCGGACCCGGACCCGGACCCGGACCCGGACGCCGAATAGCGCTGCCCAAGCAGCCGCATCATCGTCAACCCGTTGCGCTGCGCCGAGTCTTCGAAGCAGTTGTTGAACACGACGTCGGTGCGGTCCACCCGTTTCGCGATCTCGCGAATCGGGATGATCAGCTCTTCGAGTTCTTCATCGCTGTAGTCGTAGTTGAAGCGCCCGGACGCGGTCGTGCTGCCCGACCATGTCTCGGCGTTGCGGCCATGCAAACGCACAATAGCAAGCCGCGGCGACGTGACCTCCCACACCGTATGCGCACGCGTCGTCACGTCGGGCGCATCCATGACCACATGCACGAGCCCGCGCTCGCGTTCGAATGCGAGCGTCGAAGCGCGGTGCCGATCGTCGAACCAGCTTGCGTTGCGAAACTCGAACGCGGTCAGATAAGGCGCCATGCGGTCCGCGCAATGCGCGACGTGCGCCTTGTCGCGCGATGCGGTGGTGATCCACGGCGCGAACTGGAACAGCACCGCGCCGAGCTTGCCGGCCGCGCGCAACGGCTCGAGCGCTTCGAAAAAGCGCGCCCATAGCTCGTCGATGATATCGGGCGGGATGTCCCGGTAATAAAGGTTCTTTTTGCCCGTTTTCGGCAACGCCTGCTGGATATCGGGCGGGAAGAATTTCGGCTCGGTCTGGTGCCCGGTAAAGAGCCGGAACGCCTTCATGTTGAACGTGAAGCCCGGGGGAGTGCGTTGCGCCCAAAGCGCGCTATTGGCCGCGCTCGGCATCGCGTAGTACGACGCATCGACTTCGACCATCGGAAAATGTTCGGCGTAAAAGCGCAACCGCGCCTCGGCGCTCGTGCAGCCCTTCGGATAGAACTTGCCGGACTTGATCAGCGTGGCGTCCGTCCATGACGCGGTACCGACTTCGATCGACATGTTGCGCTGCTCCATGGGTGCGGGTGATGCCTCGGTGACCGGTTATCGTTTTTGCATCGTACTGCACTGCGTGTGTGCGCGGTTCAAGCTCAGGTTTGTCAAAGATGGTTAGCCAACGCTGCCGTCAGAGCGATTGTTGCTAGAATTCCACAGGCTTCATTCAATGGCTATCCGCGGCACGTCGATCAACAAGAACGGAGAGGCGCATGAAGGGCAGCACCATCGCGGAACGGGAAGCCGCCGGCCGGACCGCACGCGAGCACTCGAAACGCTCGAGCCATCGCACAGTCGGCGAGATCCGCCGCGACCCGCTTGAACTGCTTGCGCAAAGCAGCGCCGGCCGCATCGAGCGGCTCGTGCCGCTGCGCTACGGCCGCATGGCCGCTTCGCCGCTCGCCTTCTTTCGCGGCAGCGCGACCCTGCAGGCGCACGATCTGGGCCAGCTACCGCATACCTCGCTCGTGCAGCCGATCTGCGGCGACAGCCACCTGTTGAACTTCGGCGGCTTCGCAACGCCTGAGCGGCATCTGATTTTCGACGTCAACGATTTCGACGAAACCGCGCACGGCCCGTTCGAATGGGATCTGAAGCGCCTCGTCGCGAGCTTTACGGTCGCGGCGCGTCAACTCGGCTTCAGCCGCGGCGCCGCGCACGATACGGCGATGTCGGCGGTGCTGCAGTATCGCGACCGCATGGCGCAATACGCGCAGTCCGGCACGCTCGAACTCTGGTACGAGCGCATTACGTTCGATCGCATGATCGAAGCGGCGTTGACGCCCGAAGGGCGTCGCCGGATTCGCCGCGGCATGGAAAAGGCGGCCGCCCGCACGCACGACAGCATGCTCGACAAGATCGCGGAGCGCGTCGGAGACCGCTTCGCGATGCGCGATATGCCGCCCGGCCTGTTTCACGTGCACGGCTCGAACACGCTGTTTGCGCGTGACGACGACTGGTTTCGACTCGGCGACTGGAATAAGCTCGTCGACCCTGTCTATGCCGACTATCTGCACACGTTGCCGCCCGACCGGCGCGAACTGCTCGAGCGGTTCACCATTCAGGACCTCGCGTTCAAGGTCGTCGGCGTCGGCAGCGTCGGCACGCGCTGCCTCGTGCTGCTCGCCACCGATGCGGCCGGCAGGCCGCTTTTCCTGCAGGCGAAGGAGGCGCGGCCTTCGGTCGTCGCGCGCTACTTCAAGTCGAAGGAGCCGCGTCACGAAGGCGAGCGCGTCGTGCGCGGGCAGCAGATGCTGCAGGCGGCCAGCGATATTTTTCTCGGCTGGGCCACGGGCCCTGGCGGGCGTCCGCTCTATGTACGGCAATTGCTCGACATGAAGCTGTCGCTGAACGTCGAACTCGTCGATGCCGAACTGCTTGCCGGCTATGCACGCGTATGCGGCTGGGCGCTCGCGCGAGCGCATGCGAAAGCGAGCGGCAAGGCGATTGAGATCGCCGCCTACATCGGACGCAACGATCAGTTCGCCGAGGCGCTCGCCCAGTACGCTTCTGCCTATGCGGACCAGGTCGAGCGCGACTACGATGCATTCGTGAAAGCATGCCGCAGCGGCGCGCTCGACGCGCGCACCGATGAAGACTTTGCCGCCGATTTCCGCGTATAGATTCCGTATGCGGACGCGCTAACCGATTGTTTCACGGCACGCCGTGCCATTTGGCCACGACACGTGGCTTCATCAAAGAGGGAGGTGCATATGCTTTCATTCATCGGTACGTTGATCGTCGGCTTGATCGTCGGTCTGATTGCGCGCGCGATCAAACCCGGCGACGACAAGATGGGTCTCATCATGACGATCATCCTCGGCATCGCGGGCTCGCTGATCGCGGGCTACGTCGGGCGTGCCGCCGGGTGGTATCAGCCGGGGCAGGGCGCGGGGTGGATCGCGTCGGTGATCGGCGCGATCGTGCTGCTCGTTATTTACGGGCTGATCCGCAAACGCATGTAGCACAAGCGGGGCGATGAGCCGTTTACTCGCCGGGCATGCGCGTGCTTCTTCTTGCGTTGCCGGCGAGACTACGCAGCGCGTGCGGATCGGTCATCATGTGCCTCGTCGGCGCCCCCGGGCAAGCGGCAATCGATTCGCGAACCGGGGCGGCGCAAACATGCGCGAGGTGGTTTTTCCGTAAAACGCTTTGCGCGTCAACCACGCATGCATTGCGGCAAGGCCGTGCGCGCATTGCGTTGCGTCGTGCCGTGGCGCGCATGATCCATGCATCGGTCGAGCACCGCCTGCTCAACCGAAGGAGGGCACAGTGGCTGAACATAGCGCGGACGATGTCCGCGAAGCACAGATGGCGTTCGGTGCGCAGGATGCACCGGAAAGCCGGCAAGCCGCGGTCGGCAAGGTGGCGCTCGTCACCGGCGCGGGCAGCGGCATCGGCCGCGCGACGGCGCGCAAGCTGTTCGAACATGGCTATAGCGTCGTGCTGACGGGCCGCCGGCAGCAGCCGCTCGACGAACTGGCAGCCGAGGCGCTCGCGGGCGGCTTCGACGCGTTCGCGCACGCGTGCGATGTGGCCGACGTGGACGGCGTTGCCGCGCTGTTCGACGCGATCCGCGTGCGCTACGGGCGGCTCGACGTGCTGTTCAACAACGCGGGACGCGGTGCGCCGCCGGTCGAGATCGACGCGCTCGCCATCGAAGACTGGCGGGCGGTCGTCGATACGAATCTCACGGGCGTGTTCCTCTGCACGCGCGCCGCCTTCGCAATGATGAAAGCGCAAATGCCACGCGGCGGGCGCATTATCAACAACGGCTCGATCTCCGCGCATGCGCCGCGTCCGTACAGCATCGCCTACACGGCGACGAAGCATGCGATCACCGGGCTCACGAAGTCTGTTTCGCTCGACGGGCGTCCGTACGACATTGTCTGCGGGCAGATCGACATCGGCAACGCCGCGACCGAGATGGCCGCGCGCATGGCCAGGGGCGTGCCGCAGGCGAACGGGCAGGTGGCCGTCGAACCGCTGATGGATGTCGAACATGTGGCCGATGCGGTGCTGCATATGGCGGATTTGCCGCTGTCGGCGAACGTGCAGTTCATGACGATCATGGCGAGCAAGATGCCGTTCGTCGGCCGCGGGTGAGGGGCGGCGTGAATGCGAGGGCCGGCGATCGCGTTCGCAAGTCCCGACGCAAGGCGGCGCCGGCAGTGCAAGACGACCCGCCGCCCGAGCCGCCCGTTCGTCCCTGCGCCGACGACTGCTGCCGCAGCGGCTGCGATCCCTGTGTGTTCGATCTGTACAATGAGGCGCTGGAGCGCTATCGCACCGCGCTCGCCGCGTGGCAGAAGCGGCACGGCAGCGGTGCTCGATAGTGCATGTGCAATAGCGTCTGCAAGCGCGAGTAGCGCGGTTTGAACGCCGTGCCTTGTTCGTACTCGGTTTGCGTTTGCTTTGCGTTTCGCTCTGCAGCTGCGCTTTATGACAGAACTTGCCGCCCCGCCTATCGAATCCGACACTCTGCACGCGTTGCACGACTTCGTCGCGCGCTATCCGCGCCTGTTCGTGCTGACGGGCGCCGGCATCAGCACCGACTCCGGCATTCCAGGCTATCGCGACGAAAACGGCCAATGGAAGCGCTCGCCGCCGATCACGCTGCAGGAGTTTCTCGGCGCCGATGCCTCGCGCCGCCGCTATTGGGCGCGCAGCATGGTCGGCTGGCCTGTCGTCGGCGAGGCGCAGCCGAACGCGGCGCATCGCGCGCTCGCGCGGCTCGAGGCGGCGGGGCACATCACGGCGCTCGTCACGCAAAACGTCGACGGATTGCATCAGCGCGCCGGCAGCACCAAGGTGATCGAACTGCACGGCAGCATCGGTGCGGTGACGTGTCTCGACTGCGGTGCGCAGCATGCGCGCGCGTCGATTCAACAGATACTCGAAGCGGAAAATCCGGCGTTGCTCGAAGCGCAAGCCGAACCGGCCGCGGACGGCGATGCGCATCTCGAATGGCACGCGCTCGATTCGTTCCGTGTGCCGGCTTGCACGCATTGCGGCGGACTGCTCAAACCGTCGGTGGTGTTCTTCGGCGAGAGCGTGCCGCGCGAGCGCGTCGACGCGGCGGCGCGCGCGCTCGATGAAGCGGATGCGGTGCTGGTCGTCGGTTCGTCGCTGATGGTGTATTCGGGTTATCGCTTTTGCGTCTGGGCTCATCAGAAGGTCAAGCCGATTGCCGCGATCAACCTGGGGCTCACGCGTGCAGATCCGTTGCTGACGCTGAAAATCGCGGCGCCGTGCGGCGAAACCTTGACCGCGCTTGCGGCGCGGCTCGCCAGCACTTGAGACGAAGCGATCTTGCGGGAACGACGCGACAGAAACGCCGTAACGGGAACCACGCAAACATGGAGATGGAACGATGTCGACGCTGACGACGATCGAAGCACTCGAAGCGATTTACGGTTCGCCGCACGAACGCTCGGTGCGCAAGGAAATCACGTTCGTCAACGAAGACTATCGTGCGTTTATCGAGCACGCGCCGCTCGTCATGCTCGCGACGAGCGGTCCCGGCGGACTCGACTGCTCGCCGCGCGGCGATGCGCCGGGCTTCGTGCAGATCGTGGACGACCGCACGCTTGCGATACCGGACCGCATCGGCAATAACCGCATCGACAGCCTGCGCAATATCGTCGCGAATCCGCAGGTCGGCTTGCTGTTTATCGTGCCGGGCGTCGGCGAGACGCTGCGCGTGAACGGCCGCGCGCGCATCAGCATCGACGGCGAATGGCTCGACCGCTTTGCGGTGAACGGCAAACGGCCTCGCACCGTGCTGATCGTCGATATCGATGCGGTCTACTTTCACTGCTCGAAGGCGCTCGTGCGCTCGAAACTGTGGGATCCGGCGCACCACGTCGAACGCACGCAGCTGCCGAGCGCAGGCGAGATCCATCGACGCCTGAACGGTCCGTCCTTCGATGCCGACGCCTACGATCGCGACCTCGTGGAAAGACTGCGCACGAGCCTCTACTGACGCATATCGAACCCACCTCACGGGGCAAGACAGCTATGACCTCCACCGATTCGACTCACCGGTCCGCCGATTTGCGCGAGCACTCGCCGTCGGCCGAGCGCAATCGCGACGCGATCCTCGCCGTGCTGCGCACGGTCTTGCCGCCACGCGGCACCGTACTCGAAATCGCGAGCGGCACCGGCCAGCATGCGATTCATTTTGCCGCAGCGTTTCCTGGCGTCGACTGGCAGCCGAGCGACGCGGACCCGGGTGCGCGCGCATCGATCGAGGCGTGGACGGCGCTCAGCGGTCTGACGAATATCCGGCCGCCGCTCGATCTCAACGTCTGCCGCACGCCGTGGGGCATCGATGCCGCGCAAGCGCTGCTTTGCCTGAACATGATTCATATCTCGCCGTGGGCGGCCACCGAAGCGCTGATCGACGGCGCGTCGCGTGTGCTCGGCGAGCGCGGCGCGGTGCTCTTCCTGTATGGCCCGTACCGGCGCGGCGGCGCGCATACGTCACCGTCGAACGAAGCATTCGATCAGCACCTGAAGAACCGCAACCCGGCATGGGGTGTGCGCGACATGGAGACGGTCGTGCAGCTTGCCGATGCGGCCGGGTTCGCGTGCGACGAGCCGATTGCGATGCCTGCGAACAACTTCAGTCTCGTGTTCCGGAAACGCTGATGCACGGTGCAAGTCTCACGCAGCGGGCGAGGCGCGCGCGCCGTGCCGGATGCGGCAATCTGAACGCAGCTTGAGCATTTCTTTTATCCTTTCATCCTCGACGCCGCGCGCGCCTTGCACGCAAGGCAGGTCTGCGCGGCTTGACGTCACCCGGAAATCTGGAGAACTCACATGGGCAAACAGGCAATCGGCGTAGTGGGGCTAGCGGTCATGGGCCGCAATCTGGCGCTCAACATCGAAAGCCGCGGTCACGCGGTTTCCGTATTCAACCGGACGCGCGAGAAAACCGACGAGCTGATCGCCGAGTTTCCCGACCGCAAACTCGTGCCGACTTTCACGATGGAAGAATTCGTCGCGTCGCTCGAAAAGCCGCGCCGCATTCTGCTCATGGTCAAGGCTGGCGCGCCGACCGACGCGACGATCGCCGCGCTGCAGCCGCTGCTCGAGAAAGGCGACATTCTGATCGACGGCGGCAACACGCACTTCACCGACACGATTCGCCGCAACCAGGATCTCGCGAAAGCGGGGCTGCATTTCATCGGCACGGGCGTCTCGGGCGGCGAGGAAGGCGCATTGAAAGGCCCGTCGATCATGCCGGGCGGCCAGCGCGACGCGTACGATCTCGTCGCGCCGATCCTCACCGAAATCGCCGCGAAGGCGCCCGACGACGGTGAGCCGTGCGTCGCCTACATGGGGCCGGACGGTGCGGGCCACTTCGTGAAAATGGTGCACAACGGCATCGAATACGGCGATATGCAATTGATCGCCGAGAGCTACGCGGTGCTCAAGCAGGTGCTGGGCCTCTCGAACGAGGAACTGGGCCGCGTCTATACCGAGTGGAACAAGGGCGAGCTCGACAGCTATCTGATCGAAATAACGTCGAAAATCTTCGGCAAGAAAGACGACGCGACGGGCAAGGATCTGGTCGACATCATTCTCGACCGCGCCGCGCAAAAGGGCACGGGCAAGTGGACGAGCCAGAACGCGCTCGACCTCGGCGCGCCGCTGCCGCTGATTACCGAAGCCGTGTTTGCGCGCGTGCTGTCGTCGCTGAAGGACCAGCGCGTGGCCGCGAGCAAGGTGCTCGAGGGGCCGAAGACGAAGCCGTTCGCAGGCGAGCGCGAGGCGTTTATCGAATCGGTGCGGCGCGCCCTGTACTTCAGCAAGGTGATTTCGTACGCGCAGGGCTTCGCGCAACTGCGCGCGGCCTCCGAAGAGTACAACTGGGATCTCGACTACGGCACGATCGCGAAGATTTTCCGGGCCGGCTGCATCATCCGCGCGCGCTTCCTGCAGAAGATCACCGACGCTTATACGAAGGACAAGGCGTTGGCGAACCTGCTGCTCGACCCGTACTTCCGCGATATCGCTGCGAACTACCAGGGCGCCTTGCGCGATGTGGTGACGGCGGCCGTGGCGGCCGGTGTGCCGGTGCCGGCGTTCTCGTCGGCGATTGCGTACTTCGACGGCTATCGCTCCGAGCGTCTGCCGGCGAATCTCGTGCAGGCGCAGCGCGACTTCTTCGGTGCGCACACGTTCGAGCGCGTCGACAAGCCGGGCAGCTTCCACGCCGAGTGGGCGTAGAGGGCGGCAGGTTCGATCATTTGCGTTTGCTTCGGCGCGTAAGCGCGAAGACGGCGGGGCCACTGGCGGGTGGCCCCGTTGTTTTTCCTGCCGGCCGCTTCGAGGCGATCATTGTTGCGTTCCAAATTATGAGATAACAAAAAACATTGTTTGACGACGCAATTATTGCGTAAATTGGAATGCTGTATCAACAGACTAGGTATTTACCCTAGGCACACCGTTCCGTAGACTTCATTCAACGCCCCGAACTACACGTTCCCGGCACACCTAAAAACGAAGTCTCGGAGGTTATAAGTCGTGAACAAGCTGATTCCGGCAGTGCTCGTTGCTACGCTCTTCGCCGCACCTGTTGCATCGTTCGCGCAGTCTGCGCAGTCGAACCAGCCGCTGACGCGCGCGCAAGTGCGTGCCGAACTGATCGCGCTGGAGAACGTCGGTTATGACCCGCTGAGCGATCGCCAGGATTATCCGCGCAACATTCAGGCGGCCGAAGCGCGTCTGCAAGCACAGCGTGCGCAACATGCCGTCGCCCGCGGCGATACGAGCGGTTACGGTGTGCAAGAAATCGGCACCTCGCAAGCGGGCCATTGAACCCGAGCGCGGAAGTGAATCGGCGCGGTGACCGAAATGCGTCCGCGCGGCTGAAGCAGAATGAAGAAAAACGCCGGCCAGCGTAATCTGGCCGGCGTTTTTCATGTACGCATGTGTTGTGCCGGCGTTTCCGCAAGTACGCATGCGAGCCGCTACGTCGGCTCGCGCGCCGGCCGCGCTAGCGATTCGTCAGATGCGGGACGCCGTCGTGCGCGGCCAGATCGAGTTGATGGATCTGCCGGTGCACCTTGTTCAATTGCGCTTGCGCCGCGACACGCTGCGCTTCGAGTTGCGCGACCTCGCGGCGCACCTGATGCTGGCGGCTCGTTACCGCCTGCTCCTGGGTTGCCGATCGCTGCAGCGCCTTGCGCAATTGCTCGGCCTGCGCCTCCGATTGCGCGATCAGCTTCGTCAACTGCTCGTTTTGCGCTTCGAGTTGCGCGCGGCGCGTCTGCCCGTCGGCAAGACGCATTGCCTGCTGCTCGAACTGGTAGAAGATGCCTTGTGCCGCATCGAGGTCGTTCGCTCTCAATGCACGCCACGGTGTGCCGTCCTGATACAGCGCAACGTAGTACTTCAACTCCTTCGCGTGAAACAGCAGACTCGCCGAATAATCGAACGCGCGAAACACGCGAAACGGCGTCAGCGCGCCGGCCTCGACGAGCCACTCGATCTCTCCCGGATCGGCGAAGTGCGCGACGCGCCCGTTCGCTTGCGACGGCATTGCGGGCATCGGATGCAAGGTCGCCACCGGCCGCACGGGCCGTTCGGGCGTATGGCCCGGCGAATTAGACGAAGCGGACGAAGCGGGCCGCGCATCGTGCACAGGCGCATCGACGATCGCGTCGGCCGATATCGACGCGTTTCGATCGATGCGCACGAGATGCGCGATGCCATCGGCGGGCACCGTGCGGCGACGGTTCAGAAGCAGCTTCAAGGCATCACCTCCATATTCATGCGGATAGCTAACTAATTGGTCGATGCTGCAACGTAAGGAGACTTCTGGTTCAAACAGGCCGGACGAGGCGGGGTGTCAGTGCAATGTGCGCTGTGGGCGCGTGATTTCGTCGAATAGCGCCTGGCTCGGTTCGAGTGCGAAGAGCCACGATTCGTCGTAGCCGCTCAAGGTATCGAGCGCATCGCGCAGACGTTCGATCGCAACTGCGGAAATTTCGACGGTCGCCTCGACGCCGCTCGAGAGATGCGACACGCTGGCAAGCTGCACGAGCGCGTCGGCCGCCTCGGCGACATCCGCTGCGAACACGAGATGCGTGTTCAACAGTTCGACGAGACTGTGCGACGACGCAACCTCGTCGACGCTGAGCTGCACAGCCAGAAACATGGCTTTGTTCATGCTCGAACTCCTCATGGACAGGACGTTGCGGCGGCTTGCTCGCCCGCTGTGCATGGCGGCAGCCTGATCCAGTATAGGCGAGCGGCGTGTGGAAGCAATGGTCGCACGAATCCGGATGCAGCGGGCTGCCGACCTTTGCGGCCCTATAATGTCCGGGCCGCAACATCATCGTCAGGCTTGGCTACCATGAAGATTATCCGCAGCCGCGGCTTTACCGCGGAACGCCCGTGGGGTGCGCTCGATATCGCGAACATGAACGGCATCACGACGCGCCTGCACTGGACCGATCAACCATACAAGTGGCATATCAACGACGGGGAAGAGGTATTCGCCGTGCTCGATGGCCGCGTCGAAATGCGGTACCGCGAAAACGGTGTCGAGCAGACGACCATGCTCGAGACCGGAGATGTGTTCCATGCGTCGATCGGCACCGAACATGTCGCGCACCCGGTGGGCGAGGCACGTATTCTCGTTGTGGAATCGGAAGGCAGCGTATAGCGCGCTGCAAAGCGGGCCTGCAAAGCGATGTGACGCTTCGCGGCCGGGTGCGACGATCAATTGATCTGCAATGCAAACGATGGTTGCCGCGCAGAAGGTTGAATGAGCGAGGCAAGCGGAGCGGATCGATCGTCGCTCGACGTCCGCGGCGTTTTCGACGTTTTCGACGTGCCCGGGAAGCGAGAGCGGGGAGCGGGAACGGAAACTGCGAATGCAGGGCGGGCATCGCGCGAGCCGCACGGCGAATGCGCGGCAGGCATGCAGGAACGCCTGCCAGCGACACCGCCAGAGTTCACGAAGTTCGTGCGCCGCCGCGCGTGACGATGGCCGTCAAGCGACGGCATAATGGCTCTTCAACGTTCATTTCCGACCGTGTCGAGGATTATAAAAATGACCGGCAAGTGGCATACCGCACATAGGCAAGTCTGGATTCTGCGCGCTTCCGTTTTTTCCCTGGCGACGTTGCTCTGCGCGTGCTCGTCGTTTACTTCGCCATGGGAAAGCAATCCGCCGCCAACCACGATCGGCACGCGTTCGACGACCGGCGGTGCGGCGTCGACAGGCGTCCCGGCGGGGTTCTACCGCGTGAATCCCGGCGATACGTTGCAAAGCATCGCCGGCGCGTTCGGCCAGCGTCCGCAAGACCTCGCGAGCTGGAACGGCATGAACCTGGAAACGTCGGTTACGCCGGGACAAGTGCTGCGCGTGTCGCCGCCTTCGCTCACGCCGGGCGCGGCCGCGGTGCCGCCGGTCGGCGCGCCGCAGCCGCCATCGTCGGCGGCGGCGCAGCAGGGCATCCTCGCATGGCCGCTGCGCGGTCCGATACTGAAGCGCTTCGTGCCCGGCAAGACGAACGGCATCGTGATCGGCGCGCGCGTCGGCGAAACGGTCAGAGCGGCCGCCGCGGGTCGCGTCGTCTATGCGGGCACCGGCATTCCCGCGTACGGTCCGCTCGTCATCATCAAGCACAACGACTCGCTGATCACCGCGTACGGCCAGAACAGCAAGCTGCTCGTGCAGGAAGGCGAGGCCGTCACGCAAGGGCAGCCGGTGGCCGAGGCCGGCCAGGACAGCAACAATGTCGGATCGATCCAGTTCGAAGTGCGCCAGGACGGCCGCCCGGCCGATCCGCTTGCGTGGTTGCCACGTTAGGCCGCACCCGTTTCTTCACGAACCGCATGGTCTCGCCTCCGGTTTGCGTCGTTAAGAGTTGATACACTCGCGCATTCACGTCATGTTCGCGGCGCCCGGTGCGCGCCGCGACTTCCGCCATCCTTACAGGAAAAGTCCATGATCGATTTGCGCAGCGATACCGTTACCCGGCCGGGCAAGGCCATGCTCGCCGCCATGGCGTGCGCCGAGGTCGGCGACGACGTCTGGGGCGACGACCCGACCGTCCTGCGCCTGCAGGCAACCGTCGCCGAGCGCGCCGGCAAGGAGGCCGGACTGTTCTTTCCGAGCGGCACGCAAAGCAACCTCGCGGCGCTGATGGCGCATTGCGCGCGCGGCGACGAATACATCGTGGGCCAGGCTGCGCACACGTATAAATACGAAGGCGGCGGTGCGGCTGTGCTCGGCAGCATCCAGCCGCAGCCTATCGAAAACGCGCTCGATGGCTCGTTGCCGCTCGACAAGATCGCCGCGGCGATCAAGCCGATCGACGATCACTTCGCGCGCACGCGATTGCTGGCGCTGGAAAACACGATCGGCGGCAAGGTGTTGCTCGCCGGATATGTCGCCGAAGCGACGCAGTTCGCGCGCGATCGCGGCCTCGCGACGCATCTGGACGGCGCGCGCGTGTGCAACGCCGCGGTGGAGTCGCAAAGGCCGATCGAGGCGCTATGCGCGCCGTTCGACTCGGTGTCGATCTGTTTTTCGAAGGGGCTCGGTGCGCCGGTCGGTTCGGTGCTCGTCGGCAGCAAGGCGCTGCTCGAGAGCGCGCATCGCTGGCGCAAGGTGCTCGGTGGCGGCATGCGGCAAGCGGGCGTACTTGCGGCCGCTTGCCTGTATGCGCTCGAACATAACGTCGAGCGTCTCGCAGAAGATCACGATAACGCCGCGCATCTGGCCGCCGGCCTCGCGCAGATCGGCGCGATCAAAATTCAATCGCAGGCGACGAACATGGTGTTCGCGCAGATGCCGCAGGAGCATTGCGCGCCGCTGGAAGCGTTCCTGAAAGAGCGCGGCATCCTCACGCAGATGCTGTACGCGTCGCGCTTCGTCACGCACATGGATGTTTCGCGAGCCGATATCGATACGTTTATCGCCGCGGTAAAGAGCTATTTCGCGCGCTGACCGCCTGTTTCTACCGGCGCCGCAGTGTGTGCGTGCGGCTGCGGCCCGGCAGCGCCTTCGCGTTGCTTTGCGCGATGTGAAGGCGCGAAGAGCCGCAAGCCGCTGACGATGCTCGCGGCGCCCGCGAACACGGCGCCGGTCGCGAGCGCCAGCGTCGGTCCGTGACGCCCGGCAATACCGAAGCTCAATGCGACCAGCGCGGCGCCCGTGGTCTGTCCGAGCAGACGCGCCGTTGCGATGATGCCGCTGGCGCCGCCGCTGCGCTCGCGCGGCGCGCTCGCCATAATCGCCTTCAGATTCGGCGACTGGAAAAAGCCGAAGCCCGCACCGCATACGCACATGCGCAGCGTGATGTCGAGCACCGACGGATTCGGCGGCAGCAACGCGAGCGACACCATTCCTGCGCTCAACACCGCGAGCCCGATCGCGCCGAGCAGGCCCGGCGGATAGCGGTCGGACATCCGGCCCGCGAACGGCGCCGCGAGCGCCACGACTACCGACCACGGCGTCATCAGAAAGCCCGTTTCAACCTGGCTGCGCTGCAGAACCGTTTCGAAATAAAACGGCAGCGACACGAACGCGAGCCCTTGCGCGGCGAACGAACAGACGGCCGTCACTGCCGAAAGCGCGAACACAGGCCGCTTGAACAGATCGACAGGCAGCATCGGCGCCGGGTGTCCTGCTTCGCGCTTCACCATCAAGGCCCCGAACACGAGCGCAATCGCGGCCGCGATCAGCACGACATGCGCCGACGCGCGCTGCGTGGCTTCCGCGAGCGCGAAGATCAGCGCGGCAAACATGACGACATTGAGCACCGCCGCGACGGGATCGAACTGGTGCTTGCCACGCGCGGTGTTCGGCAAGCCTGGCAGCGCAAACGAAATGGCGAGGATGCCGAGCGGCACGTTGACCGCGAAAAGCCACGGCCAGTTTGCCACCGAAAGGATCAATGAAGCGACGGTCGGCCCCGCGGCGAACGAGACGCCGACGACGAGCGCGTTCAGGCCGAGCCCGCGCCCGAGCCGATGCGGCGGATAGAGCGTTTGAATCAATGCCGAATTGACGCCCATGATCGCCGCGGCGCCGACGCCCTGCGCAACGCGCGCGACCGCCAGGAACGGCAGGGTCGGCGACAGCGCGCAGCCGAGCGACGCCGCCGTGAAGAGCGCAATGCCGCTGATGTATACGCGCCGATGGCCGATGATGTCGCCGAGCGCGGCGAGCGGCAGCAGCGTCGAGACCATCGCGAGTTGATACGCGTTGATGATCCAAACCGATGCGGCTGGCTTCGCGTGCAGATCGGCGCCGATAGCGGGTAGCGCGGTATTGGCAATCGCGGTGTCGATCGACGCGAGCGCGACCGACAGCATGATGGCGACGAGCGCGAAGCGCAGGCCGGTGGACATCGATTGATCCGCGACGCGGATCGGATTGGGGGCGGGGTCGTGTGCGGACAAAACCGGGCTCTGCAGGAAGTGGCGGGGGCGGCGAGCCGGCGTTGGATCGGGATGCGAAACAGCAGCGCGGTTCGAACTTCGCAATTGTTGCAGACGCACGAAATTCTTGCTGGATCGCGCGCATCGCGCGGGTCAATCGACTGCGCGATGAAAGGTTTTTGCAAGCGAAGTATTGCCGCGAGCGGTCGGTCCGGTGCGATCCGACGTAAACGTGAACGATGTCTCGCAGCCGAGCGCAGCCCTAGGCGGCGAGTTAGCCAGAGGCGAGCGGTGCGTCCGACAGGTTGTTTCGGAGCCACTCTTCGAGCGAACAGACTCCGATGTTTCGTTTCGCGTTGAATGTCTGGTTCATGTCCCACGCGACGCCGCGCCCTTGCGCGAACACGACACGATACTTTCGCAATCCGTTTTGCGGCTCTTCGGCCAACTGCCGCTTCAATTCAGGCACCGTCCATTCGTTGCGGCGGACCTTGACGCCGAGCACCCTGTCGACCGTATCCGCAACCTCGCGATACGTGACCGTATCGCCGGCGATATGCACGACCTGGTTCGCAATTCGCGGCTCGGTGAAGAGAACTTCGACGGTCAGCGACGCAATGTCGTCGGCCGTCGTCACGGTAACGGCGTTGCTCCAGCTTCCCAAAGCGTTCACGGTACGGGTCTCCAGATCGACGACACCGAACGACTTCTCGAACAGGAAGCTCGTGAACATGCCGGTAGAGACGATGACCCATTCGGTGCGCGACTGCGCACGAAGCAGGTCGCGCACATCGAGCTGTTCGTCGAACAGATCCTGTGCGCTGCCTCTGCCGATGACGTCATAGTCGACGCCGAATTGCCACGGAAAGTACCGCTTGACTCCGGCATCGAGTGCCGCGTGAGCGATCTTGCGCTGCACACCGCTACCGCCCACGAATCCGGTACACGAAATAACCGTATCGAACCGACTGAAAATGGCCGCGAGTTCGGCGCCCGTTTGCGTGGCGACGTCTCCCGCGACGAGTTCGAGACCGAGGGCACGCAGCTCGTCGACGTTTTTCTGTCTGACTGGATTCTCGGACGATATCGTCGATGGACGAAGCAGCACAGCGATCGATACGTTGTCCGCGTGCCTGGCACGGCGGGAGAGACTGCGCAGCATGGCCATGCCGAGTTCGCCGGCGCCCAGCACGAGTATTGAGTTGTCGTTCAGCATATGCGTATCCCATGGGGAAATAAACGTTGCGGGAAAGTCCTCGGAACGCACGACCCGATGAGGACGATCGGCCCTTGAACGACTCGCAGTGTAGGGGCGCCGGTGCTGCGCATTGTTCGCGGCACGTGAATACACAAAGCGACGGCAATGGCGGCAGCACCGGTCTGCCGGTCCCTGCCGCCGCAACTGCCGCACGGCGCCGGATTGGTAACATTGACGCCGTTATTGGCCAGACGCGCGGACTCACTCGCCGCGCGGACCACTCATGGACAAACTTCAGGCGATGACCACCTTCGTGCGGGTCGTCGAGGCTCAAAGCTTCAGCAAGGCTGCCGAGACCTTGTCGATGCCCCGTTCGACGGTTACGACGATCGTCAAGCATCTGGAAGCGCATCTCGGCACGCCGCTGCTGCGCAGAAGCACGAGAAGTCTGAGTCTGACCGACGCGGGTGCGCGA
Organism: Paraburkholderia sp. SOS3; assembly: GCF_001922345.1. NCBI lineage: Bacteria > Pseudomonadati > Pseudomonadota > Betaproteobacteria > Burkholderiales > Burkholderiaceae > Paraburkholderia > Paraburkholderia sp. SOS3. Next base: position 2,852,399 of record NZ_CP018812.1, on the reverse strand, counting down.
TATTTCGCGTCGTGCCAGACCATCCTCGCGGAGGTCGCGAATGCGGAGAGCCAGCTGTCGGCCACTGCTACGACACCGCGCGGCCGGGTTCGAGTGGATATGCCGGGCGTGCTCGGGCGTTCGGTCGTATTGCCCCGGTTGCACGAATTCGAGAGCCGCTACCCGGACATCGAACTCGTGCTCGGTCTCAGCGACCGGCCGTCGGATCTCATTTACGAAGGCATCGATTGCGCGATTCGCACCGGCGCGCTCGCGGACTCGACGCTCGTTGCGCGCCGGCTCGGTCAGCTTGCCTGGTTGACGTGCGCCTCGCCGCGATATCTGAAGCGTTATGGCGAGCCCGATTCCGTGGCCGCGCTCGGCGCTCATCGGGCCATCAATTACATATCGAATGCGACGGGCCGCCCTCTGGAATGGCGCTTCAGGGTGGACGGCGAAGACGTGACGATGACGATGCCGAGCCGCTTTTCGGTCAACGAAACGGAGGCTTACGTCCAGTGCGGTCTGGAGGGCCTCGGGCTGATCCAGCTATCGGAATTCGCCGTGTCTGCGTATCTGCGGAGCGGGCGGCTGAAGGAAGTCCTCGCTCACGCGCGATGCGCGCCGGTGCCGGTTTCCATTGTCTATCCTCAAGCTCGTGTCACAGTGGCGATCAGAGCGTTCGTCGACTGGATAATCGAGATCGCAGCGGCCGATTTGACACAGTAAGCCCAGCCATTCAATGACATGATCGACCTCTCAAACCCGTGACCTATGAATGCGCAACTTCGACCAGCAACGGAAAGCGATCTCGCGGCGGTTCAACACATCGTCCGCACTGCATATGAACAATACGTCGCGCGAATTGGACGCAAGCCCGGCCCCATGCTCGACGACTATGCGACGTTGATTCGCGAGGGCCGCATGCATGTCGCAAGCCGGCATGGTGTAGTGGCCGGCATCCTCGTGCTCATCGCGCAGAGCGATGCGCTGCTGCTCGATAACGTGGCTGTCGCGCCGGAAGCGCAAGGTACCGGTTTAGGACGATTGATGCTGTCCTTTGCCGAGCAGAAGGCGCGCGAGGCGGGCTACCGTTTCATCAAGCTTTATACGAACGAGGCCATGGTTGAAAATATCGCGCTGTATACGCGTATAGGCTATGCCGAAACGCATCGCGTGGAGGAAAAAGGGTTGCGCCGGGTCTACATGTGCAAGTGCATCGACGGCACTGCTAGACACGCGTTAGATTAGCTGGCACGATGCACCGCATACGGAAGATCTTCCGGTCCGCCATCGTATTCGGTCAAATGAAAATTCAGTTGTTCAAAGCCTTCGCTCAGTCGATGCATATGCCGCACGGAACGACACCTCCCGGGCGCTAAGGGCTTTTGCTTTTAAAAAAGGACGCCGCGGGCGTCCTTTTTTGTTTTCTGGAACGGTAATGAGCTATCGATACATCACGACGCCAATTTACTACGTGAATGACCGGCCTCATCTCGGTCACGCCTACGCGAGCATCCATGCGGACATCATGGCGCGCTACCTGCGCGCGGCCGGCCACCAGGTACTGATGCTTACCGGCGCCGACGAGCATGGTGAAAAGATTGCCAAAGCGGCGCTGCAGGCCGGTGAAGCTCCGCATGCGTTCGCCGAACGCCACGCAAGAGCGTTCGAAGACGCGTGGCGGCGCCTCGCGGTGGCGCCCGATCTGTTCGTTCGTACCACGGCGCCTGCGCATGCCCGGGTCGTGTCCGAGTGCCTCACGCGTCTTTGCGATGCCGGCGAAATCTACCTTGCCGACTATGAGGGCCTTTACTCGGTCGGGCAGGAACGGTTTGTCACAGACAAGGAACTGGTGGACGGCAAGCTTCCGGAAGACAAGGAACCGCCGGTATTGCGCCGCGAACCCAACTATTTCTTCCGCATGGAGGCGCACCGCGAATGGATGCGCCAGTTGCTTCTCGACAGGCCGGATCTGATCCAGCCCACGCGATATCGCAACGAGGTGCTCAAGCTTCTCGACGAGCCGATAGGCGACCTCAGCATCTCGCGTCCCAAGGATCGCCTCGATTGGGGAATTCCCATTCCCTGGGATGCGGGGCACGTTACCTATGTCTGGTTCGACGCTTTGCTTGGCTATGTTTCGCCGTTGGGTTACCCCGACCAGCGCGCGTTTGCCGACTATTGGCCATCGGTGCGGCACGTGATCGGAAAAGACATACTGCGCACGCATACGCTTTTCTGGCTTGGCATGACGCACGCATTGGGAATCGTGCCGTATGCGCGTCTGCACGTTTCCGGACACCTGCTTGGCGCCGATGGCCGCAAGATGAGCAAATCGCTTGGCAACGGGGTCGATCCGCTCGAAGCGGCGCACAGATACGGCGTCGATACGCTGCGCTACACGCTGATCCGCGAAGTCAGCTTTGGCTTCGACGGCATAGTGAGCAATGCGGTGATCGAGCAGCGGCTAAGCCGCGACCTCGCCGACGATCTTGGCAACCTCGCAGCGCGCACCCTGGCCATGGTGACGAAGTACCGCAACGGTATGGTTCCGGTACCTCGCATTTATGGCGAGGCTGAAACAGCCATCATCGACAGGGCCGGGCAGTTGCCGGGCATCGTTCTGTCCTTGGTGGAAGAGATGAAAGTGGGCCGCGCAGCGGAACAGGTCATGGATTTCGTGAGCCAGCTTAACGGCTACGTAGCGAGCAGCGCGCCATGGCTGCTGGCGAGGAGTGCAGAGACATCCGATCGGTTGAGTACGGTGCTCTATACGCTGCTCGAGGCGCTTTACAGCGTGTCCGATCTGTTGGCTCCAGTGATGCCAGGCAAGATGCGCGAGTTGCGACTTTTGCTTGGCGCTTCCGCCGAGCCGGGCTGGAATGTGCCTTGGGGAGCGGGCGTCGAACCGGGAAGCCGCGTCTCGGAGGGCATCCTTTTTCCAAAGCAGTTCGAAGCGGACTAGCAGTAGGGACCACGTGCCCCCGTATCGGTCAAACGACCGATACCGCAAAAAAGATTCGCCTGCGAAACTTGTCCTCAGTCGAACGGCACCTGAAGCGTCGCAATTGCAAGCCTTGAGCGTTCGGTCACGTCGGCAATTGCCGGCTGTTCAGGAACGCGAAATGAGTCGCGCAGAAGGCCGAATGCGAGGCGATGTTCGGTGCAAACCCGGACGCTTACGGCTTCAGGCCGGAGTTGTACGAGCGATGGTGCCGTCCGCATCATCTTTAAACAGGAATCTGGATCATGGATCGTAACGTTGATGTTTCGCACGCCGCCGGGCAGCGCTGGTTAAAGCATTATTATTTTTTAAGGGCAGCGTTTTCCATCGTCTGGGTGGCGCTCGCCTTTGTTGCCGGTCAGCATGCGCCCGGCATCGCGGCCGCTTTGCTCGTTGTCTATCCTGCATGGGATGCGCTTTCCAACTACCTGGACATGTCGCGTAGCGGCGGAGCAGTCCAAAACCGCGTGCAAGCAATCAACGTCGTCGTGAATCTCGCGGTAACGGTGGCGGTGATTGTGGCTCTGCGCGGGAGTATGGTCGATGTGCTCGAGATCTTTGGCGTTTGGGCGATTCTCTCCGGGCTGCTGCAGCTCGGCACGGCGGTGCGCCGCTGGAAGGAGTTCGGGGCGCAGTGGGCGATGATTCTGAGCGGCGCGCAATCGGCATTGGCGGGCGGCTTCTTTATCGCGCAGGCTCGAGCGCAAGTGCCGGAAGCCATCATCAAGATAGCCGGTTACGCGGCGGTGGGCGCCATTTACTTCCTGATCTCCGCGGTTTGGCTGACCGTTAGCGAGATGCGACGAAAGTCTTACTCATAGCTGTCAATATAGTTTCATATTCATTTCATAGCATGCTCGTGTTTCCCCGAGGCGGCTATGGACTTGTTCGGTCCTGTCGGCGTACCCGCTACTACTTCAACCCGGACCCCCAAGAGAATATGGACCAGCACTTCGATTCGTCGCGCCGAAAGGCACTCAAACTGATCGCCGGCGCCCCGATATTGCCGCTCGGCGGCGCGCTTGCCGCGTCGCCGCTACTTGCCGCCTGCGGTGGCGACGATACGCCGACAGCAAACGAGGCGGCACCCGTCACTCGCGCCGCATTCACGTCGGCCTCGTTCAATAGCATGCCGGCGCCGACGCTGGACAATCCTGCCGCAATGGCGCAGACGACCGTCGGCTCGACGCTGACCGCGCGGTTTGCCGACGGCAGCAGCATCGATTACAAGCTCGCCTATCAATCGTTTTTCACGACTGGCGACGCAGTTGCGAATACGCTGGGCGGCACGATCATCGCCGGCGGCTATTACGACATCAACAACCAGCCGATTATCGACCGCTCGAAGCCCGGCAGCGAGCGTCAGTTCTTCTCGAATTGTCCCGATGGCACGTCGCTGCTCAAGCTCGACAATCCGACCGTACGCGGCGTAAAGGGCAATGCGGTGTTCGCGGTCGTCCAGTTCGAATACACGGATATCGATCTGAGCGGCGCGGACATGTACGGCCAACTGCCGTCGCCGATCGCAGTGCTCACGCTCGATCAGGATCCGGCCACCGGCAAGCTGTCGCTCGTCAGCTACGCCAACGTCGACACCTCGCCGGCGCACGGGCTCTGGATCACCTGCGGCGCGAGCCTCTCTCCGTGGAACACGCATCTGTCCAGCGAAGAATACGAGCCGGACGCGACCAAAGCGGCCACCGACGCGCAGTTGCGCGCATACAGCCAGAACCTTTTCGGCGATCCGGCGAAGGCAAACCCGTATCACTACGGCCATTTGCCGGAGATAACCGTGCATCCGGACGGCACGGGCAGCGTCAGGAAGCACTATTGCCTCGGCCGCATCTCGCACGAGCTGATCCAGGTGATGCCGGACCAGCGCACCGTGCTGATGGGAGACGACGCAACCAACGGCGGTCTGTTCATGTTCATCGCGGACGCTGCCAAGGACCTGTCGGCAGGCACGCTATACGTCGCGAAGTGGAATCAGACGTCGTCGGCGGGCGCAGGCTCGGCCACCCTGTCGTGGATCAAACTCGGCCACGCGACGAGCGCCGAGATCGAAGCGCTCGCGGATCAGCTGAAGGCGGCGGACATCATGGACGTCATTCCGGTCAGCAACACCGATACGACGCAGTACCCCGGCTACCAGAAGATCCACTTCAATAACGCTTTCAACTGGGTGCAAATCAAGCCGGGTATGGAAAAGGCCGCCACCTTCCTCGAGACGCACCGCTATGCGGCGCTTGCCGGCGCGAGCATGTGCTTCACGAAGCTCGAAGGAACGACCGTCAATGCGAAGGACAAGGTGTTGTACTCGGCGATGTCGCAAATCGTGACGTCGATGGTGCGCGGCAATGTCCATTCCACCGACATCGCGCTCGACAAGGCGATTAGCGCAGGCGCGGTCTACGCGCTGAACCTGCGCGGCGCTCAGCGTGCGACCGACGGTTCGGCGATCGACAGCGAATGGGTACCGGTCGACATGAGCGCGCCGCCGGCACTGGTCGGCGAGGATCTGGCGACGCCCGATGCGATCGGCAACACGGCGAACGTCGACGCGATCGCGAGCCCGGACAACCTGAAGTTTTCGGAGAAGCTGCGCACGCTGTTCATCGGCGAAGACAGCAGCCAGCACGTGAACAACTTCCTGTGGGCGTACAACGTCGACACGAAGACACTGTCGCGCGTGCTGTCGACGCCGGCTGGCGCGGAATCGACGGGCCTGCATGCGGTCGACGAGATCAACGGCTGGACCTACGTCATGAGCAATTTCCAGCACGCCGGCGACTGGGGCGGTATTCACAGCAAAGTGCAGCCGACGCTCGATCCACTCGTGCGTGCGAACTTCAAGGACGGATATGGCGCGTCAGTCGGCTATTTGACGGCGGAGCCGACGGCCATGAAGCTTTAATGAGGCGGTAGGGGGTAGCAGAAAGTTTTCGGCCACGCACGAGCGTGGCTTTTTTCGTTGCGCCCCATATTTTGGGAGACCGGTGGTTGGAGTGCAGCCTCGACAGTGTCGTACTGTCGTCTAAAATGCAACTAACTGTCTGACCCGCAAGCAGCCCGCAAGCATTCGAGCGGCCCTGCGCCGGTCTGACTTCCAGCGGCCGATCAGTGGCTTTCAGCTCAGTGAGGCAAGCAGAATAGACAACTTTCGGATGTGAGCCTTGAACGCTTCGTCGATTTCACGGTCATGTCCAGAACTCAGATGCGGTGCTTCGGCAAGTTCGACCTGCTGCTGGAATTCGTCGGCGATCCTGCGCCGTTCGTCGGGCGGCATCGCGCGGATCAGCGACACCAGCAGCAGTTCCTGTGCGTGAACGATCCCGAGCATCGCTTGCGCGTTCATGTCGACCTCCATTCAGCGCTGTCGCCGATATGTCGTCTTTCAATTCCATACTAGTGCAAGCCGGATCGAAGGTCGCACTGCATCCGTGCAGGAGCCGTGGCCGTGCCTGCAACCCTGGTGACAGGCATGCGGGCCTCGCGTTAGGCGCGGGCAGCCGCGAGCCGGCGCGTTCGACGTTCGTGCGGGCGGGGCATGTACCTTGCGTGGCACTGCCGTCGCGGATGACGGGACACGACAAATGTCCTAATCTGCTTATTTATCCACCAGACCGGCTCGCGCCGCCTGTGCCTTATCGCTTGCGTGCGGTTCAGGTGCGTGCCGCGTCGCTTTACCGGAGGCCTCGATGACAGCGGTGGATCTGGAATTCGACCAGCTCAACAGCACCGTCGATGCGCTGCGGCGCTCGATTTCGAATCGCATGATGTACGGCGTCGGCAAGGATGCCGTCACCGCCCGCCCGCAAGACTGGCTGCACGCTGCCGCGCTTACCGTGCGCGACCGGCTCGTCGCGCGCTGGATGAAAACGACGCGCGAGCAATACGAGCAGGACGTCAAGCGCGTCTATTACCTGTCGATGGAATTTCTGATCGGCCGCACGTTTACGAACGCGCTGCTCGCGCTCGGCATCTACGACCAGATGAAGGAGGCGCTGGCGAGCCTCGGCGTCGATATGGAAACGCTGACCGATCTCGAGCCCGACGCGGCGCTCGGCAACGGCGGCCTTGGCCGACTCGCCGCGTGCTTTCTCGATTCGATGGCCACGCTCGGCATTCCGGGCTTCGGCTACGGCATCCGCTACGAGTACGGGATGTTCCGCCAGCAGATCGTGGATGGCGAGCAGGTCGAAACACCGGACTACTGGCTGCGCGCCGGCAATCCGTGGGAATTTCCGCGACCGGAGGTGCAGTACATCGTGCATTTCGGCGGCCGCACCGTGCAGCGTAACGACCATATCGAATGGATCGAAACCCAGCACGTCAACGCGATGGCATACGACACGGTCATTCCCGGTTTTGCGACGAGCGCAACGAACACGCTGCGCCTGTGGTCCGCGCGCGCGACCGAAGAACTCGATCTGTCCGCGTTCAACCAGGGCGACTACCGCCGCGCGGTCGACGCGAAAAATATGTCGGAGAACGTATCGCGTCTGCTGTATCCGGACGATTCGACTTCAGCCGGACGCGAGCTGCGGCTCAGGCAGGAGTACTTCTTCGTCTCGGCGACGATGCAGGATCTGATTCGCCGCTATCTGCGCACGCACAGCACGTTCGGCCGCTTCGCGGAGAAGGTCGCGGTGCATCTGAACGATACGCATCCGGTGCTTGCGATTCCGGAATTGATGCGGCTGCTGGTCGACGTGCATCGCGTGCCTTGGGACAAGGCGTGGAAAGACGTGCAACAGGTGTTTTCGTACACGAATCACACGCTGATGCCCGAAGCGCTCGAAACCTGGGACGTCGAAACGCTCGCGCGTCTGTTGCCGCGTCACCTCGAAATCATCTTCGAGATCAATGCGGAGTTTCTGAAGCGTGTCAGCGAGCATTCGGGCCATGACGTCGATATGATCCGCCGCATTTCGCTCGTCGACGAATATGGGCAGCGGCGCGTGCGGATGGCGCATCTGGCGATCGTCGCGAGCCAGAAGGTGAATGGCGTATCGAAGCTGCACTCGCAACTGATGACGCGCGATATCTTCGCCGACTTCGCGCGCATGTTCCCCGAGCGATTTACGAACGTGACGAACGGCGTGACGCCGCGGCGTTGGCTTGCGCAGGCGAGCCCGTCGATGTCGTCGCTGATCGACCAGCAGATCGGCGCGCACTGGCGCCGCGATCTGTTCGAGCTGTCGAAGCTGCGCGAGCTGAAAAACGACCCTGCGTTCGTCGATGCGTTCCGCGAAGCAAAGCGGCAGAACAAGCAGCGTCTCGTGCAGCGCCTGTCCGAACATACGAAGATCGGCTTCGATCCGGACGCGCTATTCGATCTGCAGGTCAAGCGCATTCACGAATACAAGCGGCAGTTGCTGAACGTGCTGCATGTGATCGTGCGTTACAACCGGATTCTCGCGGAGCCGCAGCGCGATTGGGTGCCGCGCGTCGTGATGTTCGCGGGCAAAGCCGCATCCGCGTACCGCATGGCGAAGACCATCATCAAGCTGATCGGCGACGTCGGCGCGAAGGTGAACAACGATCCGGTCGTCGGCGACCGTCTGAAGGTGGTGTTCGTGCCGAACTACGGCGTGAGCGTCGCCGAGCTGATCATTCCGGCCGCCGACCTGTCCGAGCAGATTTCGATGGCGGGCACCGAGGCGTCGGGCACCGGCAACATGAAGCTCGCGTTGAACGGCGCGCTGACGATCGGCACGCTCGATGGCGCGAACATCGAAATCTGCGACGCGGTGGGACGCGAGAACATTTTTATTTTCGGCCACACGGCCGACGAAGTGGACAACCTGCGCGCGACCGGTTACAGGCCGCGTCAGTTGTACGAAGACGACCCCGAACTGCGCATGGCGCTCGACCAGATCCGCACCGGGTTTTTCTCGCCCGACGACCCGCTGCGGTTTTCGGACATCTTCCACACGCTGGTCGACTGGGGCGACCACTATATGGTGCTCGCCGATTTCGCGGCGTTTGCGAAAGCGCAGGATGAAGTCGACCGGCGCTTCGTCGATACACGCGGCTGGGCCGCGAGTGCGATCGAAAACGTGGCCGGCATGGGGCAGTTTTCGTCGGATCGCACGATTGCCGAATACGCGCGCGATATCTGGCAGGTGAAACCGCTCGACATGGAGTGAGTCGAGCGTGCGGGCTGCGGTGTGGCGCAGCCCGCAGTCGCGCTTAGCCGTCGATCGTCTCGGCGTCGCGCGCCGCGCGCACGCCAAGCTGTCCGTTTCTGAAGTCGAACAGCAGATCGATGTTCTGCAACGCCATCAACCCGATCACGATCCGGTTCGCGCCGGCCTGCGTCTTCGCGATGGCGACCTGTGCGCCTTCGAAGCGATGTGCCCAAGGCCCGACGCCGAGCGCGACGTCATAGTTGCCCTGCTTGAGCACGGTATTTTCATCGCCGTCGCCGACCCACGCGGGTGCCTTGTCGGTTTCGATACGGATCATGCCGCTGCCGCCCGTCGCGAACACGACGGGCGCGCAAAAGCGCATCTTGTCGGCGACCTGCACGCATCCGGCCGGCCATTGCAGCGCGCCGTCCGGTGCCGCATGCAGCGGCAGCAGCGTAAAGCCGTTCGCAACCGCATTCGACGGACTCAATACCAGAAACGGCCGTGCAAGATCGGCATGCACGAGGTACCGCTCGCCGATTCGCGCGGGCAGTGAACGTAATGGCTGTGCGCAGCACGTGTCGTTCGGCGCATCGGCCGCGGCGCCGAGAATGCCTGAAAACGCCCAGCCGAATTCGCCCGTGTAGCCGTCCATCGCGACGCAGCGTTTTACGCCGGGCATACAGCGCACATCGTCGACCGATTGCGCCGCGATCTCGACAGGCTTCGTACCCGCCATGCTGAACGGCACGTCCACCACGGGTCCGGAGGCTTGCGCGCCGGTCGGAAACGTCAGCGTCGTTCGCATGCCGGCGGCGGCGTAGCTCGTGCGCGGCAGCGCCGAAGAGAGCACTCGCACGCCACGCGTGCCCGTATCGAACATCAGGTAGACCGGTTTGCCGTCGATCACCGTGGGCAGGCCAAGCCGGGCGTGGCCGAGGTCGCTGCGTTCCACATGCAGCGGAACCAGCAGGCCGTCGCGGCCCTCGTTGATGAGACCCGCGGTGGAAGCGGGCGGTGTCGGCGCCGTGATCGACGTGCCGCAGCCGGCAACCCATAGCGCCGAAACCAGGACGGCGACGCATGCGCCGGTGCGCGACACGGCGCGGCGCGTCAAAGAGAAGAGCGTCATAAGACACACCTTGCGGTTGCGCGTGTCCCAATGACGACCCCCATCCCGCGAATGCACGCGGCAGAGATGGAGTGGCCGCAGCCGGGAACGCGGGTGACAAAAACCGCAAACTCTACGCGCGCGCGGTGGCGACTCTGCAAAAATCTGTGAAAGCTAGACGTCCTGAAGACGTTTGATCGCCGTTGCCCTGACGCGGCCGACCGTGGCTCGCTCGAGGCCGCCGGTCAGTGCGGCGATCACTTCGTCGACGCTGCGCGACATCACTTCGACGCGGAACGTGATGCGCTCATGACGTTTGTCGATGGTCATCACGTAGAGCCGCAGATCGGTGCCGAGGGCGGTATGCAGCGCACGCCGGCCGACCGAAGACGAAGTGCCGGGCACCGTGATGTCGATGGTGACAAACGAGGAAGACAACTGAGGGGCGGCTGCCGCGCGAAACGCGCGCGGCGCGGGACGTTCGCGGGCGGTTGAAGGTTCGTGCATCTTCGAAGTGCCGACGCGAGCGGGGACGGCACGGCTGTTATGACCTGTTCACTGTAACCTCGCACGCCTTAAACGAGTGCAAAAGCGCGCCGAAGGTGCGTTAATTTTTTATTAACGCATTGGCTATTGCGGACTTGTTCGCCCGGCTTCCATCAGCTTCCTTCAGCTTACCGGCGTGGCCGCCAGCGCGTCTCGAACCGTTTGCGCGACGCGCTCGACGAAGTCGAGATCGAGGCTCGACAGCGCCTCGCGTTCGCCTTCGCTGGACTGCACGATGAGCCGGTGCGTGACATCCTGGCTGATCCACGTGAGCCAGCCGACCACGACGAGCATCGCGCCGCACACGATTCCGGCCGGCGACCGGAACGCGCCGCCGACCACCGCGCCGGCCGCACCCGCCACCGAGATGACGATCGGCAGCAACCGGTTGCGCGGCACGGTGACGACGCGCACGCCGCCGATGTCCCGCAGTGGGAAGACCTGGCCGGCGGCGGACAGGGCGTTGCGCGTGACCGAGACACCGCGCTCGTTGAAGGGAAGATCCATCGGCAGGCCACACGAGTATGAAATATGTGTGAATTATGCCGCCGACCATCGACGAGGTTACGGATTTTTGCATGCGACCGGCGCGCGCACCCCGGCCCGCATGGTTCGTCGACCGCTCCGGCCTTCGTGGTCAGGGTGTCTGAATACCTCGCGTGTTGACGAAAACCGCATACAACGTCGAGGTCGCCGCGATGAACAGGCGATTCCGCTTGGGGCCGCCGAACGTCACGTTGGCCACGGTTTCGGGCGTGAGGATCTTGCCGATCAATTCGCCCGAGGCGTCGATGCAGTGCACGCCGTCGCCGGCGCTCACCCACAGGTTGCCGTCTTCGTCGAGTCTGAAGCCGTCGGGTATGCCGGGTTCGATCGTCGCAAACACGCGCCCGTTGGTCAGTTTCCCGCCATCCGTCACATCGAACACACGTATATGATGAGGCGCGTCCGGTGCATGCGAGCGGCCGGAATCCGCGATGAACAACTGCCGTTCGTCGGCCGAGAACGCAAGCCCGTTGGGTTTGACGAAGTCGTCGGCGACCACGGTGATTTCGCCTGTTTGCGGATCGCAGCGATACACATGGCATCCGCCGATCTCGCTCTCGGCCTTGTACCCTTCGTAGTCGGTCAGAATGCCGTAGGGCGGATCCGTGAACCAGACCGTACCGTCGGATCTGATCACGACATCGTTCGGCGAATTGAGGCGCTTGCCGCCCACGCGCTCGGCAAGCACCGTGATCGTGCCGTCCGGCTCGGTGCGTGTAACGCGCCGGTTGCCGTGCTCGCAGCTGACGAGCCGCCCCTGGCGGTCGCGCGTGTTGCCGTTAGAAAAGCCCGACGGATAGCGGAATACGCTGACCTGCCCGGTCTCTTCTTCCCAGCGCAACATCCGGTTGTTCGGAATGTCGCTCAGCAACAGATAGCGGCCGTCGGCGAAGTACACCGGACCTTCGGCCCAACGCATGCCCGTGTGTAGCGTCTCCAGTGTGCATACCGGAATGATGTACCGCATGAAGCGCGGATCGATCGCTTCGAAATACGCCATGATGCGTCTCCGTTGTTATGACTTCGGCCATGCCGGCCGCTCTGCCTGCTAATTGGTTTTTTTGCGCGGCTTCTCCGCCGCCTGCGACGCATCTGCCGCGGCGTCCGGCGGATGCCGCGCTGGCTTGCCCCGCACGTCCCAATAAAAACTCTCGACATTGGTCAGATGCGTGCGCATGACCTGCTCGGCGCGGTCCGGATCGCGCGCGGCGATTGCGTCGAAAATTCGCGTGTGACAGTCGATCGCCGCATGGAGCGCATCGTGATGCTGCAATGACGTATAGCGCTGATTCTGCAGCACGCTCAGCACACTGCGATACAACGCGTCGATCAGCGGATTGTGCGCAAGGCTCGCGATGCCGAAATGAAATGCGTCGTCGGTTCTCGCGAACGTCTCCATGTTGCCCGCGCTCGCTTCATTGTCGCGCAGCAGCTGTTCGAGACGCTTGAGGTCGTCGGCCGAGGTCCACCGGCATGCCTCGCGCGCGAGCGCCACCTCGGTGAAAAGCCGCGTTTGCTGAAACTGCTGCATGCCGCGAGGCGTCGATGCGAATAGCAGCGCCGCTCCCGACAGATGCTCGAGCAGTTCGCTCGGGTCGGGTTCCACGACGCGTGCGCGCTCGCCTGCGCTCACCGAAATCAACCCCTTCTTGTTCAGCCATAACAGCGCTTCGCGCACCGCCGGACGGCCGACGCCGAAGCGTTCCATCAATTCGCGTTCGGAAGGCAGCGGATCGCCCACGCCGACTTCTCCCGACAGGATCATCGCTTCCAGATGCTGGGCGACCTGATCGAACAGGCGCTGGCGTTTGATCGGGAAAGTGGAGGGGGGCGTGGACATAAAAGGCTCGTGATGGCGACGATAAACTTACTATGCTACACGCTCCCTTCAGCACCGAGTACGCGCCGCTTGGCGGCGACGAGCGCGGCGAGGCATCGGTCCCGCCATGCGCGGCGCGCGGGCAATGCATCGGCCGGCGTCAGCACGCGGCGCTGCTGCTCGATGGCGGCGACGAGCTGCGGCCCCCATTCGCGCGGGTCCGCCTGCTCTTTCGCGAGGCCGTAATACATCGGTCCGAGATTGCGGCAGTATTCGGCCACGCCCTGCTGCGCGTTCAGATCGATGGTCTCGAACGGCCCCATGAAAAACCAGCGCAAGCCGAGGCCGTCGGCCACCGCCTTGTCGACATCGGCCACGCTCAGCACGCCGTCTTCGACGAGCCGGAACGCCTCGCCGAGCAGCGCGCTTTGCAGCCGGTTCACGACGAAACCGTTGACCTCGCGGGACAGACGGATCGGCGCCTGGCCGACCTGCTCCATCAGTTTCGCGGCGCGCTCGAGCACCGCCGGATCGGTCCACGGCGTCGGCACCAGCTCGACGAGCGGAATCAGATGCGGCGGATTGATCGGGTGCACGACGAGGCAGCGCGCGCGTGTCGCGAGATGATTGGTGAACGACGACGCCGGTAAGCCGGACGTCGAACTCGCGAGCACGACATCGGGCGCGGCAAGCGTATCGAGCCGCTGATACAGCTCGCGTTTGATCTGCAGGCGCTCCGGCGCGCTTTCCTGAACATAGTCGGCGTTGGCGAGCGCCTCTTCGAGCGTCGCGCATGGATGGAGCCTTGCGCAGACCGTATCGGCGCTCTCGCTGCCGCCGAGCCCCTGTTTCGCGAGACTGCCGATCGATTCGCGCACGAACGCGAGCGTCTGCTGCACGGCCCCTGGCGTCGCGTCCCACACGGCAACGTCGAAACCGGCGCGCGAGAAAACGAGGGCCCACGACGAGCCGACCACGCCACATCCAATCACCGCAACCCGAGTCATAAACGATCCACTCCAGAAAGATTAGCCGGCCGCGTTCACGGCCGCTTTGCGGCGACGGATCGCCGCGTACACGGACAAGGCGACCGCTACGATCAGAATGCCGCCGTTGAAGAAATATTCGACATAGAACGGTGCGCCCAGCTGCTGTACGCCCGAGAACGAGAACGCGACGATCAGGATCGCGAGCAGCGTGCCGCCGACGTTGACGCGCCCTGGCCGGATCGACGTGGCGCCAAGCAGCGAGCCCGCAAAAGCCGGCAGCAGATATTCGGCGCCGACCGAGGGCGTGCCCGAACGCAGAATGCTGCCGAGCAGGACGCCCGCGATGGCGCATAACAGCCCCGACGCGGCGAACGCGCCGCAGATGTAGCTGCCGGTGCGCAGGCCGGACAGTTCGGCCGCGCGCGCGTTCGAACCGATCACATAAAGACTGCGTCCGACCGGCAGCCGCTCGAGCACGATCCACAGCACGATCGCGACGACCGCCACGTAGACCGCGGGCAGTGGCACGTAGCCGAGCACCTGGGACAGGTTCGAAAAGCCGTCGGGCAGGTTGAAGCCGGCGATCTGCTGGCCGCCCGTGTACCAGTTCGACACGCCGTAGAGCAGCGAACCCATGCCCATCGTCGCAATGAACGAGTCGATCTTGAAGCGCGTGACCAGAATGCCGTTGATCAAACCGACTAACGCGCCGATCGCGATGACGAGCGCGGCGGCAACGGGCCACGAGAGCCCGCTGTTGACCTGAAAGCCGATCACGAGCACCTGCGCCATGCCGACGTGATATCCGACCGACAGATCGAAGCGCCCGGTGGCGAGCGGCAGCATCACGGCGAACGCGAGCAGCGCAGTCACCGACTGGCTCGTCAGCAGATTGCCGATGTTTCCGCTGCTCAGAAACGTGTCCGGCCGCAGCGCGGAGAACACGATCAGAACGAGCGCGAACACGAAAATCAGCCCGTAGTTCGCGAACAGTTCGACCGCGCGTTTCGCGGCAGTGGGCGGCGGCCTGCGCGGCGCCGTCGGCCCGCTTGCCCTGCTCGATTCGACGCCATTTCCGCTGGTGCTATTCATACGTTATCCGAAAGGTAGGTCGCGTCTTGCGCGCCGGACCGGCGCTCGCCAAGGGACGAGCGCGCGATCAGCGCATCCATCGTCATTGCATGGCCGGCGAGTTCCGCGGCGACGCGGCCGCGGTCGATCACGAGGGCGCGGTCGCAGACGGCCGCGACTTCTTCGAGGTCCGACGACACGACGATCACGGCCGCGCCGTCGGCCGCCGCCTTGCGCAGCATCTGGTGAATCGACAGCTTGGCGCCGATGTCGACGCCCGCGGTGGGTTCCTCGAGAATCACCACGCGCGCACGCGCTTCGAGCCAGCGTGCGAGACATACCTTCTGCTGGTTGCCGCCGCTGAGCCAGTCGATCAGCGAGCCCGGATTGCGCGGGCGCACGTCGAACTGCTCGAGACGCGCATGCACGGTCTTGCGCTCGGTCGCAGTGGCGCGCGGCTGCCAGAGACCGCGCGCGGTGATGAGCGGATTGGGAAACAGGTTTTCGGCGAGCGTCATGCCGGGAAACGTGCTCTCGCGCATGCGGTCGCCGGCGAGCAGCACGATACCCGCGCGGATGCGCGCGCCGATGCCGTCGGTACGCGGCAGGGCGCGGCCATCGAGCACGATGCGCCCCGCATCGGCCGTCAGCGCGCCGAAGATCGCACGGCCCGCGGCTTCCTGTCCGCCGCCGCGCAAGCCGACGAGGCCCAGCACTTCGCCCGGGCTCGCTTCGAACGACAGCGGCCCGCGGCCTTCGACCACGAGATCCTCCACGCGTAGCGCGGCAGGCTGCCTCGCTGCATCGTGACGCGCGATCTCGACGCTTTCGAGCGGCCGGCCGAGCATCTGCGCGATCAGCCGTTCCGGATTCGTCGCGCGGATCTCCGCCGTATGCACGTGGCGGCCGTCGCGAAACACGGTCACGCGGTCTGCGAGGCCGAACAGCTCGTTGAGCCGATGCGAGACGTAGATGATGCTGGTGCCCGCGTCGCGCAGACGGCGGATCGCCTCGAAGAGCCGTTGCGCATCGGCTTCGGGCAGGGCGGCGGTCGGCTCGTCGAGCACGAGCGCGCGCGGCTTGCCCGCGAGGCTGCGCACGATGCCGAGGATCGCCTTCTCGGACAGGCTCAGCGTGACGACGAGGCGTTCGGGATCGGGCGGTTCGACGTCCATCGCCGCGTAGAGCGGCGCGACCTGACGCATCACTGCCTGCCAGTCGATGAGCCCGCGCTTGCGCGGGTAGCCCGCGATCAGCGCAATATTTTCGCCGACGCTCAGATCGTCGACGAGTGCGAGATCCTGGTGAACGAAGGCGAGCGGCAAGGCATCGACGGCCGGGTCGGCGACCTGGCCGTCGAGCCGTATCTCGCCGCCGTCTGCCTGATAGACGCCCGCGAGAATCTTGATGAAGGTCGATTTGCCGGCACCGTTTTCACCGATCAGCGCATGAATCTCGCCGGCGCGTAACTCGAACGACGCGGCGTCGAGCGCAAGCGCACCGAAGAAGCGCTTGGTGATGCTGCGCGCCTCGAGCAGCGGCACGGTGCCGGCTGTCATCGTCAGCCTCCGCTCTTGCCGCCGCAAGCCGTGTTGGTGCCGCGCCAGATGTTCTGGTAATGGCACGCGAAGCCGTTGCTCGGGATGAACTCGTTGTTCTTGCCGCCTTCCGCATCGGCGTTTTCTTTCGTGACGAGATAGGTCGGCTGCACGAACTTCGACGGCGGTTCGCCGGCCATCGCGCGCACGATCGAATCCACCGCTTCGTAACCGAACAGCGTGCTCGGCTCCGGGACGGTCGCGACTTCGTATTCGCCTTTGCGGATCATGTCATAGGCGGACGGCGGCCCATCCGAGCCGACCAGATGCACTTCGTCGGGCTTCACGCCCGAAGCGCGCAACGCCGACGCGATGTACGGATAGAAATTGTCGCAGCAGGTCGTGCCCCACCAGCCCTTGCCCTGATTCGCGACGATGCCCGAGATGACCGCCGGAATCCGGCGCGTCTGATCGGCGATCGGGATGTTCACCATGTCGATGAACTTGCAGCCGCTGCATGCCTTGATTGGATCGGTCGCAGCCTCGGCCTTGAAACGCGCGATCGCAAAGCTGTTGTCGAGGAAGTGCAGGTCTTTGGCCGTACCGTTCGACTGGGCGATCACATAGGCCGCTTGCGTCTCGCCGATTTCAGCGGGATTCGACGAGATGTTGTTGTACAGGCCAAGCTTCGGATCCGGGCCCGGGAACGCGGTCGCGTGAATGCCGATCACCGGAATGTGCTGTGCGACCGCCTGCTTGATCGGACCTTGCAACGCGCTGGCGTCGGCGGACGTCACGATCGCGGCGGGCTTGCTCGCGACCGCCTGTTGCATCGCGGCGAGCGTGCCGGTCACGGTGCCCTGGCCGTTCAGCACGACGGCTTTCCAGCCCAGCGCCTTGGCCGCTTCGGTGACGCCGCGGCCCCAGTTCACGAACGACACGTACGACTGGTCCGCCGAGACGTAGACGATGGTCAGCGGCTGGGTCGATGCGCGCGGACCGCTGGTCGGACCTTTCCATTCGGTTTGCGCCTGCGTGCGTTCCTTGACGATGGCTTTCGCGTCGTCGACGGAAATCGTCTTGCGGATTTGCGGTTGCGGCCATGCGTCGTATGGCGTCGCGCGCGTTTGAGTTTGTGCGAACGCATGGCCGGCCGCCAGCAGTCCGCCGCAAAGGAACGCGAGCAGGGCGGCCCCGCGCCGCCTTCCGTCCCGCGTGATGAAGTTGCGGCCCGTTGCTGGGTACGGCCGCTCACCGTTGATATTCGACAGCATGACGTCTCCTCAGTGGGTCGCCATCACGGCGACGTTTATTTGACACTTCGCCCGCTTGGTAGCTGTTCAACCAGTATGACAAGTTGATATGTCGGTAGTCAGCGGTGTTTACCCGCATGGGGACAAACACGCGTGCGGTGTACTTGTCGATACCGCTTTATGCCTCATCAATGGATTCGCGCTGATCGATCATATGTTCGATATAGATCAAATTCTCATTGACTCGGCGTGTGAGGGGTGGCATTCCCGGCTGGCGTGAGCATCCCCTCAGCTCGCTTTTGTCGCGAAAAGCGGCGATAAGCGTCGTGTAATACTCGTTGAGACGACGGATTGCTGCGGGTTAACCATCTGTTGCAGAAGATTGACACCCTTTTCCCTGCCCTCTAGGATAGCGCTCGATTGATCAATTGTTCATTGATGAGCAAATGACGGAGGCAAGGTGAGCGATCTGCTACTCGAGGCGAGCGGTCTGAAAAAGTCGTTCGACGGCGTTCCCGCACTCGACGACGGTCGCTTGACCCTGCACCGCGGAAGTGTCCACGCGCTGTGCGGCGGCAACGGCGCCGGCAAGTCGACGTTTCTCAGCATCATCATGGGCATCCTCGAGCGCGATGCCGGCACGATTCTGCTCAACGGGCGCGAGGTTCACTTCCGTTCGCCGGCCGACGCGCTCGCCAACCGCATCGCGATCATCACGCAGGAGCTCACGCCGATCCGCGGCATGACCGTGGCCGAGAACCTCTATCTCGGACGCGAGCCGCGTCGCGCGGGCGTGCTCGTGAAATTCAACGCGCTCGCGCGCAAGGCGCAGCAACTGCTCGACCGGCTCGGCTTCGCGATCGATGCGCGCGCAACGGTCGACTCGCTGAGCCTCGCGCAAATCCAGCTCGTCGAGATCGCCAAGGCGTTCAGCCGCGAATGCGACGTGATGATCATGGACGAGCCGACTTCCGCGATCGGCGAATCGGAAACCGAGGTGCTGTTCAATGCCATTCGCAGCCTGACCGCGCAGGGCACCGGCATCATCTATGTGACGCATCGGCTTTCCGAGGTATTCCGGATTGCAGACCGATACACGGTGTTTCGCGACGGCCGCTTCGTCGATAGCGGCCGCATCGCCGATATCGACCGTTCGTATCTCGTCAGCACGATCGTCGGGCGGAAGCTGAATCAGAACGACAAGAAGCGCCGGCCCACTGGCCAAACCGTCCTCGAAACCGCTGGCCTCTCGCGCAATGCCGAGTTCGAGGATATTTCGCTGTCGGTCAGCGCCGGCGAAGTGCTCGGCATCTACGGATTGATGGGCTCGGGCCGCAGCGAATATCTGAACTGCGTCTACGGGCTCACGAACGCACAGGACGGCGAAGTGAAATTCAAGGGGCGCAGGCTTGCGCCGGGCAGCCCGCGCCAGGCGATCCGCGCCGGTCTCGCGCTCGTCACCGAGGACCGCAAGGAGACCGGCCTGATCCTGTCGTCGTCGGTGCGCGACAACATTTCGCTGTCCGCTTATCCGGCGCTGTCGCGCTTTTCGCTGATCGACGGGCGCAAGGTCAAGGCGCTCGTGCGCGCGATGATCGATCGCATGCGCATCAAGACTGCTTCGGCTTCGCTGCCGGTTTCGTCGATGAGCGGCGGCAACCAGCAGAAAGTCGTGCTGGCGCGCTGCCTGTCGACGAGCCCCGTTTGCCTGCTGTGCGACGAGCCGACGCGCGGCATCGACGAAGGCGCCAAGCGGGAGATCTACCAGTTGCTCGACGATTTCGTCACGCAGGGCGGCGCGGCCATTGTCGTGTCGTCCGAAGCTCAGGAGGTACTCGACGTCAGCGATCGCATCGCAATCTTCAAGTCCGGGCGGTTGGTCTCCGTGATCGACGGCCATCTCTCCAGCCAGGAAGACCTTCTGCACCTCGCGTCATGAATACACCACTCTCACCCTCGGTCAGCGTTCCCGCGCAGAAAAGCCGCGCCGCGCAGATGCATCAGCTTTACCAGCGTTACGGCATGCTCGCGGCGCTGGTGCTGCTGTGCATCGTGCTGTCTTTCGCGAACCAGTATTTCCTGACGTGGGGCAACATCGCCGACGTCCTCCGGCAGACCTCGATCAACGGGATTCTCGCAGTCGGCATGACCTACGTCGTGCTGACCGGCGGCATCGACCTGTCGGTCGGCTCGACGCTCGCGCTGGCGGGCATGGTCAGCGCGAGCGTCGTGACCGGCGCGCATCCGCACGGTGTCGCGCTGGGGCTGCTGGCGGGTCTGCTGGTCGGCGCGGCGGTCGGCGCGGTCAACGGCATCGTGGTCGCGCGGCTCGCCGTGCCGTCGTTCGTCGCGACGCTCGGCATGCTCAGCGTCGCGCGCGGTCTGACCTTCATCTACAACGACGGCATGCCGATCGCCGATCTGCCCGATGGCTTCCTGCGCACAGGCACAGGCAACTTCGCCGGCGTGCCGGTGCCGGTGATCGTGTTCGCGCTGGTGGTGCTGCTGTTCTGGTTCGTGCTGCGCTACACGACTTACGGCCGCTACGTCTATGCGGTCGGCGGCAACGCGAAGAGCGCGAAAACAAGCGGCATCAGCACCGGCAAGATCATTTTTTCGGTGTACGTGATCGGCGGGCTGCTGGCCGGGCTCGCCGGCATCGTGCTGGCCGCGCGCACCACGTCGGCCCTGCCGCAGGCGGGCCTGTCGTACGAGCTCGACGCGATCGCCGCCGTGGTGATCGGCGGCACGAGCCTGTCGGGCGGCTCGGGCTCGCTCGGCGGCACGGTGGTCGGCGCGCTGCTGATCGGCGTGATCAACAATGGTTTGAATCTGCTGGGCGTGTCGTCCTACTACCAGCAGGTCGTGAAGGGCGTGATCATCGTCGGCGCGGTTCTGCTCGATGTATCGCGCAAGAAGCAGTGACCTCCATCCAGGATCGGACTTAACAACAAACTCAGGAGACGATCAGTGAAGCTACGGAATCAGGCAGTGCTGGCGGCCATGCTCGCCGCGATGACGATCAGCGTCGCGCAGGCGGCGAAACCGGTTCGCATCGGCGTCATGCCGTATGGCCTCAAAGCCGAATTCATGCAGATGTGGACCAACGCCGTCAAGCAGGATCCGGCGGTCAAGAACGGCTCGGCGCAGATCGTCGTGTTCGACGGCAACTACGATGCGCTCACGCAAAGCAATCAGTTCGACACCATGATCACGCAGAAGTACGACGCGATCATCTTTGCGCCGATCGACAAGAATGCCGGCGCGGCCGCGGTCGCGAAGGCCGTGGCCGCCCATATTCCGGTGATCGGCTCGAACACGCACGTGTCCGGCGACCAGCTGACTTCGTACGTCGGCAACGACGACGTCGTCGCGGGCCGGCTCGAAGCCGAAGCGATCGTCAAGGCGATCGGCGGCAAAGGCAACGTCGTGATCATCGAGGGGCCGATCGGCCAGTCGGCGCAGATCGACCGCTCGAAGGGCATTGCCGAAGTGCTCGCGCAGCACAAGGACGTGAAGGTGCTCGAAAACAAGACCGCCAACTGGTCGCGCGCCGAGGCGCTCGCGCTCGTCGAGGACTGGCTGACGTCGCACCCTGGGCAGATCAACGGCGTCATCGCCGAAAACGACGAGGAAGCGCTCGGCGCGATCCAGGCGATGAAGTCGAAGGGGCTCGACCCGAAGAAGATTCCGGTGGCCGGCATCGACGGCATTGCCGACGGCATACAGGCGGCCAAGCGCGGCGAGATGACGACGTTCTTCCAGGACGCCAGGGCGCAATCGCAAGGTGCGCTCGATCTCGCGATGCGCGCGGTGGTCGGCCCGTCGTACAAGCCGCAGTCCGAAATCTGGACCGAGTACGGCGCGAAGATGCCGTGGAACGGCGGCACCAGCAAGGAGTACACGGTGCCGTGGACGCAGGTCACGCAAGCGAATGCGGACGCCATCCTCAAGAAGGTTCGCGAAGTCTCGCAACAGTAAGCCGTACGTCACCGACCGGAGCAGATTCATGGCGCAGCAAGCAGGCAAACTTTTCGATCTGAGCGGCCGCGTGGCGCTCGTCACCGGCGCGGCGAGCGGCATCGGCTTCGCGGCTGCCGAAAGCCTCGCGGCGGCGGGTGCGCGGCTCGCGCTGCTCGACATCAATCCGGCGGTGCGCGAGGTTGCCGCCGCGCTGCAAGGCGGCGAACGGGGCCACGTCGCCGTGGTGGCCGATCTCGTCGCGCCCGGCGCCGCCGAGGCGGCGGTGCGCGATGTCGTCGCCCGCTGCGGCCGGCTCGACATCCTTGTCAACAATGCCGGCGTCGCGTTGCTGGAACCGGCCGAGACGTTGAGCGAGGACGCCTGGGACCGCACCATGGCGCTGAATCTGAAGGCGCCGTTTCTGCTCGCGCAGGCAGCGGGCCGCGAGATGATCGGGCGCGGCTACGGACGCATCGTGAACCTCGCCTCGCAGGCGAGCGTAATCGCGCTCGAACGTCATGCCGCGTACTGCGCGAGCAAGGCGGCCATCGTCGGCATGACGAAGGTGCTCGCGCTCGAATGGGCGAAACACGGCGTCACGGTCAACGCTGTTTCGCCGACCGTGGTCGAAACCGAACTGGGCCGCAAAGCGTGGGCGGGCGCGGTCGGCGAAGCAATGAAGGCGAAGATTCCGGCCGGCCGCTTTGCCCGTCCCGACGAAATCGGCGCACTGATTCTTTATCTCGCGAGCGACGCCGCTGCGATGGTGAACGGCGAGAACATCGTGATCGACGGCGGCTATACCGCTCAATAGGCGGCGCAACGCGAAGCCGCGCATACGAAGCGTGCATGGAAGCGGGTGCATAGGAAGCAGCGCACCGCGAAGCGGATAAACGCAACCAGAGAACTCGAGGAAAGCTCATGAATCGCGTCATCAATAATCCGGATCTGGTTGTCGAAGACATGTTGCGCGGCATACTCGCCGCGCATCCGGAACTGCGAGCGTCGGCCGACAATCCGCGCGTCGTCTCGCATGTGAACGCAGGACAGAAGGGCCGCGTGGGCATCGTCACGGGCGGCGGGTCGGGTCACGAACCGGCCTTTATCGGCTATGTCGGCGAGCACCTCGTCGATGCGGTCGCCGTTGGCGAGATCTTTTCGTCGCCGACCGCGAAGTCGTTTGCCGACGCGTTCAAGGCCGCCGACGGCGGCGCGGGCGTCGCCTGCCTGTACGGCAACTACGCCGGCGACAACATGAACGTCAAGATGGCCATGCGCATGGCCGAACGCGACGGCATCCGCGTGGTGCCGGTCGTCGCCAATGACGACGCCGCCTCGGCGCCGCCGGAGGAAATCGCGAAACGCCGCGGCGTGGCCGGCGAGATCGTCATGTGGAAGGTCGCCGGCGCGTGCGCGGCGCTGGGCGCCTCGCTCGACGAAGTGGTGTCGGCCGCGCGACATGCGATCGAATCGACGCGCTCGATCGGCATCGGATTGTCGGCGTGCACGATTCCCGCGGTCGGCAAGGCCAACTTCACGATCAAGGATGGCGACATGGAAGTCGGCATCGGCCATCACGGCGAGCCCGGAATCGAAGTGCAGCGCACGGTGCCGGCAAAAGACATGGCCAGGCGGATGCTCGATACGCTGCTGCCCGACCTGCCTTTCGCGCGCGGCGACAAGGTTGCATTGCTGGTCTCCGGGCTCGGCGCGACGCCGTTGATGGAGCAGTACATCCTGTACGGCGAGGTAGCGGACTATCTGCGCGAAGGCGGCATCGAAATCGGCTTTTCGCGCGTGGGCAACCTCTTCACTTCGCTCGAGATGATGGGCGTGACCGTCACGCTGACGCGGCTCGACGAGCAGCTTTCGCGTGCGCTTCACCATCCGTGCCGAAGCATCGGCATCACCGTAGGAGACGCATCGTGACCGACACTCTCGACATGGCCGCCGCGGGCAGCGTGGTTGCCGATCTGATCGGCGTCATCAATTCGAACCGCCAATACCTGAGCGAAGTCGACGGCGCGATCGGCGACGGCGATCACGGCATCAACATGAGCAAGGGCTTCTCGCAATGCGGCGAACGCCTCGCGAAACGCGCCACGCCGCCGTCGCTGCCGGCTGCGCTCGCCGATCTGTCCGATGCGCTGATGGGCGGCATCGGCGGGTCGATGGGACCGCTGTACGGCTCGTTCTTCCTCGATATGAGCAGCGTGCTCGAAGGACACGCGTTGCTCGACAGCCCACTGTTCTATCGCGCGCTCTCGGCCGGCATCGACGCGGTCCAGGCGATCGGCGACGCGAAAGTGGGCGACAAGACCTTGATCGATACGCTCGAGCCGGCGCGGGCCGCATACGAGGCGGCGCTTGCTGAAAACCGTTCGTTTCGCGAATGCCTCGACGCGATGACCGCGGCGGCCGAGGGTGGCATGAACTCCACGCGCGAACTGCGCGCGCGCGTCGGCCGCGCCAGCCGTCTCGGCGATCGCTCGATCGGCGTGCTCGATGCGGGCGCGTGTTCGTGCTTCCTGATCCTGCGCAGCATGAGCGAATCGCTCGGCGCGTTGCTCGCCGCTGCGGAGCGGGGCGAGAAGCAGACCGAGAAGCACCCCGCCTGAACGGGCGCTGAAGGCGCAGCAAAGGCGCTGAAGGGACGCGCAGGCAGGCGATGCGTCTGCGCGAGGAGACGTCCGTCCGAACGACGCGGGCGCGCAATGGCAGAACGACAGAACAACCTCAAGGAGACGATCATGCAGGCGAGCAAACGGCGGTCCCTGAAGTACCTGACGAGTATCGCGCTGCTGCCGCTCGCAGGCGGCGTGCGCGCGGCGCAGCAGAAGGTCCGCATCGGCGTGGTCGTGCCGACGCTCGACGCGCAGTTCTGGAACAACTACGTCGACTTCATGAAGCAGGGCGCCAGCCAACTCGGCGTCGATCTGACCGTGCTCAATGCAGACAACAAGCCGGACCGCATGGTGAGCAGCCTCGAGGATCTGACCGCGCAGAAGGTGGACGGCATCATTTTCACGCCGTACTGGTCGACCGCGGTGCCCGGACTCACGCTTGCGAAGAACGCGGGCATTCCGGTCATCCTCACGGACTCGTACCCCGACTTCAGCCCGCAAACGCCGCGCTTTCCGAACTACATCGCCTTCATCGGACCGAGCGACGAAGAGGCCGGCTATCAGATGGCGATCAAACTGTTCACCGCGGTGCCCGCCGGCGCAAACGGCAAGAAGGTGATCGGCGTGGTCAACGGCACGGCCGGCACGTCGGTCGCGATCGATCGGCGCAAAGGGCTCGGACGCGCGCTGAAGGAACATCCCGAGGTGACGGTGGCCGGCGAGGTCGACGGCAACTTCGTGCGCGATACGTCGCAGACCGCCTTCGAATCGCTGTATCAGGGGCATCCCGACATCAAGGGCGTCTGGGCCGCCAACGGCGGCACGGCGACCGGCGTGATGGCCGCGCTGCGCAATGCCGGCAAGATGCCCGGCAAGGATGTCTACGTGGTCGCGATGGACCTGAACCCCGAAAACGTCGAGGCGGTGAAGCGCGGCGAACTGCTGTTCGATATCGGCGGTCACTGGCTACAGGGCGGCTTCGCGCTCGTGATGCTGTTCGACCAGATCAAGGGCAAGCCCGTGAGCCGGCAGGACGACACGGTCAAGCTTCATCTGCTGCCGCTGAGCCGCGATCAGGTGCCGCAGTTCGAAAAGGACTTCCCGCATGGCATTCCACCCTACGACTTCCGCAAGCACTCGCGTTTCTACACGCCGAATGCACCGGCCGCGTCGTTCGATATGAAGTACAGCTAGGCATTCGTCGATTTGCACACGCGAGGTTCCCTGTCATGCCCGACGGTATTCGCAGATGACGCTGGTCGCTGAGCACATTAACAAGCGTTTCGGCAATACCGTTGCGCTTCGGGACGTATCGATCGAACTCGCGTCGAACGAGGTTCACGCGCTGGTCGGCGAGAACGGCGCGGGCAAGTCGACGCTGCTGCGGATCCTCGCCGGCGCCGAGCGGCCCGACGACGGCGCGATGCGCCTCGCCGATGCGCGTTACGCACCGCACGACACGCGCGAAGCCGAGCGCCACGGCGTGGCGCTCGTGCACCAGGAAATCACGATCAATCCGTCTTTGACAGTGGCGGAAAACATCTTCATCGATCGGCTTTCGCGCTTCTCGCGTTACGGCTTCATGCAGCGCAGGGCGCTCGAGCGCGCTGCGCAACAGGTGCTCGATAGTTTCGACGCGGGGATTCAGGTGTCGACCGGTATCGAGCGGCTCGATCTCGGGCAATGGAAATGCATCGAGATTGCGCGGGCGTTGTCGCACGATCCGCAGATCCTGTTTCTCGACGAAGCGACCGCTTTTCTCGGCCACCGGGAAGTCGACGCGCTGCTCAAGGCGATTCGCGCGCTCAAGGCGCGCGGGTTGTCGGTCGCGTTCGTGTCGCATCACCTGAGCGAGGTAACGGAAGTCGCCGATCGACTGACCATCCTGAAGGACGGCAACCTCGCCGGCAGCGCGCACGTCGCCGACATCGCGCCGGCGGAGATCCATGCGCGCATGGTCGGCCGCGATATCTCGGGCCACGTGTTTCCGCCCAAGGCACAACGGCCGCCGGCCGAAATCGTGCTCGCCGTGCAAGACGTGAGCGTGGCCGGCCGTCTCGACGATGTGCGCCTCGACGTGCACAGCGGCGAGATCGTGGGCATTGCCGGCCTGAAGGGCGGCGGCGGCGAAGCGGTGCTCGAACTCGCGATGGGCGTGCTCGCGCCGCAGCGCGGAACGCTCGCGCTCGGCGCGAACCGCTACGCGCCCCGACATCCCGATGCGGCGTGGCGTGCCGGCGTCGCGTATCTGCCGGGCGATCGCACCGGCGAAGGCCTGATTGCCGACTTCAGCGTGCTGGACAACATCGTCATGGCCCGGCCGCCGCGCCGCCTCGGGATGTTCGACACGCGGCAGGCGCATCGCGACGTGTCGGAACTCGGCGCGCGCCTGAAGATCAAGGCCGCGCATCCGGGCATCGCGTGCCGCGCGCTGAGCGGCGGCAACCTGCAGAAAGTCGTGCTGGCGAAGTGCCTGCATGTCGCGCCGCGGCTGCTGTTGCTCAACAACCCGACGCGTGGCGTCGACATCGGCGCGCGTATCGAGATCTACCGCGTCATCCGCACGTTGGCGGAAGAGGGCGTCGCGGTGCTGCTCGTCAGCGACGACCTGCCGGAACTGATCGGCCTCTCCGACCGGCTCGCCGTGATGCGCGGCGGCCGCATCGAACATACGTTCGCCGCCGGCGATACAGCGGACGAGACGACTATCGTCCGCTTCATGACCTGAGAACACCATGGACCGTCCGTCTACATCACCGCTTCCCGGCCGGCGTGAGCACGCCGGCACCCGTGTCGAAACCTCGGCTTCGCGCGAGCGGCCGGACGTGCTGCGGCGAATGTTCCCCGTGCTGTTGCTGGCCGCGCTGTGCATCGCCTTCTCGATCAGCTCGCGGCGCTTTCTCACGCCCGGCAACGCGCTGATCGTGCTGCAGCAGGCCGTGGTGCTGGCGGTCGCCGCGCTCGGCATGACCTTCGTCGTGATCGCCGGTTCGATCGATCTGTCGGTCGGCTCGATCGTCGCACTGGCCGCGCTGGCCGCCGCGGCCAGTTCGAACGCGCTCGGCGTACTCGCCATCGTGCCCGCCGTGCTCGTCGGTCTTGCGTGCGGCTTCGTCAATGGAGTGGTGGTCGCCAAAGGGAAAGTGCCGTCCTTCATCGTCACGCTCGGCACGATGGTGGTGTTTCGCGGCATCGTGCTGTATTTCACGCGCGGCGCACCGGTCTCGATCGAGAGCGAAAGCTTTCTCGACTTCTATTCGGGCCGTTCCCTCGCCGTGCCGAACGCCGTGTGGATCGCCGTTGCGGTGGTGCTGCTCGGGTGGGTGACGTTGCGCTTCACGGTGTTCGCGCGAGAGCTCAAGGCGACGGGCGGCGGCGAGCGCGTCGCGCGACTGACCGGGATCCGCATCGACCGGGTCAAGATCGCCATGTTCACCCTGCTCGGTCTGCTGTGCGGCATTGCCGGCCTGCTGCAAAGCGCGCGCGCCATGGCCGCCACTTCGCAGCTCGGCGAGGGGCTCGAACTCGATGTGATCGCCGCGGTGGTGGTCGGCGGCACGCCGCTGACCGGCGGACTAGGCAGCGTTCAGGGCACGATACTCGGAGTCCTGATCATCACGATCCTGTCGAACGGCATGAACATGGCAGGCGTCGATCCGTACCTGCAGAACATCGTAAAAGGCGTCGTGCTGATTGCCGCGGTGTTCATCACGATCGACCGCAAGAAGATCGGGATCATCAAATAGATCTCATGCATGGTCGAGTTCGGGTGCGCAATCGATGTGACATTTGCTCATATGCGAGCACTTGTATTTATTCGAGAGCGCCGAGTTGGGCGCAACTGCTTCTGAAATTCACGAAGAATGGGTATCTTTTACCCGAAATCAGGTCGAGAATTTGCTCTTGACTAATCAAATGTTCAATTTCACAATGCTGAAAACCGCGAACGAACGCGCACGTCTGCGCGGAATTGCGCCGGGAGTGACTGAATGAAAATTGCGATCGGCTGTGACGAGGCGGCCTACGACCTGAAGGAGATCCTGTTGGCGCATCTGCGCGGGCGAGGTGTCGACGTGACGGATTTCGGCACCTATAATGCGCAGCCTGTTATCTATCCCGACATTGCGTTTGCCGTGGCCGAGCGCGTCGTCACCGGGGAATACGGGCGTGCCGTATTGCTGTGCGGAACCGGCATCGGCATGGCCATTTCGGCCAACAAGGTGCCGGGCATCCGTGCCGCGCAGTGTCACGATACGTATTCGGCCGAGCGCGCGAGCCGCAGCAACGACGCGCAGATCGTGACGATCGGCGCACGCGTCGTGGGTCCGGAACTGGCGAAAGCCATTGTCGATACTTTTCTCGCCGCGCAGTTCGACGGCGGCCGCTCGGCACCGAAGGTGCAACGCATCCAGC
The DNA here is from genome assembly GCF_001922345.1 of Paraburkholderia sp. SOS3. Lineage (NCBI taxonomy): Bacteria > Pseudomonadati > Pseudomonadota > Betaproteobacteria > Burkholderiales > Burkholderiaceae > Paraburkholderia > Paraburkholderia sp. SOS3. The sequence continues at coordinate 2,823,406 of NZ_CP018812.1, read as the reverse complement.
AATACGAGACCGAGCTCCACGCGAAAGAGGACGAGCGCACCGCGGGCGGGGACCGGATCCCGGGCTGATGCAGCGGCAACGCCAATCGCGGCGAGTCCCGGTCGGTATCGTTGCGCACGTCGCAGCCCGATTCCACTTCTGAGGATTGCCTGATGGAAACCGACGAACTGACACGCCTCGCCACCCTCTACTACGTCGACGGGCTCACTCAGGAAGATCTGTCCAAGACATTTTCCATTTCGCGGGCCAAGGTCGGGCGGTTGCTCAGGCGTGCGCAGGAAGAGGGCATTGTCGAGATTCGCGTCCGGCATCATCCGCGCGATACGAGCGAACTCGAGCAGCAGCTCGTCACGCGCTTCAAGCTCGAACGCGCGATTGTCTCGGTGAACCACAAGGATCAGGACAAACAGCGCGAATTGCTGGCCGGGCTCGTGGCGAGCCATCTCGATCGCATCCTCTCGGACGGCATGATCGTCGCGGTCGGCATGGGACGCAACATCAGCTCGATTTCGCAGCATGCGATCTCGTCGACGCGCCGTTCCTGCCAGTTCGTTTGCGCGATCGGCGGTGCGTATCGCGGCGGCGAAACCATGAATGCCGACCATATTTGCCGGCGGCTCGCGGCGCGCTTCGGCGGCGAAAGCGAAACGCTGTACGCACCGGCGCTGGTGGTCGATCCGGACGCGCGCGAGGCGCTGCTGCAAAACGATACGGTCAAGCAGACGCTCGATCATGCGCGGCGCGCCCAACTCGCGCTGATCGGTATTGGCGACATCAACGAAGACAGCAACATGGTGCGCATGGGCTGGTTCACGCCCGAAGAGATTGTCGCCGTGAGGCAACTGGGCGCGGTCGGCGACATGATGGGCTACGACTTTATCGATCTGGCCGGGCAACCGTCCCGCACGCCGTTCGCGGATCGGGTGATCGGGCTCTCGTTCGAGGATCTCGTGCGCATCCCGAACGTCATCGCGGTCGCCAGCGAGATGACGAAAACCACCGCCGTGCTCGGCGCGCTGCGCACCGGCGCGATCAACACGCTCGCTACGACCGAGGCGATCGCGCAGTCGGTGCTCAGTCTCGATGGCGCGACGCGGCCACGGCAAGCGGCCGGCGTCACGGCAGGCGCGACCTAGCGCGCGTGGTCAGCCCGGCATTCTTTATTGCGTAGTGCCGTTCGCCTGGCGGCAAAGCGCATCATGCGGCGCGATGTTCGCAGGAACCGTGCTCGTACAGAAAGCCGCCATGCATGTACTTGGTGGCTTCCGCGCCGAGCGCCAGGACGCGCGAGCCCGCCGCGAGACCCTGTTCGCGAAGCTGGGCAAGCGCCAGCCAGATGGCCGCGGAGCCGGTGTTGCCGACCTCGCCGGCGTTGACGAAGAAGCGCTCGGCCGGCACCTCGAAGTGGGCGGCCAGCTGCGTACCGATATTGCCGCTCACCTGATGCGGAATGATCCAGTCGACGTCTTCCAGCGCGACCCCGCGCTGCCGCGCCGTCGCTGCGCCGGCGTCGAACAGCAATGCGCCGGACTCGGCGATGCGCCGGTAATCGTGCGAAAACGTCAGCGGCGAGGTGCGCGCGGCTGCGTCGTCCGACCCGCCGGCGCGCATTTCGAGCCCCGGTGCACGGTTCAGGCCGAGCGCGCCGAACCACGCGGCGCGCAGTTGCGGCATGCCGGCTCGCGCCGGCGCAAGCACGATGGCCGCCGCGCCGTCGCCCATCTGCGCGAGATTGACGCGCTGATCGCGGTCGTGAACGGCGGCCGCCGGATCGAAGAACAGCGAACCGGTTTCCGAGCCGACGATCGCGAGCGGCCGCGCGCCGCGCTGCGCGAGCATGCCGAACGCGATCAGCAACGCGTTTGCAAAGCCCGTGCATGCTTGCCGCAATTCGACGTGCGGGCCCGGATAACCGAGCAGGTCCGCGACCAGCGCGATATTCGACGGCAGCGGCTGAGCGGGTGTGGCGGTGTGGCCGATCAGATAGCCTAGTTGCTGCGGCTCGAGCTGTGCCTGCGCGAGCGCACGGCGCAACGCCTGCGCGGCCAGTTGCGGATTGCGCGCGCCGGCCGACGGCGCCTCCGCCCGCTCGCGAAACGGGCGGCTGACGTGCCGCCGGCCGATCGCGAGCCGCCGCATCAGCGCGTGCAGCGCACGCGTGTCCAGTGCCGGCGCGAGCGCGGCGACGCGCGCGATCAGGCTTGCGTTGTCGAGCGCTTCGCCCGGCAGCGCGGCGCCGGTGCCGAGCACGGCGACACTGCCTTCCGAGTAGGCGGTGTGCAACGGCGCATCCATCAGAACAACCCGTTCGGCAAATGTGCAACGTCGCGCAGCAACGCATCCGGGTCTACGCGCAGGCGCTCGAAGGCCGCCCCGCTCGGGACGAGCAGGCCGGCCAGCGCGTGGCGCGCAGCCGCGCCTTGCATGCGCCCAAGCGCCGCGGCACCGCGCGCGGCGACCAGTTTGCGCGTCACCGCGACGTGGCGCGCTTCGTCGCGGCGAATGCCTTGCAACAGCCGCACCAGTTGCGCGTCTTGCGCAAGCGCCGCGCGCGGCGCCGTCAGGCGCGCCAGGATCGTGCAGACCGCCGCATCGACCGCGCAGATCCGCGCGAGATGCGTAGTGCGCTCGCGCGTTTCGAGTCCCAGATGAAAGCGGCGCGCCGCAGCCCGCTGCGCCGCGCCGCCGGGCACTGCCGGCAAGGCCGCGCCGAGCCGCTGCAGCAGTTCGTCGTGCACGCGCTCTTCGGCTTCGATCGCGCGCAACGCAGCGGCCTCGCTGCCGTGCTTGTCGTCTGCCGGCGCGCGGTCGGCCAGCCGGCCGAACGCGAGCGTCGCCGCTTCCTCCGCGCAGCCGAGCAGCGGCAGCACGTCGGCGAGTGCCTGTGCAGTGTCGTCGTCGAGATGCGGCGGCATCGGCAGCATGGTTTGCGTGGCCGGCAAGCGCCGGATTCGCGCAGAAAAGCACCGCGTCGGGGCAGGTACTGCGGTGCGCGCGATGCCGGAATCGGGTGCGCGGTCTGCGGTTCGGGTTGCCATGCGTGCGTCCAGGTCTGATATGCGGCGCTTCGCGTGCGCCGCGAGTGCGGCGGCGCGATGGGCACGGTGCATGTGGGAGGCTAGAAGCGGGTGGTCAGATCGGTCAGCCAGTCAGGTGAGGCCGCCACCGCGAGCGCTTCGAACTGACGATCGAGGCCCGTGATGATCAGCAGCCCGACCACCACCAGCAGCGCACCGAATACGCGGTTGCCGATGCCGCCGACGCTCATCAGCCGTTGCCGCCAGCGCGGCAGCAGCGTGCGCGCGGCGAGCGCGACGACCAGCAGCATCGTCGCGATGCCTGCGCCGAACGAGAAAATCGTCAGCGTGGCGGAGCCGACGTCGCGACCCTGGCTGGCGAGCGCGGTCGCCGCGCCGAGCGTCGGGCCGATGCACGGACTCCAGACGACGCCGAGCAGCACGCCGATCGCGGCCTGGCCAAGCGTGCCGAAGCGCTCGGCGCGCAGCTGCGTGTCGCTGGCCCATGCGGTAAGCGGTGCGAGCAGCCGGCCAAGGCCCGCACTGGCGCGCTTGAACAGCATGGCGACGCCGGCGAGCACGAGCACCGCGGCGCCACCGATGCGCAGCACGTCGCTGCCGCTCGACACGCCGGCCAGCGCGACCGCCAGCGCCACCAGCGTAAACGACGCGACGAGCCCCGCGGCCAGCGCGAGCGGCCCCCAGCGGCTGCGCTGCGCGGCGCTGCCGAGCACGATCGGCACGAGCGGCAGCACGCACGGCGACAGAATCGTCAGTGCGCCGGCTGCGTAGCCGAGCAGAAGCAGGTTGAACGAAGCGCTCATGGTCAACGCACCGCACTGTCGAGCACCGCTTCGATCTTCGCCGCGTTGGTCTGATATGCGAGCCGGCCGGTTTCGGTTTGCCCGCGATAGGCGATCAGCGTGCCCTGGGTGGTCACACCCAGACGCTTCCAGTCGTCCTTCTGCTTGTCGTAATTGAGGCGGAACACCACCAGCTTGTCATAGCGCGGCGACGCGGTCAGCTTTTTGATCGTGTGGCTTTGCGATGCGCACACGGGACACCACCACGCGTGCACGTCGACCAGTACCGGTTCGCCGGCCGCCTGGGCAGCCGCGAACGCGTTGCTGTCGAAGTCGCGGAAATCGGCTGCATGGGCCGGCGCTACGGCCGCGAATGCGAAGGTCGCCGCCACGGCGATATGAGAAAGCAGTTTCATTATCGACATCTCCAGTCACGAATAGGGCAGAGCGGCGCCGCTCGTACTGCCGCGCGATCGCGTGCGAACGCCACGGTGCTGACCTTAGGTCGGCGTGCGCGGGCCGAAATGACAGCGCGGCAGCAAAAAAACAATGCGGCGGCGAGCGAATCCGGCCGCGAACGATCGCGGCGGCCCAAAGAAGGATGTGGCAGGCGGCTGTGAGGAGCCACGTTATGCGGCTTGAAGAAAAAGCCGCGGCCCCGTTATGGAATGCGCGACGTTTTTCGGGCCGGACGGCGCAACGCCGATGACGCCCGCGTCTTCGGCGTCGCGCCGATCAGTTCCATTGCCGGACGCGCGGCGCCTTCCAGCAGACTGCGCTGTGGGCGCACGCGCGCGAGCACGCGCAGCCCCATCAGCACGGCGAGCAGCGTTCTCGCAAGATCTGCTGGAGCCGTGTGACCCGGAATCGTGCCGTCGGCCTGACCGGCGCTCACGCAGCGCAGAAAGAAGCGCTCCATCTCTTTCAGAACGCATTCGAGCGCGTCCTGAACGGCCGTGTCGTGCGGCGCCAGTTCCAGCACGGAGTTGACGATCAAACAGCCGCGGCGCTGTTTGTCGTTGACCGAGAGATCGACGATCTCCTCGAAAAAAGCGACGATCGCGTCGCGAGGGGAAAGCGTTGTTTCGAACCGTTGCACGCGATCGCGGAAGCCGCGCTCGACATAGCGTTCGAGAGCCCGATCGTATAACGCACGCTTGTCGCCGAACGCGTTGTACAGACTCGCGCTCGTGATGCCCATGGTGTCCGCGAGTTCGCGTACCGAGGTCGATTCGTAGCCACGCGACCAGAATTGCGCGATCGCGGCGTCGAGTACGGTGTCTTCATCAAATTCGCGTGGACGTGGCATTGCTCGAACTCGTTACACGGATTGAACGCATCGGACGCGTCAGGCAATTCGATAGGCTTCGACAGCCGCATCGTTCCATGACAGACCGTTGCCGGGCCTGTCCGTCAACATCGCGAATCCGTCTTCGATACGCAGCGGCTCTTCGAGCACGGCGTCGGCCCAATCGACGTATTCGAGCCAGTGCGCGGTCGGTGTCGCGGCAAGCAGATGCGCGCTGACTTCGGGAAACAGGTGCGAAGAGACTTCGCGCCCGGCCGACGCCGCGATGCCCGACGCGAGGCGCCATCCCGACACGCCGCCGATGCGGTCGAGATCGAACATCAGATAGTCGCTCGCCTCGGCCTTCGCCGCCTCGAACACCGGCTGCACCGACACGAAATTCTCGCCGAGCTGGACGGGCGTATCGATGCGCGCGGCGATTTGCGCGAGATGCTCATAGCTGTCGTGACGAATCGGCTCTTCGATCCAGTAGACGCCTTCGCCATCGAGCATCGGACAGTATTCGAGCGCTTGCGCGATGCTCAAGGCCTGGTTGAAATCGGTCATCAACGCGACGTCGTCGGGCAGGCGCTTGCGCACGGCGCGAACCGCGGCCAGGTCGTCTGCGAAAGAAGCACGTCCAAGCCGCATCTTGACCGCGCGGAAGCCACCGGCGAGCAACGCTTCTGCTTCGTCGGCTGCGCGCGGCGGCTCGACGAGTCCGAGGCCGTTGCTGTTGTACGCACGCACGGCCCGCGGCGACCCGCCGAGCAGCGTCGCGAGCGGCACGTCCGCGGCAAGCGCAAGCGCGTCCCACGCGGCCGTATCGATTGCCGAGGCGAGCATACACAGCGGTCCGTACAGCCCCGTCAGCTTGAAGTAGCGCGCAAGGGCCTTGCCGATGTCGAGCGGACTGACCGGCTGCCCGGCGAGGAACGCACTCAGGTCCGCGACCATCGCCGACATCGCTCGTGCCACTGAATCCAGATAGCAGAATGCATAGCCGTGGCCCGCGATGCCCTCGCTGGTTTCGAGCGTAACCAGTAACAGCGGAGCGGCGTTGAAGGTCTGCGCGCTCGTACCGAAGGTACGTCGCATCGGCACCGATACGGCCGCGGCGCTAAGCGAGCGGATGGTCAGCGGGGATGTCGTCATCGCGAAGTCTCCTGCACGAATGGGTGAGGTGCGGGCCGGCTTCAGCCGGACACGCGGCCGTCGGCGCTCAGTTCCAGAATGTCGGCGATGGTCCGGTTTCTCGGCGTCGGCACATTGAGCGCTTCGCCCAGCGATGCCACGCCGCCGCTCAGCCACGGCAATTCGAGGCGGTTGCCGTTCTCGAGATCGTGATGCATCGACGAGGTCATGCCTTCGGGCAGCGTGTCGCAGAACGCGAGCCGGTTTTCGGCAAAGTCGGCGGGCAGCCGCACCGCTTTCGCACGGCCTACCGCGACCACCTCGTGCATCACGTCGAACAGGAATGCGCGCGTTCGGGCATGAGTGCGAATGGCGCCGATGGGCCGCCGGATCGTGGCGGTCGTGCCCGACAGTCCGACGAGAAACACATACTTCTCCCAGATCAGCCGCTCGATATCGTCGGCTATTTCGGCGGCGATGCCCGCTTTCTCGCATGCCGCATGAAACGCCTGCACGCGCGCCGAGCGGCTGCCGTCATATTCGCCGAATACGAGTTTCTGCATCGTGCCGCTGTGCGTGATGACGCCCGGCGACGAGATCACCGATGCGATGTAGCAGACTCCGCCGATGATCGACTCGCGCGGCAGATGTTTGCCGAGCGTTTCGTCTTTTTGCACGCCGTTCTGGAACGACACCACGGCCGCGCCGCGCGAGACGAGCGGAGCAAGCGATCGGGCGGCCTCGTCGGTATCCCACAGTTTCACCGCGACTATGACGAGGTCGGCCTGTTGTACAGCACCGATGTGTTCGACGATTCGGGGCGCCTCGAGTGTGAAATTGCCGAGCGGGCTCTCGATGCGCAAACCGTGCGCCTTGATGGCTGCATAGTGGCGTCCTCGCGCAACGAACGTGACGTCGCAACCTGACTGGGCGAGCCGCGCGCCGAAATAGCCGCCGACGCCGCCCGTGCCAAAAACTACGATTTTCATGCCGGTTCCTGTAATGGATGAGGCCGGCGCGCCGACGAGCGGGTCGGGCGCCATGCACACGGCGACGTGATTCGGGAGGCGTAACGGTCACGCTTGCACATGGCGCAACCGTGCTGCCGAACAGCCATGGCTGTTCGGCCCTGCCCGCGACCCGTCGCCGGAGCCGCACGCGTCATTTTAGAACGATTGCTTTAAAACGTGCAGAAACCGCGGAACGCGCGTCGCGCGGCGCCGGCCGCGCCTTGTCGAGCATCGTGCGAACGCGTGTGGCGACGCATGTCGACGCGGCATGCGCGTTCATGGCGCTGCTCAAAAAAAAAGACGCCCCGAAGGGCGTCTGTGCCTGTTCTCGAAGCAGGCTGGCCGAGCGTCTCGCCGCAAGGCCAACCGCTCAAGCTGCTTAGAACTTGTGGCGCAGGCCGACGCGGAACGCCAGCTGGCTTTGCGAGCCGTTGCCCGAGTTGCCGAAGAACGAGCTCGTGTCGCCGATCTGCGATTGCAGTTCCGAGTTGCCGGCGCGGCCGCTTGCGTCCTCGAACACCGTCAGGAAGTACACGTCGGTACGCTTGCTGAGCGCGTAGTCGACAGCACCCGAGATCTGGTTCCAGTGGCCGCTTGCCGTGGCGCCGTCCACTTTCGAGTACGTGTAGCCGGCAGCAACCGACAGCGCTTGCGTGAAGTTGTACTTGCCGCCCACGTCGTAAGCCTGGTACAGCGACGAGCCCAGCGTGATCGGCTGGAACAGCGTGTTCGTGTACAACGCCCATGCCGTGATCGGGCCGAGCGTGTAGCGGCCGCCGACGCCGAACGTGCGCAGATCGCGGATCGCCGCGCCACCCGACGGACCCGAGCCCGGGGTGAAGTTCGCGAGGGTAACGTTGAATGCCGGCGTGGACAGAGCCGGGAACTTGATGTCCGTGTAGGCAGCGCCGACGCTGAACGGACCGTATGCGTAGTTCGCGCCGAAGCTGTACGTGCGCGACGAGCCGGTCGTCGTGCCGACCGTCGGTGCGCCGCCGAATGCGCCAGCCTGGTTCGAGAAGCCGTACAACGCGCCGAACGTGAGGCCGTAGAAGTTCGCGCTGCTGAACTTCACCGAGTTGTTGATGCGGCTCGACGTCAACTGGTCGACGTCGTTCATGTGGTACGAGTAGTTGCCGCTGACGATGTTGCCGCCGTTCGAGTACGCGCCGCCGAGAACGTCGGTCGACATCGAGTATTGACGACCGAACGTCAACGCGCCGATACCATTCTTCGACAAACCGACGAAGGCCTGACGGCCGAACAGTGCGCCGCCCTGGCTGGAGGTGCCGTTGCCGCTGTTGAAACCGCCTTCGAGCACGAAGATCGCCTTCAGGCCGCCACCGAGGTCTTCCGCACCGCGCATGCCCCAACGGCTGCCCTGTGCGACGCCGTCGTCATACTTGAACAGCTTCTGCGAATTCGTGCCGCTGTGATTCACATAGCTGATACCTGCATCGATAATCCCGTAGAGCGTCACGCTGCTTTGCGCGTGTGCAGCGCCCGCAAAAGTTGCGAGGAGCGCCGTGGTCAGTACTTTCTTGTTCAAAGATTTCTCCGTTTTTAGAAAATTGCCAGCGACTGTCGCCATGCTCTTCGGCAGGTCTTTCGTCGACCGGAAATTTAAACGGATTACATACGACTGAATATGACAATTGCGAAAAATGCACTAGATGTAGTGCAAAAACTACATTTATAGGACGGGATCGCGGGAATTTTTGCTCGTTTCTTATAGTTATGCATACGAGCTGTTTATAAGTGTAGGTTCAATGAAAGTAATGCTGCTTCGCGTGTGAATCGGTGACGCACAAGACAAATCGCCCGCTTTCAAGCGGGCGATTTTTTGCTGGCGACATACCGCGAACGGCATGAGTGCAACAACAAGGCGAAGCAATACGGGCGGAATAACCGGCTGTGAAACGAGACCTGGCTAAGCGGATAACAACGATCCCGAGCGGATCGCTTTCGCCCCTGCCACACGCGCGACTTCCATGCCGGCGGTCGCAAATCGCGATACGTGCCGCGCGTACAGGACGCCCGCGACCGTGCACTTCAGCGTGACGACTTGATCGGTCAGCGGATCGACGATATCGGCAATCTCCTTGCCTGCGTCGACCCACTTGCCGACTTCCGCGCGAAACACGACGACGCCGCTGACCGGAGACACGACCGGCTCGGTGCCCGCGAGCGGCGTGGCCGCGAATTCGAGCGCCGGCATCGGCGCAGCCGTGCCGTCGATCACGCCGCGATGCGTGAGGTACTCGATGATCGCTTGTGCGTCTTTCTCCGCGAACTCGTACGACACGTCGCGCTGGCTGCGCAGTTCGACCGTGACCGAGATCGAGCCGTTCGGAATCGGGAAGCGGTCGCCGAAGCGCGCGCGCAAATCGGACCAGCAGAAGCTGTGAATCTCGTCGAACGGATTGCCGACCGAATCGAGCGCGAGCAGCGATGCCTTGGCGTCGAGATAGCGCGACAGCGGCTCGACGTCGGGCCACAGGTCCGGGTTCGTGTACAGATGCAGCGCCGCTTCCCAGTCGCAATGCAGATCGAGCACGATATCGGCGTCGAACGACATCAGTTGCAGTGCGAGGCGGTGCGATTCGAGCTCGGTGCGCGGCTTTTGCGCCTGCAAGGCTTCGTGCATGGCCGCGCGGATCGCCGCGCGATTGTGCTCGATATCGCCGCTCAGGCGGCCTTCGATGATCGGTTCGACGAGCGCCGCGAGGTTATGGAAATTGCGGTTGAAGTTCTGCGCGGAATTCGATTCGAAGCGGCCCGCGAGCAGCCCGAGCATATGCTGGTTCAAACCGATCGGATTGGCGACCGGCACGACGATCACTTCGCCGCGCAGCTTGCCGGCCGCTTCGAGCGCCTCGAGCTTGCGGCGCAAGGCCCACGAAACGAGCATGCCGGGCAGTTCGTCGGCATGCAGCGACGACTGGATATACACCTTCTTTCCGCCGCCGGGGCCGTAGTGGAAGCTCGTCACGTTGCGAGCGGTGCCAAGCGACGGGGACAACAGCGGGTGAATTTGCGTTTGCATGAGAGAGAGGCGGCAAAGCGTAGAGGCCGCGTTATCGGTTGACTGCGGGCTATTATGCCCGTCTCGAACGAAAACGGGCTCCATGCGGAGCCCGTTTATACGGCGGAGCCTTGCGAGTGCGGCGCGGCGAACCGCGCCGCCGGCGTGTTAACCGCCGTAGACGTCGAAGTCGAAATACTTCTTCTCGAGCTTCTTGTAGGTGCCGTCCTTGATGATTTCGGCGATCGCCTTGTCGACCTTCGCCTTCAGATCGGTGTCTTCCTTACGCATGCCGATGCCGGCGCCTTCACCGAGGATCTTCTTGTCTTCGAGATCCTTGCCGACGAACTGGAAGCCCGCGCCGCGCGGCGTCTTCAGGAAGCCGATGTCCGCTTGCACGGCGTCTTGCAGCGCTGCGTCGAGGCGGCCCGAGATCAGATCGGCGTAGACCTGGTCCTGATTCTGGTAAGCGACGACCTTCGCGCCCTTCGGCTCCCAGTAGGTCTTCGCGTACGTTTCCTGGATCGTGCCCTGCTCGACGCCGACCGACTTGCCGGCGAGCGATTCAGGAGTCGGCTGGATGTTCGAGCCTTTCTTCGCGACGAGGCGCGTCGGCGTGTTGAACAGCTTCGACGAGAAAGCGATCTGTTCGGCGCGTTGCGGCGTCATCGACATCGACGACAGCACGCCGTCGAACTTCTTGGCCTTCAGTGCCGGGATCATGCCGTCGAAGTCGTTCTCGACCCATACGCACTTCGCCTTGAGGCGCGCGCAGATTTCGTTGCCGAGGTCGATGTCGAAACCGACGAGCTTACCGTCGGAGCCCTTCGATTCGAACGGGGGGTAGCTGGCGTCGACGCCGAAACGGATCGTCGTCCAGTCTTTGGCGTGTGCGCCGATCGAAACGGTGGCAAGCAGGGCAACCGTCAAGGCCGCGAGCAGTTTTTTCACTGATTTACTCCCGAGTGGTTCTGATAAGTCGCTATGCGGATTGTGCTATGCGACATGGCCCGCCGCGGATAGGCGGCCGGGCCTGGTGGTTTCGGCCGCCGGCGGGCCGCCAGCAGCGCGCGCCAAGCTTACCAGTCCAAAAATATTGGGGACCTGGTAGAACCCCGGATGGCGCGGCAAATCAAGCTCTGACGCGCATTTGCGGGCGGGCGCCGGCGAAAGGAAAACGACAGTTATGCGGTAACGCCGGTGGGTCCCGTAAGCCGCCTGTTGTGATAGCGGCGCGCGGCCGGAGGTTCGCTGCACTGCCGCACGACGATCGCCGGCGGCAGTGCCGAGTGGCGAGTGCTGTATGCACTCGCTCGCGGTGTGGCGCGCCGTTTAAACGACGCGTACGCCTGCGCGCCAGGTGGCGCGCGGCACCGGCAACGCGTCCATCATCGTGACGCGCACGAAGTCGGCGCGCAGGCCCGGTGCGATCGAGCCGCGATCGTGCAGGCCGGCCGTGCGCGCCGGTTCGGCCGACACGGTGGCCATCGCGCGCGGCAGCGTCCAGCCGGCCTTGTCGACGAGTTCGAACGCGGCAGTCAACAGGCTCGACGGCACGTAGTCCGACGACAGGATATCGAGCAGACCCGCTTTCGCGAGTTCGAGCGCCGACACGTTGCCCGAGTGCGAGCCGCCGCGCACGACGTTCGGCGCGCCCATGATCGTCGCGATGCCGTGACGGTGCGAGGCTTCGGCCGCGATGCGCGTGGTCGGGAATTCGGCGAGTACGATGCCTTCGGCGGCAGCCTGTTCGACGTGCTCGACGAGCGTATCGTCGTGGCTCGCGACCGGCACCTGCAGCTTCTTGCAGCGCTCGATGATCGCCAGACGGTGCGCATCGGCAAAGCGCTGCTGTTCCTCGGCGAGTTCCATCAGCGTGCGCTCGGCTTCCTCGTCGGTCAGCTTGCCGTGGCGCTCCTGGAATTTGCGCCAGGCGGCGCGGTCGTGCCACTGGCGCTGCCCCGGCGTGTGATCCATCACCGACGCGAGCCGCAGCATCGGATGCCCGCACAGCTCGTCGAACACTTCGACGACGTCGCCGGTCGCGACTTCGCAGCGCAAATGCAGGAAGTGGTCGGCGCGCAGCAGTTTGCGTTCGGTGAAGCGCTGCAGCGCTTGCGCGCAGCGCGTCTGGATGCCGCGCTCGCGTGGCCCGTTGTGCGCGCGCGAGCCGATCGCGAGCGCGTCGAATACGGTCGTGATGCCGGCGGCGGCGACCTGCGCATCGTGAATCACGAATGCGGCGTCGGTGTTCCAGTAGACGCCGGGACGCGGCGCCAGATGCTTCTCGAGATTGTCGGTATGCAGCTCGATCAGGCCGGGCAGCAGGTAATCGCCTTCCCAGTCCTCCGACTCGCGCGCGGACGTCGTGCCGCGCGAAATGTCGCGGATCACGTCGTTCTCGATCCACACGACGCCAGTGAATTCTTCATCCCGCGTGACGACGCGGGCGTTCCTGATCAACATCGGAAAGCTCCGTATGGGTGTTGGATGTCAGTGTATTGCAGTCGTGTGACGTAGCGGTGGCCGCAATTCGAGCCGGCGCGTCGCGACTTTCGCGCGCGTGTCTTCATCGTGGAAAATGCCGACGATCGCCGCGCCGCGCTCGCGCGCTTCGATGACGAGATCGGCGACCACGTCGCGGTTTTCCGCATCGAGCGAAGCGGTCGGCTCGTCGAGCAGCAGCACCGGATGCTCGGCGATCAGGCCGCGCGCGATATTCACGCGCTGCTGTTCGCCGCCCGAGAACGTGGCCGGTGCGAGCGACCATAGCCGTTCGGGCACATTCAATCGTGCCAGCAGTGCGGCCGCGCGTTCGCGCGCTTCGGCTTCGGCCACGCCGCGCGAGACGAGCGGCTCGGCCACGAGCGCCAGGGTCGTCACGCGCGGAATCACGCGCAGAAACTGGCTTACGTAGCCGACCACGTTGCGACGCAAATACAGCACGTCGTACGCCTGCGCGCCGGTGATTGCGATGTGCTGCTTGTCGGAATCGGCTGCGGGATCGACCGCAGAATCAAGCGCGGGATCAAGCGCGGGAGCCATAGGGCGGTCGTCGGTGCGATCGCGGGCGCGCGCGTCGTCGCGCAACGCGATCGTGCCGGCGCTCGCGAGATAGTTGCCGTACAGGCAACGCAACAGCGTGCTCTTGCCGGCCCCCGACGGGCCGACCAGCACGACGCATTCGCCGCGTTCGACATCGAGCGACACGCCATCGAGCGCGTCGATTCGCACGCCGCCCTGGCCGTGCAGCGTGAACGTTTTCGCGACACCGACCGCGCGCAGCATCAGCGCGGGGTTGTCGACGAAGGCACGCCCGATTGCGCGTGGAGCATTGGATTCGATCAATGACATCGCAGACCTCAAACCGGCAGAACCGAGGAAACCAGCGTTTGCGTGTACGGATGCTGCGGATCGTCGAGCACCTGATCGGTCAGGCCCGATTCGACGACTTCGCCGCCTTGCATCACCATGAGCCGATGCGCGAGCAGCCGCGCGACGCCGATATCGTGCGTGACGATCAGCACCGACAGATGCAGCGTCGCGGTCAGCGTGCGCAGCAGGTCGAGCAGCCGCGCCTGCACCGAGACGTCGAGGCCCGCGGTGGGCTCGTCCATGAACACGAGGCGCGGGCCCGTGACGAGGTTCCGCGCGATTTGCAGACGCTGCTGCATGCCGCCCGAAAACGCGGCTGGAAACTCGTCGATACGCGTGGCGTCGAGTTCGACGCGCTCCATCCATTGTGTGGCGAGCGCGCGGATCTGCCCGTAATGACGCGCGCCGACGGCCATCAGTGGTTCGCCGATGTTGGCGCCGGCGGAGACGCCGCTGCGCAGCCCGTCGCGCGGATTCTGCTGCACAAAGCCCCATTCGGTGCGCATCAGCAGACGCCGGCGCGGTTCGGACAGCGCGCGCAGATCGACCGTTGCACCGTGCGCGGCCGCGTAGTGCAACGTACCGCTGTCGGCTTCGGTGCGCAGCGCGAGTGTGTTCAGGAGCGTCGTCTTGCCCGAGCCCGACTCGCCGACGATGCACAGCACTTCGCCAGGATACAGATCGAAGCTGACGTTTTTGCAACCGTTGCGGCCACCGAACTGTTTGGTGAGCGCGCGTGCGCAAAGGAGCGGGGTCGGCGTGTGCGTCATGCATGTTCTCCCGCGCCTTCGGTGTGAGCCCGCTGTTGCGTTTGTTTCGTTTGCTGCGTCTGTTGCGTCGCTTGCGCCTCGCGCCGCTCGTGACAGTAATCGCTATCGGAGCAGACGAACATCCGTTTGCCCGTATCGTCGACGATCATTTCATCGAGGAAGCTTTCCGTCGAGCCGCATAGCGCGCACGCATGATCCCAGCGCTGGACCTCGAACGGATGATCGTCGAAGTCGAGGCTGCGCACGTGCGTATACGGCGGGATCGCATGAATGCGCCGCTCGCGGCCGGCACCGAACAGCTGCAATGCGGCGTTCATATGCATCTTCGGATTGTCGTACTTCGGGATCGGCGAGGGCGACGTCAGATAGCGATGGTTGACGATCACCGGGTAGTCGTAAGTCGTCGCGATGCTGCCGTGATGCACGATGTCTTCGTATAGCTTTACGCTGATCAGGCCGTAGTCCGCCAGCGCGTGGAGCTTTCTGCTTTCGGCGACGCGCGGCTCGAGCCGGAACAGCGGCTCGGGGTTCGGCACCTGGTAGACGAGGATCTGTTTATCGGTAAGCGGCGTTTCGGGAATGCGGTGACGCGTCTGCACGATCGTCGCTTCGGTCGTGCGGCGGGTCGTTTTGACGCCCGCCGTGCGCGCGAAAAAGCGCCGGATGTTGACCGCGTTGGTCGTTTCATCGGAGCCCTGATCGATGACCTTGAGCGTATCGTCGCGGCCGATGATCGACGCGGTAACCTGAATTCCGCCTGTGCCCCAGCCGAATGGCAGCGGCATCTCGCGCGCCGCGAACGGCACCTGGTAGCCTGGCACCGCGACCGCTTTGAGCAGCGCGCGGCGGATCATGCGCTTTGTCTGTTCGTCGAGATACGCGAAGTTGTAGCCCTCGGCCGCGCTGTCGGGGCCGGGTGATGCGATGGATGTATCGGACGGATTCATGCGACTTCTTCCTGTTGAGCGCGCTGCGAAGCGCGCTTCTGCGGGCTCTGCTCCGGAGTCTGTTGCGTAGTCTGCTGATCGCCGTTGGCATCGTCGGCGTCGTGCTGTTGCGCGCCTGCATGTTGCGCGCGCAACCGTCGCACGAGTTCGAGCTCCGACTGGAAGTCGACGTAGTGAGGCAGCTTCAGGTGTTGCACGAAACCCGATGCCTCGACGTTGTCGCTATGCGACAGCATGAATTCGACGTCCTGCGTCGGCGAACGCAGTGTTTCGCCGAGTTCTTCGGCGCGCAGCGCGCGGTCGACGAGCGCCATCGCCATCGCCTTGCGCTCAGAGTGGCCGAACGCGAGGCCGTAGCCTTGCGTGAACGACGGCGGCGCTTCCGCGCTGCCCGCGAACTGGTTGATCATCTGGCATTCGGTCACGTCGATCTCGCCGATCTCGACCGCTTCGCCGAGTTCGTCGAGCACCATTTCGACTGCGACCGTGCCGAAGCGGATTTCGCCGGCGAACGGATGCGAATGCGCGTATCCACGCTGCGTCGCATAGCCCATTGCGAGCAGAAAGCCCTCGTCGCCGCGCGCGAGGTTTTGCAGGCGCGTAGCGCGGCTGGCCGGAAAGGCGAGCGGTTCGCGCGACAGGTCGCCCGGTTCGGGCGCGTCAGGCGTCGGCGTTTCCTGTTCGATCAGGCCTTCCTTGTCGAGCAGCGCGACGACGCGCGGCATCGATTCCTTTGCCACATGCGCAGCAAGATGCGCTGCTGAAGCCGCTGTTGCATCGGCGCTCGCGCCAACGCCGGCATCGCTCTCTGCAAGCAGCGCGAAATCGAGCAGGCGCTGCGTGTAGTCGTACGTCGGTCCGAGCAGCTGGCCGCCCGGCACATCCTTGAACGTGGCCGAAATGCGGCGCGCCGCATGAATCGCTTCGGTGCGCAGCGGTTCCGTATAGCCGAAGCGCGGCAGCGTGGTCCGATAAGCGCGCAGCAGGAAGATCGCTTCGACGAGATCGCCGGCCGCCTGCTTGATCGCGAGCGCGCCGAGCTCTTCGTCGTACACCGAACCTTCGGTCATGACGCGCGCGACGGCAAGCCGCAACTGTTCGCGAATCTGCGCGACGCTGAGTTCGGCGAACTGCGTATCGCCTCGACGCTCCTTGTCGAGCAGGCGCCACGATGCTTCGATGGCGCGCTCTCCACCCTTGACGGCAACGTACATTAGTTGAGCTCCACTTGGGTTGTGCGCGGCAGACCCATCAGCGTGTCGCCGCAGACAAAGTAGCAGTCGATGCCGCACGGAAAGAGCGGCGCCAGTTCCGCGCGTTCGAGCCAGAAACGCTCGGGCAGCCCGCCGGGCGCGATGCTGCGTGTCGATTCGATGCCCGGGCCGCGCAACGTGAGCGGGGTGCCGCTCGTCAGCGACGCAACGCGAATGAGCAGTGTGGCCGATGTCTCGGGCGATTCCGGATCGCCGAGCGCGAACCGCTCGAGCGCGGGCATGGCGGCCGCGTCGTGCACATACGCGAAGGCGGCGTGCTGCGGGGTATCGACGAGCGGTGCGCCGGTATGAAAGCGCAGCGCGGAGGCGAGCGGCGCATCGGCTTGCGCGAGCCACACGGGCGTGGAGAAATCGCAGAGCGTGAGCAGCGCGGCGAACGCGGCACGGTCGGCGGCGGGTTGCTGCGGGTTCGTTGCGTTTGCGTTCAGCGCCGGCAGCACGTCGCGCACGGTGCCGATCGTGCCCGGGCGTGACAGCACATCGAGCAGCGTGCGAAACACGGCCTGCGTGTCGTGCACGGGATCGGCGAAGCCGGGAGTTAAGGTCGCCAATGAGGTGGCCAGTGAGGACGCCAACGAGGTGGCTGATGAGCTGGCCGGCGACGTGGACAGCGCGTCCTGTGCTGGATTATTCGATGTATTCATCAGTCGCCTCGGACCATCGTGAAGAATTCGACGCGCGTGCCGGCCGTATCTTGCCGGCGCGCTTCGCGCGCGGCCTCGAGGCGCGCGGCGAGCGGTTCGATCAGTTGCGCATGCAGATGCGGGTGCTGCTGCGGCAGTTGCAGTAATGCATCGGCAAGCGCCGCGAGTTCGGCGCGCCGGCGGTCACGGCCCAGATGGCACGCGACGCCGACCGGCGCATCGGCCGCCGGATGTCCGGCCCCCGGTTCGCCGGCCGCCGGTTCGCGTAAACGCAGCGTGGCACGCGTGACCGTCGCTTCGCCGAGATTGAAAGCGTCGCCGCTGCCGCCGACACGGCCGCGCACCATCGCAAGGCCGGTTTCGGGCGGGCGCAGCCAGTCGTAAGCGGGTAGCGGCGCGCCGTTCATGGCGCGCTGCAGCGCCGCTTCGAGCTCCGCGCGCGGCGTGCGCGCCAGTACCGCCATCCATGCGCGACGCGCGGACGACGAAGGCGGGGCGGAAGAAACGGGGGCGGAAGGATCGCTCATCGGGAGTTCCGTGGTTTCGATGTCCGGATATTTGAGCATCTATTCATCTAAACGTCTAGACGTTTGTAGGTAAAATCCCGCAGTGACACGGTGCGGTGCGCAGATTCATATTTTCATCACGGGTTGCGCACTACAATCGAGCGTTATATTTGAACCGAGGGGAATGACACCACCATGACATCGAACGACGATGCGACTCCCGGAACGCTGCTCGAACGCGGCGGCGGTGTCGCCGTATGGCGGCAGATCGAGCAGATTCTCGCGGCGGAAATCGCCGCGAGCGGCTTCGGCGAAGAAGGGCGCTTGCCGAGCGAAGCCGAACTCGCGAGACGCTTCGACGTCAACCGTCACACGATCCGCCGCGCGATGCTGGGGCTTGCCGCGCTCGGTCTCGTCAGTGTCGAACAGGGGCGTGGCACCTTCGTTCAACCGGGCGCGATCGATTACACGATCGGCCGGCGCACGCGCTTCACCGAAAACCTGCGGCAGCAGCAGTCGCTCGGCGTGCTGCTGTCCGCATCGCGTGTGAAGGCCGAGCCGAACGTCGCGAAGGCATTGGGTCTGCGCGCGGGCGTCACGGTCTACCGGATGGAAATGCTGCACGAAGCGAACGGCGTGCCGCTTACCTTCGCGCGCAGCTGGTATCCGGCCGCGCGTTTCACGGATCTGCCCGACGCGCTCGAGCGCACGGGCGGCATGACCAGGGCGCTCGCCGAATATGGCGTGAACGACTATCTGCGTAAATGGAGCCGCATCGGCAGCGTGCTGCCCGACGCGGACGTGGCGCGCCGCCTCAATATCAATCGCCAGCAGCCGGTGCTGTGGGTCGAGAACGTCGACGTCGATGTCGAAGGCACGCCGATCAAATACGGCTTCACGCACTTCGCGGCGGACCGCGTGCAACTGCTCGTGGAGAACGACGTATGAGCGCCGCGCGAGCCGATCGGGACGGCGAACACGTGGCGGCGGCAGCGGCAGCGCCGGCTGGCGACGCAACCTTGCACTGGAGCGCGGCCACGCGCTGTGCGGTCTACTATGCGCCGCCGCGGGCGTCCGGCTGGTGGAGCGCGGGTTCCGAATGGCTCGGACGCGACGCGGAAAGCGGCACTGTGCACGAACCGCGCGCCGATTTTCCCGCGCTGTCGCGAACGCTTGCGCGTCTGACGAACGAGCCGCGCCGCTACGGCTGGCATGGCACGCTCGTTGCACCGTTCCGGCTAGCCGACGGCGTGCAGCCGCACGACGTCGTCGATGTGGCGCTGCGCTGGGCGCGCACGCAAACGCGCTTCGCCTTGCCTGTCGAAGCCGCGACGCTCGGCCGCTTCGTCGCCTTGAGGCCCGTGGGCGAGGAGGCCGATTCGCGCATGCGCGAACTGGCGTCGGACGCGCTGCGCGCGTTTACGAAGCTGCGTGCCGCACCGTCGGCGGCGGACCTCGAACGGCGTCTTGCCGCGCCGCTCACTGAACGGCAACGCGCGCTGCTCGTCGAATGGGGATACCCATACGTGTTCGACGAATTCCGCTTTCATATGACGTTGTCGAATTCGCTCGAAGACGCGCGCGACCGTGCGGCAATCGTCCAATGGTGGCTTGCGCAGGTGCAGCAGCTTGGTGCGCTGCCGGTCGACGGCATCGCGCTTTTTGTAGAGCCCGCGCCGGGCGAGCCGTTCGTGCTCTGGCAGCGACTCGCATTCGATGCGACCGGCGCATCGGGTAACGCGGAGGTGAAGTAAGGCATGGAAGGCCGTTTGATCTATGTGATGGGCCCGTCGGGCGCCGGCAAGGATTCGCTGCTGCATTTCGCGCGCGATCATGTCGCCGGTGCGCCGGTTGTGTTTGCGCACCGTTACATCACGCGCAGCGCGGGCAGCAACGAAAATCATGTCGCGCTTACGCCCGAAGAATTCGAAGCGCGTTCCGCACTCGGTCTGTTCGCACTCGAATGGTCGAGCCATGCGCTGCGCTATGGCATCGGTATCGAACTCGATGCATGGCTTGCGCGCGGGTGCACGGTCGTCGTCAACGGCTCGCGGCAACATCTCGCGCGTGCACTCGAACGCTACCCGCATGCGGAAATCGTGCACGTCGAGGCCGAGCCGCATATTCTCGCGGCGCGGCTCGGTGCGCGCGCGAGGGAAACGGCCGAGCAGATCGCGGCGCGCCTCGCGCGCCTGGCGCCGTTTTCGTTGCCAGACGGCGCGCGCGTGACACGCATTGATAATTCCGGTGCGCTCGATGTGGCGGGGCACGCGTTCGTGCGGGTTCTGCGCGGCGTCATCTGAATCGGAATCGCGATCGCGCGATCATCTACGGCGGCACAACCGTGCTGCTATAGTGCGGGGCTATTCGCCGCGTGCGACGCGGCGCCGAATGCATGGGGACCGCCGATGAGCGACGCAGCACGTTTTGCCGAAATAGCCGATCTCGAACCCGCTGCTGCAGCGTTGCGCGACATCCGCCATCAGATTCACCACCATCCCGAACTGGCCTACGAAGAAGTCGAGACTGCCGCGCTGGTCGCAAGCAAGCTCGAAGCATGGGGCTGGCAGGTCACGCGCGGGGTCGGCCGCACGGGCGTGGTCGGCACGCTGAAAGCAGGCACGGGCGCCCGCAGCATCGGCATTCGAGCCGACATGGATGCGCTGCCGATCATCGAGCAGACAGGCCTGCCTTACGCGAGCGGCACGCACGGCAAGATGCACGCATGCGGCCACGACGGCCACACGACAATGTTGCTCGGCGCCGCGCAACATCTCGCGGCGACGCGCCGTTTCTCGGGTACCGTGCATCTGTACTTTCAGCCGGCCGAGGAAAGCGGTATCGACAGCGGCGCGAAAAAGATGATCGAGGACGGCCTGTTCGAACGCTTCCCATGCGACGCGGTGTTCGGCATGCACAACCATCCGGGCGCCGAGCCAGGCAAGTTCCTGTTCCGCAAGGGGCCGTTCATGTCCGCGGGCGACAAGGCGGTGATCACCGTCGAAGGCGTGGGCGGCCATGCGGCGCGGCCGCACCTCGCAGTCGATCCGATCGTGATTGCCGCGAGCATCGTGATGGCCTTGCAGACCGTCGTCGCGCGCAATGTCGACCCCGCGCAGCCCGCGGTGGTGACGGTCGGCTCGATGCATGCGGGCACCGTCAACAATGTGATTCCGGCCACCGCGAAGCTCGAGCTGAGCGTGCGCTCGTTCAGCGCCGAAGTACGCGCGCTGCTGAAAAAGCGCATTACGGAACTGGCCGAAGGTCAGGCCGCGAGTTATGGCGGCAAGGCCAACGTCGAATACATCGAAGGCTATCCGGTCGTCGTCAATTCGGATGCGGAAACGGAGTTCGCGATCGAAGTCGCGCGCGAACTGGTCGGCCACGACAACGTCGTCGCGCATACGGACATGCTGATGGGCAGCGAAGACTTTTCGTTCATGCTGCAGCAGCGGCCGGGCACGTTCTTGCGGCTCGGCAATGGCGTCGGCGAAGACGGCTGCATGGTGCACAACCCGCATTACGACTTCAACGACCGCAACTTGCCGATCGGCGCGGCGTACTGGGCGCGGCTCGTCGAACGATATCTGAGCCGCTAACGCTACCTGACCCGCACGTCCGAACGCTCGCTATCTATCCGCGCAGCGCAACCCTATCGGAGACGTTCTGCGCGGCTTTCTGCAGCGGCTCGAGAAACGTCTTCATCATCTGTTTCGCGGAATTGCGCTGCGCGTTGCCGCTGATGTTCATCGCCGCGATGATGCGGCCTTGCCGGTTGCGGATCGGCGCCGAAATCGAAATCAGCCCTTCCTCGAGTTCCTGATCGTTGATCGCCCACCCCTGGCGACGCACCTGCGCGATGATCTGTTTCAGTTCGTTTTTGTCCGTGACGGTGCGCGGCGTATGCGCGTGCAGTTTCGATGCGTCGAGTATCGCGTCGAGCGCCGCATCGTCGAGCGACGAGAGCAGCACGCGTCCCATCGAGGTGCACCATGCGGGCAGACGGCTGCCGATCGACAGATTGATGGTCATGATCTTGTGCGTCGGCACGCGCAGCACATAGACGATTTCCGTGCGGTCGAGCACGGCCGCCGAGCAGCTTTCGTGCACCTCGGCCGACAACTGCTCCATGACAGGTTCGGCGACGTTCCAGAACGGCATCGACGTCAGATAGGCGAAGCCGAGATCGAGAATGCGCGGCGTGAGCCGGAACAGGCGCCCATCGGCTTCGACGTAACCGAGCGTTTGCAGCGTGAGCAGAATGCGGCGCGCGCCGGCGCGCGTGAGACCCGTTGCGGCAGCGACATCGGTCAGTGTTTGCGCAGGGCGCTCGGCGTTGAAGGCGCGAATCACCGCGAGGCCGCGCGCGAACGATTGCACGTAGGAATCGCCGGGCTTGTCGGGCGCATCAGCGTGCAGGGCGGGGGCGGGTTGCGACGCTCGAGGGTCTTTATCGATAGCCATATTTGCGGGCGACGGGTGGCGAAGCGGCGGACCACGCGGCGCGCACAGCCGTTGACAGGCTTTTCCGCGCACGCCTATCATCGCGTGTAAAATTGTTCGATATTAGACCATAAGTTCGTATATAGAACAAATGGTCTTTCCCGGCATGTACCGCCGAAGCAACGTTGGAGACATGAAGATGACCGAAGCTTTCCTCTGTGACGCGATCCGCACCCCGATCGGCCGCTACGCGGGTTCCCTGTCGTCGGTTCGCGCGGACGACCTCGGCGCCGTGCCATTGAAGGCGCTGATCGAGCGCAACAAGGATGTCGACTGGAACGCCGTCGACGACGTGATCTACGGCTGCGCGAATCAGGCCGGCGAAGACAACCGTAACGTCGCGCGCATGTCGCTGTTGCTTGCGGGCCTGCCGCAAGGCGTGCCGGGCGCGACGATCAACCGGCTATGCGGCTCGGGCATGGATGCGCTCGGCATTGCCGCGCGCGCCATCAAGGCGGGCGAAGCGGGGATGATGATCGCGGGCGGCGTCGAAAGCATGAGCCGCGCGCCGTTCGTGATGGGCAAGGCGACCACCGCATTCGCGCGCCAGGCCGACATCTTCGATACGACGATCGGCTGGCGCTTTATCAACCCGCTGATGAAGCAGATGTATGGCGTCGACTCGATGCCCGAGACGGGCGAGAACGTCGCGCAGGAATTCGACGTGAGCCGGGCTGATCAGGATGCGTTCGCGCTGCGCAGCCAGCAGAATGCATCCCGTGCGCAGCGCGACGGCACGCTCGCACAGGAAATCGTCGCGGTGACGGTTCCGCAGAAAAAGGGCGATCCGGTTATCGTTTCGCATGACGAACATCCGCGCGAAACGAGTCTCGAGGCGTTGGCGAAGCTCAAGGCCATAGTACGCGCCGACGGCACGGTAACGGCCGGCAATGCATCGGGCGTCAACGACGGCGCTGCCGCACTATTGCTGGCAAACGAAGCGATGGCAAAACGTTCCGGTTTGACGCCGCGCGCGCGCGTGCTCGGCGTGGCGACCTCCGGCGTCGCGCCGCGCGTGATGGGCATCGGGCCTGCGCCCGCTACGCAGAAATTGCTTGCGCGCCTTGGCATGACGCTCGATCAGTTCGATGTCATCGAACTCAATGAAGCGTTCGCATCGCAAGGTCTCGCCGTGCTGCGCATGCTCGGCGTGGCCGATAACGATCCGCGCGTCAATCCGAACGGTGGTGCGATTGCGCTCGGTCATCCGCTAGGTATGAGCGGCGCGCGTCTCGTGACCACGGCGATGTACCAGTTGCAGCGCACGCAGGGTCGTTTTGCACTGTGCACGATGTGCATCGGCGTTGGGCAAGGCATCGCCATTGCGCTTGAACGCGTGTGACACAGCATCGCGCAGCGGGAAAAGCATCATGGTTTGCAATGCTTTATCCGCTGCCTGAATGCCGGTTGAGCGAAGTCTTCGCTGCACGATTCAAAAGGCATTCAAACTTTTACACAATGTGAAAAATCGCGGGATCTATTGGCTTTCGGCTGGGTTATGATGCGTTTTCGTCTGGATGACGAACTGTTTTTAATACGGCATAGGGTTATAAGAAGCCCGTATTAGCCAGTGACTGAAAACGCTCTTGAAGGAGAACCCGAATGAAGAAAGCAATCGGAGCAGCCGCCTTGCTCGCACTCGCCCATATGGTGCAGCCGGCGTACGCAGGGGACACGCTCGCGAATTCCGCACAAAGTGTCGTCAGTGCGGTGCAGCCGGTGCATATCCAGGCGAAGATCGTCGGTATCGACGCAGCGTCGCGCACGGTCACGCTGCAAGGCCCGAATGGGCGCACCGCAATGATTCTTGTCAGCGACGAAGTGCCGGGTTTCGACAAGCTCAAAGTCGGCGATAACGTCGACGCCGAATACAAGAACGCGTTGCTCGTGACCGCGGAAAAAGTGAAGGGTGCCGACAAGGGTATTCGCAAACGCGTCGACACCCAGGTCTATCAGCCGGCTTCGGGCGGCTATCAAACGGCGAAGCAGATCGAGGTGCTCGCCACCGTGCAGAAGATCGATCGCAAGAAGCGCACGGTCACGTTGCGCGGCGCGTATCAGACGCAAACGCTCGACGTCGGTCCCGACGTCGATTTGAAAACTCTGAAGGTGGGCGACACCGTGCACGCCGTATTTGTTTCGGCAGCCGCGGTGAAGATCACGCCGAGCGGCACATCGCCCGCGGTACAGTAATTCCCGGCCGCAACGCGCGATTTGCCGCACGCGCGATCGGCGATCCATCACGCGCTGAGAGCTGCCGCGCAATATCGCGCGGCAGCAGCATGACACTCGTTTTGTCTTCGCTATCTTCGGCATCGTCAATGCGGTGCGATCGAACTCACCGCGAATTCGGCGCATAGACGTCCGGCTCCAATAACGACAGGCGCTCGAGCCAACGGTAAAGCACGCCACGACGTTTACGCGGATACGTGATCAGCGAAAGGCGCGCGGCAAGCTTGCCATCGGTGCTGACCCATACGCGTTCGCCGCGCCGCAATTGAATCGAATAGCCTGGTTGCAGCCAGTAGTCGTACGGCGATGAAGCGCGCGTCAACCACACGCGCTCACTGCTCACATTCAGTTCGCAGTGCGCTTCGACTCGCCAGGATAGCGTTGCGCCTGGCTGCACTTCGAAGTGCATGACGACCCTTGGCAGCTTCTCCGCGCACGCGCAGGCCACTTCGGGCGGTGAGACATCCGATACGGGATCGGTGAACTGCGGGCTTGCCTGGTTCATGTTGTGCTCCATCGACGATTGAGCCGGAGAACAGAACGGAAAGCCGCGCACAAAACAAAAGGCCCCTTCCGTTGCCGGCGGGGCCTTGGGGATGTTTTGTTATTCCAGACTGCTAATACGCAAACGCTCCCGATAGCCCGCCGTGAATGGCGGCTCGAATCGGGTTCCAATTGACAATGGCGGTGGAGATCAGCGTAAGCATGTCAGCGAGTGTGTCTGGCGAGGCGCGGCTTGTCAATAAAATTTGTTGCTGAAGCGTTAAGTCAACAGTCATCGAATTTTCACGGACTGCGATATGTCGCTTCGTGAGACTCGTGCGAGATTGGCGTCGACGCGTTCGCGTACGTGCAGATAAAGCAGCGCACAGCCGGTAATCGCGAGCGGCCATAACAGGTACCAGCCAGTCGCTGCAAACAATGCCGCGACGGCAACGAGCGCGACGCACGCGCAGCGGCGCGCCCAGCTGCGCTTCGGCAGCAGGCGCAACGCAGCGGCGGTGCCGAGCGCATAGACCGTGACGAACGAACCGGTCGTCAGCAGGACGAGCGGCCGTGGCCCGACGCCGGCTATTACGGACGCGCACAGCGCAATCAGGGCGAGCACGGCAACCACAAGCAGGCTGCGGCGCGGCACGTCGCCCGCGCGACTGCCCGCGGCGAACCACGCCGGCAGCGCGCCGTCGCGCCCGAGCGCGGCGCCGAGCTTGGCGGCGCCGGCGAAATAGGCGTTCATCGTGCCGAGCGTGAGCAGCAGCGCGGCGGCCGCCGCGAGCACCTGCACCTTGCCGCCCAGGCCCGTCGCGAGCAGTTCGGCAAGCGGCGCACCCGACTTGCCGGCGGCGGCCCCGAGCACGAGCACGCTCGCGGTGGCGACACCCATGTACAGCACGCCGACGACACATACCGCGATGCCGGTCGCGAGCGGAAGATCGCGCGCCGGGTGGCGAAACTCGGCCGCGAGGTGGGTGATCGCTTCCCAGCCCGCGAAGCTCCAGACGAGCAGCGCCGCCGCGGGGCCAATCGCGAGCCAGCCGTGCGGCGCGAATGGCTGCAGGTTCGCGGCGCGCGCATGCGGCGCCGAAGCCACGATCGCCGCCAGCAGCAGCGCAACGAGCACGACCGCGAGCGCGAGCTGCAAACGTCCGGACACGGTGACGCCGAACGCATTGGCGACGGTGACGATCAGCATCAGCGCCGCCGCGGTGCCGATCATCGCAACGTGCCCGCCGCCGAGCGCCGCGGCCACGTAGGCGCCGCCGAACATCGCCGCGGCGGGCGAGCCGGCCGGCACCGCGAAGTAGAAGCACCAGCCGATGATCGCCGCCGCGCGCGGCCCGAACGCGTTGCGCACGTAGGTCGATACGCCGCCTGCGTCCGGATAGCGCGCGCCCAGCGCGGCGAATGTCGCGGCAAGCGGCACCGACAGCATCACGAGCGCCGCCCACGCGATCAGCGATGCGGGGCCGGCGACGTCCGCGGCGAGCGCCGGCAGCGCGATGACGCCGGTGCCTAGTACCGCGCCGACGTAGAGGGCAGCGCCTTGCATGACGCTGAGGCGCCCCGAAGCAGAAGCGCGTGAAGAGGCCGATGCGCCGGAAGCGCCGGAAGCGCCGGAAGCGCCGGAAGCGCCCGACGCGCCCGACGCGCCCATGCCCTGATCTGATCCGGCCTGCCGAACTGGCGCCGCATTCATGCCTGCAAGACCCCGAATTCGCTGCGCGGCCGATTGCGATCGACGCGCAGTGCTTCCCAGATCGTCACTTCGCGCGGCCTCGCAAGCAGCTCGGGCAGCGCTTCGTGATACGCCTGACGGTAGGGACGATTCAATTGTTCTTCCAGCACGTCTTCGTGGCTTTCCCACGTCTCGTAGAGCATGAGCCGGTGAGGGCAATCGGGATCGCGATGCAGGATCGCCTGATGAAAATTGGGCTCGGCGCGCATGGCATCGAGCACGCCGTCGAGCAGGCTCATAAAACGATCGAGCTTTTCCGGAACGACCTGAAAACGAATCACGTAAGTCACCGACATATCGCCACTCCTGATCAATCGCGCATACCGGCAGTTATACTCGCCAATAGCTGACAACCGATGTCATGAATTTTTCGGAGAACGCAATTGCGCCCAAGCCGGCTCGTGTCGATGCTGCTATTGCTGCAGGTCAAAGGCCGTGTGACCGCGCAAGCACTCGCTGAGGAATTCGACGTATCGGTGCGCACGGTCTACCGCGATATCGATCAACTGAGCGCAGCGGGCGTGCCTGTTTATGCGGACCGCGGTCCGGGCGGCGGCTTCGCGCTGCTCGACGGCTATCGCGCGCGGCTGACCGGCATCACGAAGGCGGAGGCCGAGACGCTGTCGATTGCCGGCCTTGCCGGCGCGGCAACCGACCTTGGCCTGTCCGAACAATTGCGTGCCGCGCAGTTGAAACTCGTCACTGCGCTGCCCGATGCGGCGCCCGACGCATCGCGCATCGGCTCGCGGCTCCATATCGACCCGGTCGGATGGCATCGGCGGCCCGCGCAGGTGCCGCATCTGACGCTGCTCGCGGGCGCTGTCTGGGAGCAGAAGCGCGTCGCAATGCATTACCTGAGCTGGGCGTCGCCGCGCCCCGGCAAGAGCGAACCTGCAGCACAGCACGAGCGCGAGCGGATTCGCGATCCGCTCGGCCTCGTGCACAAGGCCGGCGACTGGTATCTGGTCGCACGGGCGCGCACACA
This sequence comes from Paraburkholderia sp. SOS3, assembly GCF_001922345.1. Classification (NCBI taxonomy): domain Bacteria; kingdom Pseudomonadati; phylum Pseudomonadota; class Betaproteobacteria; order Burkholderiales; family Burkholderiaceae; genus Paraburkholderia; species Paraburkholderia sp. SOS3. Next base: position 2,795,657 of record NZ_CP018812.1, on the reverse strand, counting down.
ACTGCGCATCTACAAGGTCGCGAACATCACGCATCTGCGCGTGCTCGACGAGACCTTCGAGCGGCCCGAAGCGTTCGATCTGCGCAGCGAATGGGCCGGCTCGGTCGCGGCATTCGAAAAGAGTCTGTTGAAAAACGTCGCGCGCCTGCGTCTTACACAGGAGGGGATGCTGCGGCTCGACCGGCTCGGCGCGGCGGCAGTCGAACAGGCGCAAAGCGGGCCGCCGGACCATGACGGCTGGCAGGAAGTCACGCTGCCCATCGAACAGCTCGACTTCGCGGCCGAGCAGTTGCTCGGCTTCGCGGGGCACGTCCAAGTGCTCGAACCGCCTGAATTGCGCGTGCGGCTGAGGCGTCTCGCGCAACGTATCGCGACGCTCAACGCCGGCTAGCGCCGCCGTTATACGTGCGTTTTGTGCCAACAAAACTGTAATTCGAGCCAATGCGGCAAAGTGTGCATCCCGCGGCGATACAGCTTGTGTAATGTCGAGGCTGAACATCCGCGCAATCGCGCGGCAGCATTGTGGAGACGTTATGCAGATCCTTCTTTTAGCGCTTGCGGTCGTCGCGTTCGGCGCATGGACGACTTATCTTCTCGCGACGAGCATTCCTGAAAAGCTGATGTCGCACTCGGCTCGCCATGGGCGTTACGCGGACCTCGCGAGCGGCGAAACGGCCGATGCCGGGCATGTGGGCGGCCGTCGCTTCGGCCGCAACCGAAGCCGCGGCAAGCTGGCCGAACAGTAACCGCCGGCGAACGGCCCGCGAGCCGCAGGCTAACCGCGATGAGGCCCGACTATGCCCAGCTTCGCAATGCGGCGGTACAGCGTTGCGCGCGAGATGCCGAGCGCTTGCGCCGCCGCGTTCGGGTGCCACTGATGCCGCGTCAGCGCGTCGACAATGCGAGCCCGTTCGTCGCCGGCATGGGCGGGCGACGGCTGCGCTGCAAAAGCAGGACTTCCGGCCTCGGCATGGCGGGGTGCAAGCAGTGCCGCAATGTCCGGTGACAGATGCCGAAAATCGACGCGTGTCGCATCGCACACCGCGCACGCATAGCGCAACACGTTGCGCAACTGCCGGATATTGCCGGGCCAGCCGAATCCGCAGAGCCGCTCGGCGAGCTGCGCATCGAGCATGAGCGCGTGGCCGGCGCCTTGTGCTTCTTCATCGAACACTTCATGCACAACCTCGAGGATGTCCTCGCGCTCCCGCAACGGCGGCATGTGCAGCGTCGCGCCGCTTAGCCGGTAATAGAGATCTTCGCGGAACGCGCCATCGGCGACCATTTGCTTTAAATCGCGATGCGTTGCGCAAATCACGTCGATATCGACGCGCACCGGCGTATCGCCGCCGAGCGGCATCACTTCGCCTTCCGCAAGCACGCGCAGAAGACGCGTTTGCAGGCTGAGCGGCATATCGCCGATTTCGTCGAGAAACAGCGTGCCCGTATGCGCGTGCGCGATCTTGCCGCGTGCGCCGCGGCTGCGCGCGCCGGTGAACGCGCCCGGCGCGTAACCGAACAGTTCGCTCTCGATCAGCGATTCGGGAATCGCGCCGCAATTGACGGCGACGAAAGGTCGCGCGCGCCGCGCACCCGAGTCGTGCAGCGCATGCGCGAACACTTCCTTGCCGACACCGGTTTCGCCGAGTATGAGGATGGGCAACCGTTTGCCGGCGATGCGCAATGCGACCTCTGCATTGCGTGCAATACGCGCGTCACGGCTGCGCAGAAAGCGGCCAAGTGCACCGACATCGCGCGGCACATCGGCGGCAACGCGGCGAACGGCATCGCGCGAGCCGCTCGACAAGGACGTGGCCACAGCCGCAGTGGAGCCCCCTATCGTGCGCGCGCCGCGCGATACACGCTTGAGCGGCTCGCGAATCCGCGCGTGCAGCAGCGTGCCGCTCGCACGCAAACGCAGCGGCACGATCGTATCGCCGCGGGCGACGTCGTGCAGGTGAATCGCCGACGTATCGAAGATCTCGTCGATATGACGCGGACCGCTGAGGCCCGCGATGCATTCCTGTGCCTTGCGGTTCGACGCAACGATATTGCCGCATTCGTCGAACGCGATCAGCACCTCGGGCTGCGCCTCGACGAAGTTGCGGCTTTGATGGCCGAACAGCACCCAATGCTGCGTGGTCTGATTGAGGAAGTAGCCGTCTTCGATCAACGTCGCGCTTTGCCGCACGAGCTGAAACACGAGTCGCTGGCTGTCGCGGTTATCGGGTGACTGCACGGCCGATGCATCGAGCACGCCGATCAGCTCGCCCGTCGGCGCGAAAATCGGCGATGCGCTGCAGGTCAGCGTCGTGAACGCTGCGCGGAAGTGATCGATCTTGTGCACCGTGATCGGCGCAAGGTCGGTCAGTACATTGGCAACGGCACATGTGCCTTCTTCGCGTTCGGACCAGCACGAACCGATATAGAGTCCCGCGTGCTTGAAGTCGCTGCGTCGCTCGCGCTCGAGCCGGTAGTCGATCGTCACGCCGTGCGCATCGGTCAGCAGCACGCAATAGTCGGCGACGCGAATCATTTCATGAAGACGTGTCAGGCATTGCCCGGACGCGCGCAAAAATGCCTCTTCCTTGCCTTGCACCTCGCGCAATTCCGCAGACGTAAGCACACGCGGTCCGACAACCGAGCCCGGATCGAGCCGGTACTGTTCATACGAACGCTGCCACGACGATACGAGCCGTTGCGCATCGGGCGCGGCCGGCACGGGCAGGCGTCCTTCGATGGCGCCGCGGACACGATCGATGTGCTGCGTTTGAGAGACGTAGGGCATGGTCGGCTCCCGTCGGACAGCGCCCGGACGGCGCACGGAGGGTGGGACTTTCTTGTAGCACATCCGGGACGCGCAATCACACTGCAATGCAGCACGCGAGACGGTTGAGACGTTTGTCTCAGGCGGCGTGAGACAGCGGCGTTTGCACAGAAAAGCCCTGAAAACGCGTGTCATTCGACGCGCTGCCGCGTTCACCGATTTCTTCGGAATACCTGGTACGCGCAAAGACGTGAGACACATCGCGCCTCCTGCATCGCGTCATATCGCGTTTCCAGACTGCGCATCAAGGTTCGCCGGGATGTCGCGAGCCTTGATGCGCGCGGCTCCCTTGCGCTTCGGCCATGGCGGAAATTTTTTGGCATGGGCATTGCAGTAATGCGCTCGGTCAAAACGCACAGAACGCACGACGCACCCTCGAGCGTCGCATGCGGATAAAAGCGCATCGAAGCAGATGCAGCGAAACAATGGAGACAGACCTTGGCATCGCCCATCATCGTCGGCGTCGTCGCAAACCCCGCGTCCGGGCGCGACATCCGCCGGCTGACGACCCATGCATCGGTGTTTCCGACGGCGGAGAAGGCGAACATGGTCGTGCGCCTGCTCGCGGGTCTCGGCATGCTCGGCGACGGCCGGGTGCTGACGCTGCGCGACAAGACCGGCGTGGCGGCGCTGCTGTGCCGCGCACTGGATACGCATGCGGCGCTCGGCTATCCCGAGCATTGGCCCGACGTCGAATTCCTCGATCTGCCGATTACCGACAGCGTCGCGGACACGCATGCGGGCGTCGACTTCATGGTGCGCGCCGGTGTCGGTCTGATCGCGGTGTTAGGCGGCGACGGCACGCATCGCGCGGTCGCCGCGCATTGCGGCAGCGTCCCTTTGCTCACGCTTTCGACGGGCACCAACAACGCATTTCCCGAGATGCGCGAAGCGACCGTCGCGGGCCTCGCGGGCGCGCTCGTCGCAGCAGGCATCGTGCCGCCCGAGGTTGCGCTCACGCGCAACAAGCGGCTCGTCGTGCGCTGCGTCGCCGGGCCGAACCGCGGCCGCGAAGAGATCGCGCTCGTCGATGTGTGCGTGAGCCGGCAGCGTTTCATCGGCGCACGCGCAGTCTCGGACCCGGCCGATATCGACGCGCTCTATCTGACGTTCGCGCCGCCCGACGGCATCGGCCTGTCGTCGATCGGCGGCGCGTGGGCGCCGGTCGAACGCAGCGCCTCGCACGGCCTGCATCTGACGTTCGCGCACGACGGCGGCGCGGGTGTGCCGGTCTTCGCGCCGCTCGCGCCGGGGCGCGTCGGGCAGGTGACGATGCGCACCTGCGACCGGCTCGAGGTCGGCGAATGGCTGCCGGTCGACGCGGGTCGCGGCACGCTCGCATTCGACGGCGAACGCGAAATCGAACTGGAGCGCGACGACCGCTATGAGATCGCGCTGGATTGGGCCGGGCCGTTGACGGTCGACGTAGGCCGCACGCTGCGCTATTCGGCGTCGCGGCAATCGATGCGCGAGATGGCCGCGCAGCGCCATTACATCGCTGGATGATCAGACGGAAAGGAGACACACCATGTCTGTTTCGAATCAGTTGAGCAAGCAAAAGCTGCTGGATGCGTATCGGATGATGCGCACGATTCGCGAATTCGAGGAGCGGCTGCATATCGAGTTCGCCACCGGCGAGATCCCTGGCTTCGTTCACTTGTATGCGGGCGAGGAGGCGTCCGCGGTCGGCACGATGCTGCATCTGAACGACGCCGACTATGTCGCCACCACGCACCGCGGCCACGGCCACTGCATCGCAAAGGGTGTCGACGTGCGCGGGATGATGGCGGAAATCTACGGCCGTACGACAGGCGTATGCCGCGGCAAGGGCGGTTCGATGCATATCGCCGATCTGTCCCGGGGCATGCTCGGCGCAAACGGCATCGTCGGTGCGGGCGGGCCGCTCGTCTGCGGCGCGGCGCTCGCGGCCAGGTACAGGAAGACCGGCGGGGTCGGCGTCTGTTTCTTCGGCGACGGCGCATCGAATCAGGGTGTGATTTTCGAATCGATGAACCTCGCGTCGATCTGGCGGCTGCCCGCGATCTTTATCGCGGAGAACAACGGTTACGCGGAATCGACGTCGTCGTCGTGGGCCGTTGCGTCAGACAACATAGCGGACCGCGCGAGCGGGTTCGGCATGCCAGGCGTGATTGTCGACGGTTTCGACTTCTTCGCGGTGCACGAAGCGGTCGGTGAAGCGATCGAACGGGCGCGCGGCGGCGGCGGACCGACGCTCGTCGAAATGAAGCTGTCGCGCTACTTCGGCCACTTCGAGGGCGATGCGCAAACGTATCGCGCGCCCGGTGAAGTGCAGAAACTGCGCGACGAAAAGGACTGCCTGAAGCGTTTCGAAGAACGCGTCGTGCGCGCCGAGATGCTGAGCGCCGCCGAACTGCGCGACGTCGATGCGACTGTGAAACAGCTGATCGACGCGGCGGTGACGGAAGCGAAGGCGGCACCGCTGCCCGGCGCCGAAGACCTGCTGACCGATGTCTACGTGTCGTATCCCTAACTAACAGGGTGGCCGAAGCGAACCGCGCATACGCGAATATCCATTCAAGGAGACGGACATGGCACGCAAGATCAGCTATTCACAGGCAATCAACGAAGCGTTGAGTCAGGAGATGGCGCGCGACGAAAGCGTCATCGTGATGGGCGAAGACAACGCGGGCGGCGAAGGCGCGCCCGGCGAGCACGACGCATGGGGTGGTGTGCTCGGTGTCACGAAGGGGCTTTATCACAAGTATCCGGGGCGCGTACTCGATACGCCGCTGTCGGAAGGGGGCTTTATCGGCGCGGCGGTCGGCGCGGCTGCGTGCGGCATGCGGCCGGTCGCGGAGCTGATGTTTATCGACTTCATGGGCGTCTGCTTCGATCAGATCTTCAATCAGGCCGCAAAATTCCGCTATATGTTCGGCGGCAAAGCGGTGACGCCCGTGGTGATCCGCACGATGCAGGGCGCGGGCCTGCGCGCGGCGGCGCAACACTCGCAGATGCTCACGTCGCTGTTTACGCATGTGCCCGGCCTCAAAGTCGTGTGTCCGTCGACGCCGTACGATGCGAAGGGCCTGATGATCCAGGCGATCCGCGATAACGACCCGGTCATTTTCTGCGAGCATAAGCTGCTGTATGGCCGCGAGGGCGACGTGCCCGAAGAGCTGTACACGATCCCGTTCGGCGAGGCGAACGTCGTGCGCGAAGGCGACGACGCGACGATCGTCACGTATGGCCGCATGGTGCACTTCGCGACGGAAGCAGCCGACCGACTCGCGAAAGACGGCATCCACGTCGACATCATCGATCTGCGCACGACGTCGCCGCTCGACGAAGAGACGATCCTCGAAAGCGTGGAGCGAACCGGCCGCGTGGTCGTGGTGGATGAGGCGAATCCGCGCTGCTCGATGGCGACCGACATTGCCGCGCTCGTCGCGCAGAAGGCGTTTCACTCGCTGAAGGCGCCGGTCGGGCTGGTCACCGCCCCGCACACGCCGGCGCCGTTCGCAAGCGTGCTGGAAGACCTGTACATTCCGTCGCCCGATCAGATCACCGCGGCGGTGACGAAGACGACGCACTGAGAGAGGTGACGAGGAATGCCGATTCATATGGTAACGATGCCCAAGTGGGGCTTGTCGATGGAGCAGGGCCAGGTCAACGGCTGGCTGAAATCGGTGGGCGACAAGGTGAGCCGCGGCGACGAGCTGCTCGACGTCGAGACCGACAAGATATCGTCGGGCGTCGAGTGTGCATTCGACGGCACGCTGCGCCGGCAGATCGCGCAGGAGGGCGATACTTTGCCGGTCGGTGCGCTGCTTGGCGTCGTCGCCGATGTCGAAACGCCCGATGCTGAAATCGACGAAGCGGTCGCCGCGTTTCAGCGCGATTTCGTGCCGGCGGCCGCGGCGCAAGCCGATTCGGGGCCGCAGCCGGAAAAAGCGCAGATCGGCGGCCGCACCGTGCGGTTTCTGAAGGTCGGCAACGGCGGCGGCACGCCCGCGGTGCTGATCCATGGGTTCGGCGGCGATCTCAACGCATGGATGTTCAACCATGCGGACCTCGCCGCTCACCGTGAGGTGTGGGCACTCGACCTGCCGGGGCACGGCGAATCGGGCAAGGCCGTCGACACGGGCAGCGTCGAGGAACTGGCCGATGCGGTGCTCGCGTTTCTCGAGGACCGCGGCATCGAGCGCGCGCATCTGGTTGGGCATTCGATGGGCAGTCTCGTGGCGATGACGGTCGCCGCACATGCGCCCACGCGTGTCGCGTCGTTGACGCTGATCAGCGGCGCGGGGCTCGGCGAGGAGATCAATCGCGCGTATATCGAAGGCTTCGTGGCGGGCAGCAGCCGCAATACGTTGAAGCCGCATATGCTGCAGCTGTTTGCGGACCCGGCGCTCGTCACGCGGCAAATGATCGAAGACATCGTCAAGTACAAGCGGCTCGAAGGCGTCAACGAGGCACTGCAGAAAATCGCCGCGCTCGCGTTCGTCGATGGCGTGCAGCAGAAGATCTACCGCGATCGCGTTGGTGCACTTGCGCCGCGCGCGATGGTGATCTGGGGCGCGCAGGACCAGATCATCCCCGTGCGGCACGCGCAAGGGCTGCCCGGCGAGATCCGTGTGCATGTGATCGAAGGCAAGGGCCATATGGTGCATATGGAAGCGGCGTCCGAAGTGAATCGGCTGCTGAACGACTTCTTCGGAGGAGCGTGACGATGCGGGCCGTGCCGCGAAAAGAAGGCGCGCATCCGGCGCCGGCCTCGGGATCGGGCGCGACGGCGCTCGGGCAGCACGGCCTGCGCAGCCGCGACAAGCTCGCGCGTATTCCGGTGAAGGTCGTGCCGCCTGTACGCACGGACGTGCTGCCGAAGCCGCCGTGGCTGCATGCGCGGCCGATGATGAGCGAAACCGTGGCCGGCATGGCGGCGATTCTGCGGGCGCACCGCCTGCATTCGGTCTGCGAGGAGGCCATGTGCCCGAACATCGGCGAATGCTTCGCACAACGGAGCGCGACATTCATGATCATGGGCGGCGTGTGCACCCGCCGCTGCGCGTTCTGCGACGTCGCGCATGGCCGCCCCCCTGCGCTCGACGAAGCAGAACCGGCCCGGCTTGCCGATGCGGTGGCCGCGCTGGGCTTGCGTTATGTCGTGATCACCTCGGTCGACCGCGACGATCTGCGCGACGGCGGCGCCGCGCATTTTGCGCGCTGCGTGGCGTTGCTGCGCGAGCGCGTGCCGGACATTCGCATCGAACTGCTGACGCCCGATTTTCGCGGCCGTGTCGAGCGCGCGCTCGACGCGCTATCGGCCGCGTGGCCCGACGTCTTCAATCACAATGTGGAGACGGTGCCGTCGTTGTATCGGGCCGCGCGCGCGGGCGCAAGCTATCAAGGCTCGCTTGAACTGCTCGCGCGCGTGAAAGCGGCGCAGCCGGACATGCTGACGAAGTCCGGACTGATGGCGGGCCTCGGCGAAACCGATGCAGCGTTACTCGATACGATGCGCGACATTCGCGCGCATCGCGTCGACGTACTGACGATCGGCCAGTATCTCGCGCCTTCGAAGTTTCATATGCCCGTGCGGCGGTACGTGCCGCCGCAAACATTCGACGCGTGGCGCGACGAAGGCCTGCGGTTCGGCTTCAGGGAAGTGGTGGCGGGTCCGCTCGTGAGGTCTTCGTATCATGCCGACGAGGTCGGCCGGCGCGCGGGCCCGTGAAGCGCGAGTGTCGGGCACCACGATGCCAAGCGGTGCAAATGCGCGGCGCGACTTCCGCACGACGCGTTTAAATCACCCGCTCCCGCAACTTCGCGGAAATCAGATCGATCGCCGTCACCACCACCACGACCATGATCAGCACCGCCGACGTCTGCGCATAATCGAACGAGCGGATCGACTCGTACAGCACGACGCCGATCCCGCCTGCACCGACCATCCCGACCACCATCGCGGAGCGCACATTCGACTCGAACCGGTACAGCGCGTACGAGATCCACAGCGGCAACACCTGCGGCAGCACGCCATAGATGATTTCGTCGAGACCCGTCGCGCCCGTCGCACGCACGCCTTCGGCGGGACGCGGGTCGATTGCTTCGACGGCCTCCGCAAAGAGCTTCGCAAGCACGCCGGTCGTATGCACCCACAATGCGAGCACACCCGCGAACGGACCGAGACCGACCGCGACGATGAACAGCATCGCAAACACCATCTCGTTGATCGCACGGCACGCGTCCATCACGCGCCGCATCGGCTGCACGACCCATACCGGCGCCATGTTGTGCGCCGACATGAGCCCGCACGGGATCGCGCAGACGATCGACAGCGCGGTGCCCCACACGGCAACCGCGAGCGTGACGAGCATTTCGTGCACGTAGATGTGCCAGTCGTCGAAGTTGGGCGGGAAGAAGTCCTTGGCGAACTGTCCCATGTTGCCCGCATCGGCGAACAGATCGAGCGGGCGCATGTCCGCGGCGTGCCACGACGCGCCGAGCACCGCGATCAGCGCAATCCAGCTCAATGTCGAGCCCCAGCTGCGCTTGCCGGCGGCCGCGGCGTGGGTTGCCGCGGCCGCCGCTTTCTGCCGCGCGCCGCGAGCGGAGGTCAGGTCGGCGGTGTTCATTATTGCTTCGGTGCCTCGCTATTGAGTGCGGCCAGCTTCGCATCGATTGCGGCCACCTGAGTCTTGCGGTCCGCATCGGAAAGGTTCTTGTCGCCCTCGAGCTTCTGCTTCTGCTGGAACAGCGCAACCTGACGGATCGGCAGCAGCTGCGCATCGGACGACGCAACGAAGCCGCTGAAGATCGTCAGGTTCTTCATGACCTCTTTCTCGTGCGGATCGGTCTTCGCGTAGTTGACGAAGAACTTGCGCAGCTTGTCCTTCGTATCTTGCGGCAGGTCCTTGCGCCACACGAGCGGGTCGCTCGGAATCAGCGGCGAGGTCCACAGCACGCGCACCTGCGCGAACTTGTCCGGATGCTGCGTCTTCAGGCGGTCGAGCTCCATCGTGTTGTTCGTCGCGACGTCGATCTTGTCGTTGACCACGGCCAGCAGGTTCGCTTCGTGGCTCGACGGCAGCACGGTCTTGAACGACGCGCTGTTTACCGTCACTCCGCGTTTCGCGAACAGGTCGTAGCCCGGAATCAGCGTGCCCGACGTCGAATTCGGATCGCCCCAGCCGAGGTTCACGTCCTTCGTATTCTTGAACACGTCGTCGATCGACTTGAAGCGGCTGTTGACGTTCGTGATCAGCAGCGATTTGTAGCCGCTCGATCCATCGGCCATGACGGTCTTCGCAAAAACTTCGCCGTTCGCGCGGTCGACCGCCTCCATGGCCGACGCGTTACCGAAGTAGCCGATCTGGACCTTGTTGAAGCGCATTCCTTCGATGATGCCCGCGTAATCGGTCGCGAAGAACGCTTTAACGTGCAGACCCGTCTGCTTGTTCAGATCGTCGATGAGCGGCTGCCAGCGTTGACGCAGCGTGCTCGACGCATCCGTCGAGATGATGCCGAAACTGAGGTCTTTCGGGTCTTCGGCGTGAGCGGCGACGCAGGCGAATGCAGCTACGCCGACGATCAGTGAGCGCAAGAATTTCATGGGTTCGGAATCCCGGTTGGTTGGTCGATTCAGACAGCCTGGAATAATCGTACGATGCGCATTTCGCGGCATCACGCGGAATGCGCCGGATCCAGCGCAAACGGGTACGACAGCGACGCATGCGATGCGTCGTCGCCGGCATGTTCATCGAGCAGTTCGCGCGCGTCGTCGCCATACAGCTGTTGCAACAGCGCCGGCGTGAGACTGGCCGACGGGCCGTCGTAGACGATCTTGCCGCGCCGCAGCGCAACCGTGCGCGGGCAGTACTGCATCGCGATATCCACCTGATGCAGCGATACGAGCACGGTCAGCTGACGTTCGGAATTGAGCTTGCGCAGCATGTCCATCACGCGGCGCGACGATTCGGGGTCGAGCGATGCGATCGGTTCGTCGGCGAGGATGATGCGCGCCTGCTGCACGAGTGCGCGCGCGATGGCCGCGCGCTGCTGCTGGCCGCCGGAAAGATTGCCCGCGCGTTCGCGCAGATGGTCGCCGATGCCGACTTCGCGCAATGCCGCAAGCGCAAGCTCGCGTTCGTGGTGCGGAAAGGCGCCCGTCAAACGCCGCCACAACGGCAGACGCGCGAGCGCACCGACCAGCACATTCGTTTCGACCGAAATGCGATTGACGAGATTGAACTGCTGGAACACGAAGCCGATGTCGCGACGGATGCGCCGCACTTCGCGCACGATGCGGCCGTTGCGCTGAATCGGCCGGCCGAGAATCTGGATCTCCGACGGTTGCTCATCGGAGGCCGTGAAGCCGGCAATATGCCGCAGCAACGTCGATTTGCCCGAACCGGAAGCGCCGATCAGCGCCACCATTTCACCGGGCTCGACACGCAGATCGATTTCGTCGAGCGCTTTGCGGCCGTTGTTGAACGTCTTGCTCAAACGTTCGATGCGGATGGCTTCCATAGATATCCTGTCGAAGACGCCGGTGTTTGCCGGAACGTTCGGCCACATTCTAGGAAGCGACTATGACGGTTGAGTGAAGGTGTCCCAACGTCTAGACGACTATATGTGTCGGCGCGTAAATTCGTCGCGCACTTCGGCCCGGATGCGGGCGCGCGCATGTAATGTGTCAGTTATGTGACTGTTGTTTGTTCGCTGTGCGTGCGTCGCGCCACTGTCATTTAATGGCGCGTCGGACAGGCTATATTTGAAGGGGTCAATGCATGAGCCGTCCCCAATAACGTAGCCTTCCACCGGCGCCGCCATGCAACAGGTTCTCAGCTTTTTGCCCGATTCGTTCGCGGAGTACGAAGAACTGAAGGCCATACTCGAAGCGAACAGCGCGATCTTCGAGATTCGCAGCGTCTGCGAGACACGGGTGCGGGGCAGAACATTTCGCGTTTTGACGGCGAGCATCGGCTCGACGGATCCGCTTGCGCCCGCAATCGGGTTTTTCGGCGGCATTCATGGGCTCGAACGGATCGGTTCGCAACTCGTGCTCGATTACATGCGTTCGCTGATTGGCCGGCTCGAATGGGACGAACTGCTCGTGCGCCAGTTGCAATCGGTGCGGCTGATCTTCGTGCCGATTGTGAACCCCGGCGGCATGTGGGCCGCGACGCGCGCGAATCCGAACGGCGTCGACCTGATGCGCAACGGCCCGCAGGATGCCGACGAGCACGTGCCGTGGCTCGCCGGCGGACAGCGCCTCGGTGCCTGGCTGCCGTGGTATCGCGGCCGGCGCGGCGCGCCGATGGAAGCCGAAGCACTCGCCTTGCTGCAAGTGGTGGAGCATGAACTCGCGCCGCGGCCGCTGAGCTTTGCGCTCGATTGCCATTCAGGCTACGGGTGGCGCGACAGCATCTGGTTTCCGTATGCGCGCACGCGCCGCGCGATGCCGCATCTCGCCGAGATGTACGCGTTGAAGACGATGTTCGAGCGCGCGCATCCTCACCACGGCTATATGTTCGAACCGCAAAGCCATCAATATCTGTTGCACGGCGATCTGTGGGACTACGCCTACGATCGCCGCCCGCCGTCGAGCATCTTTCTGCCGATGACGCTCGAACTCGGCTCGTGGCTATGGATCAAGAAGAACCCCCGGCAGATCTTTTCAAGGCAGGGCATGTTCAACCCGGTCAAGGCGCATCGCACGGAGCGGGTGCTGCGGCGTCACGCGAATCTGCTCGATTTCCTGACGCGCGCCGCCTATTCGTCGCAGCGCTGGCTGCCGCAGGGCGTCGTGCGCCAGCAACTGCTGCAACATGCGTTCGACCTCTGGTACGGGCCACGGCGCATATGAGCGCATGGATTCTGCTGCGTGGGCTCACGCGCGAAACGCGGCACTGGGGCACCTTGCCGCGGCGCCTCGCCGACGTGGCCGGCGGCGCGCGCGTGCTGCCGATCGATCTTCCCGGCAACGGCGAATTCGCGCGGTTGCGCTCGTATCGCAGCGTCGCGGAGATGGTGGGCTTCGTGCGGCAAGTGGCATTCGAGCGTGGCGTGCCGGGCCCGTATCGCGTGCTCGCCATGTCGCTCGGCGGAATGGTCGCAACGGACTGGGCGCAGCGGCATCCGCATGAAATCGAAGCGCTCGTGCTGGTCAACACGAGCATGCGGCCGTTCAACCGGCCGCACGAGCGGCTGCGCCCGCGAGCGTGGCCGGCATTGATGCGCGTCGCTGCGCATTGGCGCGACGCGGGTGCTGCCGAAAGCGCGATTCATGCGATGACATGCAATAACCGGCTCACGCTCGCCGCCGATATCGAGGCGTGGGCAGCGATTCGAAGCAGCGCGCCGGTGAGCCGCATCAACGCATTGCGCCAGCTCGTGGCGGCGTCGACATTTCGCGCAGCGGCGCAGCCGCCCGCGTGCCGCACGCTGCTTCTTTCCTCGGCCGCGGACGGTCTCGTCAGCGCCGTGTGCTCCGCGAGCGTCGCGGCCGCATGGCGTGCGCCGCATCGTCAGCACGCAACGGCGGGCCACGACATTGCCCACGATGACCCGGCATGGATCGTCGAGCAGATTCATGACGTTCTGCGCTAGCGCAGTCGTGTTGCGGGCGAAAGGGCTCGAGAGGCAACGGATAGGCAAGCCGGAAAATATCAGCGCATAGCCGCGACGCCCGGCGCGCTGCTTTATACCGGCATCCATCGCGACGGGCCTTGATTTCGTCGTGGCGCCCACGCCCGACCTGGTGCCTTCCGGGGCGATCATGAAGACGCAGACCTGCAAGCTTGCACGAATTGCAACGGTCGTTTGCACGAGCGTTGCGCCGTTCGCGGTCGCGTACGCGCAACACATGGAAGCGGTCGAAGAGACGACCGCGGAATCCGCAGGCACAGCCGACGCGCCGCTCGCGCCGCCGCCTGAAGAAAGCCTGAGTGGGTTCGCAAATTTGCCGATTGTCGATGCGGCAGAATCGGATGCACAATGCATGACCGACGCGGCGAGTGCGCAAAGCGTAGCGGTTTCGTACGCCGCGCCAACTGCGGTTCCAGTGCATACCGACACGGTCGCGACCATGAGTACACCGTCAGCAGCGACGTTCTTCGCCCACGGGCAGGCGAACGAACCGGATTGGGGGAAGCCGCGCGGCAACGCCATGTCGCTCGCGGATGCCGATACCGATGCCGCGACGCCGGCGCGGCCGGCCCCGCTCGAGAACGCGGCGCGGGTCGATGAAGCGCGTAATGAACGCGTTGTCGTGCCGGTGGAAGTCGACGCAACCGTGCCGCAAGTACCGACACCGCCATGCGACTCGGCATTGCAGCGCGCTGCGGGGCAGGCGTCGCTGCCGGATGCTCCGCTGCCGGTACGCAAGCCGCCCGTTTCCTATGCGGCGCCGGTTGCGGTGCCGGCTCGTACGGCGCAAGCGGATGTCGAACCGGTCATGCCTGCGGCGCAAGTCCGGCATGTTTCATATGCAGCGCCCGTGGCAGTGCCCGTGCATCGCGAGCGGCGCACGCCATTGCTTCCTTCCTGCGAAGTCCACCAGACGATCGGGCCTTTGGTGCATGCGCGGCCGTTCATGTCGATGCATGTGAATGCAGCGGACGCGACGGCGGCAGTGACGCCAGCGTTGCCGGTGCAACTGATTTTGCCGCCTGCGGTGCGTCGAGCGGATGCACGACCGCCTATCGCAACCGCGATCGATTTGCGAAACGCGCGCGCATCGGAGGCATCGCCCGAGGCACTGCCGCAAGCACCGGCATCGCGCGCGAAGCCCGCACCAGCGACGCCTCGGCAAACCGAATTTCCGCGAGCGGCGTCGCCGCAACTGGCTGCGTCTGAAGCAAAGCCCGTGTCATACGCGGCCCCCATCGCGGTGCCGTCGCGCGGCGCGTCGACGGCTTCGACAAGCCGCCCGGCGCGACCTGACGCTCACTCCTGATTTGCCGGTTGGTTCGCTGCTCGAGCGCACGGCTCGATTGCCCCCAATTCGCCTGATTCGCCATGCTGTTCGCGGCACAGCGACGCGCACGGAGGTGGCGCGGGCAGGGTGCATAATGCCGATGTATCGCCGATGCAGTGGATCGCCACCCGCCGTGGAGGACGTCATGCAAGCGAAAAACGAAGAAGCCATCGCGCACCTGCTCAACGATGTCGTCGAATTCGCGCGGGGCCGGTTGCCCGAACCGGCCTTTGCGATAGTCGAACCTTTCCTGCGGCACTACTACGATTTCGTCGACGCCGACGAACTGCAAAGCCGCAATATTCCCGACCTGTATGGCGCCGCGATGGCGCATTGGCAAACCGCGCAGCGTTTCGTGCCCGGCAGCGAACGGTTGCGCGTGTACAACCCGATTCTCGAACAGCACGGCTGGCATTCCGATCATACGGTGCTCGAGATCGTCAATGACGACATGCCGTTTCTCGTCGATTCGGTATCGATGGCTGTCAACGGCCTCGGGCTTTCGCTGCACTCGGTCGTGCACCCGGTGTTCCGGATCTGGCGCGGCAAGGACGGCAATATCGAGCGCGTCGCCGTCGGCGGCTCGGTGCCCGACGACGGGAAGTCGCAACTCGCGTCGTTTATTCATTTCGAGGTGGACCGTTGCGGCGATGCGGTGAAACTCGAAGCATTGCGCGCCTCGATTGCGCGCGTGCTCGGCGACGTGCGCGCGGCGGTCGAAGACTGGCAGAACATCGCCGACATCGCACGCGGCACGATCAAGGATCTCGCCGCACGCGAAACCAGCGTGGACGGCGTCGAAGCGCGCGCATTTCTCGAATGGATGGTCGCCGATCACTTCACGTTTCTCGGTCAGCGCGACTACGAACTCGTCTCGCACGGCGGCGGTTTCGGACTGCGTGCGGTACCGGGCACCGGCCTCGGCATTCTGCGCGATGCCTTGCGCGACGAACCCACGGCCGACGTCACGCCGTTGCCGCCCGCGGCCGCGGAAATCATCAGCGGCGCGTTGCCGATCTTTCTGACGAAAGCTAATTCGCGCGCGACGGTTCACCGGCCCGGTTATCTCGACTATGTCGGCGTGAAGCTCGTCGGGCGCGACGGGAAGATCGCCGGCGAGCGGCGGTTTATCGGGCTTTACACGTCGACCGCTTACATCGGTTCGGCCACCGACATCCCGATCGTGCGGCGCAAAATAGCGAATATCGTGCGGCGCGCGGGCTTTCTTCCGAAGGGCCACCTCGGCAAATCGCTCGTGACGGTGCTCGAAACCTATCCGCGCGACGAACTGTTCCAGGCGGACGAAAAGGATCTTTACGACATTGCGATGGGAGTCCTGCGTTTGCAGGAACATCAGCGCACGCGCATTTTCGTGCGGCGCGACCGCTTCGACCGCTTCGTGTCGTGCCTCGTGTTCGTGCCGCGCGAAAAGTACACGACCGATCTGCGCCGGCGCATTGCGAAACTGCTGCTCGAGGTGTTCAACGGTAAAGCGGTCGAGTTCACGCCGCTGTTGTCGGAGTCGACGCTTGCGAGGATTCATTTCGTCGTGCGCGCGGAGCCGGGCGCAATGCACGATGTCGACACGCGCGAGCTCGAAACGCGGCTCGTGCAGGTCTCGCGCCGCTGGCAGGACGATCTTGCCGATGCGCTGCTCGATACGTTCGGCGAAGAGCAGGGCAATCGTCTGCTGCAGCACTATGCCGAATCGTTTCCGGCCGGCTATCGCGACGACTACGCCGCGCGCACGGCGGTGCGCGACATCGAACTGATCGAACGCGTGCAGGCCACCGGCCATCTTGCGATGAACCTGTACCGGCCGATCGAATCGGCGCCGCGTGCCTTCCGTTTCAAGGTGTATCGCGTGGGCGAACCGATTGCGCTATCGCGCAGCCTGCCGATGCTCGAGCATCTGGGCGTGCGCGTCGACGAGGAGCGCCCGTATCTGATCGAAGCGCCGCACGCGCAGCCCGCGTGGATTCACGACTTCGGCCTCGAGCTTGCCGACGAAACCGAATTCGATATCGAGCGCGTCAAAGACCTGTTCGAAGATGCATTCGAACAGGTCTGGTGCGGCACGATCGAAAGCGACGATCTGAACAGACTCGTGCTGAGCGCGCATCTGGCCGCGCGCGAAGTCACGATCCTGCGTGCGTATGCGAAGTATTTGCGGCAGGTCGGTTCGACCTTCAGCGACGCTTATATCGTGCGCGCATTGACGGGCAACCCGGCAATCGCGCGGGTGCTCGTGGAACTGTTTATCGCGCGCTTCGATCCGTCGCCGGGCACGGGCCGCGAGGCGCGCATCGAGCGGCTGCTGAAGGTGATCGAAGGCGCGCTCGACCAGGTGCCCAATCTCGACGAAGACCGCATCCTGCGGCAGTTCCTCGGTGTGATCAACGCGTCGGTGCGCACGAATTATTTCCATCGCGACACGCATGGCAAGCCGATGCCGTATCTGTCGTTCAAATTCGATCCGGCCAGGGTGCCCGGTTTGCCCGAACCGAAGCCGATGTTCGAAATCTGGGTTTACTCGCCGCGGGTGGAAGGCGTGCATCTGCGCGGCGGGCGCGTCGCGCGCGGCGGATTGCGCTGGTCCGATCGCCGCGAGGATTTCCGCACCGAGGTGCTTGGGCTCATGAAAGCGCAGATGGTGAAGAACGTCGTGATCGTGCCGGTCGGCTCGAAGGGCGGCTTCGTCGTCAAGAATCCGCCG
The DNA here is from genome assembly GCF_001922345.1 of Paraburkholderia sp. SOS3. Lineage (NCBI taxonomy): Bacteria > Pseudomonadati > Pseudomonadota > Betaproteobacteria > Burkholderiales > Burkholderiaceae > Paraburkholderia > Paraburkholderia sp. SOS3. The sequence goes on along the minus strand of NZ_CP018812.1, from coordinate 2,778,152 downwards.
CCGCTGAGTGATCGGGAAGCGTGGCTGCGCGAAGGCGTCGCGTGCTACCAGACGTTTTTGCGCGGCCTGCTCGATCTGACCGATAACCGTTCGGGTACGGAGATCGTGCCGCCGCCCGACGTCGTGCGGCACGATCCCGACGATCCGTATCTCGTCGTCGCCGCGGACAAGGGCACCGCGACGTTTTCCGACTACGCGAATGCGATCTCGCAGCAATACGGCTTCTGGCTCGACGATGCGTTCGCATCGGGCGGCTCGGTCGGCTACGACCACAAGAAAATGGCGATCACCGCGCGCGGTGCGTGGGAGTCGGTCAAGCGGCACTTTCGAGAGATGGGCGTCGATACGCAGGCGACCGATTTCACCGTGGTCGGCATCGGCGATATGTCGGGCGACGTGTTCGGCAACGGCATGCTGCTATCGCCGCATATCAGGCTCGTCGCGGCGTTCGATCATCGTCATGTGTTTCTCGATCCAAACCCCGATACGGCGGCGAGCCTCGCCGAACGGCAGCGTCTGTTCGGCCTCGAACGTTCGAGCTGGGCCGACTACGATCCCTCGCTGATCTCGGCGGGCGGCGGTGTGTTTCCGCGCGCGGCTAAAACGGTGCCGATATCGGCTGCGATGCAAAGCGTGCTCGGCATTAGCGCAACCGCGCTGACGCCGAACGAACTGATTCGTGCGATTCTGCAGGCGCCCGTCGACCTGCTCTACAACGGCGGCATCGGCACCTATGTGAAAGCGAGCCACGAAACGCATGCTCAGGTCGGCGACCGCACCAACGACGCGGTGCGTGTAAATGGCAACGAGTTGCGCTGCAAGGTGGTGGCCGAAGGCGGCAATCTCGGGCTCACGCAATACGGCCGCATCGAGTTCGCGCAACGCGGCGGACGCGTGAATACCGATGCAATCGACAATTCAGCGGGCGTCGACTGTTCGGATCACGAAGTGAACATCAAGATCCTGCTCGGTCTCGTGGTGGCGGACGGCGAGATGACCGGCAAGCAGCGCAACGCATTGCTTGCGGAAATGACCGAGGAAGTCGGTTTGCTCGTGTTGCAGGACAATTACTATCAGACGCAGGCGCTGTCGATCGCGGGCCGCTACGCGGCGGACATGCTCGAGGGGGAGACGCGTTTGATGCGCTATCTCGAACGCATCGGCCGTTTGAACCGCGCGATCGAATTCCTGCCGACCGACGACCAGATCAACGAGCGGCATACGGCGAAGCAGGGCCTCACGTCGCCGGAGCGCGCGGTGCTGCTCGCGTACAGCAAGATGTGGCTCTACGATGCGCTGCTCGAATCCGATGTGCCCGAAGACGCGCTCGTGGCCGGCATGCTCGCCGAGTACTTTCCGCAGCCGCTGCGCGAGCGCTTCGACGAGCCGATGCATCGCCACCCGCTGCGTCGCGAGATTCTGGCGACGTATCTGACGAACGGGCTGGTCAATCGCGTCGGCTGTGCGTTCGTGCACCGCATGATGGAAGAAACTGACGCGCAACCGGGCGATATCGTGCGCGCCTGCCTGATGGCGCGCAGCGTTTTCGATCTCGACGACGTGTGGCGCAGAATCGACGCGCTCGACAATCGCGTGCCCGACGACGTGCAGGCGCGCATGTTCGTCGAAATCACGCGGCTGCTCGAAAGCGCCTCGCTGTGGTTCCTGCGTCATCTGCAGACGGGAGAACTCCGCGATGGCGGCGCGGCGGCGCTGATCGCGCGCTGCCGCGACGCGGCGCAACGGCTCGCGCCGCAATTGCCGGCGCTGCTGCCGGCCGCCGATATCGAAGCCATTTCGGAGCGGCAGCGCGTGCTCGTCGATGCGGGCGTGGACAGCGATCTCGCCGTGCGTGTGGCGAGCGGCGAAATTCCGGCGGCGCTGCTCGACATCGCCGAAGTCGCGGCGACGAGCGGCCGCAGTCTCGAACAGGTCGCGGGCGTGTATTTCGCGCTCGGTACGCACCTGAACTATCGCTGGATCGGCGAGCGTGCCGCCGCGCTGCCGACGCCGACGCATTGGGACGTGATGGCGCGCGCCGCGGCGCTCGCCGAACTGGCGCGGTTGAAGCGCCAGCTGGCGACGAGTGCGCTGGCGCAGGCAGCGGACGCATCGGAGATGACCGATCCCGGCACGCTTGTCGACGCGTGGCGTGCACGGCGCGAAACCGCGCTTGCGCGCTACGCGCAGTTGCTCAACGATCTGCGCGCGGCGGGCGGTGCAAGCCTGTCGATGCTGCTCGTCGTGGTACGCGAGATGGCGGCGCTCGAGCGGCACTGAATGCCGTCGAGCGTCGTCGTCGACGCGAATTTCCACCAGACAGCCGATAATATCGGTTGTTTTCTCTACCGCATTGCGTCCCGTCATGACCGAAACCGCTACGCCTAACCTTACTGTCCCTCGTCTGACGAGCCTGTCGCACGGCGGCGGCTGCGGCTGCAAGATCGCGCCGGCAGTCCTGTCGAATCTGCTCAGGCGCAGCATGCCGCTGCCGACATTCCCCGATCTGCTCGTCGGCACCGAGACCGCCGACGATGCCGCCGTTTATCGCCTCAACGACGAGCAGGCGATTATTGCGACCACCGATTTCTTTATGCCGATCGTCGACGATCCGTACGACTTCGGCCGTATCGCGGCGACCAACGCGCTGTCGGACGTCTACGCAATGGGCGGCAAGCCGATTCTTGCGCTCGCGCTTGTCGGCATGCCGATCAACGTGCTGCCGCACGACGTGATCGCCGCGGTGTTGCGCGGTGGCGAAGACATATGCGCGCAAGCCGGTATTCCAGTCGCGGGCGGCCATTCGATCGATTCGGTCGAGCCGATCTACGGACTCGCCGCGCTTGGCGTCGTGCACCCGCAGCGCGTCAAACGCAATGCGGCCGCGCAGGCCGGCGACGTGCTCGTGCTCGGCAAACCGCTCGGCGTCGGCGTGCTGTCGGCGGCATTGAAGAAGAACCAGCTCGGCGACGCGGGTTACGCGCAGATGATCGAGTCGACCACGAAGCTGAACCGGCCGGGCACCGCGCTTGCTGCGCTGCCGGGCGTGCATGCGCTGACGGACGTCACGGGATTCGGCCTGCTCGGCCACGCACTCGAAATGGCGCGCGGCGCAGGGCTCGGTGCACGCGTGCGTTACGCGGACCTGCCATGGCTCGACGGCGTCGACGCGTTCGCCGCAGCCGGTGTGTTCACGGGCGCGTCGGGCCGCAACTGGGCGTCGTACGGCGAGCAGGTGCAACTGGCCGGCAGTTTGCCCGAGACGGCGCGCACGCTCCTGACCGATCCGCAGACGTCGGGCGGCCTTCTCGTTGCATGCGCTTCCGATACGGTCGACGATGTGCTCGCGATTTTCCGCGACGACGGCTTCGCGCGCGCCGCGGTAATCGGCGAAATGACGGGTGGCGCGGCGGGTATTGAAGTCGTTTGAAGTGGTCGTTTGAAGTGGTTGTTTGAAGTCGATTGAAGTTGGCTGATATCGTTTGACATACACGTCCAATAACATCTCTTATACCGACGATGACGGAAGAATCGCCGAAAGCCATCTTTTACGCGCTTGCCGCGAATATCGGCATCGCCATTTGCAAATTCGCGGCCGCGGCCTTCACGGGCTCAGGCGCGATGTTCGCCGAAGCGATTCACTCGAGCGCCGACTGCGGCAATCAGGTATTGCTGCTGTTCGGCCTGCGCCAGGCGCGCCGGCCCGCGAGCCCGCTGCATCCGCTAGGAGCAGGCCGCGCGATTTACTTCTATTCGCTGATCGTCGCGTTGCTGCTGTTCTTTGTCGGAGGGGCGTTTTCGGTTTATGAGGGCGTGCACCGCGTGCTCGTGCACGAGCCGCTCTCGTACGCGTATGTCGCGCTGACGGTATTGGGTGTGTCGGTCGTGCTCGAGGCGCTGTCGCTGACAGGCGCAATGCGCGAAATCCGCAAGACCAATCCGGATAAATCGCTGTGGCGCTGGTTTCGCGAAACGCGCGAGTCCGAACTGCTCGTGGTCGCAGGCGAAGACATTGCGGCACTCGCGGGTCTTGCGATCGCCTTCGTTGCGGTGCTGCTTACTATGCTGACCGGCAATCCGATCTTCGATGCGCTCGGTTCGATCGGCGTCGGCTTGCTGCTGATGATAATCGCGTGGCTCGTGGCGCGCGAAGTGAAGTCGATGATCATCGGCGAATCGGCGAGCCCCGAAGTGCGTCGTGCGATCGAGGCGCATCTGCGCGCGCGCGGCGAGATTCGCAGCATCATCAATCTGATCACGCTGCAATGGGGACGGCACGTGGTGGTGGCGGTTCAGGCGGAAATGATCGACTACGACAGCGGACGCGCGATGGTCGACGCGATTAATGTGATCGAAGCGGAGTTGCAGCATAAGTTTCCGCAGGTGCGCTGGGTATTCTTCGAGCCGGATGTGCCGCGAACCTGATGCGCCGGATGTGACGCTTCGCAATGTGGCGACAGGCGCGCAAGTTTAATGAGCACACGTTGAACGCGCCACTATACTTGTTTGCGCTTCAACATCCGGTTGCAAAAAAATAAAAGGAACGATGCTCGATGAAAATCCGCCGCCGCCCGATCGATACTGCACGCCGCGTCGCTTCAATTGCATTTGCCGCAGTGGCGTGTGCCGCCTCACTGCCGGCTGGCGCAGACACGCAAACCCAGGCGCAGACGCAAACCCGGCCGCATGCGGCGGCGCATCGGCGCGCGGCCGCGCAGGTTCGCGCACCGAAGGTAATGATCGTGTCGATGTTCGGCCCTGAAGGAAAGGTCTGGCTCGACAAACTGGGTCCGTGGCGGGAGATTCGCGTGCCGGGGCTGTCGTCCGACTATCCGGTCGTCCGCTGCAACGAAACGGACGTCTGCGTGATGACGACGGGCATGGGTCACGCGAACGCTGCTGCATCGATGATGGCGCTGACGTTTTCTCCACGCTTCGACTTGCGGCACACTTACTTCCTGATTGCAGGTGTGGCCGGTATCGACCCGGCGCGCGGCACGCTCGGCTCCGCAGCATGGGCGAATTATCTCGTCGACTTCGATATTCAATGGGAAGTCGATAGCCGCGAAGCGCCGCCGAACTGGACCACCGGCTATCTCGGCATTTTCGCAAAAAACCAGACCGACAAGCCGCCGCTCGAATATCGGACCGAAGTATTTGAGCTGAACCATCGGTTGACCGACGCGGCGCTTGCGCTATCGCGCGGCGTCGAACTCGCGGACGCCTCGCAGGCGCAGGCCACGCGCGCGAAGTACGACTATGCGCCCGCGAACCAGCCGCCGGGCGTCGTTCAGTGCGATACGCTGTCCGGCGATACGTGGTGGTCCGGCAATGCGTTGGGCGAACGTGCCCGCCAATGGACCCGAATCCTCACCGACGGCAAGGGCAATTACTGCACGACGCAGCAGGAAGATAACGCGACCTATGAAGCGCTCAAGCGCGCGGCGAGCGCGGGGCGCGTCGATTTGCAGCGCGTTGCCGTATTGCGCACCGGTGCGGATTTCGATCGGCCGCCAAACGGCGTCTCGAGCCTCGATAATCTGCTGAACACGAACGGGCAGGGCGGGGGAGATATCGCGCTCGCTAACCTCTATCGCGCGGGCAATCCGCTCGTGCAATCAATCGTCACACAGTGGAGCGAATGGCGCGAGGGCGTGCCGAAGCAGTAATGCATCGACACGCCCTCTGTCATCTTCGTGCCGGTTAGCCTGTCAAAACACCGGCGCCGGAACACTGTGTTGCTTCAATTGGAACGATACGGCGTCCACACCGGAATGTTCGTCGACCAATCGTCGAGTTCGGACGGGCTCATGTTTGGCTCCTTTTCAACAATTCACTTATCGACAGATCCGCTTTGCCGGCGTGTAACGTCGCGAGACCGAAGCTCGCTTCACCCTACGCGGCGCAAGGGATTGGCTGATTACTGATCGCTCACGCGATTCGCGCCGTTGCCGTTCTGATCGGCGACGCGAGCACCGTTGCCCGCGTCGGCGTTCTGAATCGCATAGCCGTGCGACGCGGCGATTTCCGCCTTTACCTGCGCGCGCGTCACGGTGCTGCCGTTCGACCACCATTGCTGCTGATAGGTGCCGGCACGGCCGATTCCGCCGCCGCCTTGTGCGAACGCCGACGTGCTGGCCAATACCGTGAGAGCGAGAACTGCGAAAAGGCTGCGCTTCATGATTCACTCCTGTGATTCGTTTGCGGCGCCAAGGTATAGCGCTGCGACAGGGTGAAGATTAGGCGCACAGGCGCGTGCGATAAATCCGCCTTTTGCGAAATGAATTGTCGCGAATGCGGAACAATCAAAAAAGCGCGGCAAGTGCCGCGCTTTAATCAGAACAGAATGACATGGGCGTTAAGCGGGTATTGCCGGGTTTTGCATGAACCCTATGCCACCCATTCCGTAACAACAGGCGTGTCGAGTATCGGCTCCTCTTCGCGCTGTTCGATCGTTCGTGCGGTACACGGCTTGTCGAGGCTGCCGCGTCCGCTCAGGAGCGGACAGCTGTCGAACAGCTCGGCCACCCAGTCGACGAATACGCGCACTTTCGACGACAGATGCTTGCTGTGCGGATAGACGACCGAGATCGGCATCGGCAGCGGCTTGAAATCGGGCAGCACTTCGACGAGCTGACCCGAGCGCAGATGCGGCAGCACCATGAAAAGCGGCGGCTGGATCAGCCCGAAGCCTTCGAGCCCGCAGGTTACGTAGGCATCCGCATCGTTGACCGACACAATGCCCTTCATCTTCACAGGGACTTCCTTGCCGCCGACGAGAAACTCCCAATCGAATGTGCGGCCCGTGCGGCTCGAAAAATAATTGACGGCCTTGTGCTGCTCGAGGTCTTCGAGCGTGCGCGGCGTCCCCGCGCGCTCGAGATACGACGGCGCCGCGCACGAGACGCCTTCGAACAGACCGATGCGCCGCGCGACCAGTGAGGAATCCTGCAGCGCGCCGACCCGCACCACGCAATCGACGCCTTCCTGCAAAAGGTCGACCGGCCGGTCAGTCAAGCCGAGCTGCAAGTCGATATCCGGATAGAGCTTGTGGAATTCGCAGAGCTTCGGTATGACGAGCAGCCTGCCGAGCGAACCCGGCATATCGATGCGCAGCTTGCCGTGCGGCTTCTTGTTGCCGGTCTGGAAACTCGCTTCGGTTTCCTCGACATCGGCGAGGATGCGCACGCACCGTTCGTAGTACGCGGCGCCATCGGGAGTTAGCGACAGGCGGCGCGTGGTCCGATGCAACAGACGCGTGCCGAGAAACGCTTCGAGGTTCTGGATGATGGTCGTCACCGACGCGCGCGGCAGGTCGAGCGTTTCCGCCGCTCGCGTGAAGCTGTTCGTATCGACGACCCGGGTGAACACTTGCATGGCCTGGAGCCGGTCCATTGCAACCTCCGGAAGATTGAGTGCAAGCGGTGCGCGCGGCGGGAGCAGACGAAGCCGCGAGGCGAATGCTACCTGCTGGAAAGATGTCGCGCAGGTGCCGCGCAGTTGCCACGCTCGCATGCCTCACGTTGAACAACACAGACCTATTGTTCAGGCGCACCGAATTGTGTTGCCGGATTATAGGCATTTATTTGGAAGTTTGCAGAACGCACAATTCGCTCCGTTCGCTTAATTTCGCGCATTGTCGCCGTTCGATATGGATGCATTTAACTCGCGTCACTCGCTGATTCCTCCGGGTAGCGGCCTGGCAGGCGGTCACACCTCGCTCGATGTCAGCGACGTGCGCATCGAGGGGTACGCACAGGACATCACGCTGCGGCTTTACCGGCAAACGGGCAAAGCCAGCTTGCCGATCCTGCTGTATTTCCATGGCGGCGGCTTCGTGCGCGGATCGATCGACGATGCGGATTTCGCGTCGCGCTTTTTCGCCGAGAAACTGCCGGCGCTCGTCGTATCGGTCGGTTATTCGCTGGCGCCGCAGTTCCCGTTTCCGGCCGCACCGGAGGACGCGCACCGCGCGGCGCTGTGGGTCAAGACGCGCGCGCGCGCTTTTGGTGCAGACACGAAACGGATCGGCGTCGCGGGGTACGACGCAGGCGGCCAGCTCGCCAACTGTCTCGCGTTCATGACACGCGATCGCGGCGACGTGCGTATCGAAGCGCAGGCGCTGTTCGGACCGATGCTGGATCCGAGCCTCACGCGTCTGGGCGACGAGGCGCGTCTCGGTTCGGACATCACCGCAAGCGAATGCGCGGCGTGCTACCGCGCGTATCTGCCGAAAGCGGCGCAGCGCATGCATCCGTATGCGGCGCCGCTCGAAGCGGTGCGGCTCGCGAATCTGCCCGACACGCTGATCGCGACCGCCGGCAACGACGTATTGCATCTCGAAGCGGAGAAGTACGCGGGCAATCTGATTGCCGCCGGCGTGCTGACGCAGGTGATTCGCTTTCCGAATCTGTCGCACGCGGCGCTCGTCGATCATCCGGCCGCGCTGCAGGAAGCAGTGAGCTTTTTCCGCTGTCGTTTTGCTGCTCGCAATACGCGCGGCAGCGCGTGACCTGCGTGTGAGCGGCATCTGAAACAAGCCGGCGCACCGCCGCAGTGCGCCGGTCGCGCGTGTCTGTTTGCGCGCCCTCCGATAAACAAACAAACCAACTTCAAAGCCATTTAAACGGAGTCCGTCATGTCATTGCTTCCTCTTTCCCGCACCCGGCTGGCCATTGCCGCCGTGGCCGTTATCGTGATTGCCGGGATCGGCACGCTCGGCGCGATGCGCGTCGATGCGCGCTCCGAGTCGCCGGCGCAGGCCGCGCCGCTGACCGAAGTCGACGTCGCTGCAGTCGTGCAGAAGACGATCACCGACTGGCAATCGTATTCGGGGCGTCTCGAGGCGATCGACAAGGTCGAGATCCGTCCACAGGTGCCGGGCACGATCGTCGCCGTGAACTTCAAGGACGGCGCGCTCGTGAAGAAGGGCGACACGCTGTTCGTGATCGATCCGCGTCCGTATCAGGCCGAAGTCGATCGCGCGGCCGCGCAACTGGCCGCCGCGCAGGCGCAGCGCCAGTATGCGCAGACGGATTGGGAACGCGCGCAGCGCCTGATCGGCGACAACGCGATCGCAAAGCGCGACTACGACGAGAAGCAGAACGCCGCGCGTTCGGCCGACGCCAACGTGAAGGGCGCGCAAGCCGCGCTCGAAGCCGCGCAGATCAACCTCGGCTATACGAAAGTCACGGCGCCCGTATCGGGCCGCGTGTCGCGCGCCGAAATCACGCTCGGCAACGTGGTGAGCGCGGGTGCGGGGGCGCCGGTGCTGACCACGCTCGTGTCCGTCTCGCCCATCTACGCTTCTTTCGATGCGGACGAGCAGACGTATCTGCAGTACATCAGCCGGGTGAAGAACAGCGGCAAGGTGCCGGTCGAACTCGGTCTCGCGAACGAAACGGGCTACTCGCGTTCGGGCGTTATCGATTCGGTCGATAACCGGCTCGATACGTCGTCGGGCACGATCCGCGTGCGCGCACGCTTCGATAACGCGGATGGCACGCTCGTCCCGGGCCTCTATGCACGCGTGAAGGTGAGCGGCAGCGCGCCGCACGCGGCGTTGCTGATCGACGATGCTGCGATCGGCACCGACCAGGACAAGAAGTTCGTGCTCGTCGTCGACAAGAGCAACAAGGTTGCCTATCGCGAAGTGCAGATCGGCCACCTGCAAGGCAACTTGCGCGTGATTACCGGCGGTTTGCTGAACGGCGAGCGGATCGTCGTGAACGGCACGCAGCGCGTGCGCCCCGGCGAGCAGATCAAGGCGCACATGGTGCCGATGACAGGCGGCGACGGCGAGCCGAAGAACGATTCGTCGGTTGCAGAAGGCAAGCCCGCACGCACGAACGCACAGAAGAATTCGTGATGCTCGCGCCGCGCATCGCATCGATGCGCGCGTGCCTCAACGTACAGAGCCTCATATGAACATATCCAAGTTTTTTATCGATCGGCCCATTTTCGCGGGCGTGCTATCGGTCCTGATTCTGCTGGCCGGCGTCATCGCGCTGTTTCAGTTGCCGATCTCGGAGTACCCGGAAGTCGTGCCGCCGTCGGTGGTCGTGAAGGCGCAGTACCCGGGCGCGAACCCGAAGGTGATCGCCGAAGCGGTGGCTTCGCCGCTCGAGGAGCAGATCAACGGCGTCGAGAACATGCTGTACATGCAGTCGCAGGCGAATAGCGACGGCAATCTCACGCTCACCGTGACGTTCGCGCTCGGCACGAACCCCGATCTCGCGACGCAGCTCGTGCAGAACCGCGTGAACCAGGCGTTGCCGCGTCTGCCGGAAGACGTGCAGCGCCTTGGCGTGACGACGATCAAAAGCTCGCCGACGCTGACGATGGTCGTGCACCTGATCTCGCCGAACGACCGCTACGACATGACGTATCTGCGCAACTACGCGTTGCTCAACGTGCGCGACCGGCTGCAACGGATTCGCGGCGTCGGCGAAGTGCAGCTGTGGGGCGCGGGCGACTACGCGATGCGCGTGTGGCTCGATCCGACCAAGGTGGCCGAGCGCAATCTGACGGCGACCGAAGTGGTCAACGCGATTCGCGAGCAGAACATCCAGGTCGCGGCCGGCGTGATCGGCGCGTCGCCCTCGATGCCGGGCACGCAATTGCAACTGCTCGTGAATGCGCGCGGACGCCTGAAAACCGAGGAGGAATTCGGCGATATCGTCGTGAAGACGGCGCCCGACGGCGCGGTCACGTACCTGCACGATATCGGGCGCATCGAACTCGCCGCATCCGAATATGGCCTGCGTTCGTTGCTCGACAACAAGCCGGCCGTGGCGCTCGCCATTAATCAGTCGCCGGGTGCGAACTCGCTGCAGATTTCCGATGAAGTGCGCAAGACGATGAAGGAACTCGCCGCCGATATGCCGACGGGCGTGCAGTACAAGATCGTCTACGACCCGACGCAGTTCGTGCGCTCGAGTATCGAAGCAGTGATTCATACGCTGCTCGAAGCGATCGCGCTCGTCGTGATCGTCGTGATCGTGTTCCTGCAGACGTGGCGCGCGTCGATCATTCCGTTGATCGCCGTGCCGGTGTCGATCGTCGGTACGTTCTCGCTGCTGCTCGCATTCGGCTTCTCGATCAATGCGCTGTCGCTGTTCGGGATGGTGCTCGCGATCGGTATCGTCGTCGACGATGCGATCGTGGTGGTGGAGAACGTCGAGCGCAACATCGAAAGGGGGCTGACTGCGCGCGAGGCGACCTATAAGGCAATGCAGGAGGTGAGCGGGCCGATTATCGCCATCGCGCTCACGCTCGTTGCCGTGTTCGTGCCACTCGCATTCATGACGGGCCTGACCGGCCAGTTCTACAAGCAGTTCGCGATGACCATCGCGATCTCGACCGTGATTTCGGCGTTCAACTCGCTGACGCTGTCGCCGGCGCTGTCGGCCATGCTGCTGCGCGGCCACGGCGAGAAGGAAGACTGGCTTACGCGTGGCATGAATCGCGTGCTTGGCGGCTTCTTCCGGCGCTTCAACAAGGTGTTCCATCGCGGCTCGGAAGCATACGGCAAGGGCGTGACGGGCGTGCTGCGGCACAAGGGCATGATGCTTGTCGTGTACGCGGTGCTGCTTGCTTTGACGGCTGTTGTCTATCGCGCGGTGCCGGGCGGTTTCGTGCCTGCGCAGGACAAGGAGTATCTGATTGCGTTCGCGCAGCTGCCGAACGGCGCGTCGCTCGACCGCACCGAAAACGTGATCCGCGATATGAGCGCGATCGCGCTGAAGCAGCCGGGCGTCGAGAGCGCCGTGGCGTTCCCGGGTCTCTCGGTGAACGGTTTTACGAACAGCTCGAGCGCGGGCATCGTATTCGTTACGCTCAAGCCGTTCGATGAACGCAAGGGCAGGGCGCTGTCCGCCGGTGCGATCGCCGGTGCGCTGAACGCGCAATACAGCAGCATCAAAGGCTCGTTCGTCGCGGTGTTTCCGCCGCCGCCGGTGCTCGGTCTCGGCACGCTCGGCGGCTTCAAGATGCAGCTCGAAGATCACGGTTCGGTCGGCTACGCGGCACTGAACGATGCGGCCGAGGCCTTCGTCAAGAAAGCCCGGCAGACGCCGGAACTCGGCCCGACGTTCTCGAGCTACCAGATCAACGTGCCTCAGCTGAACGTCGATCTGGACCGCGTGAAAGCGAAGCAGCTCGGTGTGGCGGTGACGGACGTGTTCAACACCATGCAGATTTATCTGGGTTCGCTGTATGTAAACGACTTCAACCGTTTCGGCCGCGTTTATCAGGTACGTGTACAGGCCGACGCGCCGTTCCGCGCGACGGCGGAAGACATCGGCCAGCTGAAAACACGCAATGCGAACGGCGACATGGTGCCGCTGTCGTCGCTCGTGAAGGTGACGCCGACCTTCGGTCCGGAGATGGTGGTCCGCTACAACGGTTACACGGCAGCGGATATCAACGGCGGGCCGGCGCCCGGCTATTCGTCGGGCGAGGCGCAGGCGGCGGCCGAACGCGTTGCGGCCGAGGTGTTGCCGCGCGGCGTGAAGCTCGAATGGACCGACCTCACGTATCAGCAGATTCTCGCGGGCAATGCGGGTCTCTGGGTGTTCCCGATCAGCGTGCTGCTCGTGTTCCTCGTGCTGGCCGCGCTGTACGAGAGCCTGACGCTGCCGCTCGCGGTGATCCTGATCGTGCCGATGAGCATGTTGTCCGCATTGACGGGCGTGTGGCTCACCGACGGCGACAACAATATCTTCACGCAGATCGGCCTGATGGTGCTCGTGGGTCTAGCGTCGAAGAACGCGATCCTGATCGTCGAGTTCGCACGCGAACTCGAACACGACGGGCGCTCGCCGATCGCCGCGGCCATCGAAGCAAGCCGTCTGCGTCTGCGCCCGATTCTGATGACGTCGATCGCGTTCATCATGGGTGTCGTGCCGCTCGTTCTGTCGTCGGGTGCGGGTTCGGAGATGCGGCATGCGATGGGTATCGCCGTGTTCTTCGGGATGCTCGGCGTGACGCTGTTCGGCCTGATGCTGACGCCGGTGTTCTACGTCGTGCTGCGCCTGATGGCGGGCGGCAAGATTCACGTTGCACAGAAAGATGCGCCGCATAGGGTTGCGCAAACAACCGATGCGTAAAGGTGCGCACTGAGGACGGAAACATGAAAAAAGACCAAACGATGCGCGGCTTCGGCCGCGCGGCAGCGAGCGCGTTGCTGCTGGTATTGCTGGCGGCGTGCTCGGTCGAGCCGACCTATAAGCGGCCCGACGCGCCGACGCCGGCCGCGTTCAAGGAAGCGCCGGCAACCGACGCGAAGGACATGGGTACGTGGAAAACCGCGGAACCGGCCGACGCCGCGCACCGCGGCGAATGGTGGACGATCTTCGGCGACCCGGTGCTCGACGACCTCGAGCAGCAGGCAGCCGCGGCAAACCAGGACCTGAAGGCCGCGGCCGCGCGCGTGCAGCAATCGCGCGCGCTCGTGCAGAACGCGCGTTCCGACTGGTTCCCGACCATCGATGCGGGCTTCGGCCCGACGCGTCAGCGTCTGTCGCCGGCGTCGCAGTTCCTGCCGCCGAATGCGAACGTGCCGACGCAGACGCTGTGGCGCGCCCAGGCGACCGCTTCGTACGAAGTGGATCTGTTCGGCCGCATCAGTTCGAACGTCCATGCAACGCAGGCCGACGCGCAGCAGAGCGAAGCGCTGTTCCGTTCGGTGCAGCTCGCGTTGCAGGCCGACGTCGCGCAGAACTACTTCCAGCTGCGCGAGTTCGATACGCAGGTCGACCTGTTCCGGCAGACGGTGAAGTTGCGCGAGGATTCCCTGAAGCTCGTGCAGCAGCGCTTCGACGAAGGCGAGATCAGCGAACTCGACCTCGCGCGTGCGAAAAACGAGCTTGCTACCGCGCGTGCCGATGCGGTTGGCGTGGCGCGGCAGCGCGCGGCGTCCGAGCACAGCCTTGCGATTCTGCTTGGCAAGGCGCCGGCCGACTTCTCGTTCGCCGCGTCGCCGCTCGTGCCGGTCACGGCGCGCGTGCCGGCGGGCTTGCCGTCCGCATTGCTCGAGCGCCGTCCGGACATCGCGGCGGCGGAGCGTGCGATGGCCGCGGCGAATGCACGCGTCGGCCTTGCGAAGTCCGCGTATTTCCCGAGGCTCGACATCACGGCGGCCGGAGGGTTCGAGGCAGGCACGCTGGCCGACCTGTTCCACTGGTCGAGCCGCGCGTTCATTCTCGGGCCGTTCGCCGGTACCGCGCTGACGCTGCCGCTGTTCGACGGCGGCCGGCGCCGCGCCGGTGTCGATCAGGCGCGGGCGAAATACGACGAAGACGTCGCGCAGTATCGTCAGCAGGTGCTGCAGGCGTTCCGCGAAGTCGAAGACAACCTGTCCGACCTGCGTCTGCTCGACGATCAGATCGAGCAGGAGAACGACGCGGTCAGTGCGTCGCAGCGTTCGGCGCATCTGTCGGCCACGCAGTATAAGGAAGGGCAGATCGCCTACCTCGACGTGATCGACGCGGAGCGTCAGGTGCTGCAGACGCAGTTGCAGGCGAGCCAGCTCACCGGTGTCCAGGCGGTCGCGACGGTCAACCTGATTCGCGCGCTCGGCGGCGGATGGGGCGACATGAAAGCGCAGGACGGCACGACCGTCGGCTCGCGCAACGACGGGCAGCAGCTCGCGAAGCAGTAGCACGATCGGCGTTGTCCACTGGGCTCCACGGATAACGCCGATGGCCTTTTTCTGCCACGGCACGCTTGACATGCGATGTGCGCGCGGGCCGCGGTGTTCTGTTCACCGGTCAGGTGCATACGGCTGCGACGAATTTCCGGTGGCACCCGGCGCGTGCGCGAGATCCTCGAGAGTCCGACTGGCCTGACGGATCTGGGATCGGCGCCACTCCTGCACGAACGATGGATCGAGGTGCGGATTCTGCCGCCCGAAGTCAGGCGACGAGGCTCGGTCGATATCAGCCTGCCAGTTCGCTATTTGCTGCGTCAGCCACGCATGCCGTTCGCCCGGGTGTCCGTATTCGACCGGTGCATGAGGCGCGGGACTGTCACTGCGGTTTTCGGTACCCGCATGCCCGGCGCCCGGTGCGTCGGCACGGCTGCCCTGGCGCTGCGCGAAGAGGTCTTCGTGAGAGAGCCGCGGCGATTCGGCGCCCGCGTGCCGCGGCGTCGAATTCTGCAGGACGCTCGGTGCGGATCCGGCCCGCGACAGGACCGACGGCGTCGAATATGGGCCCGCTGTTTCATGAGGTATCGAAGGCTCGGACCACGCGCGGCCAAAGAACTGAAATCGGATCATGTCGCATTTCCTTTCGCTAGGGACTGCGGTTGGGCGATTCGGCTCCGGAACCACCCGGGGCGGTTGGGCGCGTTCGAGGCCGGTCGATGGGCTGCATGCAATCCGATGCTACCGGTCGCCGATCGTTGCGAGGCGGTGTACGGATACGGCAGCGGCCGTCGCGCCACGGTGTATGCGCGTTCCGATGCGATCCCGTAGACTTGTCGGCACCTGTGTCGACCCCGGCACGATTGTCGACGGAGAACGCATGAACGACGCGCGCCAGCCGGCCGAACGCGAAGCGCAACCGCGCGCTCACGCGCCGGCGCAAGACCTGACCTCCCTGCTTGCCGCATTGCATGAAACGGCTGCCGAACGCGACCGCGCCGGCGGTCATGCGGCGCGCGAAAAGCAATGGATCGCCGATGCCGGTCTGCTGACGCTTGCCGTGCCGCACGAATTCGGCGGCAAATTCGGCGGTGGCGGGGGCGCGAACTGGTTTGACGTCTACCAGACAATTCGCGCGATCGCGACCGTCGACAGCGCGCTTGCACATCTGCTCGGGTTTCAGTGTCTGCAGATCGTCAGCGTCGACGTCTGGGGCAACGACGAGCAGCGCGCGCGTTACCTTGGCGACACGGTCCGGGAGCGCTGGTGGTGGGGCAATGCAGTGAACCCGCTCGATACGCGACTCGTTGCGACCGCAACGGCCGGCGGCGGCTATCGCCTGAACGGCGCGAAGGGTTTCTGCTCCGGCACGCGCGGCTCGCAGATGATGACCGTCTCCGCTCACGACGCCGCGGCCGGCAAATCGGTATACGGTGTCGTGCCGACCACGCGCGAGGGCATCACGGTCCACGACGACTGGGACCCGATCGGCCAGCGGCAAACCGACAGCGGCACGGTCTCGTTCGACCATGTCCGGCTCGAACCCCATGAAGTGATGCAACGTTCGGACGTGCCGCGCGCAACGCTGCGCACACTGGTTTCGCAACTGGTGCTGACCAATCTGTTCGTCGGCATCGCCCAAGGGGCGCTCGACGAAGCGCGCCGCTATTTCACGCAGTACACGCGTCCCTGGATCACCTCGGGTGTCGCGCGTGCCGCCGACGATCCGTATCAATTGCAACGCTTTGGCGAAATGCGCCTGAAGACGATCGGCGCCGAGGCGATGGCCGAGCGCGCGGCCCGCGCGCTCGACGACGCCTGGAACAGGGGCCTCGCGCTCGATGCGCAGCAGCGTGCGCATGTCGCGCTGGCCACCTCGGAAGCGAAGGTGTTCGCGCATCGCGCCGCACTCGATGTGAGCGAGGCGCTGTTCGACGCGTGCGGCGCACGCGCGTCCGGTGCTCCGCTCGCGCTCGACCGTTTTTGGCGCAATGCGCGCGTGCACACGCTGCACGACCCGCTCGACTACCGCGTCCGCGATATCGGACGCTACGCGCTCGATGGGACATTGCCGGACGTTTCTTTGTACACTTGAGGGAGTCGGCGGCGCACGGCACACGGCCTCGTGGTGCAGCTCGGCTTCAATCAACTCGAGGGTCACCGGCTTGCAGTTCAAACTACCGACTACGGCGACAGCGCCGTTTTGCCCGGCGGAAGTACAGGGTTCCGTCGCGGTCAATCCAAACGCACCGTTCTGGAAGCGCATTTTGCAGTTCGCGGGCCCCGGCCTGCTCGTGTCGATCGGCTATATGGACCCCGGCAACTGGGCGACCGATATCGAGGCCGGTTCGCGCTACGGGTATGACCTGCTCTTCGTCGTCGTACTGTCGAGCCTCGCGGCGATGGTGCTGCAGTGCCTGAGCATGCGCCTGGGCATCGCGACAGGCAAGGACCTCGCCCAACTGTCGCGCGCCCGTTATTCGCCGGGCGTCGTGCGCATCCAGTGGCTGCTCGCCGAAATCTCGATCATCGCGTGCGACCTCGCCGAAGTGCTAGGCGGCGCGCTTGCATTTCATCTGCTGTTCAAGATTTCATTGACGGGCGGCGTGCTGCTCACCGCGCTCGATACGCTGATCGTGCTCGGTTTGCAGGGCAAGAATTTCCGCGATCTCGAGGCGATCATGCTGGGACTGATCGCGACGATAGGCGTCGGCTATGTGATCGAACTCGCGCTCGTGAAGCCGGACTGGTCGGCCGTCGCGCATGGCATCGTGCCGTCGTGGCAGGCGCTCGACAGCCGCGAACCGCTCTACCTCGCAATCGGCATCCTCGGTGCAACGGTCATGCCGCACAACCTGTATCTGCATTCGTCGGTCGTGCAGACGCGTGCGGTGAAGCGCAATTCGAAGGGCATCGGCTCGGCGATCGCCATGTCGCGCATCGATACGATCATCTCGCTGCTGCTCGCGCTGCTGATCAACGCGGCGATCCTGATTCTCGCCGCCGCGGCGTTTCATTCGACCGGCCACAATCAGGTAACCGAAATCGAAGACGCCTACAAGCTGCTCGCGCCGATCGTCGGGACGAGTCTCGCAGCTATTCTGTTCGCAGTGACGCTATTCGCGTCCGGCCAAAGCTCGACATTCACAGGTACGGTTGCGGGCCAGGTCATCATGGAAGGCTTTCTCGACCTCAATATCCCGTGCTGGCAGCGCCGGCTGATCACGCGCACGCTCGCGTTGATTCCCGCACTGATCGGCATCCAGCTGCTCGGTAACGGCGCGGTCGGCCAACTGCTCGTCGCAAGCCAGGTCGTGCTGAGCCTGCAATTGCCATTTGCGCTGTATCCGCTGATCCGCATGACGGACGACCGCGCGCTGATGGGCGAGTTCGCGAACCGGCTGCCGACGCGCATGCTCGCGTGGGCGCTCTTCGCGGTGATCAGTGCCGCGAATGCGTGGCTCGTCGTGCAGACGGTGGGATGGCTGGGCTGAAAACCGGCGCGCCAACAATGGCGCACCGGTCACGGCAGCAAGGCGGGCGGGCGGATCAGGCCGCGGCGAGTGCCGTAGCGGATTCGAATTCTTCGATACCGGCTGCGGCGGCGCCGCAGACTTCGGCAACCTGCCCGACTTCGAAGACGGGCTCGGCGACCTGAGGCACCACGCGCGGCAGCGATTCAACCTGCGCTTGCGTTTCGAGTCTTGCGGCAGCGGCTTTCTTCGTCTTGCCCGCGCGCGACGGCGGCTGGCATGCGCCGCATACCACGTTGTTCTGCAGGTCGTGCTTGTGCGCGACGAACTTGCCCGTGCAGCGGCAGCAGCGCGTGAGTTGCAGGATGTCCGCGTCGAAAAAGCGCACGAGCGTCCATGCGCGCGTCAGATCGAGCACCGGCTCCGAATTCGCGTGCTTGCAATGCTCGAGATAGAGGCGGTAACCCTTCGTCAGCGCGTCGAGGTGCGAGCAGCGCGCCTCGTTCTTCAGAAACAGGTACGTGTTATAGAACAGCGACGCGTGGATATTCGCGAGCCAGGTCATGTACCAGTCGGCTGAGAACGGCAACATGCCTTTTGGCGGCGATGCACCTTTCACTTCGCGGTACAGACGGATCATGCGATCGCGGGAAAGCGTCAGTTCGCTTTCCAGCACCTGCATGCGCGCGCCGAGTTCGATCAGCGCGATGGCGCGAAACACTTCTTGTGCGTCTTCGGTCAAGCTTCGCTTGAGCATGGTGGCCTCTCGTTCAGGCAAACTGCTCTGCGGGCTGGCCGGCAAGCAGAATCGCCGTATGCGTCGAAGCGACTTCCGCGTGCTTCGACGTTTGCGTCAACGCCGACAGCATCGTGTGATCGTTGAAGCGGAAAAAGCATAAAAGCTGGTCGGAAGAGGCCAGCTTGACGATCTGCGCGAGCGACAGACCGGCCAGCAAATCGGCCAATTCCGACGACAGACCCAGCCGGAACATCCCGACTGGCTTGTCCTCGCGCAACATGCGTTGCGCGAGCATGATGTACGACAGGTTAATTTCGCGGATAGATTCCAGCGTCTCGCTGCTACGGTCCATTTTTTCGTTCCCGAAGCCCCGATTGTTCGTCGGCATTGCCATGCCGTTATGGTCTTTGAGTCGCCGGAAACGTTTGCTCCGGTGCTCGAGGTCGCTCTGAAACAACTGGCGACTCTTTGATACAGGTCGTTACATTTAGTAACAGCACGGACCGAATTGTATGAACACGTTTTGCAGAAAGCAATCCTTTTCTCAAAAATATGTCGCGAAAACTCGACGCAGTTCCGGTAAGTTTTTCACAAAGGCGTAATACTCATGGATGAATGAGCAACCATCATGGCCAAACACGCCGAAAGCCTTACCAGGCAAGGGTCTGGGAAAAAGTGCCGAAACCGCGCGGCAGGTGTTCGGGACCGCTGGGGCGGCGAATTCTTTTGAGAAAGGGAAAAGCAAGGGATTGATGTTCGCGGTAAAAACTGCGGTATTCGCGTCGTGGATGCGAAATGAGAATGTGTAACGTATATGCGAATTGGATGTAACAATCGATCCCGGTATTCGTGTCATTTGTAACTTGAACCGCGCTCCACAGCGGCGGTGCCTCGGCGAGGGGCGGATTTTCTCTGAACGCTAGTAAAAATTCCGCCTTTCCGTGGGGGCGTGCGGCTATCCGCGGGCTCTCAAGCGGCCTCGTTGTCCGTGCCGGCTGCCTGAGCGGCGGCCAGCGCGCGCAACGTGTCGGCCGTCTGCTGGTCGGCCGGGAAGAACGCTTCGATGGCGAGTTCCGACAAGGTGACGTCGACTGGCGTGCCGAACACGGTCGTCGTGCTAAAAAGCGACAGCACGCCGTGCGGCGTGTCGAGTCGCAACGGCACCGCGATCGGGTCGAGCGGCGCAGCCTCTTCGGGCCGTGCATCCCTTGCGCCGGACGGGATCGCATAGCCGGCCAGTTCTTCGTGCAAGGCGGCGAGCGTCGCGTCGCCGCTCACTTCGACCTGGCGCTGCAGCCGTGCGAGCAGGTGCGCGCGCCACGCGTGCCAGTTGACGATCGAAGACGCGATGCCGTCCGGATGGAGCGAGAGGCGCAACGCGTTGACCGGAGGCGCGAGCAGCGCGGGCGAAGCGGCCGCGACGAGCGGCCCCAGCGCGCGGTTTGCGGCGACGATGGTCCAGTGCCGGTCGACAGCGACGGCCGGATAGGGCTCGTGTCCCTTCAATACCCGCTCGACCGCTTCGCGTGCAGCGCCCAGTTGCGGATCGGATAGCGGCCGCTCGCGAAAGAGCGGCGCATAGCCGGCCGCGACGAGCAGCGCATTGCGCGCGCGCAGCGGCACGTCGAGCCGTTCGGCGAGATGCATGATCATTTCGCGGCTCGGCGTGGCCCGCCCCGATTCGACAAAGCTCAAGTGACGCGTCGAGACGTCCGCCTCCGACGCCAGCAGCAGCTGGCTCATGCGGCGCCGCTGGCGCCATTCGCGCAACAGCTCGCCGACTGTCCTGCTTGTCGGCGGTGTCGCGCGCTCGCTCGGGGAAAGGATGTGCGTGTCCATGGCGGCGATGATAGCCAATGCACGCACGAAATCCATTACCTCCAGGGTAACGGAATGCGAAGGCGAAGCCGCTGCCGCCGCGAGCTTTCCACGGAATACACCGGGGGCCGCGCGTGTTTTGTCTTTCGTAGGCCGTTTTGATCTGCTTCGATCTGCTGTTCTTACGTAGTGCGTGGGGTTCGGAAAGATGCGTTGCGAACCTATTACCTCGCACGTAATCGACTTGCGGCTGCGTATCGCAGAACCTTCAGTCAGAGCTTGCAGCGAATGTTTGACTTCGCAAGCCAGGCTCTGGATCAACCGATCAACCTCTCTGAAGGAGTTTGCAATGAGTGCGCATACCGCTTTGATCGACCGCTATTTCGACACGTGGAATGAAACCGACGCGTCGCGCCGCATGGAACTGATCGTCGCGACCTGGGCAAGCGACGCGACGTATGCCGACCCGCTGCTGTCCGCTCAGAGCCACGAAGGCATCGACGCGATGATTCGCGCTGTGCATGAGCGCTTCCCGCAACACAGGTTGCGCCGTACGACCGCGGTCGACGGTTTCGCGGACCGCCTCAGATTTTCGTGGGAATTGTCGACGCCTGAAGGGGTTTCGATTATCAAAGGCTCCGATTTCGGTCAGGTCGATGCGAACGGACGACTGCAGGCCGTGACCGGTTTTCTCGATGAGGCGCCGTCCGCGGTTTGATTGCCACCCCTCGTTAGTGATAAGGAGCACGTTAAATGCACGAGCCCGCTGCCGCGCCATCCGCCGCAAAATTCGCGCGCGCGCTTGGCGTTGTCGATGCGTTGTCTGCCGCCATCGCGGGCTTTGCGCTATTCGCAGGCGCGCGTGCGTTCGCGTTTCTTGCGATTGTCGCGCTTCGCGAACCGGTGCTCGGCGGCGCAGGGCTCGTGCTGCTTGCGATGGTCGGATGGGTCAGGTGGTTTTGCCGGCAGGTCGTCGTCGAACGGCCGGCTACCCGGCGTGCGGCCGCGCAACGCGGCGCACACGACGAGCAGCAATCTGCCGACGCGTCCGCTCCCGCAGTCATCACGCAGGACTACGCGACTGCGTCGGATTCCTCATCGCTTGCATACACCAGAAGCAGCGCAGCCCGGTCCGCTCCATGCACGATTCTTCATACATCCAGGGCACTCGATTAACGGATCCCATTCCGTACAGTAATGACTGGTATTCGGATGCGACATTCATTTAAAAAACGTGACAAGATCCGCTAAAGCACTTGATTAACCGTTCTATCGCGCATTCAAGCGCGTGGTTAGTGCATTAATGCGGGCGCATTGATTGTTGAATTGCGCTCATTCGGGTGATGAAGCGCAAGCATGATCAAAAGTGAGCTCGCAGCGCCGGCCGCGACGATCGCGGAAGGCGCAATGGTCTATGTGATCGACGACGACGATTCGGTGCGCGAAGCGGTACGCGCATTGTTGACGTCGGTTGGCATGCGCGTCGAAGTCTTTTCGACCGCGCAGGAATTTTTCGCCTACGAGAGGCTGGATGTGCCCGCCTGTCTGATTCTCGACGTGCGATTGCGCGGGCAAAGCGGACTCGTCGTGCAGGAGCAGATCGCCGCACAACAAATGAGGATTCCGATTGTCTTCATGACCGCGCACGGCGATATTGCGATGTCGGTCAAGGCGATGAAGGCCGGGGCCGCCGATTTCCTGGCCAAGCCGTTTCGCGACCAGGATCTGCTCGATGCAGTGACGCTCGCTATCGCCGGTGACGAGGAACGCCGCGAAGCCGACCGTTCTTTTGCGGAATTGCGGCGCCGCTATGCGTTGCTGACGCCGCGCGAACGGCAGGTGATGGCGCGCGTCGTCAACGGCTTGCGCAATCGGCAGATCGCCGAGGAAATGAACCTCAGCGAAAACACGACGAAATTCCATCGCAATCAGGCGATGAAAAAGATGCAGTCGAAGTCGCTCGTGGATTTCGTGCTGATGGGCGGCGTGCTTGGTTTGCAGGAAGCGCCGTACCAGAAAGGCGGGGCGGGTTTCGGGTCTGATCTCGAGGCCGGCATATGAGCCGGCCCCGCCTCGTTGCGCGCCGCGACCGATGCGTGCGGCTCAGTTCTTGACGACCGACGCCTGGTAAATCTGATCGATGGCCTTCGAGAGCGTCTTGTTGAACTCGCTGTCGCTCATCGATTTCTTCAGGTCGTTGATGAGCGCGCGCGAGAAGCTCGCGATTACGCCGTGGTTCGACGCGAGGCGCTCGCACGCATCGTCGAGCGTATAGCCGCCCGATAGTGCGACGACGCGCACGACGCGCGGATGATCGACGAGCGGCCGATAGAAGTCGGGCACTTCCGGCAGCGTGAGCTTCAGCATGACCTGGCTCGTTTCCGGCAGCGCATTGAGGCCCTTGTGCAGTTCGGCGAGCAGTACCTTTTCCGCGCCCGCCTTGTCCGGCGTCTTGATCGATACTTCCGGTTCGAGAATCGGCACGAGTCCGTGCTTGCTGATCTGCGCGCCGAATTCGAATTGTTGTTTGACGATCGCGGCAATGCCCGCGGCGGAATTCTGGTTGACCAGCGAACGCATCTTGGTGCCGAAGATGCCGAGTTTCACCGCGCGCTCGAGCAGCGCGTCGAGGCCGGGAATCGGTTTCATCAGACGCACGCCGTCGGCTTCGTCGAGCAGGCCCTTGTCGACCTTGAGGAACGGCACGACGCCGCGGTCTTCCCACAGGAACGACGGCGCGGGTTTGCCCTGCACCTGACCGTCCATCGTCATTTCGAACAGGATCGCGCCGATCACCTTGTCGCCGCTGAACGACGGGTCGCTAATGATGCGTGCGCGCATCTCGTGCATGAGCTTGAACATCTCGGCGTCGCCGCTGTAAGCGTCGTCCGGAATCCCGTATTGCCGCAATGCGCCGGGCGTCGAGCCGCCGCTCTGATCGAGAGCGGCGATGAATCCCGGCTTGTCTGTCATCTGCGCAAGCATTTTGTCGTTTGCCATGAGCATTTCTCCGTGAGCTAAAACAAAAATCGCTGCAAAGCGCACCCGGTACGGGTCCGTTGAATCCGTCGATATCAAAGTGTACTGGCAATAGCGCGCGATCTCGTGAAATCGACGCGACGCCGCGCTTGGCGGGCCGTACGCCGCCGCGCTCACGCGAGCCACCCTTGCGTTTAGCCTTGGCATTTAGCAACGTATGTGCCGCGCATTCCGTCCGCTTTGCCGCGCTGTAACCGAGTTAGGTGAAAACCCCGAGAAGCGTGTGCTTCGGCGCGCAAGCCTTCTGCGACGGGCCGCAAGCGCACACACGTCCCGTTATCGACGAATCGTGGCGTGAAATCAACGTAACGCCACTTGTTAAGATTCTCTCATTGACATACGATTCATTGCGAACAACCCATCAGCCGTTGCTGTGCATCGCACAAAACCGCGAACGTCTCATGCCAGAAGCTTCTACCTTGTCTTCCTCCGTGGTCGCGTTGTCGCGCGGCGCCATCGTTCATCCCACGCGCAATCCGGGCGCGCCGTTCGACCCTTCGTGGTTCGACGACGTGCGGGTCAATCAGTCGGCCGTCGAGCGGCGCACCGCGACGCTCGGCACGCGCCGCACCGTCAAGAAAGATGCACAGGCCGCCTGGCTTCTGAAAGCGATCACCTGTATCGATCTGACGACGCTGAACGGCGACGATACCGAAGGCCGCGTGCGGCGCCTGTGCGCGAAAGCGCGCCAGCCGGTGCGCGCCGATATCCTCGCCGAACTGGGCATCGCGCCGCATGGCATCACGACCGGTGCCGTGTGCGTGTACCACCGTTTCGTCGCGACGGCGGTCGATGCGCTGCGCGGCAGCGGTATTCCGGTCGCGGCCGTGTCGACCGGCTTCCCCGCCGGTCTCAATCCGCACGAGCTGAAACTGAAGGAGATCGAAGCGTCGGTTGCCGATGGCGCCGAGGAAATCGACATCGTCGTCACGCGCGAGCACGTGCTGACCGGCAACTGGCGCGCACTATATGAAGAGGTGCGCGACTTCCGCGCCGCGTGCGGCCATGCGCATCTGAAGGCGATTCTCGCGACCGGCGATATCCGCACGCTGTCGAACGTGGCCCGCGCATCGATGGTGTGCATGATGGCCGGCGCCGATTTCATCAAGACGTCGACGGGCAAGGAAGGCGTCAACGCAACGCTCGACGTGTCGCTCGTGATGGTGCGCATGATTCGCGAGTATCACGCGCGCACGGGCGTGCTGATCGGCTTCAAGCCGGCCGGCGGCGTATCCGATGCGAAAACCGCGTTGCTTTACCAGATCCTGATGAAGGAAGAGCTGGGCCGCGCGTGGCTCGAGCCCGAATTGTTCCGTATCGGCGCGTCGAGTCTGCTGGCCGATATCGAGCGTCAGCTCGAGCATCACGCTAGCGGCCGTTACTCGTCCTTCAACCGCCATCCCGTTGCATAACGTTGCATCTGCAAGCATTCCGATTCTCATGAGCGTAGCCGAGTATTTTTCATCGATGGATTACGGTCCCGCCCCGGAGGACGACAAGCCCGCGCGCGCGTGGCTCGCGCAGCATCACGGCGTCTTCGGTCATTTCATCGGCGGCGCGTGGCGCGCGCCGTCTTCAGCCGAGCGTTTCGCGACGCACGAGCCGGCAACCGGCGACGAACTCGCGCAGATCGCGCAGGGCGACGCAGCCGATGTCGATGCGGCGGTCGCCGCCGCGCGTGCCGCGCAGCCCGCATGGCGTGCGCTTGGCGGCGTGGGGCGCGCGCGGCATCTGTATGCGCTCGCGCGCATGGTGCAGCGGCATAGCCGTCTGTTCGCGGTGCTCGAGGCGCTCGACAACGGCAAGCCGATTCGCGAAACGCGCGACCTCGATATCCCGCTCGTCGCCCGGCACTTTCTGCATCACGCGGGCTGGGCGCAACTGCAGGACAGCGAATTCGCCGACTATTCGCCGCTTGGCGTGATCGGTCAGATCGTGCCGTGGAATTTCCCACTGCTGATGCTTGCGTGGAAGATCGCCCCCGCGCTCGCAACCGGCAATTGCGTCGTGCTGAAGCCGGCCGAATACACACCGCTCACCGCCTTGCTGTTCGCCGAACTCGCGCAGCGCGCCGGCTTGCCGGCCGGCGTGCTCAACGTCGTGACGGGCGATGGCCGCACCGGTGCGGCGCTCGTCGATCATCCGGACGTCGACAAGATCGCGTTCACCGGTTCGACCGAGGTCGGCCGCCTGATTCGCGAGGCTACCGCGGGCTCCGGCAAATCGCTGACGCTCGAACTCGGCGGCAAGTCGCCGTTTATCGTGTTCGACGATGCCGATCTCGACGGCGCTGTCGAAGGCGTGGTCGACGCGATCTGGCTCAATCAGGGCCAGGTGTGCTGTGCAGGCTCGCGTCTGCTCGTGCAGGAAGGCGTCGAAGCGCGCTTCATCGAAAAGCTGAAGCGCCGCATGGCGACGCTGCGTGTCGGCCCGTCGCTCGACAAGGGCATCGATATCGGCGCGATCGTCGATCCGGTGCAACTCGAGCGGATCGAGTCGCTCGTTGAAGCAGGGCGCCGCGAAGGCTGCCAGATCTGGCAATCGCCCGAAACCGGCGTGCCGAGCCGCGGCTGTTTCTATCCGCCGACGCTCGTGACCGGCGTCGCTCCGGCGTCGACGCTTGCGCAGCAAGAGATTTTCGGGCCCGTGCTGGTGACGATGAGCTTTCGCACGCCCGACGAAGCCGTTGCACTGGCCAACAACACGCGCTATGGACTTGCCGCGAGCGTGTGGAGCGAGACGATCGGCCGCGCGCTCGATATCGCGCCGCGCCTTGCGTGCGGCGTGGTCTGGGTCAACGCGACGAACCTGTTCGACGCGGCGGTCGGCTTCGGCGGTTATCGCGAATCGGGCTATGGGCGCGAAGGCGGGCGCGAGGGCATTCACGAATACCTGAAGCCGAACGCTTGGCTTAATCTGCCGCAGCGGCGTGCGGTGCAGCGTGTCGCAAGCGAAGCGTTGACGGCCGATGCGGAGGTCGCATGGCAGTCGGGCGATCCGTTCAACGTCGATCGCACCGCGAAGCTTTTTGTCGGCGGCAAGCAGGTCCGGCCGGACAGCGGGTATTCGCTGCCCGTGTTCGCAGCGGACGGCTCGCTCGCGGGAGAAGTCGGCGCGGGCAACCGCAAGGACATCCGCAATGCGGTGGCAGCCGCGCGCGGTGCGCAGAAGTGGTCGGCTACGACCGCGCACAATCGCGCGCAGGTGCTGTACTTCCTTGCCGAAAATCTCGCGGTGCGCTCGCATGAATTCGTCGCGCAGCTGGTTGCACGCACGGGTGCGAGCGAGGCGGACGCGCGCAATGAAGTTGAAGCGTCGGTCAATCGCCTCTTTACGTACGCGGCGTGGGCCGACAAATACGACGGCGCCGTGCATGCGCCGCCGCTGCGCGGCGTGGCGCTCGCGATGCACGAACCGCTCGGCGTGATCGGCATTGCGTGCCCGGATGAGGCGCCGCTGCTCGCGTTCGTGTCGCTGGTCGCGCCGGCGCTGGCGATGGGCAATCGCGTCGTCGCCGTGCCGAGCGAGACGTGCCCGCTCGCCGCAACGGATTTTTATCAGGTCGTGGAAACATCGGATGTGCCCGCGGGCGTGCTGAATATCGTTACCGGCGAGCGTGCGGGTTTGCTCGACGCGCTTGCGAAACACGACGACGTCGACGCGCTCTGGTGCTTCGGCGATGCAGGCGAATCGACGCGCGTCGAGCGCGCGTCAACCGGCAACCTGAAGCGAACGTTCGTCGATTACGGGCACCGCTTCGACTGGTTCGACCGCTCGACCGAAGGGCAGGCGCTGTTGCGCCAGGCTGTGCAGGTGAAGAACATCTGGATCCCGTACGGCGATTGATGCGCGTGGGCGCCTGAAGGGCGGCCCACGCGGCACGCCAACCGAAACGGAGGAGACAACGTGCTGAAGAATGTAGATCCGCTGCTCAATGCCGACGTGCTGTATGCGCTGCGTGCGATGGGGCACGGCGATGAGCTCGTCATTTGCGATGCGAATTTCCCCGCCGACTCCGTTGCGCGCGCAACGGTGCTCGGCAAGCTGCTGCGTATCGACGGCGCCGACGCGCCGCGCGCGATTCGCGCGGTCCTGTCGGTGCTGCCGCTCGACACCTTCGTCGACGATCCGGCGCTGCGCATGGAAGTGGTCGGCGAGCCGAACACGATTCCGGCCGTGCAGCGCGAAGCGCAAGCGGAAGTGAACGCCGCCGAAGGCCGTGATCTGGCGTTCAGGCCGATCGAACGGTTCGCGTTTTACGAGCGCGCCCGCAGCGCTTATTGCGTGATCGCAACCGGCGAACAGCGCGGGTATGGCTGCTTTGTATTCAAGAAGGGCGTGCAGCTTGCGCCGGACGTCGCGAAGCAAGCTCCCTCGGGGGACCAGTCGAAGGATCAGGGCAAATGACCGCGCAGTCGCAAGTGCAAGGCCGTGTGGTGATCCTCGGCATCTACGTGACCGATCTGACGTTTCGCGCGCAGCGCATGCCGCTGATCGGCGAAACGATTGCCGGCTCCGCTTTCGCGATGGGGCCCGGCGGCAAGGGCTCGAACCAGGCCGTTGCGGCCGCGCGCGCGGGCGCCGACGTGGTGTTCTGCACGCGCCTCGGTAACGACGCCTTCGGCCAGATCGCCGAGGCCACCTGGCAAGCCGAAGGCATCACGTCGCGCGCAACGGTGGTCGAAGGCGCATCGACGGGCGCTGCGCATATTTTCGTCGACGACACGACGGGTATGAACGCGATCATCGTCGCATCGGGTGCCGCGGGCACGATGAGCGCCGCGGATGTCGACGCAATCGAAGCCGACATCGCCAGCGCGCGCGTGTTCGTGACGCAGCTCGAGCAGCCGATTCCCGCCGCGAAGCGCGGCCTTGAAGTCGCGCGCAAGCACGGCGTGACGACGGTGTTCAATCCCGCGCCCGCGTTGCCGCTCGACGACGACATCTTCCCGCTGTGCGACTACATCACGCCGAACGAAACCGAGACGGCGGCGTTGACCGGCATGCCGGTCAACGACGTCGACGAGGCGCGCCGCGCAGCCGACGTGTTGCTGAAAAAGGGCGTCGGCACCGTGATCGTCACGCTTGGCGAAGCGGGTGCGTTGCTGCATTGCGCGCAGCAATCGGTGTTCGTGGCCGCATATCGCTGCGGACGTGTCGTCGAAACGGCCGGCGCCGGCGACGGCTTCACCGGCGGTTTCGCGGCGGCGCTTGCGCGCGGCGAAGATCCGGTTGCGGCGATGCGCTTCGGCTGCGCGCTCGCAGGCATTTCGGTCACGCGTCCCGGTACCGCGCCGTCCATGCCGACACGCCGGGAAATCGATGAAGTGCTCGGCCGCGCGGCCGAGGCGGCACGCTAAACGCGGGCGAACAGATCAGCCGTAAGGAAGGCGCGAATGAACGGATCTCTTCTCGCAAAATGGTTTCATGACCGGCAGCTGAATTTTCTGCTCGCCGTGAATCTGGTGGTCGTGCTCGTCGCGATCGGGCTCTCGCATGGCGACTTCGTCGGCATCGACAACCTGCAGTCGATGGGCGCGCAGCTTCCCGAGATCGCGCTGCTCGCGCTCGGCATCATGCTGTCGATGCTATCGGGCAACGGCGGCATCGATCTTTCCGGCGTGGGGCTCGCGAATCTGTCGGGCATGATCGCGGCGCTGATCGTGCCCAAATTCGTGAGCGGCGACAATTCGCCGGCGCTGTTTACGGCGTTGTTCTGCGTGATCGTGCTGGTTTCGGGGCTGCTCGGCGGCTTGCTGAACGGCATCATCATCGCGCGCCTCAAGCTCACGCCGATTCTCTGTACGCTCGGCACGCAACTGCTGTTTACAGGCATCGCCGTCGCGCTCAGCAATGGCGCGTCGGTGCACGTCGACTACGTCGAACCGCTCTCCGATATCGGCAACGGCACATTTTTCCAGGTGCCGATCCAGTTCATTATTTTCATGGCGGCCGTCGTGCTGCTCGGCTGGCTGCTCAAACGCACGCCGTTCGGACTGCGTCTCTATCTGATGGGCACGAACCAGCGCGCCGCGTTCTACGCGGGTATTCCGCGCGACCGGATGCTGATCATCACGTACACGATGTGCGGCGTGCTCGCGTCGCTGGCCGGGCTCGTCAGCGTGACGCACACGCTGAGCGCGAAATGGGACTACGGTAATTCGTATCTGCTGATCGCGATCCTGATTGCGGTGATGGGCGGTGTGAATCCGGCCGGCGGCTACGGACGCATCATCTGCGTTTTCTTTGCCGCGACCGTATTGCAGTTTCTATCGAGCCTTTTCAATCTGCTCGGCGTTTCGCAGTTTTTCGGCGATTGCGCGTGGGGTTTTTTGCTGCTGCTGTCGCTTGCATTCGCGGGCGGCGTGCGCGTGCGCGCGATTTTCGGTCTCGAAGCGAAGCCGCCGCAAACCGGCGGCAAGCGCGAGGCGCGCGGCTAGCGCATAGCAGGAAATCGGGCGGGCGACGTGCCTCGGGCGTCCGTCTTCGTCAATCGTGGGGCATCAACGAATAAGTCAGGAGACAACTAATATGAAATCCGTACGATTCAGCGTTGCCCTCACAGCATGCGCGCTTGCGGCCGGGATCGCGGCCACCGCGTACGCGGCAACCAATCAAACTATTGTCACCGTGGTCAAGGTGACGGGCATTAGCTGGTTCAACCGGATGGACGAAGGCGTCAAGGAGTTCGGTAAGGAAAACCCCGGCGTGACGGTCTACCAGACGGGGCCGGGGCGTGCCGACGCGGCGCAGCAGTTGAAGATCATCGAAGACCTGATCGCGAAGAAAGTGAACGCGATCGCGGTCGTTCCGTATGATCCGCCGACGCTGGAACCTGCGCTCAAGAAAGCGATGGATCGCGGCATCAAGGTCGTCACGCACGAAGCCGACAACGAGAAGAACACGAATGTCGACGTCGAAGCGTTCGACAACAGCGAGTACGGCGCCGCGCTCAACGAGCGGCTCGCATCGTGCATGCACGACGAAGGCAAATGGGCGACGCTGGTCGGCTCGCTCGGTAGCCGCTCGCAGGTGCAGTGGGCCAACGGCGGCATCGACAACGCGGCCAAGAAGTATCCGAAGATGCAGCTCGTCGAGAAGAACCTCGAAACGAATAACGACGGCGAGCGCGCCTATGAAGTGGCCAAGGAAGTGTTGCGCAAGCATCCGGACCTGAAGGGCTTCCAGGGTTCGTCGTCGCTCGACGTGATCGGTATTGGGCGTGCGGTCGAAGAGTCGGGCCTGCAGGGCAAGATCTGCGTCTATGGCACGGGCCTGCCGACCGAAGCGGGCAAGTTCCTCGAAAGCGGCGCGATCAACGGCATCGCCTTCTGGGATCCGAAGCTCGCGGGCCTCGCGATGAACAAGATTGCGAAGATGCTGCTCGACGGCAAGACGGTCGAGAACGGCGCGAACCTGGGCCTGCCGGGCTACGAGAAGGTGACGGTGTCGAAAGGGCCGGGCAAGGGCATTATCGTTCGCGGTCAGGGCTGGGTCAGCGTCGACAAATCGAATTACAAGCAGTACTCGTTCTAGGCAGGATGAGGCGGCATGTCGAAGCAGTTCGATTGCCGCCTTCAACGCCTGACTTTTGCCACCTGCTTTCGACCTTTGTTTTGACCTCTGCTTTTTGACCTTTTGTGTTGCCGCGCATCCGGGCCACGTCATGCAGCAAGAAAGCGTGCAGTGTGTTGCGTCCCGGCGCGGATGCGCGTTTGAAGACTACGGCTTCGTATCATGAACTCACCCGTTTCCTCGACACCGTTTCTCGAAGTGGTCGGCGTGCACAAGCGCTTTACCGGCGTGCATGCGCTGCGCGGCGTGAGCCTGTCGTTCCAGCGCGGACAGATCTATCACCTGCTCGGCGAAAACGGCTGCGGCAAGAGCACGCTGATCAAGATCATCTCGGGCGCACAACCGCCCGACGAAGGCGAACTCGTGATCGAGGGCGTGCATCATGCGCGCCTGTCGGCGCTCGAGTCGCTCGCGGCCGGCATCGAGACCGTGTATCAGGATCTGTCGCTGCTGCCGAACATGAGCGTCGCGGAGAACGTTGCGCTCACAACGGAACTGGCCGAGCACAACGGGCGCCTCGCGCGCACGTTCGATCGCAAGGCGCTCGCGGAAACGGCAAAGCGGGCGCTGCATGCCGTGGGCCTGCCCGGCGACCCGGAATTCCAGGCGACGCTGATCGAGCAGTTGCCGCTGGCGACGCGCCAGCTCGTCGCGATCGCGCGTGCGATTGCGAGCGAAGCGAAGTTCGTGATCATGGACGAACCGACCACGTCGCTCACGCAAAAGGAAGTCGATAACCTGATCGCCGTGTTAGCCAATCTGCGCGCGCAAGGCGTGACCGTGCTGTTCGTGAGCCACAAGCTCGACGAATGCTATGCGATCGGCGGCGAAGTGATCGTGCTGCGCGACGGTCAGAAGATGGCGCAAGGCCCGATCGAGCAATTCACCAAGGCGCAAATCAGCGAACTGATGACGGGCCGGCAACTGTCGACCGAGCGTTACCGCGAAGGCGGGGCGGGCGTCGGCGGCGAGGTGGTGCTCGACGTCAGGCATCTGACGCGCGCGGGGCAGTTCAGCGACGTGTCGTTCACCTTGCATCGCGGCGAAATTCTCGGCGTGACCGGACTGCTCGATTCGGGCCGCAACGAACTGGCGCGGGCATTGGCCGGCGTCGCGCCGGCCGAGAGCGGCGAACTCGCGCTCGACGGCAACGCGATTACCGTGCGCACGCCTTCCGACGCGAAAGAGCACCGCATCGGCTATGTGCCCGAAGATCGTCTCAACGAAGGCCTCTTTCTCGACAAGCCGATTCGCGACAACGTGATTACCGCGATGATCTCGAGCTTGCGCGATCGCTTTGGCCAGGTGGACCGCGCCCGCGCCCAGGCGCTCGCGGTGGAAACCGTGAAAGAACTGCAGATCGCCACACCCGATGTCGACAAGCCCGTGCAATCGCTGTCGGGCGGCAACCAGCAGCGCGTGCTGATCGGCCGCTGGCTCGCCATCGACCCGCGTGTGCTGATCCTGCATGGGCCGACCGTCGGCGTCGACGTCGGTTCGAAGGACATCATCTATCGCATCATGCAGCGGCTTTCGCAGCGGGGCATCGGCATCATTCTGATCAGCGACGACTTGCCCGAACTGCTGCAGAACTGCGACCGCATTCTGATGATGAAGAAAGGTCGCGTCGCGAACGAGTATCGCGCGGACCGGCTGGACGAAGCGGACCTGTATCACGCGTTGCTGTCGGAAGCGGCTTGAGGATCGACAGCGGCGGATAGCGTGTACAGCACAGTGCTTCGAAGTTTTAGAGCTTAAAGGAAGTCAACGATGTCATCGAGCGTGAACCGGACCATGGCCACTCCTAACGTCGTCAAAATCGCACCCGAGGTCAAGCCGCCCAGCTGGCGCACGCGTCTTGCGCGTCAACCGGAATGGTTTACGTTTGCCCTGATCGTCGTGGCGTGCGCGATCGTCGGCGCGATCAACCCGCGCTTTTTCCAGTTCGCAACACTGTTCGACCTGCTGCATTCGGCGACGACGGTGTCGCTATTTGCGCTCGGCACGCTCGTCGTGCTCGCGTCGGGCGGCATCGACGTCTCGTTCACCGCGATCGCCGCGCTGACCATGTACGCGATCACGAAAGCCGTTTTCGCGTGGTGGCCCGACGCACCGTTCGCGTTGATCCTGCTGACAGGCGCAATCGGCGGCATCGTGCTAGGGCTCATTAACGGGGTGCTGGTGTATCGCCTCAAGGCGCCGTCGCTGATCGTGACGATCGGCACGCAATATCTGTATCGCGGGATTCTGCTGACCTTCGTCGGCACGGTGTTCTTTATGAATATCCCGCACAGCATGGACCACTTCGGGCGCATTCCGCTGATCTTCTATCACACGGCCGACGGTTTGCGCGCCGTGTTGCCGGCTTCGGTGCTCGCGCTCGTGATCGCAGCAGTGGTGACGTGGTGGCTGCTCAATCGCACGATGATGGGGCGCGGCGTCTATGCGATGGGCGGCAGTCTCGCGATTGCCGAGCGGCTCGGCTATAACCTGCGCGCGATTCATCTGTTCGTGTTCGGCTATACGGGCATGCTGGCCGGCATCGCGGGCATTCTGCACGTATCGAACAACCGGCTCGCCAATCCGTTCGATCTCGTGGGCTCGGAACTCGATGTGATCGCCGCAGTGATTCTGGGCGGCGCGCGCATTACAGGCGGCACCGGTACGGTGGTGGGCACGCTGCTTGGCGTCGTACTCGTGACGCTGATCAATAACGTGCTGATCCTGGTCGGCGTGCCGAGCACCTGGCAGAAGGTGATTATCGGCGCGTTCATTCTGATCGCGGGCACGCTGTTCGCGCTGCAGCGCAAAAAGCAGTAACGCGTCGCTTGCCACGCAAAAGGCGCCGGCGCTTATCTGCGCCGGCGTGCTTCCTGTCCCTTTTCGGTGATGATCGAATCGAAGTCGTCGATCTGCGAAAAGCGCACCGCCTTCACCACCCCGAACTTGCTGCTGTCCACCACGAGGTGGCTTTCGACCGCGCTCGCCATTGCGGCCTGCTTGAGCGCGACTTCGTGAAAATTCCAGCACGTGACGCCGCGTGCGGTATCGACACCACCCGCCGAAATGAACGCCTTGTTGATGCCCATGCGGCGCAATACCTCGATGCTTTCTTCGCCGGAAAACGAATCCGACGACGGCACATAGACCCCGCCTAGCAGAATCATCCGTACATTCGGCTTGCGCCGCAGAATTTCCGCGACGTTCAGCGAGTAACAGACGACTGTCACATTCGTTTCCGCCGGAATGAGGCGCGCGAGCGTAGTAAGCGTCGTGCCGCAGTCGATGAAGATCGTTTCGTTGCCGGCAATCAGGCGCGATGCGATCGACGATGCTTCCGCCTTTGCCTGCGCGAAGTGATCCTTTTCTTCTTCGAGCGAGTAGCCGACGTTATTGGGCACGTCGTTCGCGCTGACGATATATCCGCCGAGATAAGTGAATTTTCCTGGACTCGCGGCGATATCGCGTCGCACCGTCATTTCCGAAACGCCGAGTAGTGACGCCGCATCGCGCAGACGCATCACGTTTTGCCTTGCTAACGCATCGGCAAGCACATGCAGACGTTCAGTTTTGAGCATGGAAATCCTTGGGCGACGCGTGAGGACACGTCTGGATACGGCGTTAGATTTCGTTCGGGTTATGAGAGGATTATAACAACGCGTGTCATGGGTTGTGGGTTAAAAGCTTGCTTTAAGACGCTTTTTTACGCGGCCCGCGTACTTTTTTGCCGTGATCCATACGTCGTGCATACGCAGGATCGATCGACGAGGTGCCGATCGGCGGTAATCGGGGAACTGACGCTTTCTCGCAAGGTCTTTTGCATATTCGAAAGGGAGGGGACGATCCATGTCGCGTGCCGTTGAGTCCGGCGTGATTTTCATTGCACGTATTGCACTTGCGGTGATGTTCCTTTGGGGCGCGGCGATGAAAGCGCTCGGTTACGCAAGTTTTGTCGGTTACCTGCAGGCGCGGGGCGTGCCCTTCGTCGCGTTTGCGGCTCCGCTCGTCGTCGCCATCGAACTGCTCGGCGGGGTTTGCCTCGTGGTCGGGCTGCGGATCCGTTCGGTCGGTTTGATTCTTGCGATCTACACGGTGGCGACCGCGATTCTCGGGCATGATTTCTGGAACGTCACGGACGCCGCCCTGCAGCGCGACATGGTGGTGCATTTCTGGAAGAACATTGCGATTGCCGGCGGCTTCCTGTTGTTGACCGTGACAGGCGCGGGGCGTATCAGCATCGACGGCGCACGGGCGCCACGTAGCGGGCTGAACCTGTAGCCTTGTAGCAGAGTTGGGCCAGGCGCTTCCTGGCGGTGTCAATAAACTGTATCGGTTAACCTCAGATTGAGCTGACAAGGAGCACGCGATGATTCAAGCTTTCGACCATTTGATCGGTGGCCAGGTCATGCAGTTTTGCGCGAGCCTCGGCGAAGGGCCGACACCGCATCGCGTCATCATCAGTCAGGCCGATTCGGCCAAAACGCTCGTCATTCTCGACGCGTCCGGCTTGATCAGCACGATCAAGGCCGAGATCGAAGAGCCCGAAGACCTCGTCGCGAATGCGGTTCGCAAGGCACAAAGCGAAGGGCTCATCGAAAAAGCGCTCGAATCCGGGCAAATACAGGAAGTGAGCTTGTAAAACTTATCCGCGTGCGTGCGGATAAGGTTCCACGCGGCGCGCACATACGGCGGCAATCAGCAGAATCACCGTCGAAATGGCGGTCGCCGCGTGCAGGCCGTTCACGATATGGGCAGCCTGCGCGCCGCTTGCGAGCGCGCCGAACGCCGCGACGCCGACCGCGCCGCCGGCCTGGCGCGCCGTATTGAGCACCGCCGAAGCCGTGCCGGCGCGCCGTGCGTCGGCTGATGCGAGTACGGCGGTTGTCATTGCGGGAACGGCGAGGCCCATGCCGGATGGAATCAGCAGGAACGGCACGAGTAGCGCCCAAAGCGGTGTCTGTGCACCGGCCCGATGCAGAAGCCCATAGCCGAGCGCGGCAATCAGAGCGCCTGCCAGCATCGGCACGCGCGCGCCGAATTTTCCGATCACCCAGCCGCTCACGAGATTCGAAATCAGAAAACCGCCGGTGAGCGGCAGGAACGCGAGCCCGGCCTGCAACGGCGTATCGCCGCGCACACGCTGCAGGAAAAGGCTCAACACGAACACGACGCCGTAGTAGGTCAGATTCACGCAGATGCCGAACAGCACTGCGGCGCTGAACGTGCGTCTTGCGAAGAGCGACAGCGGTAGCATCGGCGAGGCGATGTGCCGCTCGGTCGCGACGAATGCGAACCCGGCCGCAAGCGCGAGGCCGAAACCGCCTGCAACGAGTGGATGTGCGAGTCCGAGCGGTCGCCATTCGATCACCGCGCCTGTGAATGCGGTCAACGCCACGACCGCGAATAGCTGACCGAGCGGATCGATTCCGCGCGCTCGTGCAGGGGGCGCGGCGGAAGTCGTCATCTCCGCTATCGCCGCCGCCGTCGTTATTGACGCGCCCTTCGGCAGCCATGCGAAAGTCGCCGCGAGACCCGCCGCGCACAACGGCAGATTTACGAGAAAGATGCTGCGCCAGCCGAATGCGTCGATCAGCACGCCGCCGATCACCGGACCCGCCGCGATCGAAATCGAGCCCGTGGCGGTCCACAGACCGACCGCACGCGCGCGCAGTTTCGGATCATGCGCGCACGACTGATTGAGCAGAGCGAGCGAAGTGGGCAGCATCGCCGCCGCTCCGACGCCCTGGCATGCACGCGCGGCGACGAGCCATGCGCCGTTCGCGGCGAGCCCGCACAGCAGCGACGCGAATGCAAACAGCGCAATGCCTGCCGCAAATATCCTGCGGGCTCCGAAGCGATCGCCAAGCGCACCGGCCGACAGCATCAGCACCGCGAATGCAAGCGTGTACGCGTCGACGATCCATTGCAGTGCCGTGACGTTTGCGCGAAGGTCGGCACCGATGCGCGCGAGCGCGACGTTGACGATCGTCACGTCGAGTTGCGTGACGACAAAGCCGACGCTGACCGTCGCAACGATCCGCGCAAGCGCAGGTGTCAAACGCGACGACGAAGTCGATGGCGACGGCTGGGGCGAGGAGGAAACGGATAGGGTTTTCATGAAACCCATGGTATGTCCACACGCTGTCGCGACGTTTCCGGCTCGGGCGAAATATCGGTGCGACGTCGCAAATTCAGACTGATCTTATGGGCACAGGCATTGGGTGCCCAGAGAATCGCCACCGAGGCAACAGTCGAGAATTTTTACAATGCGTATAGCAATCCTTCAACGCGATCCGGTGCGCAGCAAGCATCTGGAGCGCATCCTTGTGCAGGCCGGCCATAGCTGCATGGTCTATGACGATGGTCTGACGATGTCCAAAGCGCTCGCGCGATCCACCGCGGACCTGCTCGTGCTCGATTGGCATGGCGTGCGAATGTCCGGTATCGACGTCTTGAAGTCGATGCGTGCGGTGAACGGCGATCGTGTGCCGGTCATCTTCGCATCGAGCGATCAATCCGAAGAAAGCGTCGTGCGTGCGCTGATCGCGGGAGCCGACGACTATGTGACGTTTCCGGTGCGCACCGCGGAATTTCGCGAACGCGTGACGGCGTTGCTGCGGCGTACCTATCCGGAGCGATTCGGCGTGTCGAGTTTCGACGTCGGGCCGTACCACTTCGATACGCGCCGTCAGGTCGTCACGCTGCACGGCACGCCGGTGCAGCTTTCGGGCACGCAGTTTCGTCTTGCCGCGCTGTTCTTTTCCAATGTGGGCCGTGTGCTGTCGCGCGACCATATCTTTGCGATGGTGTGGGGACGCGAGTTCCGCGAGGTCACGCGCACGATCGATAGCCACGTGTCGCGTTTGCGTCTGCTGCTGCAAATCGAAGAACACAACGATTACCGTCTGCAGCCCGTGTACAAGAGCGGCTACCGGCTGCTCTGTGTGCGCGAGGAAAACGCGGCAGCCGAAGCGACCGCGGCCGCCGCGGCCTGATTGCCGAAAAGGCAAAGCGCGCGGCAGGGGCCGCGCGCTGCATCGATCGGCCCGATTATTCCGCCGCCGCGATCAGCTCTTTCCGCCGATCGTGTCCATTGGCACGAAGCCGCCTTTTTCCACTTTGTAGATCGTCACCGGCGCGTCTTTGAGATCGCCTTTCGAGTCGTACGCGACGTCGTTCGACGTCACGCCCTTGATGTTCACCTTGTCGAGCCACGACGTGTACACCTTCGGGTCGGTGGAGTTCGCGTCCTTCATCGCGGTCAGCAGCGCGATCGTGCCGTCGTACGAGTATGGCGAGTACGTCACCGGATCTTCGTGAAAGCGCGCCTTGTAGCGCGATTCGAAGCCGGAGAATCCCGGCATCTTCTCTTTAGGCAACCCGCCCATATAGACGATCGAACCTTCCGCCGCGCTGCCGCCGACCTTCAGGAACGTCGGCGACTTCGACATCTCGCCGGTGATGAACGCCGACTTGATGCCGAGCTGGCGCATCTTGCGGATCATCGGCGACGACTGGGCGTCGCCGCCGCCGTAGAAGATCGCATCCGGTTCGAGGCCTTTCATATTGGTCAGGACCGCAGAGAAATCGAGCGCCTTGTCGTTCGTGTAGTCGCGCTTGACGACCGTGCCGCCGGCCGCTGTGACGGCCGCGGCGAACTCGTCGGCGATGCCCTGCCCGTATGCGGTGCGGTCGTCGATGATCGCAATGCGCTTGTATTTGAGCTTGTTCACCACGTACTTGCCCATGATGCTGCCCGCTTGCGAATCGCTCGTGAGCAGCCGGTAGGTGGTTTTGTAGCCGCGTGCAGTGTAGACCGGCGACGTGGCCATCGACACCTGCGGCAGGCCTGCGCGGTTGTACAGGTCCGAAGCCGGAATGCTCGTGCCCGAGTTGAAGTGCCCGACAATGCCGTGCACGCCGTCGTCGATGAGCCGCTGCGCGACCGTCGTGCCGGTCCGCGGATCGGCCTGGTCGTCTTCGGAGGTCAGGGAGAACTTAACCGGCTTGCCGCCGATCACCGGATGTGTCGCGTTGAAATCGTCGATGGCGAGTTGCGCGCCTTTTTGCATGTCGGTGCCGTAGTTCGATTGCTGGCCGGTCAACGGCGCGGCAAAACCGATCTTCACGACGTCGGCGTCCGCTGCCTGCGCGCCGCTTGCCCACGCGAGCGCAGACGCGATCACGATATGCGATACCTTGAGCTTCACTGTGACTCCCCGTGTATGAATGAACGCAGGCGCGGCATGGAGCACTCGCGGCCCGTGCGTCGTAGACCAACTTCGATGACAAGCGCGGTGTTGCAAAACCGGGGTACACGCGGCGTGCATGCATGCGCAGCACACCGCGGTCCGGGACGCGCGGTTACAGCTTCGGCAGTGCCGGGCGCGTTTCGATCGAGCGGCGGATCAACGCTTCGACGGCCTTGCGCTCGTCGCCGGCGAGCGGCAGACGCGGCGGCCGCACCGGCTCGGTACCGAGGCCGACGATCGCTTCGGCAAGCTTGATGTTCTGCACGAGCTTTGCCGATACATCGAGCGCGAGCAACGGCGCGAACCAGCGGTAGATGGCGCGTGCTTCTTCGAAGCGGCCTGCCTTGAACAGCCTGTAGATCGCGACCGTCTCCTTCGGAAACGCGCACACGAGCCCCGCGACCCAGCCGTGCGCGCCCATCATCATCGCTTCGAGCGCGAGGTTATCGACGCCGCACAGAATCGCGTAACGGTCGCCGACCGCGTTGATCAGATCGGTCACGCGGCGCACGTCGCCGCACGATTCCTTGATCGCGACAATTTTCTGTTCGTCAGCGACTTCCGCGAACATCTCCGGCGTCATGTCGACGCCGTAGGCGAGCGGATTGTTGTAGATCATCAGCGGCAAACTGCTTGCGTTCGCAACCATGCGGAAATGATTGATCGTTTCGCGTCGGTCGGACAGGTAACGCAGGCCCGGCAGCACCATATAGCCGGCTGCGCCGTGCTTTGCGCCCGCTTCGGCCTGACGGCATGCGTCGAGCGTGCTGTTTTCGGCGATCGTCAGCAGAACCGGTACGCGGCCTTGCGATGCATCGACGGCGATGTCGAGCACCTGCAGCTTCTCGTCGAGAGAAAGCGTCGACGCCTCGCCGAGCGAACCGCATACGATGATGCCGTCGACGCCCGCGTCGATCTGTGCTTCGATGTTTTTCTTCGTCCACCCGCGGTCTATGCTGAAATCCGCGTTGAATTTGGTGGTGACGGCGGGCATTACGCCTTCCCAGATATGCGCCACGACAGCTCTCCAGATGTTGATGAATCGATCGCAGTGTAAGCACATCAAAATCGGTCGTCTTGCGCGATTCACGCGTGCTGCGTGACGATTTCAGCATAGTGGGGAGCGCAGAAAATAGGCATCCTGAACCTTTATGTAAAGGGTAATGCAGCAATTGGGGTTGTCACCAGGCGCGTGACGATACGCTTTGACGGCAAGGTCACGATACGCATCGAAGCAGGGACGCGCGACTCGCGTGGCGCACGCGCGATGGGCGCCCGCAGGAGTGTCTCCGCTGCCTTCGTTACAATGGCGCGGCGCAACAGTTGCTATGCTGAAATCGTCATAAACGGCGCGCAGCCGGGTCAAGACTCGCGCGCGCCGCGTTTCTAACATGTCGGCCATGAAAACCCTGAACGTCATTGATACGCACACCGGCGGCGAGCCCACGCGGCTTGTGGTGTCCGGCGGTCCCGATCTGGGCAGCGGCACGCTTGCCGGGCGCCTTCACGTTTTCCGCACGCGTTTCGACGACTGGCGAGCCGGCATCGTGACCGAACCGCGCGGTTCGGACGTCGTTGTCGGTGCGCTGTTGTGCGAGCCGCACGATCCGCAATGCGCGGCTGGCGTGATCTTTTTCAACAACGTTGGCTACCTCGGCATGTGCGGGCACGGCACGATAGGACTCGTCGTGTCGCTCGCGCATATGGGGCGCATCGGCCCGGGGCGGCACAGGATCGAGACACCGGTCGGCATCGTCGAGGCGACGCTCAATGACGATTCGAGCGTATCGGTGCGTAATGTGCCGTCGTATCGCTACCGTCGCGATGTGAGCGTCGACGTGCCGGGCTACGGCGTGTTCACAGGCGATATCGCGTGGGGCGGCAACTGGTTCTTCCTGGTTGCCGATCACGGGCGCACGCTCGTGCCCGCGAATATCGACGAACTGACCACGTTCACGTCGGCCATGCGCGATGCGCTGAGCGCGTCCGGCATCACGGGCGCGGCGAACGGTTATATCGACCACATCGAACTGTTTAGCCCTGGTTCATATGCCGGCATCGATAGCCGCAGTTTCGTGCTGTGTCCCGGCAATGCCTACGATCGCTCGCCGTGCGGCACAGGCACGAGTGCGAAGGTCGCGTGTCTCGCCGCCGCCGGCAAGCTCGCGCCGGGCGCGGTATGGCGTCAGGAAAGCATCATCGGCAGCGTGTTCGAAGCGAGCTACGCACCGACGGAACCGATCGACGGCGTGGCGGCGATCGTGCCCACCATCACCGGCCACGCGCACGTCATGGCGGAGAGCCGCCTATGCTTCGACGAGCGCGATCCGTTTGCATGGGGCATTCCGACGCGATGACGTCGGCCAGGTCACATCCGGCAGCATTCGTCGCAGTGGCACGAGCCGTTGCGCGTGCAACCAGCGCGCAGGCGATCGACGCAGACGCAGATACGCGAGGCGATAGATGAAAGCGGATGCGCTGATCGTCGGCGCGGGCATCGTCGGCGCGGCGTGCGCGGCGGAACTGGCTGCGCGCGG
Organism: Paraburkholderia sp. SOS3; assembly: GCF_001922345.1. NCBI lineage: Bacteria > Pseudomonadati > Pseudomonadota > Betaproteobacteria > Burkholderiales > Burkholderiaceae > Paraburkholderia > Paraburkholderia sp. SOS3. Next base: position 2,736,072 of record NZ_CP018812.1, on the reverse strand, counting down.
CTTGCGCGTCGTCGTCTTCGACGCGCACGGGATCGGCGGCGGTGCGACCGCTGCGGGCATGGGGCACATTGTCGCGATGCACGATTCGCCGGCCGAATTCGCACTGAGCCGTTACTCGCGCGATCTGTGGCTCGAATTGGCGCCGCAACTGCGCGAACGCGATGCGTTCTCGCGTTGCGGGACGCTCTGGGTCGCAGAGGATGACGAAGAATGGCAAGCGGCGCGCGTCATGCACGACGCGTTTGCCGCGCAGGGCGTTTCATCGCAGTTGCTCGATGCGTCCGCATTGCGCGAGTGCGAGCCGGCGCTCGTGCATGGCATGGCAGGCGGCCTGCTGATCGAACAGGACAGCATCGTCTACGCGCCATCGGTTGCGCAATGGCTGTTGAAAATATCCCCGGCCGCCGCACGCATCGACGTGCGGCCCGGAACACGAGTCGTTGCGGTCGACGCGCATTCGGTGAGGCTTGAGAATGGCGAGCGCGTCGAGGCTTCGTATGTGATCGTGGCGAATGGCATCGGTGCGACGGAGCTCGTGCGATCGTTGCCTCTGCAACCCAAAAAAGGCCATCTGCTGATCACGGACCGTTACCCCGGACTGATCCGGCATGAAGTGCTCGAACTCGGCTATATCAAGAGCGCACATCATGCGACGGGCACATCGGTTGCATTCAACGCGCAGCCGCGGCCGACAGGGCAATTGCTGATCGGCTCGTCGAGGCAGTTCGATACGACGGACCCCGCGGTCGAAATGCCGGTCCTTGCGCAGATGCTGCAGCGTGCAGCGCGTTATTTGCCTCAATTACCTGATCTGAATGCGATTCGCGCGTGGACCGGCTTTCGAGCGGCGACACCCGACGGCTTGCCGCTGATCGGGCAGTACGGCGTATCGGCGGCCGGCGAGACCATCGCCGGCGATTCAAACGCGGGCGTCTGGCTGGCGGTCGGCCATGAAGGACTCGGCGTCACCACATCGCTTGCCACTGCACAATTGCTTGCCGCGCAAATCACCGGCGGTGCGGCCACGATCGCTACCGATCCTTACCTGCCGGCGCGCTTCATGCACGGGGTTAGCCATGCGTGACGCGAACCAGGCTGACGCGCGCGTGCGTGTAACCGTCGACGGGCATGTTCTCGAGATGTTGGCGGGCGCTACCGTAGCGGCTGCGCTTGCGACACATGCTGGCATCGCGGGTACACGAACCTCGGTAACCGGCATGCCGCGCACGGCGCTGTGCGGCATGGGCGTGTGCCAGGAGTGCCGCGTAACGATCGATGGTTGCGCGCATAGGCTCGCGTGCCAGACGCTATGCCGCGACGGGCAGACGATCGAAACCGCTGGCTCAAGCCGGGACGCGGGGACGACATGAACCGGCGGCACTATGACGTCGTTATCGTCGGTGCGGGCCCCGCAGGCCTGAGCGCCGCACGCGCCGCTGCGCAGACGCAGGCGCACGCGCGCATCGCCGTACTTGACGATAACCCGCGTGCCGGCGGCCAGGTCTGGCGCCACGGCCCCGCGTATCCACCGGCGACGGCATTGAACGAACGTCTCGACGCGTTGCTGCGTGCCGGAAACGTGGACGTTTTCTCGTCAGCGCGCGTCGTCGCGCCGCTCGGCGATCGCAGTCTGCTCGTCGAATCGGCGCAGCATGGCGTGCTTGAACTCGGCTGTGAGCGGCTGATTCTTGCGACCGGCGCGCGCGAGCGGCTGCTGCCGTTCAAAGGGTGGACCTTGCCCGGGGTGACCGGCGCGGGCGGATTGCAGGCGCTGATCAAGGGCGGCGTACCCGTGCGCGGCGAGCGGATCGTCATAGCCGGCAGCGGGCCGCTGCTGATTGCGTCGCTCGCCACCGCGCGGCAAGCGGGCGCCAAGGTGGTCGCAGTGATCGAACAGGCGCCGTGGACGGCGGTTGCGCGCTTCGGCGTCGGACTTGTCGCGACGCCGTCGAAACTGTGGCAGGCAGCGCGGCTTACGCGCGGTTTTGCGGGGCTGCGCTATTTGACTGGAAGCGTGGTGCGCGAAGCGATCGGCGATGGCCGAGTCGAGCAGGTCCGGATTCGTCAGGGCGGCGGTGGCGATCTCGTGCTCGACTGCGCGCGCATCGCATGCGGCTATGGGCTGGTGCCGAACGTCACGGTCGGCGAGTCGCTTGGTTGCGCAGTCCATCGCGATCCGGCGGCGGGCAGTGCGCTGATCGTCGACGACGCGCAGCGCACGTCGCTCGCGCATGTGTTTGCCGCAGGCGAGTGCACCGGCGCCGGCGGCATGGAACTCGCGAGCGTCGAAGGAGAAATCGCAGGGTTGCAAGCCGTCGACGCACAGCGCGAAGCTGCGCGGCTGCAGGCGCAGCGCGATCGGTGGCGGCGCTTCGCACGGCGCGTCGAGACGGCGTTTGCGCCTCGCGAAGCGGCGCGCGCGCTGCCATCGGACGACACGCTGTTTTGCCGATGCGAAGATGTGACCTGCGCGCAGGTGCGCGAGCATACGAACTGGCGCGATGCAAAGCTGCAAACGCGCTGCGGGATGGGACCTTGCCAGGGGCGCATCTGCGGATGCGCGGCCGAACTCTATTTCGGCTGGAACACCGCTCAGGTGCGGCCGCCGTTTAGTCCCGCGCGGATTGGCACGTTGCTCGACGCCGTGCGCGACACGACGGACGCGACGCCGGACGCGAAGTGAAGCGCAAGGAGGTCGCGCATACTCGGGGGCGTCCCGAATTTTGTACTGCGCCGCACGGCCCTATAATCGTCCGCACGATCGCAGGAGTGCGTTTGGGCGTCCGCAGGAATTCTCTGTGAGAGGCCTTCAGGGAACCTCCTGCCCGGCCTACGCACCGCACCGCTCTGCGAACCTGGAATCCGCAAACAATGACCACGCTGGCTCATCCGCTGGAAGCGCCCGAAGGAAGTCCCTATGGGGCGACCTCAGGAAGTTCCTATGGAATGGCTGAGGGAAGCGCCCGTGGGACGCCTGAGCAGGGTGCAGTGGCGTCGTCGCCGCTCGCCGCAATGCTCGAGCATTTCACGATGCTCGCGCCGGTTTTCGACGCGATGCCGGATACCGTGTTCTTCGTGAAGGATGCCGAAGCGCGCTACGCGCTCGTCAACCGCACGCTGGCATCGCGCTGCGGATATAAGGAGAAGGAGGCGCTGCTCGGCAAGACCGCCGAACAGGTATTCCCGAGCCGCTTCGGCCGTATCTATACCGCGCAGGACCAGGCGGTGATTCATGTGGGCAACCAGATGCTCGATCAGCTCGAATTGCATCTGTATCCGGGCCGCCAGCCCGGCTGGTGTCTGACCTGCAAGCAGCCGCTGCGCGATGCAGCGGGGCGCATTGTCGGCCTCGCGGGCACGTCGCGCGATCTGAAGGCCGATGAGAGCAGCCACCCCGCGTACAGCCGTCTTGCGATCGTCGTCCAGTACATCCAGCAAAACTTTGTACAGCCGTTGAACCTGAAGCAGCTTGCGTCGATGGCGGATATGTCCGTCGCGCAACTCGAACGCTATTTTCACAAGGTGTTCCATCTAACGCCGCGCCAGGTGCTGCTGAAAACGCGCCTCGATGCGGCGACGGCGCTGCTCGTCTCGCACGACAAGGTGACCGACGTCGCCGCGCTGTGCGGCTACACCGATCACAGTGCATTTACGCGGCAATTCAAGGCGACTGTCGGCGTCACACCGACCGAATACCGGTTACTGCTGCTCGGCAGCGGGCGCCCGCGCGCGGCCGCATGACAGTCCACGTGGCATCGTGAAGGGAAATGAAAAAGCGAGGCGCTTTGCTGCGCTACAACGTGTACGTCGTCGCACTCGACGACACCGTATGGAACGAAGCACGCTTCAGGCGCGCGAATCCCGACTATCGCTTCGCGAGGCCATGCGTGTATGTGGGGATGACGGGACTCGACCCGGACCTGCGCTTCGACAGGCACAAGGCGGACATTCAGGCGAATCGCTATGTGCGCGATTACGGTGTGCGGCTCATGCCCGAACTGTATGACTTTTACAACCCGATGCCGTACGACGGGGCGCGCGACATGGAAGTGGAACTTGCGATCGGGTTACGCGAGGCAGGCTATGCGGTGTGGCAAGCCTGACGACATGATCGTTATCGGACGCCGAGGCCGAGGCCACGCAGAATGGCGTTGCCTTCATCAGTCAGACGAATGCGCGGCGCACCGGCATCGGACGATGCGATGCTTTCTACGAGGCCTGCTTCCTGCAGCATCGGAATTTCGGGTTTCGCATGCGCATCGACAGGCGCGTGCAGCAGCAATAGCAGCGTCGCGAGCTCGTGGTGGCTCAGCAGCCGCCGCAACATCGTAGGCCGCTTTGCGGCTACCGGCGTGGACGAAACCGACAGGGTCTTCCGAGTGTCACGCTCGTTATTATCGTCATTGTTTTGCATCGGGCACCTCATACGGATCACGGTTCGATTCGAGTGCATCGCATCTTGATGAGCCAAACTTAAACGACACTTAAGACAAGGATGCGACAGCCCGCCACACGCTTCCCGTACGTTCGCATTCGCGATGCGATATTCGCATGTCGACTCGATTGCTGTTTGCTTACGCTTACGTCACGCGGACGTCACGGCGCGCACGTCTTGCTGGCCGCCTCGATCCACATGTTCGACAGGTGGCGCTTGCCGGCGTAATAGCGGTAGGTGGTGCCGCCGTTGTCGGTGCGGACCTTGACGATATTCGATTCGCCGAAATCGAGCATCGTGCCTTGAGGAATCGGCGACGTGGCGACCTTCGTATCGTGTTTTTTCGCTTCCTGTTCGAGGCATTGAACGACGTCGGCAACCGGGCGATTCGTCATCTGGTCGTTTTCCGGATCGCCCGCGTCGGGATTGCGCTGAAACTGCGCGCACGCGCCAAGCGCGACAGGAACGAGCAGGATAGCGGCGTATAACGATGCTTTGAACGAATTCCTCATGACGCTCCTTGATATCAAAACGGCAAATCGCATTCACACAACAGCAGATTATAACGACGCAAGGGGCGTGCCCAGCCGGCGGGCGATCGGTGGTCTGATCGGCGGCCGTGACGCGAGTGATGCGAAATCGGAAAGCAGGCAATGTACCGCCTCGCCCGTCGGCTGCTTTGCTTCGGATCGCTTAGCGTGATGACGTGCGCCGCTTTGCGCCGAGTCGCGCAGCCGACCGGGCGGGAAACCTTGCAGAAAGCGCATCGCGTGTTTGCATGGCGGAATAAGTCAACTGCGCGGCTGCCAGACCGAATGCGCCGAACGTGTGCGTTAGGCCGAACTGCGCAAACGCGTCGGGCACAGGCCTTTCACCGCTGATCGCCGATGCGAGCAGCTCGCCGCATACGGTAGTCGGCGCCATTCCATGACCGCCGAAGCCGACCGCGTACCAGACGCCATCGGCGCTTTGGCCGATCTGCGGCATCTTGTGCCGCGCATAGCTCATGAGGCCGCCCCATGCGTAGTCGACGTGTACATCATGCAGTTGCGGGTAGACCTTCAGCAGATCGTTGCGTAGCAGCCGCGCAATTGCCTGCGGCGTGCGTTCGACAATCGAGATCCGGCCACCCCACAAAATACGGGTGTCGGGCAGCGGCCGATAGTAGTCGAATGCAAAGCGCGTGTCATAGACGGCTGACGCGCAGTCGATCGCGTCTCTGAGTCGCTCGCCGAGTGGTTCGGTCGCGATCACGTAGGTGGCGATCGGAAGGACCGCACGTTCGACGCGCCGATAGACGTTGCGCGCATAGCCGCCGCCCGCCATCACGACATGCTCCGCGTCGACCGCGCCGTGCGCGGTCTCGACGACGAACCCACTGCGTTGGGGCCGAAGCGCAAGCACGGGCGAGTGCTCATGAATGCGTATGCCGGTATCGCTTGCAGCGGCAGCGACGCCGGCGACATATTTCAAAGGATGAAAGTGAAACGCATGGCGCTCGAAAAGCCCGCCGTGATAACGCGAGGTTTTGAGCTTCGCCGAGAGATCGCGCCGGTCGAGCGGTTCCCAGTCGACGCCGAACGATTCCTTCATCAAGCGCCGTTGGGCATCGAGCCGCGCCGGCTCGTCGAACCAGTTCGCGAGAATCACACCCGCATCGATGGCATCGCAGTCGATATGGTAACGACGGATGCGCTCGCGCATCAGGTCGACCGCATCGGTGGTCAGCGCATACAGGTCGCGAGCGCGTGACGGCCCGAGAATTCTCAGCAGCTCCGCACAGTCGAGGCTATAGCCGCCGAACACGAAACCGCCGTTGCGCCCCGATGCGCCGAACCCGACGTGTTCCGCTTCGAGCACCACGACGTCGCGCACGCCGCGCTCGGCGAGCCCGAGTGCAGTCGACAGGCCGGCCAGGCCGCCGCCGACAATGCATACGCGAGCGCTTTGCCGGCCGGTCAGACGCGGGCGTTCAGGCCGGCTTACAGTCGCTTCGTAGAAGCTTTGCATAAGCGGTTCCGCTTGAAATGGGCGGCTATGGTACTGAAATTTCCGCGCCGCTCCTATCGGGCTTTCCATAGGGGAAGTGCGCACCTGCTACGGACTGCCACGCACGCCCCAAGCCGGAACAGCCCGTGCCGCGCGGAATTTCGGCAGGCGCCAGCGCCGCGAGTGTTGCGTGGCGTACTCATTGCAGGCACCTGTTTGTGCGATGGTCATTCGCAAACCTCGGTTACGCGCTAGACTGATACGAGTCGCATTTTTTGTGGTCTGGCATCTGCAAGGAGACGCCACCATGAATCGGCCTCTGCTTCGCGTTCCGCCGCTGCGTACCTCCGGCACCACATCCACATGGAAGTGGCTGAAGTGGGGTATTTTTCTAGCGTTTCTGGTGGCGGTCGCGGCCGGTGTACGGGTCGTGCAGATCGAAATGGATACCTCGCGGCTTCAGGCCCGGTATCTGTCCGAACTCACCAGCGAAGTCGGTTTCACCGTTGCGACAGGCCCGAGCGACAATATCCGTTTTCCGAAGGACGGGCCTTACGATATCCGGCTCGGATACTCGCTGCTGCCGTCCATCGAACGGCGCCTGCGTGAGCGCGGCTTCACCATCGCCTCTCAGTCGCGCGATTCGGATCGCATGCTATCCCTCGCCGACGATGGTCTTTTCATCCCCTTCGAGGAGAAGGATCAGGCCGGCTTGCGCCTTTACGATTCGACAGGCATCGAACTGTTCGGCGACGATTATCCGAAACGGATTTATGGCGGCTTTGACGCGATTCCGCCGCTTGTCGTGAACGCGCTGCTGTTTATCGAGGATCGTCATCTGCTTGATGCAGATCAACCCAATCGCAATCCGGCTATTGACTGGACGCGCTTCGGCCGCGCACTCGCCGACCAGGGTCTGCGCTTTTTCAATCACAACCAGCCGCAGCCGGGCGGCAGCACGCTCGCGACGCAGATCGAAAAATTTCGCCACTCGCCAGGCGGCCGTACCGCGACGCCGCAGGAAAAGCTGCGGCAAATCGCATCGGCCTCGGTGCGCGCGTATCTCGATGGTCCGCGCACGATGGAAGCGCGTCAGCAAATCGTCGTGCGCTATCTGAATTCGGTGCCGCTCGCGGCGCAGCCGGGCATCGGCGAAATCAACGGGATCGGCGACGGGCTTGCCGCGTGGTATGGCCGTGATTTCGACGAGGTGAACCGCATTCTCGCGGCGCCGACGACCGAAGAGAACCTGGCTGCGCAAGGCCTTGCATTTCGCCAGGTACTGTCGCTGATGATCGCGCAGCGTGGGCCTTCGCATTTCCTGTTGCGCAGGAATGCGGATCTCGCAACGCTCACCGACAGCTATCTGCGGCTGCTCGCGAGCGGTGGCGCGATTTCTACGGCGTTGCGCGATGCGGCGCTGTCCGCGCCGGTCGAATTGCATCGTGCGTCGTTGCCGGCGGCGACCGAATCGTTCGTGTCGCGCAAGGCGGTGACGTCGCTGCGCTCGCATCTGATGACGGCATTGGGCGTGAACAACCTGTACGATCTCGACCGTCTCGACCTGAGCGCCACCGCGACGCTCGACAATGAAGTGCAACAGGCGGTCAGCGACCGGCTGGCCGCTGCCGCAACCAAAGACGGCGCGCGCGCTGCCGGACTTTACGGCAAGGACATGCTGCGCCCGCAGGACGATCCGTCGAAAATTTCGTTTAGCTTCACGCTATTCGAAAAGCACGGCGGCCAGAACCTGATGCGCGTGCAGACCGATAGCGTCGACCAGCCGTTCGACATCAACCAGGGTGCGCGTTTGAATCTGGGTTCGACGGCTAAGCTGCGCACGATCGTCACGTATCTACAGATCGTCGAGGAACTGCACGGTCGCTATGCGTCGATGAGCAGCGACGAATTGCGTGCAGTCAAGCCCGACCCGTCCGATGGTTTGACGCGCTGGTCGATCGATTATCTGCTGCATACGAAGGACCATTCGCTGCCCGCAATGCTCGATGCGGCGACCGAGCGCAAGTATTCGGCGAGCGCCGGCGAGATGTTTTACACGGGTGGCGGCGGGCAGGTGTTCAGCAATTTCGAATCGAGCGATAACGGCCGCATTCTGACCGTGCACCGCGCCTTCCAGCATTCGGTGAACCTGGTTTTCGTGCGGATGATGCGCGATATCGTCCACTACGAAATGATCCAGACGTCGGGACCGAGCACGCAATGGCTCGACGATCCGGCCACGCGCAAGATGTATCTGACGCGCTTCGCGGACCAGGAAAGCCGCGTCTATATGAACCGCTTCTACACGAAGTATCACGGCAAGACACCCGATGCGGTGCTCGCCGCATTGCTGCGCGCGGTGCGCAAATCGCCGCCGAAGGTCGCGACCGTGCTGCGCAGCGTCGCGCCCGATGGCTCGCAGGAATGGTTCAACGTGCAGATGCGCGCCGCGCTGAAGGGCACGCCGGCTGCCGTCATTCTCGACAACGAAGATCTTGCAAAGCTCTATACGAAGTACGGCATCGACAAGTTCAATCTGAATGACCGTGGCTATATTTCGAGCGTGCATCCGCTCGAACTGTGGGCCGTCAACTATCTGCGCACGCATCCCGATGCAAGCCTGAACGAAGTGCAGGAAGCGAGCCGCGATGCGCGCGCGGATGCCTACAAATGGCTCTTCAAGACGCGCTATCACGCAACCCAGGATCGCCGCATCAAACGCATGGTCGAGCAGCGTGCCTATGATGAGATCGGCAAGTCGTGGCGCGCGCTCGGCTACCCATTCGCGAAGATCACGCCGTCGTATGGAGCGGCGATCGGCGCGTCGGGCGATCGGCCGGCCGCGCTTGCGCAACTGATCGGCATCATTTCGAACGGCGGCAAACAGGTGCCGACGCATAGTATTACGGACCTCGAATTTGCGAAGGGCACGCCGTATGAAACGCGCTTCACGCGCGCGCAAACGCAGCCCGAGCAGGTGCTGTCGCCCGATGTCGCGCGTGTCGTGCAGTCGCTCGTCCACGACGTCGTTGCGGGCGGCACCGCGCGCCGTCTGGCGGACGGCATCCGCTTCCCGAATGGCCAGGTGCTGCCCGTATCGGGCAAAACCGGCACGGGCGACCAGCGCTTCAATGTCTATGCGAAGGGCGGGCGCCTGATCGAGTCGCGCAAAGTCAATCGCACGGCAACTTTCGTGTTCGAACTCGGCGACCGGTACTTCGGCACCATGACCGCCGTCGTGCATGAGCCGTACGCGAGCCGCTTCGATTTTACGAGTGCGCTGTCCGTGCAGTTGCTGAAATCGATGGGGGCCGCGCTGCAGCCGCTGCTCGACACGCCGCCGGAGCGGGCGGCGAGGCGCGTCGCGGCGGCGAGCGGGCAGCCCGCGGCGAAATAGCTAGAGACCGACTTCCGTCGCGGGCTTCAGAAAAAGCTCGTGCACGGGCGCGAAGTGCGCATAGAGCGGCAGGATGGCGCCGCCCATTGCGCGAGCGTCGGAGCCGATCGTACCTTCGAGCAATTGCGGCCGGACCATACCCTCCCATTCGTAGCGATCGAGCACACGCTCGGTACGCCGAATGATTTCACGCAGCAACTGACGGTCGAGCTCGCCGTCTATCACTACGGCTTCCAGATCGAGCAGCGCCGCCGCATTGGTCAGGGCGCTTGCGATCGCGGGGCATGCGGTGTCGAGCCACTGGTCGGTCAGCCGCCACAGGTCTGCCGATAATGCGCGTTCATCGTGCGCGGCGGCGGCCGGCGCGCCGGCCTCGGTGAACAGCCGCTCGAGCACGAAGCCCGATGCTGCGTGCAACAACTGCCGTGCCGGGTCGCGCACTCGGCCGGCAAGCGGAATCGAACCGACCGCGCCCGCATTGTCGTGCGGGCCGCCATGCAAGCGCCCGTCGATGACGAGGCCGCCACCGATAAACGTGCCGACGAACAGATACAGAAAATGATGGATGCCGCGCCCCTGGCCCATCACGAGTTCGGCCGCGCAGGCGGCGGTGGTGTCTTTGGCAAACTCGACCGGCAAGCCGGTCATCGTCGCGATGCGCGCGCGGATATCGATGTCGCTCCACGCATCGAGCGCGTCGCGCGGTGCGCCCAGGAACTCGCGCCACCCTCCCAACCACAGCGGAGCCGCTACGCCGACGCCGACTATTTTCCGTTTTCTTGCCGCGCCCAATGCCTCGTTCACGCGCGCAAGCCTGTTTTCGAGCGCGGGAAAAAGCGTGCGCGGATCGGGATATGCATACTCGAGAACTTCGCGGCAGCACACGCGGCCGAGGAAATCCATCGCGAGCACATCGAGGCTGCGCCGCCCGACCTTGACGCCAATCGTGTACGCACCTTCGGGCCGCAGCGCAATCGGCACGGATGGCTGACCGATGCGGCCGCGCACGCGCGCCTGCTTGACGAGCAGGCCGTCGTCGATCAGCCGGTCGACGATCATCGAGACCGATTGCATCGACAGCCGCGTGAGCCGGCCGACGTCGGCCTTCGGCAGCGGCCCATGCAGGCGGATCGCTTGCAGCACGATACGTTCGTTGAACTGGCGCATGCCGACCTGGTTCGAGCCGACCGTGCGTTTGAGCGGCGAGCGGATGCCGGTATCCATGGTGTTCCTCGGCTTCAGCCGAAATGGGTTTTTATGGCCTTGACATGCATGGCGAACGTCGCGCCATCACGCGATCGCCTTCACATCCGCTTCCTTTGCGCCGGTCATGATCGCGACGGCTTCGGACATATGGATGTCCTTGCGCTTGACGAGCGCCGCGCGCCGGCCGAGACGCTGGATATGGATGCGATCCGCGATCTCGAACACGTGCGGCATATTGTGGCTGATCAGAATAACCGGCAGCCCGCGATCGCGCACGCGGCGAATCAGTTCGAGCACCATGTTGCCTTCCTTCACGCCGAGTGCGGCGGTCGGTTCGTCGAGGATCACGACATGCCGCGCAAACGCCGCGCTGCGCGCGACGGCCACGCCCTGGCGCTGGCCGCCCGATAGCGTTTCGACGGCCTGCCGCATCGAACGGATGCCGATTTGCAGGTCTTTCATATGCGCGGTCGCTTCTTCGAGCATGCGGCGCTTGTCGATCATCTTCAGCAGCGAACCGCGCCAGCCTGGTTTGAGCAACTCGCGTGCGAGAAACAGGTTTTCCGCGATGCTCATCGCAGGCGCGACGGCGAGGTCCTGATAGACGGTTTCGATGCCCTGTTCGCGCGCATCGAGGGGGCTGCGGAAGCGAACGGGCTTGCCGTCGAGACGGATTTCGCCTTCGTCGGGTACGGTGGCGCCGGACAGCGCCTTGATCAGCGATGATTTGCCGGCGCCATTGTCGCCGATCACAGCCATGATTTCGCCTGGCAGCACTTCGAAATCGCAGCCGTCGAGCGCGGTGACCTGGCCATAGCGTTTGACGATGCCGCGGGCTTCGAGCACAGGGGTAACCGCGGAGATGGCGGAAGAGGATACGGATGTCGTCGACATGACGGGCTCCATGCTTGAATGCGGTGCGAAAGATGGTGATGCTTCTGCGTCGAGCGTCGAGCGTCGAGCGTCGAGCGTTCAGCGATTAGCGCACGCCGCGTCGCGACAGCTTGTCGGCGGCGACTGCGAGAATCACGAGAATGCCGGTAATGAGCACCTGATAGACGGACGAAACGCCGATCAGCGTCAAGCCGTTGCGGAACACACCGACGATCAGCGCGCCGAGCAGCGTGCCCGCGATCGAACCGCGTCCGCCGAACAGACTCGTGCCGCCGAGCACGACCGCGGTAATGCTGTCGAGGTTTTCGGTCTGGCCGGCCTGCGGATCGCCGACGCCGGTGCGCGATACCGCAAGCAGCGCGGCGACGCCGTAGATCGCGCCCGAAAGCGTGTAGACGGTCAGCAGGATCTTCTGCGACGAAAGACCCATCAGGCGTGCGGCTTCGGCGTTATTGCCAAGCGCGTACAGATGGCGGCCCGGCACGGTATCGCGCAGGACGAACCATGTCGCGAGATACATGAGCAGCGTCAGCACGGTGCCGTATGTCACTTCTGCGGGGCCGAGCCGGAACGTGTTGCCGAGGAACATGATCGCGTCGGGCAAGTTCGATACGCTCTCTGCATTCGAATAGATTTGCGTCAGTGCAAACGCGATATTCAGCGTGCCGAGCGTGACGATAAACGACGGTAGCTTGATCCGCGTGATCAGTGCACCATTCAGAAGACCGAACAATGCGCTCGCACCGATCCCGCACGCAATCGCGAGTACCGGCGGTACGCCGAGTACCACGGCGAATTTGGTCATCACGATCGAACCGAACGCCATCACCATCCCGCATGACAGATCGATGCCGCCGGTCAGTACGATCAGTGTCTGGCCGATCGCGATCACCGCGACGACCATCGTTTGTTGCAAGATCAACGAAAGGTTTTGCGCGGACAGAAAGCGGTCGCTTTGCGAAATAAAGAATGCGCATGCGAGCACCAGGGCGATAAGCGGTCCGGCTTCGGCGAGCGTCGGCAAACGGTCGGCAAGCCGGCGGTGGCCTTGAGCGGGGGCGGTGGGGGTGGGGGTCGACATGATGTGTTTCCTCGATGCGTTGATGCCACCGGCGCTGGCGCGTTCTGGCGCGCCGCGCCGGTCGATACGATAATGCGCGTCGTTACTTGTTGCCCCAACAGTTATCGAGGCCGAAGGTAGTGTCCTTGCTGGCGACACCCGATTGCGGCTTATCGGAAATCAGCGTGACGCCGGTGTCGTGGTAGCCGCTCGGTTTCTTGCCGGTCTTCGCATATTCGACGCCGGCATCCACACCCAGTTGAGCCATCTTCAGCGGATATTGCTGCGACGTCGCGGCGATCGCGCCGGCCTTCACATTGCGCACGCCTTCGCAGCCGCCGTCGATCGATACGATCATCACGCCCTTATCCTTGCCTGCGGACTTCAGCGCGCGATACGCGCCGGCCGCGGCCGGTTCGTTGATCGTATAGACGACGTTGATGTCAGGTGCTTTTTGCAGGCAGTTTTCCATCGCCGTTTGTCCCTTCGACTGATCGCCGCGCGTGTCCTGGCTGCAGACTATCGATGGGTCGCCTTCCTTGATGCCGAAGCCCTTCAGGAAGCCGTTATGGCGCAGCACGCCGACCGTCACGCCCGGCGCGAGGTCGAGCGTCGCAATCTTCGCGGGCTTGCCGCCGAGCGCGGCTTTCGCATATTCGCCGATCAGCACGCCGGCCTTGAAGTTGTCGGTCGCAAAGAGCGCGTCGGTCGCGTCTTGCGGGTCGGTTGGCGTGTCGAGTGCGATTACGATGGCGCCGGCCGCGCGCGCTTTTTTGATGCTGGGCACGATCGCCTTCGTATCGCTCGGCGTGATCAGAATCGCTTTCGCGCCGGCGGTCAGCATGTTTTCGATCGCGGTCACCTGGCTTGCATTGTCGCCGTCGAACTTGCCGGCGGCGGTCATCAGTTTCGCGCCGTCTTTCTGTGCGGCGCCTTCTGCGCCCTGGCGCATCTTCACGAAAAACGGGTTCGTGTCGGTCTTTGTGATCAGGCCTACCACGGGTTGATCGGCCGCCTCGCTGGTGCCGATGCACAAGACGGCCGATGCCGCCGCGCACACCACGACGATTCGCCTAACGGCGCTTGGCACGCTCGATTTCAGATTCATGGGAAACGCTCCTCCAGGTGATTGACACCGACGTTATGGACTGCAGTGGATTCGGATTCGCTGTGCTTCGGACGCGATTGCAAGGTCACGCGCCGCGGCCGGCGACTAAATCAATTGGCTTTATTTAATGCGCGCGGCGACGCAGTGTCAAGGCGGCGCAGTTTGCTGCGCCGCACGGTAAATTACATCTGCTGATTGAGCCTGCGCCTTGTCAGCAGTGGCTTTGCTGGCCGCAGCGTGCAATTTCCCGAGTCGTGGAGGTAGGGTAAATAAGGAGGTCTTCGCTGCGCGTCGATGACGATCGACGCGCGACGTGTCGTCTGGTTCACATAGTGCGTGCTATGGAACAAGCGGTCAGCGGAGGGCGGTCGATGAGTAAAGGCCGCCAGGCTGCCTCGGAGTAGCTCGACGTCCCAAGGCGCACTTAGAGTGTGACGACCTGCAGCACCGCTTCGGCAAATGCCTTGGGCGCTTCCTGCGGCAGGTTATGTCCGATGCCGCTCTCCACGTCGCGGTGCTGGTATCTGCCGATGTATTGTTTGGCGTACGCGGCCGGCGGCTGATGCGGTGCGCCGTTTGCGTCGCCTTCGAGCGTGATGGTGGGCACGGAAATCTTCGGTGCCTGCGCCAGGCGATTTTCCAGGTCGTCATATTGCGGCTCGCCTTGTGCGAGTCCCAACCGCCAACGGTAGTTATGAATGACGATGCTCACGTGGTCGGGATTGTCGAATGCCTTGGCCGTGCGCAGGAACGTGGCGTCATCGAACCTGAATCGTGGCGATGCACGCTGCCAGATCAGCTTGTTGAATTCACTGCGCTGCTCTGCGTAACCGGTCGCGCCGCGCTCCGTGGCGAAGTAGTACTGGAACCACGCCTGCAGTTCGACCTGCGGCGGTGCGGGCTCGCGGTTGGCCGCCTGGCTGCCGATCAGGTAGCCACTGGCCGATACGAGGGCGCGACAGCGTTCAGGCCATATTGCGGCGATGATATTCGCGGCCCGTCCGCCCCAGTCGAAACCCGCGAGCACCGCCTTGTCGATCTTCAACGCATCCATGAGGGCAATCACGTCGACCGCGAAGATCGACTGCTGGCCGTTGCGTGGCGTGTTCGGCGAAAGGATGCGCGTCGAGCCATAGCCTCTAAGATACGGCACGATGACCCGATAGCCTGCGCCCGCAAGGATAGGGGCCACGTCGACAAAACTGTGGATATCGTGCGGCCAGCCATGCAGCAGGATGGCGACGGGTCCATTGGCCGGCCCTGCCTCGGCGTAGCCGATGTTCAATGCACCGGCCTCGACCTGTCGAATCGGGCCGAATGCGGCGGTTGGCTTTGTGTGCTGCGCAGACGTGGTCTGATAGGCGGCGCTGGCGTGGGCCGGTCCGGCGCGGTTCAGGAAGCTCAGAGCGGCGAGGGCTGTGGTGCTGTTCAACAGTCGGCGGCGCTGGGTGTTGACTGGATTCGACATCTCTGGAATTGGCGAAGGCGGTTACGTGACCCTATGGGCTTATCGCTCGTGTGCCGCCCGGCCCGCATTGCAAGTCATTCAGGGGCCGGACGGATCACTGGCTCGACTCAGATAGCCGACAGGTCCGGATGAAGTCCGCGCACCGGGCTTACGGCTTCGAGCAGCGAGGCGAGGTGCAGAACAGTCGACTCCGCCATCCACGGTGCGACGAGTTGCACGCCGACCGGCAGACCTTCGCGGCTCGTGCCGAAACGCAGCGACAGGCCCGGAAGCCCGGTCACATTGAGCGGCGCCGTCGCGGTCATGACGTGCAGCGACGACACCGACTGGCCGTCGATGTTGAACTCCGCAGCGTCGTGTGCGTGCGCCGGTACTGTCGTGACCGGGCAGAGCAACGCGTCGTATTGCTGGAAGTACCCGGCAAAGCCGTCGCGCAACTGTTCCGCTTTCTGCTCCGCGTCGACGAAATCGGCGATCGAGGTGTCCGGCGTGTCGTAGACGCCCTGGACGTGCTTGAAGATCTTGTCTTCGTGTCCGGCCGTTACTTTCCTGAAGGCGGGTTTGGTTTCCATGACCTGAAGCTTCCAGAGCAGCTCGAGCGCGTTGATCTGCTCGAGCACTGGAATGCGCACCGGCTCGACGGTGATGCCCAGGCTCTTCAGCGCTTCGGCCGAGGCGAGCACGGTAGCGGCGACGTCGGGGTCTACGGGCGCGAAGGCATCGATGAGCAGGCCAACCCGAATCGGCCGGCCCGGGCTGGACGCCACGCCGGCATCGAGGCTGGGCGGCGCCGTCGAAAAGCCGTCCGCGCCGTCAGGGCCGGCCAGCAGCGAATAGGCGAGCGCGATGTCGCGAACGCTGCGTGCGATCGGCCCGATGTGCCAGAAGCGGCGCGGTACGCGTGGCCAGATACCGGTCATCGGAATGCGTCCGTGGGTGGCCTTGAGTCCGACCACGCCGGTTAGCGCTGCCGGGCCGCGCACCGAAATGGCGACGTCGGTTGCGAGACCGAGCGGCGACATCAGCGCTGCGACGGCTGCGGATTCGCCGCCACTCGAGCCGCCTGGCGTGCGATCCAGATTCCACGGATTACGCGTGCGTCCCGACAGCAGGTTATCGGTTTCGATCCAGAACGAAAATTCGGGATGGTTGGTTTTCGCCAGCAGGATGCCGCCTGCCTTCTTCATGCGAGCAATGCTCGTGGCGTCGGTGTCGGGCACACGGCCCTTGAAGATGGGCGAGGCACGTTGCGTCGGCACGCCGGCGGTATCGATGGAGTCCTTCGCGGTGAAGGGAACGCCGTGCAGCGGGCCGAGTTCCTGACCGGCCATCACGGCAGCCTCGGCGACGCGCGCGGCTTCGATCGCGCCGTCGGCGAGCGTGACGATGGCGTTGATCTTCGAATCGAACGCATCGATGCGCGCGAGATGCGCTTGCATGACTTCTACCGGCGAGACGTCCTTGTTGCGGATCAGTTCGGCGAGCCGGGTGGCGTCTTGGGAAATAAGTTCGGTGCTCATCAGGCGTGTCCTGAAAGTGTCGGAAAAGTGACCAGCGAAGCCAGTTCTGAAGACTGTCTAACGTTTGTTAGGTTAAAAGGTTAGGCGCTATGCTTCGTTTCGTCAACACCTTTCGAATGGGCCACAATGGATGGCGTCGGCGCGCAAGCGCGACGTTCACAGTGAACCAATAGAGTCGCCCAGCCGTTCCGATATGCGGAAGATTAGACACCCTTAAGACTGCTCAACGGGAAGTGCTCGCCGCCCCGACATGGGCACGAAGCGGTTTCGATATCAAACCGTACCGCTCAATGCGCGTCGGGCGGAGGCTTGACGTTGCCGACTCCCCGCGTAAAGAATGCGCCGATGAGACCCACGCCGAAGCACAGCGCGACGGCAAGAAACGTATCGGCGAATGTCAGCGTGAGTGCCTCGCGCATCACAAGCGATTGCAGCATGCCCATACTTGCACCGGCCGCATTGAGCGTGTCGCCGGCGACGTGGGAAAGCCGTCCAGCCTGCTGTTGAAGAAAAGCCTCCACTACCGGTCGACCCACGCTGACATGCTCTGCGAGAATTTCGTAGTGGAAGTTCAGGCGGTCGTTCAACATCGTGCTGACGACGGCAATGCCTATCGCGCCGCCGAGATTTCGCATCAGATTGAAGAGCCCGCTCGCCGCCCGGAGTCGCTCGGGCGGCAAAGATCCCAATGCCAGAATGACAATCGGAGGAATCGCGAACTGTTGGCCAAATCCGCGCAGCGCCTGAGGAAGCAGTAATTGCTGCCAGCCCCAGTCGTTGGTCAACGGTACATAGAGATAGCAGCCGATGCCGAACATCGCGAGACCAATCATCATCAGCGAACGCATGCCGACAAATTTTGCGAGTCGGCTATAGACCACCATACCCAGCGCCTGAAAACACCCAACGGAAAGTAATGCGATGCCCGTCTGAAGCGAATCGAAGCCTCTTACGCGCGTGAGAAACACGGGTGTCAAATAGACGGTGCAGAAGATGCCGATACCTATGATGAACGATAGGAGGCTGCAGATTCCGAAGTTCCGGACGGCCAGCGCACGCAGGTCGACAATCGGCTCTTCGGCGGTAAACGCGTGCACGAGAAACAGAAAACCGCAGATGGCGCAGATCCATGTACACGCGAGAATCGCGTCGTCGCCGAGCCAGTTCTTGCGCGGCCCTTCCTCCAGCACATATTCAAGGCAGCCCAGGCATCCGGACATCAGCAATACGCCCAGGTAATCACCCTTCTTGAGCAAGGAAAGATTTGCGTGATCGAAATTGACATACCGGGGCACGAATACGGTGACGGCGATGCCCGGTATCACGTTCAGATAAAACAACCAGTGCCACGACCACTCGGACGTCACCCAGCCCCCGATAACCGGCCCGATGGTCGGAGCGAGCGTCGAGAGCGCACCAATCGTGGTCGATGCGGCGAGTCGTTGCTTCGGCGGGAAGATCACGAAGACCGTTGTGTAGACGGTGGGAATCATCGCGGCGCCAAGTGCACCTTGAAGCCCACGAAACAGGATCATCGAATTGATGTCCCATGCAAGTCCACAGAGCATGCTCGTGACGGTGAAACCGAATGCAGAAAATGCGAACACCCAACGTGTGGAGAAGACTCGCGTCAGCCAACCCGACATCGGAATGACGATAATTTCCGCGATCAGGTAAGACGTCTGCACCCATGACAACTCGTCCTGACTGGCGGACAGTCCGCCCCCAATGTCGCGCAGCGATGAGGCGACGATCTGGATATCAAGGGTTGCCATGAAGAAGCCAAGGCACATGATGCCGAACGCGAAAAGTTTCGTGCTCGTCGGAAGGTCCATCGGATTGGGCAGAGGCGGGGCGATCGAAGTACTCATGATGTCTTTATGTGTGTATGCACACAATCGGGGCGTCTGCGTGACCGGCCGATTGCCCGTTGCGTCAAATGTCGGGATGCAGGTGACGCACCTGGCTGACCGATTCGAGCATCGTTGCGAGATGGAGGATGGTCGACTCGGCTTGCCAGCTGCCCACCACCTGAACGCTGATCGGCAACCCCTCCTTGCTCGTGCCGAAGCGCATCGAGATGCCGGGCAGACCGGTAACGTTAAGCGGTACCGCTGCGCCCCGGATATACGAGACATCCATGGTCTGGCCGTTGACGGTGAGCGCGTCGATACCGTGTTTATGTGCCGGGATCGGCAACACATGCGTAACGAGCGCGTCGTACTTCGTGAAATAGTCGGCAAATCCGTCACGCAGGCGTTCGGCCGCCTGTTCCGCGTCAACGTAGTCCTGCATGGATACATCGGGCAGCGAGAGCATTTTTCTGGCGGACTTGTAGAGATCGTCGAGGCTGCGCCCCTTAGTTGCTTCAGCAAATTCCCGCTTCATTTCCATCACGTGCAGACGGTTGAACACGTCATTCGCGAAGTCGCGCTCGAGTGCGGGGATACGTACCGGCTCAACAAGGCACCCGACGTTCTTCAGCGCTTCAGCCGCCGCTTCAACGGTGGCGGCAACCTCCGAGTCGACTGGCCCAAAGCCGGGTTCCACCATCCAGCCCACGCGCAGCTGCTTGTGCGGCTTAAGGCGAGAAGAACCGATTGGCGCATCGAACTGGACAGCGCTGCTTGCGAAAGCATCCAGGCCATCGGGCCCTGACAATTGTGAGAACGCGAGTGCGAGGTCGCGGATACTGCGGGCCATCGGGCCGACATGCCAGAAACGACGCGGCGCACGCGGCCAGATCCCGGTCATCGGCACACGCCCGTGCGTCGCCTTGAGCGATACGATTCCGGTTTGTGCGGCCGGGCCGCGCAACGAATTCCCAAGATCGGTCCCGAGCCCGATCGGCGACATACCCGCCGCAATGGCCGCCGATTCCCCGCCGCTCGAACCACCGGGCGTGCGCTCGAGGTCCCACGGATTGTTCGAACGACCGCTAAGGAGATTGTCGGTTTCGAACGAGTAGGAAAACTCAGGGAGGTTTGTCTTTGCCAGCAGGATAGCGCCGGCTTTTTTCATTCGGGCGACGCAGGTGGCGTCGGTGTCAGGTACGCGTCCTTTGAAAATAGGCGAGCCGCGTTGTGTCATCACCCTGGCGGTGTCGATGGAGTCTTTTACGGTAAAGGGCACGCCGTGCAAGGGGCCAAGATCACGACCTTGCAGCACCGCGGCTTCTGCTGCTTTCGCAGTTTTGAGCGCATCGGCTGCAATGGTGACGATGGCATTGAGGCTGGGATTGACGGCTTCGATTCTATCGAGATGCGCCTGAATGACCTCGACCGGCGAGATCTGGCGTGTACGGATCAGTTCGGCCAGCCGCGTTGCATCTTCATACAAGATTTCTGACTTCATGGTGACTCATCCATCGGCGCTACCAAACGATTGTTAGGTAGACTTTAACGTTTAATACTTCGCTCGTCAAGCCATAGGGCCAGGATTCGCACCTCGATGACTGGGTACCGACGCGATGCACATCGCTGTGCGTGGCTTTCACGGGGGTATGTCGAGCACGTTCCTTCAGAAGACAAATGCGCCCGCGATAAACCGCACGGCAAGCACTTGTACAAGAACGAATGAAATAAAAAACAGAAGCTGTCTGTTGACAGCCCCAATGGAAAGCGCGTCGCCTAGGCTAAAAATGATACCTAGTACCACATAGCTCCACGCCAGCACGAAATACGAACCGTCGACCTTTCTCGTGATCGCGAAGGCTATCGACACAACGTAGAAAATCACCGTCACATTCAGCAAGCCGTCGCGATAGGAGTTCAGCCAGATGCTGCTTTCAAGAAAGTCGAGGGCGACCGCACGATTTGACATTGACTGCGTGTCCCGACGTATTGGGATGCAGAATATCAAGGTAAGCAAAAAGCCAATCAGACTCCGTCCCCAGTGCCATATCGATGTCCATGTAGCCAGGACAACGGCAGGGAGAAGAATTGAATGCTGGATGCTCACTGTCGATCGCCATGATAGTCGCCCGAATGATAAAACAGTACCTTGGGAAACATTATTCCATGTGGACACGTCGCGAGATAAAACACGCTTACTTGCTGTTCTGGGCAAGGGCGCCGCTGCTGTTGCTGCCGCCGAATAGGGCGGTGAGATAGTTCTGGTTTGTTTGCGCCTGTGCCATCAGTGTATCGAGCGCGGTGAACTGATCGTTGTACTGCGACATCAGCACCGCCTTGTAGTCGTTCAGATCGTCCTGCTGTTTCGACAGGCTGGTGATATCGGCGGTGAGCGCGTCCGTGCGCGACTGGATAATGCCTTTGGAGGACGTGTACACAGCAAGGATCGAGTCGAGTTGCTGAGCGATTCCGTTGGTGTCGTTGAATAGCGCATTAACCAGCGCGGGATTGTTGGTGACCGCGTCGTCGAGAGTCGGGCTATTGGTGTCGGCGTCGATCTGCAGCTGCGCAAACGGCTGAGAATTCGTCGCCGTGTCGACTTGCAACGAAATGCCTAGCGAAGCGAGGGTGCCCGCGATGCCGCCGCTCGATACCGCGCCGCCCGCGATACCGGCAAGCGCTGCGCCGATCTGGTTGAGCATTTCGTCGCCTAGCAACGTGCCACCGGTGCCGGACGTCCCCGCGACGTTCGGTGCGGCAAGCGAGTTCAACTGGTTGATCACTGCGTTATAGGCCGTGACGAACGTGGACAGCTCACTCTCGACCGAACCGTGATCCGGTGCGACGGTCAGGGTTTGCTGGCCGATGGTCTTGGCACTGGTTGGATCGAGTGTCAGCGTGACGTCGGGAATCGCGCCCGAAATGGTGTTCGTCGAGCTCGTGACAAGCTGGTTGTTGATAGTCAGGCGCGCGTCCTGCGCAGCCTGCGACTGCGTCCAGGCACCAGTCGAGGAAGAGATCGTCGACGAGCCAACCGGCGCAGACGAATCGGCAGTGACGGACGAAGTGACTTCAAGTTGACTGATCGGGCTAGTACTGCTGGTCGCATTTTGCACGTCGACGCTGATCATGCTCGATGAACCAGTCGATGTGGACTGCAAGCTGAGCGACTGGCCATTGGCGCCATTTATCACGAGTGCCTTGACCCCGGGATTGCCGGATGCCGAATTGATCTCGTTCGCAATATCCTGCAGGCTGTCGTTCGACGGGTCGACCGTAACCTGAAGCGATTTCGCAGTCGATCCGCTGCCTAGAGAAATGACCAGCGTCCCCGAGCCCATCGCGGCGGAATCCGTCTGGGAGAACGAACCGGACGTGATCGATTGCGACTGCGCAAACTGCGTCGTGTCGATCTGATAAGTCGCGGCCGCTGCGCCGCCGGCGGTCTTCGCAGTAATCCCGGCGCCGCTTAGCGTGGCCGTGGTTGATGAAAGCGCTTTGCCGTTGAGAAATGGCCCGATTGCCGCCTGTAGTCCGGACATCGCGGCGGATAGCGCGGCGAGGCCGCTGATCTGAGCCTCATCCTCTCCGGCCTGCGAGCTGATCAATGCAGCCGGGCCTGCAGTTTTCGCTGTGGCAAGAGCTGATACGAGAGAATTGACGTCGACCGTACTGCCGGTCGAGGCGGATATCAGCGACTGGGCGGCTTGCTGAACTGCGGCGGCGGCGTCTTGCGCAGCTTTTGCGGCTGCGGAGGTGGCGGAGGTGGCGGATGAGGTCGACATTTGGTGGCTCCATTCGGCCGTCAGAACTGGTGATAAGTGATGGCGAACGCAGAACGCCTGGCACTTTCCGGCAAGCGCGCGGGGGAGTCGTCTTGCACGACCGCCACCCCGCGCACGTTACCTACCCGTATACGATGTTCTGCGTTCTATCTGGAAACGGCGGCGATTGGTTACTGCAAAAGCTTCAGCACCTGTTGCGGAAGTGCGTTCGCTTGTGCGACCACCGAGATCGCGGCCTGAACCAGCACTTGCGTTTTGCTCAGGTTCGCCGTTTCTTGCGCGAAGTCGGCGTCCATGTAACCCGACGCTGCAGTTGCCAGGTCGGTCGACTGGGCTTGCTGCGTTTGTGCAATTCCGGTGAAGCGATTTTGCACAGCGCCGAGCGACGCCTGCATGTTCGCGATAGTTGCAAGTGCGTTCTCGACGGAATTGATCGCGTTGTTGGCACCGTCGGACGTGCTGATGTTGATCTGCGATACCGTGGTCGGCGCATTCAGCTGATTGATCGTCGCAAGCACGCTGTTTGCCGGTTGTACGCCTGCCTGCGTCGAACCGATGGTGCTTGTCGGCGTGTTGGTGAACGAAATCGTACCGCCGGCCGCCGTGTTAAAGAGACCCGCGGTCGCGCCCGAGCTAAGCTGGGTACCGTTCTGATCGACGTACTTGACGCCGCCCTTGCCATCCGATTCCACGGTGACGGATGTAATGACGTTCGAAGCACCCGCCGTTGCATCGAGGCCAGTCGAAGCGTCGAGGTCGATGCCTGAAATCTTGCCGAACACGGTGCCTTCAGACGCGGTTGCTGCATTGGCGGTGATCGCGGCGTTGATCGAGGCGAGGTCGTTGGTCGGCAGGAGTGCATCGGTCCCCGTCGAGTTTAGCGACAGCGATGAAATGCCATTGGTCGTCGTGACCGTAAAAAGGGCAGACGATGCTGTCGTCGAGATAGCGACGTCGTTCTGGTCTGTGAACGTGAATCCGCCGTTGCCGTCCGAATTGACGTGGATTTCCGTTATTGCGCCCGCGCCGCTTGCTTCCGTACCATTCGCGTTCAGGTTCAGGTCCGTAATCGTCCCAAGCGTGACGCCTGACTGAACGACGCCGCCGCCGAGCGATGCCGCGGATACGCCTTGGGTCAGATCGATCGACACGGTTTGACCGACGTTCGCACCGACCTGCACTTGCAGGATGCCGGCTGCGCCGTTTAGCAGGTTGAGTCCGTTGTATTGCGTTGTCGAAGCAATCCGGTTTATCTCGTCGGTTTGCTCTTTCACCTCCTGTTGCAGAGCTTGCTGATTAGCCGGCGTCAACGTGCCTTGCAATGCCTCGTTTGCCAGCTGGTAGATGCGCTGCAAGCTGTTCGTCAAACTGCCTAATGAAGAGGCGATCGTCTGCACTAGCGCCACCCCGTTATTGGCGTTCTGAATACCCTGGTTCAGGCCATTTTCCTGCGTTGTCATGGTCGTGACGACGGCCAGGCCAGCCGCATCGTCTGCGGCGCTATTGATGCGCTTACCCGACGACAGGCGCGTAATTGCCGTGTTCAGGCTGCTGTTGTTGGCGTTCAGGTTCTGCTGAGCGATAAGGGAGGGAATGTTGGTGTTGATATCCATACGGTCCGCCTTGAAAAGGTAGCGTGATGCACGACGAGATTTGAGATCAGGGGAGGCATACATTGATCGATGGTTGCTTGCCTCAAATGGAGTTGACGGCAGAAGGTTAGGCATTTTTAGCGTATAGAACGTTAAAGTCTTGAAGAGGCAAGAGAAAGTCCACGGTGGTCAAACGTCGTGTAAAACATTGAATCAAGATGCCGAGCAAGGACATTTAGGAGGCCTGGAAAGATAAATTTTTAGGGTTGTGGCTCTAAGAATCTAAAAGGCTACCTGGTATCGTTTTGATGTTAAACAAAACGTTACGTTAATTAGAAACCAGTTGTTCCAGGGCAAGAAAGTAACTGCGATGGTTATCAAGTGAACAATCCGTCCAAATTGTCGAGCCGGCAGGTAGCTGAACTGATCGGCAAACGTCCTGCATCAATCGTTGAGCTTGGCAGCGCAGAGATCTGCGCCTCTCTGGTTTCGCTAAGTCTTGAGTACAGGGACGCAAAATTCGAAAGCGCTGCGAGAAGTCTTGCTTGCCGGCTGACGATCGACGAGGCACTTCGCCTTGGTATGAATGGCGAAGAAATCGCGGGATGTTTAAGTGCGCTTTCTGCCTGGTATCGGGACAATGAGTTTCGCGAGGCGGCCTTGACCCTTGCGAGACGGCTGGCTACGGATGACTCGCTTTTCTACACGATCAACGGCCAGCAGTTGACCAGATGTCTCGATGCGTTGAACAAGTGGGACAAGGAGCCGGTCTGCCGGGATGCCGCCGCGCGACTGGCGACCAGAATCTTTGCCGATAGGAATCTCGGGAACGCGCTTGCAAGACATGAGGTCGCCATTGCCCTGAATGCACTGAGCAAATGGCCCGATGAAGACGTATGCCGGGCCGCAAGCATACGACTCGCCGAGAGGATAGTCAGGGATCAGCTGTTGTCCGTCCGCATGAATGCACAGGAGGTTGCGAGTTGCCTATATGCGCTGGGAAAGTGGAGTAGTGAACAAGCATGTCTGGACGCGGCACGACGGTTGGCCGGACGTCTATCGACGGACGAGACACTGATTAGGCAGATGAATGGCGTCCGCCTTACGCACTGCATAAGTGGACTAGCAACGTGGAGCAACGACGACGCCTGCTACGCGGCCGGCCGAAGACTCGCAACCCGTCTATCGGAAGACGGTCCACTGCGGCATCATCTGAATGGCAGGCATGTGGCGGTTTGTCTGGCCGCTTTATCGAAGTGGTGTGCGGATGAGGTGTGTTACGGTGCGGCCGTTCATCTGTGCAGGCGCGTCGCTTCAGACGCGTCCATATGTCATCGCCTTAGCATGAAGCATGTCGTCAACTGTCTGGGCGCACTTTGCAGGCTGGCCGATTCGGGCGTGTCCGCGACCGCCGCGATTCGCCTTTCGCAGCGTATCGTGGACGACAAATCGCTGGTGGCGCAAATGAATGGCGGGACGATTGCCGCCTGCCTCATGGCGCTGGCGACATGGCGTGGCCACGTCCTGTGCGACGAAGCAGCCCTGTGCATAGCAAAGCGTCTGGCCAACGACGATACGTTGCCCGAAGGCTTGCACGAGCTGCAGTTGGTTCAATGCCTGGATGCGTTGTCTCATTGGAACGACAACGACGTTTTCGATCAGGCAAGGGCGCTTATTCGCCTTCGAATGTCGGACCGTTTCACCGCACACGCGGAATAGCGGAGATGCCTTGAGCCGTTTTCCGCGCCCGGATGGACCAGGTAGAACGTAGAGAATACGATGAACTTTGTTACGCATGCTCTCGAAAAGGAAGTGCCGAAGACCGAGGATGAATGGTGTCGGCTGGTAGAAAAAAACTGGAGCATGCACTGTGAATTTGACAAGAATGTCAAGCGGCAGCTTGTTACGTCATGCTGGTTTATGGGCGATGTGAGATTCGAGGTCGCGGATCTTTCGGGGCAGCGCTGGACGTGGAAGCCGGGATCCGGTCTCGATGGCTGGAGACGGAGCAGCATCGTCGTATTTCTGGCAGAGACCGGCTCAACCGAGTTCGAGCAAAACGGAAAGTCGGTGCGGCTTGAATCGAGCTCATGCCTTCTCCTTGACGGTAGCGTGAGATATGCTCAAACATCAGGTCCGGATTCCCGCGGACTATTGCTTCGGGTACCAAGGGCATCGCTCGAAACGCGTGGGAAGATATCGTTGGGCCGAGAATTACTGTTAGTAAACAGTTCATCGCCTGACGTACTCATGCTGCAGTCGATGTTGACGGGAGCAGCCGCCTACGGCGGGAAGAGCAGTGTTTACACCCGATGGCGGGTGGCGGAACTTCTGACTCACCTGATGGGAGAAATTGCCGACGATCTCGCAGCGCCGAACGGGCGCACGCGTCCTGAATTGATGCTGAGGAAGATCAAGCGCTTTATCGAGCGGAACGTGGGAAACGAAAACATTGACCTCGACTTTGTAGCGAACGCCATGGGCGTGTCAAAGCGGCACTTATCCAGAATATTCGCGCAGGAAGGCACTTCTGTCATGCGCTACCTTTTGCAACAGCGGCTTGCGAAAGCGCAGAGGATCCTTGCGCACAGTGATGAAAGCGTTCGCATTAGCGACGTCGCGTGGCATTGCGGCTTCGTCAGTGCCGCGCACTTCAGTCGGGCCTTCAAAAGACACTACGGCGTGAGCCCAACTGCCCTCCAGGGCACGGAGCCAAGACAGTCAAATGACGGGAGACCTGGGACGACTTCCGCGTACGCATCGTAAGCGCACGTTGGAGCGTTTGCGTCGCGTTCAAGGGTTCGCTTGGTGGCAGTGGGCGACGCTGATTTAAAGGGCGGCGGTGGAGCGACACGGCATGGATTTGAAGACACGACACTCGACTCCGCAGATTGACATGTCGTGGACACAATTTAAATGATGATTATCATAATTAGAGGAAAAAAATTTCACAGATGACCTCGCGCAGTGAGAGTGTCGCATTCTGAGAGGTGAGCCGTGTCGGCGTGTGCAACGCTCTCGGGGCGAGAATCGAATTGCGCCTGGGCTGCCAGAATGAATGGGAGTTGCCGCGCTGCCCATTCGGCGAGGACGCTAAGCGGTTCCGACATGCTTTTTCCAATTTCGGAAACGGAGTACTCGACACCCGGGGGAGCTGTTTCAACGATACGTCGCGAGACCATGCCATTGCGTTCCAGGCGCCGCAAGCTTTGGGTGAGTGCTTTCTGGGTGATGCCGCGCACCCTTCGCTTGAGCTCATTAAAGCGAAGAGGTTGGTCACGAAGCGCGAGGAAGACCGTGAAAGTCCACTTATCGGCCAGTTGATCCAGAAGAACGCGACAGGCGTCGACATCGGGCGAAATAACTTGCTCAAGCATACTGCGGTTCCGTTAAGGATACTTAGGAGTCGCGTTAATCGTTTTTGGATAACGCACCAAGCTATACTATAGCGTTCGTCATGAGAGCACGTCGTCGACCTGCACATCATTCGTGCCTTGATGAGTTCGTCGGGTATTGGAACCGTTGCGAAATTTTGATGGTTGGCGTGCTAACACGCTATTGCGAAACCGGGCTTGAGTTAAACGGAAGCACGCAGGGAAATGCAGCATGTTCGTGGGAGCAAGATGTTCCGGCGAATAACGGTCATTACCTTCCTCTCGAGCAAAAGCGCGATCGTATCTTCGACGGATCGTCTGGGAAAGTTCAGCGTGGTTCGTCGCGTGCATATGCATACATTTGACGGTAAGTCGAAAGTACGCATGTGGCTGAAACAGCCCTTGAGCATCGCTCTGAGACTTGCGTGCAAATATCAGCCCTCCCAACCTAACGGTTGGTAGGCTAATCGTAGTTGCTGCGATCCGATTCGTCAACCATTATCGGCGTTCGGGACATCGCTGTGCCGATGCCTTGAAGAAAACCCGGTGTGTAGCACGACGCCATACCGTTTGTCGGGACGCGCTCAGCCACTTGAGATTTTCGATACACTCATTTTGTCCATCACCCGCTTGATCGACGGCGCTACTGCTGATGTCGCATAGAACCTCGCCGGCAGGCTGTTGCTGCTCCAACCTCTATAGTGCTGCCCACTCACGTTGATCAACGACGGGCGCACGCGGTGCTCTGGCCATCGTCACGTTTACTTATCGCTTACATGAAAACGACTTTATATCGAGCCCCCAACGACATTGCACTGACGGTACATCTCCCTGACGTCGAGTCTCCGGTGCCGGTCATTATCTTGTGCCACGGATTCTGCGGCATCCAGGAGTTGCTGCTGCCTGCGTTTGCGCAGGCCTTCGTCGGTTCAGGCTATGCGGCCGTCACGTTCGACTACCGCGGCTTTGGCGCGAGCGGTGGCGAACCCGGTCGTCTGGTCCCGGCCATGCAGATCGAGGATATTCACACCGTCATCGATTTTGTGAAAACACTGCCTGACATGGATGCCGGTCGCATCGGGCTGTGGGGCACGTCGCTCGGCGGCGGTCACGTGCTGGCTGCAGCGGCCAATGACCCATCGATCAAGGCCGTTGTTAGTCAACTCGGCTTCGCGGACGGAGAACGGGTCGTCACACGCAATATGACCGACGCTGAAAAGCTTGCATTCATCTCCACATTGGAGCGTATGAATGAAAAAAAGCGCAGCACGGGCAGGGAGATGCTGGTCCCCATCACGAAGGTGCTGACAGACCCGCAGTCGAAAGCGTTCGTCGAGGAGAGCCGGCAGCGATATCCGGCAATGGATATCAAGATTCCATTTTTAACCGTCCGCGAGATGCTGAACTACAAACCGGGGGTGCATGCCGCTCGCGTTGCATGCCCAGTGCTGGTGGTCGTGGCGGGCGACGACGGAGTGAATCCGCCAGACCACGGTGAGGAACTCTTCGCGGCGCTCGGAACGCCTGTGAAAAAGCTTCATATCGAAGAAGGCGCTGGGCATTACGACATGTACGACGGGCCGCACTTCGCAAGCAGTATCGACGTGCAGATCCGGTGGTTTCGCGAGCACATCTAGCCAGGCCGGCTGTTCGCGCATCGCTCATGGGAATGCGCAACACGTCGAGGCGTGACTTTCCTTATGCGGCTCAAGCAGGCTGATTAGCCAATCGCAAAGCCGGGCGCTTCGGGCAATGCGCCCGGCTTTCCGGAGTTCAAGGGCGAATCACGACGTTAGCGCGCAGAATCGCGAGATCGATCGCTTGCGAAACTCAAGGAGAAAGCCATGGCCGGTGTGGGTACCGAGAAAGTATTCGAGAACGACAAGATCATCGTGTGGGACCTCGTGCTTGATCCGGGTCAGGAGACGCCCATACATACCCATATGCATTCGTACATGTGGTACGCAATCGAAGGCGCGCCGCTGCGCATCTTCGACGAACACGGCAGCGACCTCGGCATTTTCGAGGTGTCGACGGGCGGGGTCTACTCACTACTGTGCGAAAACGGATACCTCGAAATACTGTCCAATGTAGGCAAGGGAATGCGCGTTCCCGCAACTCATAAAGCGCGAAACGAGGGCGATACGCGCTATCGCGAGATATTGGTGGAGTACAAGTAGCGCGGCAGCGCACGGACTACCGCGCCAGTTCGTCGAACTCGATCTTGCCGCCTTTCATCACCAGCGGAATGCGCTCGCCTTGCCCCGTCAAACAGGCTATATCCTTAAGCGGATTACCGTCGACGACGATCATATCGGCCCACGCGCCCGGCGCGATGCAACCGAGTTTCTCCGGCAAGCCGAGCACCTCCGCACCGATTACCGTCGCGCTGCGGATCGCCTCGGCCGCGCCCAGCACGTCGGCGCGAATCAGAAACTCATTGCTTTGCAATCGCTGCGACGGGCCGAGCAGATCCGAACCGAAGCCCATTTTCACGCCTGCATCGCGATAGATTTCAAGCGAACGCCTTCCCGCTTCGCGCACGTCCTCGATTTTCGCCACGCTTTCTTCGGCGAGCCCGTATTGCGCACCTTCGCTTGCGAGCGCGTCGTAAGTGACGAGCGTTGGCACGACATAGGTGCCGGCATCGGCCATCAGCTTCGCGGTCGGCCCGTCGATCAGGTTGCCGTGCTCGATCGTGCGAACGCCCCAGCGTACGACGCGCGCAATCGACTCGGCCGTATACGCATGCGCCATCACATACGTGTGCCGCGCGCGAGCCTCGTCGACGATCGCGCGCACTTCGTCTTCGGCGAAGCCAAACGCGCCGACCGGATCGGTTGGCGATGCGACGCCGCCCGATGCCATGATCTTCAGATGATCGGCACCCATCTGCAGTTCTTCGCGCGCGGCCTTGCGCACTTCGTCGACGCCGTCCGCGACGCGCGACAACGCACCGACGCGTACGCAGCAGCCGCACGGTGCGCTAGCGCCGATATAGTCGGAGCGAGAGCGCATATCGCCGTGGCCGGCGGTCGGACTCAGCGCGCGGCCAGCGACGAACATGCGCGGCCCGACCGCAAGCCCGCTTTCGATGGCCTGCTTATACGGCGCGTTTGCGCCGCCCGCGTCTCGAACAGTCGTAAAGCCGCGCCGCAGCATGCCGCGCATGAGCGGCACCGAGCGTAACGTCACGAGGACATTCGGCACATGCACGAGCTGCGCCAGATTCAATTGCACGGCGACCACATGCACGTGCAAATCGATCAGGCCGGGCATCAGCGTTTTGCCCTTGAGGTCGATGATGCGCGCGGTGGTGCTTTGCAACGGTTGGTCGGACACTTCCTTCACCAGACCGTTCTCGACGAGCACATCGCGCGTTTCGAGCAATTCGCCGTGCAGCGGGTCGAGCAGGGCGGCATTCCTGAACAGCGTAGATTCCACGACTTTCTCCTCATTCAAGCGTGACACGTCCGATGTGGAGCGTACGAGCCTGCTAACCAGATATGCGAATGTTTTGCAGTGCTACACCGCTTCGCTTGCGGCGATATCTTCGAGCGAGCGGCCGCGCGTGGGTATGCCCATCACGAGCACCGAAATGGCGCCGAGCAGCAGCACGATAGTCGTTGTGCCGAATACGCCCCCAAAGCCGAATTTCGGAAACAGATAGCCGACGAGT
Source organism: Paraburkholderia sp. SOS3 (assembly GCF_001922345.1). Taxonomy (NCBI): domain Bacteria; kingdom Pseudomonadati; phylum Pseudomonadota; class Betaproteobacteria; order Burkholderiales; family Burkholderiaceae; genus Paraburkholderia; species Paraburkholderia sp. SOS3. The sequence goes on along the minus strand of NZ_CP018812.1, from coordinate 2,704,712 downwards.
ATCGGCGAAGCGATCGCGCCGATGCGTCCGATTGCCGATGCAATTCCGGTGCCGGTCGTGCGCACGGCGGTTGGAAACACTTCGGCGGTGTACGCATACACGCCGGCGTACGTACCGTTCATAAAGAACGACAGTAAGATTCCCGATAGCATGATCTCGCCGCCGGTCGACGCAAATGCCATGCCGAGCGCGCACGCGCCGCCAAGCACCATGTACGAGGCGATCGTCGCTTGCCGGCCGATGCGTTCATTGAACCACGATGCGCTGAAGTAGCCAGGCACCTGCGCCAGATAGATCGCGACCGAATAGCCGAAGCTTTGTGTGATGCTCATGCCGCGCTGCACGAGCAGGCCCGGAATCCAGGTGAAGAACGCGTAGTAGCTGAAGGTGATCGACAGCCACATCAGCCAGGTCATCGCCGTAATGCGCACCTGTTTGCCGACCCATAAAGCGCGGATATTCGCGAGCACCGTGCCGGTCGTCGCGGAAAACGACCCGCTCGCGACGATCGGCTCAGGCTCGGGCAACGCGATACCGGCTGCAGCGAACTCCTTTTCGATTTTCGTCAGCACGCGGTCGGCTTGCGCGGCGTGGCCGCGGCTTTCGAGCCAGCGCGGCGATTCGGGCAGCGCGCGGCGCCACCACAGCAGCATGACGACCGGCACCGCGGTGATGTAGAGCACCGCGCGCCAGCCAGAAGAAAACGCCGGGACGATGAAATAGCCGAGCAGCGCCGCACCGACAAAGCCGAACGAAAAGAAGCCCGCGAGCGAGCCTGTGAAGAGCCCGCGATAGCGGCGCGCGACGAACTCGGCAAGATATGGCGCGATGATCGCGCTCTCTGCGCCCGTGCCGACGCCGGAAACGATCCGCGATGCGAGAAAGGCGGGCCACGAATGAGTCGTGGCGCTGACGATGGTCGCGACGCTATACAGCAGCAGCGCCCACATCATTACCTTGCGCCGGCCGATCAGGTCGCCGAGTGTACCCGCGAACAACGCGCCGAAGAAGTAGCCGATGAAATTGCCGCTACCGAGCACGCCGGTCTGTACGCTCGTCAGAGCCCAGTCGTGACGCAGTACCGGCAGCACGAATGCAACGGCCGCGGCGTCCATCGCATCGAACGTGTAACCGAGACCGCCCATCAACAGCAGACGCTTGTGAAAACGCCCGAACGGCAGGCGCTCGATGCGGCCGGAAATCGTCGACACGGATTGTCTCTCCCATTGTCCAGAACGGCGCCTGGAGAAGCGGATGGCGGACGTTGCACGCAGCACCGCCGATTCTAGAGCTATGCTCAACGTCATAAATATTTATAATCGTGATCCGCCATATAAATGCGATGAATGGAGGCGCGATGAACTTCAGGACACTCGATCTGAACCTGCTCAAAGTGTTCGAGGCGCTGATGTCGGAGGGCGCGGTCACGCGCGCGGCGTCGAAGCTGTCGCTCACGCAGCCGGCGGTCAGCAATGCGCTGAGCCGTTTGCGCGAGGCCTTCGACGATCCGCTGTTCGTGCGCAATGGCGCAGGCGTTACGCCGACGCAGCGAGCGATTGCGCTGTGGGGGCCGGTCGGCGAATCGTTGTCGCGCATTCGCGCGGTGCTCGACGAAGAAACCTTCCTCGCCCAGAGCGCGCAAGCGAGCTTCAGTCTTTCGATGTCAGACTATGTCGCGAGCATCGTGATGCCGCAGCTCGTTGCGCGCTTTAGCGGTACAGCGCCGGGGTTGCGTTTTCATTCGGTGCCGAACATGCTGCTCGATGCGCCGACACTGCTCGAAGACAATCGCGTCGATTGCCTGATCGGCGTATATGTGAACGAGACCTTGCCGCCTGCCTATATCCGCTCGCGTTCGTTGTGGACCGTCGACTATGCATGCCTGATGCGGCACGATCATCCGCTTGCAAGCGCTGGCCGTCTGACCACGCGGCGTTTTCTTAACGCGCGGCATGTCGACATCAGTCTTGCGGGCCAGACGCAACCGTCGTTCGATATATTTCTTGCGTCGCGCGGCCTCAAACGCAATCTTGTCACAACCGTCAATCACTATTCGGTCGCGTGCGAAATGATCCGCGCCAGCGATCTGATCGCGGTGATGCCGAGCGACTTGTGCGAACGTTTCGGTATGAGCGGCGAGCTCGTCGGCTTGCGTGCGCCGCTCGAAGCGCCCGAGCGCGTGATTAGCCTGTTCTGGCATCAACGCAACGAAACCGTGCCTGCGCACCGATGGTTGCGCGAGCAACTGGTGGGCATGTTCGGTGTTGCGTAGACGAAGGCACGGCGCACGGATCACGAGCGCAACGCTAGAACGGATACAAACGGATACTCAGCGGTTCTCGCAACTTGCTGGCACACTAGCGGTCTTGCGGCCGCGAGTCGATCCCAAATCGTGAACATCCAGGAGGCATTCATGAAGATTCATCATCGCCGTTTCGGCCGTACCGGCTGGGACGTTTCGGAAATCGGCTTCGGTGCGTGGGCGATCGGCGGTTCGTGGGGCGACGTGTCCGACGCGGATGCGCGCGAGGCGCTGCATGCAGCGCTCGACGCAGGCGTTACGTTCATCGATACGGCGGATGTCTACGGCGACGGCCGCTCGGAGCGGATCATTCGCGACGTGCTGCGCGAGCGCGGCGGCGCGCGGCCCGTGGTTGCGACGAAAGCAGGGCGCAGGCTGAATCCGCATATCGCCGACGGTTATACGAAGGCCAATATCGAAGCGTTTATCGACCGAAGCCGCGAGAACCTCGGCGTCGATACGCTCGACCTCGTGCAATTGCATTGCCCGCCCACCGATGTCTACTTCCGCCCGCAACTGTTCGACGGGCTCGACGAACTCGTCGCCGCAGGCAAGCTGCGCCACTATGGGGTGTCGGTCGAACGCGTCGAAGAGGCGCTGAAGGCGATCGAGTATCCGAATGTCGTATCGGTGCAGATCATCTACAACATCTTCCGGCAGCGGCCTGCACAATTGTTCTTTCGCGAAGCGCAGGCGAAGAATGTCGCCGTGATCGTTCGCGTGCCGCTCGCCAGCGGCATGCTGACGGGCAAGCTCGATGCGCAATCGACGTTCGCAGCGGACGACCATCGCAACTTCAATCGCCATGGTGAAGCGTTCGATGTCGGCGAGACTTTTTCGGGCGTGCCATACGACGTCGCACTGGAAGCGGTCGAAGCGTTGCGCGCGGATGTGCCGCAAGGCGCGACCATGGCTCAGTTCGCGCTGCGCTGGATTCTGATGGAAAAGGCCGTCTCGGTTGTCATTCCGGGTGCGAAAAACGCGGTGCAGGCGAAAGCCAATGCCGAAGCAAGCGCGCTTGGCGCCTTGACCGAAGAGACGATGGCGCACGCGCGCCGCATCTACGATCGACTGATCGCGCCGCACGTGCATCAGCGTTGGTAAGAAAACAGGTAGGCAGGCTACGGTAAATTGCAAAAACGGGTCGCTAGCGAAAAGCGACCCGTTTCTGCTTAAGCCGCGAGCAAACGTCAACGAATGCCGCGCTTACCGTTTCTCATCGTTCGATGCCCGAGACTCGCGCTGACTCGCTAACGAGCGATCCCGCGCCATACGGCAAATCGATTGCCGGCGATGAATGTCGTTCCGCATGGGCGCGACGCATCGGCTTCAACACGAAGACCGCGAGCAGCGCAGCAACAGCCGCCATACCGGCTGCAAGCATGAACACCGCGTGCCAGCTTCCCGTGGCGGCGGTAATGACGCTGGTGAACGGTACGAGCAGGGCCGCGGTGCCCTTTGCCGTATAGAGCAGACCCGCATTCGTCGCGGCGAACTTCGGCCCATACGTGTCGCCGCAAGTGGCGGGGAAGAGGCTATAGATTTCACCCCATGCGAAGAACACGATACCCGTCAGGATGACGAACGCAGTCGGGCTGTGACCATATCGCGACAGCGCAACGATGCCGATCGCCTCGATTGCGAACGCGACGAACATCGTATTTTCGCGGCCGATGCGGTCCGACACCCAGCCGAAGAACGGCCGTGTCAAACCGTTGAGCACGCGGTCGATCGTCAACGCGAACGTCAGCGCCGGCAACGTAAGCCCTGCCAATGAAACCGGGGAGTCCTGCAATCCGAAGTCTTTGGCGATCGGACCAAGCTGTGCCGTTGCCATCAGCCCGCCCGCGGCCATCATCACGAACATCAGGTACATGACCCAGAACACCGGCGAACTCACCACTTCGCGAGGTGTCGCGTTGTAGATCGTGCGCTTCACCGCGTTGGCCGTGCCCGTTGCAGCGGCCTTCGCGCTTTCGAGCAGGCTCTTCGGTGGCGCGAGCAATGCAAGGCCCAGAATGAACACGATAATTCCCTGGCCCAAGCCGAACCACAGGAATGTCGCTTCATAGCCGCTGCTCTTGATCATGTTCGCGATCGGCACGACCGTCGCTGCGGAGCCCATGCCGAAACCGGCTGCGGTGATCCCGGCCGCAAGCCCGCGGCGATGGGGAAACCACTTGAGCGCATTGCCGACGCAGGTGCCGTACACCGCGCCTGCGCCGATGCCGCCGATTGCGGCCGCGAAATAAAGCAGCGGCAAGGATGACGCGACCGAGTTCAGCGCCCACGCAAGCGCGCACAGAATGCCGCCGCCGACAACGACCGGCCTCGGCCCGAAGCGATCGACGAGATACCCTTCAACGGGCACGAGCCACGTTTCGGTGACCACGAAAATCGTGAACGCCACCTGGATCGCTGCGCGCCCCCACTGGTATTTCTCGTTGATCGGGTTGACGAATAGTGTCCAGCCGTACTGCATATTGGCGATCATCGCCATGCATATCACGCCGAATACAAGTTGTACCCACGGCGACGCCATCCACGACGACGCTTGTCCCGCCTGTTCCTCTCGATCCGCTCTCATGATGTCTCCGATGTATGACTGCCTTGATTTATGTACGTGGGGAAGGAGACGACCGGGCTGTGTCGCCGCCAACCTGACTCAAGCCTGGTGAAAGGCAGTTTTAGGGCCGGCCATAAGTCGATACAGTATGTGATATATCAAGTAAGTCAAGAGAAAGGATTGGCGGGGTTTTCACCAGGCGATTCGTCGAACGAAAGGAAAATGAAGGCAGCGCATGAATGGCGCGTGTCAGGCAAAAAAAAGCCCGCCGGACAAGCGTCGGCGGGCGAGGACATGCGGCGAGACAAAGCGGGTTCGCGACATGCGTTACCTTTATAGATGAAAGTAAAACGTAATGTAAAGTTTTTTATTTGTAGGTGTTGGTGCGGCGCCGCACAGGCTTGCGCGAGGCGCTAGACGTCCGCCGCGATCGCGCACAGCAATGCGGCCAGCGCGGCGGGCTGCGTCACGTGCGGCGAATGGCCGGACGATAGCGTATGAACGATGGTTGCATTGCCCATTGCCACGTCGACAGCCGAGATCAAATGGTCTTGTGCAATGGGCATCATCGACGCATCGCTGGCCGTTCGGATGTAGTGCCGCGGCACACTGCCGAAGCGTTCGCGCGTCATTTCGGATGGCGCAACAAGCGCGCTTACCGGCTCGTCGCAATGCAGCAGCGAAAGTTCGTCGTCGAGTGCCGCGTCGTCGATGTCGCCGTAGAAGGCGTACCTGAGTAAATCGCGATATGCGGGGTCCGGACTGCGCGGATCGATGCGTGACGCACCGGTCTTTAACGGATCGCTTCTGCTCAACAAGCCGATCAGCGAGTTGTTCATGGTTGGATGTGCGCGAATCTTTGCGGGCACCTGGCCGGGCGGCACCAGGTATGCGGCCAGATAGACTGCCGCATGCACGAGTTCGGGACGCGCTTGTGCAACGCCGGTAACCGTCACTCCGCCGAGCGAATGGCCGACCGGAATCACGGGCAAGGCCGTTTGCCGATGCATGTCCTCGATCCATCCAATCGCGGCCTGCGTACGGTCGTCCTGCGATATTCCTGTATTCAAGGTCGGTTCGGCCGCGAACGTTTCGTTATCGCGTGGCTGCCGCAGATACGACGCCGGCTGCTTCGCGTGCGCGCCCGCGCCGGGCAGGTCGTACGCGCGCACGATATGGCCGCGCGCTTCGAGCAGCGGAGCCAGATGACGCCATGTGGAAGCGCCGTGCCAGGCGCCGTGAATCAGCAGGAATGATGGTTTATCGGTAGGCATGTTATGGGGAGGCGGAGCGTGAGGGTTTGCATGTTGATGGGCGCCCGATGACTAGCCTTGCATACGATGCGGCATAGCGCGTGCGTCGAGGGGTTTCATCGACATAACAATCGCTGCACGCGAAAATTCCTCCAGCCGTTCAGGCGCTTGCGCACCGCGTTCCAGCTTTCAATTGTTTCGGCGTAAAAAATGGAACCTTACGCGTCGCATTCAAACGTCCCCATGATGCGCGAAGCTCTGCTATGTTTCGTGCGCGCGGCGAGAACCACGCGCCGCATGACTACCTCACGCGCTCCCCTCCATGTCCATCAACAGTGTGCTGCAAAGCGCGTTTACCCATCATCGCGAAGGTCGTCTCGATCTCGCTGAAAATCTGTACCTCGAAGTAATCAAGAGCGCACCCACGCACTGGAGCGCCCGCTTCGGTCTGGCCGAGGTGTTGAACCGGACGAACCGGCATGACGCGGCGATAGGCTGGTTGATGCCGATGCTTGCGGAGGATCCCGACGAATGCGTGCCTGTGCATCGTGAGCTTGGGTTTGCGCACGCCAGCGCCGGGCGTCCTCGGCGTGCGCTCGAGCATTTCAGAAGCATCCTCGAAAAGCAGCCGAACGACCCTGAAACGCTGCACCTCGTTGCGAACTTCGAGCAGTCGCTGCATCTGAACGAGGAGGCCGATGCGCATTACCGTCGCGCACTCGAGCACAAGCTGCTTGTCAACGTGCCGTCGGCGGTCAAGCCGTCGCCGTTCAGCGTGCTGTTCGTTTTCGCGCCCGGGCGCGGCAATACGCCATTTTCGTATCTCGTCGAAGGTGCGCCGTTCGAGAGCAACGTGCTGAACCTGCTGCAAGACTTCAAATACGACAACGAAGTCTTGCGCAATAGCGGCGATGTGGTGGTGAATCTGATCGCCGATGTCGATCAATGCGGCCCGATGCTCGCGTTGGCGGAACAGTTCGTCGAGCAGATCGGTAAGCCCGTCGTCAATCATCCGCGACGGATTGCGTACACGGGACGCGAATCGATTGCGAAGCTGATTGCCGATACGCCGGGATGCATCGTGCCGCAAACGCGCTTGTACACCACCGCCGAACTGCGCGCGCTGATCGCCGACGAAGCGGCGTTTCCTTGGACGTTTCCGTTGCTCTTGCGGCGCGCCGGCACGCACGGCGGCAACGACTTCGAACTGGCGCATCTGATGTGGCAAGTGCGTGCGTTCGTCGAACGGCACGGCGACAGTTGCGACTACTATCTGACACCGTTCGTGGATTACCGATCGCCGGACGGACATTACCGCAAGTACCGCTTTTTCTACGTCGACGGCGAAATCCTGCCGTACCACCTCGCCATCGGCGACCAGTGGAAAGTGCACCACGCTACGACCGCTATGGCGCGCACGCCGTGGATGCAGGAAGAGGAGCGGACCTTCCTCGAAAATCCCGCGAGCGTATTTGGCGAAACGCAGTATGCCGCGCTGCGTGCGATCGGCGAGACGATCGGGCTCGACTACTTTGGCATCGATTGCGCGCTCGATGCGCAAGGCGCGGTCGTCGTGTTCGAGGTGAACGCCTGCATGCTGGCGCACGGCGACAACGAGTCATTTCCCTACAAGACGGCAAGCGTCGAGCGGATCAAACGCGCATTTCACGCGATGCTTGGCCGCATCGCTTCGCCCAAGGCTCAAAACGAGGACGAGGGCGTGAGCCCGCGCGCCGCCAACGCCGGTTGACTACGCTTCGAGTGCGAGCGTTGCGAATGTCGCAAGCCAGTGCTCGCCCATGTAGTCGCCGGCCACATGCCCGAGCGCGTCTTGCAGATGATGCTCGGCGGCTTCGAGCAGCGCCGCGCGCCGCGCATCGCTTTCGGGCAACGCGCGTGCAAGCGAGCGTTGGCACCATGCGCGGCTGAGGTTGAGTCCGTCGAGATGCGCGATCTTGCCGTCGCTGCGATCGGACACCGCCGCAGGCGCGAACAGCGTGGCGGGCTCGCGTGACGCAAGCGCGGGCAGAAAGCGCCTGAACCAGCCATCGAACTCGGCGGGCGCGAGCACGCGGCGCATCAATTCCGCTTCCATCAACGACGGCGACAGAAATTCGTCGCCGGACGGCTCCCACGCCTGACAGCCCGCATCGTTCAGATACCAGCGTCTCGCGGTATCGACGATCAGCGTTTCGAGCGATCTGCGCGACGAAGACGCACGCGCGAAATCGAGCGCGTGCGTTAGCGCAAACGCGGTATTGAAGTGCGTACCGACACGGAGCGGATAAGTCGACTTCGGAAGAAATTCCTCGAAGCGTTCGACGAACGCATTCGCGAGCGGGGCGATCGCTTGTGCCCAACGCGCGGCCTGCGGTAGCTTCAATGCCTCGACCTGTGCCGCGAGCGCAAGCATCCACGCCCAGCCGTACGGACGCTCGAAGCCGCGATTATGGGGCAAGTCCAGATACGCGCGCTCGCCGGCCACGTTCGCGTTGGTGAAATGCGCGTCGACCAGTTCAACGATGCGTGCGGCTTCGGGCAAATCGGGAAAGCGGTCGACAAGGCGCAGCACGAGCCAGTACCCGTGTACGCACGAATGCCAGTCGAAGCTGCCGTAGAAGATCGGATGCAGTGATCGCGGGCTTTGCACATCATGCGGGCCCGCGAGCCGATGGGTCAGCTGGTTCGGATACTCGCGCGTCAGGTGGTCGAGCGCGAGATTCGCGAATTTCGATGCGACGGCGGCAGTGAGCTGGGTGGCCATGAGAGCTTTATCAGGAGCGGGCTATCTGCAAAGACTCGACGCCGCGAAGTTGCGAGCGCTTGTGCCAGCGCAGATCGTCGAGGTTGGTGATGCGCATATCCGGCAGCCGCGAAAACAGCGTGCCCAGCGCGGCTTCGATTTCCATCGTTGCGAGCCGCGCGCCCAGGCAAAAGTGCAGGCCGCCGCCGAAGCTCAGTATTTTGACATCCTTGAACGACCGGTCGATCTTCAGTCTGTCGGGCTCGGCGAATTTCTCGGGATCGCGGTGCGCCGCGCCGAGCCAGACGAACACCACGTCGCCGCGTGCGACCTGAACGCCCGCGACCTCCGCATCTTCGAGAGCGACCCGCATGGTCGACTGCACCGACGTTTCATGGCGCATGCACTCCATGATGACATTGGGCAGGATCGCCGGATTGGACCTGGCGAGGATGAGTTGCTCCGGATGCCGATGCAAGGAAACCAGTGAGTTGCCAATGATGTTCGTCGTGGTTTCATGACCGGCCACAAACAGAAGCAGAACATTCGCAACAAGCTCCTCGTTCGTCATCACCTCGCCCTCTTCTTCGGCGGCCACCATTTGCGATATGAGGTCGTCGCCCGGATTGCGCCTGCGCGCCTCGAATAGCGCGGTGAAATACCGCTGCAGTTCGAGCACGGATTCGTTCGCTTTGCGCAGCTGCTCTGCGTTCATGACATTGACATCGAGCACGCTGGATGCATCGTCGCTTAGCCGCTTTAACATCGGCGCATCTTCCAACGGCACATTCATGATCGTGCAAATGATCTGCGCGGGCAGCGGAAACGCAAAATCGCGGATGATGTCCGGTTGATCGCTGGCGATCAACGCATCGGCAAGACGATGCGAAATTTCATGCGAGGCGAGGCGAAAGCGTTCCAGCTGGCGAGCCGTAAAGGATTTCATCACCAGTGCGCGCAGCCGCGTATGGGTTGGCGGGTTGAGGCCGGCCAGCATGTGGCGCGCCATCCGAAAGATCGGCTCGTCGACCGCTGCGTTTCCGTATCGCGCCTTCACGCTGGCCTCGATACCTTTGCCAAAGCGCCGATCGAACAGCAAATCGTGCACGACTGAATAGCGTCCGGTCACATATAGCCCCGCGGAGAGTTTCACAAGAGGCCCGGCGGCGCGCATCTCATCATAGAGCGGATAAGGATTGTTGAAGAACGCAGCGTTCGAAAAATCGCTGAATTGCATCGCATGGCTCCTGTAGACGGATAGACGAAAACCGACGACGGGCACCGTGCGCCGCTCCTCATCGAGAAACGCAGACAATGCCACTCCGTAAACAGGAACAGTCATGCGATCGACGTTATTCCAGCAAGCCTGCGCGATTCGTGATGCGTTGTCGCTTCTCCGGCGGCCTTCTCGTCTTTTTGCTGCCGTGATTTGAGTAATGCTTAATCCGTCACTATCGGAATTCAGCGTGCCGCATTCCTAAAACAACTCGCGAATGCGGTGATACAGCATGCCGAGTTCGAGCGCGGGGGCGCGCAACGCGGGGCCGCCAGGAAAGCGCGCGTGCCGTATCTTCGCGAAGAGGTCGAGCGCCGTGCGGTCTTGCGCGATCGCCTGGGCTATCACGCGTCCCGCGATCCCCGTCAGCGCAACGCCGTGGCCTGCGAAGCCTTGCAGGTAGAAATAGTTCGGATCGATCGCACCGAAGTCCGGCGCGCGATTGCGCGTCACGTCGACGAAACCGCCCCATGCATATTCGATGCGCACATTGGCGAGTTGGGGGAAAACCGCGAGCATCCGCTTGCGAATCGCCTCGGTGATCTGTGCAGGCGCCATGCTTGTCGATGTTGCGCGGCCGCCGAATAGCAAGCGGTGGTCCGCGGACACGCGAAAGTAGTCGAGAAAAAAGTTGTTATCGCAAACTGCGGCGCGTCCGGCTATGAGCGCATCCGCACGCGCTTCTTCGAGTGGTTCGGTCGCAACGATATATGACGCGATGGGTGCGATGCGTGCTGCGATTGCCGCAGGCAGCACGTTGCCGAGCGTCGCGTTGCCACATGCGGCAACGAACCGGCAGCGCACTTCGCCGCTCGTTGTGCGTACAACCGGTTGCGCGCCGCGTATCACTTCGACTACAGGCGAATGCGCAAAAAGTCGCGCCCCTTCCTTGCGCGCTGCGTCAGCGAGGCCGAGACAATATTTGAGCGGGTGCAAATGTCCGGAAAATGGATCGTAAACGCCCGCCAGGTAGCGGTCGGACGCGACGCGCGAGCGAATCGCATCGCGCTCGATCCATTTCAGATGCGGATAGCCCCAGCGGGTCGCGGCCGCACCCATCCATGCGCGAAGTTCCTCGATGCGCTTTTCCCTGGTGGCGACGGTCAGGTAACCCTGCGTGAGATCGCAGTCGATCCCATAACGCTCGATCCGCTCGCGCACCAGTGCGACGCCGGCCACGGAAAGAGACCAGGCGGCGCGCGCACCGTCGGCGCCGAGCGCTTGTTCGATCACATCGTCTTTGGCGAAACCGACCAGCATCTGTCCGCCGTTGCGTCCCGACGCACCCCAGCCAGGCCGGTGTGCGTCGAGCACGATGACAGACAGGCCGCGTGCGCGGCACTCGAGCGCGACGGACAAGCCCGAGAACCCCGCGCCTATCACGCAGACGTCGGCTTCGAGCGTGCCTTCGAGGATCGGGTCGTCGGTAGCGGGGCGCAGGACGTTGGCCTCGTAGTACGAGTTCTGGATAAGTGCGTCGGCGCGGCGATCGAGGGTAGCGGGCATCGAAAACGTGTTGGCGATTGCGTATCGGGAGGCAGGCGGATATGCTGGTGACCAGCCCGAGATTCTACCGTCATCCCGCTTCCATTCCCGATCACTACCTCGCAAAACGCATGACTGATTCAATGTCGATGCGGCGCCGCCGGATCGGCGCATTGCACTTGCGGACATTCAGCTACGTCGCGAAATACAACTATGCCTGTATGGATTTGCGATCGGTTGAAGACGAACTGGCTAGCTTGAACCTCTTCACGTACTAATGTGAAATCAATGGCATCCTGCCTGTCGCGCGGTCGCATCGATCGCACGCTTTGCCTTCTCCACGATCTCGTCGATCTCATTCTTCGTGATAACGAGCGGCGGCGACAGCAACATCCGGTCTCCTGTCGCGCGCATGATCAGATTGTCGTTGAAGCAGAAATCGCGGCACACCGTGCCAACCTCCGCGCCATTTTCGAAGCGGCGGCGCGCAGCGGGTTCCCTCGCGAGTTGCACGCCGGCAACGAGCCCGGTACCGACCACCTCGCCGACAATCGGATGCCCCGCAAAGGTCTCGCGCAACAGCGCCTGAAAATACGGCCCCGTTTCATGCCTGACACGCTCGACAATGCCTTCGTCGCGCAACAACGTGAGATTGGCGATCGCGACGGCGGCAGCGACCGGATGGCCCGAATAGGTCATCCCGTGATTGAATTCGCCGTTCTCGATCAGTGCTCCTGCGATACGGTCGTGCAAGCCGACCGCGCCCATCGGCACATACCCGCTTGTCATTCCTTTCGCTAGCGTAATCAGATCGGGTTCGAAGCAAAAGTGCTGATGCGCGAACCATTCGCCGGTGCGCCCGAATCCGCCGATCACTTCATCGGCGACGAGCAGCACATCGTACTTTCGACAAATGCGCTCAATTTCAGGCCAATAGCTCGACGGCGGAAAAATCACCCCACCTGCTCCCTGGAAAGGCTCACCGATAAATGCGGCAACGTTCTGTGCCCCGAGCTCCAGAATTTTTGTTTCGAGTTGCCGGGCGCGATTGAGGCCGAACGCGTCAGGCGTGATGTCGGTCGCCGCTTCGCCGAAGAAGTACGGCTGATCGATATGCACGATATGCGGCACTGGCGACGGCATCTGCTCGTGCATATAGTCCATGCCGCCCAATGTGCCGCCCGCGATTGTCGAGCCGTGGTAACCGTTCGTGCGTGCAATCACATACTTCTTGCCGGGTTTGCCGAGCGCCGCCCAATATCGATGCGCGATTCGCAGCATCGTGTCGTTGGCCTCGGAGCCGCTGTTGCAATAAAAGAAGTGATTGAACGGCGCAGGCGTCAATTCGGCAAGCAGCGCCGACAGCTCGATCACGGGCGGATGCGTGGTCTTGAAGAAAGTGTTGTAAAACGATAGTTCGCGAATCTGCCGATAGGCCGCGTCAGCGAGTTCCTTTCGGCCATAGCCGACATTCACGCACCAGAGACCTGCCATCCCGTCGATAATCCGGTTTCCATCGGAATCCCACAGGTAAACCCCTTCCGCTTTCACTATCACGCGGCTGCCGGTGCGATTCAGCGTTCCCATGTCGGAGAACGGATGGATGTGATGTGCAGCGTCAAGCGTACGGTACTCGGCGGTGCTGCGTGTATGCCGCATTGCTTCGACTTGCGGTTCGTCATGTGTCGCCGGCGTTTGCGTCGCATAGAGGCTTGCTTCTGTCGTAAAACTCATGGTCGGCTCCGGTATGGTTAGACATGCAGCAGCAGATGCCTGCGTTCCCACGAGCTGATCACGCGAAAGAACGCTTCGTATTCGGTTTCCTTCAGTGTCAGGTAGGCCTTGACGAAGCGCTCTCCGAGCGTTTCGGCCAGCGGCGTGCATGCCGACATCAGCGTGAGGCCCTCTTCGAGATTGCGCGGCAGTTGATACGGCATCTGATAACCGTCGCTCGACAGCGGCTCGGTCGGACGCAGATACTGCGTCATGCCGAGGTAGCCGGCCGCGAGCGTGCCGGCAATCGCCAGGTACGGATTGCAGTCGACGCCCGGAATCCGGTTCTCGATGCGCCGCGCGCCAGGCCCCGAATGCGGAATGCGAAAACCGACCGTGCGGTTGTCGTAGCCCCATTGCACGTTGATCGGCGCCGCCATGAAACGCGACAGCCGCCGGTACGAGTTGATGTACGGCGCGAAGATCGGCATCAACGCAGGCGTGTACTTCTGGAGGCCCGCAAGATACCCGTGGAAGAGGGCGGTGGGCTCGCCGTCGTGGCCGGTAAACAGGTTTTCGCCGCTATGGCAGTCGACGAGACTTTGATGCACGTGCATGGCCGAACCCGGTTCGCCCTCCATCGGCTTCGCCATGAAGGTCGCGTACATCTGATGACGCAATGCCGCTTCACGCACGGTGCGCTTGAACAGAAACACACGGTCCGCCAGGTTGAGCGGGTCGCCATGCAGGAAGTTGATTTCCATCTGCGCGGCACCCACTTCGTGAATCAGCGTGTCTACTTCGAGTTCCTGAACGTCGCAGTATTCGTAGATGTCTTCGAAAAGCGGGTCGAATTCATTGACCGCTTCGATCGAATACGCCTGCCTCCCTGTTTCGGCGCGACCGGTGCGGCCGATGGGCGGCTGAAGCGGCAGGTCCGGGTCCTTGTTCATATCGACGAGATAGAACTCGAGTTCGGGCGCGACGATCGGCTTCCAGCCCTTCTCCCGATAGAGATCGAGCACGCGCCGCAAGACACGGCGCGGCGAGATTTCAACAGGTGTGCCGTCGAAATGCACGCAATCGTGGATGACCTGCGCGGTCGGATCGACGGCCCACGGGATGATGCGGATCGTCGATGCATCGGGCACGCATACCATGTCCGGATCGGTCACGCCGGTCAGGCTGCCGTCCGACGGGTAATCGCCCGTTACGGTCTGCACCATGACGGCCTGCGGCAGGCGCATCGATTCGCCGGATTCGAACTTGCTGCGCGGAATGATCTTGCCGCGCGCGATACCGGCCATATCCGGAATGATGGCTTCGATCTCGGTGATGTGATGCTTCTTCAGAAATTCATCGATGTCGTACATGATTGTTCTCTCTGTGGGCTCGCCACTGCGTAAGTGTTGTCCGCCAGCGCGCACGTCCCTGGATTGGAAGGCTTTGCTCAGATCGTCGTTCTGTCGGCGATGACGCCGATCAATGGTTTTGTTTGCATGACTAATGGCCGAACATAACGTGTCGGGAGAGATGAGAGAACGCGTATGAATAGCGTTCTTTGGTGCAACCGCGGTCAGCGCATCGCACTACGCGATGCGAATAGCCAGGCTACGCGCCGCGCATGGCGGCGTGCCACATGAGGCGCGCGTCGACGAACGCACGCGCGCTTAGCGTTGATAGCAATGTCGGCACGCGCGCAATCGCGCCGCTGGGCGACGCAAACGCGTGCACAGACAAGGCGAAACAGAGCGGTAGCGAAAAAGGGAACGCCGGAAGAGGCGCTAGGGCAGCAGGGACGCGACGCCGTCCGAATGAATGGCGACGAAGGCGCGTGCGCAGACGACGTTGTGGCGTCTGACCGAACGGCGGGAAAGAATGGCGAAGACGGGCAGGAAGCGGCGCAATGCAAGTAGTGCGTGCATGCCGCTACCGATACCGTCGGCGTTGGTGTCAGCGCGAAGACACCTCGCGGGCTGACGACGGTTCCACCTTACCAAAGGGCCTCGGATTCTCACGATGACACTCGATCTGGCGACGTTAAAAAGATGGCCTTACATAATCAGGATATACGAGCCAGAAAGCGTGTCAATTCCTTTCAAGGTGTGTACATGACACGTGCATCGCAACGAAAATGTGCGGCTTTCATGCACCGCGGCTGCCGTTGTCCTTGCGCGAACGTCGCGTCTCGCGTGTGGGTGCTGTTTCCCGCAGCGCGGCTTCCGCCTGTTCGAGCCGGCGCGTCGCCTCGCTTACGTCATGGCGAAATTGCGCAAGCGCTGCGCGCGAGACGTCGGGCGGTTGTAGCGCGGACCACAGGACGTCGATGAGCCGGTCCGCGGTTGCATCGATATCGGAGCGGCGATTGGCGAGCGTCGCCTCCCACAGCACATGCTCCATCGGCCCGAACACGAGCGAGCGCAACAGGCGCAGCGGCATGTCGGCGCGCACCTGGCCCGTGGCCTGCCCCTGTGCGAGCACGCGCATCAGCGGTGCGGTATAGCGCCGGTGCAGTCCCGTTAGCGCCTCGCTCAGCTCATGCTGCTGCGTGCGCCCTTCGGACAGCACGAGCGAACACAGGCCGGTGCCGTTGACGAGCATGAGCCGCAAGTGGGTGCGCACGATGAACGCGAACTGCTGACGTACGCCGCCGTCGCGCGGCAGGCCTGCTTCGATCGCCTCGATGATTTCGTCGTACCAGTCTCCGATCACGCGTGCGCACAACTCGCGCTTGCCGCGGAAATAGCTGAATACGGTGGCTTCGGAAACGCCGAGACGATGCGCGATCTCCGCCGTGGTCGCCCGCTCGTATCCTTTCTCGGAGAACACGTCGCGGCCGGCTTCCAGAATTTCCTTCACACGCTGCTGCGACTTGCGTCCCGCCGGCTGCCGGCGTGAGGCCGGTGTCTCGTCCCTTGTTACGCGCATCATATGAGCCCAATTCAGATTTCAGTGCCGGATGGTCCGGCGCCAGTCGATACTAGCATGGCACGTAAGGCTTCAGTACGCTTGCCGTTTTATGAGCTTCGCTCAGAAATACCTATTGACGCTTACGTAAATCTGGCGTGAAATGCGCACTGTAACGGTGTTTTCGATGGTACCTTGTAGCGGCAAACCGTGTTCGTCGGTCGCGGAAAATCTTGAGCCTGGCTCAGAAAATTCGCGCTACTGCAATGCGGCATACGCGTCGCGCATCGGCCTCACGCTGGCTGCGCTGCACATCGGGCCTTATCTAGACCTTGTATCTAGACCTTGTATCTAGCCTTTGTATCAGGTCCCGTACCGCGCGTCATCACGGGCCGCCGCATCCAGGCCGCACCGCCGACCGCTCACCTGGGAGATTCGAATGAGCAACTTGCCCGGCCTGCAATTCCCGCTCGGCGAAGAAGTCGAAATGCTGCGTGACAGCATCGCGGGGTTCGCAGCAAACGAAATCGCACCGCGTGCCGGCGAAATCGACCGCACCGATCAATTCCCCATGGATCTCTGGCGCAAGTTCGGCGATCTCGGCGTGCTCGGCATGACAGTGGCGGAGGAGTACGGCGGCGCGAACATGGGCTACACCGCGCATATGGTTGCGATGGAGGAGATCTCGCGTGCATCGGCGTCGGTCGGGTTGTCTTACGGCGCGCATTCGAATCTGTGCGTGAACCAGATCCATCGCAACGGCACCGAAGCACAGAAGCGCAAATATTTGCCGAAGCTCGTGTCGGGCGAGCACGTCGGCGCGCTGGCGATGAGCGAGCCGAATGCGGGCTCGGATGTCGTCAGCATGAAATTACGTGCGGACAAAAAGGGCGACCATTACGTGTTGAACGGTACCAAGATGTGGATCACCAACGGTCCCGATTGCGATACGTTGGTCGTCTATGCGAAGACGGACATCGAAGCGGGCGCGCGTGGCATCACCGCGTTCATCGTCGAGAAGGGCATGCGCGGTTTTTCGGTTGCGCAGAAGCTCGACAAGCTCGGTATGCGCGGCTCGCATACCGGCGAACTCGTGTTTCAGGACGTCGAGGTGCCGCAGGAAAATGTGCTCGGTGAACTGAACGGCGGCGTCAAGGTGTTGATGAGCGGGCTCGACTACGAGCGTGCCGTTCTGGCGGGCGGCCCGACCGGCATCATGGCCGCCGTGATGGACGCCGTGGTGCCCTATGTGCACGACCGCAAGCAGTTCGGCCAGTCGATCGGCGAATTTCAGTTGATCCAGGGCAAACTCGCCGATCTCTATACGACGTTTCAGGCATGCCGCGCATATCTGTATGCGGTGGGCCGCAATCTCGACACGCTCGGCAAAGATCATATACGTCAGGTGCGCAAGGATTGCGCGGGCGTGATTCTCTATACGGCGGAAAAGGCCACATGGATGGCCGGCGAGGCGATCCAGATTCTCGGCGGCAATGGCTATATCAACGAGTATCCGGTTGGCCGCTTGTGGCGCGATGCGAAGCTATACGAGATCGGTGCGGGAACGAGCGAAATTCGCCGCATGCTGATCGGCCGCGAGCTGTTTGCCGAAACAATGTAGCGGCGAACCGGATCGTATCGCGGCGTGGCGGCCCGCAATAGCAACAAAAGCACGCGAGGCATCAGAAGAAGGAGAAGCATACAATGCCGGTCATCGAAACGAAGTTGAACCCGCGCTCGGAGGATTTCCGCGCGAACGCCGCCGCACTCGAAGCGCTCGTCACAGACCTGCGCGGCAGGATCGCCAAGCTCGCGCTCGGTGGCGGAGAGGCCGCGCGCGACAAGCACGTATCGCGCGGCAAGCTGTTGCCGCGCGAGCGCGTGGCGCAACTGCTCGACCCCGGCACGCCGTTTCTCGAACTCTCGCAGCTTGCCGCATTCGGCATGTATAACGATGACGCACCGGGCGCGGGCGTCATCACCGGCATCGGACGGATCGCAGGGCAGGAGTGCGTGATCGTTTGCAACGATGCGACTGTCAAAGGCGGCACGTACTACCCGATCACCGTCAAGAAGCACGTGCGAGCGCAGGAGATCGCCGCCGAAAACCGCTTGCCTTGCGTGTATCTCGTCGATTCCGGCGGCGCCAATCTGCCGAATCAGGACGACGTGTTTCCCGATCGCGACCACTTCGGCCGTATCTTCTACAACCAGGCGAATCTCTCCGCCGCGGGCATTCCGCAGATCGCCGTGGTGATGGGATCGTGCACGGCGGGCGGCGCCTACGTGCCGGCCATGAGCGACGAGTCGATCATCGTAAGGAACCAGGGCACGATTTTTCTTGGCGGGCCGCCGCTCGTGAAGGCCGCGACCGGTGAAGAAGTCAGCGCCGAAGACCTGGGCGGCGGCGATGTGCACACGCGTTTGTCGGGCGTAGCCGATCATCTTGCCCGGAACGACGCGCACGCGCTCGCCATCGCGCGCAGCATCGTCGCGAATCTGAACCGGCGCAAGGATCAGCCGCTCGCGCTGCGCGAACCGAAGCCGCCGCGTTACGACGCGAAGAGCATCTACGGCGTGATTCCGGTCGATACGCGCAAGCCGTTCGATATTCGTGAAGTGATCGCGCGCATCGTCGACGATTCCGCTTTCGATGAATTCAAGGCCCGCTACGGCACGACGCTCGTCACGGGGTTCGCGCACATCTGGGGGCATCCGGTCGGCATCGTTGCAAACAACGGCATACTCTTTTCGGAGTCTGCGTTGAAGGGCGCGCATTTCATCGAACTGTGCTGCCAGCGCAAGATTCCGCTCGTGTTCCTGCAGAACATCACGGGCTTTATGGTCGGCCGCAAGTATGAGAACGAAGGCATCGCGCGCAATGGCGCGAAGATGGTTACCGCGGTCGCGACGGCGAAGGTGCCGAAGTTCACGGTGATCATCGGCGGATCGTTCGGCGCGGGCAACTATGGGATGTGCGGCCGTGCGTATTCGCCGCGTTTTCTGTGGATGTGGCCGAACGCGCGCATTTCGGTGATGGGCGGCGAGCAGGCCGCATCGGTGCTCGCCACCGTGAAGCGCGACGGTATCGAAGCGAAGGGCGGCACATGGAGCGCGGCCGAAGAAGAGGCTTTCAAGCAGCCGATTCGCGAGCAATACGAGCAGCAGGGCCACCCGTACTATGCAAGCGCGCGGCTATGGGACGACGGCGTGATCGATCCGGCGCAAACGCGCGACGTGCTCGGACTCGGGTTGTCGGCTGCGATGAACGCGCCGATCGAGGACACGCGTTTCGGCGTGTTCCGCATGTAATGCAGCGGATGCAATGCGGCGCACGGAATGCGCAGGATCTTGCAGGCTCGCGCGAGGAGTTTCGAATGGTGAATGAACTGAACCCTGAAACGCTGATCGTCGAATTCACGCATCAGGTGGCGACGGTCACGCTGAATCGTCCAGACGTACGCAACGCGTTCAACGAAACGATGATCGCCGAGTTGACCGCGGTGTTTCGCGAACTCGGCGAGCGCGACGACGTGCGTGCCGTCGTGCTCGGCGCAAACGGCAAGGCGTTCTGCGCGGGTGCGGACCTGAACTGGATGAAGAAGATGGCCGGCTACTCGGACGACGAGAACCGCGCCGACGCATTGCGCCTTGCCGATATGCTGTGGTCGATCTACCGCTGCCCGAAGCCCGTCATCGCGCGCGTGAACGGCGATGCATACGCGGGCGGGATGGGTCTGATCTCCGCATGCGATATCGTGATTGCCGTCGACACCGCGCATTTCTGCCTCTCCGAAGCCCGTTTGGGCCTGATTCCGGCGACCATCGCACCGTACGTGATCCGCGCACTCGGCGAACGCGCTTCGCGCCGTTACTTTGCGACGGCCGAGCAGTTCGATTGCGCGACCGCGCTGCGGCTCGGTTTCGTCAGCGAAGTGGTCGGCGCAGACAAGCTCGACGACACCGTGCAGCAACTTGCGGCCATTCTATGTTCGAACGGACCGCGCGCGGTGCGCGCCAGCAAGCAACTCGTGCAGGACATCGCAGAGCGCGAACTCGACCGGGCCCTGATCGAGGAAACGGCCGTTCGCATCGCGCAGGTGCGGGCTGGCGCGGAAGGGCGCGAAGGCGTGGCATCGTTTCTCGAGAAGCGCGCGCCCGTGTGGCGCACACAATAAGTCAACAGGCAAACTACAGCGCCAGGGCAGACTCATGTTCAACAGGATCCTCATTGCGAACCGAGGCGAAATCGCATGCCGCGTTGCGGCTACGTGCAAGCGGCTCGGCATTGCAAGCGTGGCGGTCTATTCCGATGCGGATGCGAACGCGAAGCACGTCGCAGCTTGCGACGAAGCCGTGCATATCGGCGGCTCGACGGCGACGGAAAGTTACCTGCGCATCGAGCGCATTATCGACGCGGCGCGCGCAAGCGGCGCGCAGGCCGTGCACCCGGGCTACGGCTTCCTGTCGGAGAACGAAGACTTCGCGCAGGCGTGCAAGGCGGCCGGCCTCGTCTTTATCGGGCCGCCCGTCGAGGCCATCGCCGCGATGGGCTCGAAGGCCGCCGCCAAGGCACTGATGCATGCCGCCGCGGTCCCGCTCGTACCCGGATATCACGGCGCCAATCAGGACGCTGATCTGCTCAGGCGCGAAGCGGACGCGATCGGCTACCCGGTGCTGCTGAAAGCAAGCGCGGGCGGCGGCGGCAAAGGCATGCGCGTCGTCGAGCGTGGCGACGATTTCGCGGCGGCGCTCGTGTCGTGCAAACGCGAAGCGGCGAGCAGCTTCGGCAATGATCGCGTGCTGATCGAAAAGTATCTGACGCGGCCGCGCCACGTTGAAGTGCAGGTGTTCGCCGATACGCATGGCGGCGCGGTCTATCTGTTCGATCGCGACTGCTCGGTGCAGCGGCGTCACCAGAAAGTGCTCGAAGAAGCGCCCGCGCCCGGGCTCTCCGATGCGCTGCGCCGTGCGATGGGCGAAGCAGCGGTCGCGGCCGCGCGCGCGGTCGACTATGTCGGCGCCGGCACCGTCGAATTCATCATGACGGGTGGCGACTTCTACTTCATGGAAATGAACACGCGGCTGCAGGTCGAGCATCCGGTCACCGAGATGGTGACGGGGCACGACCTCGTCGAATGGCAGTTGCGCGTCGCGGCCGGCGAAGCGCTGCCATGTGTGCAGCAGCAGTTGCAGCTAACCGGACACGCGATCGAAGCGCGCATCTATGCCGAGCATCCGGCGCGCGGTTTTCTGCCGTCGACGGGCACGCTCAAGCATTTGCGCATGCCGGAAGGCGTCGAGTTCACGGTCGGCGTGCAGCAGGGCGGTCCGCGTGCGCCCGTGCGCATCGACAGCGGCGTGCGCGAGGGCGACACGATTACGCCGTTCTACGACCCGATGATCGCGAAACTGATCGTGTACGGCGCGACGCGTGCTGACGCGTTGCAGCGCATGAGCCGCGCGTTGCAGGCATGCGAAGTGGTCGGGCCGCATACGAATGTCGAGTTTTTGCGGCGGATCGTGACAAGCGAGCCGTTCGCGAGCGCCGACCTCGATACCGGTTTGATCGAACGTCATCGCGATACGTTGTTCGCACCGACGCAAAAGCCGTTCGACGCCGCGCTTGCGCTTGCCTGTGCGGCCCTGCTCGAGCGCGAGGGCGATGATGCGGCGGGCGGCGCTGCTGCCGCGAGCGGTACGTCGCCGTGGGAAGCGCTCGCACACTGGCGTCTGAACGGCGGTTATCGACGGACGTTGAACTGGAACGAAGTCGAAAGCGATGCGCCGTTCGCGGTCACCTTCGCACGCGACGGTGACGTGCAGGCGCTCGAATTCGCGGGTCGTGAGGCGCCGTTCGCGTGGTGGGCCGGCACGACGCCGCACGAATATGGTGCGACGCTTGGCAATGCCCGCGTGACGGGCCGCGTGTTTATCGATGGCGATACGTTCCATGTGTTCTGCCGCGGCGAGGCGCTCGCATTCGAATGGCAGAACCTGCTTGCGCATGCCGCGGACGCCGAGCATGGCGAAGGACGCCTGACGGCGCCGATGCCGGGCAAGGTCATCGCGGTGCTCGTCGAGCCCGGCGAAAAGGTCGAAAAGGGCGCACCGCTGATCGTGATGGAAGCGATGAAAATGGAGCATACGATCGGCGCGCCTGCTGCGGGTACGGTGGCGGAACTGCTGTACGCGGTCGGCGATCAGGTCGCCGAAGGGGCGCAATTGCTCGTGCTGGCAAGCGAATGATCCGCATAGTGTGAGCGCCCGCAAGCATGTGCCGCGTCACGCCAGCCGCGCATAGCCGCGTTCGATGGCCTCGTTTTCCAGCTCGCTGATACGCGCGTAATCGTCCATCGAGCGTATTTCAAAGCCCTTTAAACGCAGCCGCCGGGCACGCGCGGGCTGCAACAGCAGCGCTTGCTTCAACGCGCTTCTCAACGCGATGATGCGATCCGCCGGCAGCGCTTTCGATGCAATCAGCGGCAAGCCCGGCGATGCTTCGGTCCATCCGATCTGCCTGACGGCATGCGCAAGCGCCGGCCGTTCGTCGCGCACGAACGCCATCGTCACGCAGTCGATCGCGGCAAGATCCGCGCGGCGTTCGGCCACGGCCTGCAGCGAAGCGAGATGTGAGCCGGTTTCGATGCTTGAATCGAAGAAGCGGCCGCCGCGCGCCAACGGTGCGAAGACATGCCGCAATGTATTGAAGCCGCTGTTCGAATCGGTCTGGTTGAACGCGACTGTCGAACCGCGCAAGCTTTCGAGCGTGGCGAACGATGCACCTGCATGCGTGATCAGCGCGCTCGAATAGCAGGGACCGTCGCAGCCCGGCGCGTCAAAGCAAGGCGTTGCAACGAGTTGTACCGCGTCGCGCAATTCGTGCGTCAACGGGTAGCCGCACGTTTGCGACAGCAGCAGATCGTTGCGGCGCCAGAGCGCCGATAAGTCGTTACCGCCGTCGACTATGCGCGCCGCCGGCTCGACGATGCCGAGCACGTCCGCAAGCCAGTCGCGCCAGCACGCTGCGAGCGATGGCGAGACGTTGTACATCGGCAGCGCGGCAATCCAGGGAACGGAATTCATGATGCGCCCGATTCTGGCACATCGTCGGAGCCTCGCCAAACCGCGCCGACCGCGGCAAGCGCGCCACGCCATATGGCCGCGGCATGGCGCCACCGCGCTGCGTCACGGTCATTCGACGTGATTGAGCACGTCGAGCGCGGACTTGCAGGCCCCCTGCAGTTGTTCGCGCATCAAGTCCTGCACGCCCGGATCGTGATTCACGATCGCATCGCGAATCCGCACCGACTGCTCGAACGACGCCCGCATGCGCCCGCCGCGCGCCATTGCGATACGCCGCACGCGCCGCACCGGACCGATCAGCGCGGCATGGCTTTCCTGCAGCGTGTGATTATCGGCAATCGTCATCACGACCGTATAGAAGCGATCGAGCGCATCGACATAGCTCGCGGGATTGTCGTCGGCGACGGCGCTTTCCATCGCGGCGACCACATCATCGAGCTGCGCGCGGCCGAGCGCGGTAATGCGGTCCGCGGCGAGTTGCACCGCAAGGCACTCGAGCGCCGAACGTACCGTATAGATTTCTTCGACGTCGCGCACGCTGACCGAGCGCACGAACGCGCCGATGCGCGGCAGCATCGTGACGAGCCCTTCGCGTTCGAGCTGCGCGAATGCTTCGCGCATCGGCGTGCGGCTCACATTCAATTGCTTCGCGACCTGTACTTCGGACAGGCGGCTGCCCGGCGCGAGCACGCCTTCGACGATCGCCTCGCGCAGCGCCGGCACGACCACGCCTTCGCTCAACGAGTCGCTCGTCGCATGAATGGTGCGCATGCGCGCGTGGTACTTGCGGCCGATCGTATCGAGCGGCGGCGCGAGCGGCATGTCCTGGTGCTGGCCTTTCTCGGCTTTTTTTGCGGTTCGCAATTGGAGCTCCCTTCTCCCTTCCGATGATCGTAATAACCCCTCGCCGAGCATTCCGGTTGACACTGCGATGTTCATTGAATACGCTGTATACAGATTATACAACATCGAGCCTGCCGTACCAAGGCCTGAACCAACACCCGAACCAAGACCCGCACCAAGACCCGAACCCAAGGAGAGCACGTGGATCACGTTTCTTTGCCGCAGCCCGTATTGATCGAAAAATCCGGCGCGGTGCTCACGTTCACGCTGAACAACCCGGACGCCGCCAATGAAATCACCGGGCCGATGTTCGACGCGATGATCGCCGCGCTGCGCAGCGAAGCGATCGAGCCGAGCGCGCGCGTGCTGCGGCTGCGCGCTGCGGGCAACGCATTCTGCAAGGGACGCGAACGCGCGGGCCGCGACGCGGCGTCGGTTCACGCCGAGGTGGCGCGGCTTATCGAATTGAAGAAGCTGCTGCGCAGCACGTCGCTGATCAGCGTCGCCGAGGTGCAGGGCGATGCATTCGGTTTCGGTTTCGGCCTCGCAATCCTGTGCGATTTCGCGATCGTATCGAGTGCTGCGCGCCTTGCGTTCCCGGAGATGAAAGCCGGGCTGCCGCCGGCCGCGATCATGGCTTACCTTAGCCGCTATGCGCTGCCCAAGCGCGTGTTCCCGATGGTGCTGTTCGGCGAACCGCTTGCGCCTGCTGTCGCGCTCGAGGCGGGCCTGATCACGCAGGTTGCCGAGCCCGATACGCTGAACGCGGCAACGGACACGCTGATCGAACGGATTCTCGCGCTCGACGAGACCGGCGCCCGCAATTGCAAGGTGTTCTTCCAGGCGGCGGAAGAAAACGCGCTCGAACAGAACTTCCGCTTGGCAACGGAAACGCTGACCGTGGCGACCATGCGGCTGTTGCAAAGCCGCTGAGCACTGAACCGCCGACGTCGCAACCCTTAACGCAATCGTCGACGCAACACCCGACACACGCCCGCGGCAACCACCCCCCGCCGCGCAAAACAACAACCGACCGGAAACTGGCTGGAGACGTACAACATGAACGTGAACGCAGGTGCAAGACTCGACCGGCTACCGATGTCGGCGTTTCATCGCCGGATCATGTGGCTGATCGGCATCGGCATGTTTTTCGACGGCTTCGACATCTATGTCGCGTCGACGGTGCTCGGCGCGACGCTGAAAACGGGCTTCTCGACCCTCGCGCAAAACGCGTTGTTCGTGTCGCTGACGTTCCTCGGCATGATGCTCGGCTCGCTCGCCACCGGCTTCCTTGGCGATCGTTTCGGACGCCGCTTCACGTATCAGGTGAATCTGGCGATCTTCGGCCTCGCGTCGCTCGGCGCCGCGATTTCTCCGACCATGAACCTGCTGATCGCGTGCCGCTTCCTGATGGGCGTGGGTCTCGGCGCTGAAAACGTGGTCGGCTACTCGACGCTCGCCGAGTTCGTTCCGCCGCGTTCGCGCGGCCGGCTGCAAGGGCTGATGGCGGTGTTCGTCGTGACCGGCCTGCCGATCGCGGGGCTGATCGGTTTGCTCGTGATTCCCGCACTCGGCTGGCGAGCGATGTTCGTGCTGGGCGGCATCGGCGCGCTCGGCGTCTGGTACGCGCGCAAGTCGCTGCCCGAGTCGCCGCGCTGGCTCGAATCGGCGGGCCGCGAAAAGGAAGCCGAAGCGATCCTGCAGCGCATCGAAGGCGAAGTCACGAACGAGCAGGGCAAGCCGTTGCCGCCGCCGGCCGTCGCGGCCGCGAAGTCCGGGCATGCGCAGCAGCCGATGAGCTTCGGGTCGCTGTTCTCAGGCACGATGCTGCAGCGAATGATTGTCGGCTGCGTGTGTCTCGTGGTCATCAACACGCTGCTGTATGGCTTCGTCACGTGGCTGCCGACGTTCTTCGTGCATCAAGGCTTCAGCATTGCCAAGTCGTTCGGCTATGCGCTCGTGATGTCGATCGGCGCGCCCGTCGGTTCGGCCATCGGCGCCTTCACCGCGGATTCCTGGGGGCGCAAGAAGACGATCATCATCGCCTCGTTGCTGGCCATTGTGTTCGGCGCGATCTATCCGTTCGTCAGCAATCCGCTGTTGCTGCCGGTGGTAGGCCTGCTGCTGACCATACCGATCTATGTGCTCGTCGCGCTGCTGTTCGCCGTGTACGTGCCCGAACTGTTCCCGACCGAAGTGCGTCTGCGCGCATCGGGCATCTGTAATACCCTGGGGCGTGGCGCGACGATCGTGACGCCGTTCATCGTGGTTTCGCTGTTTGCGCAGCATGGCGTGGTCGGCGTGCTGGCGCTGATGATCGGCCTGCTCGCGGTCCAGATCGTGGTGGTCGCGTGGCTCGGCGTCGAACCGACGGGCCAGCGCCTCGAAGACCTTCAACCGGGCGACGCGCTCGCGCACGATGGCGTCAACGCCGCCGCGCGGGTGTCGCCGCTCAAGTAACAATCAACCCAATCGCACGAAACCGCACCGAACCCGCAAGGAAATCGAAAAGGAAATCGCAATGGATGCAGTCAACAATCAGCACCTCGAAGCCCAGCTTCTGATCGATGGCGAATGGACTGGCGCCGAAGGCGGCCACACGATGGACATCGTGAACCCCGCAACGGGCGCCGTGATCGGCAGCCTCGCGGCGGCGTCGGAAGCCGATGTCGATCGCGCGGTGCGCGCCGGCCACGCGGCGTTCGAGCGCGGCGAATGGCGCGATATGCCGATTCAGCAGCGCTCGCGCATCATGAACAGATTTGCCGACCTGTTCGAAGCCGACCTCGAGAATTTCTACAAGCTCGAAACACTGAACAACGGCCGGCCGATCGCTGAAACGCGCGCGCAGATTTCGCGCCTGCCGCAGTTCTATCGATATTTTGCGGCGCTGTCGCTGACACGCCGTAGCGACGTGATTCCGATCGAAGGCCCGTATCTCTGCTATACGCAGCGTGTGGCGCTCGGCGTCGTCGCGCTGATGACGTCGTTCAATCATCCGTTGATGATTCTGTCGAAAAGCCTCGCACCGGCGCTCGCGACCGGCAACAGCGTCGTCATCAAGGCATCCGAGCAAACCCCGCTGACGACGGTGCGTCTCGTACGCCTGCTCGAAGAAGCGGGCGTGCCGAAGGGCGTGGTCAACGTCGTGAACGGCGAAGGCCGCGTATGCGGCGCGGCGCTCGCGAAGCACGAGCTGATCCGCAAGGTCGTGTTCACGGGCGGCACGGAGGTGGGCCGCTCGATCGGCGAAGCGGCCGCGCGCACCTTCGCGCTGACTACGCTCGAACTGGGCGGCAAGGGTGCGGTGATCCTGTTCGACGATATGGATATCGAACGGGCCGTCAACGGCGCCGCATTTGCGTCGTTCATCGGCGCCGGGCAGACGTGTGTGTGCGGCGCCCGCATTCTCGTTCAGGAAACGATCTATCAGCAATTTCTCGAACGTTTCCGCGCGAAGGCGGCCGGCATCCGCGTCGGCAACCCCGAAGACCCGAAGACGCAACTGGGCCCGGTGATTTCCGACCGGTCGCGGCAGCGCATTCTCGCCATGCTCGCGCGCGCCGAACAGGACGGTGCGAAGCTTTTGACGGGCGGCAAGATTCCGTCGCATCTGTCGCAAGGCTTCTTCCTCGAGCCGACGGTGCTGTACGACGTCAATCCGGGCTGCGAAATCGGCCAGGAAGAAGTGTTCGGCCCGGTCACCGTGGTGATGCCGTTCAAGGACGAAGCCGACGCGATCCGCATTGCCAACGACTCGCAGTTCGGCCTTGCCGCCTCCGTGTGGACGATCGACGTTGCGCGCGCGCATCGGGTGGCGAGCAAGCTCGAGTTCGGCATGGTGTGGGTCAACGACCATCACCGTCTCGACCCGGCATCGCCGTGGGGCGGCTTCAAGAACAGCGGCGTGGGCCGCGAGACCGGCATCGAGTCGTTCGACCAGTTCACCGAGCCGCGCGCGGTGACGGTCAACACGACGGGCAAGACGGTCGACTGGTATGCAGACGACGGTCAGTTGAAGCGTCTGAACTGAAGACGCGCACGCCGTAGCAGAAGCCTCGGTTGCATTGGCCGGCGCCGTGTCGAAGCGGCGCCGGTTTGCGTGATGGCGTCGACGCGATGCCTACCCGTGCTTCGCGAGCATGCACTGGTGATCGAGCAACGGCTCGGCCGTGCCGCTGCCGTCTTCGATATTCAACGCGCTGTTGACGATCAGCCAGCCATCCTTCGTGGTGCGCCCCGCTCCCGTGACGAGTATGGTCTGTTCGGCCATCTGACCGGAATCCGGAAGATCGCGCGCGACGACCCGGAACGGATTGTTTTCTCCCTCGAGGTTCGGCACGCGCATCACGCGATAGCGCTGTTTATCGAGTGTCGCCGGATGCCACTGGAACAGCACCTGGTCGCGATACGGCGCAAGCGCGGCAACGATATCGTCGCGCATGCAATCGATATGTATATGCAGCTGCTCTTGCGATCGCCGGAACTGGGAATTGATCTCGAGCCCGAGCTGATCGTCCTGCAACTGAACCTTGGCCCGGTCATTGACGTAATGCCGCGCGTTCCACGCATCGACCCAGTAATCGGGCGCGTCGGGTTGCAGAATCAGCGGACTTTCTATACCGCTCACGCGGTCGGTCGGAATCAGCAGGAACTGCGTGGCGCCGACGATATCCTTCAGGATCGCATAGTGTTTCTTCAGATTGACGTCGGTGCATGCGCCGGGTTTCCCGATCGACTGCTCGGGCGGCACGCACTGTTCACTGACGATCTGCCATAGCGCATTCGGATTGCTGGCCGCTAGCGACGCGCAGGCGCCCACGAACACGGCCAGCGAAAAGACCAGTGTTTTTCGCAAGAAGAGGAGCATGGAAGAGACTCATCGGTAGTTAGATTGTGGGTGGCGCGAGAGCGCCGAGAACCTGTTCGAATGCGCTACCGATCGCAAGCAGTTGCCGGTCGCTGCCGACCGGCCCATCGAGTTCGATACCTACGGGCAAACCGTCCGCGGTGCGTCCCGCGGGCAACGACAAACCGGGCAGCCCCGCGTTGGCGGAAGGGTCCGTGTTGCGCAGATAGGCCATCATCGTATCGAGCATGCGGCCATGCAGCGATACGACGGACGAGCCGCGAATTTCGTCGAGCGGCGTCGCCGGAAGAATCGTGGTTGGAAACATCAATGCATCGACGCGTCCGTTTGCGAATGTCGTTGCATAAAGCTGCTGCAGTTGCGGCCGCCATGTGGCGAGCGCGGCCTGATAGAGCGGCGCGAACGGGTCTGCAAGAATCGCTTCGAATATTTCGCGCACGTCGGGGCTCGCAATCGAGCGTGCGAGTTCCTCGACCGTCTGCACCGGCGCGTCGTTCGCGACGAGCCATGCACGCATGTCGGCCAGCGTTTCGTGAGCCGTGATCGGTGCCGTGCGGTCGTTGAGCGGCATCAGTTCGCGCATCTCGAGTTCGACGAACGTGACACCCGCGGCTACGAGCTTGCGCTGCGCGGCGCGCGCGACCGCTTCGAGCGATGCATCGAGGCCGTCCCACAACGGCGCAGGCAAGCCGATGCGCAAGCCCGACAGTGCCACCGGCGGCTGTGCGGCGTCGCCGGTAATGACCGCGTCGAGCAGCGCGGCATCGGCCACGGTGCGCGTGATCGGACCGACGGTGTCGCGCGTATGGCTCAACGGCAGCAGCGCTTGCGGATCGTGATAGCGGCGCTCGGCGCCGCCGTTGCCGACCGAAGGCCGAAAGCCGACACACCCCGTCAGCGCGGCCGGAATGCGGTTCGAACCGCTCGTGTCAGTGCCGAGACCGGCCGTCACGATGCGTGCGGCGACCGCGACCGCATTGCCGCCCGACGAGCCGCCTGGAATCAGGCCCGGGTCGTACGGATTGCGCACGGGGCCCGGCGCCGCGAAATTCGTGCTCGTGATGCCGCATGCGAGCTCGTGCATGTTCGCTTTTCCGAGCAGCACTGCGCCCGCGTCGAGCAGGCGCTGCACCGAGGGCGCATTGGTTTTCGGTTTGAAGTCCGCGAGTGCGGGCGTCGCGCCGGCGGTCTGCAGGTCTGCCGTGTTGATGTTGTCCTTGACGACCACGGGCAGGCCCGCGAGCGGCAGACGCGCTTTCTCGCCGGGCGATAGCGCGTCGATACGCTGCGCGGCCGCGAGCGCGCCTTCCATATTGAGCGCGGTCAAGGCATTGAGGCTCGACAGCGCCGCCGCGCGTGCGAGCAGCGTCGCAACGTAATCGGTTGCGAGCAGCTTGCCCGCCTGGATGGCCGCAACTGCTTCGCATGCGCTCAGTGCCAGCTGTTCGTCGACGGTCCATGCCATGCGTGTTTCCTCCCGGTCGGACGCACGAAGCCCAACTCGCGCCGGCGCGCTTGAGCCGCGCGGCGCGAATCGGATGCCACGCTGCACCCGTTACTTCTTCATGAAACGCAGAGCGAGCCGCGCGAGCCGCGGCATCAGCGTGGGGCGCAGAAGACGCACATCATAGCCGCTCATGCGCTGCTCGTTTTCGACGAGGCATAGCTCGAGAAGTTGCCGTGCGTCGAGCGCAGCGCCGATCGTCGAGCTGTTCGCGGCGAGAAAATTCGAGTCGTGCATCACGCCGTCGGCGTCCATGCCCTTCGCGATGCCTACGCGGTCCCACACCAGTTTGACCCAGATCGCAGCGACGCGCAGCGAATGCCACGGGCGGCGCCACCACGGCATCCTGCGCCTATACCACGCGACCCAGTTGATGAAGAAGAGGATATGGCGCGCCTCTTCCTGAATGACGGGCTCGAACGTTTCGACGAGCGATTCGGGGAAGTAGCCCGATTGCTGGGCCGAACGGAACAGGCCGAAGGCAAAGAAGCTATCGATGCATTCGCTATAGCCCGTGAACATCCATGCCCATTCGGCGTCGCGCGGCGCCGGGTATTCAGGCTCCGGCGCGAGTTCGATGCCGTAGGCCGCGACGAGGTGCGACAGCACGTGCTTGTGGCGCGCTTCTTCGGCGCCGTCCATTTCGATCGCTTCGCGCAGCAGCGGGTCTTTGACCGTGGCGGCGTACGTGGCCACGCGAATCGATGCGCGGCCTTCGGTTTGTACGGCGATGTCCCAGATCGGCAGCGAAGTGAGGCGCTGCAGTGCGTCGGGTGCGAGCGGTGGCCAGTCGAGTACCGCGGGTTTATAGGGATTATGGGTTTCCAGCAGCATGCGGCAGAACATCTGCTTGTGGGCCTCGGAGCCGATCCGCATGCGGGCGTGGTCCCGGAACGTCCAGTTTCGCAGCGCGTAATCTTCGCCGGCAGCATCTGTCAGGGTATCGGACATGGCAAATTTATTTAAGGCATCTTACGTAAGACATATGTCGCCCTATTTTGTCACAACACACTGGAACGGCGCTTGCACCGGCACGACAGGCGTGGCCGGCGGCCCGCGCGACGAATCGCGCGCGGCGCGCGCGAGGCCTTGTGTGGCCTTGACGTGGCCTAAATGTTGCCTTGGTGCGGTCTTGCTGCGGCTTGGATGAAAGGCGGAGCGCGCCGATACCGGACGGAACCCGGCAAGCGTTGGCGTACGCGCGTCTTTGCGCGCGTTTCGGGTGACTAACCGGCGAGGCGCCGTGCCGTTATTGATGGTCGTCGACCCACAGGCGTCCCCAGCGGAATGCATAGGCGAGCGCATGTTCTTCGTCGAAGAAGTAGTCGAGGGCGTCGAACGAATAGGCGCGCCCCGGCTCGGCCGCGCTTTTCTCGATGGTCAGATTGGCCGCGAACAGCCCGTTCGGCAGGCGCTGCGCAGCGGGAGCGACCTGGTAACCCTTGTAGCGAATCAGTCGGTTCATTTGCTCTTGCATCCGGTTTTATTGTCCGGTTGACGCGACTATCGGTCGCCAATGCGCGTCCGTCTGTGGGCTGGCACACGGTTTCGCGGATGCTTTGTGCGCACGGCCGCATTGCCGTGCGCAATGGGTCGTGGCGCGACGGACGGCGCAAAACGTGACGGACGCAACGTGATGGACGCAAAGAACGCGCGCATGTGAAGCCGCGATGCGCGGCGCGCCATGGGCGGGCGGCGCGTTAGTCGGCCAGCGCGAAGATCCCGGCGGCGCCTGCATGCGACGGGCCGCCGCCGGCTGCACCGTGATCGCCTGCTTGCGCCTCGCCGCCGAATGCGATGGCGAACTGGGCGGCCTGGCGGCCGACGGTTGCGAGCTGCTCGGCGACCTTCGGGTCCGAGCAAAGCCCGGCGCTGTCGAAGCGTGTCTCGAGCGTATTGATGCCGGCGCCGAACGGCGTCGGCCAGCCGCGCAGCGCGTGCACGATCGAGCGCAGCGACGTGAGCACGGAGCCCGCGGCCTGCCAGCCGTATGCGGTGACGATACAGCCGGCCGCACGGCCATCGAGATACGGGCGCGCATCGTCGCGCAGGTCTTCGAGCGTATCGAGCGCATTCTTGACGAGCCCCGATACGCCGCCGTGATAGCCGGGCGTTGCGATGACGAGCGCATCGGCGTGGCGCACGGCTTCGATCAGCTCCAGCTGCTCGTCGGTGCGCTCGTCATTTTCAGGTGCATAGTGCGGCAGCCGATGCAGGAATGCGCCGCCGAACAGGCGCGTCTGCGCACCGGCTTCTTGCGCGCCGCCTAGCGCGACGGCAAGCGCGCGCTCGGTCGACGATGCGGCGCGCGTCGTGCCGCCGATGCCGACTACGAGCGGCGCGCGGGAATGCTCGAAACGGTTCAACTGAAAGACTCCTTGCTCGGTGACGTCGGCCGCGATCACCGCATAGCATGCAGCGCGGACGATCGGGCGCGCGGACGGACAACGGCCAGAATCGCTATCTTGGAGTTGCATGTGCGCGGCGTGAACCGACTTTTCGTTCTAACGATATACCGAACAGGGTTTGTTTGCAGAAACGCAGGCCGGTGTGCCGCTGCGCACACGATGCTGTTGCGCAGCGGCGCCATGAAGTTCAACGCGCTTGAGCTTTGCGTGTGCCGCCGGCCGGCGTTCATACGCAGGCGCTGGTGAGACGCTAGTGGGACGTTCGCGATGCCGGGAAGGCCGGGTGCGGCGCGTTCGAGGTCGGTGCGCCGGCCATCTCGTCGTGCATCGACGGAATTGCTTCGGATAACGGATAGGCCTTCCCCGTCCACGGAGCAAGGCTGCTTTCCCACTTCGCGATGACCGCCGACGCGATGCTGTTGCCGACCACATTCGTTGTCGTACGCCCCATATCGATGAACTGATCGATCGCGAGCAGCAGCACGACGCCTTCGACCGGCAGCCCGAACAGCGGCAAGGTGGCCGCAATCACGACGATCGCCGCGCGCGGCACGCCGGCCACGCCCTTGCTCGTCAGCATCATCACGAGCAGCATCCAGAACTGTTGGCCGAACGACAGGTGAATGTCGTAGGCCTGCGCGATAAAAAGCGCGGCGAACGCCTGATACATCATCGATCCGTCCAGATTGAACGAGTATGCGAGCGGCAGCACGAAGTTGCTGATACGCGGCTTGACGCCGAAGCGTGTCAGCTGCTCGATCGTTTTCGGGTAAGCGGCTTCGCTGCTCGCCGTGCAAAACGCGATAATCATTGGCTCGCGAATCAGCTTCACGAGCGCGAAGACCGGTCTGCCGAGCACGCCGTAGCCGGCCGCGAGCAGCACGCACCACAGCACCATCATGCTGAAATAGACCGCGCCGATAAACTTGCCATACGTGACAAGCATGCCGAGCCCGTGCACGGTGATGACGGCGGCCACCGCGCCGAATACGCCGAGCGGCGCGAACCACATCACGTAACCGGTAATTCTGAGCATGATCGAGAACAGCCCCTCGATCGACGACAGCAGCGCGGGCGGCAGCCGGTCTTTCATCGTGCCCATCGCAATACCGAAAAACAGCGAGAACACGAGGATCGGCAATATCTCGTTGTTCGCCATGGCTTCGATTACGCTCGAAGGCACGATGTGCGTAATGAAATTGTGCAGATTGAACGCAGCGGTGCTGACGCCGGCCGCCGCGCCCGCGGCCGGCACGTGCAGATTCATTGCGTGCCCGAGGTCGAAGGCGTTGGCGAGCACCATGCCGATCAATAGCGACATGAACGACGCGCAGATAAACCAGCCGAGCGCCTTCAGGCCCGCACGGCCGACTGCCTTCGGGTCGCCGATCGCGGCCAGCCCCGCAACGATGCCGCTGAATACGAGCGGCGCGATCACCATTTTGATAAGGCGCAGAAAGATATCGGTAATCAAGGAGAAACTGCTGGCCATTTCTTTCGCCGCTGCAGGCGAGTCGGCCGATTGATGGCACACGTACCCCGCGGCAATGCCGATCAGCATGCCGATCACGATGGCCAGCCCCAGTCTGTTCTGTTTCACGCTTTGTCTCCCGCGCTCAGGCGCATTGAAAATGACTTACGCGTTCGGGCGGTGCGCCGTTTTTTGCCGTTTCGCAAGGCGCGCCGCAGGCGTATCTTCATCGACCAAAATTCAATGC
Source organism: Paraburkholderia sp. SOS3 (assembly GCF_001922345.1). Lineage (NCBI taxonomy): Bacteria > Pseudomonadati > Pseudomonadota > Betaproteobacteria > Burkholderiales > Burkholderiaceae > Paraburkholderia > Paraburkholderia sp. SOS3. Next base: position 2,670,038 of record NZ_CP018812.1, on the reverse strand, counting down.
GTCGTATCCGGCGACTTGCGCGGCGCAGCGGGTGGCGCAGTGTTTCGCGTTGCGAGGGTTCACAGTGAAACAACGGGCTGCGCGTGCGGTGGATGCGTGGCTGATTCTGCGCCTGCTCGTAGAGTCGATTGCGCGGAAGGCAGCGGTTCGAACCCATAGGCATAACGTATGCAGCGCTGCGCGAGCACGGCGGTCGCATCGAGCACGGGCCGCGTGAGATCGCCATCCGCAAGCACGAGCGGAACTTCCGAGCAGGCCGCGATCACGATATCCGCACCTGCGTCGACGAGCGTTTCGCCATAGGCACGCATCGCAATTTGCGCCGTGGCGGACCGGTCGCCGAGTTTGATCCGGTACAGCAGCGCCATCAGTTTTTCCTGGTCGACAGCGTCGAGAACGACAGTGCGGCGCCCGGTCCGGATGAAAGCGTTCTGATAGAGAAGCGCGTGAATGCAGCCGCTCGTCGCCAGCAGACCGAAGCGCAGTGCATGGGGGAATGCGCTTTCGCAGACCGCGCTGGTCTCGTCGATCATGCTCACGAACGGCACGCTGGCCGCCGCGCGAATGTCGGGCTCGAATGCATGAGCGGTATTGCACGGCATCACGAGAAAATCGGCGCCCGCGCGTTCGAGGCCGGCCGCCATCGCAGCGAGCGTGGCCCCCGGCGACGCGCCGCGGCCCGCGATGGCCTCGCTGCGATCGGGCACCTTCGGGTTCGAATCGATCAAAACGCGCAGATGATCCTGTTCGCGTTCGGCAGGCGTCGCGGCCGTGAGCTTGGTGAGAAAGTCGGCCGTCGCCTGCGGGCCCATGCCGCCCAGCACGCCGATCACACGCCCTGCCGATGCGCCATTGCCCATGACGATCCTCGATCGCGGAAGGTATGGCGTCGATGATAGTTTTCAGCGCCGCAATGTTCCAGATCCATTTGCGGCGCCGATGTTTGTCACGCGTGTAAGCCTTGCGATTTGCATACTTCGAGCACGCGGACGACTGTTTTATGCAAAAATTCTGCCCTTGCCGACGAGCGCGATGAATAAAAATGAAAGGCTCGCCGGATCACCATGGGGAAACCCGCCATACAAATTCCGCGTGCGTACCTCGCGCGCACATCAAACAGGCGACAAGGAGTAGACAGTTGATTCAGCGCATCTCGCAGTTTTTCACGCAGGTCGTGCACCGCGTGCTTCCCGACCCTTTGATTTTCGCCATCTTCCTGACCATCGCGACCTTCGCGCTCGCGTTCGGCCTCACGCCGAAGCCGCCCATCGAACTGATTTCGCTATGGGGCGCGGGCTTCTGGAATCTGCTCGCGTTCTCGATGCAGATGGCCATGATTCTCGTCACCGGCCACGCGCTCGCGAGTTCGGGCCCGATCAGGCGGATGCTGGTCGCGCTTGCGAACTCGGCACGCACGCCGGGGCAAGCCGTGATGCTGGTCGCGTTCGTCGGCGCCGTGGCGTGCGCGATCAATTGGGGCTTCGGGCTCGTGCTCGGTGCGATGCTTTCGCGCGAAGTCGCGCGGCGCGTCAAGGGTACCGACTACCGGTTGCTCGTTGCGTGTGCGTATATGGGCTTTCTGACGTGGCACGGCGGCCTGTCGGGATCGGTACCGCTCGTCGCCGCGACCAAAGGCAATCCGATGGAAAAGACCATCGGCCTGATCCCGGTGTCGCACACCATTTTCACCGGCTATAACGCGTTCATCACGTTTGGCCTCATCGTCATGTTGCCGATTCTCGCGCGTTTGATGATGCCGAAGCCGCAGGATGTGGTCGCGGTCGACCCGGCATTGCTCGAAGAACCGCCGAGCGTCGAACGCAAGCTGCCCGCGAATGCGACGCTCGCCGAACGGCTCGAAGAAAGCCGCCTGCTCGCGATTCTCGTCGCGCTCGTCTGCTATGGCTTTCTCGTCGTGCGCACGGTAACGAAGGGCTTCACGCTCGATATCGACACGGTGAACCTTGTGTTCCTCGCAACCGGCATGCTGCTGCACAAGACGCCGATGGCGTATGCGCGTGCGGTAGCCGCGGCGGCGCGCGGCGCCGCGGGCATCATGATCCAGTTTCCGTTCTATGCAGGTATTCAGGCGCTGATGGATCACTCGGGGCTCGCCGGCGTGATCACGAAATGGTTCGTCGATATCGCGAACGTCCACACGTTCCCGCTGCTAGCGTTCCTGAGCTCCGCCGTGATCAACTTCGCGGTGCCGAGCGGCGGCGGTCACTGGGTCGTGCAGGGGCCGTTCGTCATGCCGGCCGCGCAGGCGCTTGGCGCGGACCTCGGCAAGTCGGCAATGGCGATCGCGTACGGCGAGGCGTGGACCAATATGGCGCAGCCGTTCTGGGCACTGCCGGCGCTCGCGATCGCGGGCCTCGGCGTGCGCGACATCATGGGCTATTGCGTGACAGCACTGCTGTTTTCGGGCGTGATCTTCGTCGCCGGGATGTATCTGTTCTAAAGGCCGGCGGCACTGGAACGCTTGCTGGCTCTCAAGCGTTCAGACGGCTCAAGGGCGCGTGCAACTCGATTGCACGCGCCTCGAACCAACCTCCATCAAGCCGGCTTGTTACGCATGAGCGTTTTCGGCGGCTCGTCTCCTCGCTTCATGAGGCCCGTGCGGGCCAGATCGTTGATCAGCGTGTTGGTCACGGTGCCGACGAACGTTGCGATCGCGCTCAGTGCGCCGAGCACGCCAATATCGACCGCTTAGTGATGGCGATACAGGTTGCCGAACGGCGGGCGCCCGTTCAATGCCGCGCCGCCGCTACGCGTACCGGACACGGAACTGCCCGCAGCCGAACCGCCGTACGCACTATCGGCGCCGGCCGCGGCGGCCGCGCGATTGGCGACATAAACGGTGGCCGCATCCGGTTGCGCAGCCGGGTAGTGCACCTTGCTCGTCGGATACGTTCCGTTCTGTTCGGCCGCGATCAGCTCGGCACGCACTTGGGCACGCGTGAGCGGTGCGACGTCGGAAGCATGAGCGGTAAACGGAGCCGCGAAGGTAGCGGCGACCAGCGAGGCGGCGATAAGAGCATGGTTCAGACGTTTCATGGCTAACACCTTTAATAGAGTTTCCGTCGGCGACGGCATGGGTTGAACTTTAGAGGCGCGCACTCGCAGCGTGAATGGCGCGGCGGCTCATGAAACTGCTCGATCGGATCACGGCCTCGCGTCAGCTTAGGCACGCGCTGCGCGAGGGGTTTTCATGGAAACGTCGTGATTAACTGATTGATTAACGCTGGTGAAGTTAAAAGCGGGCGTGGCTGATTCGATTTCCCGATAAAGCCGCTGCGCGCGAATCGATGTTCTCGTGCTGTTGCGATTCTGGATTCGGGCAGCACCTGCGCCGCGCGTGCCCGCACGCGCAATGCCAAGCGAAGACAACCATACGGAGAGTCGGCATGAACATCGATTTCCACTACGGGGTGATCTACATCACGACGCGGCTCGGCGGACTATCTGCGAGAGACGCGCAAACGGTCGCGCACGCGTGCCAGTACATCGACGACGCAACGACGCCGGGATTGCTGCGATTTGCGGGCGGCGAGCAGTTCGAACGCTTCGCGTCGGCGCACAAGCTGTTCGACTACGTGAACGTAGAGGACGAAATGAACCGGCTCGTCTGGACGCCGTTTCACTTCCTGCCCGCGGGCATCGGCGACACGCTCGAGCAGCGCGCGGTTTGCCGGCCGGACAGCGAGGTCGCGCGCGAACTCGTGCGGCACGCACTCGAGCGCCGCGGCGCGGACAATGCGCTGCACCGGCTCGGCACGACGCTGCACACCTATGTCGATACATGGGCGCACCAGGGATTCTCGGGCATCGAATCGGACTACAACAGGGTCTCGCACCTCGAAGCGGATGATTGCTCGCGCGAAGACTGGCTCGAACGGATCGAGCGCTACACCGAACATCTGATCGACAAACTGCAATCCGACGCGCTCACGCGCGCGCTGCCGCTCGGGCATGGCGCCGCGCTGACCTACCCGGACCTGCCCTGGGCAAAATGGCACTACGTGAACGGCAAGGGCGAGGCCGTGCACCGCGATAACCTGCCGCAATTCATGGAGGCTGCGGACATGGCTTGCCGCGTCGTGCAGGCATGGGTGGCGAACGCCGCCGATTTCTCCGGTCAGCCGGGCTTGCCGACCGCTGCTAAAACGGCGCTGCAGCAATTGCTCCAGAACAATACCGACCGGGACGAGCAGAAGCGTCTTGAAGTGATTCGCGATGCGGTCGCAGCCGGATCGATTCCCGGCGTTCAGGAATCGGTTCCGCACTACATCGCAAAAGGCCCGGGCTCATGGAAACACGTTGCGACCGGCATCAAGGTGAAGGACGACGGGGCGGTACAGCCGAAACACACGAAGACCTTCGAAAACAGCGACTACCGCAGGTTCCACGACGCGGTGAAGGAGCAACGCTTTGCTGTCGTACAGGAGATTTTGCCGGCACGCGGTTTGAGGCTTGCGTGAAAGGGCAGGGTGCCTGCTGAGGCGCAAGGCCTCCGCCATCGACGATTTCCCCGACCTCGGCGAAATGGTTAGCGGCGCAAGTGTTTGCTGCCAATGCGTGCTCACTCGTGAAACGGCAGCGAGTCCTGGCCTGCCGCGCGCATCTCGAACACATTGAGCGTCATCGCGACCAGCGCATAGTAGCCGAGCAGGCCGACAAGATTGACGACGACGGTATGGCCGAAGCGGTCGACTGCCTGTTGATAGGTGGCGTCCGACACGCGTTTGAGTTCGTACAACTCGGTGGCGAACCGGTAGATCAGCTTGTCGTCTTTCTCGGCGAATTTCGGTTCCAGGCCGATCCGGATGGCCTCGGCGACGTCTGCCGGCAGGCCCGCCTGCATGGCGATCGGGTAATGGATGAACCACTCGGCCTGCGCCTGCCAGCGCGCTGCCGTGACAAGAATCGCCAGTTCCGACAGGCGTAGCGGCAGTCCGGTCTGATAGCGGCAGAATGCGCCGAGACGCTGCGCGTGCTGCGCGAGCTCCGGGCTGAAAATCCAGCCGAGAAATGGGCCGTCGAGGTTGCCGCGCGGGCCGCCAAGAATGTCTTGAAGAACAGCCTTCTGTTCGTCGGTGGCCGTGGCGGCCTCGAATCGCGGAAGTCTTTGGCTCATGGTCGGGTAAAAGTGGTGAGGCGCAAGCAGCAGACGGCGAACCGCTGCGGATTCGCCGCACGCGGCATGGGCGCAATATGAAGGTCTAGCCGCGCGGTTTAGTCAGTTGTGCGGCGGTATCGGCGGCGCCCATCCGCGCGGCCGCGTCGGCGGCCGAATTGCCGCCTGCGTCGCGCGCTTGCGGATTCGCGCCGCGCGAAATCAGCAGGTCGACTATGTCGGTGCGGTTGAACATCGCGGCCACCATCAATGCGGTGCGGCCGTCAGGCGACGCGCCTTCGACATCCGCGCCATGATCGAGCAGCAGTTCGATAATCGGTTTGAAGCCTTTGAACGCGGCGCCCGCGATGGGCGTCTGGCCGTTGTTGTTGCGCAGATTCGGGTCGGCGCCGCGTTCGAGCAGCGTGCGCACCGCGTCCTCGTGGCCGTGATAAGCGGCAAGCATCACGAGGGTATCGCCCTTGTCGTTGCGCAGATTCGGCGGCACGCCCTTTTCGATCACGGCGGCGAGCATTCCTGCATCGCCGCGCCGCGCGAGTTCGAACACCTCGTGTGCGAGCTCGATCAGTTGCGGATCGATTCCTTCGGATGGTTGCTGCGCTTGCGTCGGCTTCTGGGTGTCGGTCATCGCGGACTCCTCGTGATAGGGGGGCGGCGCCGGTGTGCGAAGCAGCATTGACCGGCATTCGGGGTGGGTCAAGCATAGCGCGGATCGTCTGGCGATGTAGTAAAACGGCGTGCGAAAACGCTAACGTAGGCCCGGAACATGCTGATCACAGCCGAAGCGGCGGAAATCCCGGTTGCCGCATTCAACGCGTTCATCTTCGTGAGGACAGCCATCATGGCGACTGCCGACAGTCGGGATTTCGCTGCTGCCTGTGCCGCGCGCGTAAGGATGCGCGATGCCGCGTGCGTGCTCGGCATCGTGTGCGTGGCGCTCTTTTCGCCACGCATCGTGCAAGGAGCAACGCCGGCGGCCGCGTCGATCGCGATCCCCGATTGCACGCTGATCGACGACAACGCGTCGTATAACGGCGCAGCTACTTCGCAGCAGGACGCCGCGCGCGTGCGGATGGTCAGCGACGAACTGCGTGCCCAATTGCGCGACCGCTCGCTTTATCGCGTCGCCGACAACACGCCGGCCAGCGCTTTGATCGACAAGCTCTCGGCCTCGCAGAACCTGAACGCATGCAACGGCTGCGAACTCGAGATCGGCCGCAAGCTCGGAACCGAACGCGTGGGTGTGTGCTGGGTGCAGAAGATCAGCAACCTGATCATCAACATCAATCTGCGGGTCGAGGACGTGGCAAGCGGGAAGACGGTGTTTCAGCGCTCGGTCGATATTCGCGGCAATACGGATCTGTCATGGCGCCGCGGCATAACGGCGCTTGTCGATCTGCTCGCTGAGGAGCGTGATGCGACGCACTGATGCGGACTGATGCGACTGATGCGCAAGGTGCGCCACGTGCGCGACATCGCAGCTCGAGATTATTGTGCGTCGCCGTCGCCGTCGCCGTCGCCGTCGCCGTCGCCGTCGCTCTTGCTGCGCTGCGCAGCAGCGTCGAACATCTGCTTGAGCTGTGCGCGCTGATCGTCGGTCAGGTGATTGACGGAAGGTGGCATTGCAAGCACGACATGCAGCCTCAGTTCGCCCTGGTTGCCCGACGCATCGGATAATCCATGCGCGGGCAACCGAATCACACTGCCTTGCGCCGAGTTCGGCGGAATCGCAACGCGCAGGTTCCTCCCGAGCAGATGCGTTTCGAATGCGCCGCCTAACGTTGCCGTGACGAAATCGACCTTCAGTTCGCTCGTCAGATTAAGCCCATCGCGCTCGATATCGGAGCCGCACAAAATGACGACCGAGAGCACGGCGTTGCCGGCCGCGCCGCCGTTCGCGCCGGGAAAGCCGCCGTCGGGCACCGTCACGTGCTGGCCGTCCCATGCGCCGGCCGGCACGGCGACCTGATCGGTTTTCCAGTAGCTTTCCGATCCGGTGTTCTGGCAGGCGCCGCAGCGATCGACGTTCGCGCGTCCGCTGCCGCCGCAACTACCGCAGCGTGCGCCAAGAGCCGATTTGCCTTGTCCAGCGCAATCGCCACAGGGTCCGGCATTGAAACGCGCGCTCATTCCGCCACATTGCCGGCAAGGCGCGGTTATCTGGTAACCGCTCGGCACGTGGCCGCCGTTCAAGGCAATGTCGAGCGGCACATAGAGCTTGTCGTGGCGGTTCGCGCCGCGCATCGGCGGCCGGTCTTCACTCGACCGGTATGCCTGCCAGCGGTCCGACGTCGAGGACCAGGGTTTGCTGTTCGTGTCGCGTTCGCTCGTACGCGGCGACTGCGGTTGCGGCGCCTGCGCCTGGCGGCTTTCTTTCGGCGTGGCGGAAGCCCCGTGCGCCGCGGGCGCGCGTGCACCGGTCAAGACTTCGAATGCTTCCTGAATGCGCTTGAATACGGGCTCGACGTTCGATTCGCTGCCTTTGTTGAGGTCGGGATGGTACTTTGCGCGCAGGCGCCGATACGCCTTCTTGATCTCTTCAGGCGAAGCGGTTTCAGGCAGATTCAGCCGCTTGTAGTATTCCCCGATGCTCACGCGTTTTATCCGTCGTCTTTGCAAGCCGCAAGTCTATCAAGTGATGCGATCGCGGCGAGGCGAAAATTTTCCGGGCGTCGCGTAACGACGGTAAGGCCGGCGCGGTCCGACATGCCGTCGCAGACCAACGTATCGGCGCGGGAACTCCGTTTTGCGCGGCGTTTCTCACCGATACTCATGTGTAAAAGCAGCCCGAATGCGCGGCTGCCGCCAACGGTAAGGAGTCTTGCAATGACGGATCTGACAGGCAAGGTTGCGCTTGTGACGGGTGCAAGCCGCGGCATCGGCAAGGCGATTGCGCTTGCGTATGGACGATGCGGGATGTCGGTTGCGCTCACGTATAAGGACGCAGCGCAGCCCGCGCGCGAAACGGTCGCGCAGATCGAAGCGAACGGTGCGAAGGCGATCGCGATTCAGGTCGACGTGAGCGACGCGGCAGGCATCAGGAGCATGGTCGATCGTGCGCGCGACGCATTCGGCAAGATCGACGTGCTCGTCAACAATGCGGGCATCGGCCATGCGAAACCGTGGCAGCAGCTAACGGCTGACGATTGGCACACGACGCTCGCCACGAACCTTACGTCGGCGTTTCTTGCGTCGCAGGAAGTCGCGCCTGAGATGGTGTCGCGCGGCTGGGGTCGTTTGATTATGCTATCGTCGGTGGCCGCGCAGACGGGCGGCGTAATCGGTCCGCACTATGCGGCATCGAAGGCAGGCATGATCGGGCTGGCGCACAGCTATGCGACGCTACTCGCGAAAACGGGCGTCACGTCGAATGCAATTGCACCGGCACTGATCGAGACCGACATGGTCGCCGGCAATCCGAACATCAAAAGGGATGTGATTCCGGTCGGCCGCCTCGGCAGCGTCGATGAAGTCGCCGACATCGCCGTACTGCTTGCGAACAACGGCTATATGAACGGCCAGACCATCAATGTGAACGGTGGCTGGTATATGAGCAGCTAGAGAATGAGTCATCCTCCTCTACAACCGGGCTGGATCGATGCGCCGCATCGGCACGCGGCGCTCGGCCGTTTTGCGCTCGAATCCGGCGAAAGCATCGACGATCTTCGAGTTTCGTATGTCGTGCACGGCGATCCCGACGACCGGTCGAAACCCGTGATACTCGGTCTATGCGCGATCGGCAGCACGCATCATCGGCTCGATTTCCTGATCGGCGCGGGCCGTGCGTTCGATCCGTCGCGCTTCACGATCGTCGTGGTCGACGCGCTCGGCAACGGACTGTCGAGCTCGCCGTCCAATTCGGCGACGCAGCCGCGCAGCCGCTTCCCGCGCTTTACGATTGGCGACATGGTGTCGAGCCAGAAGCGTCTGCTCGAACATCTGCGCATCGATGCGTTGCATACGGTTGCGGGCGCATCGATGGGCGGCATGCAAGCGTTGCAGTGGGGTGTGCAGTTTGCCGGCTTCATGTCGCACATCGTCGCGCTGGTGCCGATGGCGAAGACAGCGCCGTGGGCGCAGGCGATGAATCACGCAGGCCGGCTCGCGCTCGCGAACGCCAATCCGGAAATGGCGCGCGGCGGTGCGGCGACAGACTGGTCGGCGTGGATCGGCGTGATGCACGTATTCGCAAACCGCACGCCGCAGCGCTTTGCAAGCGACGCCGCACAAGCCGGTAGCGTGGACGCGTGGCTCAAGCAGCGCACGCAGTGGTGGAGCGCACAGCAATACGATCCGCTCGACTGGACGTATCAGTCGTGGGCCTATGACGCGCACGACGTCGGGCATACGCCGGGCTTCGGCGGCGACACCGCGCGAGCGCTCGCATCGATTACCGCTCGCACGATGATCGGCGTGCCGCGGCTCGATCTTTACAATCCGGTCGAAGATGGCGAATGGGCGGCGCGCCAGATTCCCGGCAGCACGCTGCTAAGGTTGCCCTACGACAGCGGCCATATGGCGGCGTCGGAGGCGGACCCGGCTGCGGCGCAATTTCTGAACGTGGAGATCGGGCGCTTTATCGGCGAGGCGTAGCGGGGTCGGCCACGAAGGCCTGCTGCGATCGCGCGCAAGCGCGCCTCATTGCCTGTTTACAACACTGTGCGCGAGTTCCTGGACAGGGCGTTGCCGGCCTGGTAACCTGGCGTCTGTGCAATGTGCAGGCAGATGGAGGACCACCATGGCAGCTATTTCTCATTCGCGCGAATCGAACGCCGCGGCGCGCTATATGCAAGCGACGCGCAACGTCGAACAGGCGTTCCGCCTCGTGCGCGGAGAAGCCGAGGGCGAACCGGCGATCAGCCATTCGGATGCGGTATCGCGCCTCGAGCGTGCGCTCGAGGAGTTGACCGAAGCGGAACAGCTGTTCGATTCGCTGACGCGCGGCGCGCGCAGCGCGCACTGAGCCACGCGTCAGGGCTTAGCCAATCGCGTTGAGAACGCGCCCAAAGAAACCGTCGGCGGCAGCCGGATTGAGCCAGCGCACGATTACCGTCATCCGGCGCTCGGGTTCGATCCACGTAAATGAGCTGCCCGCGCCGACACCGAAATAGCTCGACGCCGGCACGCTCGGGAAAATCTTTCTATCGGTGTTGAGCCAGACGAGATATCCATAGAACGGCGCGATCGCACAGGGCGTACGCATCCGCGCAATCCATTCGCTCGACAGCACGCGCCGGCCGTTCGCAACTCCATCGTCGAGCAGCATTTGCGCAACCTTCAACTGATCGTTCGCGCTGACCGACATGCCGCCGCCCCAGTGCGTACCGCCCGGTACCGATTGCATGCGCCGGCCGTCAATCTCGATCCATGCGTTGTCGTAACCGACCCATTGCCAGCTTTCGCTCGCGCCGGCGGGTCGCATGATCGCGTCGCGAAACACGTCCGGCAGCGGTTGCCTGAACAGATGCAGCAACGCGAGCGAAAGCTGATTGATACGCACGTCGTTGTATTCCCAGTACGTGCCGGGGCGCCGCAGCGGACGCAGGTCGCCTTTCTTGCCGTCGGGCGGTGCGGCAAAGTTCACGGTGCGAAAGTGATCGGCCTGATCCGATAAGCCGAAATACGTGCCTTGCCATTCGCTCGTCTGTTGCAGCAGGTGCGCCCATGTCACCGGCGCATTGTGCTCGTCGTCGAAGCCGATGCCGGGTACCCGGACGCGCACCGGTTCGTCGACGTCGGGCAACAGGCCGCGGTCGTGCGCGAGGCCGGCGAGCAACGCAAGATACATCTTCGCCACACTGAACGTCAGGTCGGGCCGATCCGGTTCGCCCCATGTGACGAGAACCCGGCCGTCCACTGCGATCGCGCCGGAAGCCGGTCCCCGGTCGTGCACCGGACCGAGCAGCCTGTTCCACGGCGGCGGGTCGTTCACGTGCACGCCCCAGTTGCCGGTCACATGACGGTCCCAGAGCGATTCGTTTTCCACTGCGAATTGCACGGCTTGCTGCAAAGCGTGTTGCATGAATACTTCCTGCTGTCAGGTCGAGGAAAGTGGACGGCCGGCGGACGCTATTGGATCTTTAGCGAACCTTGAGGTGCGCGCGTGCCCATCCAAGCGTAAAGAGACTGATGATTGCCGCGAGCATCAGATAAAAGCCCGGTGCGAGATTATTGCCCGTCGCCGCAATGAGGCTCGCGACAGCGAGGGGCGTGAACCCGCCGAACACGGTCGTACCGATGTTATAACCGAGCGCCATTCCCGTGGTTCGTGTGCGCGTCGGGAACAGTTCGGACATCAGCGCGGGAATCGGCGCAAAGTAGGTCGCTTTCAGTAGCGCGATCCAGATCACGGCCACAAGCAGGGTGGGCAGCGACGGATGCGCATTCAGAAACATGAACGCGGGATAGATGGTCACGAGAAACACCGTGCCCGCGCCGAGCATGATCCGCGTGCGGCCGACCCGGTCGGACCAATGCCCGACGAGCGGCGTCAGCACCATCACGATGCCGCCTGCAACCAGCGTGGCGATGAAACCCGACGATGCGGCAAGCCCCAGCTGACGCGACGCATAGGTCGGCAGATAGAGCAGCATGTAGTTGGCGGTTGTGGTCAGCACGAGCGAGCCGATCGACACGAGCACGCGCGCCTTCTGCGTGGCCAACAGCTCGCGAACCGGCGACGCGGCTTTTTCGGCGCGCTCGAACTCGGGCGTTTCGTCGATGCGCCGGCGAATATACAGACCGACCGGACCGATCAGCATGCCGAACAGAAACGGTATGCGCCAGCCCCAGCTGTTCAGATCGTCGGGCGCGAGCGTACCGGTCAGCACCGCGCCGAAGGCGGACGCGAGCAGCGTGCTCGCACCCTGGCTCGAGAACTGCCAGCTCGCCATGAATCCTTTGCGCTCGGGCGCGTGTTCGATCAGAAAGGCCGTGGAGCTGCCGAACTCGCCGCCTGCCGAGAAGCCTTGCAGAAGACGCGAAACAAATATGCCGAACGGCGCGAACAGTCCGATCGCGTCGTACGACGGCATCAACGCGACCATGCCGGTGCCGAGCGTCATCATGGTAATCGACAGTGTCAACGATGCTTTGCGGCCTTTGCGGTCGCTAAACGAGCCGAGCGCGAGCGCGCCGATTGGCCGCGCCAGATACGAGAGCGCAAAGGTGCCGAGCGTCAACAGCAACGACACGGTTTTATCATGCACGGGAAAAAACTGACGCGAGAGGATCGTCGCGAAGTAGCCGTAGACGATCAGATCGAAGAACTCGAGCGCATTGCCGATCGAGGTCGCGACGATCAGGCGCGACACGCTCGCGCGCGATACGGGTGGGGCGAGCGAGCCCGCCGTCGTGGTGGAGTCGAGGCGCATTGGCGATGTCCTTACGCGACGTTCAGCGGTTCAGGAAAGGGCGGAACTGGAGGTCTGGCGGCCGGCGGCATCGGCGGCATCGGGGCGCCCCGCGCCGAGATCCCAGAAGAGCGCCGCCATGATCTGCAGTGCCTCGCGCGCAACGGGGCCGAGCAGATGTTCGTTCGGCGCATGCTGCGAGCAACCGGGGTAGGAGTGCGGCACCCACAGCGTCGGCATGCCGAGCACGTGGGCGAAGACGTCGTTCGGCAACGTGCCGCCGAGATTCGGCAATAGCGCGGGTTGCATGCCGGTCGTGTCGCGGATGGAGCGCAATGCCCACCGCACCCACGCGTTTTCGGGATCGACGCGCGTAGCCGGCACGCCGCGTTCGACGTCGAGCTCGACGTGCGTAAAGCCACGCTCGTCGAGATGGCGACGCACGATCGACTCGAGGTTCTGCCAGTCGGTGCCGACCACGAAGCGCAATTGCATATGCGCAAAAGCGGACGGCGGTATCGCATTGACCGGCTTGTCCGGATTGCCGGTGCGAAATGCAAGCACTTCGAGGCTGTTCCAGCCGAATACACGTTCGGTCGGCGTGAGCGTTGGTTCGCCGTAATCGGCATCGATCGCGGGCTCGCCCGGATAGCCGCCGACTTCGATATCGGCAAGCGCGCGGCGCACCGAAGCGCTAATCGGCGGCGGACGCAGGCCTTCGACGAGAATGCGTCCCTGCGCATCGACCATCGACGCGATCGCGTTCGCGAGCGTCACGCCTGGATTGCGTAGCAGTCCGCCCCAGTTGCCCGAATGATGACCGCCGTCGCGCAGCTTGACGTCGAGCCTGAAATTCACGAGACCGCGCGAGCCGAGAAATACAGTCGGACGGTGCGCGCTGACGCGCGGACCGTCCGACGCGATCAGCACATCGGCGCTCAATTCGTCGCGTAACTGCTCGCAGAGCGCGTGCAAGCCGGGGGAACCGACTTCCTCGCCGGTCTCGTAGAGCAGTTTCACATTGAAGCCGAGCCGCCCGCCGCGTGCTTTGAGCGCAGCCTGCAGCGCGGCGAGATTGATGCTGTGCTGCCCTTTGTTGTCGGCGGTGCCGCGGCCGTACCAGCGATCGCCGTCCACCGTGATGCGCCACGGTGCGAGGCCCTCGTGCCATTGCGCGTCGTAGCCGCGCACGACGTCGCCGTGCCCGTAAGTCAGCACGGTGGGCAGCGTATCGCTTTCATGGCGATGCGCGATCAGAAACGGTCCGGCGCCCTTCACCGGGTTCGCGACGATGCGCGATGTGAAACCGCACGCCTTGAGCAGCGGCGCGATTTCATCGGCGAGGTACGCGTGAAGTCGATCTGCGCTGTCCGCTTCCTGGCTTTCGGTGCGCGCGGCGACGCGGCGCCCGAGGTCTTCGAGAAAGCGGCCCGAATCGTAATGTTCGGCTGCCGATTGAATCGCGATATCTCGTGTCAACGTTGCTCTCCGGTCAGCGCCGCAGCGGCGAATGGGGCGGCATACGGCGTTCGTGCATCACCCATGACGCGATCCTGGCGTGGACGATATTTATGGACAATTACAATATTTGGCACGTATCGTTGCCGAAACGGCAAAGCCATCCAACCGTGCCGAAACGGCAAAGCAACCGTCTGGCGATATGGACAACACTGCACTGCGTTACTTTCTCGAAGTGGCACGCAGCGGATCGCTGAGCAAGGCATCCGAGCGCCTGTACGTGGCGGTGTCCGCATTGAGCCGGCAGATCGCGAAGCTCGAAGAGGAAGTCGACGCGGTACTGTTCGAGCGGCATCCGCGCGGCATGGTGCTAAGCGATGCGGGGCGTCTGCTTGCCGAACATGCGCAGCGCAGTCTGCTCGATGCCGAGCGCGTCACCGAAGAGATTCGCGGGCTTTCCAACGGTGGCCGCGCGACGATACGCGTGGCAAGCTCCGAAGGCGTGGCGCCGCATTTCTTGCCGCAAGTCTTCGCGCGCTTTCTGAAGACACATCGCGCCACGCATTTCCAGCTCGATGTATCCGCACCGTCCGTTGCGACGCAGCGCGTGCGCGAGGGCGCCTCCGATATCGCCGTCTGTTTCAGCGTTGCGCCGGAGAAGGACATTCACGTGCTGTATTCGCAGCGCGCGCCGATCTACGCGCTCGTCAGAAGCGATCATCCGCTCGGCACGCGCGAATCGGTGTCGCTTGCCGATCTCGCCGCGTGGCCGCTTGCGATCGACCATCAGGGCGTGACGATCCGGCAACTCTTCGATATTGCGTGCAGCCTCGAGGGGCTTGTTTTCGACCCCGTGTTCGTGAGCAACTATCACGCCGCGCTGCAAAGCTTCGTGCGGCAGACCGATGCGTTCACCCTGACCGGTTATGTGACGGTGCGCAGCCGGCTGAAGGCCGATGGACTCGCGGCAGTGCCGATCGTCAATGCGGAATTGCATCAGCGCACGCTTCAGGTGCAAACGATGGCGGGACGCACCCTGCCGCAAACAATGCAGGCGTTCATCGAACTGCTGACGGGCGCGATTCATAACCCGGCGTCGCTCGATTGACGTGCGTCGCGACGCGCGCTGAAATTTGTGGATGGTGCCGATGATGCTGCCAGGCCCATACGATCCAGTTTTGCTATCACCCCATCCAATACCCGGATTGTTCCCGCATTGCGTACCGCTTTATATTGCTTGAACCGGAATGAACCATAACCCGGCAATAACGATAGCGGTGCGCGCGCAAGCTGCGCGCCGACCAGGAGCGCATGATGAATCAGATCGATCTGGAGGGCCGCGTCGTCGTCATCACCGGCGGTGCGCGCGGCATCGGCTACGCGGTCGCGCAGCGCGCGCTGCGCTCGGGCGCGCAAGTGGCGCTGTGGGACATCGATGGCAAGCGCCTCGAGCGCGGCAAAAAAGAACTCGAAGCACTCGGCACCGTCTCGACGGCCACGGTCGAACTGACCGACGAAGCGTCGATCGACAAGGCAGTCGCCGCAACCGTCGCCGCGCATCGCGCGATTCACGTGCTGATCAATTGCGCGGGCATCACCGGCGGCAACGGCACGTTGTGGGAACTCGCGCCGGACGTGTGGCGCCGCGTGATCGACGTCAACCTGATCGGCCCCTACCTCACGTGCCGGGCGATCGTGCCGCTCATGATCGAACAGAACTACGGCCGCATCGTCAATATCGCTTCGGTAGCGGGCAAGGAAGGCAATCCGAACGCGTCGCACTACAGCGCTTCGAAGGCCGGATTGATCGGCCTGACGAAATCGCTCGGCAAGGAACTCGCTACGAAGAACATTCTCGTGAACGCGGTCACGCCCGCGGCCGCGAAGACCGAAATCTTCGATTCGATGAAGCAGGAGCACATCGACTACATGCTGTCGAAAATCCCGATGAACCGCTTCCTGCTGCCTGAGGAAGCAGCGTCGATGATTCTCTGGCTGTCGTCGGAAGACTGCGCGTTCAGCACCGGTTCGGTCTTCGATCTGTCCGGCGGGCGCGCGACTTACTGATCGGCGCTGCCGAACGATTCGAGCCATTCTTCTTTCACGCGCGCTTCGCTACGCACGACCGTGCGCGGACGACCGGTTGCGCGCACCGCCGTATAACTGCACAAGCACCAGACATAACGGAGCCTACTCACATGGCGATGCCCACTATCCGGCACGTGCGTGCCTTCGTCGTTCGCGGCGGCGGCGCCGACTATCACGATCAGGCCGGCGGCCACTGGATCGACGATCACATTGCGACACCAATGGCGCGCTACCCCGAATACCGGCAAAGCCGGCAATCGTTCGGCATCAACGTGCTCGGCACGCTCGTCGTCGAGATCGAGGCGAGCGACGGTACGGTCGGCTTCGCGGTGACGACGGGCGGCGAAATCGGCGCGTTTATCGTCGAGCGGCATCTCGCGCGTTTTCTCGAAGGCCAGCTTGTGACCGATATCGAGAAGATGTGGGATCAGATGTATTTCTCGACGCTCTATTACGGCCGCAAAGGCATCGTGCTCAATACGATCTCGGGCGTCGATCTCGCGTTGTGGGATCTGCTCGCGAAAGTGCGCAAGGAACCGGTGTACCAGCTATTGGGCGGACCCGTGCGCGACGAACTGCAGTTCTATGCGACCGGCGCGCGGCCCGATCTCGCGAAAGACATGGGGTTCATCGGCGGCAAGATGCCGCTGCAGCACGGTCCCGCGGAAGGCGAGGCGGGCCTCGGGCAGAACATCGAGCGCCTTGCCGATATGCGCAACCGCGTGGGCGACGACTTCTGGCTCATGTACGACTGCTGGATGAGCCTCGACGTCAACTATGCGACGAAGCTGGCGAAAGCGGCGCACGAATACGGGCTCAAATGGGTCGAGGAAGCATTGCCACCCGACGACTACTGGGGTTACGCCGAACTGCGCCGCAACGTTCCGCGCGGCATGATGGTGTCCACCGGCGAACACGAAGCGACGCGCTGGGGCTTCCGGATGCTGCTGGAAATGCAGTGCTGCGATCTGATCCAGCCCGATGTCGGCTGGTGCGGCGGCATCACCGAACTGATCAAGATTTCGGCGCTTGCCGATGCGCATAACGTGCTGGTCGTGCCGCATGGGTCGTCGGTTTACAGCTATCACTTCGTGGTGACGCGCCATAACTCGCCGTTCTCCGAATTCCTGATGATGGCGCCGAAGGCCGATGAGGTCGTGCCGATGTTCACGCCGCTGCTGCTCGACGAGCCGGTGCCGGTGAATGGCCGGTTGAAGGTGCCGGACGCGCCGGGTTTCGGCGTGCGGTTGAATCCGGAATGCGCGCTTGCGCGACCTTATTCGCATTAAAAGCGCCGCACTAAAAGCGCCGCACTAAAAGCACCGTACTAACAGCGTCGCACCAAGGCCACCGCATCAAGAGCACTGACGCAACGAGTCGGTCAAACAAGGGAGACAGTTGTGCTGCTGAAAGACAAGGCCGTGATCGTCACGGGCGGTTCGCGCGGCATTGGCCGTGCGATTGCGGTGGCGTGCGCGAAGGATGGCGCGGATGTCGCGATCAATTACTGGGGCGACAACGATGCGTCGTACAACCGCCGCTCCGCGGTCGCGGAAGTGGTCGACGAAATCAAGGCCCTCGGCCGTCGCGTGATCGCGGTCGAAGGCAACGTCGCCGATCGCGCGACGGGACCGGAACTCGTGCGCCGCACGGTCGAAGCATTCGGCAAGGTCGACGTGCTCGCGAGCAATGCGGGCATCTGTCCGTTTCACGCGTTTCTCGACATGCCGGCCGATGTGCTCGAAACGACGGTGGCGGTGAACCTGAACGGCGCGTTTTTCGTGACGCAAGCCGCCGCGCGACAGATGAAAGCGCAGGGCACGGGCGGTGCGATCGTGGCGACGAGTTCGATCAGCGCGCTCGTCGGCGGCGGCATGCAGACGCACTACACGCCGACGAAGGCCGGCGTCCATTCGCTGATGCAGTCGTGCGCGATCGCGCTCGGACCGTACGGCATTCGCTGCAATTCGGTGATGCCCGGCA
The DNA here is from genome assembly GCF_001922345.1 of Paraburkholderia sp. SOS3. Taxonomy (NCBI): domain Bacteria; kingdom Pseudomonadati; phylum Pseudomonadota; class Betaproteobacteria; order Burkholderiales; family Burkholderiaceae; genus Paraburkholderia; species Paraburkholderia sp. SOS3. The sequence continues at coordinate 2,652,020 of NZ_CP018812.1, read as the reverse complement.
CGATCGCCACGGACCTCAACGCGCAAGACCTCGCCGACGAAGCGAAGAAAGCGTACTTCGAAAAGCGCATTCCGCTCGGTCGCCTCGGTTGCCCCGACGATGTCGCCGATTGTGTCGTGTTTCTTGCGTCGGATCGGGCGCGCTATGTGACGGGCGCAGCGTTGCTCGTCGACGGCGGCCTGTTCGTGAACCTGCAATGAAGCGGGTTCGATCGGGCACACCTGTGCGGCAACGCGGCGTTTGCGGTTTTGCGTCGTTCAATGAACCGGGGCGGTCTTGCGCGCCGCCCGGCTTGCCGGCGCTGTGTCGCCGGCAGCGGACGCAGCGCGCTTGAGCGTGAGCGAATGCTGACGCAGCAATTCGATAAAGCGCACGGCCGGCTCGGCGAGCGGCTCTTCCTTGCGCGTCAGAATGCCGAAGCCCGCCAGGCTCTTGCCGATTTCGACCGGCAACGCGACGAGCAGTTTGCCGCGCATGTGATCGCGTACGACCGATTCCGGCAGCATCGCCACCGCATCGTAGTTTTCGAGCAGTTGCAGCGTCGCGAAGATCGAGGCGCATTCAGTGAGATTGGCGGGCGTCGTCAGGCCTGCGCGTGCGAGCTCTTCTTCGAACAGCACACGCGCGGGGCTCGTGATCGGCTGCGCGACCCATGGCCAGCCGATGACTTCGGGCAGCGAGAGCGCCGCACGCGTTGCAAGCGGATGCACGGCGCGCACGACGAGCAGCAGCGTTTCGTTCGCGAGCGGTTCGAAGCTGAAATCGTTGTGCTGCAGCGGATGGGTAAGACGTCCGAGCGCGAGGTCGATTTCGCGGCGGTGCAGCAACTGCACGACCTGATCGCTGGTTTCGCCGAGGATGCAGACGTTGAGCAGCGGCCGCTCCGTCTTCAGCGTCGCGACGGCCATCGCGAGCAGATCGGGTGCCGCACCCATGATCGCGCCCACCGTGAGCTGACCGTGGCCGCCTTTGCGCTTGACTTCGAGGTCGTCGGCGAAGCGCGTGAGTTCGGCAAGCGCCCGGCGCGCATAGGCGAGCGTGACGACGCCGAGCGGCGTCGGCTGCATGCCGCGCGCATTGCGTTCGAACAGCAGAAAGCCGAGCGCTTCCTCGATATCGCCGAGCATGCGGCTCGCGCTCGGCTGCGCGACATTGATTGCGTCGGCGGCCTGATGGACGTTGCGCGTGTCGTCGAGTGCGACGAGCAACGCAAGGTGTTTGAACTTGAGCCGGTTGACGAGGGCGACGGTGGCGGCGTTCTGGCTCATGAGATGTCCGATTCGGTTTCGGTATCGCCTTATCCGAACAACGGATTGAGAGGCTATCGACGCCCGAATTATAGTCGTTGCATATGCGCGGCCGCTGCGCAAATGCTGGGATTGCATGGCGGACATCATGCAGACGGCGCCGGATCACAGACCGCTGCAACAGCCGCTTTAGCGCGTATTCCGCTTGCAGGGCGCGGACCCGCATTGAACCACCCCGATGAATTGACGACGCTCAACGGATAAAGGACGCTCCATGCAAGTGGTCGACCCGCATATTCATCTGTGGGACCTGAAAACGCATCACTACCCGTGGCTGGCGAACCCGGGCGTCTCGTTCGTCGGCGATGCGCGCGATTTGCGGCATGACTATCTGCTCGCCGATCTGCTCGAGGACGCGCAGCCCGTCGACGTATTGAAAGTGGTGCACGTCGAGGCGAATCACGATCCGGCCGATCCGGTCGAAGAAACGCGCTGGCTGCAGCAGGTGGCCGATAACCGTTCATCGCGCCGCATGCCGAACGGCATTGTCGCCGGTGTCGATCTTTGCGCGCCGAACGCGGCGCAAGTGCTCGAAGGGCACGCCGCATTCGCGAACACGCGCGGCGTGCGGCAGATCCTGAACGTGCACGAAAACAAGCTGTACGACTATATCGGCCGGCATCTGATGCGCGATGCGACGTGGTGCGCGAATTTCGCGCTGCTGCGGCGCCATCGGATGTCGTTCGATATGCAGCTGTACCCGTCGCAAATGGACGATGCCGCCGCGCTGGCGCGCAAACACGCCGATACACAGTTCATCGTCAATCACACCGGCATGTTCGTCGATCGCGACAGCGTAGCGGGCTATCGCGCATGGCGCGACGGAATGCGCGAGCTTGCGGGCTGCGCAAACGTCGCGGTGAAGATCAGTGGCCTGGCAATGTTCGATCACCGCTGGACTGCCGAGAGCTTGCGCCCTTATGTGCTGGAAACGATCGATGCTTTCGGCGTCGAGCGGGCGATGTTTGCGTCGAACTTTCCGGTCGACCGGCAATTCGGATCGTATGCGGATTTGTGGAACGCGTATGCGGCGATTGTCGGCGGCGTGAGCGACGCGGAAAAAGCCGCGCTGTTCGTGCGCAATGCCGAGCGCGTTTATCGCATCTGACGCGGGAGTTTTGACGGCGCCTCATGAAACACCGAGGCAACCGTAACGATGCGGCACACAAACGAGGCCGCTTGCCGGAGGAGACACGCAGTGCAGCAACACACCGACGCGGTGCCGAGGCTGGAACTGAAGCGCGCGAGTAAATCATTCGGGCGCGTTCGCGCGCTCGCCGACGGCGCGCTCGTCCTATGGCCCGGAGAAGTGCATGCGTTGCTTGGCGAGAACGGCGCGGGCAAGTCGACGCTCGTCAAGATTCTCGCGGGCGTGCACCAGCCCGACACAGGCGAGCTTTATATCGACGGCGCGCCGCGGCACTTCGCGACGCCGGCCGACGCGCGCGATGCGGGCCTCGCCGTCATCTATCAGGAGCCGACGCTGTTCTTCGATCTGTCGATTGCGGAGAACATCTATATGGGGCGCCAGCCGGTGGACCGCGTCGGCCGCATTCGCTACGACGCGATGCGCGACGAAGTGAACGGCCTGCTTGCGTCGCTCGGCGTCGATCTGCGCGCGGATCAACTCGTGCGCGGGCTTTCCATCGCGGACCAGCAGGTTATCGAAATCGCGAAGGCGTTGTCGCTGAACGCGAGCGTGCTGATCATGGACGAGCCGACAGCCGCGCTGTCATTGCCCGAAGTCGAGCGGCTCTTTGCGATCGTACGCAAGCTGCGCGAACGCGACGTGGCGATTCTGTTCATCACGCACCGGCTCGACGAAGTATTTGCATTGACGCAGCACGTCACGATCATGCGCGACGGCGCAAAAGTATTCGACGCGCCGACCTCGGCGCTGACCACCGATCAGATCGTCGCGAGGATGGTGGGTCGCGATCTCGAGACCTTCTACCCGAAAGCGGACGTCGCGCCCGGTGAAGTGCGGCTCGCGGTGCGTAATCTGACGCGCACCGGCGTGTTCAAGAGCATTTCCTTCGAAGTCCACGCGGGCGAAATCGTCGCGCTGGCGGGCCTTGTCGGCGCGGGGCGCAGCGAAGTTGCGCGCGCGATCTTCGGCATCGATCCGTACGATGCGGGCGAGGTCCGACTCGGCGGCAAGCGGCTCGCGCCGGGGCGGCCCGCGGCGGCCGTGCGCGCGGGGCTCGCGCTCGTGCCGGAGGACCGCCGTCAACAAGGGCTCGCGCTCGACCTCAGCATCGCGCGCAATGCGTCGATGACGGTGCTGGGACGCCTCGTTCGGCATGGACTGATTTTCTCGCGCAGTGAAACGGCGCTGGCCACGCACTGGGGCAAGCGGTTGCGCCTCAAGGCCGAAGACACAGGCGCGGCAGCGGGTACGCTGTCCGGCGGCAACCAGCAGAAAGTCGTGCTCGGCAAATGGCTCGCGACGAATCCGAACGTGCTGATCATCGACGAACCGACGCGCGGCATCGACGTCGGCGCGAAGGCCGAAGTGTACGGCGCACTATCGGAACTCGTGCAGAACGGTATGGCCGTGCTGATGATTTCGAGCGAACTGCCCGAAGTGCTCGGCATGGCCGACCGTGTGCTCGTGATGCACGAAGGGCGCATCAGCGCCGAAATCGCGCGCGCCGATGCGAGCGAGGAACGGATCATGAGCGCGGCGCTCGGCCAAAGCGCCGCGCAGTGGGGGCACGCGGCATGATGCGCCATTCATCGACCCAGGCCGCGCCGGTCCGCACGCCGGCCGAAATGCGCGCCGCGCCGCGCGCGGGCAGCTTCGTCGGTGCGCTCGCGAAAAGCCGGGAAACGACGCTGTTTGTCGTGCTGCTGTTGCTGATCGTCGGCACCGCGCTCGCGCAGCCGCAATTCCTGAATCTGCAAAACCTGCGGGATGTCCTGCTCAATGTATCGATCATCAGCTTGCTGACCGCCGGGATGACCGTTGTGATCCTGATGCGCCATATCGATCTGTCGGTCGGCTCGACAGTCGGCATCAGCGCGTATGCGGTCGGGAGCCTGTACGTGGCGTTCCCGCATATGCCGGTCGTGGTCGCGCTGGTGGCGGGGCTCGCGATCGGTCTCGTTGCAGGCGGCATCAATGCGCTGCTCGTTGCGGTCGGCCGCGTGCCTTCGCTCGTGGCGACTCTGTCAACCCTTTATATTTTCCGCGGCGCCGACTACGCATGGGTGCATGGCGGGCAAATCAACGCCACGAGTTTGCCCGATGCGTTTTCCCGGCTCGCGACCGGCGTGGCATTCGGCATTCCGACGCTTGCGCTGATTGCCGCCGCGGTGCTGATCGCGCTCGGCGTTTATCTGAAGCATTTTCGCGGCGGTCGCGAACACTATGCGATCGGCTCGAATCCGGAGGCGGCGCGGCTCGCGGGTGTGAACGTCGAGCGCCGCGTGATGTCGGGCTTTCTGTTGTCGGGCGCCATCGCGGGCTTTGCGGGTGCGCTGTGGCTTGCGCGTTTCGGCACCGTCGATGCGAGCACGGCAAAAGGCATCGAATTGCAGGTCGTCGCGGCCGCGGTGGTCGGCAGTGTCGCGATTACCGGCGGCGTCGGCACGATACTTGGCGCGACGCTCGGTGCGCTGGTGCTCGGCGTGATCAGCATCGCGCTGGTCGTGCTGCATGTGTCGCCGTTCTGGGAACAGGCCATCGAAGGCGCGCTGATCGTCGCTGCGATCACCGTCGATACCTTGCTGGCCCGCTCTGTCGCCAAACGCATGATGAGGAAACGCGATCATGGCTAAACCCGATTCCGCGCTGCTCACGCGCAAGCGGCAAACGCCGCTGCGCTGGGAGACGCTGCTCGTGATCGTGCTCGCGCTGTCGCTGCTGCTTGGACGCGTGCTGTCGCCGGTGTTTCTGACCGGTGCGAATCTGTCGAACGTGCTCGCCGATCTGACCGAGATCGCGTTGATGGCGCTGCCGATGACGCTGATTATCGTCGCCGCCGAAATCGACCTGTCGGTCGCATCGGTGCTCGGCGCATCGAGCGCATTGATGGGCGTGCTGTGGCATATGGGTTTGCCGATGCCCGCGGTCATCGCGCTCGTGCTGCTGTTCGGCATGCTTGCCGGACTATTGAACGGGCTCGTCATCGTGAAGCTGAACCTGCCGTCGCTGGCGGTGACGATCGGCACGCTCGCGCTGTTTCGCGGTCTTGCCTATGTACTGCTCGGCGATCGGGCGGTCGCGGATTTTCCCGCAGGCTACACCGCGTTCGGCATGGATACGCTCGGCGCGACGTTTATTCCGCTGCCGTTCGTGATCGTCATCGTCTGCGCGGTGCTGTTCACGGTGCTGCTGCAGGCTACCGCGTTCGGCCGCAGTCTCTATGCGATCGGCGCGAACCCGACGGCCGCCGCCTTTTCCGGTATCGAAGTCGCGAAGATCCGGCTCACCGCCTTTGTGCTGTCGGGCGCAATGAGCGCACTGGCCGGCGTCGTCTATACGTTGCGCTTTACGAGCGCGCGCGGCGATAACGGCGAGGGGTTCGAGCTATCCGTTATCGCGGCGGTGCTGTTCGGCGGCGTGAGCATATTCGGCGGACGCGGGTCGATGTTCGGCGTGCTGCTGTCGCTGCTGATCATCGGCGTGCTGAAGAATGCACTGACGCTCGACGACGTGTCGAGCGAGACGCTGACCATCGTGACCGGTGCGTTACTGCTTGCATCGGTGCTGATTCCGAATCTCGTGGCACGCTGGCGTGCGATGCGCGACCGGCGTTTTCTTGCGAAGTCAGCGGCTTCGCAAATTGCCGGATAGGGGAGCGTAGTAACCGATATCAACAACCCGGGCCGAACGGTCCGCTCAGTCCAGCGAGGAGACAGACAAATGGATCAACCTTTGCGGTATGCGAAACATGCGGCGAAAACCGCGCTATCCGCGGCGCTGTTATGCGCGGCGATGCTTGGCGTCGCGAGCGCCGGGCACGCGGCCGACGTCAGGAGCGGCCTGAAGATCGCTTTCGTTCCGAAGCAGATCAACAACCCATACGAAGTGATCGCCGACGACGGCGGCATGGCGGCAATCAAGGAATTCAAGGGCGACGGCAAGGTGGTCGGCCCGTCGGACGCGGGTGCTTCATCGCAGGTTTCGTACATCAACACGTTGATCACGCAACGCCAGAACGCCATCGTGATTGCCGCAAACGACGCAAACGCGCTTGTGCCGTATCTGAAGAAGGCGATGTCGCAAGGCATCAAGGTCGTCACGTTCGATTCGGACACGGCGCCCGACGGACGCCAGCTGTTCGTGAACCAGGCAAACGCGGAGAGCATCGGGCGCGGACAGATCCAGCTCGTGTCGAAGCTGATGGGAGGAGAAGGGGAGTTCGCGATCCTTTCGGCAACGCCGAACGCGACGAATCAGAACACGTGGATCAAATGGATGCAGGACGAGCTGAAAAAGCCCGAGTACGCGAAGATGAAGCTCGTGAAGATCGCCTACGGCAACGACGACGACCAGAAGTCGTTCGTCGAGACGCAAGGTCTGCTGCAGGCGTATCCGAACCTGAAGGCGATCGTCGCGCCGACGTCGGTCGGTATTGCCGCGGCCGCGCGCTATATCTCGACCTCGTCGAGCAAGGGAAAGGTTGCGGTGACAGGCCTCGGCACGCCGAACCAGATGCGCGCGTTCGTGAAGAACGGCACGGTCAAGGCGTTCCAGTTGTGGGATCCGGGCCAGCTCGGTTATCTCGCCGCTTATGCCGCGGCGAACCTTGCATCGGGCACCATCAGCGGCAAGGAAGGCGAATCGTTCGAAGCGGGCAAGCTCGGCAAGCGCACGATCGGCGCGAACGGCGAGATCATTCTCGGGCCGCCAACCACGTTCGACGCGAGCAATATCGACAAATTCAACTTCTGATGTCGGATGCAGCCCGAGTGCACACTGGGTGGTCGCTGTTGTAAAAGATGAGCCGCGCAGGTCTGCTGCGCGGCTTTTCTATTGTATGAGCCGGTTCGCCTGAACGAAGCGGATCATCTCCGCGTTCGTTTCGATGCCGAGCTTGCGCATCGCTTTGCTCTTTTGCGTCGCAACCGTGGAGATCGAGCGGTGCAGGCGCGCCGCGATTTCCGTGAGGGAGAGGCCCGCGCCATAAAGGCGAATGACTTCGAATTCCCTTGCCGTCAGCGAAGGGCGCACGACGGGTTCGGGCATCGTCGCATGCGGACCGCGAAGAATGTCCCGCACGCCTGCCGACCGGTACTGCTGACGATGGACCGCGACGTCGAGCACCGCTTCCATGAATACGCCGATGCTCTCGGACTTCGTCACGATGCCCGCGATGCCGATCTGATCGAGTTCGCGCACGATGTCGCGATTGCGAACCATCGTGAACACCATGATCGGTATGCCCGGATGGAGCCGTTTGAGGCGCCGTACGAGATGCACGCCGTCGCCCTCGATCTGCTCGCTCGGCATCAGCAGATCGGTGACGATCAGGTCCCATGCCCCGCTGTGCAGCGCTTCGAGCAGTTCGGCACCCGAAGCGACGCTCGCAGCGATATGCATGCCTGGGATCTGGGCGAATGCCGCGGCGGCCGCATGACGGATCACCGGATGATCGTCGGCGATGGCGATGCGAAGCTCGCGCGGAGTGGGGAAATTCGAAGGGGCGAACATGCTCGATGCGGTGCCTGACCGCGGCTTTCTTAACGCGGCGATTCTAGCGTTCGATCGCTGCTTGTACAGCAAAGTGACGATATTTTACGGATCGCGGAGCAAGAATCGAAGAAATCCTATAGATCGGCGCATTTGCATTGCAGATACTTCAGCCCGTCCGGAACGCCTTCCGAACGAATGTTTTCCGGATGGTCGTACTTATCCACTCTGAGGTTAAAAACATGCAAAAAATCGAACGCAGTGCACTGATTCAAGCGAATCTTGCCGGGGGTTGCAACAAGCATGGTTCGTCCGTGGCCAAGACGACGACCGTCGTCATCGTGAAGGTGGGCAGCTGATCATGCAAAAAATCGAGCGCAACGCGTTGGTTGCCGCCGGTGTTGCAGGCGGCGCCAACAAAGGCCCTTCCACGTACGCTTCATCGACAACGGTGGTGATGGTGCAGGTGGCGGGCTCGTCGTCTTCGTCGTCGTCTCAACCGGCGAAGCATTGAGCCGGTAGGCACCGTTCGGAACGGGCGCATCGCCGCGGCGGACTTAACGGGTTCGCCGCGGCAACACCGTCTTGCCGGGCATCGAAGCGATGAAAATCCGACTTTCCCCGTGGCTTTTGCTGAAGCCTGCGCTACGCCGGATCGCGGCGTGGCATTACCGGATGCGTGCGCGCCTGTTGTGCCGTCTGTCGTTACGCGCAATCGAGCGTCTTGCCATTGCCGGCTCGACGCTGCGCGGCCTCGTCGATGCACGTGCGCGCTGGGCCGGACTCGAGCGATGGGAAACCGGACACGATGTATTGCGGCTGCCGTCCCTGAAGCGACGTGACGTGCTGGCTGGTGCGCGTCTCGAAAGGCTGATCGATCAGCGGCTGCATTTCGGCAGGCAGTTGCGGCGCGCCGAGGCGTGGCCGGAGCTGAACGCGATTGCCGCGACCGTTGCGCAAAGAATCGCGGCGCTCAAAGCGCAAGCCCCCGACCGGCCCGTGATCGTCGCGCCGTTTCACTACGTGTCGCAATACGCGAACATCTACGTCGTCGACGAATTGCGCAGGCTGCTCGGGCTCGAGTCGATCGGCGTCGTCTCCGGCGTGCCGCGCAATCTGTATGGCGACGATGACGCGATGATACCGGCGATCGACGTGATGCATACCAACAGCGGCGAAAACCGCAACGGTCTCGGTTTGCGTGTGATCCGCTCGCTGCGTCGCAATGGCGTCGTCGTATTGTTCGCCGATGTGCCGCCTTACTCGTTCACGCGTTTTCCGATGGAAACGGTGGGTGTTCGATTATTCGGCCGCGCCGCGCGTATTCATCGCGGTGTGTTTCGTCTCGGCGCGCCGCTCGATGCGTGGCTGTTGCCGTTCTATTTGCGCTTCGAGCAAGGGCGCTTCGGCGCGCAACAGTGCGATGCGATCGCGCTCGCGAACGCGGATGCGCCGCAGCGCGCTGCGGACTGCATCGAGCGCGCGTTGATCGATAACTTCGCCCGTTCACTCGTGACAGGCCACCCGTCGATCTATGCGTTCTGCGCGTCGCGCTGATTCCGCGCTCGACGGCTCGACGGTTTTGCGCACGAGATTGCTCTTTTTCACCTGTATATGCGGCCTGTCGTGGCCGGCTTTTGCCTTGGAAGAATGGACCCAACGAGTCTGCCCCAGTTTCGCGATATCCCATGGCGATGGATCGCGTATGCGACGTCGCTGCTGACCGTCGCCGCGGTTATCTTCGCGTTCAACCATCAGATCGAAATCAAGCAGGATGTGCCCTGTGAAATCGTGTCCTCGTCGGAAGTGAAGATTCGCGGTATCAGCGGACTCGTGACGTCGATTTACGCGCAACCGGCTGCGCACATCGCGCAGGGCGCGCCGCTTTTCAGGGTGCAGCGCGACTTGTCGCTCGCGAGCGATGGCAGCCAGCGCTTCGATTTCGATGCGCGCATGCGCGACGAGCAGCTCGCGGCCGCCGACGCGCAGTGGGCACAGCGCAAGCTCCAGCTACGCGCGCAACTCGACGGTACGCAAGCGACCGAGGCGAGCCGGCGCGCCGAACTGCCGGCGCTCGACGAACAGATCGCACAAACCGAGGCGCTCGCCGAGGGTTCGGCACGCAAGCTGCAGCGGCTCGAATCGGCCACCGGCCTCGTCACGGCGAATCGCGTTGAAGACGCGAGTGCGGAAGTGCACCAGGCGAGGTCGAGCGTCGCGCAAACCAGGGCGCGGCGCGCGCAGCTGATAGGCGAGATCGGTTCATTGCGCAACACGCGCGCCGATCTCGAAGCGCAAATGAAGGAACTCGACGCGCGCCATGCCCGCGATGTACAGGACATCCGGGTGAAGTTCGAGCAGTCGCGCCAGGATACGACGATTTCCGCGCCGAAAGCAGGCGTCGTCACGTTCTCGAGTCTCGTGCCGGGACGCATGCTTGCCCCTGAAGACGTCGCACTCGTCATCGCCACCGGCGACGATCGCCGTTTGCGTGCCGCGCTGCTGATTCCATCGCGGCGCCGCGGCTTTGTCCGGATCGGCCAGACCGTGCGGCTCAAGTTCGATGCGTTTCCGTACGGAAAATTCGGTACCTACGAAGCGCGCATCGATGCCTTGTCCGATACGACGGTGGAGCCGCCCGCACCGCCGGGCGGCAATCCGAAGAATGCCGGCAGGCCGGCCGGCGACAGCTATATGGCATGGGCGACGCTGCGCGGCCGCACGTTCGATTTCGAGGGGCAGCACTTCGACATTTTGCCGGGCATGCGGGCGATGGCGAGCATCGTGGTCGAACGCAGGACGGTTGCCGAGTGGGTACTCGCGCCGCTCTTTCGCGTGTTGAGGGGGTGAACGTGCGCATCATCTACCAGAATGAAGTGGCCGAATGCGGATATGCGTGCCTTGCGATGGTGCTGTCCCATCTGGGCCGCGCAACCGAGGTGCGCGAACTGTCGGTATTCCGGCCGATCTCGGCGAACGGTCTTTCGCTGATGGACCTGTATGACGTGGCCGTCGAATTCGGGCTCGCGGTGCAGGCCTACCGTTTCGATGCGGGCGCGGATCTGCATTCGATCGCGCGCGGCTCGATTCTGCATTTCGGCGGTGCGCATTTCGTCGTGTTCGACAAATGCGGCCGCGGCTATGTGCAGGTGATCGACCCCGCGAGCGGCAAGCGCCGCATCTCGCTCGATACGTTCGTTGCGAGCGTCTCGGGCTATCTGCTCGAATGCGCGCCGACGCCAGCGTTGCCGCGCATCCGCATGAAGTCGCGCATTCCTGCTGCGCTTGCACGCGTGCGCGCGCTGAATCCATTGTTGCGGCAACATCTGGCGAAGGTGCTGTTCGTCGCGCTCGGCAGTCAGTTTGCGATTCTCGCGATGCCATATCTGGGCAACCTCGTGCTCGACTATGTCGTGGCGGCGGACAACCTGAATCTGCTGAACGTGCTGGTGCTGACGTTCGCCAGTATCTTCGCGGCGGGTGCGCTGAGTCAGTATGTCGAAACGATGCTCGTCGAACTGTTGCACGGGCGCGTGCGGATCAACACGACGGAAGGGCTGCTCGGCCATCTGCTGCGCAATCCGATGTCGTGGTTCGAGAAGCGTCACGTCGGCGATGTGTTCGCGCGCGTCAAGGCGCAGGACGAAATCAGCGTGTACGCGACGCGTACCTTCGTGTCGCTATGCATCGACGTGACCGTCGGCGTGCTGGCGCTTTGCCTGATGCTGATGCAAAGCCGGCGCCTCACGCTCGTTGCGCTGGCGATGTTTGCCGTTTATGTCGCGATTGCGATAGCGATGTTCGCGCGCATGCGCGACACGCACGCGCTCGTCGTCGAGCGTTCGGCGCGTTGCGATGACGCGCTGATCGAGACGATCCGCGCCGCATCGCTGATCAAGCTTGCGCAGGGCGAGACGCGCCGCACCGCGCTCTTTATGACGAAGTACAAGGAGTACATCGCGGCGACGCTGTCGAGCGCGCGCCTGACCAATACGCGCGATGCGATTCTGAAGCTCGTCAATTATGCGGACACGATCGCAATTACATGGTTCGCCGCGCGCCTGATGCTGGGCGGCGCCGTCTCGGCCGGCGTGTTCTATTCATTCCTCATCTACAAGTCGCTGCTCTCGGAGCGCTTCGCGCACGCGATCAACTCGGGCTTCGCTTACCTGATGCTGAGCGTGCCGGTGGCGCGCGTGGCCGATATCGCGGACTGCGAGGCGGAGCGCTATACGCCGCTTGCCGATAGCCTGAAAGCGGCGGAAGTTCGCGAGTTCCGGCAGATCGAGGTGCGCGATGTGACGTTTCGTTATGGCGTCTCCGATCGGCCCGTGCTGAAAAACGCGAGCATCGATATCCGCAGCGGCGACAAGATTGCGATTGTCGGCCCATCGGGAAGCGGCAAGTCGACGTTGTTCAAGCTGCTGTCCGCGGCCGAGCCGTTGCAGGAAGGGCGCATTGCGCTGAACGGTATCGACTGGCGCAATCTGAGCGTCGACGAAATTCGCCGCCACGCCGCGCATATGCGGCAGGGCGATCTGATTCTGCATGGTTCGATTGCCGATAACGTTTCGCTGTTTGCCGCGAGCGTCGACGAAGATCGCGTGCACGCCACACTCGCCGCGGTCGGCCTGCTCGAGGACGTGATGCGTCTGCCGATGCGCACGCGCACCGTGATCAGCGACACGATCGCCAATATTTCGGCCGGTCAGCGGCAGCGGCTTCTGCTGGCGCGCGCGCTGTATCAGCGGCGCAGCCTGCTGCTGCTCGACGAGCCGACTTCGAATCTCGATCCGGCGTCGGTCCGGCACATCGCCGCATTGCTGCGGCAACTCGATTGCACGGTGGTCGTCATTACGCACGATCTGACGCTGGCCGCCACGTTTGAAATTCGCTATCGACTGCACGATGGTGCGTTGCTGAGGGAAACGGCGGGAAATGCGAACCTTGACATGGAGCCCACGCATGGTTGATCGACGTCGGGCAATGGGTGTCGCAGCCGCGCTCGCAGCGATGCTGTGCGGCAGCGGCTACGCGCATGCGGTGGATTTGCTGACCGTCGTCGAACAGGCGGTCGATTACGACGCAAGCGTCGCGCAGGCACGCGCCTCGTATGACGCCGCTCGGCAGGCCGTGCCGATTGCGCGCGCCGCGCTGCTGCCGCAACTCTCAGGCGGCTGGGGGCGCGGCTATAACCGCATCGATACGGAAGGCTTTCCGCGCAACGACTACTGGCAAAGCGGATGGAGCGTCAACCTGACCCAGCCGCTGTTCGACTGGACACGCTGGACGAATTACCGGCAGGCGGACCTCGTCGAAGCGCGCGGCGCGGTCGAATTCGGCGGCGCGCAGCAGGCGTCGATTCTTCGTGCCGCGAAAGCGTATTTCGACGAACTCGCCGCCGAGGACGAAGTGCGCCGCATCGACGATTACCTTGCCGCGATCGACGCCGAATACGGGCAATTGCAACGCAGGCGCGATGCGGGCGAGGCAACCGGAATCGATCTGCGCGATGCGCACACGCTGCGCGACGAAATCGTTCTGCAGCAGCGCGTGGCGCAGGTGAATCTGCAAGCGAAGCGCCGTGCACTCGAACAGGTGACGGGCGCGCCTTTCGAACCGCTTGCGCGTTTGCGTGGCGCAATGCCGCTGCCCGCGGCGGCGCCCGCGGACCCGGAAGACTGGGCGGCGCAGGCGCGCGAGCATGGCTTCGGCGTGCAGATGCGGCAGCTCGACTGGCAGATCGCGCAGTACGACGTGACCAAGGCGCGCGCGGCGCACTATCCGGTAGCGGGCGTGACCGCGAGTTATACGCCGGCCGGCGCGGCGGCTGGCTATGCGCGGCCGACCACCACGACTACGGCCATGCTGACCGTCACCATTCCGCTTTTTTCCGGCGGCGAGGTGCAGTCGAAGGTCAAGGCATCGGAAGCGCTCGAGGATAAGGCGCGTAACGGTCTGTTGTCCGCGCAGCGCGATGCCGAGGCGGCTGCGCGCGAAAGCTTCGCGCGCTACGAGGCGGGGCGCGAGCGGACCCGCATGCTGATCGACTTCGTCGAAGCGTGCCGCAACACGCTCGACGCTACGCAAGCGGGCTACAAGGTCGGCAGCCGGACCAGCACCGACGTGCTGCGCACGCTGAATGCGCTTTACGTGGCGCGGCGCGATCTGCGCGCCGCGCGCTACGACACGATCGTCGCACTGTTGCAATTGAAAGCCGACGCCGCGACGCTCGATATCGACGATATAGCCGCCATCGGCTCGTTGCTGATCGGGCCGCGCGACGATCTGTCCGCGCCGGCTAAGGGATAACGCGCATGCCTGTCGAGCGATTCGCCTCTGCCGGCGCGAGCCCGATGCGGTAAGCTCGATATTCGCCGCGACAGACGGCAACCGCAAAAGAGACATAGGAGGCGACATGCGCAAGCTCCGCTCGCAGAGCTGGTTTGGCAGGGACGACAAAGATGGCTTTATCCACCGCTCGTGGATGAAGAATCAGGGCATTCCGCACGACGAATTCGACGGCCGGCCTGTTATCGGCATCTGCAATACATGGTCCGAACTGACGCCATGCAACGCGCATTTCCGCGAACTGGCGGACTACGTGAAGCGTGGCGTGCGCGAAGCGGGCGGCCTGCCGCTCGAGTTTCCGGTGATGTCGCTCGGCGAAACGAATTTGCGGCCTACGGCCATGCTGTTTCGCAACCTCGCGTCGATGGATGTCGAGGAATCGATTCGCGGCAATCCGATCGACGGCGTGATTCTGCTGGTCGGCTGCGACAAGACCACGCCGGCATTGCTGATGGGCGCGGCGTCTTGCAATCTGCCTGCGCTCGCCGTCTCGGGCGGCCCGATGCTCAATGGCCGTTTTCGTGACGGTACGCTCGGCTCGGGCACCGGCGTCTGGCAAATGTCGGAGGAAGTACGCGCGGGCACGATGACGCGCGAGGAATTCGTCGAAGCGGAATCGTGCATGAACCGCTCGCGCGGCCACTGCATGACGATGGGCACCGCATCGACAATGGCCTCGATGGTCGAATCGCTCGGCATGGGTTTGCCGCACAATGCGGCCATTCCGGCGGTCGACGCGCGCCGCCAGGTGCTTGCGCATATGGCGGGGCGCCGCATCGTCGACATGGTGCGCGACGATCTGACGATGGACAAGATTCTGACGCGTCAGGCATTTGAAAACGCGATTCGCACGAATGCGGCGATCGGCGGCTCCACGAATGCGGTCGTGCACCTGCTTGCGATCGCCAAACGCATCGGCGTCGAACTGACGCTCGAAGACTGGGAACTCGGTTCCGAAGTGCCGTGCCTCGTGAACCTGCAGCCGTCCGGCGAATTCCTGATGGAAGATTTCTATTACGCGGGCGGCTTGCCCGCGGTGCTGCGGCAACTCGGCGAACAGGGGCTGTTGCATCGCGACGCGCTGACCGTCAACGGCAAGACGATCTGGGACAACGTGAGCGAGGCGCCGAATTACAACGAGCAGGTCATCACGTCGTTCGCGAAGCCGTTCAAGCCGCATGCGGGCATTGCGGTGCTCAAAGGCAATCTTGCGCCGAACGGCGCGGTCATCAAGCCGTCGGCCGCAACGCAATCGCTGCTCAGGCATCGCGGCCGCGCGGTCGTGTTCGAGAACGTCGAGGAGTTGCATGCGAAGGTCGACGACGAGTCGCTCGATATCGACGAAAACTGCGTGATGGTGCTAAAGGGCGCGGGCCCGAAGGGCTATCCGGGCTTCGCGGAAGTCGGCAATATGCCGCTGCCGAAGAAGGTGCTGCAAAAAGGGATTACCGATATGGTGCGGATCTCCGATGGACGCATGAGCGGCACCGCGTATGGCGCGGTGGTGCTGCATGTATCCCCGGAGGCTGCGGCGGGCGGCCCGCTCGCGCTCGTGCGCACCGGCGACATGATCGAACTCGATGTGCAGGCGCGCAAGCTTCATCTCGAGGTCTCAGACGAAGAACTCGAGCGCCGGCGCGCCGCGTGGCAAGCGCCCGAATTGCCGAAGCGCGGATACTACCGGCTCTATGTCGAGCATGTGTTGCAGGCGGATCAGGGCGCCGATCTCGACTTTCTGGTCGGTGCCAGCGGTGCGCCGGTGCCGCGCGATTCGCATTGAGCGACGCGAATCACGCGCCCCATCGCCGACGCGTCTTCGCCGAAAGCGCGCGTGCGCCGGGGCGCGCACTGCGCACGGCGCGTATTCCCGGTCGATCGCGAGCGGATCATAAGCCGCGAATCGCAAACGTGTCGGCGTATTCAACCGGGTTTGAGCCATCCCACACGCGCCCATCGATCAACGCCTGCGGTGCCTGGGTGTCCGGCACGATCACCCCCACGTTGTGCGCTGCTTCGCGATAAAGCCGGGTCTGGTTGATCTGCGCGGCGATTTCCGCATAGTCGTCACGCGTGTCGATCATTGCCCAACGCTGGAACTGCGTCAGAAACCAGACACCGTCGTCGGGCCGCGGATAGTTCACCTGTCCGCCCGAGAAAAAGCGGATGGGCAAACGCGTATCGTGCCCGGTTGCACGCTGCAAACGCGGTGCGATCGTCTCCACCGGCACGCCGATAAATTCAGGTTGCGCAAGCCGCCGTGCGATTTCCGCGCAATGGCGGTCGTCGTCGAGCCAGCGGCACGCCTCGAGCATCGTCTGCACGAGCGCGCGCGATGTATTCGGAAAACGGCTCACGAAATCGCGCCGGCAGGCGAGCACCTTCTCCGGATGGTCCGGCCAGATTTCGCTGCTATAGACGGCCGTCGCGCCGACGCCTTGCGCCTGTGCCACCGCGTTCCACGGCTCGCCGACGCACAGCCCGTCGAGCCGGTCCTGCGCAAGCGCATCGACCATCTGCGGCGGCGGAATCACGACGCTCTCGATATCCCGCAACGGATGCACGTTTTGTGCGGCGAGCCAGTAGTACAGCCACATCGCATGCGTGCCGGTCGGGAACGTCTGCGCGAACACGGGTTTGCGGCCGAGCGTCGCGAGTGCTTCGGGCAGCGTGCGATGCGACGCGAGCGCTTCGGTGAGGCGGCGCGACAGCGTGATGGCCTGGCCGTTGCGGTTCAGCACCATCAGCACGGCCATATCGGTTTGCGGTCCGCCGAGGCCGAGCTGCACGCCGTAGACCAGGCCGTACAGCGCATGCGCGGCGTCGAGATCGCCGGAGATGAGCTTGTCCCGCACGGCGGCCCACGAGGGCTGGCGCACGAGTTCGAGCGTGAGGCCGTGCGCGTGGCCGAATTCGTATAGCTTCGCCGCTACGAGCGGCGCCGCGTCGCTGAGCGCGACGAAGCCCAGACGCAGATGCGTTTTTTCGAGCCGGCCGGGCGCCATGTGCGACGCGTCCGGTAGAGGCGAGTGTGCAGATTCAGTCATAAGCGGCCCATCGTCATTCCGGCAAGTCCGCCGACGCGACGATCTGGCGCGCGACGTCGACGAGTTTGATGCTTTGGTCCATCGCGCGTTTGCGCAGCGTCGCATACGCGGCGTGCTCGGTCATTTTCTGACGCTCCATCAGCACGCGTTTCGCGCGGTCGATCAGCTTGCGCTCGGCGAGTTCGTTTTCGGCCTGCGCGAGACGTTCGCGCAGTTGCGATTCCTGCGCAAAGCGTGCGAGCGCCACTTCGAGAATCGGTGCGAGGCGTTCGGTGGCGAGACCTTCGACGAGATACGCGGTGACGCCTGCGCCGACCGCATCGCGAATCAGCTGCTGGTTCGTGTCGTTGCTGAACATCAGCACCGGGCGCGGCGCGGTCGCGTTCATCACGGCGAGCTGCTCGAGCGTATCGCGCGATGGCGATTCGGTATCGATGATGATCACGTCGGGCCGCTCGCTCTCGACCGTACGATGCAGCGCCTGCGGCGTCGCCGTGCCGGTCAGCATTTCGTAGCCGAGTTGCGCGAGCGTTTCGCGCAATTCGCCTATCGGCTTGTCGGTATCGGTCACGAGCAGTACACGCAGCATGGTCTTCCAGTTCGATTCTTCAGTAGCGCGGGGCGGCGCCGCATGTCGGACTTCGCGTTTTGCTTCGTGCTTGCCTTCGCACCTGCGGCGTCAGCCTGCGACAGCGGCCGTGTCGACAAGCCGTTTCAGTTCCGGCAGGCACGAGCCGCAGACCGTGCCGCAGCCGAGCTTCGCTTTCAGTTCGGGCACGCTCGCGCCATGCGCGATCGCCTCGTTGATACTCGACGCCTTCACCTGCATGCAGCCGCACACGACGCGATCACGCACCGCCGGTTCCGCGCGCAGACCCGCGAATGCCGCAAAACGCGGGCCGCTCCACGGCGTCGCGTCGCGCAATTTTGCCAGCAAGGCGGCGCCGTTTGCGGTGTCGCCGGCCAGCACGAAGCCGTCTATCACGTTTTCGCGCCAGATCGCGCGCCTGTCAAGTCCGCGCCGTGCGTCGCGGTATTCGAGCGTATCGTCGCCGGACGGCAAATCCATGGCCGCATAGACGCGCTCGAGCCAGCCTTGCGGCGCAGCAGTGTGCGCGGCGCGCAGAATTAGCAGGTCGTCGGCATCGAATGTGACCGATGCGTAGGCGCATTCCCCGAGCAGCGGCTGCAGCGCGGCCTGCAGCGCAAGTGCGTCGCCGCGGCGTGCCGCGATCATGCGCCATGGCAGGTCGGCGCGTTCGACGCGCACGGCCGCATGCTTGAGCTCCGGCTGCTTCGAATGCGGATCGACCGCGCCGTGCGTCGTCTCGTTGATGCCGCCGCTGGCGACGAACTGGCCGCTCCAGTGCATCGCGGCGAATACGGCGCCAGACTGCACGTCCTCGGAGATCTGCAGCGGCAGCACCAAGGCGCCGCGGCGGCTCTTCACCTGCACGAGGTCGCCTTCCGCGAGACCGCGGCGCGCGGCATCGCCCGGATGCATCGTCAGTGCCGGTTCCGGTGCATGCGAAAACAGCCTTGCCACGCGGCTCGTGCGGCTCATGCCATGCCACTGGTCGCGCAGGCGTCCGGTCGTCAGACGGAACGGAAAGCGCGCGTTGACCTCGTCGGCCACCGGCAGATAGCGCGTTGCATGAAAGCGCGCGCGCCCGTCCGCGGTGGCGAAGCGGCCATCGGTGTAGCGGCGCGCATCGCCCGCTGCGTGGCCCGGCGGAAACGGCCATTGCTGCGGCCCCTGCGCGTCGAGCAATGCATAGCTGAGGCCGCCGATGTCGAGATCGCGGCCGGCCGTGAGCGCGCGATGTTCGTCGAATACCGCTTCGGTGGTCTCGAAGCCGAACAGGTGCGGCTCGCGTTCGAGCTTGTGCGCGATACGGCGCGCGACTTCGTTTGCGATCCACCAGTCGGGCTTCGCCTCTCCGGCGGGCTCGACGGCGGCGCGCACGCGCGTGATGCGCCGCTCCGAATTCGTGACGGTCCCGGCTTTTTCGCCCCACGTCGCCGCGGGCAGCAGCACGTCCGCGTAGGGCACCGTGTCGGTTTGCATGAACGCGTCCTGCACGACGACGAATTCGGCCTGATCGAGCGCCTCGCGCACCTTCGCGATATCGGGCATCGAATGCACGGGGTTCGTGCACGCAATCCAGACCGCCTTGACCTTGCCGCTGCGCGCCGCTTCGAAGAGGTCGACGGCGGGCAGTCCCGGCGTGTCCGACAGGCGCGTCGCATCGGCCAGCCCCCAGAGCCGCGCGATTTCTTCGCGATGCGCGGCGTTGCCGATATCGCGGTGCGCGGCGAGCATGGTCGCCATGCCGCCGACTTCGCGCCCGCCCATCGCGTTCGGCTGGCCGGTCAGCGAAAACGGGCCGGCGCCGGGACGGCCGATCTGATGCGTCGCCAGATGCAGGTTGATCAGCGCGAGATTCTTGTCGGTGCCGTGGCTCGACTGGTTCAGGCCCATGCAATAGAGCGAAAGCGCCGCGGGGCTTTCGCCGAACCACCGGGCCGCCTGCAGCAGGTCCTGCTCGGCAATGCCGCACAATTCGGCGGCGACACGCGGCGTGAATTCGCGCACCAGATTTTTCAGGTCGGCGAAACCGGTTGTGTGCGCATCGATATAGTCGCGCTCGACGAGACCTTCCCAGATCAGGTGATGCAGCATGCCGTTGAAGAGCGCGACATCGGTGCCGGGCTGGATCGCGAGATGCAGATCGGCCATCGCGGCCGTGTCGGTGCGGCGCGGATCGACGACGATCCAGCGGATCGCGGGGTTCGCGGCCTTGGCCGCTTCGAGCCGACGGAACAGCACCGGATGCGCCCACGCCATGTTGCTGCCCGCGAACAGCACCGTTTGCGCGAGTTCGAGGTCTTCGTAGCAGGTCGGCGGACCGTCGGCGCCCAGTGCCATCCTGTACGCCGTCACCGCGCTCGACATGCACAGGCGCGAGTTCGTATCGATGTTGTTGGTGCCGATCAGGCCTTTCGCGAGCTTGTTGAAGACGTAATAGTCTTCGGTGAGCAACTGGCCGGACAGGTAGAACGCAACGGCATCGGGGCCATGTTCGTCGATCACGTCGGCAAAGCGTTGCGCGACCGTGTCGAGTGCGTCGTTCCACGACACGGCGCGGCGCGGCTCGTCGCGCGCCGTGCGCAAGGCGGGCGTCAGCATGCGGCCGGTCTCGCTGCGCGCGCTGTCCGCGAGCGCGAGCCCCTTGCTGCACAGCCTGCCGAAGTTCGCCGGATGTTCGGGGTCGCCCCTGACGCCGGTGATGCGCCCGTCCTCCGCCTCGATCAGCACGCCGCAGCCGACGCCGCAGTAACAGCAGGTGGAACGGGTGACGGTTTTCATCGAACCTCCATGCGCCTGATTGCGTCTGCTCATTGCATCAGGTCTCGCGCGCTATTCGAGGCACAGGTACACCGTGCCGTCCTCATCGACGCGCACCGGAAAGTGGCGCGCGCAACCTTCATCGGGCGCTTTCGCGACGCCGCTGGCGAGATCGATATTCCACGCGTGCAGCGGGCAGGTCACGCTCTCGCCGTGCACGATGCCGAGCGACAGCGCGCCGCCTTTGTGCGGGCACCGGTCGAGCAGCGCGAATACGTTGTCGGTGGCGGTGCGAAAGATCGCGATATTGCCGTTCGCGCGTTCGAGCACGCGGCTGCCGAGCGGCGGAATGTCGGCAACGGTGCAGATGCGCGTCCACGCGCGGCTCACTTGCATGTCCATGGTCATGTTCCCTTCCGGTCTGTTGCGTTCGCTTTCAGGCCACTACCTTGAGCGGGATGTATTCGCTCTCCTGCATGCCCGCGATGCGCGCCTCCCATGGATCGGGCAGGCCTTCGAGCGAATAGAGCAGCCGTTCGTAGAGCGCCTTGCGGCTCGCCGCATCCTCGACCACTTTCTGTTTCACGTAGTCGAGCCCGACGCGTGCGATGTAATGCACGGTGCGGTCGAGGTAATACGCTTCTTCGCGATAGAGCTGCAGGAACGCACCGGTGTATTCCTTCACCTCGTCCGGCGTCTTCACCTTGACGAGGAACTGCGCGACTTCGGTCCTGATGCCGCCGTTGCCGCCCACATACAGTTCCCAGCCGCTTTCGACCGCGATCACGCCGACGTCCTTGATGCCGGCTTCGGCGCAGTTGCGCGGACAGCCCGACACCGCGAGCTTCGTCTTGTGCGGCGACCACATATTGGCGAGCATGGTTTCGAGATCGATGCCCATCTGCGTGCTGTTTTGCGTGCCGAAGCGGCAGAACTCGCTGCCCACGCACGTTTTCACGGTGCGGATCGACTTGCCGTATCCGTGGCCCGACTTCATGCCGAGGTCTTTCCATACGTGCGGCAGATCCTCCTTTTTGATGCCGAACAGGTCGATCCGCTGGCCGCCCGTCACCTTGACCATCGGCACGTTGTACTTGTCCGCCACGTCCGCAATGCGGCGCAGTTCGGCCGAGTTCGTCACGCCGCCTTTCATCTGCGGGATCACCGAGAAGGTGTTGTCCTTCTGGATGTTCGCGTGCACGCGCTCGTTGACGAAACGGCTTTGCGGATCGTCGACGGCTTCGCGCGGCCAGGTCGACAGCAGGTAGTAGTTGATCGCGGGGCGGCACGTCGCGCAGCCATTCGGCGTGCGCCATTCGAGGAAGTCGTAGACCTCGCGGTGCGTGAGCAGATGGTGGTCGCGAATCGCCTTGCGCACTTCGCCGTGGTTGCGATCGGTGCAGCCGCACACGGCCTTCGTCTTCGGCGGCTCCTGGAAGTTTGCGCCGACCGTGCTCATCAGGATCTGTTCGACAAGCCCCGTGCACGAGCCGCACGAGCTCGACGCCTTCGTGTGCTTCTTCACGTCGTCGAGCGTAAACAGGCCCTTTTCGGTGATGGCCTTGACGATCGTGCCTTTGCATACGCCGTTGCAGCCGCACACTTCGTCGCTGTCGGCCATCGCGGCGGCGCGGCTTTGTCCCTGCACGCCCGCATCGCCGACGCTCGATTCGCCGAACATGATGTGGTCGCGCAGCTCGCCGAGCTTGCGGCCTTCGCGCAGCAGCCTGAAGTACCAGGCGCCGTCGGCGGTGTCGCCATACAGGCATGCGCCGACGAGCTGGTCGTCCTTGATCACGAGTTTCTTGTAGACGCCGCCCGCCGGATCGGACAGCACGATTTCCTCGGTGCCCTCGCTGCCCATGAAATCGCCCGCGGAAAAGAGGTCGATACCGGTTACCTTCAGCTTCGTCGACAGCACCGATCCTTTGTAGCTGCCGATGCCCATCAGCGCGAGATGGTTCGCCGCGACCTTGGCCTGTTCGAAGAGCGGCGCGACAAGGCCGTACGCGATGCCGCGATGGCTTACGCATTCGCCGACCGCGTAGATGCGCGGATCGTAGGTCTGCAGCGCATCGCTGACGACGATGCCGCGATTGCAGTAGAGGCCCGCTGCTTCCGCGAGAGCGGTATTCGGGCGGATGCCTGCTGCCATCACGACGAGGTCCGCGGGAATCGCGTCGCCGTCCTTGAAGATCACGCCGGTCACTTCGCCTGCTTCGTTGCCCGCGATTTCCGCGGTCGCCTTGCTGAGCAGAAACCTGAGGCCGCGTGCTTCGAGCGAGCGCTGCAGGAGGCGCCCCGCGGTCGCATCGAGCTGCCGTTCGAGCAAGGTGTCGGCGAGGTGCACGACGGTCACCTCCATGCCGCGCAGCTTCAGACCGTTGGCGGCCTCGAGCCCGAGCAGGCCGCCGCCGATCACGACGGCATGACGTTTCACCGCAGCCGTGTCGATCATCGTCTGCGTATCGTAGATGTCGCGATAGCTGATCACGCCCTTGAGCGTGTTGCCGGGCACTGGCAGGATGAACGGCGTCGAACCGGTCGCGATCAGCAGACGCTCGTACGGCGCCTCGGTGCCGTCGGTGGCGATCACCTTGCGGCGCACGCGGTCGATCTTCTCGACGGTCTTGCCCAGGTGCAGATGAATGCCGTTCTGCTCGTACCACTCGAGCGGATTGAGCACGATGTCGTTGAAGCTCTGCTCGCCGGCCAGTACTGGCGACAGCAGGATGCGGTTGTAGTTCGGGTGAGGTTCGGCGCCGAAGACCGTGATGTCGTATTGATCGGGGGCGATCGTCAACAGTTCTTCGAGCGTGCGAATGCCGGCCATGCCGTTGCCGATGACGACGAGTCGGGGTTTGCTCATGATGTCCGTTCTGCCGAGGTATCGCGCAGCGGGGGGCGAAACCCGATGCAGCGCACGTCGAACGCCATTGCCCGACTGTTGTCTGCCGAAACTCCGCTTCATGCGTTGCTCTGTTGCGGGCGTTTGCGGCCGTATCTTGCGCGGATCGCGTTCGCCGATGGCGAACGTTGGTTCCGCTTGCGCCGCCCGCGTCTTTGCAGGCAACTCACCGCTTAAAGCAACGGTCGTGCCATTGAGCAGCAAAGCGGCAATTCCTTGTCCGGCAAGGCATTTGGCGCGCCGGTCACGACTTTTGTATTGCACCGCAGCAGTGCGCGAAATCAGCGATGCACTGAATTAGCGCGAGAACGCGCCGATGCGATGCCCGAATGTTTTTTGCTTTCCGATCGATGACGGCTGGAATAAGTGCTTTGTCTGCACGTTCTCCATACGACGGGCTTTCACACATTACAGGCCGGTGTGACAACAAGATGGACGATGGACGATTTGATTGAAATTGCCGCGAGCCATGGCCGGAGTTTCACAGGCTATCTCGCATTGCCCGCGCATAGACCGGCGCCGGGGCTCGTGCTGCTGCACGACGACTATGGCATCGACGAGCCCATCAAAGCGATGGCGCGGCGTTATGCCGAAGAAGGTTACGTGGTCGTCGTGCCCGATCTTTACTGGCGGCTCTCGCCGCGCAAGTCGTTCGACCGTTACGGCGGCGACGCCGCGCTCGCACGCGAACGTAACCGGCTTCTCGAGATCGATCATGCGATCGACGACATCAATTCGACCTTCGAAGCATTGCGCGAACATCCGGCGCAGGACGGCAAGGTCGGCGTGCTCGGCTTTGGACCCGGCGGTACGCTCGCGGTGCTCGCGGCAGCGCATACCGACGTCGACTGTGCGGTCGGCTACTGCGGCGCGGCGCTCGAAGCTCACCTCGGCGAGGCGCGCCGTCTGCGCTGCCCGGTGGTGCTGCATCTGTCGGGGCGCATTTCGTCGGCGCACGACGTGCTCGTGCGCGGCAAGATTCGCGCGGCGTTCGAGTACAAGCCGGGGGTCACGATCCACGAATACGACTGCGGCGAGTCGTTTACCGTGCCCGGCCCCGAATTCGACCGTCCGTCGGCGGCGTTGTCGTATTCGCGTTCGTTGTCGCTGCTCAAGAAGACGATGGGGCCGATCTATGCCATCGAACGCGTATGGAAGCGGCACTCGTATCACAAGTACGTCACGCGCGACGCCGAGGCCGTGATGGCGACGATGGTCGACGATCCCTACTTCAACGACGTGCCGACGATGACCGGGGGTGTCGGCCACGAGGAACTCAAGCGCTTCTATATCGAAGAGTTCATGCATTCGTTTCCACCCGACGCGCAGCATGTGCCGGTGTCGTTTACGGTCGGCGTCGACCGGATCGTCGACGAATTCGTGTTTCGTTGTACGCACACGTGCGAGATGCACTGGATGCTGCCCGGCGTCGCACCGACGGGCAAATACTTCGAAGTCGCGATGGTCGCGGTGATCTGCTTTCGCGGCGACAAGATCGACAACCTGCATGTGTATTGGGATCAGGCGACCGTGCTTGCGCAGATCGGCATGCTCGATGCCGAGGGTTTGCCGGTAGTTGGCATCCAGTCGGCGCGCAAGGTGCTCGATATTGCGCGGCCAAGCGATTCGCTGATACCGCGAATGAGCGGCGGAGACGATAAGCCCGGTTGAAGCGGGTTTTTCCGCGATGCGCGCAGCCGCCGGCTTGCGAGGTGGTGCGCGACGATACGGGCGCGCCGTCTGAAGCGACATTGACCGAATCGTCTGTCGGCCCTTTGGACAAGGCGCACTGCGTGTCAGGCGTTTTTTGCGTTACGGGTGCGGATTCGCTTGCGCATGAGGCCACCACGTCCAGCCGCGCTTCGAACTGCGCAGCCCGATCGTTGTGAGCGGCGCAATTTCGATTTGCGTGAATGCGGCGGGCGGCGCGTGCAGCACATGGATGAGCGCCGCGCGCAGCACGGCCGCATGTGTAATGGCGACGACCGCGCGACCGGCCGGGTCATTGCTCGCTAGCGCGTCGAGCCATGCGCCGACGCGTGCCAGAACCGCTTCGAACGACTCGCCACGCGGCGGCGCTGCAGCAGGATCGCGCAGCCACGCGTCCAGGGCCTGCGGCGCCTGCGTCGCGATCTCGGCGACGCGCATGCGTTGCCATTCGCCGTAGTCCGTATCGGCAAGCTCGGTGGCAACGGTGGCATCGAAGCCGAACGCCCGAGCCGTGTCGCGCGCGCACGCTGCAGGACTGGTCAGCACGCGTACTTCGTCCACGCCGTCGAGTGCGAAGCGCACGCGCTGAGCGAAGGCGTTCGCTTCGGCGAGACCGCGCGCATCGAGCGGCTCGTTCGTGTCTGCGAACGTCGCGCTGCGTTGTGCCGCGGTCGACGCGTGGCTGACCAACCAGAGACGTGTCTGCATGTCGTTCCATGTGCATCTGCATGCGCAGGGTGCGCTGTTTTGCGCGGCCCGCGAAAAGCTCTCGGGGGTCGCACAGTTTAGCGCGTAGAATGAGCGCTACTCGAAGCGCGGAAGCCGGTGCAAGTCCGGCGCGGTCGCGCCACTGTAATCGGCCACATCGTTGGTCCGGAAGTCAGACCCAGCTTCGTGCCTTTTCTGCAATCGTCTATCGGGGCGCGTAACCCCAGGGAGATATCCGTCATGTCCGACGCAGTTTTCAAGCCGCTCGACACACTCGAACCCGCCGCCGAGCCCACCCCCATTCCGCTGCGCGAATTATTGCCGTGGGTTGTCTTCGGCGGCCTGCTGCTGTTGCTTGCGCTCTATTTCGTCGGCGCGGAAGAGGGCGCGACATCGCTGATCCCCGGCATGTACGTGCACGAATTCGTGCACGACGGCCGCCATCTGCTCGGCTTCCCCTGCCACTGACGCAGGAGCGAACCATGGTAGGTAAATTGCTGGTGCGCGGGATGCTCGCGGGCATCGCCGCGGGGTTGCTCACGTTCGGTCTGGCACGCGTGGCCGGTGAGCCGCAGGTCGATCAGGCCATTTCATTCGAGGAAAAAGCCGACGCGGCGAAGGGCGAAGCACCGGAGCCTGAACTCGTGAGCCGCGGCACCCAGGCAGGGCTCGGTCTCTTCACCGGTGTGGTCGTGTATGGGGCCGCAGTGGGCGGGCTCTTTGCGCTGACCTTCGCGTATTTTTACGGCCGCGCCAAAAAGCTCAGTGTGCGCGAACTGTCCGCATGGCTCGCGCTCGGCGCATTCATGGCGATTGCGATCGTGCCGGCGCTCAAGTATCCGCCAAACCCGCCGTCGGTCGGCGACCCGCAGACAATCGGCTATCGCACCGGGTTGTACTTCCTGATGATCGTCATTTCGCTGACCGCGCTCGTGTTTTCGATGAAGGTGCGCCGCCGCGCGATTGCACGCTTCGGCGTATGGAACGGGTCGATCCTCGCGGGGCTCGTATTCATTGCGATTATCGCGGCCGTGCAAGCCGGTTTGCCGGAGATCAACGAGGTGCCGGCCGCGTTTCCGGCGGTCGTGCTGTGGAAGTTCCGTGTTGCCGCACTCGGCATGCAGGCCGTGTTGTGGACGGCGCTCGGCTTGCTGTTCGGAGCATTCGCCGAACGCTTGCAGCGCGTGTCGCGCGCCGCTCGGCCGCAGCGGCGCCTCGCGGGTTGAACGGGTGGCTTGGGTTAAAGCACAGAGCACGCTATCTCGCTTCTGCGGCCTGCACGGCAAACGCGTGCAGGCCGTTTTTGTCGGGGCCCTGTTCGACCAGTTCGAGAAACCGCGCAAGACAGGGGTTCCGGTTCGTCGACAGCCATACGAGCACCTGAGAGATCGACGGTGCCTGCGCAAGCGGTTTGAACGTCACCCCCGCCAGTTGCGCGCGTTGCATCGACGCGGGCACGAGCGCGACGCCGGCGCCTTCATCGACAAGACTCAGGACTGTCTGCTGCAAACGCACCTCGAAGCGCACGTCGGGCTCGAAGCCACCCGTGCGGCAATGCTCGACGATGGTCGTATGCAGCCCTTCGCCGACTTCGCGCGCGGCGATGACGAATGGCTCATGCGCAAGCTGCGCAATCGACACCCGCCTCGCGCGGGCAAGCCGATGCCGGCGCGGCAGCGCGACGCACAGCGGTTCGGTCAGCACAGTGCGTGCGGCAAGCCCATGCGGCGGCGCGCCCGACAGCATGATCGCCGCATCGAGTTGCCCGTCGAGCACCTGCGGCGCGAGATCGTTCGAGACGATTTCCCGCAGATTCAGCGCGACATCGGGAAAAGCCGCGCCGTAACTGCGCGCGTAAGTAGGCAACACACTGTAAGCCGCGCACATCGTAAATCCGATCGACAGTTCGCCACGCTCGCCGAGCACCGCGGCGCGCGCATTGCGGCCCGCCTGATCGAGGGCGGCGAGAATCGCTTTCGCGTCGGCGTAGAAGCGCGCGCCCGCGGCGGTCAGCGTGACGCTGCGCGAGTTGCGCTCGATCAGCGTGACGCCTAGCGAGGCTTCGAGCGCCGCAAGCTGACGGCTCAGCGGCGGTTGCGACAGATTGAGCCGCGCGGCGGCGCGGCCGAAATGGCGCGTCTCGGCGAGGGTGACGAAATAGCGGAGCGGCTTGACATCGACCATGATGCAAAAAAAGTATCGTTGAGCAATTCAATCAGCATTGGATTGTATCGTTGATCGCGTTTACGCTAGCGGCCTTCCGACTGGCTGATGTGCATGTCCCGATGTTGTCCACGCTCGAAATCCTGATTCCTGTCTTCGCGTTGATTTTCGCCGGCTTCGTTTGCCGGCGGCGCAATCTGCTCGGCCCGACCGCCGCTTCCGAACTGAACCGTTTCGTTGTGTGGCTCGCGCTGCCCGCGCTGCTGTTCGACATCATGGCCCATTCCACCTGGCGCCAACTCGACCAGCCGGGTTTCGTGGCGACGTTTTCGGTTGCGTGCGCGGTGCTGTTCATTGGCGTGCTGATCGTGCGGCTCTTTCAAGGCCGGCATCTTGCGGACGCGAGCGTCGATGCGATCGCGGCGTCGTACCCGAATACCGGTTACATCGGCTTTCCGCTTGCGTTGATCGTATTCGGCAACGCGAGCCTCACGCCGACGACGATCGCGACGATCATCGTCGCTTGTGTGCTGTTTGCTTTCGCGATCGTGCTGATCGAAGTCGGGTTGCAGACCGAGCGTGCGCCGCACAAGCTCGGTTTGAAGGTGCTGCGCTCGCTCGCGAAAAATCCGCTGATCGTTTCGCCGATCGCGGGTGCGCTCGTCGCGAGCGTGCATTGGACCTTGCCGCACAGCGCCGAAACGTTTCTCAAGCTGCTGGGCGGCGCCGCGAGCCCGTGCGCGCTCGTGAGCCTCGGGCTCTTCCTGGCGGAGAAGCGGCAAGCGGGCAACGAACGCAATACGTCGGTTGCCATTACCGCGATCAAGCTGATCGTCCAGCCGGCCTTGGCCTGGTGGATGGCCTCGCGCGTGTTCGTACTGCCGGCCGATATGGCCGGTGTCGCCGTATTGCTTGCCGCACTGCCGACCGGCACCGGACCGTACATGCTCGCCGAGTTTTATCGGCGCGAGGCGCACGTGACGTCGCAAACCATCCTCTTTTCGACAGTCGCCTCGCTCGTGACGTTATCGTTGCTGTTGCTGATCATGCAGCGGCACGCTTTGTGACGAACTTTCGCGCTGCGGCCGCGCAGCCGGCGACGTTACGAGGCGGCACTCGCGACCTTAGCCGAAGCGTTCGACGCGATACGGCCGTGGGTCGGTAAACGGCCTGGAGCCGGTCATCATTTCGGCAAGCAGCCGGCCGGTGACGGGGCCGAGCGTGAGCCCATGATGGTTATGGCCGAATGCGAACCACAAACCGCGATGCCGCGGCGCGGGCCCGATCACAGGCCGCATGTCCGGCGTGCACGGGCGCATGCCGAGCCAGGGCGCCGCATCGAGCCGATCGCCGATGCCGAACGCAGCGCGCGCGAGCGGCTCGACACGCGCAAGCTGAATGCCGGTGGGCGGGCTGCCGCGCGTCGCAAGCTCGGTGCCGGTCGTGACGCGCAGCCGGCCGTTTTCCATCGGCGCCACGACATAGCCGCACTCGATATCGACGACAGGCACCGACAACGGTGTGCGCGTCGGCCGGTAGTGCATGTGGTAGCCGCGCTTCGCGCGCAGCGGAATGCGATACCCGAGCGGCTCGAACACCAGATCCGACCATGGGCCGAGCGCAACCACGACGTTGGGTGCGCTGAGTCGCCCGGATGCCGTTTCGACAGTCCATGCGCCGCCTTCCGCGCGCAGCGTGGTTGCGTCGCCGTTGATGAATATCCCACCGGTGCTTTCGAAAAGCCGCGCGTAGCTTTTCACGAGCGCACCCGGGCTGCGCACGCTTTTCGGATCGCGCCAGTGCAAACCGCCGCAGATGTCTGCGCCGACGCCCGGCTCGCGGATGCGTAGCGCGGCCGCATCGAGCGGTTCGACGCGCAGGCCGTGCGCGTGCGCGTCGGCTTGCGCTGCTGCGCGTTCCTTGTCGAATGCGGCAGGTGTGCGGTATGCCTCGATCCACCCGCCGTCGTACACGAGCGCGCCGGCGCCCGCGCGTGCGATCAAGGCGTCGTGCTCGGCGATGCACGCGCCGATGAGCGGCAGCATGTCGCGTGCGGCGGCCGCATGGCGTTGCGGCTGCGATTCCCACCAGTAGCGCATTAGCCATCCGGCGTAGGACGGCAGTGCCCGGTAATCCCAGTAGAGATCGGTGGAACGATTGCGTGCGTAGCGCAGCAATGTGCGCAGCTGGCGCGGAAAGCCATACGGCACGATCGACGAACGCTCGATGAGCCCCGCGTTGCCGAAGCTCGTTTCTTCGCCGGGACCGCGGCGGTCGACGAGCGCGACGCGTAGCGCGCGGTCCTGCAGATGCACAGCCGATGAAACGCCGATGATGCCGGCGCCGAGAACGATGACGTCGAAGTCCATGCGGGTTTGTGTGTGGTTGAACAGGGTGATGTGCGGGTTGTCGCGTCGCGATGTCGAGTGTCGACCCGGCGATTATAGGTTGCCCGTCGAGGTCGAATGACGCGCCATACGAACGCTTCCTGCTGCGGCCACTTTTCAGAGTTTTCGTATGGTCCGCAAACAGGTGCGATAGGCGAGTATGCGGACGCCAGGAAGCAGGCACGACGTCAGCGTCCCAGACGATCTGCATCACTAACAGCAAGTCAGCCATCAAAGCTGACAGCGGCAGACATGCCGCTATGAACCGTCGCCGGAAAGACGGCTGAAGGAGAAAGGCCCCTTTGCTAAAACTTATTTTGTGCTTATAATGAATCCATTGAATTCGATTAACTGGACCGCGAAGGCGGCCCGTCAGCTACGCAAGCTAGACCGCCAGCATCAAGTCACGATTCGCGATGGGGTGGCTTCGCTGGTGTCCATGCCGCTTTGCCAGAATGTCGTGCATTTGACGAACCATTTGCATGGCTACCGGCTTCGCATTGGTGACTTTCGGGTGTTGTTCAACTGGGACGGCGAAATCAAGGTTGTCGAGATCGAAGAAGTGAGGAAACGCGATGAACGCACCTACTAATATTCAACTTATAACGGGCGCTGATGGTACGCCGGCGTTCGTGGTCATTCCGTATATGCAGTATCTGGCCGAGCGCAGCGGCGAACGCGGGTTGATTCCTCATGATGTGGTGAGTCGCACGGTTGACGGTGCGACGCCTGTACGCGCGTGGCGCGAGCATTTGGGTTTGACTCAGTCCGAAGTCGCGCAGCGGCTGGGCATTAGCCAATCGGCCTATGCGCAACAGGAAAGCAGCGACCGTTTGCGTCGATCCACGCGCGAGAAAATCGCTGCCGCGCTTGACATCACTGCCGATCAGCTCGACTTCTGATTCTTCGTCGAGATCGGTCGACTCGCGGTCCGCGCCGCGAGTGGTCCGACGCTCACGTCTCCTGCACGCCCGTCACCTCGATTGCAAGATCGCTTTCGGCGATGGCCACGCACGGCAGGATATAGCCCTCTGCCTTTTCCTCGGCACTGACGCCGGGCCATTCGATCTGATAGCGCACGCTGCCCGACGTCATTTTGCACAGGCAGGTGCGGCATGTGCCATTGCGGCATGAGCGCGGCAGACGCAAACCGGCGAAGGCGGCCGCTTCGAGCACGGTCAACGACTCGGGTGCCTCGAACGTGCGTCCGAGCGGTTCTATAAGGACCGTGTGCGTCGTGTCAGGGTCGAGCATTGCGATTAGCCGGTGGACGGGTAGGCGGAGAGGCGCATAAGCCATGCGCTGAGCAAGCGTAGCGGAGTTTAACGGAACTCCGGCTTGCACGCGGCTGCGTCTTCACGTACCGCGACCCAATGGCACGATGGCACGATGACGCCGCGACGGGGTTAAAAAATCCGCGGTCGCAAGATCACGAAATCGACACGCCCAGCAAATGCCCAACCCCAAAGGTGAACGCAGCCGCAACGAGTCCAATCACGATCTGGCGCATCGCTGAAAACGCGGCACCACGACCGTTGAAAAGCGATGTGAACACGCCGACCGCCGCGAGTGCGAAGGCGCTGAGTGCCACGCATTGCGCGATTGCGGCGCTGCCTTGCGCCCAGAGAAACGGCAGCACGGGAAAAAGCGCGCCGAGCGAAAACAGACAGAACGACATCCCCGCTGCGGACCACGGATTGCCGCCGAGTTCCGCTGGGTCGATACCCAACTCTTCGCGCGTCAGCGTGTCGAGCGCCTTCTGCTTGTCGCGCATGATTTGCTCGGCAACACGGTTCGCTTCTGCGCGGTCGATGCCTTTCGCCTCGTAGATCATCGCAAGCTCGCGGCGTTCCGCATCGGGTGCATGCTCGAGCTCGTCCGCTTCCTTTGCGATCTGCGCGCGCGCGAGTTCGCGGGCATTCGTGACCGACAGCCATTCGCCGAGCGCCATCGAGCACGCGCCCGCGATCAGGCCGGCGAAGCCGGTCAGCATGATGGCCTTATTGCCGGTGCCCGCGCCCGCGATGCCCATGATCAGGCAGAAGTTCGACACGAGTCCGTCGTTTGCGCCGAGCACAGCGGCGCGCAGTTCGTTGCCCGATGCGACGCCCTTGTGCCAGGGCTCCGCTTCGACCGCGCGCGCGACCGAAGGCGTGAAGTGCCGACGCGCGCGCGTGGCCAGCAGCCTTCTTGCGCGCTGCATGTCTTGTGCGACGACGGCCTCCATCACTGCCGCATGACGCTGCTCGTCCGCCGAAAGCTGTGCGGCGTCGGGCTGATGCGCGTACTTGTCGCGGTCCGCGGTTTCCGCGGCCGCGAGCGCCGGCAGCACGGACGACGGTCCGAGCGTATGGATCAACGCGCGCATCAGGTAAGTCTTCGCACTCTGACGGTGTGTCCGCACGCGCTCGCCGCTCGCGCGCAGTTTGTCGAGCCAGATGTTCGCGTGCTCGCGCTCCGCGCCGGCCAGCTGCGCAAATACGGCGCGGCGCGCCGGGTCTTTCTCGACGCGGGCGAGCGTGTCGTATAGCGCGGCGCTGTCAAGTTCGTCGGCCAGGTTCGTGCGGAACCGTTTGAGTTCGTGATGCGTGGCCATTGTCGGTCGATCTGGGGCGCAGTGCGCTCAGTGCGCGCCGCGCATACGCAGATAGCGGTACACCGTGTTGCGCGCGAGTCCCAGTTCGCGCGACGCGGCGGAGATGTTGCCGCCATGCCGCGTCAGCGTCTGCTCGATGAGCGCGGCCTGCCATTCGGTCATGCGGGCGGGGCGTTCCGCGGAGCGGGAAGAACACGTCGACTGCGCGCGCAACGCGGCATCGTCCTCGACGGCGAAGGCGGCTTCCTGGCCGTCGAGTTCCCGTCTTTGCGCCGCGGCATGGTCTTCGAGAAAATCCTCGGGCAGATGCTCGATGCCGATTGCGTGCGCGCCTTCCGCCATGATGCCGGCCGTGCGCAGTACGTTCGACAGTTGCCGCAGATTGCCGGGCCATAGGCAACGGCCGAACAGTTCCAGTACGTCGCGATGCACGCGCGATGGAGTGCGCGGTTCCTCACGTTGCTGCTGTAACAGCATCCTTTCGACGAGCGTCGGCAAATCAGAGCGCTCGCACAAGGCCGGCAAGGTGACGGCGAGGCCGTTGATCCGGTAATACAGGTCTTCGCGGAACGTGCCCGCGTCGATCATCGCGCGCAGGTTGCGATGCGTCGCGCAAATGATCCTCAGATCGACCGGGATCGCCCGCGTGCCGCCGAGCGGGACGACCGCGCGCTCCTGCAGCACGCGCATCAGCCGCACCTGCTGCGCGAGCGGCATATCGCCGATTTCATCGAGAAAGAGCGTGCCGCCGTCGGCCTGCACGATCTTGCCGACGTTGCCGCGCTTGCGTGCGCCGGTGAAGGCGCCGTCCTCGTAGCCGAACAGTTCCGCTTCGATCAGCGTGTCGGGCAGCGATGCGCAATTGACGGCAACGAATGGCGCCGCGCGGCGCGGCGACTCGTAATGAAACGCGCGGGCAAGCCATTCCTTGCCGGTGCCGGTTTTGCCGAGTACGAGCAGCGCAATGTCGCGGCCGCCGATCTTTTCGACCCGGCGCAGAACCTCGGCCATTCTCGCGTCCCCGGTATCGAGCGTCGCGAAGCTCACCGCATGCGGTTCAGGGCGTACGCGCCCCGCGCCGGCCGGCGCTTTGGCCGATGCGCAGCCGCCGGGATCGCGGCGGCGGTCGCGGTCGTGGTCACTCGATGCGCCGGCGCTGAACGCAGGCCGCGCACGACATTCGGCTCGCGCAACAACGCGCACGCCGCTTGGCAGGGTTAGCGTCATGCATTCGCCGGGCGCGTGCTCCGCTTCGCTGACGAGCGCCGAGAACGGCGCGCCGAACAGCGCGTCGAACGGCAGCCGCTCGAGCGCGGCGAGCGGCCGTCCGAACTGGAATAGCGCGCTGCGATTCGCAGAGAGAAAGCAACCGTCGCGCGAGAACGCAGCGAGTCCTTCGAACAGCGTGCCGATGAATTCCGCTCGCGCATGGAAGCGCACCCGCACGGCGTCGGCAAACTGGTTCGCAAACAGATGATTCTCGATGATCTGCGCGGACATCCGCACGAGCGCAAGCGTGTGTTTGTGAAAGCCGCGCGTATCGCCGCTCACGTCGAGTGTGCCGATCGTATGGCCGTATGGGTCGGCAATCGGCGCGCACGAGCAGCTGAGGACGCGGTTCGCATGCAGAAAATGTTCGCCGCCGTGCACGACGGTCGGCCGCCCGTCCGCGAGCGCGGTGCCGATTGCGTTCGTACCGCGATCGGCCTCGGCCCACGATACGCCGGGGCATAGCGCCACCCGTCGCGCTTTCTCGACGAAGTCGCTGTCGCCGAGGCTGTGCAGGATCACGCCGTTGCTGTCGGTCAACAGCACCATGCTTTGCGTATCGACGATTTGCGCATGCAGCGTTTCCATGACCGGCAGCGCATGCGAGTAGAGCGACTGGTTGCGTTCGACGATGTCCTGCAACTGCGTATGCCGCAGCGGATGGAAATCCGGCGCCTCATGCGCATGCAGACCGAAATCGCGCGAGCGCGCGTGCGCCTGGGCGATCACGTCGAGTCGAGCAGCGGGTTGCCCGACGACCTGCCCAGCAGGGTGTCCAGCAGCGGGACGATGATTCACAGGCTTGTCTCCGGTGGAATGCAAAGCCGCGTCCGCGTGGCAGCGGGCGGCTTCGTCGTGTCTTCATGCCATTTATTTGGCACTGCAGCATACGATTGCCGGTCAGTGGTCATCTTACAGGACGCTGCGGCCATTCGGCACGGCAAGCCTGGGAAGCTGGTGTTTCCCGCGCAGACAGAGCCGCTCGTTAGAAGTGTTATGCGTTGATTCGCCGTTACGCGTAGACGCTGGCGCTTTGGGCGGGCAACGGCGACCGGCCCGGCGGTCGACTTCCCGTCGCGCGCTCTGCCTGTTGAAGCAGGACACTTGAACCGTCCGCGCGACGCGTCAGGCGCTTTTTGCACCGCGGCAGGGCTTGTTTTGCTCGCTTCAGGCACCGCGATGGTGTGCGTCAACGGAAAACTTGCGGCACGGCGGAAGTCGTCTAAAGTGAATGAAATCGTTTCGGGCGTGCGCTCGCGCACAGTCCGCGGCGGTTCGACCCGCGCCTGCGTTTTAGACGGAGGCACTCGAAGGGCAGGCGCGGCCACGGCAATGACGTTCCACCCGGCAGGCGATTCCCATGCAGATCATTTTCCCGAACGTGCCCCCTCAATATTCGGGGCGAGAGCTGACCCTGGCTTTTACGGCGATGGTCGATGGTGAACGGGTGGAGTGCACGATTACGGCCGAGGCGCTCGAAGACCATTTCGGCGCGGCGTCGCCGCGCATCGAAGACATGCTGGGCGCGTTCGATGCGCACCGCTCGCGTATCGAAGCCGCGACGCGCCGGCTGCTCTCGGAGACGCGCGCGCAATGCGCGGTGTTGCGCAGCGGCTATGTGCGGTTCTACGAGGCGAACGTTCGCTCGTAGCCGGCGCGCACGCTACATCATTCGCTGCAGCGTGCGATCCCTGAACAGCACCTGATGCGCGATCGCCGCCAGCGCATGTAGACCAATCACCCAGTAGAACGCATTGCCGAGCCACACGTGCGCGTCGTGCAGCGCGTGCCGCGCGCCGGGGTCGGCGCCCACGAGCACGATCTGAAGGTTCGTGCCGGCAAGCGTGACCGGATGACCGCCGGCGTTGATCATCAGAATGCCGAGCAGCGGCTGCGCGAAGATAAACAGATAAAGCGCGAGATGAACGAGCCGCGCGAGAAAGGTCAATAGCGCATTCGTTTCCACTTCGGCGGGCACGCCGTGCCACAGGCGCCACAGCAGCCGCAACACGGCGAGAGAGAGCACGAGCGCGCCGGCCCACATGTGCACGGCAGTCCATAGCGTGCGGCTGTCGCTGCCTTTCGGTCCGCGAATTTCGATCGCAAGGAAGGCAGTCGCGACCAGCAGAAAAATGGCCCAATGAAAAAAGATCGCAGGCCTTGAATAGCGTTCCTGCGTCGTGTAAGCGGACATGCACTGCTCCTTGATGGATCTTGTTCCTGTAACGAATGGTCGTGGCAACCGAAGCGACAGACAGGCCGGCCGCGGCTATTCCGCGCCGAGGTAGAAAAAGCGCAGCAGGAAGACCGCCGCGATGATCCATACGACGGGCTTCACTTGCCGCGCCTGTCCCGTCAGCAGCTTGAGTCCTGCATAGGAGATAAAGCCGAACGCGACGCCATTCGCGATCGAATAGGTGAACGGCATCAGCAATGCGGTGAGCGCGGCGGGCACGACCTCGGTCGCATCGTCCCACGGCAGGTCGGCCATCTCGCGCAGCATCAGGCACGACACATAGAGCAGCGCGGGCGCCGTCGCATAAGCCGGCACGACACCGGCGAGCGGAGCGAAGAAGAGGCTCAGCAGGAACAGCACGGCGACGGTGAGCGCCGTCGCGCCGGTGCGGCCGCCCGCCTGCACGCCGGACGCGCTTTCGATATACGCGGTCGTCGACGACGTGCCGAGCACCGAGCCCGCGAGAATCGCGGTGCTGTCCGCGAGCAGCGCGCGGTTGAGCCGGTGCATCTTGCCGTGCACGAGCAGCCCCGCGCGGTTGGCGACGCCCATCAGCGTGCCTGTCGCATCGAACAGTTCGACCAGAAAGAAGACGAGCACGACATTGAGCACGCCGGTCGATAGCGCGCCGCGAATGTCGAGCTTGAACAGCGTCGGTTCGATCGACGGCGGCATCGACACGATGCCGTGAAACTCGTTGCCGCCGAAGAAAAAGCTCAACACCGTGACGCCGACGATGCCGATCAGAATCGCACCGCGGATGCGCAGATAATCGAGCGTGACGATCGCGAAAAAGCCGACGATGGCGAGCACGGCATGCGCGTCATGAAGATTGCCAAGCGTGACGAGCGTGGCCGGATTGCCGGTGACGATGCCGGCGGACTTCAGCGAGATGATGGCGAGAAAGAGCCCGATGCCGCCGGTAATCGCGATGCGGATCGAATGCGGAATGCCGTTGACGATCACCTCGCGCACACGGAACAGCGTGACGATCATGAAAAGGCACCCGGAAATGAACACGGCGCCGAGTGCCGCTTGCCACGGAAAGTGCATGCCCTTGACGACCGTGTACGCGAAATAGGCGTTGAGTCCCATGCCCGGCGCGAGCGCGATCGGATAGTTCGCGTAGAGACCCATGATGATGGACGCGAGCGCCGCGACGATGCAGGTCGCGACGAACACGGAGTCTTTCGGCATGCCGGCGTCGCCGAGAATCGCGGGGTTGACGAAGATGATGTAGGCCATCGTCAGGAAGGTGGTCACGCCTGCGAGTACTTCCGTGCGCAGGTTCGTGCCTGCTTCGTCGAAGCCGAAATACCGTTTTACGGAGTCCATGTGCCGATTCTCTCGTCGGGTTGAGTCGTTGTTGTCGAAGAAGACTGCCGGTCAGGCGGCTGCCGGTCCGGGACAGCCACGCGGCGGATTGTAAACATGAATCGGCCGCGCGGGCAGCAGGGACAACCTCGATAGTTGTGCGGAGTTTATATGAACAAATTCGGGGCGCACATCTTCGTGAATTCCTTGATTGGCGCAATCCCGTGCGGGCGATCGGGGAATCACCAAAGCGTTGCGGTTCGACAGGAAAAACCGGAATAAAGGCGGGCGGGGTGCGTGGAGTGCCGTTAAGGGGAGAGCGGCAGAAACGCGACGGGCAGAGAACGGTTAGATAGGAAAAGGTCCGCGGAATCGAACGTTGCGCGGACCTCGCGTGCTGGGCGCTTACTGCGGCGACGGATTCGCCGCTTGCGCCGCGCGGCGCGCGGCCACGATCCTGCCTGCGGCGATGGCGTTCTCCGGATAATCGATCCAG
Organism: Paraburkholderia sp. SOS3; assembly: GCF_001922345.1. NCBI lineage: Bacteria > Pseudomonadati > Pseudomonadota > Betaproteobacteria > Burkholderiales > Burkholderiaceae > Paraburkholderia > Paraburkholderia sp. SOS3. The sequence continues at coordinate 2,613,542 of NZ_CP018812.1, read as the reverse complement.
TCGTCCGGATCGTAGCCTGCCGCGCGCCATTCGGCAAAATCGGCGATCACTTGCGCGCGCGTTTTCGGCGCCGACGGATCATACCCGGCCGTGGGCGTATCCGAAAAGGCATAGGTCGAGCACAAGACGCCGGCGATCACACAAAGAACCCTACGAGGAATGCGTTTCATGGTTGCGTCCTCAACAAGTTGAAGCAGTGCATTCCCATTCTAGAGCGGCTCGTCAAAGCGCGTGAGGCACAAGCGAACTGTTGTGCGCAATAGGCACGCTCACATTTGCGTGGGCTTGCCCATCCGGTCCAGCACGGCGGTGATCACGTCGATCGGCAGCGGAAACACGATCGTCGAATTCTTGTCCGCGGCGATGGTCGTGAGCGTTTGCAGATACCGCAGTTGCATCGCCTGCGGCTGCTGCGCAAGCATCCGTGCTGCATTGAGCAGCTTCTCCGATGCTTGCAGTTCGCCTTCGGCGTGAATGACCTTTGCGCGCCGTTCGCGTTCCGCCTCCGCTTGCCGCGCGATCGCACGGATCATCGTTTCGTTGATGTCCACGTGCTTGATTTCGACCGTCGATACCTTGATGCCCCAGGCGTCGGTCTGCGCATCGAGCACCTTCTGGATGTCGGCGTTCAGTTGCTCGCGCTCGGATAGCAGTTCGTCGAGTTCGTGCTTGCCGAGCACCGCGCGCAGCGTGGTTTGCGCGAGCTGGCTCGTGGCTTCGAGGTAGCGCGCGACCTGGATGACCGCGCGCTCCGGATCGACGACGCGAAAGTAGACCACCGCATTCACCTTGACCGAAACGTTGTCGCGCGTAATGACGTCCTGCGGCGGCACGTCGAATACGATCGTGCGCAGATCCATCCGCACGACCTGCTGCACGACCGGAATGATCAGCACGAGTCCCGGTCCCTTGACCTTCCAGAAGCGCCCGAGCATGAACACGACGCCGCGTTCGTACTCGCGAAAAATGCGGATCGACGATGCGATCAGCAGTGCCACGACCACAATCAGAATGCTGCCGAAACCGAACGTGAAACCGATCATCTGCGTTCTCCCTGTTGTGATGCCGCACCGGCCGGCACGACTGTCAGCGTAAGTCCGCGGCGGCCGGTCACGCGTACCGTGTGGCCCGCGGGCAGCAGCTCGCTGCTCTCGACGCGCCAGCGTTCGCCATGCACGCGTGCCCAGCCGGTGCCGCGGTTGACGCCGCCGCCGTCGCCGGCGTTATAGCCCGGCACGAGACCGTCGTCGAGCACCACGCCGATGCTGCCGATCATCGCTTCGGAGCCCGTCACGACCGGCTGCCGCCGCGCACGCAGCGCGACGCTCGACACGGTGAACACGAACAGCGCGCCGAACAGCGTGACCCCGGCGATCATCGGCAGCGGAATGCCGAAGCCGGGCACATCGGTATCGATCAGCATCAGTGCGCCGATCGCAAACGCGACGACGCCGCCGAAGCCGAGCGAACCGAACGTCGGCAAAAAGGCCTCGGCGATCAGGAAAGCGAGGCCGAGGAAAATCAGGCCGAGTCCCACATAGTTGACAGGCAGCAATTGCAGCGCGAAGAGGCCGACCAGCAGGCTGATCGTGCCGACCACGCCCGGCAGCACGAAACCCGGATTCGCGAACTCGAAGAAGAGGCCGTACATGCCGATCATCAGCAGAATCAGCGCCACGTTCGGATCGGTGATCACCGCGAGGAACCGGCTGCGCCAGTCCGGCTCGAGCGTAATCACGTCGGCGTGCGCGACGGCGAGGCGATGGTCTCCGTCGGCGGTGGTGACGGTTCGGCCATCCACCTGCCGCAACAGATCGGGAAGGTCGCGGGCGACGACGTCGACGACCTTCTGTTCGAGCGCTTCGCGTGCCGACAGGCTTACGGCTTCGCGCACCGCCCGCTCGGCCCAGTCCGCGTTGCGCCCGCGCAGTTGGGCGAGACCGCGAATGTAGGCGGACGCATCCTGCACCTGCTTGCGGATTTCGGTCGATTGCGTATCGAGCGCGGGCGATGGGGCGGCTGCAGCGGAGGCGGACGAAGCCGCGGAAGGCCCACCGCCGGGCTTGCTGTCCGGCGCGAGGCCGGGCAGCGCCGGGCCCGCGCCCGGTTTCGGCGCGTCGGAGCCGCCCATGCCGATCTGCACCGGCGTCGCGGCGCCGAGATTCGTGCCCGGCGCCATGGCGGCGATCTGGCTTGCATAGACGATATAAGTGCCGGCACTCGCGGCGCGCGCGCCGCCCGGGGCGATATAGCTGGCGACGGGCACCGGCGAGCCGAGCATCGCCTTGATGATCTGTCGCATCGACGTGTCGAGCCCGCCGGGCGTGTCGAGCTGCAGCACCGCCAGGGCCGCATGCTCGTGCGCGGCGCGCGCGAGCCCGCGCACGATGAAGTCCGCACTCGCCGGGCCGATTGCGCCGCTGACCGGAATCACGATCACGTGCGGCGTCGCAGCGGCGGCGCGATTGTCGCTGGTTTCGGCGGCATGGGCCGCCGCCATGCCGAAACCGGTTGGGCTTTGGCCCGTGAAGATAGCGAAGGCCATCGAAGCGGTGGCCAGCAGCAGCATTCGCACCGCAGCCGCACGCAGGTGCAGGCCGCGTGGCGTGCGGTGCATCGTCGCGCCCGCCACCCGCGCCGCGCCGCATGCGATGCGGCGTCCGGACGTCGGGCCGGGGTGCCGGTACGGGAGAAACGGGTAGATTCTCATCGCCGACGGCCGGTGCACCGCCGGGCGGATCCCGGCGCCGGCGGCGACCAGCCCCAAAAGGAGGCCTGTTATCAAGCTTAGTCGGAAATCGATCGATGCGCGGGAAATGCGGGACGAATGCGCGGCGAGTTCGCGATGAATTGATCGAAGTCCAAACAGGTGTTATCGCGCGGCGCGTTTGCGTGCAGAATGTCCGCCAATAGAGCGCAATTGCGCCGACACGCGACGATGCCCAGCCACGCGTTGAAACGCAGGCTCGGATAACGCGGCATGGTACTGGAGACAACCATGACAGCAGCCGACAGCTTTCTGGAAGCGCGCGATCTGTTGTTGCGCCATCGCACCGACTACGAGCGCGCCTATCGCGAGTTCCGCTGGCCGGTTCTCGACGACTTCAACTGGGCGCTCGACTACTTCGACGTTATCGCGCGCGGCAATGAGCGCCCGGCACTGTGGATCGTCGACGACACCGAGGGCCGCGGCCTCACGCTTTCGTATGCGCAGATGGCGGAGCGGTCGAATCGCGTGGCGAACTTTCTGCGCGGCCTCGGCGTCGGCCGCGGCGACCGTCTGCTGCTGATGCTGCCGAATCGCGTCGAGCTATGGGACACGATGCTCGCCGCGATGAAGCTCGGCGCGATCGTGCTGCCGGCCACCACCCAGCTATCGGCCGACGATGTGCGCGATCGCGTGCAACTGGGCGGCGCGACCGTCGCGATTGTCGATGGCGCGGAACTCGCGAAATTCGATGCGCTCGACGTGCCGCTCACGCGTGTCTGCGTGGGGGCGCCGCGCGACGGCTGGACCGATATAGCCGCCGCTTACCAGGCGTCATCATCGTTCGCGCCCGATGGCCGCACGCGCGCGAGCGATCCGATGCTGCTGTATTTCACGTCCGGTACCACATCGAAGCCGAAGCTCGTCGAACACACGCATGCGAGCTATCCGGTCGGGCATCTGTCGACCATGTACTGGATCGGTCTGCAGCCGGGCGATATTCACTGGAATATCAGTTCGCCAGGCTGGGCGAAGCATGCGTGGAGCTGTTTCTTTGCGCCGTGGAATGCGCAGGCGTGCGTGTTCGTCTACAACTTCGCGCGCTTCGTGCCGAAAGACACGCTAACGGTCCTCGTGCGCTGCAATGTGACGACGCTGTGCGCGCCGCCCACCGTGTGGCGCATGCTCGTGCAGGAGCCGCTTGCTTCGTATCCGGTGAAGTTGCGCGAGATTGTCGGCGCGGGCGAGCCGCTGAATCCGGAAATCATCGAGCGCGTGCGCCACGCGTGGAACATCACGATACGCGATGGCTACGGCCAGACGGAGACGACGTGTCAGGTCGGTAACTCGCCGGGGCAGCCGGTGGTACCCGGTTCGATGGGACGGCCGCTGCCTGGTTATCGGGTCGAACTCGTCGATGCGGACGATCAGCCCGTTGCGGAGGGCGAAATCGCGCTGCCGCTTTCGGCGAGCCCGCTCGGCTTGATGACCGGCTACGCGAACAACGAAGCGGCAAATGCGAACGCGATGCGCAACGGCTACTACCACACGTCCGATGTTGCATTCAGGCGCGACGACGGCTACCTCGTCTACGTCGGCCGGTCTGACGACGTGTTCAAGTCGTCCGATTACCGGCTGAGCCCGTTCGAGATCGAAAGTGTGCTGATCGAGCATGAGGCCATTGCCGAAGCGGCAGTGGTGCCGAGCCCCGATGCGCTGCGTGCGTCGGTGCCGAAGGCGTTCGTCACCGTGCGTCAGGGCTTCGACGCGAGCCCCGAAGTGGCACGCGACGTGTTTCGTTTTGCCCGCGAGAAGCTCGCGCCGTACAAGCGGATTCGCCGCCTGCAATTCAGCGAACTGCCGAAGACGATCTCGGGAAAGATTCGCCGCGTCGAGCTGCGTTGTCGCGAGCTCGATCGCTCCGCGGAGCCGGCGCGCATGCCCGGCGAGTATTGGGAAGAGGACTTTCCCGATTTGCGCTGACCTGAACCGAAGCGCGTTGAATTGCGTTGAATTGCGTTGAAGGCGCTGAGGTGCGCTGAGGTGTGTTGACAGGCGCGTCGCATGCGGACCCCACCGGAGACGGCACGATGAAAATTGGTTTCGTAGGGCTCGGCAACATGGGTGCGCCGATGGCGCGCAATCTGCTGAATGCGGGTCACGTTCTGCAGGTGTTCGACGTCAGCGCGCCGGCCGTGCAGGCACTCGTGGACGCGGGCGCGCAGGCGGCCGCGTCGCCCAAAGCGGCGTCGACCGGGGCGCAATGCGTGATCACGATGCTGCCGGCCGCCGCGCACGTCAAGAGCGTACTGACCGGCGACGACGGCATTCTCGCCGGCATCGCACGCGGCGTAACGATCGTCGATTCGAGCACGATCGATCCGGCGAGCGTGAAGGCGTTCGCGGCGCTTGCGCAGCAGCAGGGCAACGCATTCGTCGATGCACCGGTCTCGGGCGGCACGGGCGGCGCTGCGGCAGGCACGCTGACCTTCATGGTCGGCGGCAGTGCGCAAGCCTACGAATGTGTGAAGCCGGTGTTGTCGGCGATGGGCCGCAACATCGTGCATTGCGGGGACACGGGCACAGGGCAGGTTGCGAAGATCTGCAATAACCTCGTGCTCGGCATCACGATGGCGGGCGTGGCGGAGGGCATGGCGCTAGGCGCTGCGCTCGGCATCGATCCGAAGGTGCTGGACGGCATCATGAATACGTCGACGGGGCGCTGCTGGAGTTCCGATACGTACAATCCGTTTCCGGGCGTGGTCGACACCGCGCCGTCGTCGCGCGGCTATACGGGCGGCTTCGGCATCGATCTGATGCTCAAAGATCTCGGTCTCGCGAACGACGCCGCGAAGCTCGTGCGGCAACCGGTCTTTCTTGGCGCGCTCGCACAGCAGCTGTATCAGGCGATGAGCACGAACGGTGCGGGCAAGCTCGATTTCTCGTCGGTGATCAGGCTGTACCGGCGCGACGACGATACGGCCTGATCGCGCGAGGCAGAAGCCCACGCGTCACGGCACGAGCCACAACGACACCGCGTAAATGACCAGCGACACGAAAAACGTCACCGCGGTATAGCCCATCACGCGCTGAATCCGGATGCCGGCAATCGCGACGACCGGCACGGCCCAGAACGGCTGCAGCATGTTCGACACGTTCTCCGCCATCGCGACGCCCATCGCGGTGCGCGCGACCGGCGCATGCAGGCTCAATGCAGCCGGCAGAACGAACGGCCCCTGCACGGCCCAATGACCGCCTGCGCTCGGAATCAGCAACGTGATGATGAGCGAGCTCAGATAGCTCCACAGCGCGAGCGTGGTCGGCGTCGCGACCGCTACGAACGTCTTGGCGATGACCGATGCGAGGCCCGTGCCGCTCATGATGCCCATGATGCCGCCGTACATCGGATATTGGAGCAGCATCGAGCCGGTCTGGCGCGCCGCGCGGCGAATCGCATCGGCGTAAGCGATCGGCGTGCGCTGCAGCGCGAGACCGGCGAGCAGAAAGATCAGAATGGTCGTGTTGATGTCGAGCTCAAAGCCCTTCTCGTGCCACTGCATCGCGATATAGCCGACGCCCATGGCGAGCAGCAGCAGCGTGCCGAGCATCGACTGTTCGAGTCGCGCGGCAAGCGAGCCGTCGTCGGCGTTGCGTGCGTGCGGATCGTCGGCGGGGGCGGCGGCTTCGTCGCGCAGCGTCGTGATCTTCGCATCGCGCGGATGCATCCTGATGAAGATAAACGTCATCACGACGACGACCGCGACCGTCGGCACAAACACGAACGGCGCGAACACCGTTTGCGTGAGCGGCACGACCTGGCCCGTCGCTTTTTCGACGAGATTCAGCGCGTTGCCGTGCGAAGCCTGCGACAGCGCAATCGAACTCGACAGCCCGCTATTGCAGATCGACCACGCGGAATAGCTGCCCGCGACGAGCCACGCGAAATCGACATCGACGCGCCTCGCGATCTCGCGCGCGAGCAGCGCGCCGACCACGAGTCCAAACCCCCAGTTCAGCCATGCCGCAACCGCGACGATCGGAAACACGACGAGTGCCGCTTTGGTCGGCGTCTGCACGCGCGAGGCGAGCGAGCGCAGCGCGCGCTGCACGACCGGCGCATCGGCGATCGCAAAGCCGGTCGCGAGAATCAGGATCATCTGCAGCGCGAAGCCGAGAATGCCGAAGGCGCCGCCATACCATGAACTGAGCACGTGCGGAATGTCGGCTTTCGGCGCGAACAGCATCGACAACACGATCACGACGAGCGTGAGCCCGATCGACAGTACGAACGGGTCGGGCATCACACGCTCGAACAGATAGACGAGCACGCTTACGATGTTGCGGCGTTCCGGTTGCGATGGGGTTGTGGGAGCAGGCTGTCTCGCGTCCATTGTGTTTTCTCTCGTGCGCGTGGTTTCAGATGCGGCGTGTTGCACGGTGCACAAGCCTTCAGTTTGAAAGCTCGTGCGCCGCGCCGCCGCGTTCGACGTGGGCACGAAACATACCGGAATTTTTCGATGTCTGCTGTCGCGCACGTACCGTCAGGTTCGCGCCGGCTCATCCGATATGGAATTGCGACGACAACGAAAAGTACGCGTTGCTAACGATGGATGACGACGCGGGCGCGTCAATCGTCGAGCGCTTCGTGTACTGCAACGGCGCCCTGTTTCCAATAGCTCGCTGCGCGAATTCGCGACTTGTCGATGCCGCGCTCGTTGACGAGGTGGTAGCGCACCGCGCGCATTGTCGCCGCTTCGCCGGCTGCCCAGACATAGCCTTCGCCGTCGGGCATCCACGTTTCGCGGACAGCCTGCAGCAGCGCTTCGCCGCGCGACTTCGAGTCGCTGCGATAGCACCACACGTTATACAGATCCGATGCAGTCGAAAATTCGATGCGCGCGGACGGATCGCTGACTTCGATGATTGCCGCGACGCGCGTGCCTGCCGGTAACTCTTCGAGTCGACGCGCAATGGCGGGCAGCGCCGTATCGTCACCGATCAGCAGATGCCAGTCGAACCCGGTTGGAATGACCAGCGAGCCGCGCGGGCCGCCGACGCCGAGATACTGGCCGGCCTGTGCCTGCGCCGCCCACTCGGCGGCGGGCCCTGCTTCGTGCAAGGCGAACTCGAGATCGAGCTCGCGCGCGGCGCGGTCGTAGCGGCGCGGCGTGAAATCGCGTGCCACGGGGCGCGGTTCGTCGGCAGCGAACACGGGTCCGTCCGGACCTGTTTGCGGCAGCGACGGCTTTTCCGCGCCGGGGGCCGGGAAAAAGACTTTGACATGGTCGTCGAACGAAGCCGACTCGAAGTCGTGCAGGTCGTCGCCGGTCAGCGTGACGCGGGTCAGATGCGGCGTGAGGTGCCGCACATGCTTGACTTGCAGCAGTCGGAACTTCAGTGGATGACGCACACGCGTCACCGCAAGATCGGAGCGATCGTGCATAAAGGAATTCCTTTTCGGTTGCGAGCGGGCTTTGGCGTTATTCAGACTGTGCTCAGGCCTTATCGCCGCCGCCCCTGGTTTTGCCTTCGATCTCGGCCGTTGCGCGCGCGAGGATGGCGGCAATGCGGCGCTGCTCGTCGGGCGATGCGTTGTCGCGCAGGAGCAGCGCGTGTTTCAGTGCACGGCGCGCCTCGATGAATTCGGGCAGCCAGGCCGCGCCGCGAACGCCGCCGAATTCATCGCCGCCGGCTTCGGTACCTGCGCTATCGCCCGCCTCGCCGGAGAACGCGCGCCGCACCATGTCCATCTTGCGGGCGATATGACTGAGCTTCGCGAGCATCAGGTCGGCGCGTTCGCGGTTCGCGGCCAGATAGCTGCGGCCCGCATCGGCCAGTTCGTAGCGCTTGCGGTTGCCTTCCATCTGCACGGTGACGTAGCCGAGTTCCTCGAGGTAGGTGAGCGCCGGGTACACCATGCCCGGGCTCGGCGAGTAGAAGCCGTTCGAGCGCGCGTCGAGCGCCTTGATCAGTTCATAGCCGTGACTGGGCCGCTCGCCGATCAACGCGAGCAATAGCAGTTGCAGATCGTCGGACGTGAACTTGCGTCCGCGCGGGAAGCCGTCGGTTTCGTCGCCGAAGCCGCCGAAACCCGGGCCGCCGCCCGAAAAGCGGCCGCCGCGACCGTGGTGATGGCGGCCGATGGCATGCCACGCATGCCACAGGCGGTGCAGCGAGAATGCGTCGGCCAAACCAGGACGGCTCGGATAGCGGCTGTTGGACGAGATATGAAACTGCCGGTGATCGCGCATGACGAACTCCTCAGGAAGAGTGAGGTTGTATCTAAAGATATATCGCAAGATATATATCTAAAGATGGTTTGTCAAATGTCGTTTTATGGGATGACTGCCTCTCGCGTCGGCAGACTTATCGCCGACGTGCTAATCTCGCACCGTTTCGAAACCTGACACGGCAAAACGGACAATGGACGCCATCGAAGCGAACCTCGCGCAGCGCCCCGTTTTCGTGCTCGCCGAGCGGCACGACGCGCTGGACAAGCCGTGGAACGCGGAGCACCGCGCGCAGTTCGTGCAGGTCAGCGAAGGGGTGCTGACCGTGTGCACCGACGGCGGACTGTGGGTCGTGCCGCCGCATCACGCGGTGTGGCTGCTGCCGGGCGCGCCGCATCGCGCGACGTCGCTGACTCCGGTCGTGACCCGCACGCTGTATGCGGATGCCGATGCCGTGCCCGTGCCGGCGCAAAACGTCGTCGTGTCGGTCGACCCGCTGGTCGACGAATTGCTGCTCGCGGCCGCCCAATCCGGCGATGACTATCCGCCCGACGGCCCCGAGGCGCGCCTGATCGATGTGATCGTCGACCGTCTGCCGTTGCTCGCGGTCGCGCCGCTGTCGTTGCATTACCCTCGCGACCGGCGAATTCTGCGCATTGCCGAAGCGTTGAGCGCGCATCCGGCTCAATCGGGCGTGCTCGAAGAGCTCGCGGCAGGCGCCGGCGTGACCGCGCGCACGGCCGCGCGGCTCTTCGTCAAGGAAACCGGACTGACATTCGGCCAATGGCGGCAGCAACTGCGTTTGCTGGTTGCGCTCGAGCGGCTCGGCGCCGGGGCGAGCGTAACGCGCGTGGCGCTCGACGTCGGGTACAACGACGTGTCGTCGTTTATCGCGGTGTTCAAGGATTCGCTTGGCGAAACGCCTGCGCGATATTTCCGCTAAAGCGTTCGCGAAGCGGTGCGCCTCGATGGACCGCCTTTGCCCGCTTGCGCCGCGCGCCGCGCTGGCGCCCGTGCGAATGAAGGCTTTTTGTAGGTGTTTTCGCGTTGCTCGCGAGTTCTTTACGTTGCGCTAAAGATCGTCCGCGGCGCGCCGTTAACGGTGGTCATAAGCCTGAAAAACATGCCCGACGCACGGCCGGCCGCATGCCTGCCCGCGCGTTCGAGCGTTTCGTGCCGCCATGAAGCGATCGACGTCGCGCTGACGTCGCCTTCCGGACGGCCAACCACACACCTACAGAGCCGATATATGGCGCGATCGATGCCGCAAGCTTCGCTGAACCGCTCTTCGCTTTTCGGACGCTTGTTCCACTATTCCGTCGCCGTCGACCTCGGCACGGCCAACACCCTGATCTATACCGATGACGGCGGCATCGTCGTCAACCAGCCTTCGGTCGTCTGCTTCCAGAAGCAGATGTCGACCGAAGGCCGCAGACGCGTCGCGGCAGTCGGCGCCGAAGCGAAGCAGATGCTCGGGCGCGCGCCGGGCAACCTCGAACCGGTGCGGCCAATGCGGCACGGCGTGATCGCGAATTTCCCGGCCGCCGAGCACATGATCCGGCAATTCGTCGACATGGCGAAGCCGCGGCCGTTCTTCGCGCGCCGCGCGGCCTTCACGATCTGCGTACCGGCCGGCGCGACCCAGGTCGAGCGGCGCGCGATCCGCGAAGCGGCGGTCGCGGCGGGCGCGTGGAAGGTCAACCTGATCGAAGAATCGCTTGCATCGGCGGTCGGCGCGGGGTTGCCGGTGTCTGAGGCGACCGGCTCGATGGTCGTCGATATCGGCGGCGGCACGACCGAAATCGGCGTGATCGCGCTCGGCGGCATCGCGTATAGCGGATCGATCCGCGTCGGCGGCGATCAGCTCGACCAGGCCATCGTCAACTATGTGCGCACGATGTATGGCGTCGTGCTTGGCGAACAGACTGCCGAACACGTGAAAAAGACGATCGGCTCGGCGTTGCGCGATGTGCCGCAGGAAAAGATGTTCGCGACGGGCCGCAGCGTCGACGACGGCCTGCCGCGCACGATCGAGATCAGCACGCAGGATGTCGCCGATGCGATCGCGGTGCCGCTGCGCCAGGTGCTCGTCGCAGTGAAAGGGGCACTCGAAAATGCGCCGCCCGAACTCGTTACCGACATCGCGCATGCCGGCATCGTGCTGACGGGCGGCGGTGCACTGCTTGGGCATCTGACCGGCTATCTCGCGGGCGAACTGGGTCTTACCGTGCGGGTCGCCGACGAGCCGCTGACGTGCGCGGTGCGCGGCGCGGGCGCGGTAGCGGAAGCGGGACTCGTCGACGCCTACGTGTACGAATAAGCGGGTCGCGGGGGCAAGCAGAGCGGCTCTGAAAGGTATGTGACAATGTCGGACATCGCCTGATGTCCGCTCATTCGTCACTGTTTGCCCATCTCCGCCTGTGAATGCACCTGCCGCCACGCACGCTTTCTCTCCCTCGTTCGTCGAATTGAGCAGCGGCTTGCGTGTGCCGTACGTCGAACGCGGCGAAGGCGAACTGCTGCTGTTCGTGCACGGGTCGCTATGCGACTACCGCTACTGGCAACCTCAGCTCGACGGCCTGTCGAACCGCTATCGCTGCGTTGCGATCAGCCTCACGCACTACTGGCCCAATGGCGCGACGCCGGCGCGATTTCCTTTCAGCTGGAGCCGCCATGCCGACGAACTCGCGGAATTCATCGATCGTTTCGATGCGGGCCCGGCGCATGTAATCGGCCATTCGCGCGGCGGCTGTGTGTCGTTTCATTTTGCGCGCCGGCACCGGCAGCATGTGCGCACGCTGACGCTGGCGGACCCGGGCGGTCCGCTGCAGATCGCCGGCCGGCCGGTCGCGAACCTGCCCGAAACGGTCAATGCGTTGCGCGCGCGTGCCGCGCAACTGATCGAAGAAGGGAAGGTGGAAGCGGGCCTGCAGCTGTTCGTCGATTCGGTGAGCCGCCCTGGCTTCTGGTCGAAGAGCACGACCGCGTTTCGCACGATGGCGACGGACAACGCGCACACGCTGGCGCGCCAGTTCCGCGATCCGCTCCCTGCCTATGTGCCCGACGACGCGTCGCAGGTGCGCTGCCCGGTATTGCTGATCGACGGCGAGAAAAGTCCGCAGATGTTCAAACGCGCCGTCGCGGCGCTTCAATCGTGGCTGCCCGATGCGCGCCAGAAAACCGTGAACGGCGCGTCGCACGGGATGAATCTCGCGCACCCGGCCGCCTTCAATCGCTATGTCGACGAGTTCGTGCGCGGTGTAGCGACTGACGCTCGGGCGTGACTGTCTGCATCGCGGCCCGTGTCGAGCGCCTCGCGTTGTCAGTGCTTGCGCTTGTGCGTGGGCTTGCGATGCGCATCTTCGTCCAGCGCGCGCTCCGCGGCCTCGCCGACGAGGCCGCAGTAGTAAAGATGCACGCCGATGGCGAGCGAGTCGTTGCGGATTTCATGAAACGCCTTCCACGCTTTGGCCGGATTCCGGAATACCAGATAGTGAGCCTCCTGCGAGAGCAGCCGCGCGACTTCATGCAACCCATGCGCATGCAGCTGGTCGACTAGCTTGTCAAGGCTGCTGTGCGTGCGAGCGTCGGTGCGCGGGTACAGCATGTGCAGCACTGCGATTTTTTCGGTGGCCAGCGCCGCCGACATCGCCAGCACGATGTCCTGATGATTGAGCGCAGTGACGACGGCTTCTTCCTGCTCGCCGGTATCCGGGAAAAGCGTTTCCATATTCAGCGTCATGTTTGACATCCCTGTTCAGTTGGTTCCGAAGGTCTGCGCATGAAAACATCTCACGCCTCGCAGACGATCGGTTGCATGACTGCAGTATCGCAGACCCGTTTGCGATCCGTATCGTTCCACTGAACAAAAGATTGTTGCATTTGCAGCGCTTTCTTTCACTTTGTCGGCTTCGCAAAGGCCTTCTCGCCGATGAGTGTTTCTTTCGACGGTAATCACTGTTGCGTATATCGTCGCAAAGTTGCCGAACCCGGGCTTTAGAATGCAGGTCGACTTGCAAGCAATGGTTTGATACGAGGACCCCGAATGAACAGCTCAAGCGCACACGCAACGCTAACGTTTTCCGATAGCAACGAGAAGGTCGAACTGCCGATTTACAAAGGCTCGATGGGTCCGGATGTGGTCGATATTCGCAAGCTCTATGGCCAGACCGGCAAGTTCACGTACGACCCGGGGTTCATGTCGACGGCGTCGTGCAATTCCTCGATCACCTATATCGATGGGGACAAGGGCGAACTGCTGTATCGCGGTTTCCCGATCGACGATCTGGCGCAGAATGCGGACTTCCTCGAAACCTGCTATCTGCTGTTGAAAGGCGATCTGCCGAATCCGCAGCAGAAGGAAGCGTTTGTGAAATCGGTGGTCAACCACACGATGGTGCACGAGCAGATGCACATTTTCTTCCGTGGTTTCCGGCGCGACGCGCACCCGATGGCGATTCTCGTGGCGGCAGTCGGCGCGCTGTCCGCGTTCTATCACGACTCGCTCGACATCGCGAATGCCGACCATCGCGAAGTGTCGGCAATCCGCATGATCGCGAAGCTGCCGACGCTCGTCGCGATGGCGTACAAGTACAGCATCGGCCAGCCGTTCGTTTATCCGCAGAACGACCTGTCGTATAGCGCGAACTTCATGCGCATGATGTTCTCGACGCCGGCCGAGGAATTCAAGGTCAACGACGTGCTCGTGCGCGCGCTCGACCGCATCCTGATCCTGCATGCGGACCACGAGCAGAACGCATCGACCTCGACGGTGCGCCTGGCCGGTTCTTCGGGTGCGAACCCGTTTGCCTGTATCGCGGCCGGTATTGCCTGCCTGTGGGGGCCGGCGCACGGCGGCGCGAACGAAGCGGCGCTGAACATGCTCGAGCAGATCGGCTCGGTCGATAACATCCCCGAATTCATCAAGCAGGTGAAGGACAAGAATTCGCATGTGAAGCTGATGGGCTTCGGTCACCGTGTGTACAAGAACTACGATCCGCGCGCGAAGCTGATGCGCGAGACGTGCCACGAAGTGCTCGAGGAACTGGGCCTGCACGACGACCCGCTGTTCAAGCTCGCGATGGCGCTCGAAAAGATCGCGCTCGAAGACGACTACTTCGTGTCGCGCAAGCTGTACCCGAACGTCGACTTCTATTCGGGCATCGTGCAGCGCGCGCTTGGCATTCCGACGTCGATGTTCACCTGCATCTTCGCGATGGCGCGTACGGTGGGCTGGATTGCGCAGTGGAACGAGATGATCGCGGATCCGGAGCAGAAGATCGGCCGTCCGCGCCAGCTCTTTGTCGGTCACACGCCGCGCGAGGCGAAGCCGCTCGCCGAGCGTTGATCCCGACGAATGTAACTGGATCCGGCTGGATCCGGCTCGGGATCTACCCGGATGCGCTCGCGCGGCGAACGCATCCGTCGACCACCGGTACGCGCAAGCGCATGCAGCGTGCCAAAATCGCGCAGTCGGCACCGCGGGCACCGCGCCGATACCGCCTCTGTGCCCCCATCATTTCCCGCATTTTTTCCAGTTTCGTTTGCCGATTTGTCCGGTGCGTCCGGGTGCGACTGTGAAACCGCGCGTGCATGCTCGCAACGCAAGCGTGCCCATTTCGCGTAGACCCTCTAAAATCGGAACGATGATCGACGAGCACAGACGAGCACAGGGAGGGAGCTGATGCAGAATCCGGAAGCACTAGGTGGACTGACACATACGGAACGCGCGGATTTCGAGGAGCAGGAAGACGACGGCGCATTCATCGCGCCGGAAAATCTGAACGTGGCGAGTGCCAACCAGTCGGTCTTGAAGTCGGGCGGGACATTCATCGTCAACGATCCACTGGGCGACATTACCGGCGTCGACGATGGCTTGTTCGTCAACGATACGCGGGTGCTGTCGCAATTGCGCCTCACATTCGGCGGGCGCGCGCCGTCGCTGCTGTCGGGCAGCGTGAGCAGCGACAACACGGCGTTTACCGCGCACCTCACGAATCGTCCGCTGCCGCCTTTGGGCGGCGACATCACACCGGAAGGCGCGATTCACGTCGAGCGCGTGCGCGTGCTGTGCGGCACAGTATTGAACGAAGCGATCGAACTGACGAACTACGGCACGAATGAAGCGGTCGTGCCGCTCTCCATTTCGTTTGCGAGCGACTTCCGCGACATGTTCGAAGTGCGCGGTCTCAAGCGCCCGAAGCAAGGCACGATCGAACCGGCACGCGTCGAGAACGGCGAAGTGCTGCTCAACTATATCGGCCTCGACGACGTGTCGCGCCGCGTGCGCATCGCTTTTTCGCCGACGCCGGACAAGCTGCTCGCCGGCCGCGCCGATTATTCGGTGCGGCTGCCGGCGCAGGCCTGCCTGTCGATCTATCTGTCGGTGGCCGTCGAAGTCGAAGGCAAGGGGCGCGGCGACGCGCACGTGCCGCAGCCCACGCATTCATTCAGCGAAGCGCATACGTCGCAGATCGATACCGTGCGTCCGCGCGTCGGCCGCGCCGCGGTGCGAGCGGCACTCGTCGACGCGCACCTGATGATGCGCGAGCGGCGCCGCGCGTCGGCGCGCGTGCGTTCGAGCAATCCGCTCTTCAACGCGTGGATCGACCGTTCGCAGGCGGATTTGAGCCTGCTGACCACCGATCTCGAAACGGGTCCGTATCCGTATGCGGGCATCCCGTGGTTCTCCACGCCATTCGGCCGCGACGCGGTGATCACCTCGCTGCAGTCGTTATGGCTGCAGCCGGGGCTTGCGCGTGGCGTGCTGCGCTTTCTCGCGAAGCATCAGGCGCTCGAAGATTCGGCATTCCGCGACGCCGCGGTCGGCAAGATCATGCACGAACTGCGGCGCGGCGAGATGGCGGCAACGGGCGAAGTGCCGTTTGCGCTGTACTACGGAGGCGTCGACACGACGCCGCTATTCATCGTGCTGGCCGGCGCATACGTGACGCGCACCGGCGACACGGCGCTCGTCGACGAGTTGTGGCCAGCGCTCGAGCGTGCGGCGAAGTGGGTCGCAGGCGTCTGCGACAAGAACCGGTTCGGTCTGCTCGACTATCAGCGCGCTTCCGACGGCGGGCTCGCGAATCAGGGCTGGAAAGACAGTCACGACTCCGTGTTCCATGCCGACGGCCGCTTTCCGGACGGCCCGATCGCGCTCGTCGAAGTGCAGGCGTATGCGAGCGCCGCGTTCGACACGATGGCGCAGTTCGCGGCGTTGCGCGGCCTGACGAGCGATGCGATGCGCTACACCCAGCGCGCGACGTCGATTCGCGAGCGCGTCGAAGCGTTGTACTGGATGGAAGACCTGAATTTCTACGGCATCGCACTCGATGGCCACGGCGAGCTGTGTCGCGTGCTCGCGTCGAACGCGGGACATCTGCTCGCGTTCGGACTGCCGAAGCGCGAGCGCGGCGAAGCGGTCGCGCATACGCTCGGATCCTCGCTCTTTCATACGGGCTGGGGCGTGCGTACGCTTGCGGCGGGGCAGCCGCGCTTCAATCCGATGGCGTATCACAACGGCTCGGTCTGGCCGCATGACAACGCGCTTTGCGCGCGCGGACTCGTGCGCTACGGCGGCAAGCCGGCCGCCGTCAATCTGCTGCAGGCGCTGTTCCAGGCGGCGGTCAAGTTCGATATGCGGCTGCCGGAGCTGTTCTGCGGCTTCCAGCGACGCCGCGGCGAGCCGCCGACCGCGTACCCGGTTGCATGCCTGCCGCAGGCGTGGGCGGCCGGATCGCCGTTCATGATGCTCGAGGCGTGCCTCGGCGTAACGATCGATGCGGCGCGGCGCGAAGTACTGATCGAGCAGCCGATGCTGCCGGACGGCATCGACTGGCTCGAGATCAGCAACCTTCGCGTCGGCGACGCGACCGTGTCAATTACGTTCCGGCGCATGGACGGCAAGGTGGTCGCGTCGTCCGAGCAGAGCGACGTGCGAGTGGTCGCATTGCTATAAAGCGAAATAATGCGGTTCGATTTACGCAAAAAATGTTCTGAAAGAACGGCTGCCGGATAGCCATATTTCTCAGATTGCAATAATAATTATTGAGGAATATGGCTTCCTGTTCTTCGAATTCTTTTGATCAATGCAAAAAGAGAAACTGAAAGCATGATCAACAACTAATGAGCTATCGGTAAGCGGAATTCAGGTCCAGAGTGTATGCGGCCAGATCGCGCGAATTACGCGATCTGGCCGGATGAGCCGGAATAGCCCTTCTCGTATCGGAACTCCCGGACCGCGTTGCAGTTGCGCCACTGCTACACGTTAAAAGCTCTAATCGAAGCGTGCCGGAAGCCTGCCAAAGCTTTGCCTGACTTGCGTATTACTGTTTTATGAAAGATATACAGCTCCAATAGACGAACAGTATTGCGATATATGGCGAGATGCTTATTGCGGGTAGCTCCCTATACTTTCGTTCGCCGTTAATCCGGTTTCCACACGAAGGAGCTACTCAGTGAAGAAAATCGCCATCCCCGCGGCGGTCATTGCCGCATTCGCCGCGTCGAGCGCGCATGCGCAAAGTTCCGTGACTCTCTACGGCATCATCGATGCCGGTCTGCAATATACGAACAACGTCGTCAAAGGCGGCAGCCATGGCTCGCTGTTCCAGGCCACCAGCGGCGAAATCAACGGCAGCCGCTTCGGTGTACGCGGCTCTGAAGATCTCGGCGGCGGTCTGCACGCGATCTTCGTGCTCGAAAATGGTTTCAGCGTAACGAACGGCACGCTTGCCCAGCACAGCCGTCTGTTCGGCCGGCAAGCGTTCGTCGGTCTGGCGAGCAACCAGTACGGCACCGTCACGCTGGGCCGCCAGTACGACTCGCTGGTCGACTTCGTCGCGCCGCTGTCGGGCACGGCAGGCACGTTCGGCGACACCGGCTTCGCGCACCCGTTCGATAACGACAACCTGAACCACTCGGTTCGGATGAACAACTCGATCAAGTACAACAGCGCGAACTACGGCGGTTTCAAGTTCGGCGGCTTGTACGCGTTCTCGAACAACGACGACTTCGCCGTGAATCGCGCCTATAGCGCCGGCGCGAGCTACTCGTTCGCGGGCTTCAACGTCGCGGCTGGCTACCTGCAGATCAACGGTTCGAACAGCACCGCGAACACGGCGGGCGCGGTCGACCTCGCCGAATCGCAGTCGAACGGCACGGGCGGCTTCGTGCTCGGCGCCGACGTTCAGCGTACGGTCGGCGCAGGCATCAACTACGCGATCGGGCCGGCGCTCGTCGGATTCGTGTACACGCACAGCCAGTTCCAGGGCACGCAGTCGTTCGGTTCGGCGAACGGCCATGTGACGTTCGACAACTATGAAGTGAACGGCAAGTACGCGGTGACGCCGGCGATCAGCCTTGGAGTCGCGTACACGTACACGAATGGCCACGTGTCGGACAGCTCGACGTTCGGCTCGGATCCGAAGTGGAACCAGGTGAACCTGCAGGCAGTGTATTCGCTGTCCAAGCGCACGGACGTGTACGCCGAAGGCATGTACCAGCACGTGTCGGGCAGCAACTTCGTGGCGTTCGTCAACAACTCGGGTGGCGCGTCGTCGACGGGCAACCAGGTGGTGGCGACGATCGGTATGCGTCACCGCTTCTAGGACGCACGGTTTTCCGTACAGAAGCAACGTAAGGCCAAAACCCCGTCGGACATTTGTGTCGGACGGGGTTTTTTCTTGCTACGTCCGCCATCACCCGGTGATGTCCGCGCCGCATTGATAGTCAGTCGGCGTTGGAACGCAGGATCAGATAGGCCTTTACCTGTAGCGAGTCGATAATCCCGAAGGTGCGCGAACATCGCGAGCCGCTTCGACACAGCGTGCACGACGTGGACCACGCACATTCCGATTCGGACGCTGATCTGGCTACGGCTTAGCGCTTGCCCACTTCTTCTGTGTAGCGATTGAGATTGCGCTCGATGTCGGGGTCCTTCTGCAAGCCGCGCTTCATCAGTTCGCCGATGCGGTATTGTGCTTCGGGTCGCTGCACGGACCAGATAAACAGATTCCAGCCAGCGGCAGACTCCGCATCGGGCGGCAGGCTTGCGTAGTTCACGGCCTGCTTGATGTCGGCAAGCGACTCGCCGTCGAAGCTCGCAATGCGACGCGCCAATCTGTCCACGAAGTCGTCGAGCTGAGCGTCCGGCAGCGAGCGATTCACGTAGCCGTATTTGTCGGCCGTCTCGCCGTCGATATTGTCGGCGCCGAGCAGGACTTCCATCGCCCGGCCACGGCCGATCAGACGCGGCAGCCTCGCCATCGGACCGCCGCCGGGTACGAATCCCGCGCCCGCTTCCCATTGCGAGATCTCGAGATTTTCGAGGGCGGCGAAGCGCATGTCGCTCGCGAGCGCCAGTTCGCCGCCGACGCCGGTCACTCGCCCGCGCAGTTTTGCGATCGATATGACGCGCGACCTTGCGATCCGCACCATCATGTCCGGTATCGGATGCAGGCTGGTCGGGCC
This sequence comes from Paraburkholderia sp. SOS3, assembly GCF_001922345.1. Lineage (NCBI taxonomy): Bacteria > Pseudomonadati > Pseudomonadota > Betaproteobacteria > Burkholderiales > Burkholderiaceae > Paraburkholderia > Paraburkholderia sp. SOS3. Next base: position 2,594,132 of record NZ_CP018812.1, on the reverse strand, counting down.
GTTGGGCAGACCAGTCGAATCCGACAAGGGCGGGATGAAATCGTAGTGAGTCAGGAAGTAGCCGGGCACGTCGCTCTGAAACACGACCACCTTGAGCTCCGGCGTCGTTTCGATCGCGTGGACCACAGCCTGCAACTGTGGAATGGAGTCAGGACCAAAGATGTTGAACGGCGGATTGTGCAACGTAGCTTGCCAATATGCCGGTGTTACGCGCCTGACACGTACCTGCTCTTGCGCGGCGCTCGAAGCGCTCGACCCAACCTTGTCGATCATGGTGCCTCCTCGAAAATGCGTTTGCACGGGGTGCGGTGCGAATCGGGAAGTCGACGCGGGTATAGAAGGAACTGCGCAACAGCGTCCATTTGCCGCGTTGAAGCGTTGCCAGTTCATCTGGGCCAGTAGGTCGGCCGGAGAAGATGTGCCGGTCAAGCGCGCACTTGCGGAAGTCCGATCGACCCGGTTTATGAACTGGTTCGGATACTAGCATCGGGCCGAAGCACGCGCTGCCACTACGCTCTCATGCTTGATCAGCAAGGGACAGCGCATCGCGTGGAGCGGGAAGCGCTATCAGGAACTTTTAACCGTGCCGGAAAAGATGGATCGGACGCGCTATGGCGTTTGAAGCGATCAGCACGGCGTCGACGCGACGTTGCGAGCTTGAGCCTATGATGAAGTTGGTCCAGGCCCGCGCCTCGGTCGAAGCGTGGCGATTGCAATGGAGGCCGTTTTCCGCAGAAGAATCCGGGCGGGATCATTGCGGACAGGCGTCGCGGCACGGCGCGTGCAACGGCACGCTCGCATCGATGAGGCAACCACAGGAGAGTGTAATGAAGCGCAAAGCATCGGCAGTCTGGCAGGGCGGTCTGCAGGACGGAAAGGGCAGCATCTCGACTGATAGCGGCGTGCTGAAAGACACGCAGTATTCGTTCTCGACACGGTTCGAAAGCGGCGTCGGCACGAATCCCGAAGAGCTGATCGCGGCCGCGCATGCCGGCTGTTTTTCAATGGCGCTATCGGCGGAACTGGGCAAGGCCGGCATCAAACCGGAGCGGATTGCGACTACGGCGACGGTCACCCTCGATAAAGACGGTGGCGGCTTTTCGCTTACCGCCTCGCACCTCGATGTCGTAGTCAAAATCCCCGGAGGCGACAAGGCCAAATTCGAAAAGGCTGCAGCGGATGCGAAAGCCGGCTGCCCAATCTCGAAGGTACTGAACGCAACGATCACGATGGACGCGAAGCTCGAGACCTGAGCGCGACCGGTATGGCGGGATGCCGCGGCAGAGGAACGACCTGTGCCGCGGCAAACCGCTTAGTGGTCGATTTATCGACTGACCAGTCATAAAAGCCGCAGTATGTCCGGACCGATCGTACCCAGGCTGCTCGCCGTCGGCTTCACGGTGACAGGCTGGGCGACGCTGCGACGCGTCGAACCGGAGCTGTTGTTTTATCTGGGGCTCGTCCGCCCGGGCGTCGTGAACACGACGCTGCAGATCAGTGCCGCGTTCGGTATTGCGGTAATCAGCGGCGTGTTCTTCGGCATCGTTCAGGGGCACGACGCGCCGCAAGCGTACGCGCGTGCGTTCGAAGGCAGCCTGAGCATCAACGCAATTCTGCTCGCGGCTTGCGTGGTGCCGAGCGTGAGGGTGGTGCGCCCTCAGCAGCGCGCGCTACGCCTTGCGCGCGAAAGTCGTGCACTGAACAATTGCGCGTGAATCGGGCAGAAACCCGCACGTGCGGAAAATATTCGTCACGCATCTAACCAGCCCTCGGTAATTACCCGTAAATAGCGCGATCTTTTTGACGGATTTCTGGCGCCGCGCGATTTATCGTGGTTCAGCAATGATCGGTCGGTTTATTGATGATTGGATTATGGGAGATTAAGTCTGCGCATTGCGAGTTAGCAAATATTATTGCACGCGTATGACATCGCACATGCAGGGAAGATTACAGGCGCGGTAGCCGCGCCCTTCAGACCCGTGTCGCAAGGGCATCAACTCTTACAGAGCGGAGAGCACGGAACTGACGGGCATCGGTGTCCCACATGCTGAACATTCGTTCTAAAATATTTTATAAGGTCACTTAATTAGCACGGGCCTCGGTATCTTTTTAGAAAAAGCTTGCTTGCGGAAAATCCGATTGATAATCTTGCGGCACTTTCAATTGATTCGACGGTAGTGCGTTTACGGCAGTGTTTGATCAGACGGCTCGACGCTTACGCTTATAACGGGGACATCATGCTGACTGCTACTCTCAAACCATTCGATACGACGCGTGCCGACCAATTCAACGTTGGCGATGTTGTCACGCTCAAGGCCGGCGGCCCGCGCATGACGGTCACTTACGCAGGGCCGGTGGCCGGTTCGGCGGCCGACCGGCTTGTCTGCCAGTGGTTCGACGAGCACGGCGAATTACGCCAGGACATTTTCGATTACGAGAACGTGCGTTGCGAGCCGCGCTCGATTCCGGCGGGCTCGGTGCAACTGCACAAGTTCATTCGGGTCGTGCTTCCGTGAGCGAGGCAAACGAGGTGCGCTTCCCTGAGCGCGCCTGTCGATAAACGGCCTGGATACGCTCTAGCGCCGCGCGTCCATGGCCATTCGCACGGCCAGACCCGTCAGCACCGTGCCCATCATCCAGCGTTGGACCACAAGCCATGTCGGCCGGCGCGCAAGAAACCCGGCAATCGAGCCCGCGGTCATCGCGACCGCCGCGTTCACGCACATGCTAAGCGCAATCTGCACGAAGCCCAGCGCGAGCGACTGGCCGAGCACGCTGCCGTGTAGCGGATCGATGAACTGCGGCAGCAGCGACAGGTATAGCACCGCGATTTTCGGGTTCAGCAGATTGGTCACGAAGCCCATCGCAAACAGCTTGCCCCGGCTGTCAGCGGGCAGTGCGCGCACCTGAAACGGCGAACGTCCGCCGGGCTTTACTGCTTGCCATGCGAGCCACAACAGATAAAGCGCACCGCCGAAGCGCAGCGCATCGTACGCGAAAGGCACGGCAAGCAGCAGCGCAGTAATGCCGAAGGCCGCAGACAACATATAGACGACGAAACCGAGCGCGACGCCGCCGAGGGAAATCAGCCCCGCCGTGCGTCCCTGGCAGATCGAGCGCGAGACGAGGTAAACCATATTCGGGCCGGGCGTCAGTGCCATGCCCAGTGCGACGAGGCCGAAAGCGAGAAGAGAGGTGTGTTCGGGCATTGCATGTCTCCGTGACAAGATCGAGGCAATGCCCAGGCGCGCGGCGATTCGCGATTCCGGCCAGCGGCGGAGTGCGGTTCGCGTTCCCCGATGGTGATCCATCTCGTAGCGCCAGTCGCGCGAACCACAAGATTATCCCATGACAACAGCTGTTGCGCGGCCCCTTGCGCGTGTCGACAGGAGGCCTATTCAGCGGTATGTCAGCCCGACAGCAGGGCCGGCGGCCGGCCCTCACTTTTCCCACTTCACTTCGACGAACGCTCGCGCGCCTTGGTGCGCGACGAGCGCAGGCGCACGCGATCGGCGAGCATCGTCGAAAACTTGCGCATGCTCACGATCTTGCGCGACTTTACGATTTCGCCAGCCACGTTTTTCGGCGGATTCGGCTGTAGCGCCCAGTAAAGCGCAAGCAGCCAGCCGAACACGGTCCAGCCGACCACGGCGTTGAAGAGCGCGATAGTCAGCAGATCGTAGCGTTTGCGCCGGTCGGCGATGATCGACGGCAGGAAATAGACTCCGAGCGCGGCGATAGCCGCGACGCCTTGTATAACGAGATTCTCCATGAGATTGCCAAGGGGGCGATGCATGACGAATGCACCATTGTCGCGCGAACGCTGCGCACGCGCAGCGCACAGCCACACCGCGCCGCATGCGGCGCGCGGCGACGCGCCCTTCGCTGCGCCGCGCATGATCGGGACTATCATGTGTTCTTTCACCGACCGGACATGCCGCGATGATTTCCGACGCCACCACGCAATCGAAACTTGACCCCACCACGCTGCGCGATTTCGTCGAGCGCAAATGGAACGACGAGATCGTGCCCGCGCTGACCGACTACATCGCCGTCCCGGCCAAAAGCCCGGCGTTCGATCCCGACTGGCAGAAGCACGGCTATATCGAGCGCGTCGTCACCGAAGCGGCGAAGTGGGCCGAAACGCAGCCGGTGCGCGGTCTGAAGCTCGAAGTGGTGCGGCTGCCGGGCCGCACGCCGGTGATCTTCTTCGAATCGCCTGCAACGCGCCCGGGCAGCACCGAAACCATCGTGTTGTATGGGCATCTCGACAAGCAGCCGGAATTCGCGGGCTGGCGCAACGACCTCGGCCCGTGGGTGCCGAAGCTCGAAGACGGCAAGCTCTATGGCCGCGGTGGCGCCGACGACGGCTACGCGATCTACGCGAGCGTCACCGCGCTCGCGGCTCTCGATGCGCAAGGCGTCGAACGGCCGCGCTGCGTCGGGCTCATCGAAACCTGCGAGGAGTCGGGCAGTTACGACCTGCTGCCGTATGTCGATGCACTGCGCGACCGGCTCGGCAAAGTCGGCCTCGTCGTGTGCCTTGATTCGGGCGCGGGCAATTACGACCAGCTCTGGCTCACCACGTCGCTGCGCGGCCTCGTTTCGGGCGACCTCGAGGTGCAGGTGCTCGACGAGGGCATTCATTCGGGCTCCTACGGCGGTATTGCGCCTTCGAGCTTCCGCATCATGCGCCAACTGTTCGAGCGGCTCGAAGACGCATCGACGGGCAATCTGCTGCCAAAGGGTTTTCATTGCCCGATACCGCCCGAGCGTCTGCGCGAAGCCGAAGCGACCGCGACGATACTCGGCGACGACGTGTGGAAGAAAATGCCCTGGGCGTGCGGTCAGGACGGCCGGCAAGTGCTGCCGACCACCACCGACCCGAAAGACGCGCTGCTCAATTCGACGTGGCGCCCGTCGCTTGCGGTGACCGGTGCGTCCGGCCTGCCGTCGCTCGCCGACGCGGGCAACGTACTGCGCCCGCGCACCGCGTTCAAGCTGTCGCTGCGGCTGCCGCCGCTCGTCGACGCCAGCAACGCTGTCAATGAATTGCAAGCGTTGCTCGAACTCGATCCGCCTTACAACGCGAAAGTCACGTTCAAGCCCGACAGCGGCGCGGCGACCGGCTGGAACGCTCCGGATGTCGCAAGCTGGCTCGGCGCCGCATTGAACGACGCATCGCGCCAGCACTTCGGCGCCGACTGTGCCTATATCGGCCAGGGCGGCACGATCCCGTTGATGAACGTATTGAAAGCGGGCTTTCCGCAGTCGCAGTTCATGGTGTGCGGCGTGCTCGGACCGAAGTCGAATGCGCACGGCCCCAACGAGTTCCTGCACGTACCGTACGGCAAGAAGCTCACGGCTTGCGTGGCCGAAGTGATCGCGGCCGCGCCGTGAACGCTCGGGTCTCCTGATCGCACGCGATCATGCACGGAGTACGTGCATCGTCGCCACGTACACCGAAATGTCGTGTCCCCGGCCGTGCCTTGCCGCGGCCGTCGTTCCTCTCGCGGCCCCTCGCGCCGGCCACCCGGCGCTATTCATTTCTTTCCGGTAATTCGAATAAAAATGCACCGGGAATATATCCGCTTCGCATTGCATAAACGGAATGAAATTTCCACAGAAAAATTGAAGCAAAGGTTCTAATGGCGTTACGCCCATCCATGCCGCGGCGGGCCTGATCGGGTAGTTCGCTGTACGTGCTCCCCCGCAATCGTTTGCGTCACGGAATGTCGGTACGAGTTACCGCAAAGTCGCGCTGGCCGGTCTGACGCGCGCACTCCATTAATTGTGCTGAAGTGTTAGCCAGCCGCTCTCGCGGGATTGTGGTCTGTTTTAGGCTCGTATAGCTCTTCCGACGTTTTATAACCTAAAAGGACCACTGGAAATGAACCTGAATAGCCATCACGCATGCCGTCCGTTCGTTGAAGCGGGCAGTCTTTCACAAATCTCGGCTTTTTACGAAGAAGAACGCAACATCATGTGGATGATGCTGCGGGCTCAACCACGGCCATGCTTCAACCTGGAACTCGTGCACGACATCCTGAGCCTCGCGCGCGCCGCGCAGGAATCAGGGCTGCCGATCGATTTCTGGGTGACGGGCTCGGTCATCCCAACCATGTTCAACGTCGGTGGCGACCTGAGTTTTTTCGCCGAAGCGATTCGCGCTGGCCGGCGCCAGGAGCTGATGGCCTACGCGCGCGCCTGTGTCGATTGCGTGCATGCGGCGGCGCGCGGTTTCGATACAGGCGCGATCTCGATCGCGATGATCGAGGGTACGGCGCTAGGCGGCGGATTCGAGGCGGCGCTCGCGCATCATTTCTTGCTCGCGCAGAACGACGCGAGAATGGGCTTCCCCGAGATCGCGTTCAATCTGTTTCCGGGCATGGGCGGCTATTCGCTCGTCGCGCGGCGCGCCGGCATGCGTCTGGCCGAAGAGCTGATCGGCGGCGGCGAATCGCACACGGCCGAATGGCACGCGGCGAAAGGACTGGTCGATCACCTGTTCGAACCGGGCGATGCGTACATCGCGACGCGAACCTTCATCGACACGCTGCGGCCGAAACTGAACGGCATCCGCGCAATGGTGCGCGCACGGCAGCGCGTGCTGCAGCTTTCGCGCTCGGAGCTGATGGAAATCACCGAAGACTGGGTCGAGGCCGCGTTCACGATCGAGGAGAAGGATCTCGCGTTCATGGAACGGCTCGTGATGCTGCAGAACCGCCGCACGGGTAACTTGCGTCATCACAACGCGAACGTTGCCTGATGCGCTTGGCCTGGCTCGTTTGAGGGGAGTTGGCAGAGGGTCTTGCAGGTCGCACGGATTGCGCCGTTCAGGCGATCAGCCGGACCTTCTGCCGGTCGACCAGCCATTGTTCGAATTCAGCAGCCGGCATCGGCTGACTGTACAGATAGCCCTGCACGTATTCGACGCCGAGGCCTTTCATAAAGAGTTCTTCGGCTTCGGTCTCGATACCTTCGGCGACCACCTGCAGTTGCAGCGCCTGAGCGACCGCTACCATCGAGCGCACGAGCGCCTGTGCTTTCCTGTCCGTGTTGATCGAGCACACGAAGCTGCGGTCGAGCTTGATTACATCGAGCGGAATGCGGCCGAGTTGCGAAAGAGACGAATAGCCCGTGCCGAAGTCGTCGAGGTGCACTTGCGCGCCGAGTTCGCGGAATTGCGTGATGAGGTCGATTGCCGCGGCTTCGTCTTCGATCAGACAGCTCTCGGTGAGTTCGAGATCGACGAGGCACGGATCGAGGTTCGCGCATTGCAGCGCCTCGCGGAAATGACGGACCACTGCGGTATCGACGAGCTGCCGCGCCGACACGTTGATCGCCACGCGCAGCGTGAGACCGCGCGCTTTCCATTGCGCGGCCTGCGCGGCCGCGGTCTGCATGACCCAGCGGCCGAGCGGACCGATCAGGCCGGATTCCTCCGCATAGCGAATGAACTCGCCCGGCATGATCTGCCCGCGCTCGGGCGAGTTCCAGCGCACGAGCGCCTCGACGCCGCACACGGCGCCTGTTGCGAGCGATAGCTTCGGCTGATAGTGCAGCGTGAGCTGTCCTTCGTCGAGGCCGCGCCGCAAGTTCGTATCGAGCCACATATACTCGGCGACCTTGCGGTTCATTTCCGGCGAGAACACGCGATAGGTACGCTTGCCGCCGTCCTTTGCAACGTACATCGCCGTATCGGCCGCGCGGACCAGCGATTCGAGGCTGTCGCCATGCTCGGGGAAGAGCGCGATGCCGATCGAGCAACCGGTGTAGACCTCGACGAGCCCGAGACTGAACGGCGTGCGCAAGCGTTCGAGAATGCGCTGCGCGGTTGCCTCGAGCGACGCGGCGGTCGCCGGCGACGACAGCACGATGAATTCATCGCCGCCCAGACGCGCAAGCGTGTCGCCTTCATCGAGGCAATCGCGCACGGTGGCCGACACGTCCTGAATCAGCCGGTCGCCGAACACGTGCCCGTAGTGATCGTTGACCTTCTTGAAGTTGTCGAGATCGAGAAACAGGATGCCGACCGAGGTGTCGGCCGCCGCACTCGCGATGGCCATGCGGATCTTGTCCTGAATCGCGTTGCGGTTCGGCAGGCCGGTCAGCGAATCGGTGTTCGCGAGTTCCGACAGACGCTCCTGCGCGCGGCGTTCTTCGGTGATGTCGGTTCCCGAACAGATCAGGAACTGCTCGTCCATGCCGCTGCCGCTTTGCACGAACTTGTTGCGAAACAGGAAGAGCCGCTCGCCGTGCACGGTGCGCACGAGCCGCTCGACTTCATAGGAGACGCCGCGATTGAAGAAGCCCGAGATATTCTGGCTCGACGCCGCGCCGGCTTCCGACGACATGAACAGCGCCCATACACTGCGCCCGATGACGTCTTCTTCCTTCATGCCTGTCAGCTCTTCGGCAAGGCGATTGAAGCGCTGGATACGGCCGTTGCGGTCGACGATCACGACCACCGAGTTCACTTCGGAGACGACCTGTTCGGCAAACGAGAGCCCATGGACGAGATCGCGCGCAACCGATTCCGTATCGTCGTATTCGGAGGCGGTCCCGGCCCATGTGCTGCTATTGAGCTTTTTCCCAACCAGATGCAGACGCAACGGTTCGCCATAGAGACGCACTTCGAGCGTCAGGTGCGACGTGACGCCGGTCAGCCTGCGAATCTGCGCGGCCTGTTGCGCGCTAAGCGCGACGGCGGCCGTGGCAGGGCCATCGCCTGTAACGGGCGACAATTCGAGCGCATTGCTGTCGCTCGACAGGCGCCAGCATGGACTATGGGTACCGAACCGTGCGTACAGCGCCTGGTGTACCTGATCGTATTGGTCGTCGTTCATGAATGAGGGTATCCGGGCAAAAATTGCCAGCTGTCCTCGCGCCGGTACAACGTAACCAGCAAAAAACGGACTCGAGCGGGCGATGGCAGACGGTCGGCGTGCGGAAAGCGGTCCCCATTGTAGCGAAGGAAGCACGGATTTCGGGCTCCGAACAGGTTAACGGTGTAGCGCAGAACATTCTTAATAGCAATAGCCAACGATGTTGCGCCGAGACAGACGTCGGCCGATTCTTGATTGCGCCACGAATCCTGAATATGCGCACTGGCTACCTGAAACAGGCCGCCGAGAGGCGACGCGCCTGCGTATCTGCGAGTTCAGCGGCGCCGCGCAAGGCACGCGCGCATCTGTTCGCGCGCGGCCGCATCCGTTTCTTCGAGGTAGTTGAATGCGTTGGCGGCTAGCGTGGCGACCGGCACGCCGTCTCGAAACAGCACGCGGTTGCCGGCGATGGCCGGCACCTTGTCGCCGGGCAGCAGCGTACCGACCAGATTGAGCGGATCGGTAGCGGCAATGCAAACGAAGGCGTGGTTGCCAGCGTCGTGCCGATCGGATGCGTCCTGCCTGCGCCGGCGCGCTTCGCGCAGCACTGGAATCGCTTCCGGCAGCGCGAACTGCTCGCCCGACAGCCCGTTCACGAAGCGTCCGCCGCGCACCTGGCCGCGTGCTTCGAGCCGTTGATAGACACGCAGCAGGTCGCGCCACGGCGGCAGCCATTGCGCTTCGCGTTCGAGCAGCCGCCAGAACACGACGCCATAGCGGCGCAGCAGCGTCAGCGCGATGTGCTCGACGACGTCGGACGGGAAAGGTGCGCGGCGCGCGGAAGAGGCGGCGCCGACACCCGAGGCCGCCGACGACCGCGCCGTCGTTGCGCTCGCAACGGTTGCCGCCGCATCGGAAACCGGCGCCTTGCGTCGCTGCACGAGCGCCCAGCGCCCCGCATCGTCCATCCCGCCGATCAGCGGCATCGCCGCGCGGCGCCGGCCGTGATGAAACGCACTGCGTTTGGCGGACGCGGGCTTGAGCAGCGCGCGCAAGCCGGCAAAACTATCGGAATGCACGAGGCCCGCCGCGACCAGTTCGCCGAGTGCATTTTCGAGTTCCACTGGAAGCAGATGCGCATCGGCCACGAGTTCGTCGAAAAACATCGCGCCGTGACTGGCCAACGCTTCGTACACGAGCTGCGCGCGCGACGAGAGCTCAAGCTGCGCGTGAGAATCGAACAACGCCTGCCACGCATTGAGATGGCGTCGCGGCAACAGTACGACAGGCGTGCTGCGCACAGGCGCGCTCGTCGTGCGCGAACGCTCGGTCAAGCGTGTCCATACGATCTTGCCCGCGCGGCACAGTTCATCGAGCAGCATCGGCGAGTAGTCGTTCATGCGCGCGGGCAGGATGTCTTCTTCCCACGCGGCGGCGCCGGCTTCGAAGCCTTCCATCTGATCGAGCACGGCTGCGAGCGCGTCGCGGCCCGTACCGCGCGTCTCCGGCGTCACGCGTTGCCACGCGAACAGGAAGCGCATGAAGTCATGGCGCTCGACGGGTTCGATCTCGCGCCTGAGCTTGCGCACCGTGTAGCGATGAATGCGCGCGAGCAGATGGCGCTCGCACCATTCTTCATCGGCCGCGTCCGGCGCGAGGCCCGGCGTAAAGCGGCCTCGCATCACATAGCCTTGCGCTTCGAGACGCGCGAGCGCCTGCGCGACGGCCGATGCAGGCAGCGCAAGCGCACGCGCGAGCGCGGGCAGCGGCAGTGGACCGAACCCCGAGAGCCGCGCGCGGACGACTTCGACGAGCGCGTCGTCTTCGTTCCATGCATCGGCGTACGCCTTCGGCACGCGCAGCTTCGGTTCGAACGGCGCGTCGGGGTAGAGTGCGCGCACGCAGCTCAGGCGTTCGACGGGTACCCACAGCGCGTCGTGCGGCGCGATGGCGAGCCGCGTCGCGTGGCCCGACTGCGCAAGCGTCGCGAGCCACGCCGGCCATCCCTCGTTCTGCTGCGCCTCGGCGGCGGTGATGCACGCGAGCGTGTTCAGCGCCTCGTGCATTTCGTCCGCACTGCGCACTTGCGGCCACGCTTGTTCGCGCACGCTCGCAATTGCGTCGGCGTCGAGTGCGCCCAGGTCGTCGGCGGACGTGGGGTCGGTCCAGCGGCGATTGAGCACCGCCTGCGTGCGGCGTTCTTCGATCGGCGCATCGTCGAGATAGGCGTATGGCTTCGCGGTCAGAATCTCGGCGGCGAGCGCGGACGGCGCGGGCAGGTCGCGCGCGATTAGCGTCACCTGCTTGCGCTCGATGCGGCGCAGCAGTTGCAGCCAGCCTTCGGTATCCATCGCCTCGTTCAGGCAGTCGTCGATGGTTTGATCGACGAGCGGATGGCGCGGCAGCTCGCGCTCGCCCGCGATGTTTTCGGCGCACGCGACCTGATCGGGAAAGATGGCCGCGAGCAGATCTTCGCTACGCATGCGCTGCAGTTGCGGCGCGGTCTTGCGGCCGCCCGTATAGCGCGGCAGCGCGAGCGACGTCGTCGCGTTCCAGCGCCACCGCACGTTGAACAGCGGCGCGTCGAGCAGGGCCTGAATCAGCAGATGCTCGGCACTCTTCGAGTTCAGATAGCGCCACACTTCGTCGAGCGCGAAGCTGTGGCTGCTGGTCAGCGAAAGAATGATCGCGTCTTCGGTCGCGGCGGCCTGCAGTTCGAAATTGAACGTGCGGCAAAAGCGCTTTCTGAGGGCGAGGCCCCATGCGCGGTTCAGGCGGCTGCCGAACAATGAGTGAATGACGAGCTGCGTGCCGCCCGATTCGTCGAAAAATCGCTCCATGACGAGCGTGTCCTGCGTCGGCAAGGCGCCCAGCGCCTGGCGCGCGCGCGCAAGATACTCGACAATCTGCCGTGCCGCGGGCTCTGAGATGCCGATCTCGTCGACGAGCCGCCCGATTGCGCGTTCGATTGCGCGTTCGATCGTGCGTCCGGCGCCGCGCTCCATGCCGTGGGGCACGCGTAGGCATTCTGCGACGGCGGTTCCCGCAAGCGGTTCATGAACAGCGAGATGCGCTTCATCCATTGCGCCATGCGCTGCGGGCGCCACATCGCGCGCAGGGCGGCGGCGCGCTGCAGGTTTCGATTCCGTTGCGTGTGCAACGACCTCCGCAGCCACGGATGCATCGCCGTCACTGCCCGCATCGTCGTCCGCCAACATGCGCTCGATCTCGCGCCGCAAGCGCGCCACGCCGAACGACAGCTCGTCGCTGCGCCCCGGCGCTTCGCCGAGCCAGAACGGAATGCTTGGCGGCTGGCCGTGCGCATCTTCGACGCGCACACGGCCGCTCTCGACTCGCAAGATGCGGTACGACGCATTGCCGAGCTGAAAGACATCGCCGGCCAGACTTTCGACCGCGAAGTCTTCGTTGACCGTGCCGACCTGCACGCCTTGCGGCTCGAGTATCACCGAGTAGTCGGCGTTTTCCGGAATCGTGCCGCCGGACGTGACCGCATACAGCTTGCCGCCGCGCCGGCCGCGCAGCGTGCCGTTCACCGCATCGCGATGGATATGCGCGGCGCGCGTGCCATGGCGCGTCGTAAAGCCTTCGGCCAGCATCTCGAGCACCGCATCGAATTGCTCGCGCTCGAGCGCCGCATACGGCGCCGCCTGGCGAAACCGCTCGAAGAGCGCATCCTCGCTCCATTCGCGGCTGCTCACTTCGGCGACGATCTGCTGCGCGAGCACGTCGAGCGGCGCGCGTGGAATCCGCAATGCGTCGAGCTCGCCGCGCCGCACGCAATCGAGCAGCGCCGCGCATTCAATCAGATCGTCGCGCGAGACGGGAAAAAGACGTCCCTTCGGCATGCCGCCCACCTGATGGCCCGAGCGCCCGACACGCTGCAGGAACGGCGCGATCCCGCGCGGCGAACCGATCTGGCAAACGAGTTCGACGTCGCCGATATCGATGCCGAGTTCAAGCGAAGCGGTCGCGATCAGCACGCGCAATTCGCCGCGTTTGAGCCGCTGCTCGGCATCGAAGCGATGTTCTTTCGCGAGGCTGCCGTGGTGCGCGGCGACCGCGTCCTTGCCAAGGCGGTCGGTCAGATGCCGCGCCGCGCGTTCGGCCATGCGCCGCGTGTTGACGAACACGAGCGTCGTGCGATGCAACGCGACCAGTTCGGCGAGCCGGTTATAGACGAGCTCCCACGCATCGTTCGACATGACGGCTTCGAGCGGCACCGGCGGAATTTCGAGCGCAAGGTCGCGTGCGCGCACATGGCCCACGTCGACGATTTCGCAGTCCGCGGGCGCATCGCTGTCGACGCTCGCGCCGCCGACCAGAAAATGCGCGACGGCGCCGATCGGCTTTTGCGTCGCGGACAGCCCGATGCGCGGCAAACGGCGACCGCACAACGCATCGAGCCGCTCGAGCGTAAGCGCGAGATGGCTGCCGCGCTTGCTGCCCGCCATCGCATGGATTTCATCGACGATCACCGTGCGCACGGTCGAGAGCATCGCGCGGCCTGACTCCGAGCCGAGCAGCACGTACAGCGATTCCGGCGTCGTGACGAGAATGTGCGCGGCGCGTTTGCGCAGCGCGGCGCGCTCCTGTTGCGTCGTGTCGCCGGTGCGCACGGCGGTGCGAATCTCGAGCGGCGGCAGGCCGCGTTCGGCGAGCTCCTGCGCAATGCCGGCCAGCGGTGCCTGCAGGTTGATACGGATATCGTTCGATAGCGCCTTCAACGGCGACACATAGACGACGAGTGTCTGGTCCGGCAAAGCGCCGCCGTTAGCGAGCCCTTCGCGCACGAGCTCGTCGAGCGCCGATAAAAAAGCCGTAAGCGTTTTACCCGAACCGGTCGGCGCGGCGACGAGCGTCGGCCGGCCGCGCCGGATCAGCGGCCACGCGGCAGCCTGCGCGTCGGTCGGAGCGGGGAAGGTTTTCGAGAACCAGCCGGCAACGACCGGGTGGAAACCGGCGAGCGCGCCGGCAGAGGAAGAGCCGGAAGTCATGCGACCGTAGGTGGGGGCGCGGCGAGCCATATCCAGAGGGCGGCAGGCCGCCCGATTGCGTCTTCAGGACGAAAGTCTCGCAGGTTTTCGGCACGCGTGCCATCGGTGGTATCGGCGTAAGGGGACGGACTGAAGCGGACAAGCTGTCGGATGCGCTCGCTCACCACGTCCAGCGCACGCCCGCATTGCCGCCGATCGTGCGTTGATGCGCGCCGCCGAGGTTCGTGAGCCAGCCGATAGTGGCGTAGACGCTAGCCGATTTCGCGAGCTGCGCAGCAATGCCTGCGCCGATCTGCGCGGCGGTTTGACCGACTTTCGTATCGATCTCCGTGCTGCCGGCAAAGGTTGCCTGATCGTCGCTGCCGAATGCGCGCAGCACGCTCACGCGCAGCCAGGGTTCGATGCGCGTGCCTGCTGCGGTGAAGCGACCCTTGAGACGCATGCCGAGGCGTCCGATCAGCGCGTTGCCGCTATAAAACGAGACGCTCGATACGCCGTCGTTGAAATCGGCGAGCGACAGGTGTTGCCAGATCAATTGGGCCTGCGGTTCGACGCTGAGCGCGCCGCCATACAGTGCGAACGGCAAGCCGCCTTCGACCGATGCGGCGATGTCGTGCCCGTGCGTCGTCGCATCGGTGCCGTCGCGCGATTGCGTCTTTATGGCAAGCGAGCCGCCCGTTAAAACCATATCGGTGTACCAGCCGCTTGCGCTTATGTGCGTCCAGTAGCCGCCGACGTTGTACGCGTCGATCGCCAGATGTCCGGCATCGAGATTCGGCGCGCCGAGTGCGAAGCCATCGACGCTGCCCGTTGCGCGCGCAAATCCGATGAAGAGGCCGTAGCGATCTCGCGCGCCGCTCGCGTTTGCGTCCGCATACAGATCGTGGCCGGCCTGCACGCCGAATGTCGCGCCATCGAATTCCGGGCTTGCGGCGCCGTCCTCGGCGAGCACGCCGTGATTGCCCCATGCGCGCGCCCATCCGGCTGGCAGCGCGCCGTAGCCGGCGAGCAAAGACTGATCGCCTTGGCGATCGTGAAACGTCTCGATCGGCAAAATGCCCAACTGTCTTGCGACACCTGAAATGGCCGCATACAACGGCACTTCGCGACGGTACAGCGGAATCGGGGCCGATCCGGCGGGCGGCGGCGCCGGCAGGGGCGGCGTACCCGCGGCCGCAACCGGCACCGCGACCACATCCGAAGGAGAGGGAGGCGGCGACGGCGGCGCACCGGGCCCGGATGGCGCAACAGGCTGCGGCAACCCCGGCTGCGGTGCGACCGTGTTGCGCAAGAACCAGTCGTTCGCAGTACCAGCCGTCACGCCCCCCTTCGCAAGGTAGTACGTATAGGCACCGGCCTTGATCGGCGCGGACAGGTGAAACGCCGAGGGATCGGTCGTCGCGCCGTTCGCCGCCTCGACCACACGAATGCCGTTCACCGCGGTCTGTGCGCCCGTGCCGCCCGCGTTTGCGACCTGCAGCACCGTCGAACCGCGTGCACTGCCGCCGTCGATGACGAGCCTGTCCGACGGCGCATCGTCGAGGCCGACGACCGTGTTCAGCGCGATCGCGCCGTCCCGTCCTGCATAGTCGCCCGCGACGCGCAGGACGTTGCCAGGCGTCGTGCCCGCCGGGCCGCCGATCCGGACGAGCGCGGCATTCGTCAATGCGCCGTTCAGATTGAATATGCCGTTGGACGCGGCGGCGAACGCGGGCAACGCATTCGCCACGGCAAGCGTGCCGTTGTTCGTCACGGCACCGTTTATCGAACCATAGCCGCCCACTGTGGAGCCGGCATCGATGTTCATCGCGCCGCCGCCGGCGAGTGCGGCCTTCGTGTGCATCGGGTCGCCGACCGCGAGCGTACCGGCCGTCACGTTCGTAGCGCCGCTGTAGGTGCTGACTCCGTTCATCAGCAGCATGCCGGCGCCGGTCTTGGTCAGCGTGCCGTTGCCGGTCACGGGCTGGGCGAGCGTCGAATCGAATGCCTGCGTATCGATCGTGCCGCCCGCTGCGCTTAGTGTCATGGTGCGTGTCGCCGCGAGGTCGAGACTCCGGTTCAGCTGCAACGTGCCGCCGTCGAATGCGAGGCGGCCCGTCGACGCGCCAAGTGCATTGTCGGCGGCAATCGCCACGACGCCGCCCGCGATCAGCGTGCCGCCCGAATAGATATTGCCGCTCGTCGCGGACGGCGCAAGCGTCAATCTGCCTGCGCCGTTCTTTTGCACGGCGCCGGCACCCTCGATCACCCCGCTATAGACGCCGTCCGCCTCCTGCGCGAAATTCACAAGACCGTTGTCGACCACGTGAAGCGGCAGATTCCCCGCATCGGCGATGATCGTTGCGCCCGCATCGATTGTCGCCGTGACCGTAGCGGGCGCATTGAGCGTGCCGGTCAGCGCGAGCGTGCCGCTTTGCACGTGCGCCGTCGAAAACGTCCCCGTGCCGCTCCAGTTCCACAGTGTGCCTTGCACGAGCAGCGTCTGGAAGTTCGTGAATGCATTATCCGCGGTGCCGTTTCCTTGCAGCGTCACGGTGTTCGTGCCAGCACCGCCATCGGCGCCGCCGACAATCGTCGAGCCGGTCTGCAGAATCAGCGCGTCGTTGCCGCCACCCATCGAAATAGCGGTGCCCATGCCGCTTTGCACGAGCCCGGCGTTGATCACGGTCGAATTGCCGTTGAGCGTGCGAATGCCTGCCGCGTGTTGCGACACGATCTGACCGCCGGTGCGATTTTCGATCAGCGCATTGAACGACGAACTGGCCGTATTCGAAAACACCGCGTCGGAGCTCTGACCTGTCGCATTGATCGAACCGGTGTTGATCAGATGATCGTTGTTGCCTTGCATATACGCGGTCGGGCTCATCGCACCGCTGGTCGACAACGTCCCGCTATTGCTGATCGTGCCGTTGCCGCCGAGTATCGATGCCGCGCGCGCGTTGGTGCCGGATGTATTAACCAGACCGGCGTTGACGAGCGTGTTGTTCAACTGGCCGGCATTCGTTTGTCCCCACGCCGCCGTCATTGCGTAGGCGTTCGGACCCGCGGTCGTGATCGCGCCGAGGTTGGTCAGCGTGTTGCCGCTGCCGTTCGCGGCCATCGCATCGTTGAAGGCGCCTGCCGTATCGATCGTGGCGCCGGCGCCGTTCGTCAACCGATTGCCATTGCCCGCGGCTAGCAGCACCGCACCGCGTTGCGTGCCGGTGCCGCCGCCGCCCGTCAGCGATAGCGAGCCGTTGCTGGTGACAGCGCTACTCTGCTCGACGCTCAACGCAATCGGGCTGCTTGCATGCACGAAGCTGCCCGATGCGCCCGGCGCAACACTCACCGAGACGTTCGTGCTGCCGCTCTGTGCGATCACGGGCGCAAAGCTGGACCCGGTACACGTGACCGACGCATTGGACAGCGGAGCGTTGCTGTTGCAAGCGGCGACCGCATGAATCGTGAGTGTTTTCGAAAGTAACAGGAGGCTGCCGATGCGTACACCGGTCACATGCTTCGTCTTCACGACCGTCGCCGTTCCATGGAACAGCCGCCATGAGCGGCGGACAAGGTTGCATCGTGTTATATGCGCTGATGCGCATGCAGGCAAAGATCGCATACCTGCACGTGGGCCGCTGCACGCACGCCGTTGCACGCAGACCGGTTAAGCATCCTTATCATCACCCTTGTTGTCCGGCGTGGTTCACCGATGTTCGCTCTTTTATCCTCGCAGCCTTTCACGGCTCGCGGCCGAACGCTTCGCGCAGCTTGCGCTTTGCCTGCTGCAACGTAGCGCGGCGGCTCTTTGGCAGATTCCGTCCGGCACGGTTGATATAAAAGTTCAGCATCGACATAGCGGACTGAAACGGCGTGCCTTTGCGCCGTTTGCTGTGCGTCGAGGAACGCTTCAGCGATTCGGCGATGTCCTGTGCATTGCCGGTCTTGAAGATGTCGCGCTCGAGGTCCATCGCGTCGCTGTGCTCCATCACCTCGTGCGACCAGCGGCGCGATTTGTCGTTCGCGGCGGGTTTGGCCTGCTGCGCCGCATGCTTATGGCGTTGACGCGCGGGCCGGCCGCCCTTGCTGCGCGCGGACGGATGTTTCGCGGTGGATTTGCGCGATGGGGAGCGTGAACGGATCGTAGTCATGGCCTGTGTCCTCCCTCAAAGCTTCACGCCGCCGGCCTCGGGCGCGTCCGACGAACCGGGCGGAATATCGCCGGCGTCACGGGCGTCGAATTCGGTCGAACGATAGCGGCTGCCTGCGTCGCTTCCCCAATACGGCTCGCGTCCATAGTATTGGTGGATCGACGTCGCCCAGGTTTCATCCGCCATGGACGGCCAATGATTCCTGTCGAAGCCCGGTGCGTTTTTCACGCGCTCGGCGGTTAAAGACAGCACGAAGCATGTGCGGTCCGTGTCGAGCGTGAGCGCGCCCCATGGAATGGCCATCAGCTTGTCGCCGATGCCAAGAAAGCCGCCGGTCGACAGCACCGCATACGCGACGCGTCCCGAGCGAACGTCGAGCATGATGTCCTTGAGCTTGCCGATGTCATGGCCATCCGAACTGATGACACGATCGCCGTCGAGCGTGGCGGCGGCCATCACTTCTGGTCCCGGCCCATTTGCCATGTCGCGGCCGCTGCCGACGATGTTTGCACCTGTGCTCATCGCGGTTCTCCGAACGTTTTGACATGGAGCGTGGCAGCAACTGGCGTTCCTTAGCGGAACGAGTCGGTGCGCAGCGCGCAGTGTCAGGGCCGTGCGGCGATTTCGTCGAGATGCAGCAGCAGATCGGCAGGATCTTCGTACACGCGCAGCGCGCCCGCCCGTTCGAGCTCTTCGCGCCCGTAGCCGCCCGATAGCAGGCCGACACCGAGAGCGCGGCAACGGCGCGCCGCGAGCATGTCCCAGATACTGTCGCCAACCACGACCGTCTGTTCGATCGGCACCGCGAGCCGGTGTGCTGCCGCGATAAAGAGGTCCGGGTCCGGCTTTGCGTATTTGACATCGTCGCGCGTGACGACGACGGATTTCGCCGGATCGACGCCGAGCGCCTGCAGGTTGACGGCGGCGGTTTCCATGCGTCCGCTCGTCGCGATCGCCCATTTCGTGCCGCTCGCGTCGAGCGCGGCGAGCAACTCGCGCGCGCCGGGCAGTGGGCATACCTGTGCATGGAGCCGGCGATATGCGTCAGCGTGTTTCGAACGCAGGCGCTCGACGCGCTCGCCGCTGATCGCGCCGCCTGTTTCGCGCAGCAACTGATGTGTGAAGAGGCCGCCGCTCATGCCGATCTTGCGGTGAATCCTCCACACGGAGAGTTCGATGCCTTCGCTATCGAGCGCTTCCTTCCACGCGAGCACGTGCTGATAAACGCTGTCGACCAGCGTTCCATCGAGGTCGAACAAAAACGACGTAGTAATGCGCATGATGAGATACCTCACGTGAATGGACCGTCGTTCGGGCATGTATTGCGATATCGCAACGCGGCCCGGGCCATTTGTTGCTGCGCGAAAGACTGACGTCGCGCTCGTAAATTGCAGGTACATGCAGAGTGTAACGGTCCATGCGGCGCGTGCGTAGCGGATTGCATACGTGAGGGGCATCGCCCGGATGCTGCGCATATGTCGTCGAGGCGCGGCGGCACAGGGCTTGCTGAACTGTCAGTGCAGGTGACGCATCGCTTTGCGGCCTTCCGCCGCAGAACAATTCAAGGGAGAAACAGGATGAAGCTCAGGATGAAATTCACGAAAACACTGCTGGTATCGGCTCTTCTCGCGCTCTCCGGTGCGGCGTTTGCACAAGGCGCGGGCGGGGGCGGCGGTAACTCGGGCGGCGGTTCGTCGGGCGGCGGCGGGGCCGGGATGGCGACGGGCAACGATACGGGCGCCAATAAGGCTGGCCAGAACGCGACGAGTTCGAGCGGCATGAGCCATTCGCAAATGCAACACCACTCGACCAAGGGCAAGAAGAAGCAGATGAACGATACGACCAACATGCCGGGTGCAAATGCGAGCAGCGACACGAAGGGACAGTAGCTCAGCGCGAAACGAGAGGCCGGATGAGGCACGAAACAGAGATCCGGCCGGCGACGACGCCGGCCCCTCATGATGACGGGAGGACAGTTCGATGAACGGTGTATTACGCAGCATCGGCATTGCAGCGTCGGTCGTAATGCTTGCGTGCGGCACGGTCGCGTGCAAGAAGGCCGATAACAGCAGTGCGGACACAGGTGCCGCCGCGGGCAGCGGCGGCGCGATGGGCGGCCCGGCCGCGGCCAGCGGACCGTTGGGCGCGAGCGGAGCAGCCTCGACGGATGCAGCTTCAGGAGCCAGCCAGTAAAACGGGGGAAGAACCTCGGGAACCGGATGGCAGCAGGTGCATCACAACTGCAAGTGCGTGACGATCCACAGCAACGCCGTGTGCGCAATGGACGCGTACCGGCTTCGCGGTGATCCACCGACGCCGTTGCCGACGGCATGCAAGGCGGCACCAGCAAGCGGCACGCTCAAGCATTGTGGAGAGGATCATGCAGTCGAAAACTCATTACCAGGCCAATATTTGCGGCGGCGATTTCCAGCACGTCCGGCAGTGTTTCGAGACGTGGAAGACGCAAACGCTCGTATATCGGCGCAATCAGTTCATGTTTGAAGGCAAGCGCGAAGTGCGGCCTCTCGAAGGCCGCGTATTCGACAACGGCGAGGTCGCGCAGCATGTACTCGCGCAGACCTGCCAGCCACGCGATCCGTACGCGATCGCAGCGGAGATACGCGACGGCGAGCGCGATTTGTGGCTCGTCATGGCCGCGTATGAAGAGTGACTGTTTCAAGGAGAGAAATGTATGGCCAACACACCTGATTCGCTCAAGGGTTGCAAGGTCGCGATGCTTGCTGTCGACGGATTCGAGCAGGCAGAACTGCTCGAGCCACGCCGCGCGCTCGCCGAAGCCGGTGCAACCGTTCACGTAATTTCTGCCAAACCCGGAAAGATTCAGGGGTTCAAGCACGTCGACAAGGGCGATGCCGTCGATGTCGACCTGACGTTCGAGAAGGCGACGCCCGATGACTACGATGCGGTCGTGCTACCTGGTGGCGTCGTCAACGGCGATGCAATTCGCGTGCTGCCGGCGGCGCAGGCGTTCGTAAAAGCCGTCGACCACGCGCGCAAGCCGATTGCCGTGATCTGCCATGGCACGTGGCTACCGGTATCGGCGGGCATCATCAAAGGACGGACGGTGACAAGCTGGCCAAGCCTGCAGGACGATATTCGCAACGCGGGCGGCACATGGGTCGACAAGGAAGTCGTCGAAGACGGCAACTTCATCACGAGCCGCAAGCCCGACGATATACCGGCATTCAACAAAACGTTGATTGCACAACTATCGCGTGCGGCGGCGTGAGCGCGGCTCGTTCATGAAGATCACATTTTCCGACGACGCGCCGCATTTCGACGGTTCGAGCCTGAAGCTGGCATTTGTCGCGTACGTGGACGGCGAAGCCGTTGCGTGCGCAATAACGGCCGAGGCGCTCGAAGATCATTTCGGCGCGAATTCGGCGCAGGAGGACGAGTTGTTGCGCGCGTTCGAGCGTGGCCGGGCGCGCATCCGTTCGGTATGCGAGCAGGCGCTCGAGCACAACGACGGCGCAAGCGTCGAGTTGCATAGCGGTGTGTTTCGCATGGACGAGGAGTAACGGAAGCGGAAATCGAAGGCTTCGACAAGCGACAAAAAAAGACGGCGGCCCGTTACAAGCGGCCGCCGCGCGCTTAAACCAGAGACTAGCCCAACCCGAAAGTTTCTCTCACACCCAAAGGTTCTGAGGCGGCGCGTAGCGGTGGGTGAAACGGCGGGACATTGCACGCGGGTCGGCGCTCTGCGGCGCGACGCGGCCCGCTTCGCTGTGCGTGTCTTGTTCTGTGCCGCAGCCCGCCGCGATGACGCCGGCGCGCGCGGTGCCGCAGCCCGCCGGTCGCTGATCCAGTTCTACGTGCCGTTTAACCAGCGGCCCGGCGAGCCGTTCGCGGACCTGCACGGCAGCCGCCGACGCGACGATCGCCGCCAGCACAAGCCACTCTGCGTATCTAACCTTCGACATCGCTTCTCCTTGTCGTTGCTGCCCGACTTTTATGTTTGCCGCGAAGAGACAGCAAACGGCGTGCCACCAAACGGCGTGCCACCAAACGACATGCCTATCGGCGTTCGGCGTCGGGCACGCCGACTGCGAAGCTTTCAAGGCACGAACCGGCGTGTCGCAGCCTGTGAAATGCGCGGCGCGCATTTGCACGCGCCTAAACCCGAAACGAGGAGGTAAAAAATGGCTACCAATGTGATCTCGGTGATCAACGAGTTGATTGAAACTTCAAAGGATGGCGAGCAGGGTTTTCTGAAGGCAGCCGAAGATGCACACGATACGGAACTGAAGACGTTACTGCGTTCGCGCGCCGACACGTGTACGCGCGCCGCGCGCGAACTGCAGGACGTCGTGATGCAACTAGGAGGTAAGCCCGAAAGCGGCGGTTCGATGTCGGGCGCCTTGCACCGCGGCTGGGTCGATCTGAAGTCCGCGGTCGGCAGCCGCAGCGATCACGCGATCCTGGCCGACTGCGAGAAAGGCGAGGACGTTGCGAAGAAGCGCTATCAGCAAGCGCTCGAGAAGGATCTGCCTGCCGACGTGAGGGCAGTGGTTGAACGTCAATACCAGGGCGTGTTGCAGAATCATGACCGCATTCGCGACCTGCGCGATCAGCATGCAGCGACAAAACCCTGATTTGCGCGGTCAAGACGGATCGGCGCGGCGGTGTTTTACCGCCGCGGCGTCTTACCCGGTGTCTCAACCGCATCCGAGCCGATAAGGAGCCGATAAAAAAAGAGCGCCGGCGCTATCGCAGCACCGGCGCTCTTCTTTCTTCAATTGCGAGCCGCTACGTCAGCCGACCCCCAAGTCACTTCCCCTCGCGAACTCGAAGAAGCTAATCGTGTGCTTCCGCGTTATTCGGAAGCGATCTTCAGGTGGTTCTTCACGCCCTTCACGCCGTCGACGTTCTGCGCGACGTCTTGCGCCGCCGACTTGTCATCGGCCGAGGGCACGGAACCCGTCAGCCACACGATGCCCTTACGCGTCTTCACATGGATGTGCGTCGACTTGACGTTCTTCGCACTGAGCAGTTCAGCCTTGACTTTGGTCGTGACCGTGCCGTCGTCGAAATGTTGGCCCAGGGTCTCGGACGACGCGGGCGGTGCCGATGCACCGGTCTGCGCGGTTGCGTTCAGGGCAAACGCGACGCATGCGATGCTGCCTGCGGTCTTGAGGAGCTGGATCGTTTTCATGGGTTCTCCTTTTGCGTGAATTTCGCTTGAATCATCGGAACGCGGTCAGTCCCGCGCATGGCGCAGATATGCGCATCGTTCCTGCCGCAAGCCACGTGCCCGACGCTGGCGCCGACATGCGTTACGACGGGTGTGCCCCGCTCGAGCCGCGTAGGCACGAGTGCTCCGGCCGCTCGGATGAGCATGCCGGCGCGCGTCGGCAACGGTTGGCGCCGCGCCGCGCGAGGGATGCCAGCCTTTGCCGGCCGCTTGTAAAAAGCACGCGGCGAGAACCGTCAGCAAGCGCCGTGCAAAAACGCAAATCCGAGAAAAAACAGGCGATTGGCGAAGCTGGTACGACAGTTGCTCTTATCGGGCAGAACCGTTTTTCGTTGATCAACAGGACCATGTCTACAATGCCGCCTTCAATTGAACTACGAGCGAGGCAGTCGTTTGCGCTTACTCCGCGCCTGCAACAGTCCGTGCGGCTATTGCAGCTCTCGTCGCTCGAATTCCAGCAGGAACTGCGCACTGCGCTCGATACGAATCCTTTCCTCGAGTACGATCCGTCTGCTCCCGAAGAGGGGGGACTGACCGGCACCGCCGCGGCCGATGGTCAAGTGGCGGCGGAGACGTTGCCGGCGGCGGAGCGCGACGCGGCGCTCGACGGCTCGGCAACCGATACGCGTGGCGAAAGCGCGCTGGCGGACGACGTCGGCGGCGACTATTCCGGCGATTCGTATGGCCGCGGTTCGTCGCGCTACAACGGCGACGGCGAAGGGAGCGATCCGGCGGAATGGGCGCGTGTGCAGCCGACCCTCCACGAACAGCTGCATGATGCGCTGCGCCTCTATCGACTCGATGAACGCGACCGCGAGGCAGCACGGGTCGTGATCGAGGCGCTCGACGACGATGGTTACCTGCGCCAGGCGCTCTCAGAGCTGACCGACGTCGTCGAGTTCGATCCACCGCTCACCGAAGACGAACTCACCGTGGCGCTGCGTCTCGTGCAGACACTCGACCGTCCCGGTCTCGCCGCTCGTTCGTTATCCGAATGTCTCGCGCTGCAGATCGATGCCTTGCCGGCCGATACGCCGGGGCGCGCCGTCGCGCGCAAAATCGTCGAACAGCATCTCGACCGGCTCGCGCGCCGCGAGCATGCGGAGCTTCAGAAGCAGCTCGGCTGCGACGCGGAGGCGCTACGCATTGCCTGTGCGCTGGTACGCAAGCTCGATCCGAAACCCGGCAATTCGTATGGGCGCAGCGACGAGAACTATGTCGTACCGGACGTGCTCGTGCGTCAGGTGCGCAACAAGTGGGTCGTGACGATCAATCCGGCCGTTTTGCCGCGGGCGCGCATTCACCGGATGTACGCCGAACTGTTTGCGCAATCGGCAGGCGCGAGCCGCTCGCCGCTTGCGCAGCAGCTGCAGGAAGCGCGTTGGCTGATCCGCAATGCGCAACAGCGCTTCGACACGATTCAGCGCGTGGCCGAATGCATCGTCGCGCATCAGAAGGCGTTCTTCCAGTATGGCGAGATCGCGCTGAAGCCGCTCGTGCTGCGCGACGTCGCCGACGAGCTGGGTCTGCACGAATCGACGATCTCGCGTGCGACAGGCAACAAGTACATGGCTACGCCGCGCGGCATTTTCGAGTTCAAACACTTCTTCCCGCGCGAGCTCGGCACCGAAAGCGGCGGGACCTGCTCGGCGGCGGCCGTGCGCGCGTTGCTCAAGGAAATGATCGCCGCGGAGAACGTGCGCGATCCGTTGTCGGACGTCACATTGGCGAAGATGCTCGCGGATCAGGGCGTGCTCGTCGCGCGGCGCACGGTCGCGAAATATCGGCGGCTGATGAAAGTCCCGCCCGCGGAGATGCGCAGGCAGATCTGAGTCGGGCCGCCCTGGTTCATACATTTCATTGATATCGCACAGCGCCTTGTTCAGGCGCTGTGCTTTTTTATGCGCCTTCCCGAAGGCTGTGGAAATGGCAACCGCGAACGATCGGGTGGACTTCGATCACCGGTTTTACCGTAGTCATCGAATTTGCCGTCAACGGCAACAGGTTCGCGATGCAATGCCGCCGAAAGCCGCTGCCCGTCCGCGGACAGAGGGGCGGTGTTTCCTAACCGAACGCGCGATGCTGGGCGGCGGCCAGGCCGAAACGCATTCGCGTGCGAGGCGAACGAACAGGACCTCCTGCATTGCGAACGGGCGTGGCGAATATTCGTATGCTCGAAGCCCTAAAAGGCGTCGGCAATCGGGGTATGGAAGTGAAAGCACGCGACAGGCATTTGAACGGCAGCCCTAATGATGGCGTGCGGACGGCGTTTGGATGGCGTGCGGATGGCGTGTGGCCGTCGCGCAGGACGTTGATCGACGCGCGCTTGCCATGTGCGCGCACAGCCGATGCGTCGGCGCGGCGCCTCCCCGTGGAATACGCCTGCTGGGCCAGGTGTTTTGCGAGGTGACCAAGGGACGAAAGGTCAGACAGCGTGCGAAGCCCTACCGGCTCTCTAACCTTTGCAGCGAGTTTTCCATGTCCAAACCTTCAAGGATCCTGCTTTACTACGACGGCACCCGCGAAGCGAAAACGGCGCTGCATCACGCAGCCGAGCTTGCGCTTGCCCTCGAGGCGCACACCGACGTGCTCGCAGTCGTCGATACGACGTCGACGATCGCGGCAACCGGCTGGTACCTGTCGGACCTCGCCTGCGCGTGCGTCCAGGACGCGGCGATGATCACCTTGCGCGAGGCGCTCGACCATATGGAGGGCAGCGGCGTGCCCGTGCGCGGCCACATGGCCTGCGGCGACATCGTCGACAGCATCTCGACGCACGCCGGGCTGCTGAACTCGGACATTCTGGTTGTCGGGCATCGCCCGCGCAGCGGTCTTGCCCGATGGTGGAACCGGGGCCTCGCGCACGACGATCTGATGGCGCGCTGCAATGGCCGCCTTGTCGTGACAATTCCTTGTAACTGAGCGGTTCAGCCGCGCCAGTGCTTCGCGCGGCCCACCAGCGCGGGGCCCACCAGGCCCGGCCGCGCGCGGCGCGCTGCGCACGCCGTACGGCAGCCATGCCCCATTCTGACGATGGAATAACGCCGCACGTTCAGGTGTTGTGTCGGTTGCAGGTTGCCGATACCCGTCGCATGTCCGACGTGCACTGAGCTGTTTCAGCGTGAAACGGCGGTGGTTTAAGGCATTTGTAAAGCGTGCGGCCGGTGATGCGGCGAGCGCTGGAGAATTTGCCACGCCTGCGATTTCCAACAGGAAGACAAATGAAAGTTTTCTACGACAAAGACGCCGACCTCTCCCTCATCAAAGGCAAGCAGGTCACGATCATCGGTTACGGCTCGCAAGGCCATGCACACGCGCTGAACCTGAAGGACAGCGGCGTGAAGGTGACCGTCGGTCTTCGCAAGGGCGGCGCTTCGTGGAGCAAGGCTGAGAACGCGGGCCTGACCGTGAAGGAAGTGGCCGAGGCGGTGAAGGGCGCCGACGTCGTCATGATGCTGCTGCCCGACGAGCAGATCGCCGAGGTGTACAGGAACGAAGTGCACGCCAATGCGAAGCAGGGCGCGGCGCTCGCGTTCGCGCACGGCTTCAACGTGCATTACGGCCAGGTGATTCCGCGTGCGGACCTCGACGTGATCATGATCGCGCCGAAGGCGCCGGGTCACACGGTGCGCAGCACGTACTCGCAAGGCGGCGGCGTGCCGATGCTGGTCGCGGTGGCGCAGGACAAATCGGGCGCGGCGCGCGATATCGCGCTCTCATACGCGGCAGCCATCGGCGGCGGCCGCGCCGGCGTCATCGAGACGAACTTCCGCGAAGAAACCGAAACCGATCTGTTCGGCGAACAGGCGGTGCTGTGCGGCGGCACGGTCGATCTGATCAAGGCCGGCTTCGAGACGCTGGTCGAGGCCGGTTACGCGCCGGAAATGGCGTACTTCGAGTGCCTGCATGAACTGAAGCTGATCGTCGACCTGATCTACGAAGGCGGCATCGCGAACATGAACTACTCGATCTCGAACAACGCCGAGTACGGCGAGTACGTGACGGGCCCGCGCATCATCACCGACGAAACGAAGAAGGTGATGAAGGACGTGCTGAAAGACATCCAGACGGGCGAATACGCGAAGAGCTTCATCATCGAAAACCGCGCCGGCGCGCCGACGCTGCAATCGCGCCGCCGTCTGACGGCCGAGCACCAGATCGAGCAGGTCGGTGCGAAGCTGCGCGCGATGATGCCGTGGATCGCGAAGAACAAACTCGTCGACCAGTCGAAGAACTAGGCATGAAACGAACCGGCAATATGTGTGGCGGCGACGCGGCCAGCGAAGGTGACGGATGATCGGCCCAACGGATAAGCGGCAGATTCGGGATGGTAAAACGATGACGAGATCTCGAGTGCTGACGATCGACGACGACCCGAAGACGGGCGTGGAAATCGTCGCGGAACTGAAAAACTATGGATTTTCCGTGGACTGGGTCGGCGACGGGCGCGAAGCACTCGCACGCGCGATCGGCGGGGGTTATGACGCGATCACGCTGGAACGCATGCTGCCGGGTATCGACGGCATGAGCATTCTTGCCGCTATGCGCACCGTCGGCGTGCAAACGCCGGTGCTGATGTTGAACGTTCCCGACGATGTCGACGAAAGGATACGCAGCCTGCGTGCGCGCGGCGATGACTATCTGACGCGCCCATACGACTCGGGCGAATTGATGGCGCGTCTCGAAGGCTTGATTCGTCGCAGCCAGGA
The DNA here is from genome assembly GCF_001922345.1 of Paraburkholderia sp. SOS3. Lineage (NCBI taxonomy): Bacteria > Pseudomonadati > Pseudomonadota > Betaproteobacteria > Burkholderiales > Burkholderiaceae > Paraburkholderia > Paraburkholderia sp. SOS3. Next base: position 2,566,235 of record NZ_CP018812.1, on the reverse strand, counting down.
GCCCGGCGTCGGCGTTGCCGCACGTGCTGCGGAGACGGTGCTGCGCACCGGCCCGCTCGCACTCGATCTCGCCGCGCGCAGAGTGACGCGCGACGGCGCCGAGATTGCGTTGCTGCCGACCGAATGTCGCGTGCTCGAATTCATGATGCGGCGCGTAGGCCAGACCGTGACTCGCATGATGCTGTTCGAGGCGGTCTGGAGCTATCACTTTGACCCGGGTACGAACCTCATAGAAGTTCACATGAGCAAGCTACGCAAGAAGATTGACATGCCTGGTAAAGAATCCCTGCTCAAGACGGTGCGTGGTTCAGGCTATGTGCTCTCGATATAGGCGGTTTAATTACGTATGATTGCGGCGCACGAATTCGTGCGTGGCAAATTTGATGGATATTTCCTCTTCGTGTCGCGCCTGAAATTTCAGGGGCGCCCGTTAGGGATTTTTAGTTACCTTGAATGAACCAACATATTATTGGTTCACACAAGCCTAAAGATTCCGAAAGCGTTTTTCCAGAATTGTTTTGCAAATACCTGACATATGTCGTGCTTTGCATAATTGCGCCGCAAAGCGGTTCGTCGGGGAGCAAGGCCGGTTCTTCCTAAACGAATGGTGTTCGGTTGCCGTAACGATGCGCTTTGGTTAAGGTCACGTTTGACAGGGAATGCGTTGTTATCGTTGCCTTTCTCCTCCGGTGCGTCGAAGCAGGGCGGTAGCCCGGCGACCGGGCGGGGCGGCATGACGTAGCGGGCAAAAACGCATCGCAAGGATATCGATATGTTGTCCGTGCGAGCACACGAAACCAGGATCCTGATGGTGCAAAAACGAATGACATTAGGCAAACCGCGTTTATCGCACGACGCTGCAAAGGTGGCGTTCGCGACGGTCCGCCGTCGTTTCGGGACGGCGCTCTTGCGCAAGCGGCTTACGCTACTTGCGTCTAAAAGAAAGGCAATGGTTTTGGACTTGACTACCCGGAAATTGGCTTGCAATTCGATTGGTGATCAACAATGACTACCTTCGTTTATTTTTCTAATTGCGTTAGCCGGGTTGATAAAGGATGCGCCAGCAAACGTTTGCGATCGACGCTAAACTTCGTCTGCCGCCGATCTCCGCGAATTAACGCGGAGTCGGCAGAACAGAAACGTCACGCGAGGAATTACGCCGATGAGCGTCGCAGATTTTCCCAGCATCCTTCCAGAATTGCTGCCGAGGTTGTGGGCGTTCGCGCTACGCATCTCTCGAGATCAGCACGATGCGGAAGATCTGGTGCAACGTGCATGCCTTCGCGCACTCGAGCGGGCACATCAACTAAAGCCGGATACTTCTCCGTTGAGCTGGATGTATTCGATCGTGCACACGACCTGGATCAACGAATTGCGCGCGCGCAGCGTACGCAGTCGTACAAGTGCGGAATGGGACGACAGCTACCTGGAGACTGTCGCCGATCCTTCCGCGCCCGATCCTGAAGCCGACGCGCTCAACCGGCAGATCGTCCGCGCCGTCGAGCGATTGCCGGATGCGCAACGCACCGTTATGCTGCTGGTAGTTGTCGAAGGGCTTAGTTATCAGGAGGCGGCCCAGGTACTCGGAGTACCGGTAGGCACCATCATGAGCCGTCTGTCGCGCGCGCGGCAGGCCGTTGGGAGTCAATTCGGCACGCGACAAGACCAAAAAGTGAAAGACAGCATCAAAGGGTAAGGAGACGGGGAATGAAGATTGACGACATCCTGTTGTTGTCGTACGTCGACGGCGTGCTACCGGCCGACCAGAAGCAACAGGTTGAAGAGGGGATCGGGTCGTCGGCTGAACTCGCGGAACGTGTGGCATTGCTACGCGCGTCTCGGCTACCTTATCAGCACGCATTCGCGCACCAGAACTTGCCCGAGGTGCCCGAGCGTCTGATAGAACTGGTGAGTCGCATCTCGCGCGGCGATGTCCATGCGCAATACGATGACCAGATCGACGACGCATCTACCGCGAAAGATGAAATACGCGTGCAAGCGAATCCCGCGGGTTCGCCTCCGGCTGACGTACCGCCCGCGTGGCAATTGTCGCGCCGCGCACCGTTTCGCGTCGCGCCTGCCTGGCTAGCGGTCGCGTTCGTTGCGGGCGCATTTTGCTGGGGTGCGGTGTTCAGACTCGCCGCGGATTCCCGCACGGGGTCGGGCATGTTCGATGGCACGCCGCTCGCCTCGTTGACGGGCAGTGCCGCATCGCCGTGGGTCGTGGCCGCCGCGGGCTACCAGCAGCTCTATGCGCACGAAACGCTTGCGGAAGTGCAACCAGACATGGTGCAGTCCGCACATATCGTCGACGAGATCCGCCAAAAAGATGGCCTCGACGTGCATGTGCCGGACCTGAGCGCATCGGGTCTCACGTTCAAGCGTGTGCAGCGCCTGCGTTTTCACGGCAGGCCGCTCGTGCAGATCGTCTATCTGCCGGCATCCGGCTCGCCGGTTGCGCTGTGCGTGACGAAAGAGGCGAAGCCCGACCACCCGATCGCCGAGCAGAGAATCGACGATATGAGTGTGGTGACATGGAGGCGCGGGCAGCTCGGCTACGCACTGATCGGGAAACGCGATGGTATTGCGTTGCCCGACCTGGGCAAGATGCTGGCCGAAAGTCACAACAGCCAGCTATTCGGTCAGGCATCGTTTGATTCGCTGCTTGCCTATCAATTACACCCCCTCTACCAAGGCGGCATGTAACGCACTCTGCAAAGTCTAACGGATTAGCGTACGCGAAGATTCTCTATTTTCGCAGAGGTTTTCGTGCGAGATGAAGAGCGCGCCATACGCGGCCGGTGGCAGGTTCAAGCCACGAGGCTGTGCATACAGACTTCTGCTTAGCGTTTGTGCGCCAAGCCCGCTAATATCGGTCGGGGCCGCTTGCATCAGATCATCACGCAACATTGCCCGCGACAATACTGAACTGCGGGCTTCCGCCTGATCTACGACCGCCTTGCATCCATTCGCGGACCGACGCCGTCATTTCCTCGACGACTCCGAACGTGTCTTCATGATCGACGCTGAACTCGAGCATCACGCCATTCGGATCCTTGATGTATAGCGACGTGCAAAAGCCATGCTGGAGCATCAGCGGCTCATATCCGGCTTTTTTCAGACGCTGCTCGATTTCGTCCTGTGTGGACGCCGCGACAAGCAGCGAGATATGCACGAAGAGCGACTGCTCCTTTTCCTTCCACGCCGCCTGTTTTTCGGGATCGTCGAACGTGAAGAACGCGAGCGTGCTGCCGTCGCCGAGTTCATAAAATGCGTAACCGAGGTCGACGCATGTTTTGCCGATCCGCTCGGGTTCGACCTCATAGGCGACCAGCGGCAGGCCCAGAATTCTTTCGTAGAAGTGGCGCGTTTGCTGATGGTTGTCCGTCGTGAAGGCATGGTGATGCAACCGCGTGGGAAGCTTCTTCAACGGCCGCACGGCCTTTTCGAACACAGACTGATTCATCATTGCTTCAACTCCTTTGGTGCTGGATGTAAACACGGGGTGGCGCCCCTTGCGCCTTGCAGCTTTGCCGGCACGCAACCGGGCCGTACCACCCGCGACGCTCCGATCCTGCTCTACGTCAACATGCATGCTGCTCAGCTAAAACAACTGGGACGGGCGATTATTCCGGACCATTGGCTCGCTGTCGTCGTGAATATCGACTCATGTGGAAGGTACTTCGCGATCGGCGCATGCGATGTATCCGTAAGGGAATATCGAAGCGCGATCGCGAAGTAGTCCGTGTGTTTCCAATACGGAACTGAAGGGCTTCATATGCTTGCCACGCGCCGCTGCATTGCCAAACGCATTTACAGCAGATATACGTAATCCGACGAAAACCCCGCGAAAACAGGTGAAATCGGAGCGGAGCCGATGGCCCGCTGAGCGATGCGGCATCGCTTACGATGGTGCGCCCGCCGATGGGAAAAATGAGAAGAAGACATCGACAAAGGCGCGCGTTGCCGACGGCACCGTCCAACGCCTTAAGCACAGGGTTCAAACCGTACTATCAGATCGGCCGTTGTTCGGCCGTTGTTACGGACACTGAATGAAATGCCCATGCGCGCGGTGTCGGCGACGCAGTTCTGAGACCTCGGTGTCGATAAGCGGCAGGATGCGCGTCACCGCCGCGGAAGGCGTGCGCGCCGCAGCGCCTGCCGATATGGGAGTCGCGGTGGCCTCGGAATGGATGTTCGCGCTGGAACTGGCGAGCGGCGAGGTGCGGGTGGTGTTGCCGAATGGGTGCTGCCGGGGGTGCGGGCACCGCATCACGCGCTATATCGCCACGCATATCCGTCGCCTTTGCGCATCACGCGCCCTATCGACGACTCCGGAAAATGCGCGGTAAACAGCAGTGCATCGCGCTTGACCGCGTAGTCGAGCAGCCACCGCCGCGAAGTGCGTGCGCGTGCTTCGTCGAGCGCAAATGTCGAGCACCATTCGGGTCGATACACCTGCAACGGATTGTGCATGACATCGCCGCAAAAAAGCGCTTCGTAGCCGTTCGAGCGGACCGAGATGGCCATATGCGCGATGCTGTGTCCAGGCGTCGGGTGAAACACGACGCCGTCGAGAAACTCGCCGCCGGTCTCGGGAATCATGACCGCTTGATTCGCCTCGATCACGGGCAATACGCTGTCTTCAAACACCATTCTGCGGCTCGCGCCTGCGCGCGTCGCAAAGAAATCCCTTTCCGCTTGCGGGAACACGTACTTTGCGCGGCCGAACGTCGGCATCCAGCGGCCGTCGACAAGATGCGTGTTCCAGCCGACATGGTCCGCGTGCAGATGCGTGAGCAGCACGTAGTCGACATCGTCGGGTTGCACGCCCGCATGTGCGAGGCGCTCGATAAACGAGGTTTGCAACTGGTCGAAGCGCGCATTGAACGGACGGTACTTGCCGTTGCCGATGCCGGTGTCGATCAGCAGCGTGTGTCCGCCTGTGCGGACCACCCACGTATGCACGTTCAATATCACTTCCTCTTGCCGCACGTCGAGCGTGGCCGGCGACAGGAGTCGCCCCAGTTCGGCGCAGCAGATCGTGCGCCAGTTCGGATAGAGGAATGACAGCGGAAGCGCAAACGTGGTTTCAGTGACGCGGGTAATCGACACGTCGCCGATCTGATGGGTAACGGTACTGAATGCCAATTTTGCCTCGGGACATCGAGCCTCGGCGTGCGGCCCGCGCAATCGTGTGCGCAAGGCGCCGCATGCCGTTGCCGGGAAAAAGACTCATTGTTGGCATTCGGATCGCGTGCGTCTTGCCAATTCGCACAGCGTTTGTTCGATACGCAGTGGTAGCAAATAAAGGATTACGCGATAAAGGAAATTTTCACATCCTAACTGCGGCGCGTGCGCCACAGATCGCGCACATAGTGCACGGCGCGCGCCCAGGGCGGATCGGCGAACAGCACGAAAGCGCCGGCCGCGAGACACCCACATGCCAGGAAAGTGCCGCGATAACCGATGCCTGCGACGAGCAGGCCGGACAACACGCCTGAAAGAATCGAACCGACGCGCGACGCGTTGAAGAAAAGCGCGGTGGCCGCGCCGGGCTTGTCAGGCATCAGGTCCTGGATATATGTCATGCCGAGGCACGAGGTGACCGCGACGACAAACGCATTGAGTCCCTGCATCGGAATGAGCACGTCGATCGAGCCGGCTGCGGCCATCGCGATGAAATAGATCACATGCACGATGCAGCAGGCGGCGAGCCAGCGCATCTTGTTCAGCGTCGCGCCGCGTGCGCCGAGTGCGAGCATCATCGGAATCTCGAGGAACGCACCGAGTCCGAGCATGATCGACACGTCGATGCGCGCGCCGTGCATGCCGTGCACGATGTAAAGCGGCAGCACGATCATCGTGGCGTTGGCGGCGAGTCCGATCAGCGTCAGTGCGATGACCGAACGCCAGATCTGGCGCGTGGGCGCACCCGGATGCGTGTAATCGGGTTGCGCAGGTTCTTCTGGTTCAGGCGTCGTGATTTCGAGCGACGACGCCGGGTCGCCGGGAACATGCTCGGGCGCGCTATGCAGCTCGCCGCCCGGTATTTCGTGCATGCGCCAGATAATCGCGGCGCATCCCGCAAAGCTTGCGGCCGCGAAAAGAAAGAGTCCGTGGAAGTTCGCTGCCGCCAGCACGAGCGCGCCGAGCGACGGCCCGAATACCCATGCGACCGACAGCAGCGTGCGCAGCGTCGCGGTGGCAAACGCGCGCTCGGCCTCGTCGCGCACCGGCAGTGCGGCGCGCCCGAACGAAAACACAAGGGAAAGCGCCGAGCCGCCGGCACCGAGAAATACGATGCCGATGCCGAGCAGCGCATGATAGTTGCGTACGAAACAGATCAGCAGATAGCCGAGCGCCGAGAGCAGCAGCGCCGCGAGCAGCAGCGGACGATGGTGGCCGTGGCGGTCCGACCACTTGCCGGCCCATGCGCTGATCGCGACGCCGCTGGCAGCGATCAGCGTCATGAAGACGCCGAGCATGAGCGGCGTCATCTGCGCCTGCTCGACGCCGAACAGCGACAGATACGGTGCGGTGAACGACATCGCGACGCCGAGCATCAGCGTCGCTGCTGCGAGAGGCAGGAAATGCGCAATGCGGGCGAGTTCGACGAGTCGGGCGTTCATTGATACCGCAGTTACTGCATGGGACCCGAGTAAGCGCCAAAGCGCCAACGCGGGTCGACATGAGGGGGCCGGTGCGCTGCGGGCGGCGCATCATGCGAGCGGGCAAGGCGGCGCGCAAGACGGCGCCGCACCAGGCCCTCATGCACGCTGCATCGCGCGCCGATCCGCTCGCAGCGCCGCCGTCGAATCGGCGCAGTTCCGATTCACACGACCCACGCGGCGACATCCGCCGGTCCGACCTCGCGATTGCCCAGCACGAAACGCGCATTGTCCGGCGCGTTTGCTCGCCATGCAACCTCGCCGTAGTTGAAAACGAATTGCAGGCGGCCCAATCGCTGCAAACGTACGCCTTCCGGCAGCGTCGTCACGTCGATTCCAGCGTCGCGTGCACAGAGCGCGAGCAGCGCGCGCAGCGATGCGTCGTCGAAACAGGCGGTGGCCATGCGCGTGCGCCCGCCCTGCACGACCGCGGGCAAACCATCGTCGAATACCGCGGTGACCGTTGTGCCGCTGCCGGGTTCGACGTAATCGCGCCAGCGCAACGCATGCCCTGGGACACCGTCGATCGTTACCGCCGGGCGCAGCGTCGGCCGCAGCGACTCGCTCTGCAGCACGCGTACGTTCAACGCGGCCTGCAACGGGCCCGGAGGCAGCGTCGCGGGAATCGTGAAGTCGCGCGTTCTCGAACCGGTGCGCGGGCCGAATAGCCATTGTGCATGGCCGCCTTCGATCTGCGCGACGAGGCTGTCCGGCACGATCGGCAACGACGGCGCCACGACGAGCGCGTAGCCCGATACATCCGCGTGTGGCGAGAGGATATCGATGTCGATGCCCATCGAGCGAAAGGCGCTGTACCACTCGAACACGCTGCGTTGATAGTCGAAATCGGCGCCATGCCGCTGGATCTGCACGATCCAGTCGGCTTCGTAATCGAACAGCAGCGCGACCGGTGCGCGTTGCTGTCGCGCGTTGCTTGCATTCGCAACGAATTCGGAATCGAATGCCGCGACCTCGCGCGCCACACGCGCAATTTCATGACCGCCGGCAGTCAGCGTGTCGTCGGGCGCGTTGATGCCCGAATGCATCTGCTCCTGCGCGAACGGCGCCTGACGCCAGCGGAAATACGATACGAGCTCGGCGCCGTGAGCGAACGCTTCCCATGTCCAGAGTCGCGTCATCCCGGCTTTGGGGATCGGGTTATAAGGCGCCCAGTTGACCGGCCCGACCTGCTGTTCCATTACCCACATGCGACCTTTGCCGACGCCGCGATAGAGATCGTGATTGAACGACGGAATGTCCGGATGGCCGCTTCTCGCCCAGCGATGCTTGACGTCGTCGTCGAACCACAGCACTTCGGTGCGCGCAAGCGGATAGCTGTCCCACGCTGCCACGTCGAGACCGCTCTTCGCGAATTCATAGTGATCGAATGCGGTAAAGAAGCCCATGAAGTTATGCAGCAGGTCGCGCCCGGGCGCATGCTCGCGGATCAGACTGCCTTGCAGCGCGTGAAAGCTTGCGGTTTCGGCGGACATGAAGCGCCGGAAGTCGAGCCAGTGGCTCGGGTTCGCGTCGGTCGGCGTGCGGTTCGGCAGGCCGATCTCGGCGAAATCGCGGTACTCCATGCTCCAGAATACGTTGCCCCACGCGTCGTTCAACGCACCGATTTCGCCGTAGCGCTGCGCGAGCCATTGCGTGAAGCGCACGCGCGCAGCCTCGGTATAGGTCGGCACCGTGTCGTGGCAGCCGAGTTCGTTATCGGTTTGCCATGCGACGACGGCGCGATGCTTGCCGTAACGCCGCACCATCTGCTCGACGATGCGCGCGCAATGTTCGCGATACGCGCTACTCGAAACGTCGTAGTGGCGGCGGGAACCGAAGTTGTACGTCATGCCGTTCTGCGCGACCGGCAGGATCTCCGGATGCTGATGAACGAGCCACATCGGCGGCGCGGCGGTCGGTGTGCCGAGCACGACTTCGAGACCGTGCTGCGCGAGCACGTCGATCACCGTGTCGAGCCATTCCCATTCGTAACGGCCCGGTTCCGGCTCCATCCGGCTCCACGCGAATTCCGCGATGCGCACGCGGCGAATGCCGAGCCCGGCCATGCGGCGCGCGTCGCTGTGCCATTTCTCGCGTGGCCATTGCTCGGGGTAGTAGCAGACTCCTAAACGCATGAGTGTCTCGCTTTCGTATCGATGAAGCCGTTGATGTCGGGAGGCACGCCCGCGCTGAACCGCGCACGTGCGTAAGCGTGCGAAGTAGTACGCATCGGCGCGGCGGCAGGAATTTTTCCGGCTGGCCTAACCTTTCGTCGCGCCGAACGTGAGGCCCGCGACGAAGTGTTTCTGCATGGCGAAGAACATCAGGACCGACGGCAGCGCGGCGAGTACCGAGCCGGCGGAAACGAGATTCCACGCGGTGGTCCACTGGCCGCGCAAGGCCGCGACGCCGACGGTGATCGGCGCGGCATCGTCGCCTTGCGTGAGGCACAGCGCCCAGAAGTAGTCGTTCCAGATGAACGTGAAGACGAGAATGCCGAGTGCGGCAAGCGCCGGACGCACGAGCGGCAGCACGATGCGCGCATAGATGGCCCATTCGCTCGCGCCTTCGACGCGCGCCGCTTCGATCAGCTCATAGGGCAGTTCGCGAATGAAGTTGCGCAGAAACAGCGTGCAAAAGCCGGTCTGGAAGGCGATATGAAACAGCATCAGCCCCCAGACGGTGTTGTAGAGCCCGAGGTCGAGCGTGAGTTGCCGCACCGGAATCATGAGGATCTGGATCGGCACGAAGTTGCCTGCGACGAAAATCGCGAGCAGCAACATGTTGCCGCGGAAACGATAGTTGGCGAGCGCGTGGCCGGCCATCGACGCGAGAAAAATCGACACCGCCACCGCCGGCAGCGTGATCAGCACGCTATTGAGGAAGTAATGCAGCATCGGCGTCTGCGTGAGCGCTATCCTGTAGTTCTCGACGAGCGCGAAATGCTGCGGCCAGCCCCAATAGTTGCCGGCTGAAAGCTCGTCGCTCGAGCGGATCGATGTGGTCAGCACCGCGATCAGCGGCAACAGCCACAGGAGCAGCGCGAACGGCAGCGACACCTTGTACAGCAGACGGTTGGCGGGGCGCCAGCGCGAAACGGGCATCGGATACATGGCGGGTCCTCACGATTCGCTGCGCACGAGACGGCGCAGCTGCCAGACAATAAAGGCAAGCATGATCAGGAACAGCACGACGGCGATCGCGGCAGAATAGCCGTCGCGGTAGTACTTGATCGCCTGGTCGTACATGTAATACGCGAGCACGGTCGAGCTGTCGAATGGACCGCCGCCGCTCATCACCGAAATCAGATCGAAGCTGCGCAGCGCGCCGATCACGGTCAACACGAACGCCATGAACGTGGCGGGGCGCAATTGCGGCAGGATGATGTGCCACAGCAGCTTGATGCCTTGCGCGCCTTCCATGCGCGCGGCTTCGATGATTTCGCTATTGATGCCGGTCAGGCCCGTCAGATAGAGAATCATGCAGAACGGAATTTGCGGCCACAGTGCAGCGAAAATAATGCCGTACGTCACATAGCGCGGATCGCCGAGCACCGGTATGCCGTGGCCGATAATCAGCTTCAGCAGGCCGAACGTCGGGTCGTAAAACCAGCTGAACACGAGGCCGACCACCACACCCGGCAGCACGAACGGCGCGAAGAACAGCGACTTCACAAGCCTTATGCCGCGTACGTTCTGGTTCAGATAGAGGGCGAACGCAAGACCGATCGGCGGTGCGAGCAGAAACAGCACGAGCCACAGCACGTTGTTTTTCAGCGCGACGTAAAACGTGTCGGTCTGGATCAGCTCCGCGTAGTTCGCGAAGCCGATAAACGTGCGCGGCGTCATGCCGTCCCAGTTGTAGAAGCTGAGCACGATGCTGTTCAGCACCGGGTAGACAACATAGATCGTAAAGATCAACGCGCCAGGCAGCAGAAACATCAGCGCCGCGCGGTTGCGTCTTTTGTTCAGCGGCGACTGGCTTTTGCGGCGAACGCGGCTTGCGCTTGCGGCGTGATCGGACAAGGTAGTGGACATACGTTTCCTCGCGCGGGGCTACGGCGTGGGTTGCGCTGCGGGCCCGTTGAACCGGCGGCGGCTTCAGCGGCAGCATCCGGATCTGGCTCCGAAAGGGGCGGCCCTTGAATGGCCGGGCAGGGTAGCCCGGCCAGCATTGGACTCGTCGCGAGCCCCTGTTTGTGTCACTTATGGTCGATGCGCTTGCGGGTCTGTTCCAGTCGGGCCAGGATCGCGTCGATCTGGCTCGGGTCGTTGAAGAATTGCTGCATACCCTTCATTCCCTCGTCGGCCATCTCCTTCGTCATGTCGCGATCGTAGAATTGCGCGACGCCACCTGGCGTGTTCGACAGGATCTGGAAGCCGATCTTCGAGATCGCGTCCTGCGGCTCCGGCGCCTTGTTGTTCGACGGCAGCTGTCCCCAGCCCTTCGCGAGCTCGCCGTTGATTTCAGGCGTGGACATGAAAGCGAGCAGCCGGTGCGCGTCCTTCCTGTTCGCCGCCTTCGCCGGAATCATGAGGATGTTGACCGGACCGTCTTCGGCCATCGGCACAGCCGCGTCGATCACCGGGAAGCGGAAGTAGCTCATCTGCTCGCGCGTCGCATCGGGCAGGGCCGCCGAGAAGAACGTGCCCATCAGCATCATCGCGGCTTTGCCGTTCACGAGCAGCGGGCTGACCGAATCGACGTCGTACGACAGCGCGTTGTCGACGAAGTACTTGTCGTCGATCAAGGTCTTCCATGTCGTATAGACTTTCTTGACGCGCGGGTCGGTGTACGGGATGTCGCCTGCCATCAGCTGTTCGTGGAACGCGTAACCGTTGATGCGCAGGTCCAGATAGTCGAACCATGCGGCAAGCGTCCACGAATCTTTCGCCGGTACGGCGATCGGTGCGATACCGGCTGCTTTGAGCTTCTTGCAGTCTTCGAGGAATTCATTCCACGTTTTGGGCTCCGATGCAATGCCGGCCTTCTGGAACAGATCCTTGCGATAGAAGAAGCCATAAGAGTCGTAGCCGAGCGGCGCCGCATACTGCTTGCCCGCGTAGGTTGAAGGCGGTTTGACCGACGCATACGTCTGGTTCCAGCCGTTCTTCTGCCAGTCGGCGCTCAGGTCGTCGAGCAGACCGCGCTTGGCGAAGTACGCCATCCGTTCGCCGTTGTGCCAGCTCAACACGTCGGGCGGATCGGTCGCGAGCCAGCCGGAAATCTGCACCTTGTACGCTTCTTCGCCGACGTAGGTCACCTTCAGATCGATGTCGGGGTTCGCTTTCTGAAACTGGTCGAAAGCGCTTTGCCAGACCGCGCGTTGATTGCCGCGCGCCGATACGTTGACCTTCAGCGTCGCGGCCTCGACGTACGCGCCCGCGCCGAGTGCGAAGCATGCAATGCCCGCGAGCAGCAGGCGGCTTGCCTTGAATTTCATCGTTGTCTCCAGTCCCATCCAGATAGTCGTATGTCTCGTTTTATGACGGCGGCGACGCGGGAGCGACTGCTTTCTCCGCACCGCTTGCATACGGCTTTTCACAAGCGGGTAGAAAATTTAAGCGCTTAAATTTTTGCTTGCAATACGCTCATTTGCTTTACCATGTGCCGCGTCTGCCTCCGTTGCGCTAAAAGTAGCCGAGCCGTTCCGCCTACGCAACCTTTGGAATGGCGTCTTAATATATGGGCAAAAATGCGTACCATGACGCACCTGAAACGCCACGCGCGAGCGGCCATCGCGCGTTTACCCGCATGCGCGCGCGCCGCCGATGGTGACGCTCGCTGAAGTCGCGCGGCACGCGCAGGTGACGGCGGCTACCGTATCGAACGCGCTGCGCAATCCGCAAAAAGTGCGGCCCGCCACAGTCGACCGCGTCATGGCGGCGGTGCGCGAACTCGGCTACCGGCCGAACCTCACTGCACGCGCGCTCGCGGAAGGCCGCACCTCGACGCTCGCGTTGATGCTGTCGAATATTTCGAACCCGTTCTACCCGGAGTTCGTGCTCGAAGCGGAGGCCGCGGCGCGTCGCCACGGTTACTTCCTGCTTGTTTGCAATACTGACGATAACCCTGCCATTGCACGCGCATACCTCGACAAGATCGCCGGCACGCTGGCAGCCGGCGTGATCGTGATGAACACCGATGTCAGCGCGGACGAACTCGCGGGCATCGCCGCGCGCGGATCCACGCTCGCGCTATGCATGTGGGAAGGCGCGAAGACATCGCGTGCGCTGCCATGCGTCACAGTCGACTACGAATATGCGGGCGCGCTCGCTGCCGACCATCTCGCCGGCCTTGGGCATCGCCGCATCGGCACGCTGCTCGGCGACGGATCGGGCGGCCCGCAATCGCTGCGACTGAAAGGCTTTGTCGATACGCTAGCCGCGCGCGGAGTCGACACGACCGCCTTGCATGCCGCATCATGCCGCGATTCGATCGAAGGCGGCTACGAAGCGGCGCGCGCGTTGCTCGCCGCGCATCCGCAACTCACTGCACTATTCGCGACGAACGACCTGATGGCAATCGGCGCCATCCAGGCGGCAGCCGACAGCGGCCGGCAGGTACCGCACGAGCTGTCCGTGATCGGCCTGACCAATATTCATCTCGCGCATCAATTCCGGCCCGCGCTGACGACGGTACATTTTCCGACCGCGTCTATCGCATCGATTGCGGTCGCATTGACGATCGACCGCATCGAGGGCCGCAAGGCGAAACGCGACGCGTACAAGGTGCCGCTGCCCGAACTCGTGGTCCGCGATTCGACGGCGCCGGTAGCGCGCCGCACGCGTCGCAAGTAACCGGTGTAGTGTGCGGCTTGGTGAGATTTGTTGAATGGAACAGCAGGGAAAGCCGGGACGTTATTGAAATAGACGATCGCGATGCAGTTGCATGCGTCGCTATCTGCAAGACAGCTATTCAATTGACGGACGGAATATCCCATGAAAGCAAGTATCGGCACATTGGTTGCGATCGTGACATTCGCTTCGAGCACGGCAGTTTTCGCGCAGGCCTATAACGACGCGCCAACGCCGCAGCGACCACAGCAAGCGCAAACTCAAGCACAACAGAACCCCGCAGGCACGCAGACGCAGCAATGGGTGGCACCGGACACTGCATATGTGGGCAAGACGCGCGCACAGATCTATGACGAACTCGTTCGGGCCCAGCGCGACGGACAAATCGCGTATCTGAACAAAACCGTATACGCGCACCACTGAACTGCCGCTGAGCCGGCCCGTTCTTTTCGGTTCACTGACTTCCCGCTACGGCGCAGCGGTCGATCATGAATAGATAGGACCCCCGCGGGCAACGCACCCATAGAATCAGACCATCGGCTTGGCACTTCAACTTCAAAGAGGATGGTCACGTGCGAGTTTCGGCGAATCGCGATAACGGCGTGGCGCCCGCCAGTCCGGATGAAGACGGTCGCGCTCATACCGGATCGGGGCAAAACAGCAGGGCAGGCAACGATGCGCACGGTTCGAGCCATCAAACGGTTCGCCGGCATACACCGAGCCACGGCTCAACGGGTAGCGGCAACCGTGCCACCGGCGGTTTCCACGCCCATTGGCTCGGCGCCGGCGCTATTTCGTTGCCGGGTCAGGTGAAAGCGGCCGTCGACAATCCGAACGCGTTCAACTCCCTCGGGGCCGCGACCAGCGCGACGATGACTGCGGCGGAATACCTCGCTCTGATCGGCAGAAACAGCAGCAAGACGCTCAGCGGGCTTTACCGCGGCTCGATGTGGGCTGGCGCAATGATCAATGCCGGCATGGATCTGTATGGCCTGGGCCTCAACGCGACCGGGTTGGCCAACCATCCGGATTCCGAAATGGCCAAATGGTATCTTGCGAACAGCGCCGTTCACACGTTCGCGGACGGCGCGGCAATGGCATTGATGCCGCTCTCACCCGCGATTGCCTTCGCGCCATTGGTGCTGCCCGACTTCGCGGAAATCGGGCGTGCGGCCGAGCTGCTGAACCAGAAAAACGATCTCGAGCAGAAAGGCCAGCAGACGGAGGCGAATGCGACGGGGCAATCGCATGCGCTTGCGGCGTTGAGCGCGACGCCGGTCGTGAACTGGTTCGCGCCGTTCTACCAGAATGCGCTGACGCCCGATGTCGAGAAGTTCGAGCATGCGCACGGCAATTTCGATGGCGATCCCGCACCAGCCGAACTGCCACCGGGCACCGGAAACAATCCGACCGTGACGGACTACTACGCCAATGCGATGAAGGAGCGTGCGGATCGCGTGGCGCAAGACATGACGCCGTTCCTGCGCGATGCCGCGCAAAAGAACGGCAAGGAATACGTGAGCCTGCTTTCTCACTGGCCGCAAACATTCTGCTGGCCGTCGAGCGGCAAACCGATGCGCAGCTTCGATCGCTCACTCGTGCTGACCTATTCGCGCGAGAGCGATACGGTCGTCCC
This sequence comes from Paraburkholderia sp. SOS3, assembly GCF_001922345.1. NCBI lineage: Bacteria > Pseudomonadati > Pseudomonadota > Betaproteobacteria > Burkholderiales > Burkholderiaceae > Paraburkholderia > Paraburkholderia sp. SOS3. Next base: position 2,551,131 of record NZ_CP018812.1, on the reverse strand, counting down.
GACCTTTTTCGGCAGGGACGTCGACGGGAGTTTCCGCGCGCCGCCGTATAACCACGACATTGCGCTGCAGCAAGGCGATCGGCATCTGTTCTATTTCTCGAGAATGCTCGATCCGGCGAGGACAGACGAGATGCCGCGGCTACACGAATAACGGACGTCGATCAGAATAACGTGCGTATGCCGGTCGCAAGAATGTAGTTCGTCGATTGAAAGCCGTCGAAGGCGGCGCCATTGAACTTCGAGAACATGTAACCGGCGTATACGTCCGTGCGTCGCGTGAAGTGATAGTCGGCAAGCAGCGAGTACTGCCACTGGTTGCCGCCCAATACGCCTTGCGACTGCTCCGTCTGCGTATCGTAAATGCCGGCTGCGACGTCGAAGCTCGGCGTGAACTGATAGTCGCCGCCGAAGAAGTAGACGTTGGTCGTGGTCGTCGTCGTGGTGTTGCTGAGCGCGCCTGTGAAGCCGAAATAGTCGACCGTCGTGCCGGGCGTGACGGGGTCGCTCGGCGGCTTGATCACGAAGCGCTCGTAGCCGCCTTTGATCGTCGCCTTGCCGATCAGGTACCGGGCCGCGATCATATAGTCGTAGTCGTCGTTGAGCGACAGCGCGCCGACGTTGGTGCCGACGAGCGGGCTATCGATCGCATTCGCGCCGACGAGTGCGCCCGAGTGCACGATATCGCGCGCTTCGTAGTAAGTCGCCTGAATGCCGAATGCGTTGTTCTGGTAACCGGCCACGGCACCGAAGGTCGAGCCGTCGCCGAAGTGCCCTGCGACGCCGCCGAAGCTATAAGAAAGGCCGAAGTTGAAATCGCCTACATGGTTCGTGTATTTGATGTTGTTGTCGGTTCGGGATCCTTCCGTAATTCCGCCTGACGAATACGATCCCGAGAAGCCGATCGGCGAGAACAGCTGCGACTGGAACAGCGGGTCGTACGCGGTGATCACGTCGAAGCCGAATGTCGTCGAACGGCCGAATTCGACGGAACCAAACTTGCCGTCGCGCAGTCCGACATAAGCTGCGCGGTTGAACAACTGCCCGTCAAGCGCCGATGCGGCCCCTACCGTGTTTTTGGAGCCTGCAATCGAAGCGGCCGCGTTGGCCAACTGACCTGACTGTTCATTGAAGCCCGATTCGAGGTCGAAGAACGCATTCAGTCCACCGCCGAGATTTTCATTGCCGCGTATGCCCCATCGAGAGTCGGAGATGCCGCCGTTGAAAAGGCCGTAAACCGGATGCTGGAACTGCGTACCGACCTTGCTGACGGGATTGACCGTGGTCGGAAACGACGCACTCGCGTTCGCGCTATGTTCGACCACACCCACCGCAACGTCCATCACCCCGTAAAGCGTGACGCTGTTGCTGTCGTCCGCGTGCGCGGCATCGATCAGCGATCCGAGCACGAGTGCCGCGACCCAGCGCTTTTTACCCGTTATTTTCACCATCTAACGTCTCCATGCATTGATTTCCTTCATCCCGTCCTGCCGCAATCCTTGGCGGCCGGTGTAACCGGCGAAGCGGATGCGCTTCAGGCCGACGGAATGTAGCAGTGCAACGGAAAGGCGCGACGTGCAATGAACTCTTCCGAAAAACTGAATCGACGCGAGAACCGGTGTGCGCTTGATGCATCGCGCAAACATGAAACTTTTTTCATTGAATTGCTACAGTTCGGTTGGATAGCCGCGCGTAAGCTCTCAGTAACGAAACGGGGCGGATGCTCGATAAACGGCATCGGTTGCAGCCGGGCGAGGCAGTCCCGGGAGCGACGAGAACGCGACGACGAAGCGACCGGCGAGGCGAGTAAAAGACCATGTTGAAAGTGCTGACGATCGAAGACGACGAAATCGCCGCGGGCGAGATCGTCAACGAACTGAGCCGTAGGGGGTTTGCCGTGCACTGGATCGACAACGGCAAGGAGGGGATGGTCTGCGCGTTGAGCGACGACTATGATGTGATCACGCTCGACCGCATGTTGCCGGGCATGGACGGCCTGTCGATTCTCACGACCATGCGCAGCATCGGCGTGACGACGCCGGTGCTGATGCTAAGCGCGCTCGGCGACGTCGACGAGCGCGTGCGCGGCCTGCGCGCCGGCGGCGACGACTATCTGACGAAGCCCTTCGATCCCGAAGAGATGGTCGCGCGGCTCGAAGTGCTGCTGCGCAGACGCAACGCACCGGTGCCGCAATCGGAAGCGGTTTTGAGCGTGGGGCCGATCGAGCTCGATCTCGTCTCGCGCAAGGTTCGCCGCGACGGCGAGGAGATCGCGCTACTGCCGACCGAATACCGCGTGCTTGAATATATGATGCGTCATGCCGGGCGCACGATTACGCGCACGATGCTGTTCGAAGCGGTGTGGGGCTACCACTTCGATCCAGGCACGAATCTGATCGACGTGCATATGGGGCGCTTGCGCAAGAAGCTCGATCCGCCAGGCGCGCGCGCGATGATCCATACGATGCGGGGGTCCGGCTATATGTTCGGCGAGGAGCAACGTTGAGCACCCTTTCATCGACTGCCTCATCGACCTCTTCATCGGGACCGTCCGGTCCCTCAGGCACGCGGGCGCCCGATATCGGTCGGCGCTGGCACGCCGCGACGTTCCGTCTGCTGTCCGTCTATGGGCTGATTTTCGCGGTATCGGTCATACTTTTGCTCGGCTTCATGAGCTGGGTCGTGACCGGCGAAATGGAGCGCCAGAACGATCTCGTGATGGACTGGCAGCTCACGTATTTCGCTGCGATACCGCGCGCCCAGCTGGCCGAGACGATCGGGCACCGGCTCGAGCACGAGCGCATGCATGCTGCGTACTACGGCCTGTTTCGCGCGGACGGCCAGCATCTGGCCGGCGACATCATGCAAGTCCCGCCTGGCATACGCACCGATCGCAAGGGGGTCACGCTCGATCACACGCTGCCCGTAGCCAGTGCTCAACCGGCGCCCGTCGTGCGCGCGATGGCCGACCGGCGCCATGACGGCAATATCCTCGTGGTCGCGCGCGACCTCACGCATATCATCCGCATTCGCGACACGATACTGAACGCGCTGCTGTTCAGCAGCGGCCTTTGTCTCGCAGCAGGCGTCGTCGGCGGCTTCGCGCTCGGCATGCGGCAGATGCGGCGCGTGCGCGAGATCCGGCGCGTGACGCAACTGATCGCGCAAGGCGATCTGAACCAGCGCCTGCCTGTCGGTGGCCGCGACGAGCTCGACATGCTGTCGCATCTCGTCAACCACATGCTCGACGAAGTCGAGCGTTTGATGACGGAAGTGAAGGGGGCCTGCGATGGCATCGCACACGACCTGCGCACGCCGCTCGCGCATGTCAGATCCCTGCTGGCCCGTATCGACGAAAGTGCGCGCGACATGAGCGAAGATGGGCGCACGCTGGCATGGATGCCGATGCTCGAGCGCGCGCGAGAGGAAACCGACCAGTTGCTCGACCGCTTTCGCGCGATGCTGCGCATTTCGGAAATCGGCTCGCTCAAACGGCGTGGCGGCTTCGCGGAAATCCAACTCGAAGCGCTCGTGCGCGACGTGTGCGACCTTTACGAGCCGCTTGCGGAAAGCCGGTCGATTTCGCTTGCCGTCGAAGCGACCGCGGTTCAGGTCGTGCATGGCGACCGCGCGCTGCTGTTCGAAGCGTTGAGCAACCTGCTCGACAACGCGCTGAAATTCACGCCGGCCGGCGGGGCTGTGCGTGTGACGCTCACGCAAACGCGCGACGGCCCGCAAGTGGATGTGATCGATAACGGGCCTGGCATTCCGGTCGAAGAACGCCATGCGGTGATGCAACGCTTTTATCGCGGCGAGCATACGCGGCATATTGCGGGCTCGGGCCTGGGACTGGGCATCGTGTCGGCCGTGATGAGGGTTCACGATTTTTCCGCACGCATCGGCAGTGCCGAGCCCGGCACGCAAGTGAGCATCGAATGCTGGCCGCACACGCTTGCGTGAACGCGAATGGACATGCATGTGCCTACCTCGGGCGCGCCTGTGCGCGCTCACCCCGACCAACCTTCGTGATTTCGTGACTATCCGTCACCGTTCGCATGCGCATACTTCTGATCTCCACGAATCATCCGGAAGCCACGTGGCTGCATAAGGCTTTTCGCGAAAGCGCGCATAGCGTGCAGCGCGTCGACAATAGTCGCGATGGCGCCTTCGTTGCCGCGCACGACCCCTTCGACGCCGTGGTTGCGCTCGCGATGGAGCCCGGGGCGCAAGCCGATCTGCTGGACGCGCTGCCGGCGTTGTCGGCTGTCGACGATACGCCGGTCATCGTCGCGCTCGTGCGCGGGCTCGACGCGGCGCAGCGCGTACGCATGCTGCGCGCGGGGGCGGATGCGTGTCTGACGCCGCCCTATTCGTTTGTCGAGATCCAGGAGCGGATTGCGGCCTTGCAGCGGATGGCGACGGCATTGCCGGCAAAGTCGGCGCAAGCGATACAGGCGGCACAAGGGGCACAAGCGACGCAAGCGCCACAAGCGTGGCAGCCGGCTCAACCCACGCAGGCAATGGCGCTACAGACCGCCGTGCATCTCGATGCGGCCACGCGCGAACTCGTGGCCGGCGTGGGCCGGGTCGCGCTGACGAGGCGCGAGTACCAGCTGCTCGAATGCCTGCTGCGCCGGTTCGACGCGCCGGTGCCGCGCGATCAGCTGATCCGTTACGCGTGGTCGGAGAAGGAAGAGGTCGATCCGGCATGCGTGAACCTCGTCGTGTCGCGCTTGCGCCGCAAGCTGGCCGGTCGCTGCCCGCAGGTGCGGATCGACACGGTGAGCCGCTTCGGCTATCAGTTGTCGGCGCAAGCGTGAGCGGATCGCTCGTCTCCAGCATGCTCAACCGTGCGAGTACAGCGTCTTGTTCAGGTACTGAAGCTGCCCGTCCTGTTCGGCATGAACGAGGTCCTGATAGACCTGCGCGCGCGTGAGGCCCGTTACGGGCTGACCATACGGCGGCGTCCATTGGCCGGCTTGCGAGCCCGCGGACGGCGCAGTGACAGGCGCGGGAGCGGCTTGGGTAGCGGCGTTCATGCCCGCCGGTGCGGAGGTTTGTGCGAAAACCGGGCTGCACAGCGTGGCGCCGGTGAGTGCGAAGCTAACCAGTACGAGTTTCATCATGATATTCGTCATCCTAAGGGTATAAAGAAATCGACCGTCGTCGATGGACTGCGAATGAATCGCTAACGGTCTGGATTCAGTGTAAGCAGCGCCCGATAGCCGTTCGGCCGTAACACGATGAAAACTCGTTCATCCTGCGGCGAGCCGAGGACGCTCTCGACGTCGCCGCGCCCGCGACACGAGCGCGATTCGATGTGCTGGATATCATTGGCATTCATGCCAGGCGAGCGCTTCTCGCACGTCATTGCGCGGCCGGGCAGGGGGCATCCGGTCGCAGACCGTGGTGGTTTCAAACCACCGCGATCAGCGGATGCAGACGTACGGGGAAATAATCGGAAGACGCGCACGGCCGCCGAGTGAGCCGTACAGCGGTATCAGCAGCGCCGGCGCGAAGCAGCGCCAGCGAGATCAACGTCCAGGGCCGGTCAGCGCCGGGCGGACGACTTTCAGTTCAGTCAGTTCGGCGTCGGGCGCGTGTGACGTTCGACGGTTGCGGGCTGCGTAGGTTCGGGCGAGTTAGCCGAGCAGGTAGCCGGAACCGCGCACCGTGCGGATCAGCGGCGGCTCGCCGCCCGCTTCGAGCTTGCGGCGCAAGCGGCCGATATGCACATCGATGAGGTTCGTGCCCGGGTCGTAGCGGCCGCCCCAGACGCCTTCGAAAATCATCGTGCGCGTCATCACCTGGCCCGCGTGGCGCATCATGAATTCGAGCAGACGGAACTCGGTCGGCTGCAAGGTCACGTTGCGCTCGCGTGCCGTGACGCGTCTGCGCATGCGGTCCAGTTCGAGCGGCCCGACCCGCAGCACGATCGGTTCGGGCGCGTGGCGCGGGCGGCGCCGCAATAGCACTTCGACACGTGCCGACATTTCATCGGCCGAAAACGGCTTGATCAGATAGTCGTCGCTGCCGGCGCGCAGGCCTTCGATGCGTTGCTCGACGCCGTCGAGCGCGCTCATCACGAGCACCGGTGTCTCGATGCCGGCGCCGCGCATCGTCGAGACAATCTTGAGGCCGTCGAGATCGGGCAGCACGCGGTCCACGGTGATCACGTCGTAAGCGTCGGACATCGCCTTGACGAGGCCTTCGCGGCCCGTGCGCGCGACGTCGACGGCAAGTCCGCTTGCACTCAGCGCACGCACGATGTCGCCGACGACCCATTCGTCGTCTTCGATGGTGAGGATTCTGGCCATGGGCTCGATTGCTCGTCTGTTCGGGCGGCGTTACGCGACCGCGCGCAACGATGTTTTGCGCTCTTCGGAGCGGAACCGTGCGACGGTGAAGTCGACGAACGCGCGCACTTTGGCCGTCAGATGATTGCGGCCCGAATAGACGATCGAGAAATGGCGTGCGGAGTCGTTGAGCGGAAAACGTTCGAGCACCGGCGCCAGCGCACCGCTTGCAAGCTCGCGCGCGACGCTCGGTGCGGGCAGCAGCGCAATGCCCATATGGCTCAATGCGGCCATGCGCAGCATGGCGGTGTTGGTCGCGCGCAAGCTGTAGCGCACGGGCACGCGATACGCGCCATGCGCATCGGCGAATTCCCACGCGCGTGCGGCGCCGTTCGCGGGGCCCAGCAAAGAATGCGTGCTGAGCATCGACGGATTGAGCGGCGTACCTTGTCGCGCAAGATAGGAAGGGGACGCGACGAGCACGCTGCGGTATTGCATCAGCGTGCGGCCGACCAGCGAAGTACCGACGAGGCGATCGTCGTCGGTGAAGCCGACGTCGAAGCCGCCTTCGATCAGATCGAGATTCGCCTCGAAGGTTGCGACTTCGAAGTCGACGCCCGGTTCGGCCACGCGATAGTCCGCAAGCAGTGCGGCAAGCTCGGTGTTCGCGAACGTCGTCGACGCGGCAATGCGCACCGTGCCGTGCGGCGAATGCGCCGTGCGCGTCAGATTCGCATCCATTTCGTCGAGATTCGCAACGATCGCGCGACAGCCGTCGAGATAACGTGCGCCTGCCTCGGTTAGCGAAAGACTGCGTGTCGAGCGATTGATCAGACGTGTGTTCAGATGCGCTTCGAGCATATTGACACTGCGCGTGACCGCCGCGGCCGACATGCCGAGCTGGCGCGAGGCAATCGAGAAGCTGCTCAGTTCGACGACGCGCATGAAGACACGCATGGACTGGAGTTGATTCATTTCGACGAGCCCTCTACGTTGGACGTTGCGAATGATCGTCCAGTCGAACTAACAGCGGATCGCCGTCAACGTGAACGATTCTTTATATTTCGGATTGCTTGTCGTCTCGTCGTGAATGCGGTTTCGCACATCGATCAGGTGCGTAAAAAATAGGGAAGTTGCGCGTGCAACTATCTTGATGCGCGCGATGAAAAGCAGGAGGAGGCGGAGAAAAGCCGCAGCAGGCAGCGCCGGTATGCGAGCGACGGCGTCATGCCGTGCCCGCATGCGTCACGCGAAAGTGAAATGGCGAAGAGAAAGGGAAGTCAGTTCGGCATGCTGTACGTTTCGTGAGACGCGTCCGCATGCTCGGTCAGCGCGTCGATCAGTTTGACGAGGCTTTCCTTCGGCACGGCGAAACCGGTCCAGTTGAAACCCGTGTGCCGGAAGAACAGCACGGCGCCTTCGAATACGGGGTTTTTCTCGGTGTACCAGCATGGATCGATTTCGACCACATAGCGATGCTGGCGGGATATCTGTGGCGGGATCGCAGGCTGCATCTTCGCGCGTAGGACCGCGAGATGTTCGATCAGTGCATCGAGATCGGGCGCGTCGAGTATCGACACGCTGCGGTCGATCGTCACGCGCAGCGCCTGTCCGCTGTAGTCGCTGACGAGTTCCACTTGCATGGGGTGGTGCATATAGGCTCCTGCCGCTGCTGAACGGCAGAAGTATGCGCGTGAAGCCGCGCCCGGCGAGTAGAAGTCGGACAGTGAAATGATGAAACTTGTTTCATGGAACCAGCCGGCGGGATGCCGGCGGCGTGAGCCGATCGCGCGATCCTAACAGAACGTTCATCTGTTGTTTTGCGGTTCGATACGTCGCGCGGACCATCCTTGGACTGTCACAACATCGCGCAAGGAGCGGACGACATGAAACCTTTCTGGATCAAAACGGCAGCGACGCTTTGCGTGTTGCTCGCAAGCGGCGCTGCGTCGGCAAGCAAGCTGACGCCAGGCGAATGCAACGACTATCCTTTCAAGCCGCTCTCGGGTGCCGTCACGCATGCGCAGCTCATGCAGGAACTCAGCGAGCTGGAATCGGTCGGCTACGATCCCTCAGCGGGTGGCGACGACTACTACCCGTCGGACATCGAGGCCGCGCAAGCGCGGCTCGCAGTCAAGTATCGTGCCGACTGTCTCGGCGAAAACGTGAAGGTGCCGAAGTCGACAAGCGTGTGGGAAAACACGTTTGGTTCCTACTGATGCGGATGTTACGGCTGCGCGCGAACGAACTTCGCGCGCGCCGGCTTCAGCACGAAGAGCGCAAGCACGGCGGTCACGATATCGAGCGTGATTGCGCAGGCAAACACCGGCACCCAGCTGCCCGTATGCTGATGCAGCAGCGCGGCAAGCGGTCCGCCGAAGATCGAGCCGACGCCGAATGAGATGTAGAGCCAGCCATAATTCGCCGTGGCGAAGCGCGTGCCGAAGGTGTCGGTCAGCGTCGACGGGAACAGCGAGAAGATCTCGCCCCAGCCGAAGAACACGACGCCCGACAGCAGCACGAACAGCACGGCGTCGTCACGGGTGAGCAGCCACAGCGTCATGGCGATGCCTTCGAGCGCGAACGCGAAGCCCATCGTATTTTCGCGGCCGAGTTTGTCGGAGACCCAGCCGAACAGCGGTCGGGTCAGGCCGTTCGTGAAACGGTCAATGGTCAGCGCGAGCGGCAGGGCGGCGAGCCCGAACACGAGCACTTTGCTGACGCCGAAATCGGCCGCGAAGCTCGCCATCTGCGAGGTGACCATGAGGCCCGAGGTCGACATCATCGTCATCATCGCGAACATGAGCCAGAAGATCGGCGTCTTCAACATTTCGGACGGACGGTATTCACGCGTGGACGAGTGAGCCGCAGCCGCCGTGTTCGCGTCCGCTTGCGGCGGCACACGCAATCCTTGCGATGCGACGAAGCCGACGACGGCGAAGATCATGCCGTACAGCCACAACGTCGACTCGATGCCGTGCGCAGCCAGCGAGGCGGAAATCGGAAACGTCGTGACGATCGCGCCCATGCCGTAGCCGGCCGCGACCGCGCCGGCGGCCATGCCGCGGCGATCCGGAAACCAGCGCACCATGAGGCCGACGACGCCGACATACACGATGCCGGTGCCGAGACCGCCAAGGCCGCCATAGGTGAGGTACAGCGCCGTCGTGCTCGACGCATGCGATGCGAGCATCCAGCTGACGCCCGCGAGCAGCGTGCCGATCGAGATCAGCTTACGCGGCCCGAAGCGATCGATCAGTGCGCCCTGGAACGGCGAAAAGAAAGCCTGCAGAAAGACGAGAATCGAAAACGTGACCTGCACTTCGGGCAGCGAGATGCCGAGCTTCGCCATCAGCGGTTTCGTCATCAGCGTCCACACGTATTGCGGGCTCGAGATCGACATCATGCAGACGAGGCCGAGCGCGAGCTGCAGCCAGCGCATGGAAGTCGCGGAACGCGCGCCCGAGGATGCGGCGTGATCGAGCGACTGTACAGGGGTGTTCATCGGTGATTCTCCGTTGCGAGATTGCGTGGGACAGGCGGTGCGTTATTTCGTGTTCTGTTATCGAGTCCTGCACCAGGACCGCCGACATGAGCGAGAACCATGCCAAAGGCATTGCCGCGAGCCGCGACAGTGCGCCCGGACAGGCCGGATGCGGGTTGACGGATGAATGGCGGGCGCAGAAATCCGCGCGTCGGCTCAGTGCTCGATGCGCCCGCACGAGGCGTGGGCAGAGGAATGGTGGTTGCGCGCGGTGCGTGAGCCCTGCGCTGGTGCGCGACACGGGCTGCAGCGCGCACCGTTAATGCGCGCGCTGTAAAGCCGACGCAAGGTCCGCGTGTCTACCTGGACAAGTTCGACAGCAGTGACGACGCAACGACGGGATCGGCGTCGGCATCGGCATCGCGCGACGCGTCGAGCAGAAGCTGATTTTCGACGATGCGCGCGGGCGCCCCATACGTCCACGCGACATTCTGCGCGGCATGTCCGAACGGCATGCCGGCAAAGATCGGCACGCCATAAGGCGCAAGCAGATCGACGAAGATGTCGTGCAGCGTATAGTCGGCTCCTTCGGGCAGCGGGCAACGCACGAACTCGCCGAACACGAAAGCGCGCGCACCGTCGAAGGTCGCGCTTTCCTTGAGCAGCGTGATGCTGCGGTCGAGCCGGTAACCGAGTTCGGTGATGTCTTCGAGCAGCACGATCGCGTCGTGGCAGTCGGCTTGCCAGCGCGTGCCCGCGACGCTCGCGAGCGTCGTGATGTTGCCGCCGTGCAGATGGCCGCGCACGGGCGTGTGCGGTCCGTGCAGATGCATGAGCGAAATGGCAGGCGCACCGCCCGCAACGTCGTTCGTGAGCGCGGTCAGCACGCTTTGCCGCGAGGCGTCGTCGACATGGGAGGCGAGGCTGCCGAGCGACGGTCCGTGTATGAGCCGTGCGTTCGGCATGCCGTTCATCGCGCAGAACAGGGAAGTCGCATCGGAAAAGCCGATCACCGTCTTTTCACGCGGCAGTACCGGCGGAATCGCGGGCAGGCAGTGCACGCAGCCATAGCCGCCGCGCGCAACCCAGACGATATCGATCGACGGGTCTGTCAAAGCCCATGCGAGGTCCGCACGGCGCTCTTCATGCGTGCCGGCGAAGGTGCGAAAGCGCTTCGTCACATGCGTGCCGACGCGCACTTCGAGCCCCCAGCTCTCGAGCAACGCGATGCCGTGTGCAACGTTGTTCATATCCGGTACGCCGGCCGGCGCGATGACGCCGACGGTTCGTCCTTTCAGATGCATAAGCGTGTCCCCTGGCCGTTCGTCATGCCGATCGAAGATCGGCGATTCGATTGCCGTTCATTATTGTGCAGATCGGGGAAGGCGGACAGGGACTCGCGCATCGCGCGCAAGCGGCGATGCGCAATAACAGCTTTGAAGCGACTTTGAAGCAATGGAGTCGTGCGGCTCGTCAATCCCGCGCGATCAGATCGCCGATCTGCGCGCGGCCGGTCACGAAGCAGCTCGACCTGAACGCGTCGCCCTGATTCGTCGCACCGGCATCCGAAAAGCCCTTGTTCAGTGCATCGAGCCGCACGAGGTCCGCTCCCGCGGCGCAGCTGATCGATGCCTGCTCATGTGCCTGCACGTGCATCGCGGTTCGGTCGGCAATCAGAAAGCCGACCAGCACGACGACTGCGATATTGAAAGCTCGTCTCATCGGGTTGTCTCCTCCCTTGCTAGAGCCTAACGCGAAGCCCCTGCGTCCCATGCCAGGGATTTCCCGTTTTCGTGTGACTTTTTTCGCTACGGACGCGTTGAACGCGTGGTAATTCGGCGACAGAACGTCGTGGCAAAAGGTCCCGTTATTGCCCGCAAAAAGCGCACCGCGGCCCACGGCAAATCCCGCCAAGCTTTGTGTGTTGTGCGAAGCACAACAGCAGTCGGTCTGGCAACCCTCACAGCAGCAATGACTCGTTGCGCTCACCACTATTTTTTGGTGCGCTGCAAAACATTGTCTAAACGGTTATGCTCGTTAACCCTGACGGGTTGGTTTCAACCGCGCCCGTCTGATGTCCTCCTTTCTGTTTTATTTCCGCAATCAGTTTGTAATCGATTCCCTTTCGGTTGCGACAGCCGGGCTGTCGCTATGCTTAGAGTTCCAGTCAATCTCATGCAATTCCCTCCGTTACTCAGCCTGCTGATCTGGATTCCGATCGTGGCTGGCCTAGTCGTGCTGTGCGCGGGTTCGGATCGCGCGCTCAACCGCACCCGCTGGCTCGCGCTGGTCGGCGCGATCGCCGCTCTCCTGCCGGCCGTGCCGCTGGTGCAAGGCTTTCGCAACAACGTCGTCGCGATGCAGTTCGTCGAGAACAAGCCGTGGCTGCCGTCGTTCGGCGTGGCGTGGCATCTCGGCGTCGATGGCATTTCGCTGTGGTTTACCGTGCTGACGGCGATCACGACCGTCATCGTCGTGATCGCATCGTGGCAGTCGATCACGAAGCGCGTCGCACAGTACTTCGGTGCATTCCTGCTGTTGTCGGGCTTCATGCAAGGCGTGTTCACGGCGCAGGACGGCATGCTGTTCTTCGTGTTCTTCGAAGCGACGCTGATCCCGCTGTATCTGCTGATCGGCACCTGGGGTCAGTCGAATCGCGCGCATGCCGCGCTGCGCTTTTTCCTTTTCTCGCTGACGGGCTCGCTCGCGATGCTCGCGGCGATGCTGTACCTGTACTCGCAGTCGCATAGCTTCGACCTCGCGCAGTGGCGTTCGCTGCAAATCGACTTCATGCCGCAGGTGCTGATCTTCCTGTGCTTCTTTGCCGCGTTTTCGGTGAAGGTGCCGATGTGGCCCGTGCATACGTGGCTGCCCGACGTGCACCTCGAAGGGCCGACCGCGGCGGCCGTGCTGCTCGGCATGCTGAAGATCGGCGGCTATGGTCTGTTGCGCTTCGCGTTGCCGATCGTGCCGCAAGCGAGCCACTTCTTCGCACCGGCTGTCATTACGCTGTCGCTCGTCGCGGTGATCTACGCGAGCCTCGTCGCGCTCGTGCAAACGGACATCCGCAAGCTGCTCGCGTATTCGGCGATCGCGCATATGGGCCTCGTCACGCTGGGCCTGTTCGTGTTCACGCGCATTTCGATGGAAGGCGCGGTCGTGCAGATGCTGTCGTACGGCATCGTATCCGGCGCGATGCTGCTGTGCTCGGGCATGCTCTACGATCGCACGCAAAGCGGCTCGATCGATGCGTATGGCGGCGTGGTCAACACCATGCCGCGCTTCGCCGTCTTCGTGATGCTGTTTTCGATGGCCAACGTGGGCTTGCCGGGCACGTCCGGTTTCGTCGGCGAGTTCATGGTGCTGATGGGCACGATCCAGTTCAACTTCTGGATCGGCGCGATCGCCGCACTGACGCTGATCCTCAGTGCGGCGTACACGCTGTGGATGGTCAAGCGCGTGATCTTCGGCGCGCTCGCCAATGCGCAGGTCGCGAAGCTCGCCGATGTCGGCAAGCGGGAGTTCGTGCTGCTGGGCGCGCTCGCGGTGCTCGTGCTCGCGATCGGTATCGATCCGAAGCCGTTCACCGATGCGATCGATGCGACGGCCGGCGAAGTGCTCGCGCAGGCCGAAGGGACAGCGGCCAATGGCGCCACGCGCGTGGCCGATAGCCGCGTCGCATCTGATGTGCATGCCGCGCCGGCCTCGGGCGCGCAGCATATCGTAGTCGTCGATCGCGATCGCCCGCGCGGCTGATTGCGCGTCCTGAAAGCCGCAGGCGCCGCGCTTGCCGCGCGCGCCTCGCTTTCTTCAGCCCTTGCCGAAAAGATTCATCGCGAGGCAAGGGTTTCCCTCTACAAATCTGCAGCCCGTTCCTGTCGTTATATGGAATGGGCATAGTTCGTCGTCGCGTGGATGCCGACGTATTGCCTTTCTGCTGCGACCTTGCGACTGAACACCAGAGGCATGCGGCCGGAACGAGGCGCCTTGTTGAAATTGCGGCTCGACCCACACCATAAAGACGGAGACACAGGAGATGCATAAGCTCGGTTTCGCGCAAAAGCTGTGGTTGCCGCTCGTCGTGAGCCTCGTGGCGCTGCTGCTGGTGTCCGTGTCGGCAGCATGGCTTTCGCGGCAGACGCGTATCGACGAACGCAAGAATGATCTGATCAATGTCGCGCATGTCGGTCTGTCAATCGTCGAGGAATACGCGGCGCTCGCGAAAAGCGGTGCGATCCCGGAAGCCCAGGCGCGCAAGGAGGCGCTCGCGCGGCTACGCGACATCCGATACGGCGAGGACGGCTATCTGCTCGTGATCGACTCGACGCCGCGCATGGTCATGCATCCGATGAAGCCCGCGACGAACGGCAAACTGCTGGCGGGCATCGCGGACGCGGACGGCCGCCATCACTATGTGAGCTTCGCGCAGGTCGCACAGTCGCCGAACGGCGGCTTCGTCGATTATGTGTTTCCGCATCCGCATTCGACCGAAGCGGTCGACAAGATCGGTTATGTCGTGCGTTACGCGCCGTGGGACTGGATCATCTCGACGGGCGCCTACGTCGACGATATCGACGCGGCCTTCATGGAGACGCTCTATGTACTTGGCGCCGTGTTCGTCGTGCTTGCGCTTGTCCTCGCGTCGCTCGTCTGGATGATCAACCGCAGCATTCTGCGCACGATCGGCGGCGATCCGCGTTATGCGGCGCAAGTGGCCGGCGCGATCGCCGAGGGCGATCTGACGGTGACGATCGAAATGCGCGCGAACCGAACCGGCTACGACAGCAGCCTGCTGAACGTGATGCAGCGCATGCGCGATGCGCTGACCGGCACCGTGCGGCAGATCGGCGCGGCCGCCGACAGCGTCGCGACCGGCGCGCGCGAAATCGCGACCGGCAGCGCGGACCTGTCGGTGCGCACCGAAAACCAGGCGGCGTCGCTCGAGGAAACGGCCGCCAGCATGGAAGAGGTGACGTCGATGGTCCGGCAAACGGCCGAACACGCGAAGACGGCGAGCCAGCTCGCGGTGAAGGCCGCGCAGATCGCCGGCGACGGCGGCAACATGGTCGCCGACGCGGTCGCGACGATGCGCGATATTTCGGCCGCGTCGCAGCGCATGGTGGAGATCATCGCGGTCATCGAAGGCATCGCGTTCCAGACCAATATCCTCGCGCTGAATGCCGCGGTCGAAGCGGCACGCGCCGGCGAAGAAGGGCGCGGTTTCGCCGTGGTCGCGGCGGAAGTGCGCTCGCTTGCGCATCGCAGCGCCGCGGCCGCGAAGGAAGTGCGCGAACTGATCGGCAATGCGGTCGGCAAGGTCGGCAGCGGCGCGCAGCTCGTCGAGCAGGCGGGCGGCACGATCGACGGCGCGCGCGATGCGATCGCGCAGGTCACGACGCTGATTCAGGAAATCGCCGCGGCGGCGTCCGAGCAGAGCTCGGGCATCGAGCAGGTGAACCTCGCGGTCACGCATATGGACACGCTGACGCAGGAGAACGCCGCGCTCGTCGAAGAAGCGGCGGCCGCCGCGCAGTCGCTGACCGAGCAGGCGGTGATTCTGCAGAACGCGCTGCGCGCATTTCATCTGCATGAAGACGAGGTGCGGCATACGCAACATCGACACGCGAGTGGCCGCGCGGCCGGCACGGCGGCGCAAGGCGCGATCGCGGCCGCAGTGGAGTACGCCGCCGCGCTTTGAGCGTCGGCTCGATCCCCGGCTGAGGGCCGATGCATCGGGCCCTTCTTCGGTTCGCGGGAATAAACGACGCGAAGGCGATGTTAGTGATGCAAGCGGTGCAGACGTAGCGAACGGCCTGGCGCGACCCAGGCTGTGGCGCAAACTGGTGCGCGCCACGCTCCGTCTGTCATTTTCTTGCGCTTTCAGCGACTTACGGACTGTGACTTGCCGATTCGTAGCGGCAGTGCCACAGTCTGCACAGCGCTCGCGCAGTGCGCCGCTCTTGTGCCGCTTGCGTTCTTCACTCTCGCCGACGCCATCATGATTCCCGCTATCGCCGCCTATGAGCCGGGCAGGCAGTTGCTGCCGTTTCGCGAATCGCTGCTAGCCATGCTCGGGATCGCGTTCGTCGCGATGCTCGTCGCACTCGATCAGACGATCGTCGGCACCGCGTTGCCGCGCATCGTCGCGGACCTCAAGGGGTTCGATCTATACGCATGGGTCGCGACGTCCTACATGCTCGCATCGGTCATCACGATTCCGATTTTCGGGCGCCTCGGCGACCTGTTCGGCCGCAAACCGTTTCTGATCGCCGCAATCTCGCTGTTTACCGGCGCCTCGGTGCTGTGCGGCATTGCCTCGAACATGCTGTTTCTCGTCATCGCGCGCGGCCTGCAAGGCATCGGCGGCGGCATTCTGATCGGCACGGTGTTCGCGACGGTCGCCGATCTGTTTCCGGATCCCAAACTGCGGCTGCGCTGGCTCGTGTTCGTCACGTCGGCGTTCGGGCTTGCGAATGTCGTTGGGCCGTCGCTTGGCGGCATGCTTACGCAGTCGGCGAGCTGGCGCTTCGTGTTTTTTGTCAACGTTCCGGTCGGCGTCGCGTCGCTGCTGTTCGTGCTGCGCTTCGTACCGCCGCTGCGGCACCTGCGCAAGGCGGGTCCGGTTCAGCTCGACTGGCTCGGCGCGTTCGTCGTCGCGGCGACGTTCGGCGCGTTGCAATTGCTGATCGAACTGCTGCCGAAGGAAGGCGTGAGCACGATGACGATCGTGCTGATGCTCGTGACCGTTGCATGCGGCAGCACGCTATGGTTCTGGGAAAGGCGCATGGGTTACCCGGTGGTGCCCATCGATATGCTGCTCGACCGGCGGCTTGCCGCGCTGTTTGCGATGTCCACGCTCGGGGGCTTCGCGCTGTTTTCGATGGTGTTTTATGTGCCGCTGCTATTTCAGGGCGGCTTTGGCATGTCGCCGCACGAATCGGGCATGCTGATCACGCCGCTGCTGCTCGGCACGTCGGTCGGCAGCGTGCTGAATAACCGGCTCGTCACGCGCATTCCGCGCGCGAACGCACTCATGTATATCGGCTTTGCGCTGTTTGCGGCGTCGTGTCTCGCGCTCGTCGCGATTACGGGCCATCAGCCGCATTACGTGTGGATGCTGTGCATGGCGCTGAGCGGCCTCGGCCTTGGGCTCGTCGCGACGAATCTGACGATCTGCTCGCAACAGCTCGTGGCGCGCGACCACATCGGCGCGGTGACAGCACTGCTGCAGTCGCTGCGGATTTTCGGCGGCATGCTCGGCACCGCGATGACGGGCGCGCTGTTGAGCCATCTCTATGTGCGCGGCGTGCATCGTTCGCTCGATTCGTATCAGGCGACGCAGTGGCTGCAGTCGTTCGCGAGCCCCGATTTGCGCGTCGACCATTCCCAGCAGGCCGCGCTGATCGAGCATCTGATCATGGCGGGGCACGTCGGCGGGCCGATGATGCAGGCGGCCCGCCTCGCGCTGATCGACTCGATTCATCTGGGTCTTGCGCTCGCGGCGGCAGCCGCGCTCATCGGGCTGTGCCTCGCGTGGTTCGTGCCGGCGGTGCGTGTCGTGTATCCGGACGACGGTGCGCCGGAAGGTGCGACGGCAGCGGCAGGCGCAGCAGCAGGCGTGGCGGCTGCGCAGGCATCCGCAGACGGGGCGGCGGCGCAGCCCGAATAGGTAATCGATAGGCGCAGGCTCCCCGAGTGGAGCCCTCCTGGGCGTCGCATGCGAGCCCATTGCAGTCGCGCATCGCCTGGCCGCGGCAGGCCTCGCCAGGCCATCTACTTCGTTGTCGCTTTTCTTTTACCCGCGCTTGCGCCTTCATTTTGAGCCGTATTCAAATGCCGGCTCGTCGCGCGAATCAACGATGTCTTCACGCTCACCACGTGCTGCCGCATCAGCGTCTCCGCCTCGCGTGGTTCGCGCGCGAGAATCGCATCGTAAATGCGGTGGTGAAACCGATGCCGCTCGCGAATGTCGTCGATCTCGAACGCAAGTATGTTGTGCGTCGAAGCTTGCGGAATCTGCTGGCACACGCGCAACACATCGGACACTAGCCGCGAACTGGCCGCCTGATGAATCACCGAGTGGAAGACCTCGTTGACCTCCGCGTAGTTCGCGCGCTGCTCGTTCGGCTCCGCGTCGCCCGCAAGAATTTCATCGCCGCGCGTAAGCGCATTTTCCAGCTGCACGCAGGCGTCGGCCGATAGGCCGCGCTCGGCCGCGAGCCGCGCGGCGAGACCTTCCGCAAGGGCGCGCATTTCATAAGCGTCGACGATTTCCGATAACGGAAAGGCGCGCACCGTGAAGCCTCGATTGGGCGTGTAGGTCAGCAGGCCTTCGCCTGCAAGCATCTGCAGCGCCGACCTCAGCGGCGTGCGCGACACCGCCAGTTCCCGGCTTAGCGAAACCTCGTTGATACGCGATCCCGGCGCAAGCACGCCATCGAGCAGATCCTGGCGTATGCGTTCGGCGAGTTCGCCCGACAGCGTGGCGGCAGCGGCTTTTTCGATCATAGGGTCCTCGGACTTGAGACGAGGCCGATTATAAATCAGTGGTGAGCACACTTATGGGTGATCGGGCCACAAAAGTATGCAAATCGCACGCTCTCATTCACTACTTGTGTGCGGTGGGGACTGACGCCTGACCATCTGTGATGTAAGCGCATCTCTGATATGAACGAACACAGATTGCTGCAGTGCCAAACAAAGTGAATACAATTTGGCGTTGACAACGAGTTATTGTACACAGATTATCTGGCCAACGAACGTTCACCACCAGGGAGACAAGCTTGACTGCTTCGTATGCCGTTTCATTGGCCACCACCGTCCTGGCGATAGCCGGCGAAACCAGCGCATTTCCGGTACGTCGCGTGTACTGCGTCGGCCGCAATTACGTGGACCACATTCGCGAGATGAAGGAGGGCGACGAGCGCGATCCGCCATTCTTTTTCCAGAAGCCGTCCGACGCTGTCGTCGCGAATGGCGCAGAGCTTGCTTACCCGCCGTGCACTGAAGATTTTCAGCATGAGATCGAACTCGTCGTCGCGATCGGCACCGACGGCGCGAACATTCCGGTGACCGAAGCGCTTGGGCACGTGTTCGGCTACGCGGTCGGCATCGACATGACGCGCCGCGATCGCCAGCGCGAAATGCGGGAACGCATGCTGCCGTGGGAGCTCGGCAAGTCGTTTGACGCATCGGCGCCGTGCGGCCCGCTGCATCCGGTCGCACGCGTCGGGCACATCGGGCGCGGCGCCATCGCGCTGTCCGTCAACGGCGAAGTGCGGCAAAAGGGCGACCTCGCGCAGATGATCTGGAACGTGCCGGAGATCATTGCGAATCTGTCGACGCAGTACGAACTGAAGGCGGGAGACCTGATCTTCACCGGCACGCCTGCCGGCGTCGGCCCGGTCGTGCCGGGCGATCGCATCGAAGGCTCGGTCGAAGGGCTCGGCGCCATCCATTTCACAATCGGCTCGAGGAAATCATGAACCTGTTACCGAACGAACGTCTCGCGTATTCGCCGATCGTCGAGCGGTCGAAGCTCGCGTTGCCGGACGGCGCGCGGCTCGCCGTGTGGGTGATCGTCAACATCGAGGAATGGAATCCGCGCGAAACGATGCCGCGCACGGTGCTGACGCCGCCTGCCGGCGGCTCGCCGACACCGGACGTGCCGAACTGGGCATGGCACGAATACGGCAATCGCGTCGCATTCTGGCGCATGCTCGATGTGTTCGATACGCTCGGCATTCGGGCCGCCCTCGCGATCAACGGTTCGGCGATCCATAGCTACGAGCCGATTTCGCGCGCGGCGCTCGAGCGCGGCTGGGAGTTCATGGGTCATGGCTTCAGCCAGAAAAACATGCAGAAGGTCGAAGACGAGCGCGCCGATATTCGCAAGACCTCCGAAGCGATCCGCGCATTCACGGGACAGGCGCCGCGCGGCTGGCTCGGGCCGGGGCTGACCGAAACATGGGAGACGCCGGACATCCTCGTCGAGGAGGGCTACGACTACGTATGCGACTGGGTGCTCGACGACCAGCCGCTGTATCTGAAGACGCGCACGAAGCCGATCGTCAGCGTGCCGTACACGCAGGAGTGCAACGACGTCGCCATGATGCTGATCCAGCACCATGCCGCGGCCGAGTATCGCGATCGCGCGATCGATCAGTTCGAACAGCTTTACGCGGATGCGCACAAAGAGCCGCGCGTGATGGCGCTCGTCGTGCATCCCTACATCATGGGCGTGCCGCACCGGATGCGCTATTTCCGCGAAGCGCTTGCGCACATCAACGCACGGCCGGGCGTTGTCTTCACGACCGGCAGTGCGATCTGCGATGCGTTCGTCGCGTCGGCGCCGCAACCGGGCTAAGCGCGAGAACGTCGCGCGCGGGCCTGACCGGTCCGCGCCGCTCCCATGACAAAGGCGGCCGCGCGGCTGCCGCTCTCTTCGAGACGTTGATGAATAGTCCTCTTTCGCGGCCTGCGCAGCAGGCAGGGTTGCGTCCGTCCGGTTCGACGTTGGCCGCTGTTGCGATGTTCGTCGTGCTGCTCGCGTCGTACTCGATCAACGCGATGGATCGCCAGATTTTTCCGCTGCTTGCGGCCGACGTGCGCCACGAGTATGGCTTCGGGCTTGCGCAGATCGGCTTGCTGTCGACGATCTTCACGCTCGGCATGGCCCTCGCCGGCGCGCCGACCGGCTTCCTGCTCGCCCGGCTGTCGCGCAGAAGCGCGACGATCGTGGGCATTGCGATTTTCTCGATCGGGACCGTGCTGACCGCGAGTGCGCACGGTTTCGCCGAAATGCTGCTGTACCGGGCCGCGACCGGCATCGGCGAAGCCATGCAGTTGACGGTGATCATCGCGATCGGGACCAGCTACTTCACTCGTTTTCGTTCGACTGCGGTGGGCGCGGTGAATTTCTCGTTCGGCGTCGGCGCGATTATCGGGCCGGTGGCCGGCGCTGGCCTTCTCGCGATGAGACACGAGTGGCGGTTCCCGATGATCGTGTTCGGGCTGCTGGGCTTCGCGGCAATCGTGCTGATCCTGATTGCGGTGCGGCCGTGGTTCAGCGAGACACGCACAGCTGAGCGCCACGACGATGCAGGAATTGCCACCGCGCATACGCTGTGGAATCGCAACACCGTGCTGCTCACCGTGCTGAGTCTGATCGGCGGGCTGATCATCTATGGCTATCTCGGGATGTATCCGACTTTCCTGCGTGAACATCTTGGCTTTACGCCGGCGATGACCGGCCGCGTGATGAGCGCCTACGGGTTCGGTGTGTTCGCATCGATCGCGGGCGGCTGGATAGGCGACCGCCTTTCGGCGCGCAAGGTACTCGTCGTGAGCTTTCTGATCGCGGCTTTGCTTGGCTACGGACTCTTCTATGCGGCCACCACGCTCTTCGCACAAGCGTTGCTGTCGTTTGTCTGGGGGCTCGTGGTGAGCGGCGTGATCTACGTGAATCTGGCCGGTTATCACATTCGCTCGGTCAGCGGCCATCTGAATAACAAGGCGTCGGGTGTATTCGTGTCGAGCCTGTACGGATCGGCGTCGATCGCCGGCTACACCATCGGCTGGCTTGCGACGTCCAGCGGGTGGTCGACCGCCGGACTCGAACAGATTTCACTGCTGGCTTTTATCGGCGCGTTGCTTGCGCTTGCGCTGCAACCGTCGCGCATGGCGTTGCCCGCCAGCCGCGCGAGGGAAACCGCGCCGTTGACCGCCAAATAGCCTGAACGTTGTCTTCGTGCATCTTGCTGGTTTACATATTTAGGATCATTGAACAATGAAAGCAATTGGAAAATCATGGATGGCGGCATTCATCGCCGCGGCACTGATCGCATGCGGCATCAGCGCGGCGCCGGCCGCGCAGGCGCAGCAGGCGCCCAAACTGGGCGACGTGACGGTCAATGTGTTTCCCGGCGGCTTCAACTGGCCGAGCTACGTGGCCGAAGATAAAGGCTTCTTCGAGCAGCATGGCATTCACGTGGTCCTGCAAGGCACGACCGGTTCGGTCAACCAGATGACCGACCTGTCGCAGGGCCGCTTCGACATTGCGATGACCGCGATCGACAACATCGTCGCGTACGTGGAAGGCGAGGGCGAAGCGCCGATCGGACCGCAGCCGGATTTCGTCGCGGTGATGGGCAGCGACAGCAGTTTCCTTTCCCTCGTGGCGGCGCCGGACATCAAGTCCTATGCGGACCTTCGCGGCAAGACGC
This sequence comes from Paraburkholderia sp. SOS3, assembly GCF_001922345.1. Taxonomy (NCBI): domain Bacteria; kingdom Pseudomonadati; phylum Pseudomonadota; class Betaproteobacteria; order Burkholderiales; family Burkholderiaceae; genus Paraburkholderia; species Paraburkholderia sp. SOS3. The sequence continues at coordinate 2,529,130 of NZ_CP018812.1, read as the reverse complement.
TGTCGGTCGACGCGCGCACCACCGGCTACGCGTTCGTGCTGTACGACATGCTGGCCCGCAAAGGCTTGCAACCGGACGACTACACGATCGAGACCGCGGGCGGCATGGTGCAACGCTGGGCGGCGCTACAGCAGCACAAGCAGGTCGCGACGCTGCTGTCCACGCCGTTCAACATCCTTGCGCGCAACGATGGGTTCAACCAGATCGCGACGGCCACCGATGTCATCGGCCCGTATCAGGGCAACGTCGCGGCGACACGCCGTTCGTGGGCGCGCAAGAACAAGGCGAAGGTGGTTGCGTTCATCCGCGCATACGTCGAGGCGATCGACTGGCTGTATGACCCGAAGAACCATGACGAAGCGATCGCGATCCTGCGTAAGAACGTGCCGCAGATGACGCCCGCCCTCGCTGCGACCACCTATGGCGAGTTGCTCGATCCGCAGGCGGGATTCTTCCGGAAAGGCCGGATGAACGTTGCCGGCATTCGCACGGTGCTTGCGCTGCGCAGTCGCTACGCGACGCCCCATAAAAAGTTGACGGACCCTTCGAAGTACTACGACCCGACCTACTACCGTGCCGCGATGCGCTGAGCGCGCCGCACATCAACAGAACAACAAGCTACGGAGGTATCAGATGAACAGGAAACTGCCGCGCGCGTTCCCTGCGGTGGCGCTCGCCGTGTTGTGCTGGAGCGGTCACGTTGCGGCTCAGTCCAGCGTGACGTTGTACGGCGACGTCGACGCATTCGTCGGCGCGAAAAAGGCCCTGGGCGGCAAGACCGCCTTCATGTTGGGCAATGGGGGCGCGACCGCGTCGTTCTGGGGCATGAAGGGCGCGGAGGATCTCGGCGGCGGCTACCAGGCGGTGTTCGAACTGGAGAGCTATTTTTCGGTGCAGAACGGCACGTTCGGGCGCTTCGCCGGCGACGGGTTCTTTTCGCGCAATGCGTGGGTCGGCGTCAGCGCGCCGTGGGGCAAGCTCGTGTTCGGTCAGATCGGACCGCTCTACTGGAACTCGACGATCTTCTACAACCCGTTCTTCAATTCGTTCGTGTTCTCGCCGGCCGTGATCCACACCTACGTCGCGGTCAACGGGCAGGGCGTCGGCGGCGGCGGCGGCGAGTGGAGCAATGCCGTGACGTATTCGTCGACGTTCTACGACGGCTGGCAGCTGAACGCGCAGTATGCGTTCGGCAATGCCGCCGGCGAGCCCGGGCAGAACAAGTGGGCGGGGCAGGTGCAGTATCGCGGCGCCTCGCTGACCGCGAACGTCGTCTACCAGCAGATCAAGTTCAACAGCGTGCCGGGCGATTTCGCGTCGAGCGTGCCCGGACTTTCGACGCAGTCGGCGGTGCAGGCGGGCGCGACTTACGTCGTCGGCATCGTCAAGCTATATGGGCAATATCAGTACATCTCGAATGCGATTGCGGGCGGCGGTTATCACGTCAATTTCGGCGAGCTCGGGGCAGCGATCCAGGCAGGCACCGGTACGGTGCTGATATCGGACGGCATGTCGAAGAGCGGTGGCGAGCGCGACGAATTCCGCAACACGTGGTCGGTCGGCTACGACTATCCGCTGTCAAGACGCACGCTTGTCTATGCCGCGGTGCTTGGCGATCACGCTACGCATTTCTCGTCCGGTTATACGGTCGGCGGCGGAATTCGCACGCTGTTCTAGCGAGCGATGCGCGCGCGGTTGCCGCGGCTCGCTCATGCCTACGGTTGATTCGTCGAACTCGCGGCGACGGGCGGGGGCGGCGCCGCCGCCGCTGTACCGAACAACGAAGGCGTGAAACCCGCGGCGATGGCAGGCGATGACGGCGAAATCGTGAAGTCGCTGAAAGTCTTGCGGTCGGCGTCAGCGATTGCACTCGTGAACACGACACTGCTCGCGTCGAACACCTGTCCGGGAACGAAGAACGGCTGTGCGCCGGCGTCGATGTCGGTTGGGCTTCCGTTGATTACGATGTTACGGTCGAATACGTTTCCGACCGGCGCGCCGAGGTGGTTCTGCAGAATGTTGGGCAGCGTCGGATATTGGGTCGAGTACGGCGGCTGGTCATAGGGCACCGCGCGCAGTTCGGTCTGGAATATACCGTTCGGATTGACGGCATCGGGGTTTTGCCATGACAGTCCGCGCGAATCGACATGGAGCGCCGGCGACGAGTTGGCAAAGAGGTTGTCTTCGACGACGTTGTCGCGCCCGCCGCCGATGAACACCGCCTGGTTCACACGCGAGAATACGTTGCGCCGGATGATCGTGCCGCTTGCCTCGTCATCGAGATAAACGCCGACCGTCGCGTCGGGCAGTGTCGTCGTGCCGATGTCGTGGATAAAGTTGTCTTCGATCACCGTGCCACGCGTGGTCCAGTCGCGGCCCGTATATATGGCGCCGGAGTCGGCGGTTTCGGTGACGACGTCGTAGATCTCGTTGTCCGAGATCACGTGGTTGTTGCCGGTGAACAGGATCGCAGCATGCGGACCCGAGTAGATCGTGTTGCCGCTCACGCGATTGCCGACGCCGGCCACATTGACCGCGGGGCGGTACGCGTGCGAACGCCGCGCGAAGTCATGCAGGTCGCTGTTGTCGACGAATGCATTGCCTGGCGCAAGCGTCGTGCGATTGCCGGTAACGATGACAATGCCGCCCTCGCCCGTGTGCGCGAGCTTGATCGAGTCGAAGCCGCTGCTGCCCGCGTTCGAAAACGCGCCGCGGCCTCCCATGTTGCTCAGCGTCGTGTTTTGCACCACGATGTGGCCGCCGCCGTTGAGATCGATGCCGTCGCCTCGCGCGATATCGAACACAAGGTTGCTGATCGTAAGATTTACCGCGTTGTTCACGGTGAGCAGCGTATCGACGACGGACGCCTGCACATCGCCGCTCATCATCGGAAACGGTGGCCAGAGGAACACGCGCGCGGTGGCCTTATCCACGTAATACTCGCCTGGCTGATCGAGTTCCGAGAGCGCGTTTTCGATCACCACGCGTTGACCCTGGAGCAATCCGAACTCAGGCGCGGGCGCTTGCAGCGTGAGCACGCCCGACGAAGGATTCACGGACGTCACCGGAAGCGTCGTGTCGGCCCAGTCCCGCGCCCAGTAGCCCATCGCTTCGAGGTTCGGTTCGTGCTGCCATGCGCTGGGATGACCGCCCGAGACGGTGAACGTAAGGCCCGTCGGCCCGTCGGGCAACGACTGGATCTTGGCGAAGCCGGTGTTGGGCCAGCGCGCCACGGTCATCGGCGCATCGCGAAAAAAAATCTCGAGCGGAGCCGGTGTGATCGGGATGTTATAGCCGTGCCGTTGTTCCGTGCCGAGATCCGTGATGCCGTTGTTGCTGAGACTTGCAACGACTACGTTGCCTCGTGCGGCAGACGGTAGCCGTGCGAGCGACGCGGCATCGGTGACGGGTGTGAAGCCGGACAGCAGCTTGCCGCCGGTGATGATGGCGCGGCCACTGGTCGGGCCTGTGATCGTGATCGGTGTGCTGCTCCACGTCGGATCGGGAGACACGACGAGCGGCGCGCTGAGACGATAAGTACCCGCTGCAAGCACGAAATTCAGGCTGTCGATGTTGCTTCCCGCGAACCCCTTGTTCCTGTTGAGCACGGAAAGTGCGTCGCGCAGGCCCAGGTTGGGCGAAGTGAGTGTGACTGGATTCGGTGCGGGCGTCTGGCCGCTTTCGCGGGCATTCGTTGCCGCGGGGGTCACCACGACGTCCATTGCCGCGCACGGCGTGCACAGAACGAGCGCGAGAAACGCCAGCATGGGTACGCGCGATGTGCAGTATCGAGCATTCGCAAAGCGCGAAGCGTTCGCGACGACATTGCTTGCGCGTGAGTGATACCGGGTCAGTCCGCGACGAAGGGAGTGAGTGAACGTCATATCGGTTCCTGCAGGTTGAGGATCCGTTGAACCCTACGCGAGGCCACGCGCGGTCGATACTCAACAGTTGGATAGGTGTGTCGGATTTACGGCTACCGTAGAACGCGCCATCAGGTCGTGCGTGCGACAGTAGCAGTGTGACGGTCCGAATGTGACGACATCGCGAAGCGACTTGGCCAGACCCGACAAGAATCCGGTTGCAAGAGATGGGCCGCCCATCGCGATTGGGCCAGTCTGCAATCTCCGTATTTCGATTTCACGAAAAGCGCGACCGTCTGGCGCATTGGCGTTTCCGTGCAGCGCGGGTCGGGTGAATCGTGCGCATTGCCATGATGGCTGTATAAATATACAGTTCGTCTGATTCGCCCATTTGCTCGAGGCTCTCCCGCTTTTTGACCGCCAGCGCCGTGCCGAACGACACCCCGGATCCGCTCTATTACCTGCGCAATTTCGAACGCGCGCTTGCATGGCTCGCCGAACGCTACGCCGATTTGCTCGACGATGCCGAGCGCGCATTTCTCGATGATTTCGCGCGTCTGCCTGAAGCGTCGCGCGCGTTGCTTACGCGCATGGTGATGCGCAAAGGCACGCTCTTTCGCACAGGCCGGCTTGTCTATCGCGAGATCGGCTGTCCGCTCGCGGCAGCGAGGCCGCTCGTCGCGGCGGGATGGGTCGACGCCAATGCGCTGCTGACGCTCGACGAACTGTTCGATCTATCGACGCGCGTCGAATTGCTTGCGTGTTTTCGCGGGGAACTGGCCGGGGCGAAATCCGCGCGCAAGCAGGAATGGCTCGCGCTGCTGCGCGATAGTCATGCCGATGCGCGCCCGTACAGCGAATGGCATGCGCAAGCCGACGAGCAGGTGTTGCGGGTCAGTGTCGCGCCGCTGTGCGAACGCTTGCGGCTGATGTTTTTCGGCAATCTGCAGCAGGACTGGTCCGAGTTCGTGCTTGCCGATCTTGGCGTCTATCAATACGAGCCCGTTGCATTTGCAGCGTCGTCGCGAGCATTTCAGAAGCGCGGCGATATCGATATCTATCTCGCATTGCACGCGTGCAGCGACACGCTTGGCGAACTCGAAACGCTCGCGGCGACAGGCAACGATCCAACGACCGAAACGCTGTTCGATGCACTGCTGAGCGCAGTCGACGAGATCTCGACCGAGAACGCATGGCTTGCAATGCGGCGCGAAAAACTTTTCTATCGCATCGGATACTGCGCCGAACGTCATCGCCGATGGGATACGGCAACGGCTATTTACGCGCGTTGCGCATGGCCCGGCGCGCGTCATCGGCGCATACGCGCGCTCGAACTGGCCGGCCGGGTGCAGGAGGCGCTGACGCTCGCGTTGCAGGCCGCGAGCTTACCGGAGAGCGAAGAAGAAAGTCAGCGGGTGGCGCGCATGTTGCCGCGGTTGCAGCGGCAGACGGGCGTGTCGGCGCGATCGGTTCGGTCAGCGCCGCAAGCTTCGCGTGACAGGCGCGCCGCGGTGTCCGCTGACGCACATGCGGTTCCGCGCAGCATGCTGACACTCGCGCGGCCCATCGAGGCGGCCTCGGTCGAATACGTCGTGCTCGATCATCTTCGCGAGCAGGATGCGCCGGTGTACTACGTCGAAAACGCGCTGATCAGTTCGCTGTGCGGGTTGCTGTGCTGGGAGCCGGTGTTCGCGGCGCTGCCGGGGGCGTTTTTTCACCCGTTTCAACGCGGTCCCGCCGATCTGCATGCGCCGGACTTCTACACAAAGCGCGCCGCGATGTTCGATGCATGTCTTGCGCAACTCGACGACGAAACGGGTAACCGCTATCGCGAGACGATACTGCGCCATTTCGAAAGCAAGGCAGGGCGCCAATCGCCGTTCGTGTTCTGGGGACTGATGACGCGCGAGTTGCTCGATCTCGCACTCGACTGCTTGCCGGCCGCGCATCTGAAGCTGTTTTGCGCGCGGCTTTTGCGCGACGTCCGCGCGAATCGCTCAGGCTTGCCCGATCTGATCCGCTTCTGGCCGCGTGAGAGGCGTTACGAACTGATCGAAGTGAAAGGGCCCGGCGACCGGCTGCAGGACAATCAGGTCCGTTGGCTTGCGTATTGCGTGCAACACGGCATTCCGGTGCGCGTGCTCGACGTGCGATGGGCCGACAGTGTCGACGGCGAATCCGATGACAATATGGCGCGTGCACCGGAGGCGATCGCATGAACTACGTGGTTGCCGTGCGCACACTGTGCGAGTTCACCGCAAAGCGCGGCGATCTCGACTTGCGCTTCACGCCGGCGCCAAGCGCAGCCGAAGGCATGGCGGGGCACACGGTCGTCGCCGGCCGGCGCGACAGCGGTTACGAAACCGAAGTCACATTGAGCGGCGTCTATCGCGGCCTTACGGTGCGAGGCCGCGCCGATGGTTACGACGCCGCGCGCAACAGGCTCGAAGAGATCAAGACATACCGCGGCGACCTCGAGCGTATGCGCGAAAACCATCGCGCGCTGCATTGGGCACAGGCACTGATCTACGGGCATTTGCTGTGCGAAGCGCGCGCGCTCGCGGAGCTCGACGTCGCGCTCGTCTACTTCGATATCGTGAGCCAGAAAGAGACGCTGTTGACCGGGCGTCATACGGCGGCCGCTTTACGCATGTTCTTCGAGGAGCAATGCGAACGCTTTGTCGCGTGGGCCGAACGCGAGGCATCGCACCGCATCGCGCGCAATGCGTTTCTAGGCGAACTCGGATTTCCGTATGGCGCATTTCGCAGCGGCCAGCGCGAGCTGTCGGTGGCCGTTTACCGGGCAGCGCGCGACGGCCGCGCGCTGCTCGCGCAGGCGCCGACCGGCATCGGCAAGACGCTCGGCACGATTTTCCCGTTGCTGAAGGCGTGCGCGGAAGATCATATCGACCGCATTTTCTTTCTGACCGCGAAAACGCCGGGCCGTGCGCTCGCGTTCGATGCGCTCGATGCGTTGGAGCGAGCGTGCGCAAACCGCGCTGAAAGTGGCGTCGGCAACGATGCTTCCGATTGCGCGGAGATCGCGTCCTCTGCAGGCAGCAGCGAAGCCGGCAACGCGCCAATGCGCTCCTTCCCGCTGCGCGTGCTCGAACTCGTCGCACGCGACAAAGCCTGCGAGCACCCCGGCAATTCCTGCGACGGCGAATCGTGCCCGCTCGCACGCGGCTTTTACGATCGCGTCGCGGCCGCACGCGAGACCGCATTGCGCTCGACGCGCCTGTCGCGCGACGCGGTGCGCACCGCTGCGCTCGCGCACGACGTCTGCCCGTACTATCTCGCGCAGGAACTCGCGCGCTGGTGCGATGTCGTGATCGGCGACTACAACTATTACTACGACAGCAGCGCGCTGCTCCATGCGCTGACGCAGCTGAACCAGTGGCGCGTTGCCGTGCTCGTCGACGAGGCGCACAACCTGCCGGATCGCGCGCGCCGCATGTACACCGCGACGCTCGATCAGCACGCGTTCAAGGCCGCGCGCCGCGCCGCGCCGGCCGCGTTGCGCAAGCCGTTCGACCGGCTGAACCGCGAGTGGAACGCATTGACGCGCGAACGCACGGCGCGCTACGAAGTCCTGCCCGGCATTCCGGCGCGCATGCAATCGGCCGTGCAAAATCTGATCGCGGCGATTACCGATCAGCTATCCGAAGCGCCATTCGGCGCAGATGAGACGTTGCTGCGCTTCTACTTCGACGCGCTGCATTTCATGTCGCTCGCGGAAGCGTTCGGCGACCATTCGCTATGCGATGTGACGCTCTCGACGCCGTTGCGTGCGGAAGAATCACGCAGCAAACCCGCAACATCGCTTTGTGTGCGCAATGTCATTCCTGCGCCGTTTCTCGCCTCGCGTCACGCGGCTGCGCGCACCACCGTCATGTTCTCCGGCACGCTCGGCCCGCAGCACTATTACCGCGACATGCTGGGGCTTGCCGGGAACACCGGCTGGCTCGACGTCGAGGGCCCGTTCAGGGCCGAGCAACTGGCCGTGCACGTCGCGTCTCACGTATCGACGCGCTGGCGCGATCGCGAAGATTCGATCGCGCCGATCGTCGAACTGATTGCGCGCCAGTATGAGGCTCGGCCCGGCAATTACCTCGGCTTTCTGAGCAGCTTCGACTATCTGCAGCGCGTTGCCGCATCGTTGCGCGCGCAACATCCGCACGTGCCGATATGGACACAGGAGCCCGGCATGGACGAAGCGGCGCGCGACGCATTCGTCGCGCGCTTTCGCACCTCGACGTGCGGCATCGGCTTCGCGGTGCTCGGCGGCGCGTTCGCGGAAGGCATCGATCTTGCCGGCGAGCAGTTGATCGGCGCATTCATTGCAACGCTCGGTTTGCCGCAGATCAACGACGTCAACGAGCAGATGCGCCGTACGATGCATGCGCAATTCGGCAACGGCTACGACTACGTGTACCTCTATCCGGGCTTGCAGAAAGTCGTGCAGGCGGCGGGCCGCGTGATTCGCACCGAGCATGACGTCGGCGTCGTGCATCTGATCGACGACCGCTATCGGCGTGCCGACGTGCGGCGCCTGCTGCCGCGCTGGTGGCGGGTGCAATGATCGACGAACGTCATCGATAAACAGAAACGTGAGGACGGCATGCAATCGGGCGAGTACCGGCTATCGACAGTCTGGCGTCTCGAAGCACCGCTCCCTGCAGTGTGGACGGCTATTCACGATTCGGCGCGCTGGCCCGAGTGGTGGAAAAACGTCGAACGGGTGGCGGCGCTCGAAGCCGGGTCGAGCGACGGCGTGGGCGCGCTGCAGCGCTACACGTGGAAGGGGCGGCTGCCTTATCGCGTCGTGTTCGACATGCGCGTCACGCGTATCGAGCCGCTTGTCGCGCTCGAAGGCATCGCGAGCGGCGATCTGGAGGGCACAGGCTGCTGGCGCTTTTCGCACGATCCCGGCGGCGTTACCGTCGTGCGCTACGAATGGCGCGTGCATACGAAGCGCGGCTGGATGAACGTGTTCGCGCCGCTTGCGAGGCCTTTCTTTCAATGGAACCACGACTTCGTGATGCGCGAGGGCGGCATCTCGCTCGCGCGTCTGCTCGGTGCGCGACTCGTCAGTATCGAACATCGATCATGACACTATGATGTTGGCGTTCCGCGATGAATGCGTTGCGAAAGCATCGCGCCTATCCCCCTGGGCACTACCCGGCTAATCCGTTTCGGGCAAGAGTGCGGTCCAAGGTGCTCGCACGCGCGGTGCGGACATATGTCGTTAACACATCGTCCTTACATTGGAGTGCGAATTCGAGCCGCCAATGTTGCAAAAGCATCAATGTATTTTTTTGCAAACCGGGAGCAGAAACGCCGCACGTTCCTTTACGATTCCAGATGTGCCCACGCACGCCTGACCCAAAAGGAGAGGACTTCATGGACATCGATTCGATTCGCAAAGCCGCCTTTGCGATGCCGGTTCATAACCCATCGTATCCGCGCCCGCCGTATCGCTACCGGAATCGCGAGTACTTCGTCATTTCATATGAAACCGACCCTGAAGCGCTGCGCGCGGCTGTACCCGAGCCGCTGCGTCCGGACGACGGCCTGGTTCATTACGAGTTCATTCGCATGCCCGATTCGTCGGGTTTCGGCGATTACACCGAAAGCGGCCAGGTCATCGCGGTGCGCGATCCGCAAGGCAGAATCGGCAACTACACGCACGCGATGTATCTCGACGACGAGAGCCCGATCGCGGGCGGCCGCGAAATCTGGGGCTTTCCGAAGAAGCTCGCGCGTCCGCGTATTTCGGTGGACGGCAACGACACGCTGCTCGGCACCGTCGATTACGGCACTCAGCGCATCGCGACGGGCACGATGGGCTACAAGCACAACTTCTGCGACATCGAGACCGAGCGCCGCAAACTCGCCGAAACACCGAACTATGTGCTGAAGGTCATTCCGCATGTGGACGGCACCGCTCGCGTCTGCGAACTCGTGCGCTTCTTCCTGCGCGACGTGACGGTGCTCGGTGCATGGAGCGGCCCGGCCGCGCTCGAGTTGCATCCGCACGCACTCGCGCCGGTCGCGGACCTGCCGGTGCGCCGCGTGATCGGCGCGCGGCATTTCATCGCCGACCTCACGCTCGACATCGGCGAAGTGGCGTTCGACTATCTCGCGGCCGTCGATACGCTGAAGCCCGCCGCGAACGAATAATCGGTCGAACGCGTTCCGGCTCGTTTCGCATCGTATTTCCCAATTATTGGCTAAGGATTCCTGATATGACGTTGAACAACAAGGTCGCCGTCGTCACCGGTGCGGCAAGCGGTATCGGCGAGCAATGCGCGCGCAAGCTCGCTGCGCAGGGCGCGAAAGTCGTGATCGCCGACCTTTCGCTGAAAAATGCGCAACAGGTGGCAACGAGTATCGACGAGAGCGGCGGCAGGGCATTCGCGGTCGAAATGAACGTGATCGACGAAGACGCCGTGAGCCGCGGCATCGACGCAGCGGTTGAAAAATTCGGCAGCGTCGACGTGCTCGTGTCGAATGCGGGCATCCAGATCGTGAACCCGATCGAAAACTACGCATTTGCCGACTGGAAGAAGATGCTCGCCGTGCACCTCGACGGCGCGTTTCTCACGACGAAGGCGGCCATTCGCCACATGTACGACAGCGGCCGCGGCGGCTCGATCATCTACATGGGCTCGGTGCACTCGCACGAGGCATCGAAGCTGAAGTCCGCGTACGTTACCGCGAAGCACGGCCTGCTCGGCCTGGCACGCGTGGTCGCGAAGGAGGGCGGTCCGCGCGGCGTGCGCGCGAATGTCGTGTGCCCTGGTTTCGTGCGCACGCCGCTCGTCGACAAGCAGATTCCCGAGCAGGCGAAAGAACTCGGCATTTCCGAACAGGAGGTGATCAGGAACGTGATGCTCGGCGATACGGTCGACGGCGAATTCACGACCATCGACGACGTCGCGAATACGGTTGCGTTCCTCGCGGGTTTCGAGTCGGCGGCGCTGACGGGGCAATCGATCGTCGTCAGCCACGGCTGGTACATGCAGTAACGGAGGCGCACGCATGAGCAGCAAGACCAACAAGCCGGCGCGGCAGGCGGAGTCGTTCATGTTGCCGCGCTATGACGAGATTGCGCTGGTGCTGCAGGGCGGCGGCGCGCTTGGTTCGTATCAGGCGGGCGTCTACGAAGGGCTCGCCGAAGCGGGCGTCGAGCCGCATCGCATTGCGGGCGTATCGATCGGTGCGCTGAACACGGCGATTATCGCGGGCAATCCGCCGGAAAAGCGCGTCGAAGCATTGCGTGGCTTCTGGAACGCGATCTGCCATCAGCGCGGGTGGCTCGGCAACCTCAGCGCGTGGGCTCTGCCGGGGCTGGACCAGCACGAACTCGCGCGTCGTTGGGCGAGCATGATCGCGGCGGGGCGCGCGCTGACCGAAGGGCAGCCGGGCTTTTTCGCACCGCGCTTTCCGTTGCCGCTCGCGGGTTTCTCGAAAGTGAGCCCGAGCGAGGTCAGCTACTACAACACGGCCGCATTGAAAGAGACGCTGCTTGCCTTTGCCGATTTCGACCGTATCAACGACGGCGGCATTTGCGTGTCGGTCGGCGCGGTCAATGTGCGCACCGGCAACCTGACGAGCTTCGTCAATCGCAAGATGCGTTTGACGCCCGAGCATTTCATGGCGTCAGGCGCGTTGCCGCCCGGCTTTCCCGCAGTCGAAATCGACGGGGAGTTCTACTGGGACGGCGGCCTCGTGTCGAACACGCCGCTGACCGAAGTGCTGCGCGATGCGGATCAGAAAGATACGCTCGTTTTTCAGGTCGATTTGTGGAGCGCGCAAGGCAATCTGCCTGGCGATTTTCTCGACGTAACGGAGCGCGCGAAAGACATTCAGTACTCGAGCCGTACGCGCGCGGTCACCAATATGCTCGCCGAACGCCAGCGCAACGCGTGCTTCATCAAGGAATTGCTCAAGCACGTGCCGGGTTCGGTGATCAAGGCCGATCCGCTGTTCAGGCATGCGCAGAGGCTCGCCGACGGCAGTGCGATCAACGTCGTGCACCTGATCTACAGGAACAAGTCGTACGAAGGGCACTACAAGGACTACGAGTTCAGCATCGACACGATGAACGAGCACTGGGACAGCGGGCTCGAAGACATTCGCGATTCGTTCGCGCATCGCGACTGGTTCGACGTGCCGAGCCGCGACGTCGGGTTCGTCACGCACGACGTGCATCGGGCGAAAGGGACGTTGCCGGAGTCGGACAAGCGCTTGCGCGAGTTAAGCGGTGACTCGCGGGAGGAAGAGGCGGCGTGAGTTTGCGGACGGTTGTTCAGGAGAATGAACGGTCCAGGCCATATCGATGCCGGCCCGCCGCTGGATTGCGGGCCGGCATCGCTTTTCTACCCATCGGCCTCAATCCGCCGTTGCGCATCGACGCGTGCAATGAGCCGCTGCATCCAGCCGCGCAGCAGCGTATCGGACATCACCGCCGGAATCGATAGTGCGAGAATCCGGTACACGTCGCCGCGTCTGATCTTCGATGCGCGCCCCGGTTCGAGCCAGAGCGGGTTCGCCACGAGCAACTCGAGCGTCTCGAGGCCGATCAGGATCGGCCATACGCAGGCAAGCCGCAAGCGGACCGCGCGCGCGGGGATCGCGAGCGTGTAGTCGATCGCCGCGCGGTAGTTCTCGAGCGCCTTGCCCACCAGTTCGTGCATCAGCGGTTGCGCGCGCAACGACGCGTCGGGCTCGAGCAGATCGCGGGGCGCGAGGCCGAAGCGCTCGAGCAGCGTTGACGGCAGATAGCAGCGGCCAATGCGCAGATCCTTGCTGCAATCGCGAAGCACGTTCGTCATTTGCAGCGCTTTACCGAAGCGTACGCCGCGCTCGATCATCACATCGGATGTTTCGCTTAGCGTGCCGGGCAGATGCGCGTACGTCATCTTCGTCCAGAATTCACCGACGCAGCCGGCCACCATATACGTGTAGCGGTCGAGCGCGTCCCACTCGCGCAGCGCGACGATATCGCCCGACTGTTCGTCGGGGAAGGTGCGCAGGTCGAATTCCATCCCTTGCGTGAGCGTCGTGACGATTTCGCGAACCGCATTGCGGTCGTCATCGCTCAATTGCGGCAGGATCGCAAGCGCCGGCTCGAGCGATTCGAGCAGCACGCGTTCGTCCGATTGCGTTTGTTGCGCGGCGACCTGCACGGCTACGCGCCGCATCTGCGCGCGTTCGTCCGACGCGCCGTTCACTGCGGCGCGCAGCGACAGCAGCAGCGAGAGACGTTCGGCCGGCGGCACGATCGACGTGTCCGCAATCGTATCGGCCGCACGCGCTAACAGATAGGCGAGACCGATCGGGTCGCGCATACCGGGCGGCAGCACGCGCAGGGTCAGATAGAACGAGCGCGAAACACCTTTCAGAAGCGGGCCGAGCAGGAAGGCCCGGGTCGGATTGGGCATAAGCGGAGTCGAATGAAATGCCAAGCGGATTAAAAAGCTGCCGCATTGTATACGGCAAAGCGGCACAAGGCTCGCGAGACGGTCGAATGGCGTGAGACGCCGGCCGGATTCGCGCGCGAGTCGTCGGCGCGTGGTGAGTTGTGTGCGGCGTGTTTTCGATACGGCCGATTCTTTGACTATGCTAGATTCGGCGCCCGCCTGATCGTACGCGAGGCGATGCGCGTCGCTTCGCACTCGCTGCTCGCGCAGGCAGCGCCCTCGCACGAAGGGTGTTTCGGCAACCCCCTCTATTTAGCGGAGAAAAGACATGAGTATTTTCGGCACGATCCTCAGCAAGATCTTCCCCACCGGTCATCCTGCTACGCAAAGCACCGCTGATACTGCAAGCGCTCCAGCGCCTGCTCAAGCCGCGCCCGCTGCGAGCGACGCGTCGGCGGCAGCGCCGGCCGCCGCTGCGCAGCCCGTCGATGTCGAAGCGGTGCTGAGCGGACTCGCTTCGCAACGCTCGGAAACGCTGAACTGGCGTACGTCGATTGTCGATCTGATGAAGCTGCTCAATCTGGACAGCAGTCTTAACGCGCGCAAGGAGCTCGCTGGAGAACTGCACTACACCGGCGATACGAACGATTCGGCGTCGATGAACGTCTGGCTGCACAAGCAGGTGATGACGAAGCTCGCCGAAAACGGCGGCAAGGTGCCCGACGATCTGAAGAACTAAGCGAAATGCCGAACGCGTGCGGGCGGCACGTCCACCGTGCCGCCACGCTTGCCACGCGCATCGCGCGCATCGCGCTCATTGCGATGCGCGTGGCGGTCAGTTCCGATGCCACGCGTGATTGATGCCAAACGCATGACGGCGTTCGTAGTCGGCGTGCCGGGCTTCGTATGAGTAGTCGCTATCGAGCGGCATGTCGAATTCCGGATAGCGGGGCGCAAGCAGATCCATCAGCATGAAGATGCAGGTCATGACAGCCTCCGACGTGAATCGCTGGTCTTCACCGGCGACGAGGTCGAGCGAGGCGGGCCCGGGAGCGGCGCATTGCCGCCGGGCGGTTCGCTCTTTACAGGTTCGTGTACGCGCGCGAGTTGTAGTCGCGCAGACGGCGCTCGACTTCGGCGAGGTCGGCCGCGCCTTCCAGATGGCGGTTCAGTTCGCGTTGTTCATTGCGTACGAACCAGCTGCCAATCTTTTCCATCAGGTATGCAAACATGATCGTCTCCATTGAGTGAGAGGTAAAACGCTTCCATGAGACGTATCGTATTGCCGCAGAATGAGCAGAAAATGAGGCTCGCGAGGCGCGCCGAACGCGGGGCAACCCAGGCCGGCACGCAGGGCTAGAACCGGTGCCGCAGCCCCACGGCAACCACGAGCTGCTGATCGTTCGATGAAGGCGTCTGGCTGGCGATATCGGCGCTCAGGCCGGAGCCGTCGCTATCGATATGCTGGTAACTCGTCTGCAGATAAACATCCGTGCGTTTCGAAAAAAGATAGTCGGCCTGCACCGACACCTCGTGCCACTTTGGACGATGCGACCCGCTGGTCGTCGAGAGCGCGCCGTCGGTGAAGGTGTACTCGCCGCTTACGCTGAACGTCGGCATCACCAGGTAGCTCGCGTTGACTTCGTAGTTCGTGAAGCTCGCGCCCTGGCCGTTCTGCGCAAGGCCGAGGCTATTCGGGCCGTTGATCGTATCGAGCCCGCCCAGTTGCGTGCGCGTCCATACGAAACCCACGCGGGCCGGTCCGAACGCATAGGCGACGCCGGCACCATAAGTGCGCTGCAGTGCTGCGATGAACGTGCGATCGGTCAGCGTCAGCGCGCCGTTCGTGTTGCCGCCGCCGCCGTTGTTCGCCTGCAAGTATCCGGCGCCGAATGTGAGCGGCCCCGCGTCGTACGACGCGCCGAAGCTGTAAAGCCGGTTATCGTCGAAACCGGGGTCGTTCGAGAATCCGTATAGCGCGCCGAATCTGAGGCCTGCGTAGTTCACGCTTGCGTACTTGATCGCGTTGTTCACGCGAAACGAATTGTTTAGATTGTCGTTGTCGTACGGATGCGCGGACAGGTTATTGCCGCCCGGATGCGTGCCGGTAAAGCTGAGCGCGGCCAGATAGTCGACGACCGAATCGTACTGGCGGCCAAGCGTTACGGTACCGAGGCGCGCGTTCGACAGCCCCGCATAAGCCTGATAGCCGAACAGACGGCCGCCCTGGCGCAGCGTGCCGTTCGTCACGCTGAAGCCGTTTTCGATTTCGAATATGGCCTTCGTGCTGCCACCGAGATCTTCGCGCCCGAGCAATCCCCAATGGCTGCCCGTCACGTCGCCGCTCGATTCCTGCCATGCGCTGTGGCCCTTGACGTTATTCGTATAGAAAATGCCGGCGTCGATCAGGCCGTACAGCGTGACCGCCGATTGCGCGTGGGCGTGACACGTAAAGGCCGCGGTGCACGTCGCGACGATGAGTGTGCGCTTCATGTGTGTCCGGAAACCGCCGTGATATAGTTTGAGTTAATGAGAATGATTGCCATTTGAGGTGGCAACTGTAGCGTTCCGATGTAATGGCGATGTGTTGTCGCGGCGCAGTTTTGTAATGGAATGTGTTGGCTTGCTTGCGATGACCAGGCGCGCCATTGGAATGAAAGGAACGAAAGGCTCGGGCTTAGATGGACCACATACTCGTCGTCGACGACGATCCGAATATCCGGCAACTGCTGCACGACTACCTGCGCGGCATGGGCTACGAGACGAGCATTGCGAGCGGCGGTGCGCAAATGAAAGAGGTGCTGCGCGCTGCGCGCGTCGATCTGGTGGTGCTCGATCTGATGCTCGACGGCGAGGACGGGCTCGATCTCACGCGCGAACTGCGCCGCGATCGCGACGTGCCGATCATCATCCTGAGCGCGCGCGGCGCCTTGCTGGACCGCATTCTCGGCCTCGAGATGGGTGCCGACGACTACCTGCCGAAGCCGTTCGATCCGCGCGAACTCGTCGCGAAGATCAAGGTCGTGCTGCGCCGCGCACGCGGCATGGCGCCTTCGCGGCACGCTGCCGACGCGAGTGCGTTCGTCGGCTTTGCCGGCTGGCGGCTCGATACGCGAATGAAGCAGATGCTGTCGCCCGACGGCATCGTCGTGTCGCTCGGCGGCTCGGATTACCGAACGTTGCGCACGCTGCTCGATCATCCGAACCGGCCGCTGTCGCGCGAATTCCTGCTCGATCATGTGTTCGGCAAGGAGCACACGCCGCTCGACCGGTCGATCGACGTCTGCATCAGCCGTCTGCGCCATCATCTGAAGGATGCGGCGCGGCGCGCCGGACTGATTCGCACGGTGCGCAACGAGGGTTATATGCTCGTGGCCGACGTCGTGTACGACGCGTGAGACGCGCGTGGACCGTTCGGCGGCGAGGTTCGGTTGGGGAGCGCGCTTGCGGCGAATGCGCTTTTTGCCGCGTCTGTGGCCCGATTCGCTATTCGGCCGCCTCGTGACGATTCTCGCGATCGGCATGTTCGCGGGGCAACTGCTGACGAGCACGATCTGGTTCGACACGCACGAAAGCCGCGCACTCGAAGTGCCGGCGCGGCTGTTCGCGAGCCGCCTTGCCGATACGGTGCGGCTCATCGCGCTTGCGCCGGACGATGCGGCGCGCCGCGCGCTTGCGCAACAGCTTGGCGATCCGAAGTATCGGATCGAGTGGCTCGCGGCCGGCGAGCCCGGTGCCGCTGTAGCGAAGCTCACTGGATCCGACCGCGTACCGATCGTGCAACGCGTGACCGGCGACCTGATGCGCGGCGTGCTCGCGCGGCGTCTCGGCGCGACGCCCGATATGCGCCTGCTCGAAGCCGACGTGCACGACGACTCGGGCAAGCGCGGCGGCATCCTGAGCTTGTTCGATTCGTCGATGCCGACTGGCGATTTCCACGTCCAGTTGAAGCTGCACGGCAGCGGCTGGGACGGCTGGCTCGATGTGCGCGCAAACGAAGGTCAGGCCGACGCCCTGACCGAGCCGCATTCGCTCGCGCTCGACTATCTCGTGCGCCTCTATTTGATCCGCTTTACCGCCGTTTGCGTGCTCGCGTTCATTGCGGTGCGCTTCGCGGTGCAGCCGCTGCGTCAGCTGGCGAAGGCGGCTGACGCGCTGGGCCGCAATATTCACCGACCGCCTTTACCGGTTACGGGGCCGTCGGAGGTGAGGAGCGCCGCGCAGTCGTTCAACGCGATGCAGCAGCAGTTAGCCGACAGCATCGCGCAACGCACGCGTTTTCTGACTGCCGTATCGCACGACTTGCGCTCGCCGCTGACGCGCCTGCGGCTGCGCACGGAGATGCTGCCTGATCCTGACTGGCGCGACCGGCTGCGCGGCGATCTCGACGAGATGGAGGCGATGGTCACGTCGACGCTCGATGCGGTGCAAGGCATCGAGATCACCGAGACGCGCCACGCGATCGATATCGACTCGATGCTCGAAGGTCTTGCGCAGGACCTGCGCGAAACGGGTCGCGCCGTGAGCGTGACGGGCTGCGCGGGGCGGCCGGTGCCCGGCTATCCACGCAATCTGAAACGCTGCCTGCAGAATCTGCTCGACAATGCGATCCGCTATGGCGAATGCGCGGACGTGCTCGTCACCGATATGGGGCGCAGCGTGCGCATCGTGATTAGCGATCGCGGGCCCGGTATCGCCGATGCGACGCAGCGCGAGCGTGTGTTCGAGCCGTATGTCAGGCTTGCGTCGAAAGAGGGCACAGGGCTCGGGTTGACCATCTCGCGCAGCGTCGCGGCCGCGCATGGCGGCACGCTGACGCTGGAGAACCGGGAGGGGCGAGGGCTCGATGCGGTGCTGGTGTTGCCGCGCGAAGACTAGGCGGTGGCGCAAACGCCAACGGCGCCTCGCACTTTTCGCGAAAGCCGAGCTTGTTGCCAGTATGCGTGAATCTGTTTTCGTTAGCTGCGGATAGGCCTCGCTGCATCGCTTCGAGGTATATCCAAAAAACTTAGGCATACATATTGAAGTGTCCGAATGTAATTCTTCAGAGTAATCCGATAAAACTCCGACCCTATTTCCAATAACCTGTGCGTTCGCGTGGATGGTACTAAGCAGAGCGAATATAAACGCTCTGCGATGCATCGCAACGCAACGCAAAGCGCTGATAGGGGTAGAAGGCATGTGGCGAGGGAGAGGCGTGGTCGAAAAATGTGAAACGTATGGAGACAGTCCGCATGTAAGGCACTGCTTGACAGGCACGTCGTGCGCGATGCAATGAAGAGAATCGCCTGTGTTTTGCTGATTGCGGCCGCGACCGCTGCACATGCCTCCAGTCTGAGCGCACTTGCGAACCACGCGCTCGGGGCCGACGCGGAGTTCCAGAGTGCGGAGGCTGCATGGCGGGCCGCTATCGAAAAGGCCCCGCAGGGACGGGCGGGACTTTTGCCGCAAGTCGGCGTGCAGCAGTCGATTTACCGCAACGGTGTCAATATTCCAGGGTACGCGGTTCCCGGTTACTCGACAGTCGGCTTCACCCTTTCGCTCAACCAGCCGCTCTTCAATTGGGCCGCCTGGGAAACATACCAGCAGGGCCAACTGTTTGCGATGGATGCCGACCAGGCGTTAGCGCAGGCGAGACAGGATCTTCTGCTGCGTGTTTCGCAGGCCTATTTTGATGCGCTGGATGCTCAGGAGGCGTTGGCGCTTGCCACTAACCACGTCAAAGCCGTCGCAGCGCAACTGGCATTAGCGCAGCGCCGCTTTGCACTTGGGGACGCGACCATCGTGGACACGAACGAAGCCAAAGCCGGCTTCGATGCCGCGCAGGCCGACGAGATTGGTGCGCGAACCCGGCTTGACGCGAGCTATGCAGCGCTGCAAAAGATCGTCGGCCAGCCAGTCGGCAGAGTCAATGGATGGCATGACGATTTCCGCCTTCGTCCCATCGATCCGCCTGATGTCGAGGCATGGGTGGGCGCGGCAATGACATCGAATCATGACGTGCGCAGGAAAATGATTGCGGCGGAAATTGCCGGCCGCGAAGTCAGTAAAGCACGCGGGGGCGACTACCCAAGCGTCGCGCTGGTCGGCAACGTCAATAACGGCAACGCGGCGTTCATCAACGGTCAAGCGAATTTCTATACAGGCGGAAATCGTGGCACGGCAGGGGCAATCGGCCTCCAGATTTCAATCCCCCTCACCGACGGCTTCATGACACGGAGCCGGATTCGCGAAGCGCACGCGCTCGAAGACAAGGCTGGCCACGATCTGGATGATGCTCAACGCAGTGCCGGGCTCTCGGCTCGCGACGCGTATCTGGGGGTCACGAGAGGGCTTGCGCAGACGCGCGCGCTTGCCACCGCGGTGCAATCCGCGGCCGTCGCATTGCGCTCGAACCAGACTGGCTACCGTGTCGGCGTCCGGGTCAATGCGGATGTGCTCGACGCGGAAGACAAACTGTACCGGGCTCAACGGGAACTGGTTCGCATCCGGGCGGAAACAGCGCTGCAAGGCCTGAAGCTGAAGGCGAGCATCGCCGACCTCAGCGAGGCCGATCTGGCCGCTCTCGACGCACAACTCGTAGAAAGCGCGCCTGCTGCGCAACCCCATTCCGACGCACAGGCGGTCCGTTGATGTACCCACTCATGAAGCGTCACCTGCTTATCGCGGCAGCATTCAGCGTCGCCTCCAATGTGCTCGCACTGACGCCGACCCTATACCTGCTCCAGGTCTATGACCGCGTACTGCCCAGTCAGAGCATCGAAACATTGCTGATGCTGATAGCGTTTATGGTGGTCGCACTCGGGATGAATCTCGTGGTCGACGTTGCGCGTAGCCGGATATTGTCCGACCTGGCCATGCAGATCGGCAACCGGCTCGATCGGCTGGCTCTACAGGCGCAGATTTCGGCGCAAGCGCACTGCCTTCCGTCCCGCGCATTCGCAGGCCAGGGCGATATCAATACGCTGCGTGCGTTCCTTGCGGGGTCCGGTGTGATCGCTTTCTTCGACATGCCCTGGCTACTCGTCTATCTGGTGATCATCGGGCTCTTTCACTGGACCCTTGCACTGATCGCCGGGATAAGCGCGCTCGTGCTGTTCTGCGTCGCGCTATTCAACGACCGGCTCACCCGAAAATCGATTCAGTCATATCTCGTGCGGCAGCGGGAAGGCGATGCGTTCTATCAACAGATCATCCGCAACGCCGACGTCATGACCGTGCTCGGCATGAGCAGCAACATGGTGGATGCCTGGGACTTGCGCAAGCGCGAATATCTCGCGGCTCAACGGGACGTGTCCGACAACAGCGCACTTTACCGCGACATCAGCAAGGGATTGCGCCAGGCGATTCAGGTGATCATGATGGCCGCTGGCGCCGGACTGGTGATCAACGGCCATGCGACGCCAGGCGTGATGCTGGCCACGACGATCCTGCTCGGCAAGGCGCTCGCGCCGATCGGGCAGTTGATCGGCAACTGGAAGCAGGCGGGGGAGTTACGTGAGGCGTGGCCGCGCCTGAACGCGTTGCTAACCATGCCGGCCGATGTCGAACAGGTTGCGCTGCCCCGGCCAAAAGGCGATATCGGTGTTGAACAGGTTACTTTCAGTGCACCGGCGCACATGCGGGGAACGGGCAAGTTTCTGCTTCGCGGCGTCGATTTCACGTTGGCTGCCGGGCAGACGCTAATCGTCACGGGCCCGAGTGCGTCTGGAAAGTCGACGCTGCTGCGGATTATCGCGGGGCTGTGGCGCCCACAGGCGGGCACGGTGCGTCTCGACGGTGCTGATTTAACGCAATGGCCCAGACAGTCCCTCGGGCAGTATCTCGGTTATGTGCCGCAGGATATCGAGCTACTGGCGGGCACCGTCGCCGAATGTATCGCCCGGAGTGCGAAGCCGTTGCCGCTTGATTCGGCTGCCATCATCCGCGCGGCGCAACGCGCTGAGGTTCACGCAATGATTCTGGCTTTGCCTCAAGGCTACGAGACGCCGATGGGAGAGGCCGGCGAATCTCTGTCTGGCGGCCAGCGCCAGCGCATTGCCCTTGCGCGTGCACTGTACGGCGAACCCGCAGTCGTGCTGCTGGACGAACCGAATGCCAGTCTCGACACGGACGGCGAAGCGGCACTCTGCCGGGTGCTTCGCCAGCTGAAAGCCGATGGCGTGACCGTCATAGCCGTCACTCATCGGCCGTCGCTGATCGAACTGGCTGATCGGATGCTATGCCTGAAAGACGGGCAGATTGAGAAGTTTTGGCATCCTCAATTGGACTCTGGATCGGCAGTTGCGGACTCGCAATTGGATGGTGTGGGCGGGACGCCGTTCATTGACGTCGGGGAGCTTCATGCCCGCGAGTCATCGCTCCAGGCCGCCCGACCGCAGACCGCGGAAATCCTGATTGGGAGCAACCGATGAGCCGGTCAAACTGGTTGCGTGGCACGCGCAACGCCGTAGGACGTGCCTTGACCGAGTCGGCCCGGTCGACGGGAAATGTGCTGCCTCTGCCGCGAAGGCTAATCGCATTTAGCTGCATGGCGACAGCCGTCGGACTGGGTTTGATAGCAGGCTGGGCGGCGCTTGCACCGCTTTCAGGCGCGGTGGTGGCCGAAGGCGTGGTGCGCTCGGAAGGCGAACGCAAGACGCTGCAACATCAGGAAGGCGGCATCGTGAAGGCCATATTGATCCGCGACGGCGACCGGGTAAAGGCCGGTCAGGTGCTGATCGAACTGGACAACGTGAGTCCTGCCGCAGAACTGTCTGCACTGCAAGCCCAGTTCGACGCCGAGCAGGCGAAAATCGCACGACTCTCGGCCGAGCGCGAACTGAAGGGTACGCTGACGTTTCCGGCCATCCTCGCAGGCCGGCGAGCCGATCCTCGCATCGCCGAATTGCTTGCGCGCGAGTCCGCGCTCTTCACGGCACGTCGCCGCGCGTTCGTTGACCAGAGCGCCATGCTACGCACTGAACTCGCCCACACGCAACAGGAAATCTCGATCAGCGCGCAAATGATCAGGACGATGAACCGTAGTTACGCGATGGCGGCACAACAGCGGCGGACTAACGAAGCGTTACAAAAGGAGGGCTTCGTGGCCGAAACAAAGGTGCTCGATTTACAGCGCGCCGAAGGCGACGCACTGTCGCGCGTTCAGTCTGGAGAGGCCGAGCTGAGCCGAGCGAGACAGCGACAGATCGATCTTGAATTGAAAACGGCCAGCGTGCGCAACGACTATGTGAAGGCGGCCGACGATGAACTCAAGGAAGCGACCACGCGCGCGGTCCAGATCGCGGAGCGGCTTCGTCCCGCGCACGACGTTTCTGCGCGAACCCGTATCACCGCGCCGGTTGCCGGGCTGATCGTCGGCCTGAAGGTGCATACGATTGGCGCAGTGATCGGGCCGCGTGAACCGATTGTCGATGTCGTACCTGAAGGCGCGCCGCTCATCGTAGAGGCGAATATCCGGCCGGATGACGTGCGTGCAATTGCGCCCGGAAGTCGTGCCGATGTGCGCTTGACGGCCTACAACTCGCGTACCACGCCGATGCTTGACGGTAAGGTGATCTACGTTTCCGCGGACGCATTGACCGATAAGGAAAACCGCGCCCATTTCTATGTGGTGCGGGTCGAGGTGTCGGCGCAGGCCTTGGACAGGGCGAACCGGCTCGCCAGAAAGCCCATCGCCCTGGGGCCGGGATTACGGACCGAGGTGTATATCCGAAAGCATGCTCGCTCGGCGCTCGATTATCTGCTGGAGCCGGTCCTGGACGGCATTCGAAAGTCAATGCGGGATTGAAGCGGCATCGCGATCGATGAAGTGAGTCACGTATAACCTTTTTGTGAGGAATTCGACCAGTTATGAAGAACAGGCTATTCAGGGATTTCGTCTTCGCTCATGTCTCGCTATCGGGACTTGTTGTTATTCAGTTAAGCCATGCACAAGAAATGCCGCGCGTGGAGTTCGGATGTCAGGTGCGTGACGCACAAGGTATGCCGCTCAATTCGGCCGACCAGACTTCGCAGCAACGGATTGAAGCGATCCGTTGCATGGACGCTGCCGACAGCGAAAGCAGACGGCAGTCGGCGCTGCAGAAAAGCCAGCAGCAAACTGTCGAGAACGTGAACAACGCTCGCCGTGCTCAGGCCGCAATTACGCGGCCAGGTTACGGTAGGCCGCCCAATTTTAACTGGCGGCCGCCTCAATGATTTCGTGAAATTCCCTGAGTGAGCGCCGCATCAGATGCGTGCAGATATGAGTTCCCGCACGATCAAGGATGAGCGTCGACGATGGAAATCCCGCTGTTCAATACAGCTCTTTATGGAGCATGACAGATGAACCCTGTAGCAACCGTTGCGGTGACAACCGTCGCAGTGGCAAGCAATCTGAGTTACGCACAACCGGCGGCTCCGCCGGAAGTCCCCGCGTCAACGGCGAGCGGCCTGAAGTATGTCGAGGCGGCGAGCCCGTCGACCACGCAGTCTGTTCCGTCCAATACATCGGAAGAGGTGAGCCAGATGATATCGCGACCCAAAACTCCTGTTGAGTTCGTCAGGAATCTCAAGTTCATTTTTGATCACGATCTTTTGCTGAACGACGACTTTTATTCCGAAGCCAACCTGAAAAATGTGTTCAGTTTGGAAAGCGCGCATGTAACCAGGACTGTCGAACAGAATGGGGATGGTCGGATCTCCATTTCATCGAGTCATTTTTTGTCAATATTCCCATGGGTGGCTATACCGGGACGCGTTGAACTTACGCCAACTGCGCAATTGGTGGGCGGAAAGGCGGTTCACCACACCGGACGTGTCACGGCAGGAATGAATTTTCTCATGCATGAGGGCGGTCCGGATTTTGACGAATCGCAAAGGGTGTTTGCGGAGACATTTACTCGACTCCCGCCGCAGCCATCTCCCCACGGCGGCCCGCCTCCCGCGACAGCTCCCCACGGTAACGAGACGTGGCAATACAAGCAGTTGGCCGATTACGCTGAAAAAACGCTGACGATCGGCTTTGACCCGACTGGTCGACTTTCCAGCGTTCTAATCGGTGTCAAGAAAAACTAAAAAATGGAAAGCGAAATGACAATTCTCGAAAAAGACGTTTTGGACAAACTGATCGATGCATTCGGTTTTAATTCGGCTGAATATAATGCAGTCGTTGCAGCCGCAGCTCGTTCATCTTTTCTCGCTGGTGAGCTGAACGCCTTCGGTAACGACTCTTACTGGTCATTCAAACGCGGCCCCGCAGGGAGCGGGGTCTTCACCAATCCTTCCAAGGGAGTAATCAGCTTCGATTCTTCCTGGAGTGAACCTTCAAACGCGTTTGCCACCACACTGGCACACGAACTCGGACACGCCCTTTTGCAAGGCGGCACAGGAGGCAAGCTAGCAACAAATCCGGACCAGGCGATTGCCAATGGCCTGACGAACGAAGGCGTCGCATTGCTCTCGGAGTATATCGTCGCAATTCAGTTGGGCCTGACGGGCGGCACAGCCGGGCACATGCATTCCGACGACTCAAATAGCACGCTCACGCAGCAATTGAACCAACTCGCGCTATCGATGGGTATCGACGTGAAAAACGCGCTGTTTGGTTCCGCTGCCGCCCAGATGCTCGCGAATCCCGGTTCTGCAACGGTCAGTCTGGCGGGGCAGTACTATGCCAATCTTCATCCTTCTATTGCCCAGAATATTACGTACTACGAATATTGGTCGGACTGGTGGATTGTCAGCCACTGCGGCATGGACCCGAATACCGTGGACTGGACCAAAATACAGAGCCCGACAATCACTTACAAAACCACCACGGTCAATGGACAGCAGGTGTGCTCGATTGAGAGCAAAGCCATTCCACTAACGAACGGTACATGGCTGATGGTTGGCGGCGACGTATCGCTCAATGGGTTCGTAACGTCAACGCTGTTCGGGAGCAACGGTCAGATAACGGAGCAGGCGAAATTCGACTATTCCGGATTCAAGCTTCAAGACACCTTTTATGGATTGAACGGCAAGGCGACGCAGCAGTACAACTTCAATCTCGATCACAGCTATACGAAGTACGACTTCAGTGCTGACGGCTCACAGACCGCCAGCCTGTATGGGGCCAGCGGTCAGTTAACCGAATATGCGAAGTTCAACGCCAGCGGTTTCAAGACGCTCGACAGCTTCTACTCGAGCGGCAAGGAAACGCAGCGGTATATCTTCAATCTGGACAACAGCTACGTGAAGTACGACTTCAGCACGGACGGTTCGCAGACCGCCAGCCTGTATGGAACGAACGGCCAGTTGACCGAGTATGCCAAGTTCAACGCCAGCGGCTTCAAGACGCTCGACAGCTTCTACACGAATGGCAGGGAGACGCAGCAGTACAAGTTCAATCTGGACAACAGCTATACGAAGTACGACTTCGGTGCGGACGGTTCGCAGACCGCGAGCCTGTACGGGACCAATGGCCAGTTGACCGAATATGCGAAGTTCAACGCCAGCGGCTTCAAAACACTCGATAGCTTCTACACGAACGGCAGGGAGACGCAGCAGTACAAGTTCAATCTGGACAACAGCTATACGAAGTACGACTTCAGCGCAGACGGTTCGCAGACCGCGAGCCTGTACGGGACCAATGGCCAGTTGGCCGAATATGCGAAGTTCAACGCCAGCGGCTTCAAAACGCTCGACAGCTTCTACACGAACGGCAAGGAAACGCAGCGGTACACCTTCAATCTGGACCACAGCTACACAAAATATGACTTCAAGTCAGATGGTACGCAGACAGCCACACTCGTCGATGCTCAAAGCAAGGTAACCGAGTATGCGACGTTCAACGTCAACGGCGCCAAAACGCAGGACATCTATTTCGGCACGGACGGCAAGTCAACCAAGCAACTGGACTTCAAGCTTGACGGCAGTTATACGTCGCACGTCTTTAACAGTGACGGTTCACAAATCGCCGCGCTGTTCGGCACCAATGGTCAAATGACGGAGTACGCAGCCTTCAACGCCAGCGGATATAAAACGCAGGACATCTATTTCGGCAGCGACGGAAAAACGACCAAACAGTTCGACTTCAATCTGGACGGCAGCTATACAGCCCATGCCTTCAATAGCACGCAGGAATTGATTGGGGTATTTGGTTCCAACAACATCATCCATGACTATTACCAGTACACGGGGCGAACTTTGACCGAGCACGATTTCTTCGACGGCCTGGGCCGTCAGATCGAAGCTGACCGCTATAACTCACTGGGTCTGACCGGTTTCACGAAATTTTCGTACAACAATGACGGCTCGTATTGGTCCACGACTTATGACAAGACAGGTCACGCGACCGCCCAATCAAAATACTCCGGGGACGGACTTCTGCTGCAAAACACCAACATCTATGACAGTGTTCACTGCGGCGGCTACTTTATGAACGCCCAACTGATTGCGGGCTTCCAGATCTAGTCGCGACGGGCCGGCCGGCAGTTTCCTGAACATGCCGGCCGCAACGCATCTGACGGATGGCGAAACATACTAGGCGCGGCGCCCCGCGGCGCCCGGCTTTTCGCTCGCTCCTTGACCCGCCTCGCGATCCTCATTGGCCTGCACATCATCATCGGCACGATGCCGATAGCCGTCGCGCGCACCGTTGCGCGACCTAACATCCCGCTCGTCGCGCGCATCGTCGTGATCGTCGGGTTCGCCCCGCCCATTCAACTGCGCAACGGGCAGCCTCCCATCCTCGGGTGCAAGCACCTGCCGCTGCGGATTCGCAATTGCAATGCCGCGCTCGCTGAAGCGCTGGAAAATGCGCCGGTTGAATTCGCGCTGCACGCCCCAGCGCGCGGAGTCGCGGCATTGCACCTGGCCCGCGAGCGTGACCGACGCGCCGTCGACCGCATCGACGCCCCAGAAGGCGAAGTCCGACAGAATGCCGTCCTTGAACTGGTCGTCTTCGCGCAGCGATGTGCCGATTTCCTTCAACGTCGCGATCGCCAGATCGAGGTCCGCGCCGAACACGATGCTGACTCTCACCGCCGCATTGCCGAGCCCGCGGTTCGTATTGTTGACGGTCGAAACCGAACTGAAGGGCACCGTGTACAGCGAACCGTCTCCGCCGCGCAGCCGCACCGTGCGAATCGACAGATATTCGACCGTGCCCGACACACCCGCGAGCGTGACCCAGTCGCCGACCTGCATCGCGTTTTCCATCAGCAGGAAGATGCCGGTGATGAAATCCTGCACGAGCTTTTGCGAGCCGAAGCCGAGCGCCACGCCGAAGATGCTCGCGCTCGCCAGCAACGGCGCGGTATTCACGCCGAGTTCGCTCAATCCCGTCATGACGACGACGAGCGCGATCACCACGAACAGCGCCGTGCGCAGCATCGGCAGCAAGGTGCGCAGGCGCGCCGCGCGCATCAGATCGCCGCTTTGCGTCCAGCGCGCAAGGCGCCGCTCGACCGACACGTTCGCCGCCTCCCAGATGAACAGCGCGATGACCGCGGCCACGAAGATCGTCACGATGGCGGACGCGAGGCGATGCCCGATCGTGCCCGTTGCGAAGAACTGCCAGACGTCGACGTGCCAGACCTGCAACAGCACGAGCACGGTCACCACTGCGATCAGCCCATAGACGATTCTGCGCACGAACGGGTAGTAGCGGTACGCATGCTGATGAACCAGCGAGCGCCCCTCCTGCTCCTCGGCGCGAAAGATCCGCCCGAGCGCGCCGAACACGACGATCGACACGACACGCGCGCCGATCAGCACCGCCACCGAAATTCCGCCGAGATGCAGCAGCGTGCGGTAGCCGTTTTGCACATCGAGCGCCCAGACGAACCACAGCGCCATCACGATAAACACCGCCACGCCGGTCCATAAATCGACGAAGCCTTCGCCAATCAGTTTCATCGGGCTGCTGCTGTCCTGCGCTCGCGCACGGATCGCTTCGGCGACGGGCTTGCGGCATTGCAGGATCATCAGCGACAGCAGCACGTGGCCCGCGAGCGCGACGAGTTTGACGAGCGCGACGTGGGCGGACTCCGAGAGGCCGAGCGCCAGCGCGATTTCGACGAGCGCGGCGCCGCAGCCGATTGCGCCGACGATCCAGATGGCCCAGCGCTGCACGAATATCGCCCACCGGTCCGGCATGCGCCATAAGCGCAGCGCGGGCGCGTCGGGCTGCAGGAAAAAGCCGCACGCGATGACGATCGACCGGCAGATCACGTACAGGTCGATCAGCGTGCTAAGTGCCCGGTCCTGCGGCGAGCCGGCTTCGGCGAGGATCGACATCAGAACGCTTGCCGCGATGACGAACACCGCAAGCGGCACGACGCGCAGGACCAGTTGTAACGCCGCGAGCGGCAGCCGTTGCAGCAAGGTCCAATGAGCGGCTGCGTGGCGCCGGCTGCGGGCCTGTTTTGCCTGCTGCTCGGGGGATTCGGTTTTGCCTGTGGCAGTCGATGGGGCGGCTGCCGCAGGCGGCGTCGAATCAATCGATACGGCAGTCGACGCGGCAGTCTTTGCGGTTGCTGCCGTTGTTGCCGCCGCCGCGGCGTCGGCTTTGGCCTGTGCCGCGCTTGCGTCGTCGCCGGGCTGCAGCGGCACGCCGGCGGCCTGTGCGGCTTGCGCGGCTTCTTCGTCGACCTCGCCGGCCGGTCCGGCAGCACGCGCGGCGGACGAAGCGGCAGCGGACGCAGACGCGCCTTGCGTTGCAACAGGCGCCATGCTTGCTGCCGCCTGTTGCGCCTCCTGCTCCTCGGCGGCGTGCTGCCTTGCCTCGCGATGCAGCCGCCGCGCGGCAATCGCGGCACGCGCGCGGCGCAAAAGCCGCCGCACAAGCCATTCGATAAGGATCGCCGGCAGCAGCGTACCAAGGATCGCCGAAAGAATCATCGCGAGCTTCGCGCGCTCCTGGGGGTTCTGAATCTCGCCGCGCCACCACGCGCGCACCGAGTCCGTATCGAGCAGCACGATCAGCGAATGCTTGAGCGACATGCCGACCTGCTCGAGCCAGCGTGCGCCTTGCCGCGCGATCTGTGCCGCGAGACCGTTCGATTTCAGCGCGAGCGGCGTGCTGGCGGCGGCTGCCGGCGCTGCGCTCGCGGGTGCGGCCGGACTCGCCGCGACGGGCGGCGCGGCGAGTGCCCCGGCCGCAGCGATGGCATGCAGCGTGTTGGTTACCTGCGCGCGACGTCGTGGATCGTTGAGGACTTCGAGCGCCTGGCGAGCCTGGTCGGGCGTGAGTTCGACAGGCGGCGCGGACGATGCGGCGACGGGCGCCGTCGACGCGGCCGCGAGGGCGGGCGGCGCCAGTACGATAAGAAGCCAGGCGATAAATAGTTTGCGCATATAAAACATTCAGGCATCGTGATTCGGGCCTCGCGAGGCGAAGCGCGGCATCGCGTCCCGATTCGATCTAATGAAGAGTAAAAGCGGAAAAGTAAAAGCGACCGATTGTCGGGCCTCAAGTTCCTCTCAAGTTCCTCGATAGGGCCCGATCCGAACGCAACGCGTGTGCCCGCGCCGCTCCCGCGCTGCGTCGCCGGGCCGGTTCAGGGGGCGCTGCCGTCGGCGCTTCGCCGCCCGATCATCAGCGCCGCGCACAGCGCGCTGCCGAGCGCACCCAGCGCGCAGACGAGCGCAACCGCGCGAAACGCGGCGTCGAGCGCGCCATGTTCCGCCTGCGCAACCGTTGCGGCGCGGTGCGCCATACGGCCGGACGAGGACGCGGCCGACCCGATCGAATATATGACCGTGCCCGCGCGGTGCGGAATATGCAGCGCGTCGAGCCGCGTCGACAACGCAGCTTCATGCGTCCACGTGAACACGATGCCGAGCGCCGCCACCGCGATCAGGCTTGCCACGCGCGCGACCGCATTGTTGATGCCGGACGCGAGGCCAGTCCGCTCGCCCGGCACCGACGCCATGACGGTCGTCGTCAGCGGCGTCACGGTCAGCGTCATGCCGAGGCCCATCACGACGAGCGCCGGGAAAAACGCCGCCCAGTACGACCGCTCGCCGGTCGCGAGCGGCACGAGCGCGAACAGCGCAAAGCCCGCCGCCGTGACGATCGATCCGGCCGTCAGCAGCAGGCGCGGCCCGAAGCGCTCCGCGAGCGCCCCGCCCGCGAAGCGCGACAGCGCGCCGATGATGAGCGGAATGGGCAGCAGCGCGGCGCCCGCCTGCGTCGCCGTGAACGCGTGCGCCCGGATCAGCGTGAACGGCAGAAAGAACAACGTACCGCCCAGGCCGAAGTAAAGCAGCAGTGTGATGAGATTGGCGCCGCTGAAGTCGCGCGATTGAAACACGTCGAGCGGCATCATCGGCTGCCTGCCCGCAGCCTCGATGACGACGAAACCGATCAGCACGATGCCGCCGCCCGCCACCGACGCGAGCACGGCCGGCGCCGCAAAACCGGCCACGCCGCGCTCCGAGGCGAGCGTCAGGCCGTAGGCAAGCGCGCCGAGACCTGCCGCGGCGGCTATCGCGCCGGCCCAGTCCATGCGGCGCGGCGCGTCGGGCCGATGGCTGTCGGGCACTGCGATCAGCGCGAGCACGATGGTGGCGGCCGCGATCGGCAGATTCAGAAAGAAGATCGCGCGCCACGAGAACGCATCGACGAGCCAGCCGCCCGCAATCGGACCGAGCGCCGAGGTGATCGACGCGAAACCGGCCCAGATGCCGATTGCGCGGCCGCGCTCGCGATCGTCGAAGACGGCGCCGATGATCGACAGGCTGCTCGGTACCAGCAACGCCGCGCCGATGCCTTGCACCGCGCGCGCCGCGATCAGCGTCGCGGAATCGGGCGCGAGGCCGCAGGCGGCCGAGGCGAGCGTGAAGATGGCAATTCCGCAGACGAATATGCGGCGTCGTCCGTAGCGGTCGCCGAGTGCGCCGCCGACGAGCACGAGCGAAGCGAGCATCAGCAGGTATGCGTCGACGACCCATTGGATCGCGGCGACGCTTGCATGCAGTTCGGACTGCAGCGCGGGCAGTGCGACGTTGACAACCGAGCCGTCGATAAACGCCATGCTCGAACCGAGGATCGTCGAAAGCAGCGCAAGCCGCTTGTAGCGGCTCCCCCGGTCGGGCGCGGAGCAGCGCGCGCCGCAGATCGCAACTTCGTCGCAGGGACTCGCGCCGACCGCGACGGCCGGGGGATACGGTGTGCGCCGCGTGCGCGCGTTGCAGAGATCGGGAGGGGACAAGTTCGCTTCCGTGCCGGTAACACGGACAAGCATAGCAACTGTGGCGGGCCGCATGCAGCGACTCGGGCAGCGCATGCGCTTGCATGACCCGTCACGCTGGCGCGAGACAACCGGTCCGGCGAACGGTTCGGCGACAAGGCAGCGGCCCGCGCGGGCCCGGCGGCCGGCTATCCGGTACCCGTCACAGGGCCATGGCGGAGCGCGGCGGCGCATCGTCTGCGCCCGCGGCCGCGGGAGCATCGGGGTCCGCTTCGGCGTCGCGATCGCCGTTTTGGGCCTGACGGCGTCCTTGCCGGATCGAGCTGATATCGCTCTGGATCCGGTTCGCGTTCATGAGCCGGTACAGCGTCGCGCGGGATACGCCAAGCTCCGCGGCCGCCGACGACAGATTGTGCCCATGCCGCCGCAGCGCGTCTTCGATCGCTTCGATTTCGGCCTGCATGCGGATCTCGGCAAGCGTCCTGGGCCGCTGGTTGATCGCGGCGGGCAAGCCGAGGTCCGCTTCGGTAATGAAGCGTCCTTCGGTCATGACGACCGCGCGCCGCACGCAGTTGATCAGTTCGCGCACATTGCCGGGCCACGCGTAGTTCGACATGGCGACCACGGCGCCGCTCGAAAAGCCGCGAATCTTATGCGTGCCGTCCTGTCGGTACATGCTGAGCGCGTATTCGGCCAGCAGGCGGATATCGCCGCCGCGCTCGCGCAGCGGCGGTTCGTCGAGCCGCAGCACGCAAAGCCGGTGATAGAGATCCGCGCGGAAGCGCCCGTCGCCGACCGCGGCTTCGAGGTCCACATGGGTCGCCGAAATCACGCGCACGTCGACCTTGATCGGGGAGTTGCTACCCAGACGCTCGATTGTTCCTTCCTGCAGGAAGCGCAACAGCACCGCCTGGCACTCGTGCGGCATGTCGCCGATTTCGTCGAGAAACAGCGTGCCGCCGTCCGCGTGCTCGATGCGGCCGATTTTCTTCTGCAGTGCGCCCGTAAATGCGCCGCGCTCGTGGCCGAACAGCTCCGCTTGCAACAACGTGGGCGGAATCGCCGCGCAGTTGATCGCGACGAACGGCTGCTTATGACGCGCCGAACAGTCGTGCACCGCGCGCGCGGTGAGCTCCTTGCCCGTGCCCGATTCGCCGGCGATAAAGACGGGCGCGTCGGTTTGCGCGCATTTGTCGAGTCGCCGGTAGAGCCGCTCCATCGGCTCGCAATGGCCGACCATGCCGTGCTTGCCCAGCGACGGCTTCGGCTTGACGCTCGTGCGCCGCAGGCTCGACAGGCCATGCGCATGGCCGAGGGCGAAGATCAGACGGTCGTTCAGACATGGCTTCGTCACGAAGTCGAAGCAGTAGTCGAGGATAAAGCGGCTCGTCGGTTCGTCGTCCGAGCGGCCCGGCGCGATCTGCGCGACCCAGTTCGTCTCGCCGCGCTGCATGAACGCTTCGAGCGCGGACAGTTGTTGCGCGGTGCAGTCGTCAGGAAGGTCGATAAGGCCGACCTTGATATCGCCGCGGTCGAGCAGACGCTCGGCGTTCGCGGGCGTTTTCGCATGGACGACATGCCAGCCCGCAGCGGCCAGAAATCGGGCGAGAGGCTCGTCAGGCGCCGATGACACGCAAAGCACGGCACGTTCGGCAGCGGGCGACATCGAGGTGGAATGCATGGTACCCCCGGTTGGACGTTTGGCCGCTGCGCAGCGCGAACGCGTAAGCCAGTGATCCTTCGATTGCGACAGCGGTTTCAGCCTTCGTGGTTTCAGCCTGCCTGGTTTTAGCGTTCTTATCAGCGGTCTTTAGTGATCTTATCGGCCGGTCCTGCACATTCCATCGCCGAGGGGCGACGGTCCTATCGTCGCATGATTACGGCTCTTGATCAAAAAATAAAGGAAAGGAACACACGTTTGTATAAGCACAAATCAGGATGCGCAAACGAATCGCCGGGACGGGACGACCGCGCGGTTCCTCGGTGATTCATCGGCGAACAGTGGCGAAGCCAGAACAGATAAGGCTTTCCGCGCTCGGCGTAGCGAACGGGTATCAGTCCGCATGCATTTCGTGTCCCGCCTCATGCCGTTTGTCTCAACACTGCGACACATTGGGCATAACGCGTGCCGGACCACTCGCGCTACGCGCGGATCGGGCAGTTTCGCGGTCAAGGCGTTGCCCAACGCTGCTTTGCGCCCGATTCGCCGTCCCTGGCGACGTCGACAGGGAGCGTTTCCGTAGGCTTCGCGCACGTCGATCCGCGCGCAAAATATGTTTCGATTCCGAAACGTGAGCAGCCTGAAAGCCTGTTCCCGATGTGTTCGTCAGTTCAAAGAGCACGGCACGATAAGGCTCATGCCCTCATGGCATATCCGTTGCGATAGGTTGGCCACAACCGGCTCGCCGCTGTCCGGCCACACCGATCCACAGAGATCGGCACCGGACGACGGCACGGGGACTTCACGGTTCGAGGTCGGGGAATACCGCGAATCGGGAAGGCGGCGGAGCCATTGGGGGGCGAAGTCGGAAGAAGAGTGGAGCGAATGGTTCGTTGCCATACGGACCATTCGCGACCACCGTGCGGTGTCCTGGGCACGCGGCGATGCCATGCGCGGATCGCGTCGCGGATTTTGCGGGCATCGAAGCAACATCGAAGCGGACAGGCGAAGCAAACGGTGAGCGTCGTGCCCAACGCAGACAGTGAAAATAGCGAAGACAGCGCGAGCCCTGGCCCATACCGCAAGGAGAAACGGACCATGCGAATGATCGACGAAACAGTGCGCTTCACGACCTTGCTGGCCGAAGACTCGCTGAACCCTGCGCAGCCGCGGCACGTGCGGTTCACCTGGCGGCGCGCCGGCGCGGCGGCCCTCGCACTGCTGAAGGCATTCGCCTGCATGGCGGCCGCTATCGCGCTGCTGTTCTTCACCTACCGGCTCGTCGGCCGCTGACGCGGCGGCACGCCTCGCCGCCGGGCATGCCGGGTGTACCTCGCTGCGTGCGACGGGAAGGTGCGCTATCGTGACTGCCTCATGTGATTGCCTCAAGTGATTGCTTCACTGAAGGCAACGTTTCGTCGACGGAGAAGCGCGATGGCAAAACAGGCAGCGGGCGCCGGCGCCCGCGCGTAGCGCGAACCCGCCGGGCACGCAGGCACCGACGCGCGGCGCGCCGATATTCCGGGCCAGGTGGTGCTCGTGCTGCAAGGCGGTGGCGCGCTCGGCGCGTATCAGGCCGGCGTGTTCCATGCGTTGCATGACGCAGGCATCGAGCCCGACTGGGTGATCGGCACGTCGATCGGCGCGATCAATGGCGCCATCATTGCCGGCAATCCAGCCGGCGAACGTCTCGAGCGGTTGCACGAATTCTGGCGACGCGTCACCTGGCAGGGTGGCTGCGGCGGAGCCACCGGCACGAACGGATGGCTACCCGGCTTGTACGGCCTGCCGGGCAGTGTGGCCGAGTGGCTACGCGATCTGTCGATCGTCACGCACGGCATTCCATTGTTCTTCACGCCGCGCGCCGATGCATGGTTCGGCCTCTACGGCGCGGTCGGCCCCGAGCGCGCCGCGTTCTATCAAACCGAGCCGTTGCGCGACACGCTGACCTCGCTCGTCGATTTCGATTTCCTCAACGCGCGGCGCATGCGTTTGACCGTCGGCACGGTCGGCGTCGCCAGCGGCCATATGCATTACTTCACGAACCGCGACATGCCGCTCGCCGTCGATCATGTGATGGCATCGGCCGCGTTTCCGCCGGGCTTTCCGTCGGTGCGTATCGGCGGCGAAGCATATTGGGACGGCGGCATTTACTCGAACACGCCGCTCGAAGCGGTGCTCGACGATCGCCCGCGCCGCGACTCGGTCATCTTCACCGTGCAGTTGTGGCCCGTGCATGGTCCCGAGCCGGCATCGATACGCGAAGCGATGACGAGGCAGCGCGACATCCAGTATTCGAGCCGTGCGGAAAGCCATCTCGAGCGCCAGAAGCAGATTCACAACCTGCGCCATGTGATTCGCGAACTGGGCCGGCACATGACCGAAGAACAGCGCGAGAGCGACGCGATCGGACAGCTGCTCGACTGGGGCTGCGGCACGACGATGCAGGTGATCGAACTCGATGCGCCGCGCTCGTGCGGCCACGACCTGCATAAGGACATCGACTTCTCTGCAAGCGGCATCGAGCGGCGCTGGAAGGCCGGCTACGACGATACGCGCAGCATGATCGAACGCGCGCCGTGGCGCACGCCGCTCGATCCGATGGAAGGGATCGCGATTCATCGTTCCGACCCGGCGGCGGTCTGATTGTTACGCCTGTCGCGCTGACGCGGCGACAACGTCGCCGCGGACGTAGGTATGGCGGTATCGCAGCAGGGCGAGGCGGTTTTCGTAGCATGACGGTTTCGATGCATGCACCTGCAACCGACGAGGAAAACCGGTATGCCACGAATCGGAGAAAGCACGTCTCGCGCGCCGGATGTTCATGTCGAGCCGACATCGCGAGAGCACGTTCAGGCGCCTCATGAAGAGCAACCGGCGTCGGCGTCGGCGCCGACGCCGACGCCGGTGCGAGAAGCCCCTTCATGGACCGTATCGTCGCCGGCGGGCACGTCCGGCGGCCGCGTTTTTTTCCGAAGTGGACGCCCGACGGCCTGGCACGAGTCATATGCACTGCCCCGGTTGCCGGACGCGTATGCTTCGACGTCCGAGCCGGGCGTATTCAAGGATCTGCATAGCGGCCAGACATTTATCTTTCACGACAAGCGTTCGTATGCGGTCGCGCAAGACGCGGATACGCGTGACTGGCGGTTGACGACACCTGGCAATCCTCGTGCGCGCGGCAGTGCCCTGCAACGCAATGCACTAGGCGCGTGGATGCTGCAGACGGATTCGACGCGTCCTCGCAGCGCAGGCCGGGCGGCGGCGAGCGTGGGTTCTCGCGCAACCGCCGTCGAAGATGTCGCGCCTCCTCGATGGCGCCGGCTTGCGGGCACCGGCAGTACCGCGTCGCCGGCGCCAACGGTCCGACCGCCCGCGTCGGCGCCGTCGCGCCCGCGGCAAGCGCTGCCGGAGCCGACGCTGTCGGACAGGATCGCGAACCATCTGTTGCGAAATCCCGGTGCTCGCCATGACGATCTGCCGAGCCGATACGGTGCAACCGCAGAGCAGGTCGAAAAAATCGCGTCGGACGTGCAATCGGCAGTACGTGGCTGGCACGATCTGCAGAACACAGGACTGCAGGTCAGGCTCTCGGTGATCGTGCGGCCGTTCACGAACGGCGAAAAAGCATATCTGCGGAAGTGGGGCGGCAGGTTACCAGTCGACACGTTCGCCGCCATCATGCACAAGCCGAAGGACATGATCGAAAACTACCTTCACAGAACGAACTGCCGGACCTCGTCCTCGTTGCCGGAGCCAAGCCGCGCAGCGCTGCTGGATCTCGCTCATGTGGGATGGCGCAACCTGATCCGTCGCGAGCTCGCGAGCGGGACACGTCCGTCGGGCGTGTTTTTCACCCCTGAGGCGGAGGCGTTTGCCGCGCGGTGGAGCGGCGCGTTGTCGGTCCACAGCATCGGCCTGTTGATGTCGCTTCCGAAAGAAACGATCGCAGCGCATATGCGGGCGTTTGACGGCGCAGTGCCCGCGCAGCATGCCGCTGCGTCTGCACAACCGGGTCCTTCGGGTTACCAGCCGCGCTGATGGAGATGACGAAGCGGCAAGTTAAAGGAAATAGGCGCCGACGAAATAAGCTCGCGCGTTGCCTGCCTACCGGCGCACGGATGCGCGCTGCCGCCGCGCGTCCAGCGCCGAGCGCAGGAGCCCCTCGACGTTCGCAAGCAACGTCTCGCGCGCGACCGGCTTGTGCAGCTTGCATTCGCACAGCACGCCATCGGGGATATCCGGCGACGCGCTCCATAAAATGATCGGCACGTCGTCGAGCGACGAATCCGCCTTTAGCGCGATGCACACTTCGACGCCGTTCATTCCCGGCATCATCAGGTCGGTAATGACGAGCGCCGGATGCAGACGATGCGCGAGTTCCACGCCTTCGCGCGACTCGCGCGTCGTGACGACATGAAATCCTTCGAGTTCGAGCAGCAGCGCCCACGCGACGAGCAATTCCTGTTCGTCGTCGATGAGCAGAATAGTGGGCAGGCGGGTGTCCGAAAGTGCAGTGGCATCCATCATCGGTCTACTATCGGTGCATCGAACGATGCGCGGTCCAGGCGGCTTGACTATTTTCTTACGCATGCATGAGCCGTGCCATCGAGGCGCTCGATCTGCATCGCATCGCGCACCGCGCGGGCCGCGGCTTTCCGGCTCCCACGCTGCGGCGCGCCGTACGGCGTTCGCGTGACGTGGGCGTGACCCGGGCGTGACAGGCTGCCAGTTGTTGCATCTGCTGAATACACCGTGCGCGGGCGCGGGAACGCTTACGGCGAACGCGCAGAATCTATCTTTGTTTGTAAGTCCGGGTAAGCCTTGTGACGAGTCGCATTGCGGCGATTCGCGCGGCTTCCGGCGACGGCGCCGACGCACGATGACCGCTTCGGGCACATGCCTTGCTGATTCGACGCGCCTCCCGCGCCGTACGCTCCTGTCCGCCGTTGCAGGCACTGTTGCGCGTTCATCAATCGCTTCTCGTCAATGAAGGCTTTCCATGCCATACGACCGACGCATTTCCGAAGGCCTGCCATTTCCGCTCGGCGCTACATGGGACGGAAAGGGCGTGAATTTCGCGCTTTTTTCTGCGCATGCGACGAAGGTCGAACTGTGTCTGTTCGACGCGAAAGGCAAGCGCGAAGTCGAACGTATCGAACTACCCGAATACACCGACGAAGTGTGGCATGTGCATGTCGCGGGTTTGCCGGCGGGCACCGTGTACGGCTATCGCGTGCATGGACCGTTCGAACCCGAGGCGGGGCATCGCTTCAATCCGCACAAGCTGCTGCTCGACCCGTATGCGAAAGCGCACGTCGGCGCGCTCAAATGGCACCCGTCGCTGTTCGGCTATACGTTGAACGCGCCCGGCGACGAGCCCGATCTGACTTTCGACAAGCGCGATAGCGCGGCCTATATGCCGAAGTGTCAGGTCGTCGATCAGACTTTCAACTGGACGCATCCGACGCGCATTCGCGTGCCGTGGGACCGCACGATCGTCTATGAGACGCATGTGCGCGGTTACACGAAGCGGCATCCGGCGGTGCCCGCGAAGTTGCGCGGCACGTTCGACGGTCTCGCGCAGAAAGCCGTGATCGATCATATCCGGCGGCTCGGCGTCACGACCGTCGAACTGATGCCGATCCACGCGTTCGTCAACGACAGTTACCTGCTCGACAAAGGCCTCACGAACTACTGGGGCTACAACACGATTGGCTTTTTCGCGGCCGATCCGCGCTACTTCGCGCGCGGCCCGGGCATGGTCGCCGAATTCAAGGAAATGGTGGACCGCCTGCACGACGCGGGTCTCGAGGTGATACTCGACGTGGTTTATAACCATACGGCCGAAGGCAACGAGCGCGGACCGACGCTGTCATTTCGCGGCATCGACAACGCCTCGTACTACCGGCTGATGCCCGAACAGAACCGCTATTACATCAACGACACCGGCACCGGCAACACGCTGAACCTGTCGCATCCGCGCGTGCTGCAGATGGTGACCGACAGTTTGCGCTACTGGGTCACCGAGATGAACGTCGATGGCTTCCGCTTCGATCTCGCGACGATTCTCGGCCGCGAGCCGTACGGCTTCGACGAAGGCGGCGGCTTTCTCGACAGTTGCCGGCAAGACCCGGTGCTCGCGAGCGTCAAGCTCATTGCCGAACCGTGGGATTGCGGGCCCGGCGGCTATCAGGTCGGCGGCTTCCCGCCGGGGTGGGCCGAATGGAACGACCGATTCCGCGATACGGCGCGCTCGTTCTGGAAGGGCGACGAAAACTGCGCGGCCGACCTCGCGACGCGCCTGACCGCATCGGGCGATTTCTTCAACCGCCGCGGCAGACGCCCGTGGTCGAGCGTGAATTTCGTGACCGCGCACGATGGTTTCACGCTGCACGATCTCGTGTCGTACAACGAGCGTCACAACGACGCCAACGGCGAGAACAACAACGACGGCCACAGCGATAACCGTTCGTGGAACTGCGGCGCCGAAGGACCGACCGACGACATCGACATCGTCGAATTGCGCGAGCGTCAGAAGCGCAACATGCTTGCGACGCTGCTGTTCTCGCAAGGCACGCCGATGCTACTGGCCGGCGACGAATTCGGCCGCACCCAGCAGGGCAATAACAACGCATATTGCCAGGACAACGAAATCAGCTGGGTCGACTGGGAAGGCATCGACGAGCGCGGCCGTGCGCTGATCGGCTTCGTGCGCAAGCTCACGGCGTTGCGTCATGCGTTGCCGGTCTTGCGGCGCGGCCGCTTCCTGACCGGCGAGACGCGCGTGCTCAAGCTGCCGGGCCGGATGGAAGCCCGCATGGAAGGCCAAAGCGAAGCGGAAAGCGAGGGCGCAAGCAAGGCCGAAAGCGAAGCCGATCTCGAAGTGAAGGACGTGAAGTGGCTAAGCCCCGCCGGCGTCGAGCTGACGGACGAGCAATGGGGCGATCCGGCAATGCGCTGCTTCGGCCTCGTGATCGACGGGCGCGCGCAGGCAAGCGGTATTCGACGGCCCGCATCGGACGCGACGCTGCTCGTCATCGTCAACGCGTATCACGATGTGGTGGACTTCACGCTGCCCGAGGTGCCCGGCAGCGATCAATGGAGCTGTCTGATCGATACGAACGCGCCCGAACGCGACGAGTTGCCGGAATTCGGTTCGGGCGACGTGTATCAGGTGACGGGTCGCTCGCTGCTGCTGTTCGCGTTGCATGCGCAGGGGGAGACGCAGCATGTGTTCGACCGGCTCGAGGAGCGGCTCACGCAGTAGCGAGTAGAGTGGGGGTGTGCGGGCAATCTCGTTGCCCGCACATCGATCATGTAGCCGCGTAATCCGGTTACCGGTTACGCGGCTGCATCTTTCTGGACGTCACGCGCGTCGCGCAACATCCTCGTGCACGCCCTGCGCGGAAGCATTGCCGTTCCACTTGCCGTTCTGCGCAGCACCCGCGGCACGCCGTGCCGGCCGCCGCTGTGCGACCACGTCGACATCGCGCGCGCCATTCGCGCTGGCCGCCGCCGCTTGCACGGCTTCGGACAGACCGCGCCTCGCGGGCCGCGCATCGGTGAGCTCCGCATACAGTTGCAGATAGCGTGCAGCCGGCTTCGCCCAGCCGAAATCGCCGCGCATCGCATTACGCTGCAACGCATGCCATGACGACGGCCGCATAAACGCTTCGAGTGCGCGCTCGAGCGCCGCCACCACGTCGCCCACGGTTTCACCGTCGAACAGGAAGCCGGTCGCGCCGTCTTCGGGCAAGCCGAGTTCGGGCGAACGCGCCGGTTCGTAATCGACGATCGTGTCGGCAAGGCCGCCGACTCGCGATGCAATCGGAATCGTGCCGTAACGCATCGCATACATCTGCGTGAGACCGCACGGCTCGAAGCGGCTGCCGTGCAGCAGCATGTCCGCGCCCGCATGCAGCTTGTGCGCGGTCGCCTCGTCGTAGCCGATCTGCACGGCGACGCGCTGCGGCCACAGCGCGGCCAGTGCGCGCATCGCCTGTTCGAGATGCGCGTCGCCTTTACCGAGAATCGCCACCTGCAGCCGCGGGTGCCGCGCAAGCGCCATCGGCAAGGCGGCAGCAACCACGTCTGCGAGCTTCTGCGAGGTCAGACGGCTGCCGATTGCGACCAGCGGCGCGAACGGATCGACGGTCAGCCCGAAGCGTTGCTGCAGATCGCGCTTGCAGGCCTGCTTGCCGCGCACGTCGGCGGCGCAGTAGTGACGCGCGATATGTGCGTCCGTCGCCGGATCCCAGACGTTTTCGTCGATGCCGTTCGTGATGCCGGAAAGCTTGTGCGCGCTCGCTTGCAGCACGCCTTCCATCCGGTGTCCGAAGTGCGGCGTGAGGATTTCGCGCGCATAGGTGTCGCTGACCGTCGTCACGCGATCGGCGTGCACGATGCCGGCCTTCATCGGGCTCAACGTGTCGTAGAACTCGATGCTGCGCTCATCCGAAAGGGCCGGCGCGAGCAGCGCGTCGGGCACGCCGAGCCAGCTGCCGAGCGCGAGCGGGCAGTTGCCCTGGAACGCGAGATTGTGAATCGTAAACACGCTCTTCGCGGGCACGCCCGCGAGCTTCATCAGCAAGGGCGTGAGCGCTGCATGCCAATCGTGCGCATGCACGATATCGGGGCGCCGCACGCCCCGTACGCCGCGCGCAATGCGTGCAGCCGCAGCGGCAAGCGAGGCGAAACGCACGGTATTGTCGAGGTAATCGCGACCGCGCTGATCGACATAAAGCTGCTCGCGGTCGAACAGATGATCCATCTGCAATAGCAGTACCGGCACGCCTGTGTCGGGCATCTGCGCGCGCAACAGGCGCGCGTCGCCGCCGGGCAGTCCGCTGATCCGCGTAATCGGCGTGACGCCCACCGCCTGTGCGAGTGCGCCCGGATAGGCGGGCAGCAGGATCGACACGTCGACGCCCGCGTCGCGCAATGCGGCCGCATAGGCGCTCACCATATCGCCGAGCCCGCCGGATTTGGCGAGCGGCATCGCCTCCGAAGCAACGAGAAGAACATTCAGCGTCAAGATCGACTCCGCGCGAAAAAAACAGAAGGGGACGGTACAGGAGTAAAGCGTGTTGCGCTGCGGTACAACGCAAAGGCTATGCCATGAAAAAAACGGCCGCTTCGCGCCGCGCGACGCGTGCACGGCCGGTCACAATGTAATTTCGGCTTCCCGCCGCGGCGGCTTTTACACAGACAAATACGCCGCGGCGTGAGCATGGTGTGAACGCGCCGGTCAGATATCCAGTTTCGACACCTTGGTGCCTTCGAGCGATACACCGGCCATCAGGCCCGCGTTGGTCAGCACGAACGCCTGCACCGGGGCGGTCGCCGTCGATGAGTCGATGTTGCCGTTCGCGCCGACCTTGACCACCGCGACCGTCGCATCGCCACCCACGGCCCAGCCGTCGCGGTTGCGGAAGTCGGCGAGCGCCTGTTCGGTCATGAAGCAGAAGATGATCGCCTTCGACTGGGCGCCGGCCTGCAGACCGAACGAGCCGGCCGCCGTGCTGTAGTAGCCCTGGGTCCGGCCGCCGACGCGCAGCGCGCCCTGGCCGTACTGGCCGCCGACCACGAAGCCGGCCTGCACGACCTGCGGAAACACCAGCACGCCGCGCGCTTTCGAAACCAGTTCGCGCGAGCCGTTGACAGTCGTGTAGAGCCGCGACAGCGTCGCGTCGACGTCGTGATTGATGGCAGCACGCTTATCCGAGTTGCCGGCCGTGCTGTTCGCCGAGCTTTGTCCCGTCGTCGTGCAGCCAGCCAACACGAGGCCGCCGGCCGCAAGCATCGTACCGCTGGTCAAAATGAACTTTCTTCTTTGCATCGTTGTTCTCCTGTAAGCGTGATTGAGTAGATGCGCATTGAGTGCAGCGGACCCTACAGCACGGCCTGTGCCTGACCGGCGGGTCGACCGGCGAGTCGACCGTCATCGCATCTGTTCTGTCCACGCTCGACGCTTGCGTCGCGCTCATGCCCGTGTGCCTCCGTTCCTCATGTCCGGCGTCATCGCCACAGCCCTCTTCAATAATGCAAGCAGCCGCTGCGGCGTCAGCGGCTTCGCGCAATGGGCGTCGAAGCCGGCTTCCCGCGCGCGCTCTCGGTCGCGTCCCGATGCATAGC
Source organism: Paraburkholderia sp. SOS3 (assembly GCF_001922345.1). Taxonomy (NCBI): domain Bacteria; kingdom Pseudomonadati; phylum Pseudomonadota; class Betaproteobacteria; order Burkholderiales; family Burkholderiaceae; genus Paraburkholderia; species Paraburkholderia sp. SOS3. Next base: position 2,485,881 of record NZ_CP018812.1, on the reverse strand, counting down.
CCGTGCACGCGACGAGCAGCATGTGCGACGTCGACGGCGTCGCACGCAACCGCCGGGCGAGCTCGAGGCCGTCGAGTTCCGGCATGGCGATATCGAGCACCACCGCAAACGGCTGCCACGCCTCGGCGATCGCACAGACGTCATGCGCCTCGTGCATCGCACGGCATTCGAAGCCGTTCGCGCTGAGCAGCAGTTGCAAGGCGTCGGCGGCATCCGCGTAGTCGTCGACGACGAGTACGCGGCGATGGTCGGCCAGCGCCCGGCCAATCGGCCGCCACTGCAATTCGTCTTCGCTGTCCTGCAGGTTAGTGCCTGTGCGCATCCATGTCTCCCCAGTCTTATGTGCCGCTAGCGGATATGCACGGTCGCAAGCCCCGGACCCGAAGCTGGTCGTATTAATGTTTTATTTCTTTTTCGTTTATTTATCCTGGCATTGAAGTGATGCATTCCAGGTAAGTGGAAATATCCGTAAATGGAGATGAAACCATTTCACAAATTCTTCTTAATTAAACGTGACACTCTCCTCGCGAAAACAATCCGGCATTAAATCGAAAGCCGTGCTGAACGTCCGGTTAACTAAAGAATGGGATGAGGATCATGGACGGAGACTTTTTCTCGAGACTGGCGGCGTCATGTGCCGCTCTGATCAGCGTCTTCATGCTCGTTGCATGCGGCCCCGGGCCGGCGGACGCGAGCCATGCCACGAGCAGCCTGTCTGCTTCGAATGATTCGGCCAATTCCATGCAGAACGGCACGTCGCGCTATCAGAGCGCCGCGCTGCAGTTAGCTGCGGGTGCATCGGTGCCGCTCTCGCAACTGCAGGCGCCGCCGTTGACCAATGCCGGAACCGGCAGCGCAGTGGCCAGCGCGCAGGCGAGCGTCGCCGCCGATGCGATACAGGTCGCGCCCGTGATGCGCTACGCGCCCGGCGATAGCGCCAACTGATCAGCAGCACTTCGCGCCGCGCGTCGCTTGGCGCGGGTTCCTCGCTTCGTCGAAGCGCTGCGACGCATAGCCGCCAGATTCCCCCCGCAACAAAGAGAAGGTGACCAGACCATGACTTCAAATAGCCGCCGCCGTTTTCTACAAACCGTTGCTTCATCCGCCGGGGCTGCCGCCGCGATGACCGCGCTGCCGGATTCGATCCGCAGAGCGCTCGCCGTGCCGGCCGCATCCCGCACGGGCACGATCCGCGATATCGAGCATATCGTCGTGTTCATGCAGGAGAACCGCTCCTTCGACCACTACTTCGGCCATATGCGTGGCGTGCGCGGTTATAACGACCGCTTCCCGATCCCGCTGCCGGGCGGCAACCCGGTGTGGTTCCAGCCGTCGAAGGAAGACGCGACGAAGCCCGTGCTGCCGTTCCACCTCGATACGCTGACGACGAGCGCGCAATGTATCGGCGACCTCGACCATAACTGGTATCCGACGCATGCCGCGATCAACAACGGCCGCTACGACCAGTGGCCCGCGAACAAGACGGACATGACGATGGGCTACCACCTGCGCACCGACATTCCGTTCCACTACGCACTGGCCGATGCATTTACGGTGTGCGATGCATACTACTGCTCGATGCCGGGGCCGACGCATCCGAACCGCATGTACCTGATGACGGGCATGGTCGATCCGACCGGCACGCAAGGCGGCCCGCTGCTCGACAACAACGACTTCGTGGACGGCGACGGACCGCCGAAGTACCAGTTGTTGTCGTGGACCACGTATCCGGAACGCCTCGAAAAAGCCGGCATCTCGTGGCAGGTCTACCAGCAGGGCACGAACGGCAACGATCCGCTGAACGGCAACTACGGCACGAACGTCCTGCAGAACTTCACGAACTTCATCAACGCGCAGCCGGGCTCGTCGCTGTACCAGCGCGCGCAGACGGCGCGCACGATCGACGATCTGAAGGCCGACGTGCTCGCGAACAAGCTGCCGCAGGTGTCGTGGCTGTGCCCGCCGGCGGCCTACTCGGAACACCCGAAGTACACGCCTGCCTATGGCGCCGAGTACACCTCGATGATTCTCGACGCGCTGACGTCGAACCCCGAGGTGTGGAGCAAGACCGTGCTCTTCATCATGTACGACGAGAACGACGGCTTCTTCGATCACGTGCCGCCGCCGCAAGTGCCGACGACGCGCGCACAGGGCCTGTCGACCGTGACGACCGAGGGCGAGATCCACAACGTGATCAACCCGGACGGCCGCGGCGGCACCTACACGGTCGACAATCTGCCGTACGGTCTCGGCACGCGCGTGCCGATGACGATCGTGTCGCCGTGGACGAAGGGCGGCTTCGTGTGCTCGGAAGTGTTCGACCACACGTCGGTGATCCGCTTCATCGAAGCGCGTTTCGGCGTGAAGGAGCCGAACATCACGAAATGGCGCCGCGCGGTGTGCGGCGACCTGACCTCGGCGTTCGATTTCCGCACGCCGGACGCGACGATGCCGGCGCTGCCCGACACGAGCAACTACAAGTCGATCGCCGACAACCAGTGTGCGACGCAGCCGAAGCCGGTCGTGCCCGCCGCGCCGGGTCCGATCGTGCCGCAGGAGCCGGGCATCCGCTTCGCCCGTGCGCTGCCGTACGAGCTGCACGTGAACGGCAAGGTCAACGAGAAGCGCAACGTGCTCGAACTCGTGATGGGCAACACCGGTTCGGTCGGCGCCCATTTCTACGTGTACTCGTCGCTGCGCACCGACGGCCCGTGGCGCTACACGGTCGAAAAGGACAAGTCGATCACCGAGACTTTCGACCTGTCGATCAACAACGGCGCCTATGCGTTCACCGTCTACGGCCCGAACGGCTTCGTGCGGCGCTTCAACGGCGACCTGAACGCGGAGATGATCGAGGCCGCCGCCGGCAAGGGCAAGAACAGGACGGCTTTGCCCGAGGTCAAGACGCACTACGACGTGGCGAACGGCAACGTCGTGCTGCGCTTCACGAACAAGGGCAACAGGAACGCGCGGCTGTCGGTGGCCGATAACGCCTACGGCGCGCTGTCGCGGCCCGTGATCGTGCCGCCGAACGAGACGGTCGAAGAAAAGTGGGTTCTCGCGTCGAGCCACCACTGGTACGACCTGACGGTGACCGACAACGACGACCCGGCGTTCCAGCGCCGCCTCGCGGGTCATATCGAGACCGGCAAGCCGAGCATTACGGACCCGGCCGCCGTCGCGCCCGTCATGACGGCTTCGTAACGACCGAAGACCTCGCAGCACTGCAGGCAGGCACGTCGCCCCGAAGCGGTCTCACGGCCGCTTCGGGGCGATTGTTTTCCGGCTTCGGGGGATTTTTCCTGAAATATAAACAGAAAATGGAAAGCAGATATTTATAAAGACTCGATGATTATTTGCTGACGATACGTAATCTATTCGCGGAATTTCCGGAAAGCGGAAGTAACCGGTTTAAATGAAATTGGCCTGAATTATTCCAATGCCGGTTATCGTCGCGCGCGCGATCATCAGAATCGCGGTTCAATTATTTCAATTCGCTTTCGAAATGACGTTGCATGGCGAGCGGGCGCTCAGCCGGTGTTTTCCACGAGCCGCGGCGGCAGCGGCGCGGCGTTGGTCGCCGCGTGCACGCACTGGTCGACGAGTTCGCCGAAGCCGTTCGCGTTGATCGTCCCGCTCAGCGACGTCGTCTCATCGTCGCGTTCGGACAGGCCGCCGACGCCAACCACGAGCGCTGCCGACGGCGCCCGTTCGCGAATGCGGCGCACGAGGTTGCGCAGGTACGGCGGCGCCTCCGATGCATCGAGCGTGACGACGCAGAGAATCGGCGCATTTTCGATGCTTGCCGAATCGATGCTGCCTTTGCGGAACTGCGCATAATGCGCGGCGAACACGGGCAGGCCGCGGCGGCAGAGCAGTTGCACGGCGATCGCGGTCGCCACTTCGTCGAAGGCGCCGCGGCCCGCTACGCATACGACGCGCATGCCGGGCAGCAGCTGCATGGGCGTATCGCTATCGGCTTCGGGGTCTTCGCCCGCACTTGCTTTGCTGCCATCGGCGCTGCCGTGCAGCGGCGACGACGGTGCGAGCGGCGGCGGGGCCAGCGGGTTTTCCGCCCCTTCGAGATTCTCGACGATATCGAGCAGCGTCTCGTTCATGCGGCTCAGCTGGTCCGGTGCGAATACGCCGCGCAGCGCGTCGTTGCGCGCAAGACGCAACCCTTCGCGCGCGACATCGTCGTAGTACTGGACGAGCGGCATCTCCTTGAGCAGCCGTTCCGCCTGCACGATCGCCTCGTGCGGATCGTCGGCGAGCAGGCGCTGATAGAAGTTCTGCGCGGGCGTGAGCGCCGGTTGATCGCCGAGCAGCACGGTCAGGAACCGCAATCGCTCCGCGTAGCGGCCGAGCGTGACGAGACACAGCGTAAGCGGCGTCGACAGCACAAGACCCACGGGTCCCCACAGCCAGCTCCAGAAGATCGCGGCGACCACCACGGCGAGCGGCGACAGCCCCGAACTGTGTCCATAGAGCAGCGGTTCGACCACTTGCCCCGCAACCACGTCGACGACCACGAACAGAACGATCGTCGCGACGGCCATCGACCATTGCGGCTGAATCGCGGCCGCGAGTATCGCCGCGAGCGCGGCGGCGATCCATGTGCCGATATACGGCACGAAGCGCAGCAACGCAGTCAATACGCCAAACAGCAGTGCACCCGGCACGCCGATGATCGCGAGGCCCACCGCGATCAGCGAACCGGCGCCGACATTGATGCCGAGCTGCGCGACGAAGTAGCGCGACAGCCGGGTCGCCGCATCGTTGATGGCGGTGGTCGTGCGGTGCAGATCGCGCGCGCCGAACAGGCGTATCAGGCGGTCTCGCAAGTCCTCGCGCTGCAACAGGATGAAGATCGTCACGACGAGCACGATGAACGTCGTTTCGATCGGGCCGACGACCGGCGAAAACACTTTCTGCGCGAGTTGCAGCGGCGAGGGCATCGGCTCGTGCACTTCGACGGGCAGCGGCGCGGCGGCCGACGGCTTCTGCGTGCGGCCCGCCTCGTGCGGCGGATTGGGCGCATGATCGGGCGTGACGCGCGCGAGCGTGCTGGCCGCGCGCGTGAGCAGCGCGTCGGCGCGGCCGATCGTTTTCTCCTGCACGGTCTCGATCTTCAGTTCGATTGCCGCCTGGTATTGCGGCAGCGAACTCGCGAGCTGCGCGATCTGCGCCGCGATCAGCGTGCCGACCGCAAGCAGCGAGACGAGCGCGACGAGTACCGCGACGAAGATCGACGGCAGCTGTCCGAAGCGCAGCCGCCTCAGCACGCTGACGAGCGGTGCGAGCAGGAAGCTCAGCAGCACCGCGAGCGTGATCGGAATCAGCACTTCACGGCCGAAATACAGGCCGCAGACCACCACGACGGCCGTGATCGTCGACGTGAGTCCGAGCAGGCCGGGAACGCCAGGCGGGTAGACGCGATTCGACGGTCGTGGTGGCGTCAGCGGCAGTTTCATCATGGATCGGCGTGGGGTATGGGAAGCGTGTTGTCCTTCGGCGTGTTGATCATCGGTGCAAAGGTGTGCGGTTTGCACCGATGCTTTCGCGGATGAGCTAGCCATTAAGCAAGACGTGCGCCTGGCGCGTATCGCGCGTTTGGAAACCGTGAGCCATTGAAGCGCGGGCCGCTCGCGTGCCGGCCGGTCGCGTGCGCGTGGCCGCCGCGATCTTCGGTGCAGAATTGCGAAGCAGATTCGGCAAATTTACCTGGACGTTGGCGCGCGGCGCGGCTCGCGCGCCCGGTGCGCTCCGGCTATGGTTTCGTCCGACTAAAGAAAGCGGCAGATCCTGCCGATATGTTGACATCCCCTTTCAAAACGGAGGTGATCGACAATGATCGTGCAAGGCATTTCTGGCGTCGCCGGCACGGCTGCGATCGGCTCGAATCCGAGCCCGGCGCAGGACACGTCCACCAATCAGGGGGCGGGAAATAACAGTACGAACGGCACGTCGGGTTCGGCGGGTTCGCAAGCGGCAACGTCGGGCACCGCGTCGGGGTCGTCCGCCTCGTCGGTCACGGCGAACAACGGCGGCCCCGCGGGTGCAGGCGGCACGCGCGGCGCGTCCGCTAGCGCGTCTGGCGCGGTCAATCCCGCGATCGAGCAACTCGAGGCGCTGATCGCGCGCCTCAAAGCGCAGCTTGCCGGCGTGCAGGCGCAGATCGCGGCGGCTGAGCGTTTGCGCAGTCCCGATGGCAGCCCGAATCCGGCCGTCGCCACGTTGCAGGGCGAGGCGACATCGATCCAAGGCGCGATCGGCGCCGCGACCGCGCAACTGGCGGAACTGCTGATGAAGCAAGGGCAAACCGCGGGCGGGTTGATCAATACACAGGCGTAGGCGGGAAACGTCACCGACGCGACCTAGACGCATGCGATTGCGCGAAAGTCGCGGCGACGTCCCGACGTCTGATTTATTGCTCGGACTTCAGCTGCGCGACCGCATGTCTGAGCGCCGTGCGCAACCCTTCTTCGACGACCGGATGGTAGAACGGCATCTCGAGCATCGCGTCGACCGTCAGGTTCATCTGCAGCGCCCATGACAGCAGATGCGCGATGTGCTCCGCATCGGGGCCGATCCACTCGGCGCCGGCAAAGCGTCGCGTCGCCTTGTCGACATAGACGTGCATGAGCCCGCGATTGCGCAGCATCACACGGCTGCGGCCCTGATCCTCGAAGCTCACTTCACCGGCCACGAAGCTGCCCGGCGCGAGATCCGCATACCGCGCGCCGACCATCGCGATGCCCGGGTCGGAGAACAGCACCGAGATCGGCGCGCGGCGCACGAGCGGCGCGACGTTCGGGTAATGCGCGGCATTCGTGCCGGCCGCGCGGCCCTCGTCGGCGGCTTCGTGCAGCAGCGGCAGCACGCCGTTCGCGTCGCCGGCGATAAACACCGCGTGCTTGCCCGCCTGCAAGGTCAGCGGGTCGTAGACCGGCATGCCGGTCTGATCGAGTTCGAGTGTCGTGTTGCCGAGCGCGAGTTTGTCGATGTTCGGCCGGCGGCCCGCGGTGACGAGCACATAGTCGAACGTATCGTCGACGAGCGCGCCCGCGCTCGTACGGTAGCGCAGATGCACGGTGTCGCCTTCGCGCGTTGCCGCTTCGATTTCGGCGCGCGGCTCGAATCGGAACGCGTCGCTGAACACGTTCTGCGCGTACTCGCGGATCGCCGGATCGGTCAGCGGACCGACACGGTCGCGCGCGCCGAGCATCGTCACGTCGACGCCGAGCCGCGCGAGCGCCTGACCCAGTTCGAGGCCGATCACGCCCGCGCCGACCACCGCGACCTTGCGCGGCAGATCGTCCCAGCTGAATACGTCGTCGTTGACGATCGCGCGATCGCCGAGTGCGCGGTACATCGGCGGCACGTATGGCGACGAGCCCGTCGCGATCACGACGCTGCGTGCGTGCACGCGGGTATGGTCGCCGACCTGCAGCAGATTGTCGTCGATGAAGGTCGCGTACCCGGTCAGGCGGTCTTCTGCGGGAATGCCTTCGACGCTTTCCACGACGAAGCCGACGAAACGGTCGCGCTCGCTTTTCACGCGTTGCATCACCTCGCGTCCGTCGATGCGGATCGTACCGTCCACATGCACGCCGAATGGCGCCGTGCTGGCCGCCGCGTGCGCGGCCTCGGCCGCCGCGATCAGCAGCTTCGACGGCATACAGCCGACCCGCGCACACGTGGTGCCGTGCGGGCCGCCTTCGATCAGCAGCGCAGACGCGCCCGCGGCCTTCGCGGCACGGTACGCCGGCAAACCGGCGCTGCCGGCGCCGATCACTGCGACATCGATATGAATCGTCTTCATCTGTTGCTCCAGTTCGTTTGAATGCACCGCGTGCGTGGCGGGAAAGCCTCTTGCCATGCGCCTCGCCTGGTCCAGTAAAATCAGGCGCGGGCCTTGCGTGCATTCGATGGAGTCAATGTACGTCGATCGTCGCCGCGTGCGAATTCGCTAACGGATCAACAAATTGCTCAAACGACTCAGATGGATCTGCTAAGCCGCTTTCTGTCGCTGACGCCGGTCAATGGACGCATCGACGAGCGCTGCCACTTCGGCTCGCCGTGGGTGGTCGAGGTCGGCGCGGCCGGCGTTCACGAGATTCCGTATCACGTGCTGCTGGCCGGCGAAGCGGTGCTCGAGGATGGCAACGGGCCGCCGCGCAGGCTGACGGCAGGCGACGTGATCCTGTTTCCGACCGGCACGCCGCACCGGATCCATGACGGCAGCGGCGTGCCGCCCGCACCGAAGGTCAAGCGGCGCAATATCACGCTGACGGTCGTCGAAAACGGCGGCACGGGGCCGGCCGCCGATCTGCTGTGCGGGCGCTTTCTGGTCGGCGCGATGCCGGAGCGGCTGTTGCGCGAACATTTGCCCGCGAGGCTCGTGGTAAGCACAGGACCGGTGACGGCGGCGCACCCGGAGTCGCACGGGCAACGCGCCGTGGCGTCTATCGGGGCGGCAAGCGCCACAGCGCGAACTGCGGCGCTGTCCGAAGTTGGATCCGGCATCGCGTCGGAGGCCGCCGATGCCGCGCGAGACGAAGCGGCCGGTGCGATTCGGATCGCGGACGTCGCCGGCGAAGGCGGCCATGCCGATGCCGCAGACGAAGTTGCGCGCGGCGCAACGGCTGCAAGCGAAGCGGCAGCGCGCAGCGCATCGCAACCGAGCGTGGCCGGCTCGCGCCTTGCGCGCATCGTCTCGTTGATGCGCGACGAGGCGCTTGACGAAAGTCCCGGCAGCGAATGCCTGATCAACTATCTGTCGGCTGCGCTGTTCGCCTTGACGCTGCGCTTTGCGAGCGAAGGCATCGATGCGCCGCGCGGGCTGCTCGCGCTGGCCGGCCAGCCGCGCCTGCAGCCGGCGATTTCAGCGATGTTCGAAGCGCCCGGCGAGCCGTGGACGCTCGATCAGTTCGCCGCGCTATGCCATATGTCGCGCGCCACGTTCGTGCGGCAGTTCCAGGACGCGATCGGCCGCTCGGCAACCGATATGCTGACCGAAGTGCGATTGACGCTCGCCGGCCGCGCGCTGCTCGAAACGACGACGTCGGTGGCCGAGATCGGCTCGACGGTCGGTTACCAGTCCGAAGCCGCGTTTCAGCGCGTGTTCAAGCGTCATATCGGCGTCACGCCCGCGCGCTGGCGCGCATCCGGCGGCAATATCGAGCCGAAGTAGCCTGGCGCGGTTCGTTGCCGTGCCGGGCGGGGTGCCCGATGCGCGTTTGTATGCGTAATCGTACGTTTTAACGGTTACGCCTTCGTCCGCCCCTTCTGCCTGATCTTTCTTCCGCTGCCGGATTGCTGCGGCCAGCCTTTTCCGTCGTTCTGCCCGCTATCGCGCTCGCCGCGCCGCATGCGGTCGAGCGGCCGTGAGTCGATCGGGCAATTTCTTGAGCCGGCGTGCCATTAACTTACATGCCGCGAATCCGTACAGTGCAATCAATCCGTTGGATGACGGACGAAACCGAAACGAAACCTCTCTGGTTGCATTTTCAACAATTGATTGTCACAAGGAGAACTACCATGGCACGCATTCAAACCCTGTCGATCGGCGAAGCCCCGGCATCCGCGCAAGCGTCGCTGCATGCAGTCGAAAAGGCGACGGGCTTCCTGCCGAATCTTTTCAAGGTCTTCGCCAATTCGCCGTCTTCGCTTGGTGTTTTCCTGCAAGGACAGCAACAGCTGTCGAAGGGCGAGCTCAGCGGCGCGGAACGCGAAATCATCGCGCTCGCGGTGTCGCAAGCGAACCGCTGTGAGTACTGTCTTGCCGCGCACACGGTGCTGGGCGGCCACGCGGGCCTGTCGGACGACGCGATTCGTGCCGCGCGTCGCGGCGAAGGCAGCGCGATCGCGACGTTCGCGAGCAAGGTGTCGAACCAGCGCGGCCGCGTCGGCGACGCCGATGTTGCCGCCGCACGCGACGCGGGCCTGACCGACAGCAAGATCGTCGAGATCATCGCCGTGGTTGCGCAGGTGACCTTCACGAACTACCTGAACAACGTGGCGAACACGGACGTGGACTTCCCGGCTGTCGAAGCCGAGGTCTGAGCGCCGTCCCGTCGTTCCGGCTACTGACGATCGCTTGCCGTGCGCGCGAGTTTTGCGCGCACGGCAGCGGTGCCGCAACTTCAATTCATGGAGATGACGATGCCTGAAATCACGCTCTATACGAAGCCGACGTGCCCGTACTGTCTTGCCGCGAAAGCGCTGCTGCGCGGCAAGGGTGCCGCGTTCCGCGAAATCGACATCGAGAACAACCGGGCGAAGACGCTCGAGATGATCGAGCGCAGCGGACGCCGCACGGTGCCGCAGATCTATGTAGGCGGGACGCACGTGGGCGGCTACGACGATCTGCGTGCGCTCGAGAACGAAGGCGGTCTCGACGCGCTGTTGACGGCGAGGGTTTGACGCAGTGCCGCCGTGCCGACGAGTTTCCCTGCGGGTGACGTGAGGCGCTGTCCACGCTTGCGGTTCGCGTGGCCGGCGCCTCGCATTCATGTTCGCGTCTGCGAATCTCTTCGCGCGTCCGCGCGCCGGCTTCAGCCTGTTTGAGCCTGTCTGGGCTTACTTGAACCCTTTCGCGCCCTGAACGTACCCTGAATGCGCTTCGCGCACCGATCATGTAGCATCGAACGTGTGTCGGCAAAGCCGAACGCGCGTTGCGAGGTTTTTCTTACGCGAAACGTTCCACAGGGGGAGCTCATATGGCACGGCAAGTCTGTGACATCTGCGGCGTCAGGCCCGCGAGCGTCCGGCTCGCGGTGCTTCAGAGCGGACGCAGACGGATTCTCGATGTATGCGACTACCACTACGAGCAGCTCACACGGCACCAGCGCACGCTGTCGCCGCTCGAGGCGCTGTTTCGCAGCGGCATGCCCGATCAGCTCGACGATCCCGGCGAGGCAGCCACGTACGCGCGCCCGGTGCCGCAGCGCGTCGAAGGCGCGGAAGCCGTCGTCAACATCGAACGGCATTTCAGCGATCTGGCAAAGGAAATGCTGCAGCGCGCGGCGGAACGCGCGGTGCAGTTCGGCAGACGTGAAGTGGACACCGAGCATCTGCTTTACGAACTCGCCGACAACGCGGTCATCGTTTCGATTCTGAAAAGCCTCGGCATCTCGTCTACCGACGTGCGCGCGTATATCGATGCGAACGCGCCGCGGCGCACCGATCTCGAAGCGCCGCCCGACAACCAGATGGGCGTCACGCCTTGCCTCAAAAGTGCGCTCGAGCGCGCGTTTCTTGCGTCGCGCGAACTGGGTCACAGCTATGTCGGCCCCGAGCATCTGCTGATCGGCCTCGCCGAAGTGAACAACAGTTTTGCGAGCAACCTGTTCGTCAAATACGGTCTCGATACGCAGGCGCTGCGCCAGCAGACAGCCGCCGCAATCGGGCCGAGCCTGAAGCGCGAGACGGTCGCGGCGCCGTCGAATACGCCGCAGCTCGACAAATTCAGCCGCGATCTGACCGCGCTTGCGCGCGACGGCAGGCTCGACCCGGTGATCGGCCGCTCGGGCGAAATCGAAACGCTCGTCGAAGTGCTCGCACGGCGCCGCAAGAACAACCCGGTGCTGATCGGCGAACCGGGCGTCGGTAAAACGGCAGTCGTCGAAGGGCTGGCACAGCGGATGGTGAATGGCGACGTGCCGGAATCGCTGCGCGACAAGCGCCTCGTCGAACTCAACGTGAACTCGCTCGTGGCCGGCGCGAAGTTTCGCGGCGAGTTCGAGGAGCGCGTGAAGCAGCTGCTCGAGGAAATCACGGCGAATCTCGATTCGCTCGTGCTGTTCGTCGATGAAGTGCATACGATCGTCGGCGCGGGGCAGGGCGGCGGCGAAGGCGGACTCGATATCGCGAACGTGTTCAAGCCTGCGATGGCGCGCGGCGAACTGAACCTGATCGGCGCGACGACGCTGTCCGAATACCAGAAGTACATCGAAAAAGACGCGGCGCTCGAGCGGCGTTTCCAGCCCGTGCTCGTGCCCGAGCCAAGCGTCGTGCAGACCATCAATATCCTGCGCGGACTGCGCGACCGGCTCGAAGCGCATCATCGCGTGACGATCCAGGACGATGCGATCGTCGGCGCGGCCGAACTGTCGGACCGCTATATCAGCGGGCGCTTTCTGCCGGACAAGGCGATCGACCTCGTCGACCAGGCGGCCGCGCGCGTGCATCTGTCGGCCACCTCGCGCCCGGCCGCGATTCTCGAACTCGAAGCCGAGCTTGCGCAATTGCATCGCGAGCAAGACTATGCGGCGTCGCGCAAGCAGTACGAGCGCGCGCATGCGCTCGACACCGAAATCGCGGACAAGGAGCGCGCCTTGAGCGACGCGACCGATGCGTGGAAGACGGGCATGGGCGCGAACACATCGCACGTGACGGTGACGAATATCGCGGAGATTGTCGCGAAGCTCACCGGCATCCCCGTCGCACAACTGACGACCGAGGAACGCGAACGGCTGCTCATTATGGAAGAGCGCCTGCACGAGCGCGTGATCGGTCAGGACCAGGCGGTGCAGGCCGTCAGCGACGCGGTGCGCCGCTCGCGCACGGGCTTGCAGGCGCGGCACCGGCCGACCGCGGTGTTTCTGTTCCTCGGCCCGACCGGCGTCGGCAAGACCGAGCTCGCGAAGGCGCTTGCCGAAGTCGTATTCGGCGACGAAGAGGCGATGCTGCGCATCGATATGAGCGAATACATGGAGCGGCATGCGGTGTCGCGTCTGATCGGCTCGCCGCCCGGCTACGTGGGCCACGACGAAGGCGGGCAACTGACCGAACGCGTGCGGCGCCGCCCCTATAGCGTGATTCTGTTCGACGAAATCGAAAAGGCGCATCCGGACGTCTACAACGTGCTGCTGCAGGTGTTCGACGATGGGCGCCTGACCGACGGCAAAGGGCGCGTGGTCGACTTCAGCAATACGCTGATCATCGCCACGAGCAATCTTGCCGCCGAAGTGATCGGCGGGCATACGCGCACGGGCCCGGGCTTCCTGAGCGGCGATGCGGCGTCGACCGTGCAAAGCGGTGTGATGAACGTGTTGCGCCAGCATTTCAGGCCCGAGTTTCTGAACCGCATCGACGACATCATTCTGTTCAAGGCGTTGACGCGCGACGAGACCCGGCATGTGGTGCGACTGCAGCTCGAACAGGTGAAGCGACTCGCGAAGAGCCAGGATATCGACCTCGAGTTCGACGATACGGTTGTCGACTATCTCGCAACCGAAGGTTACCGGCCCGAGTTCGGCGCGCGCGAGCTGCGCCGGCAGATCCGGCAGCTGATCGAGAACGAACTGGCCAAGGAGATGCTGAAGGGCGAGATCGGCGAAGGCGCGCACATTACCTGCACTTACGATGCGGCCGAACAGCACGTGAAGTTCCTGACCGCGCCGGCATCCTCACAGGCGGGGCAGCGGGCCGCTGCAAAGCCGCCGGAACGAAAGCTGTCGCTCGAATCGTTCAACGAACCGCGTGGCGACGCGCCGCCGCCGGAGGCGGCGAATTCATAGCAGGCGTCGCGATATCGGCATTGCGCAAACGAACCCGATCGGTTATAAATGCGAATAATTCGCATTTGTGAAAATGTGTCATCGAAAAGGGTTCGTTACATGTCCGCGGTTCAACTCGACGCGCAACCGGAGTTGTGTGCCCTCTACCGTGACCACCACGGTTGGCTGCAAACGTGGCTGCGCAGGAAGCTCGGCAATGCGTTCGATGCCGCGGACCTCACGCACGACACGTTCATGCGCGTGCTCGTCGCCTGGGACCGGCGCGGCGAGCTCGATCTGCGCGAGCCGCGCGCGTATCTGACGACGGTCGCGGGCCGTGTATTGCTGAACCACTACCGCAGGCTGTCGCTCGAAAGGGCGTTTCTCGAGACGCTCGAGCGTTTGCCCGAAGCGCACATTCCGTCGACCGAAGAGCGCCTCGCCATCCTCGAAACGCTGCACGAAATCGATGCGATGCTCGACCGTCTCGAGCCCAGGGTGCGCACCGCGTTTTTGCTCGCTCAACTCGAAGATCTGACCTACGCCGAGATCGCCGCGCAACTCGGCGTGCACGTGCGGACCGTCAAGCGCTACATGGCGACCGCATTTGAAGAATGCATCCTGTTGATGATGTGAACGGCGCGGCGGCCGATCGTAGCGAGGTGAGCGAACCGCGCGAACCGCGCCCGCTCGACCGCGCGGTCGCGCGCGAAGCCGCGGCATGGCTCGTGCGGCTGCGCGAAGACGCGTCGCAGCAAGACCTCGACGCCTGTGCGCGTTGGCGTGCCGCCGACCCCGAGCACGAGCGCGCCTGGCAGCGCGCGCAGCGGCTCAACGACAAGTTCGCGAGATTGCCTGCCGGCGTCGGCGTGCGCACGCTCGGCCGCCGTGCGCGCACGGACCGGCGTTTTGCGCTCAAGGCGCTCGCCGTCGCGTTCACCGCAGGGCCGACGGGCTACGCGGCCTATCGCGCGATGCCGTGGCGCGACTGGATGTCCGACGAGCGCACGCTGGTCGGCGAGCGCCGCTTCGTCGTGCTTGCGGACGGCACGCGCATCGATCTCAATACGTCGACGGCGATCGATATCGACTTCACCGCGAGCGAGCGCCGCGTCGTGCTGAACGACGGGGAAATTCTCGTGGAAACAGGGCGCGACGCGGCCAACAGGTCCGGCGTCTACCGGCCTTTTGTCGTCGAGACGCGGCAGGGGCGCATCCGCGCGCTTGGCACCCGCTTTGTCGTGCGAAACGACGATGGAGCCGGCGCGACGCGCATCGCCGTGCTGCATGGCGCGGTCGAGGTGACCCCTGGCGATGCGCCCGAGCGGGCGACCGTGCTCGACGCGGGGCAGCAGACGCGCTTCACGGCAATCTCGATCGATGCGATCGAGGCCGCCGATCCGCACGCGGGCGACTGGTCGCGCGGTGTGCTGTTCGCCGACGGCATGCGCCTGGCCGACTTCGTCGGCGAGCTGGGCCGTTACCGGCGCGGGTTATTGCGCTGCGATCGCGAAGTCGCGAATCTGCGCATCACCGGCACGTTCCAGCTCGGCAACATCGAGAACGTGCTCGCGGCGCTGCCGCGTACGTTGCCGGTCGACGTCGTCTACCGCACGCGGTATTGGGTGACGATTACGGCCGCGGGCGACGGAAGCGGTGGAAGCAGCGCGCAGCCCGCGAAGCGCGGCTGACCACGGGCGGCCCGCGCCCGCCGCCTGCGCGTCACCAGTGATAGTTCGCGCCCGCGAATACCTGACGTCCGTAGCCGAAAAAGCACCACGTCGTATAGATGCACGACGCGACATAGCGCTTGTTCAGCAGGTTCTGCGCGTTCACATACACTTCGGTGCCCTTGAGTTGCGGCAGTGCGCGGCCGAGGTCGTAGCGCAGCGTCGCATCGACGAGCAGGAAGCTGCTGAGCTTATAGCTGTTGTCGTACGAGTAGGTCTGCCCCGTATAACGCACGCCGGCGCCGGCCGACAGACCCGCGAGCGGCCCGCGCCGCTGTGTGTAGTAGGCCCAGGCAGACGCCTGATTCTGCGGCACGGCGGCGAGGTATTTTCCTTCGAGGCCGCTGTTGTCCTTGATGTACTTCGTGTCGAGGTACGTGTAGCTCGCCACGACGTTGAGCGAATCGGACAGGCTCGCTTTGGCTTCGACCTCGACGCCGCGCGAGCGCGCTTCGCCCGTTTGCGCCTGGAATGCCGGGTTGTTCGCGTCGGGCGTCAGCAGGTTTTTGCGCGTCAGATCGAACCACGCGACCGTCAGCAGCGCATCGTAGTTGTTCGGCTGGAACTTCACGCCCACTTCATACTGGCGTGCGCGCTCGGGGTCGAACGGCTTGCCGCTCGCGTCGGTGCCGGTCTGCGGAGAAAACGACTCCGTATAGCTGACGTACGGTGCGATGCCGTTATCGAATACATACGTGAGACCCGCGCGCTTCGTGAAGGCGCGGGCCGACTGCTGGATCGACGAGTTGTCGCCGGCGTTCGTCGTCGTCGTGCTGGTCCAGTCTTCGCGTCCGCTCAGTGTGAGGATGACGGGGCCGTAGCGCATCTGATCCTGCGCGTAGAGGCCATACTGGTTGAGGCGAACGCGCGTGAGCGCGGTGTCGAGCGGCCCGATCGGCTGCTGGTAATCGGGGTTCAGGATGTCGAGCGTCGGCGCCGTGCCGAATCCCATGTCCCACGAACTGCCGACGTGCTGATAGTCGAAGCCCGTCAACAGCGTATGGTGAATCGGGCCGGTCGAGAATTTGCCTTGCAGCTGGTTGTCGATCTCGAATGTGTTCAGCTGTTCCTGCGACGAGATTGCGCTGCGATCGAGCGTGCGAAAGTCGCTTTCGAGGCCATTGCTGTAGACGCTCGCGTAGTCCTGGCCGATGTGAAAGTAGCGCGCGTTCGAGCGCACGGTCCAATCCCGGTTGACGTTGTGTTCGAACTTGTAGCCGATCGATTCCTGCGTGCGGCTGAAGCGCTCGAAGCCGGTATCGCCGTCGTAGAAGTCGATCGGCAGCTTGCCGTACGGGTTGAACAGCGCAGAGCCTTCGGCCGGCACGCTGCCGTACGACGTGCTGCGCGGATCGCGCTGGAACAACCCGAACAACGTCAGCGACGTGTCGTGGTCGGGCCGCCATGTGAACGACGGCGCGATCGCGATGCGCTCGTTGCGCGTCGTATCGATCTGGCCGTCCTCGCTGCGGCCGATCGCGGTAAGCCGGTACAGATAGTGGCCGTCCTGATCGAGCGGACCGGAAAAATCGAAGCTTGCCTGCTTGTGGCCGAAGTTGCCGAACTCGATGCCGATGTCGTGCAGCGCCTGGCGTGTCGGCAGCTTGCTCTGCTGATCGAGCACGCCGCCCGCGGCGGCCTGGCCGTACAGCACCGAAACGGGGCCTTTGAGCACTTCGATGCGTTCCATCAGATACGGATCGAGTTGCGGTACCGCGTATTGGCCGTTTTGCAGCAGCTTCAGGCCATTCCAGTAGGTATCCGCGGTAAAGCCGCGAATCGTCAGCAGGTCGTAACGCGTAGCCGTGCCGCCGCGTGTTTCGGGCGTTACGCCCGATGTATAGCGCACGGCGGCATTCAGCGTTTGCGCGTCCTGCTGCGTCATCTGCTCGCGCGTGATCACGGACACGGACTGCGGCGTTTCGAGAATCGGCGTATCGGTTTTCATGGCCGTCGTGGCGGTCGATGCGACGTAGCCGACGGTTGGACCATACGGGTTCGTCGGCTCGCTGTGCGCCGACACCTTGACGGTGGGCAGCACCGCCCCGTCCGGCGTGACGCTGTCGGACGCCGGTTGCCGCCGGACCAGAAAAACGCCGGCGCTGCTTTCAGACGCCTCGAGGCTCGTGCCGGATAGCAGTGCGGCGAAGCCTTCGCGCACGGTATAGGCGCCGTTGAGCCCGTGCGTGCGTAAGCCTTCGACCAGGCGCGCATCGATCTGCACACCGACGCCCGCCTCGCTTGCGAAGTCGGAAAGCGCGCTGCCGAGCGAACCGGCCGGAACGTTATAGGTTCGTTTCGCTGCTGCAGCGGTAGCCGAAGCGGCGGCCGAGGGATTCGGCGCAGCGGCCGCGAAAGCGGCGGGGACGCTGGCGATGCCCGCCAGCGCGAGGCCGGCCGGCATACCGCGAAGCGCGAGCAGAGCCGCACCGGCAGGCAGTGACTTGAGTCTTCTGCTGTGCGCGCCGCGCCTGAACAGGGTGAACGAACTGCGAAAGGCGCGGCGGGACGGCATACGGACTCCTGAGGTGATGTGACGGTGTGTGTGGCTCCTATGTGCTTGACACGCGAAATGGGAAAAGGGGACATGCGCGCGAAAAAAAGCGCGTATCGGCATGCCGAACGGGGCCGCATGCCGATGCGCGTGCGTGCGACGCTACGGTTACCGCATCAGAACGGGTGACTGCGCAGCGTCCTTGCCGCCGCCACCATATTGGTCAGCGCGGGGATGACCTCGGCCCACTGGCGCGTTTTCAGTCCGCAATCGGGATTGACCCACAGGCGTTGCCGCGGAATGCGCTCGGCCGCCTTCTTCATCAGCGTGACAATGTGTTCCTGCGACGGAATGTTCGGCGAATGAATGTCGTACACGCCGGGCCCGATCTCATTCGGGTAGTTGAAGTGGTCGAACGCATCGAGCAGTTCCATATCGGAACGCGACGTTTCGATCGTGATCACGTCCGCGTCCATTTCGGCAATCGACGCGATGATGTCGTTGAACTCCGAATAGCACATATGCGTATGGATCTGCGTTTCGTCGCGCACGCCGTTCGCCGCGATGCGGAACGATTCCACGGCCCATTGCAGATACGCGTTCCATTGCGAGCGCCGTAGCGGCAGACCTTCGCGCAGCGCGGCTTCGTCGATCTGGATCACGCGCACGCCGGCCTTTTCGAGGTCGAGCACTTCTTCGCGAATCGCGAGCGCGAGCTGGCGGCACGACACCGATCGCGGCTGATCGTCGCGCACGAACGACCAGTTCAGGATCGTCACAGGCCCCGTCAACATCCCTTTCATCGGCTTGTTCGTCAGCGTCTGCGCGTAGCGGATCCATTCGACCGTCATTGCGTTCGGGCGGCTGATGTCGCCGAACAGAACCGGCGGTTTCACGCAGCGCGAACCGTATGATTGCACCCAGCCGAACTGGCTGAACGCGAAGCCTTCGAGTCGCTCGCCGAAATATTCGACCATGTCGTTGCGTTCGGCTTCGCCATGCACGAGCACGTCGAGACCGAGCGATTCCTGCTCGCGCACGCTGCGTGCGATCTCTGCCTTCATCGCTGTGCGATAACCGTCTTCATCGAGCGCGCCGGCCTTGAACTGGCTGCGCGCGTGACGAATCTCGGCCGTCTGCGGGAACGAGCCGATCGTCGTGGTCGGGAAGGCGGGCAGCGCGAGCAGCGCCGCCTGTTTCGGCGCGCGCACGGCGTAGGGGCTGTGCCGCCTGCCGAGCGCCGGGTCGATCTGTGCCACGGCGGCCTGGATGGCGCAGTGGTTGACGCGCGGCGACGTGCGGCGCGTCCCGATTGCCGCCGCGTTGGCCGCAAGCGCGGCGCAGACGGAATCGCGCCCGTGGTTCAGTGCGTCGGCCAGCAGTTTCACCTCGTCGAGCTTCTGCAACGCGAACGCGAGCCATGAGCGAATCTCCGCATCGAGCGCCTGTTCGCTTTCGAGGTCGACCGGCACGTGCAGCAACGAGCACGACGGTGCGACCCACAAACGCCCGCCGAGCTGGTCTGCGAGCGGTTCGAGCCAGTCGAGCGTCGCGTTCAGGTCGGTCTTCCAGATGTTGCGGCCGTTGATCGCACCGACCGAGAGTATCGACGTGTCGGGGAGGAGCGCCGCCGCCCGGGCCAGTTCTTCGCGTGCATTGATCGCGTCGATGTGCAGACCGTCGACCGGTAGCGTGCAGGCTAGCTCGAGGTTTTCCTGTAACTGCCCGAAGTAGGTGGCGAGCAGCAGGCGCACCCGGCGCGCGGACAGCGAATCGTAGGCAGTAACGAATGCGGCGCGCCACTTCGCATCGAGTTCGGTCACGAGCGCGGGCTCGTCGATCTGCACCCAGTCGACGCCTTGCGCCGCGAACGTATCGAGCAACGCGCCATACACGGGCAGCAGCTTCGGCAACAGCGCGAGACGGTCCCAGGCGTCGTTTGCATCCTTCGACTTGCCAAGCCACAGGTACGTGACCGGACCGATGATCACGGGCTTCGCGTTGACGCCGCATCTGCGCGCTTGCGCGAGTTGCGCGACGAGCCGCGTCGCGTCGAGCGAAAAGTTCGTCGCCGAGGTGAATTCCGGCACGATGTAGTGATAGTTCGTATCGAACCACTTCGTCATTTCGCCGGCGGCCACGCCGTCGCAGCATGCGCCGTGTTCCTTCGATGTTTCCGGCGCGTCGGCCGCTTGTGCCGCATGTGCCGCGTCTGCCGCATGTGCCGTTTGCTCCGTTTGGGCCGAGCGGCCGCGGGCGACGCGGAAAGTGTTATCGAGCGTGTCGCCATGGAAATCGCGCACGCGCTCGGGCAGATTGCCGAGCGTGAAGCTCATGTCGAGCACGTGGTCGTAGAACGCGAAATCGCCGACCGGAACGAAGTCGAGGCGCGCCTGATCATTCCAGTGACGCTCGCGAAGCTGCGCGCCGACGGCTTTGAGCGTGTCGCGCGACGTCTGACCCTTCCAGTAGTTTTCAAGCGCGAATTTCAGTTCGCGTCCGGCGCCGATGCGCGGGAAACCGAGGTTATGCGTGGTAGCCATCTTTGTCTTGTGTGTCGAGAGAATCGGGTAACAGCCGGAAGCGCGAGGAAAGCACTGAACCGGCGCCATCGGCACCGATGATAGAATTTCCGATGTATGAATAAAAATGGATTTATTTCATACATGCATTAGTTATGTTCATGACGTCATGAGGTCGGAATGCTCGAACGCAGTCATCTGATGGTGGTTAGGGAAGTGGAGCGACAGGGTTCGCTGACGGGCGCGGCCGAGGCGTTGAACGTCACGCAATCGGCGCTGAGCCACACTGTGAGAAAGCTCGAAGAGCAGCTCGGCACGGCCGTATGGACGCGCGAAGGGCGCTCGATGCGTCTCACCCAGGCGGGCCAGTATCTGCTTGGCCTGGCCAATCGGCTGCTGCCGCAGTTCGAGCATGCGCAAGCGCGCATGAAGCAGTACGCGCAAGGCGAGCGCGGCACGCTACGCATCGGCATGGAATGCCACCCGTGCTATCAATGGCTGCTGAAGGTCGTCTCGCCGTATCTCGCGCGCTGGCCGGACGTCGACGTCGACGTGAAACAGCGTTTTCAGTTCGGCGGCATCGGCGCGCTGTTCGGCTACGACATCGATGTGCTCGTGACGCCGGACCCGCTGAAGAAGTCCGGGCTGCGCTTCCAGCCCGTATTCGATTACGAGCAGGTGCTCGTGGTGGCCGACGCGCACGCGTTGGCCAGCGAGGCTTATGTCACGCCGGCGCAGCTCGCATCGGAAGTGCTGATCACGTACCCGGTCGAAACGGATCGGCTCGACATCTATACGCGGTTTCTGACGCCCGCGAACGTCGTGCCGAAACGGCACAAGGTGATCGAGACGACCGACATCATGCTGCAGATGGTGGCGAGCGGGCGCGGCGTCGCCGCGCTGCCGAGATGGCTTGCGCAAGAGTATGCGGAATCGATGCCGATCGTTCCGTTGCGGCTCGGCAAGAAGGGCATCGCGAAACAGATCTTCCTCGGCACACGCGAAGCGGATGATGCGATCGATTATCTGAGCGCGTTCGTCGCGCTCGCGCGCAAGGCGGATTGGGCGCAAGCGCGGTTGCGCGCATAACCGCGCCACCGGAAAGCGGTCCTCGCGCATTGATGCGAAAGCACCGATACGTGCCGGCAAACGTTTGTATGCGCGCCGTTCTGGCGCACGTGCGCACCGTTACAGGGAATCGCTGAAACGCGCTTAATGTGCGCCTATCATGCGCCGATAGACACAGATAAGTACATTCACCAGGTCTGACGGTTCTACGGAATACGTGAGGCTTCAGAGTGTTGTCCAGTCCATCGGCGTAAAGGTTCCGCACTTCATGAAACGCAATCTCTTCTTCCGTCTGCTGGCACGATTGCGCGTCGGCCGGAAGCTGCTGCTCATTTATTTACTGGACCTCAGCGCGGTCGTTTATATCAGCGGCATCCTGATTCACGAGAAGTACATCGCCATCGATTTCTCGGACAAGGAAATTGTCGGGAACATCTATTTGCGCACGGTGCGCGATGCGGTGGTCGAGGTCGCGCAAGCCGGCGCGGGCGCGCATGTGCCGGCGCATGTGCTGCAGCAGACCGCGCAAGCACTCGAAGACGCCGAAACGCGCTACGGCGCGGCGATGCAGAGCGCGCAACTGAACGAGCGGGTGCGTCATGCACTGGTCACGCTTGCGAACGGCACGACATTGAACGTCGCCGAGGTCAACAATGCGCTGTTCGCGTGCCGCGAGCTTGTCACGCGCATCGGCAATCAGTCGAACCTCATTCTCGACCCCGATCTCGACAGCTACTACTCGATGTCGCTGTCGATCCTGCGTTATCCCGCGTTGCTCGATGCAGTCAATCAGATCGGCAGCGGCCTGCGCGACGATATGCGTCCCGCTGCCGCGGATTTGCTGCGCACCCGGTACCTCGTGCGCGAAGGCCAGCTCGATGCGGTGCTGCAAGGCCTGCACACGGACTTCGCCGAAGCCGTGGCAGCCGATCACGCACTCGATCGCGCGCTCGGACCGTCGATCCGGCGTATGGACGCATCGGTCGAAGACTACCGGCGCGCGGCGCGCGCGATCGTCGATAGCGGCGGGGCGAACGCCGCGCTGTTCGCGGCGGCCGATGCCGCGCAGCAGCGCGTCGTCGCGCAAGTCGGCGAAACCTGGCGCAGCACTGGCGTCGAGCTCGACCGCCTGTTGCACGAACGCGTACGCGCGCTGTATGCACGCATGTGGTTGCATCTGGGCACCGTGCTGTTTCTGCTGTTCGCCATTCTGACGATGGTCTATACAGTCGCGCAGCAGATCTCGCGGCCGCTGCGCCAGCTCGCGCGCGTGATGGATACCGTGCGGCGCACTGGCGACCACTCGCTGCGCGCGCGCTGGCATAGTCAGGACGAAATCGGCGTGCTCGTGAACGGTTTCAACGAGATGCTCGAGCAACTCGATCGCGAGCGCGACGTGCAGAAGGAACTGGCTGCGACCGCGCGCGCGTCGGCCGCGCAGTATGCGCTCGTCGAGGCGACGCCGGTGCCGATGGTGGTGACCGCGGTGCCCGGGCACGAAGTGCTGCATGCGAACCGTCCCGCGCTGTACTGGCTGAACGGCTGTGCGATCGACCCGTGGGCACGCGGGCTCGATTCGGGCACGCGTGCGCGGTTCTTCCAGCAGTTATCCGACCTCGAGGCGGTCGACGAATTCGAGGTTCACTGGAAGGCCACCGACGAATCGACGTGGGCGATGCTGTCGGCGCGGCGCCTGAGTTTCCAGGGGCAGGACGCGATTCTGACCGCGTTTACGCCGATCAATCAGATCAAGCTCATGGAGCAGCGGCTCGAGCTATGGGCACGCGTGTTCGAGGCATCGTCGGAAGCGATCCTGATTCTCGACGACGGCTATCGGTTGCTGACGGCCAATGCGGCGTTCTACCGGGTAACGGGTTACCGGTCCGAAGACGTGGTCGGCCGCGGGCCGCGCTTTATCGTCGACGGGTTGCCCGGCGACGACGGTTTCGCATCGCTCGGGCGAATGGTCGATCGCGCGAGCACATGGAACGGCGAAGCGCACGTGCGGCGCCGGCATGGCGGCGATTATCCGGCCTGGCTCATGGTCAGTGCCGTGCGCGATACGGAAGGGCATGTCACGCACTACATCTGCACGCTGATCGACATCAGCGACCGCAAGAAGAGCGAAGCGCGCATCCAGTTTCTCGCCGAGCACGACTTTCTCACCGAATTGCCGAATCGCGCGCTCTTCAAGAAGCGGCTTGCGGTCGCGCTCGATACCGCGAAGCGCACGGGGCGGCGCTTGGCCGTGCTGTTTATCGATCTCGACCGCTTCAAGGACATCAACGATTCGCTCGGCCATCATATCGGCGACGGCCTGCTGCGCTCGGTCGCGGCGCGCCTCATGCGCTCGGTGCGTCACGACGACACCGTGAGCCGCCTCGGCGGCGACGAGTTCACGGTGATCCTCAACGGTGCGGCGAGCGCGGCCGACGTCGCGCGGACCATCGAGGAGCGGATGATTCCGCTCGTCGGCGAGACGCACGACATCAACGGTATCGCGATCCAGGTATCGTGCAGCGTCGGCATCGCGATGTATCCGGAAGACGGGCTCGACATCGATACGCTGATGCAGAATGCCGACCTCGCGATGTATCAGGCCAAGGCGGCCGGGCGCAATCTCGCGAAGTTCTTTTCGGCCGACATGATCGAGCGCAGCCGCATGCGGCTCGCACTCGAAGCGTGCTTGCGCACGGCGATCGAGCGCGACGAGTTGTGGCTCGCGTATCAGCCGTGTATCGATACGAAGAGCGGCGAGGTCATCGCGGTGGAGGCGCTGCTGCGCTGGGACAGCAACGAACTCGGCCGCCTCGCGCCCGCACAGTTCATTCCGATCGCCGAGGAGACGCGCCTGATCGTGCCGATCGGCGCGTGGGTGATCGACGAGGCGTGCCGGCAGCTCGCGCGCTGGCGCGATGGACCGCTCGCCGCCCTCACGTTGTCGATCAATCTGTCGACGGTGCAGCTTCGCGACGACACGCTGCTCGATACGCTGAAGGCGAGCCTCGCGAAGCATCACGTCGCGCCGCAGCGCCTCGAACTCGAGATCACCGAATCGGTGCTGCTCGACGGCGCGCAACGCAACATCGCGACGATCGGCGCGATTCGCGCGCTCGGCGTGCGCATCTCGCTCGACGATTTCGGCACCGGCTATTCGAGTCTCAGCTATCTGAACCGTTTTCCGCTCGACCGGCTGAAGATCGACCGCACCTTCGTGCACAACAAGCTCGACAAGCCGACCGATCTCGCGATCGTCGAGGCGATCGTCGGCCTGGGCCATATGCTCGGCTTGCGAGTCGTTGCGGAGGGCGTCGAAAACGAACGCGAGGCGAACCTGTTGCGCCGGATCGGCTGCGACGAGCTGCAGGGCTTCTGGATCGCGCGGCCGCTGTCGTCGGTGCAGCTCGACGGCTGGATGCGCGAGCGGCGCGAGCAACGCAGCCCCGGCATCGTCGAGGCGTAGCGGTAGAGAGCAGGCATAGGCAAGGCATGGCCGCCCGCGCGCGAGCGGCCATGCCTGCCGTTACGCGAGCTCGAGCGCGCCGGTCAGGTCGCCGAGCGGCGCGAGGCCGTTCTGCGCGAACGCGCGGTCGCGCGCGGCCACGCCGGGCAGCGCTTCGAGCCCATGCACGCGGCTGATGAAGCGCAGGATCGAGTTCGTGTCGTACACCGTATGATCGACGTAGCCCTTCTTCGCGAGCGGCGACACGACGAGCGCCGGGATGCGCGAGCCCGGACCCCAGCGGTCGCCTTTGGGCGGCGCGACCGGATCCCACCAGCCGCCGTTCTCGTCGACGGTCACGATCACCACCGTATTGCGCCACTGCGGCCCGCGCTGCAGGCGGTCGATCACGGCCGCGATATGACGGTCGCCCGATTCGACGTCCGCGTAGCCCGCGTGCATGTTCAGATTGCCCTGCGGTTTGTAGAACGTAACCGGCGGCAGGCGCCCCGCGTCGATATCGGCGAGCAGCCGGTTCGTCGACGGGTCGTCGCCGACGCCCGCGTCGCGCAGGTGCCGCGCGCGCGCCGCCGTGCCGGGCGCATAGTTCGCGAAGTAGTTGAACGGCTGATGGTGATACTGGAAATCGGGCACCGCGCCCGTGTCCCGATGCTCGAGCGCATATTGCCAGGCGCCCGAATACCACGCCCATTGCACGTCGCGTTCGGTCAGCCGGTCGCCGATCGTTGCATACTTCTGCGGCGGCAGCACCTTCGGGTCCGCCGGGTTAGCGTATAGCGGATTGCCGTCGGGCGCAGGCCGGATAAAGCTCGGCTGATACGGCGGCGCCATGGTGTTCACCGCGTAGCCGTCGGGCGTGAAGAGGCCGTCGCGCACGAACTTCGGCGGGCCGTCGAGCGCGGATGCGGGCGAATTGGGCGCCGTTTTCAGGCGCGTGCCGAGCGGGTCGTCGCCTTCGAGCACCGACACATGGTTCTTCGCGATGCTGTTGTGGATGTCCGGAACCAGCGGCGCCTGCGCGGAAATCAGGAAGATGTGGTTGAGCCACGAGCCGCCGAACGCGGCCATAAAGAAGTTGTCGCATAGCGTGTATTGCTGCGCGAGGCCCCAGATTTTCAGCGAAGCCGGCGAGTTGCGGTAATGGCCCATGACGAGGGCGCCCGAGTTGCCCCATGCGACGAAGCCGTTGTTGCGCCCGCCGTTGATCTGCATCTGGTTCTGGTAGAAGCGATGGACGAGGTCGCGCGTGATCACGCCGTTCGGCAGCGGCGCGCCTTGCGCGTCGACGAGGTGGAACGGCTGGTTGCGCAGATTCTCGATCTGCTTTTCGCCGATCGCGTAGCGCTTGCCGTCGACTTCCTGCGCCTGCGGCACGAGACCGCCCCAGATTGCCGGCAGACGCGGCAGCGGCGTCGTGCCGTCGCGATCGAACTGCACGTATGAATCCGGTCTGACCGAATCGAGCGGTTGTTGTACGCCGGGGAAGTTGCCGTACAGATTCGCGAAGCTGCGGTTCTCCGCATAAATCACGACGATGTTCTTCACCTGGTCGCGCAGCGCGGCGTCGAGGCGCAGATCGGCAGCACTCCTCGAGGCATTGCCCGCTTCCCCGGGCGACTGGCAACCGGCCAGCACGAGGCCCGCTCCGACCGCGGCGAGGCCGGTCAGCACACGGCGGCGCTCGGGGTCGTCGGGCAGATCGGTGCCGGCGGCATCGGTGTCGGCAAGGCGGTGCGGATCGTTGTCGTTCATTCGCGATTCTCCTTGGACGCTGCGGTAGCGAGACAGGGTAGCGGGGCGGGGGCGCAGCGCGATGCGCCACGCTCGAACCGCATACTCGCACCGTTTGGGGTCCGCGCGAAGGAGAAAAACGAACCGGTGGTGTGAAGGAGCGCTGCCGCGACGTGTACCGCCTCGGGCTGTCACAGCGTCGTCACAGCAGTTGTCAGTGCGTGCGTCGCACAGCGGGCGCGTCGTGGCGATC
The DNA here is from genome assembly GCF_001922345.1 of Paraburkholderia sp. SOS3. Lineage (NCBI taxonomy): Bacteria > Pseudomonadati > Pseudomonadota > Betaproteobacteria > Burkholderiales > Burkholderiaceae > Paraburkholderia > Paraburkholderia sp. SOS3. The sequence goes on along the minus strand of NZ_CP018812.1, from coordinate 2,459,115 downwards.
GTCCGGCGCGGAAATCGCGGCCAGCTCGTAAGCGGTGCTGCGCCCGCCGCCGTCGGTTTTGCGCAGGACGCCGGCCGCGATCAGCTCGTTGATGTCGCGCAGCGCGGTGTCCGGGGAGCACTTCGCGATGCTTGCCCACTTGCTGCTCGTGAGTTTGCCGTCGAAGCCGTCGAGCAGGCGGTTGACGAGCTTCGACTGGCGCTCGTTGAGCGGCGTGCCGGCCATGCGCTGCCAGAAACGCGATTTCGCGAGCACGGTGTCGAGCGTGGCGAGCGCGGCGTCGAGGGCGCGCTGCAAATTCTCGAGGAACCATGCAAGCCACGCGGTGATGTCGAGCGTGCCTTTTTGCGTGCGCTCGAGGATCTCGTAATAGCTGCGCCGCTCGCGCTGGATCTGCGCGGACAGGCTATAAAAGCGCCGCCCGCTTTCCGTGTGATCCATCTGCGCAAGCACCATGTCGCCGATCGCGCGCGCGATACGGCCGTTGCCGTCGTCGAACGGGTGCAGCGTGACGAACCACAGATGTGCGATGCCGGCCTTCAGGATCGGATGGTGATCGAAATTGCCGTCGACCCAGCGCAGAAAGCGCGCCATTTCCTTCTTGAGCCGCGGTGCCGGCGGCGCTTCGAAGTGCACGCGTTGACGGGCGCCGGAGCCGGACACGACCTGCATCGGGCCGCGTGCGTCGTCGCGATAGGCGCCGACGCGAATCGGCGTGAGCCCGCTGTAGCCGGTCGGAAAGAGGGCGGCGTGCCAGCCGAGCAAACGCCTGCGCGTGAGGTCCGAGTTGCAGCGCAGCGTGGCGTCGAGCGTCATTTCGACGACGCCTTCGACGTGGCGATCGACCGGCGCGAGCGCGCCGATATCGACGCCGAGCCGGCGTGCGATCGACGAGCGCACCGAATGCGCGTTCAGCGATTCGCCTTCGATCTCGCTGGTTTTCAGCACGTCCGCGGTCAGTGCAGCGAGGTTGGCTTCCTCGCGCTGCGCGAGGCCGGCGTCGTACATGCGTCCGAGCAGCAGCCCCTGCGCGCCGGTGACTGCCGCGAGCGGTGCGGCCAGCGACGCGAGGTCGTAGCGCCATCGCGGCCAGTCCGGCGCCTCCCAGATGTAAAGGTAATCTCCGCTTTCCATGCGGAGATTATGCGCCTCATTGACCGCATCGGCAAATTTATCTCCGCATATTTTGCGGCGATAAACGATCGATTCGCCGCACGCTCACGCGGCACACGGCGGCCGATACACGGTTCTCGCACTGAGCTGCATCGCGAGTTGCCTAAATAGTAGGACTATATCGGATGGATATTGGAGGCTCGTACCGCACGCCGAAGGACTTCCGGGGTTTTTCGGTGGTCGCCGCATACGGGATCTGGCGCGCGCTATGCAGTGAGAATGATGAAACGCGCAGGCGTCTCGAGGCTCGGGAAAGTACCAATCACCGCCGCACGGGCGCATGGATATAGTTTGGCTATTAACGGACCGGGTGGACCCGATTCGCTGTCACGAGCGGGGGCGTCGCGTTGCGCCGGCTTCAGTTAATACGTTTCCAGTTGGGCTGCTTGATCGATTGTGCAGTGTTGCGAAAGGTGGCGCCAGCATTTTGCTGTCGCGTGCCCGTAAGGACGCTCGCCTGCGGTAGCCGGCGCCAGAACAGACGATATAAATCGGAGACAGGAAATGAATCACACGAGACGCCTGACACTGGGCGCGCTGGTCGGTTCGGCGCTGCTGTTCGCGGCGGCCATCAACGGTCACGCGGAAGACAAGAAAATCACGCTCGGTTTCGCACAGGTCGGTGCCGAAAGCGCATGGCGCACCGCCAATACCGTGTCGGTCAAGCAGGCCGCGAAGGACGCCGGCGTCAATCTCAAGTTCTCGGACGCGCAGCAGAAGCAGGAAAACCAGATCAAGGCGATTCGCTCGTATATCGCGCAGAAAGTGGACGTGATCGCATTTTCGCCGGTTGTCGAATCGGGCTGGGAGCCGGTGCTGACCGAAGCGAAGAACGCGAAGATTCCGGTGATCCTGACCGACCGCAACATCGACGTGAAGGACAAGTCGCTGTATGTGACGATGATCGGCTCCGACTTCCTCGAGGAAGGCCGCCGCGGCGGCCGTTGGCTCGAAGAGCGCTACAAGAACGACAAAGGCCCGATCAATATCGTCGAACTGCAGGGCACGGTCGGCTCGGCGCCGGCCAACGATCGTCATGCGGGCCTCATGGAAGTGATCAAGAACGATCCGAAGTTCAAGATCATCGCGTCGCAAAGCGGCGACTTCACGCTCGCGGGCGGCAAGCAGGTGATGGAGGCGTTCGCGAAGACGTACGGCAAGCAGATCAACGTCGTCTACGCGCATAACGACGATATGGCGCTCGGCGCGATCCAGGCGATGGAAGAAGCGGGCCTGAAGCCGGGCACCGACATCAGCGTCGTCTCGTTCGACGCGACGAAGGGCGGCTTCCAGGCGATGGTCGCGGGCAAGATCAACGTCGACGTGGAATGCAGCCCGCTGCTCGGGCCGCAACTGATGCAGGCCGCGAAGGACATCGTCGCCGGCAAGCAGTTGCCCAAGCGCATCACCACCGAGGAGACGGTGTTCCCGATGAGCGTCGCCGCCCAGGTGCTGCCGACGCGCAAGTACTAGGTCCCCGTCGAGTAGCAGGTCCGGCGCCGGCGCGGCACGCGCGGCGCCGGACTTTTTTCAGGCTTTCTTCTTCGTCTTCGCTACGCTCATGAGCGACTCTCCCATTCTCGAAACTCTCGGCATCAGCAAGTCGTTTCCGGGTGTCAACGCGTTGCAGGGCGTCGATTTCCGCCTGTTCCCCGGTGAGGTCCACACGCTGATGGGACAGAACGGCGCGGGCAAATCGACGCTCATCAATGTGCTCACGGGCGTGCATGCCTACGACGCCGGCGCGATTCATCTCGCGGGCCAGCCCGTGCAGTTCGCGACGCCGCTCGAAGCCGAAGCCGCCGGCGTTCGCACGCTGTACCAGGAAGTGAACCTGTGTCCGAATCTGTCGGTCGCGGAGAATATCTTCGCGGGGCGGCATTTGAAGCGGCGCGGCGCGATCGACTGGAAGTCGATCCATGCGAGGGCCGAGGCGGCGCTCGCCGATCTGAACGTGTCGCTCGACGTCACGCGCTCGCTCGACGCCTATCCGATCGCGGTCCAGCAGATGGTCGCGATCGCGCGCGCGGTATCGGTCGATGCGCGCGTGCTGATACTCGACGAACCGACCTCGAGTCTCGACGACGGCGAAGTGGCGCGCCTGTTCGACGTGCTGCGCAAGCTCAAGCGGTCGGGCATTGCAATTCTGTTCGTCACGCACTTTCTCGAGCAGACCTACGCGATATCGGATCGCATCACGGTGATGCGCAACGGCGAGCGCGAAGGCGAGTATCTGGCGAAGGACCTGCCGGTCGACGAACTGGTCGCGAAGATGGTCGGCCATGCGCGGATGTCCGAGCGTCTGAAACAGGCGGCGAGCGAGCCGCCGAAGGCCGCAAGCGAAGCTCAGCCGATGTTCGAGATGCGCGGCGTCGGGCGGCGCGGCTTGCTGAACCCGATCGATATCGACGTGCGGCCCGGACAGATTCTCGGTCTCGCGGGCCTGCTTGGCTCCGGCCGCACCGAAACGGCGAAGCTGCTGTTCGGCGCCGAGAAATCCGACGAGGGCACGGTGCTCGCGCACAACAAGCGCGTCAAGCTGCGCTCGCCGCACGATGCAGTGCGCCACGGCATCGGCTATTGCCCGGAAGACCGCAAGAAGGAAGGCGTGGTCGCGGAGCTGTCGATACGCGAGAACATCGTTTTCGCGCTGCAGGCGCGGCGCGGCTGGTGGCGTGCCATTAGCCGCGCCAGGCAGCGCGAGATGGCCGACGAGTACATCGGCATGCTCGGCATCAAGGCGCGCGACGCCGAACAGCCGATCGGTCTCCTATCGGGCGGCAACCAGCAGAAGGTGCTGCTCGCGCGCTGGCTCGCGACCGAGCCGAAGATGCTGATTCTCGACGAACCGACGCGCGGCATCGATGTCGCCGCGAAGTTCGAAATCATGGACCGTGTGCTCGCGTTGTGTGCGAAAGGACTCGGCATGCTGTTCATCTCGTCCGAAGTCAGCGAAGTGGTGCGCGTGAGCCACCGCATCGCGGTGCTGCGCGATCGGCGCAAGGTGGCGGAAATCGCGGGCAACGCGGTATCCGAAGATCAGGTGTATCGGCTCATTGCAGGGAGTGATCAATGAAAGCGATCAAAGCCGCGTTTCAGCATACGCTCGTGTGGCCGGTGCTCACGCTCGTGTTGCTGATTGCGCTCGACGTTGCGTATCGCGCGAACTTTCTTGCGATTTCGATGTTCGAGGGCCACTTCTTCGGCGCGCCGATCGACATTCTCAATCGCGCGGCGCCGCTCGTGATCGTGTCGCTCGGCATGACGCTCGTGATCGCGACGCGCGGCATCGATATTTCGGTCGGCGCGGTGGTGGCGATCGCGGGGGCCGCCGCGGCGATGCTGCTTGCCGACAACGCGGCGAATGTGACGACAGCGGTGGCCGCCGCGCTCGCTGTCGGTCTTGTTGCAGGCGCATGGAACGGCGTGCTCGTCGCGTTCGTCGGCATGCAGCCGATCATCGCGACGCTGATTCTGATGGTGGCCGGCCGCGGCGTCGCGCAGTTGCTGACGGGCGGGCAGATCATTCCGATCGGCGCGCCCGCTTATCTCGTGATCGGCGGCGGCTATCTCGCGCGCATTCCGTGCGCGGTGTGGGTCGCGGCGGCAGTGACCGCGGCGACGGTCTTGCTGATGAGCCGCACGGCGCTGGGCCTGTTCATTCGCGCGATCGGCGTCAATCCGGTGGCGACGCGTCTGGTCGGCTTGCGCTCGAGCCTGATCGTGTTCGCTGTTTATGTGTTCTCGGGGCTGATGGCCGCGATCGCAGGCGTGTTGATGAGCTCGAACGTGCGCAGCGCCGACGGCAACAACGCGGGCCTGCTGCTCGAGCTCGACGCGATTCTCGCGGTGACGCTCGGCGGCACGTCGCTCGCCGGCGGCCGCTTCAGTCTCGCCGGCACGGTGATCGGCGCGCTGATCATCCAGACGCTGACGTACACGACGTATTCGATCGGCGTGCCGCCCGAAGCGACGCTCGTCGTGAAGGCGATCGTCGTGCTGCTGGTCTGCGTGATCCAGTCGGAGTCGGCGCGCACGCTGCTCGTCAGGCACGTGAAGCGAGTCTTTTCGTTCGCGCAAGCGAAGCCCGTCGGCGAGGCCGCGAAATGAGCACGAGGCAGAATACGAAGATGAGCGCAAAGAACGAACAGGACCACACTGCCGTGAAATCGACTTTCGTGACGCGCTTGCTGGACCCGCGCACGCTGCCGGTCGTCGTGACGATCGCGCTGTTCGCCGCGCTGTTCGGCTTCGGCTCGGTCATGTACACCGGTTTTTTCTCGCTGCAGGTGGCGCTCGGCCTGCTCGTCGACAACTCGTTCCTGCTGATCGTCGCGCTCGGCATGACGTTCGTGATCGTGTCGGGCGGCATCGATCTGTCGGTCGGCTCGGTCGTCGCGCTGACCACCATTCTGTGCGCCGTCGCCGCGCAATGGTGGCACTGGCCGATCTGGGCGATCGTGCCGCTCGTGCTGCTGTTCGGCGCATTGTTCGGCGCCGCGATGGGCGCACTGATTCATTTCTTCAAGCTGCAGGCGTTCATCGTCACGCTCGCGGGCATGTTCCTCGCGCGCGGGGCCTGCTTTCTGATCACGACGCAGTCGATCACGATCGACGAAAAGACGTTTCATGCGGTGTCCGCGTTCAGCGTGCCGATCGGCAGCGGTTCGCTGAATTCGGGGGCGCTGATCGGCATCGCCGCGCTGCTCGTCGCGATCTATATCGCGCATTTCACGCGCTTTGGCCGTAACGTCTACGCGATCGGCGGCAATGAACGGTCGGCCTTGCTGATGGGCTTGCCCGTCGCGCGCACGAAGATCGGCGTTTACGCGCTAAGCGGCTTCTGCTCGGCGCTCGGCGGTGTCGTGTTCACGCTGTATCTGCTGTCGGGCTATGGGCTGCAGGCGCAGGGCATGGAGCTCGATGCGATCGCGGCGACGGTGATCGGCGGCACGCTGCTGACGGGCGGCGTCGGCTATGTGTTCGGCTCGGTGTTCGGCGTCGGCATTCTTGGCACGATCCAGACGCTGATTACGTTCGACGGCACGCTCAGTTCGTGGTGGACGCGCATTGTGATCGGTGCGCTGCTGTGCGCGTTCTGCCTGCTGCAACGCGTGATCGAACGCCATGCCGCGAGCCGCAAGTCGAGCGGCACGGGGCTGCATGCGGGCACGAAGAAGGCGCGCGACGACGAACGCGCGCCGCAAGCGGATGCGAAGGATCAGCCGGCGAAGGACAAGCCGGGACTCGCGGCGATGATGACGCGTCGCACGTGAGCGGTGCGAACCGGTCGCGAAAACCGGCGGTGTGAACCCGTGGCGAATATCGTGGGCGCAAACCGTTAGCGCGTTACTGCGCCGGCCTGTCGACTTCGATGCCAAGTTCTGCGGCCATCCGTTCGACGAGCGCCTCGAGGTGCGCCACCTTGCCCGCAAGTTCGCTGTAGTCGGCCTTGAGCGCATCGAGTTCCGCGCTCGTGGCGCCCGGCGACGCGCCGCCTGTTGCAGATTCGCCTGCGCTGCCGCGCGGTTGAGGTTGCGCTTCGCTTGCGTGCGCTTCGCCGCACATCAGATGCATCCAGCGGCTTTCGCGCTCGCCCGGCGTGCGCGCGAGTTTTAGTACGAGCGGCGTGTCGCGCGCGGCGAGTTCGTCGAGAAACGCTTCGACGGAAGACGTGTCGGCGAATGAATGCAGGCGCGTCGTGGCGAGGCGCAATTCGGCCGCCGTCTGCGCTCCGCGCAACAGCAGCGCCGTGAGCAGCGCGGCCGCCTGGCGCGGCACGCCGAGTACGCGCTCGAGATTGTGCTCGAAGCGCGGCACGCGGCTGCTGCTGCCTTCGAACACGAGGCTGAGCCGTTTCAATCCTTCTATCGCGCCGAGCACTTCGGCTTCGCTCGCATTCATGACCGGCGAACGCGATGTTTTCTGATTGCAGCCGAGCGTCAGCGCGTTGAGCGACAGCGGATAGGTGTCGGGCACCGTATGTTGCTTTTCGAAGAGCACGCCAACCACGCGTGCTTCAAGCGGAGTCAGGGCGCGCAGCGCGGCGCGCGGCGTATCGTCGGCGGAGGGGGAATTCATATGCGTGGGTCGTTCGGGTGGATCGGCATCCGCGATTGTCCGCCAAAACGCCGCTTTGCGGCACCGCGCGATACAGGGCATTTCCATGTTTCGCACTCCGCGCCGCATGCGTGGTGCTATCCGGCCTTCGGTTTGCGCACGATGACGAGCGCGATTCCGCCCAGAATCGCCACGGCACTAGCAACGAGCCGCGCCGTCAACGCTTCGTTCAGGATCGCGACGCCGCCGAGCGCCGCGATCAGCGGCACGCTCAGTTGCACGGTGGCCGCGCTCGATGCCTTCAGTGCCTTCAACGCCGCGTACCAGATCACGTAGCCGAGCCCGGATGTGACCGCCCCGGAGATCAGCGCATAGACGACACCCGCGTGGTCCACGGATAGGTGCGTGGGCATCGGCGTGCCGACGAGACCGAGTCCGCTGAGCGCGACTGCGAACGGCACCGCGCGCAGAAAGTTGCCGGCGGTCGCCGCGACGGGATCGGCGGCGCGTTTGCCGCGCAGCGAATAGACGCCCCACGCGACGCCGGCGGCAAGCATCAGCAGCGAAGACGCGAGCGGCGGCGCGAGGTTCGGCAACGCGGGGCCCCGCAGCGCGAGACCGGGCAATACGAGGACCACGAGGCCCGCGAGCGCGAGCACGAAGCCGAGCCATTGGCGGACCTGCAACCGTTCGCCGCTCCATAGCGCGTAACCGATCATCGTCGCCTGCACTGCGCCGAACAGCAGCAAGGCGCCCGTGCCGGCGGCGAGCCGGACGTAGGCGAACGAAAACGCGGCGGCGTAGACGAACAGCGCGAGCGCCGCGTACCAGTCGCCGCCGGCCTGCGCAGGCTGCCGGGCACGGCCGCGCTCGATCAGCCAGAGCACCGCCGCAGCGGCCACGATACGGATCGTCGTGAAGGTCGCCGGATCGATCGCGGTTGCTTTCAACGCGACGCGGCACAGGAGCGAGTTGCCCGCGAAAGCGAACATCGCGAGCGTGGTCAACGCGGCGAGGCGCGAGCGCGACGCTGCGGTGCGAGTTGCGGCAAGCGGTTGGGGAGGAGGCGCCGAACGCATCGCTTGAGCGTAACAGTCACGCGTAGCAGTCGCCACGCGTTCGTGTCTTCGTGACGACTGCCGGGTTGTCTCCCCAGTTGCTGCTCGCGTTGCGCCGCCTCTGTTCCATTCAGGCGGCGGCGGACGGCTTGATGTTCTGGTTCCGGCTGAACAGATTGTGCGGATCGTAGCGGTCCTTTACGGCGACGAGCCGTTCATAGTTCGGTCCGTACGCCGCGCTGACCCGGTCGGTCTCTTCTTCAGTCAGAAAGTTCACGTACACGCTGCCGAGCGCGAACGGTTTGGTGTTCTCGAAGAATGCCCGCGACCATCCGATGCAGCGCGCGTCGTCGGCCGCGTCGCTCCAGCGGCCGTGCACGTTCATCACGTATTTCGCGTCGCGCGCGGCGTACGCGGTGGCGTCCTCGGCGACGCGCGACATCGCGCCGCCGACCTGCCCGAAGAAAATCTCGCACTGCGGCGACGGCAGCGTGCCGATCGCCTCGATCAGTGCGTCGATCAGGCCGTCCTGCAGCGCCGAAAGATTGTGCGATTTCCAGTAATTGCGTTCGCCCGGTGCGAGGAGCGGATCGAACGCCTGTTGCCATGCGGTATACGGCATCGGTCCGAGGTGCTCGCCGTATGGTGCGCTGCCGAACTGGCGCACGGCTTCGATTGCCTGCGGACCGTTTTCGATCGGTCCCGTATAGCAGATCGCGAAGGCGAGCATCGGCTTGCCATGCACCTCGGCCGGCAGGAACGGCAGCGGCGGCGCAAGGCGGGCGACGGCCCAGACGGTCAGCTCATCGGGCATCGAGTCGACCGCATTCCGGTAGCGGCCGAGCGCTTCCTTCGCCTGATCGAGCGGCAGCACGACGAGGCCGCCATAGACCTGCGGTCCGAGCGGCTTCATTTCGAATTCGAACATCGTGACCACGCCGAAATTGCCGCCGCCGCCGCGTATTGCCCAGAACAGCTCTTCATGTTCATCGGAACTGCAGTGCAAGAGTTCGCCGTCGGCGGTGACGATGTCGGCGGAGACCAGATTATCGACCGTCATGCCATAACGGCGGCTCAGCCAGCCGAAGCCGCCGCCGAGCGTGAGTCCCGCGACGCCGGTCGTCGAATTGATGCCGAGCGGCACCGCAAGACCGAATGCCTGCGCTTCGTGATCGAAGTCGCGCAACGTGCAGCCAGGCTCCACGTACGCGCGGCGCGTGAACGGATCGACGCGCGCCGATTTCATCGCGCTGAGGTCGATCACGAGCCCGTCGACGCATAGCGCGGTTCCCGCGATATTGTGGCCGCCGCCGCGTATCGCGAGCGGCAGATGCCGGTCGCGCGCGAAGTTCACGGCGCCGCGCACATCGGAGACTCCGGCGCAGCGGACGATCACGGCCGGACGCCGGTCGATCATCGCGTTCCAGATCGCGCGCGCTTCGTGGTAGCCGGCGTCGTCCGGCGTGAACACCTGTCCGCGCGTGGCGGCTTTTAAACCATCAACTGCGTCCTTCGACAAGTTCGGCATGACACACCTCCGCGCACGAGAGTTTTTAGTCCACCACGGCGATTCCATTTCGGAAGCCTTACCGTTTCCAAACTCAGTAAATGGGCGGTGTTACCGAACACAAACTAAGGTAAACCCGCGACGCGCACGGCGACCGGCGCGAAACGCACGATACACGGTCGTTAGGCATGGCGAATGCCCGCTGCGAACCTTTCGTGCGGGATGCGAACCGATGGAATGCTTCGGGAATACAGCGCGACAGGCAGCAGAAGACAGGGCGGCTTTGCGCAAGGCCAATGGTCCTTCCGCGCGCGTTTGCTCAGACGGTAGACGAGCCGCGAGCGGCCTGCGGGCGAATATCGACGTTGCGCGCCGCAGGCGGCGGGGCTAGCGCACTCGGGTACTGGCGATCGCACGCGTGCACCAACGAGGAGCGCCGGCGATCGCGAATATTGCGCGCTTCAGTGAAAGATCAGATACAGAATGACGAGTACGATAACCGGCACACCGAGCATCCAACCGATCAGATAAGGCATTTTCGTTCTCCCTTGTGCGACTGCCGAAGCGCGATATCGCTTCATGACCGCAGCGCTTGAGGACGTAGGCGCAAAACGCGTACCCAGGGGCGGCCGCTATCGACGCTCTGGCGCGCCCGTACCGATGACGCTATGCTCGCAACGCACTCTGGAGGAGCGAGAATGAGAGGGCAAGAATTGCCTACCCCGGCGCTGCGGCCACCCGCACCGCGGCTCGACGGCTATCGCGAGGACGCGTGTTCACTCGCGGATTTCGCGGCGCAAATTGCAATGGGCCGGGAGGCGCAGCGGGTGCAATTCGCGCATTCCGTAGTACATGGCATTGCGCTGTACGAGTGCGGCACGCTGCGCGACGCACTGGAAGATGCGGCCGCGCGCGCTCGCCTGTTCGCGGAATGGGTGCATGTGCTGCGCGACGGCGCGGGCGCGATCGTGCTACGGCATGCATACGACGATACCGCGCCGATCGACGCCGCGACCGCGCTGTTCGAAGCGATCATAGGCGCCGAACGCGCGCAAGGCGGCGCCGGCGGCGACCACTTTGCCAAGGCAGGCGCGAACGACCGGCTCTGGAATGCGCTGGAAAAGCTGTGTCTGCGCTCGCCCGACGTGTTCGCTGCCTACTACGCGAACGAATTCGTCGCGTCCGCCGCCGAAGCGTGGCTCGGCCCGCAGTATCAGATGACGTCCCAGATCAACGTCGTGCGGCCAGGCGGCGCCGCGCAGCAGGCGCATCGCGACTATCACCTCGGCTTTCAGACCGTCGACGAGGCACAGCGTTTTCCCGCGCACGTTCACACGATGTCGCCGTTTCTGACGCTGCAAGGCGCGATTGCGCATGTCGATATGCCGATCGAAAGCGGGCCGACGAAACTGCTGCCGTATTCGCAACGCTATGCGCCGGGCTATCTCGCCTGGCGGCGCGCCGACTTTCGCGAGTACTTCGAAGCGCATTGCGTGCAACTGCCGCTCGAGAAGGGCGACGCCCTGTTTTTCAATCCAGCGCTGTTTCATGCGGCCGGCGACAACCGCACCGCGGACGTCGCGCGCATGGCGAACCTGCTGCAGATATCGTCCGCATACGGGCGCGCGATGGAATCGGTCGATCGCGTTGCGATGTGCGAGGCGATCTATCCGGTGTTGCGCGACGGCGTCGCACTAGCGCGTTTCAGTGCGCCCCAGATCGATGCGGTCATCGCGAGTTGCGCGGAAGGCTATCCGTTCCCGACCAATCTCGACCGCGATCCTCCGCACGGCGGCCTTGCGCCGCCGAGCCAGCAGGCGCTCGTGCGCGAGGCACTCGCTGCAGCATGGTCCGCGGAGAAGTTTTACGCTGCGTTGCATCATCACGCATGGCGCCGGGAGACCGGCGGGTCTGCTCAGGCTGGCTAACGCGCACACGGCATCGGCCAGGCTCCGTTCGCCGACGCCGTTCGCCCGATGGGCAAGGTTGGACTTTGACGCGATGGGGTTCTACGATAAGGCTCCCTACAAGCCGGATCCAACACGCCCATGCAAAAAATCTCCGCATCCGCCTGTCTACCTGAAGATCTCGAACAAGCCTTGCTGGTCGGCCGCGTCTGGCGCCGCGATGGCGCGCACGAAGGTCCATGTGTGGTCGCCGTGCGCGGCGGCGAGGTGTTCGACATCACGAAAACGGTGCCGACTACCGCCGATCTTTTCGATCGCGACGATGCGGTCGATGTCGCGCGCAACGCGCAAGGCGATGCACTCGGTCCGGTCGCCGCGCTGATCGAGACGGCGCTCGCGGCGCGCACCGATGCCGCGATGCCGCGCCTGCTCGCGCCTTGCGACGTGCAGGCGATCAAGGCAGCCGGCGTGACCTTCGCGGTCAGTCTGCTCGAGCGCGTGATCGAAGAGCAGGCGGGCGGCGATCCATCGAAAGCGCAGGAAGTGCGCGCGACGATCACGGCGCTGATCGGCACCGACCTGTCGAAAATCGAGCCCGGTTCGGATGCGGCGATGCGGCTGAAGGCCGAACTCGAGCGTCGCGGCGCGTGGTCCCAATACATGGAGGTCGGCATCGGGCCCGATGCGGAAGTGTTTTCGAAATCGCAGCCGATGTCGTCGGTCGGCTTCGGCGCGGATATCGGCCTTTTGCCCGTGTCGGTGTGGAACAACCCGGAGCCCGAGATCGTGCTTGCCGTCAACGGCGTGGGGCGCATCGTCGGCGCGACGCTGGGCAACGATGTCAATCTGCGCGATATCGAAGGGCGCTCGGCGCTGCTGCTCAGCAAATGCAAGGACAACAACGGCTCATGTGCGATCGGACCGTTCGTGCGTCTGTTCGATGAGCGCTTCACGCTCGATGCGGTGCGCGAGGCGAGCGTGTCGCTGCGCGTCGAAGGCGCGGACGACGGCTTCGAACTCGACGGCGTGAGCCATATGGCCGAGATTTCGCGCGATCCCGCCGATCTCGTGGCGCAAACGTGCGGCGCGCATCATCAGTATCCGGACGGCTTCATGCTGTTTCTCGGCACGATGTTCTCGCCGGTCAAGGACCGCGATGCACCCGGCGGCGGTTTTACGCATCACCTCGGCGATGTCGTGACGATCTCGGCGCCCAGGCTCGGCGCGCTCGTCAATACCGTGCGGCTGTGCACGGAGATCGAACCCTGGACTTTCGGTGTGCGCGCGCTTTATCGCAGCCTTGCGCAGCGTGGGCTAATCGGCTGAGCCAGGCTCGCGCGATTGCGTCGCATCTGTCAAGGCCCGCTTCGGCGGGCCTTGTCATTTCCGCGCTTGTTTTTGCGTGCATCGTCGCCCGGACCGCGGGCAAACGTGAATGTGCTGCGTTGCGTCATTCCTCCTCCCTGCTATTTTCTTTCATATAAAGGCGAGAAATTGAGAATGCGTAAGACATACGTTTGTTATGTGTTTTTAACGTGTATGGTTAACCCCGATTTAAACGTAAACGAACAAAAGGGACATTCTCTATGTTGTTTTGATTTCATTTTTGAACATTGGACCGGTCGGTCGGTACGACGAAAGCAGCGCCTTGGAAGCATTGAAAAAGGAGAGCGATTTGGTCTTGGAACTGGAGCAGGTCACCGTCGTGGCGGGCGGGCTGACACATCTGTACAGCATCGACTTGCAACTCGTGCCGGGTGCGATCAACGTGCTACTCGGCCCGACCCAGGCGGGGAAGACCACGCTGATGCGGGTGATGGCCGGCCTTGACCGGCCTACGTCAGGGCGTGTGCTCGTCGACGGGAAGGACGTGACCGGCGTCAGCGTGCGCGAGCGCAATCTCGCGATGGTCTACCAGCAATTCATCAATTACCCGGCCATGACGGTGTACGAAAACATCGCGTCGCCGCTGAAGCTGCAGCGCGTCGATGCGGCGGAAATTCGCCGCCGGGTGCTCGAGGTCGCGGCAAAACTCCATATCGAACATCTGCTCGAGCGGCGTCCCGGCGAATTGTCGGGTGGTCAGCAGCAACGCTGCGCATTGGCGCGAGCGCTCGTCAAACGCAGCTCGCTCGTGTTGCTCGACGAACCGCTCGTCAATCTCGACTACAAGCTGCGCGAAGAGTTGCGCGAAGAATTGACCACGCTTTTCAGCGACGGCAATACGACCGTTGTCTATGCAACGACCGAGCCGCTCGAAGCGTTGCTGCTCGGCGGCTATACGGCAATCGTAGACAAGGGCCGCGTGCTGCAGTTCGGTCCGACGCTCGACGTGTACAACGCGCCGACGAGCGTCGATGCGGCCGCGGTATTCAACGACCCGCCGATGAACATGCTGACGAGCGAACTGACCGCAAGCGGCAGCGCACGCTTGCCGATCGGCATCGAAGTGCCGGTGCGCGGCGCGCAGCGAGCGGCGCACGCGAGCAGCGGCGCGATGGAGGCGAACGGCGCGAACAGCCGGGACGCAGCAGGTCCAGCCAACGGCACGTGCCGCATCGGCATTCGCCCCGGACATCTGCGGCTCGTGCCGAACCGCCCGCAGGCGTTGCCCGTGCCTTGCAGGCTCGAACTCGCGGAGCTGAGCGGCTCGGAAACCTATCTGCACCTGCATACGCTGAACGGCGGCATCAATCTGATCGCCCAGTTGCAAGGCGTTCATCAGATCGACCTCGGCACGCAGCTCGACGTCTTTGTCGACCCTGACGAACTGTTCGTATTCGGCGCGGACACGAGGCTCGTCTCGAGCCCGGAGGCTTTGCATGGCGCGCATTGAGTTCGACAATCTCGCGCATGCGTACCGGCCGAACCCCGCGACGCTCGACGACTATGCGCTGCAGCCGATGAGTATGGCGTGGGAAGACGGCGGCGCCTATGCGTTGCTCGGACCGTCGGGATGCGGAAAGACGACGCTGCTCAACATCGTCTCGGGGCTCGTTGCGCCATCCGAAGGAAAAGTGCTGTTCGACGGCCGCGACGTGACGGCGCAAAGCCCGCGCGAGCGGAACATCGCCCAGGTGTTCCAGTTCCCGGTGATCTACGACACGATGAGCGTGTTCGACAATCTCGCGTTCCCGCTGCGCAATCGCCACATCGCCGCAAGCGAAGTGAAAAGGCGCGTGCACGAAGTGGCCGAGATTCTCGATATGACACGCGAGCTGCCGCGCAAGGCGAGCAATCTGGCGGCCGACGCGAAACAGAAAATCTCGCTGGGCCGAGGGCTCGTGCGCCAGGACGTCGCGGCGATCCTGTTCGACGAACCGCTGACGGTGATCGATCCGCACATGAAGTGGATGCTGCGGCGCCAACTGAAAAAGATCCACCAGCAACTGAAGCTCACGCTGATCTACGTCACGCACGATCAGGTCGAAGCGTTGACGTTCGCCGACGAAGTGGTGGTCATGACCAATGGGCGCGTGGTGCAGCAAGGCGGCCCGGAAGCGCTGTTTCTGAGGCCCGATCACGCGTTCGTCGGGTACTTCATCGGCAGCCCCGGCATGAACCTGTGTCCGGTCGAACCCGATGCCGACGGCATCAGGCTCGGCGCGCAACGTATCGCGCTCGACGCCGATACGCTATCGGCCTTGAAGCAGGCGGCCGGCCCGCTCAAGCTCGGCATCCGGCCGGAATTCGTGCGCCTCGCGCACGAAGGCGAGCGCGGCGCCGTGCGTGCCCAATTGTTGCGCGCGCAACAGCTCGGCAACTATCAGCTCGTCAGCGCGCAATGCGACGGCCACCTGTTCAATGCGAAGCTCGAGCCGCATCTTCGCGTGCCGGACGGCGGCGCGGTGTGGTTGAAGCTCGTTGCTGCCGAAACGGTGTTCTTCAGCAACGACGAACGCATTCCCGTGAAGGTCGCCGAAAGGACCGAACGATGAACAAACCGATCAACCAGAAGGCGTGGCTCCTCGTGGTGCCGGTGTTTCTGTGCGTCGCGTTCTCCGCGATTCTGCCGCTGATGACGGTGGTCAACTATTCGGTGCAGGACATCATCAGCCCGACGCAGCATGTCTTCGTCGGCACCGAGTGGTTTCGCAACATCATGACGGACCCCGATCTGCGTGGCGCGCTCGGGCGGCAGATCATCTTTTCCGCGTGCGTGCTGCTGTTCGAGATTCCGCTTGGCGTCGGCCTTGCGCTTGCGATGCCCGCGTCGGGCTGGCGCGCGTCGGCCGCGCTCGTCGTGCTGGCGATGCCGCTGCTGATTCCATGGAACGTCGTCGGCACGATCTGGCAGATCTTCGGGCGCCCCGATATCGGCCTGCTCGGCTACGGTCTCAATCGCATCGGCTTCGACTACAACTACACGGCAAGCCCGACCGACGCCTGGATCACGGTGCTCGTAATGGACATCTGGCATTGGACGCCGCTGGTCGCGCTGCTTTGCTATGCGGGTTTGCGTGCGATTCCCGACGCGTTCTATCAGGCTGCGGAGATCGACGGCGCGAGCCGCTTCGCCGTGTTCCGCTATATCGAGCTGCCGAAAATGCGCGGCGTGCTGATGATTGCCGTGCTGCTACGCTTCATGGACAGCTTCATGATCTATACCGAGCCGTTCGTGCTGACGGGCGGCGGCCCCGGCGATTCGACCACCTTCCTGAGCCAGTACCTGACGCAAAAAGCGGTCGGCCAGTTCGACCTCGGCCCGGCGGCTGCGTTTTCGCTGATCTACTTCCTGATCATCCTGCTGCTGTGCTTCATTCTGTACAACTGGATGAGCCGCGTCGGCAAGGGCGGACCGGCCGCGCAAGGAGCCGATCATGCATGACCGGACCGGCCAGCGCCGCTGGATTCGCGCAGTCGTACTGATCGTCTACATCCTGTTCGCGCTGATCCCGCTCTACTGGATGCTGTCGATCGCGTTGCGCACGAACGAGGAAACGATGTCGGCGTTCGCGCTGCTGCCGCAGCACGTCACCTTCGAGAACTTCAAGGTGATCTTCACCGACCCGTCGTGGTACTGGGGGTATATCAACTCGATCATCTACGTGGCGATGAACACGGTGTTTTCGGTGCTCGTCGCATTGCCGGCCGCGTACGCGTTTTCGCGCTACCGTTTTCTCGGCGACAAGCACATGTTCTTCTGGCTGCTGACGAATCGCATGACGCCGCCCGCGGTGTTCCTGCTGCCGTTTTTCCAGCTCTATTCGAGCATCGGCTTGCAGGACACGTATCTCGCGGTCGCGCTCGCGCACATGCTGTTCAACGTGCCGCTTGCCGTGTGGATTCTCGAAGGCTTCATGTCGGGCGTGTCGCGCGAAATCGACGAGACCGCGTATATCGACGGTTATTCGTTCCCCACGTTCTTCGTGAAGATCTTTTTGCCGCTGATCAAGTCGGGCGTGGGCGTGACGGCGTTTTTCTGCTTCATGTTCAGTTGGGTCGAACTGCTGCTTGCGCGAACGTTGACGACCGTCAATGCGAAGCCGATCGCCGCCGTGATGACGCGTACGGTGTCGGCGGCCGGCATGGACTGGGGCGTGCTGTCGGCGGCCGGCGTGCTGACGATCGTGCCCGGCGCGCTCGTCATCTATTTCGTGCGCAACTACATCGCGAAGGGCTTTGCAATGGGGAGAGTGTGATGCTCGGATGGATGTACTGGACGCCGGAAGTCGCGATCTTCTTTGCGTGCGTCGTCGTCATGCTGGCCGGCATGACGGTCTGGGAGCTGCGTGCACCGACCGTCGAACGTAAAGGCTTCCTGCCGATATCGACGACGCGCGGCGATCGGCTCTTTATCGGTCTGCTCGCCGCGGCTTACGTGAATCTCGGCTGGCTCGCGGTGACGAGCGAGGGCGCGAACGTGTGGCCCGGCGTGGCCGCCTCGGCCGTCGTGCTGCTGATCGTGATGTGGAAAGGATGACGCAGCACCGTACGCGAAAAAACTAGGTGAGAAGAGACCGGTTCCGTTGATGCCCCGAGCGGCCGCCGGCGGATGATCCAAGGGGTGTGGAGACACAGGAGAAGACCATGCAACACAGGAGACGGATCGTCGCGCTCGCGGTCGCAGGCGTCGTTGCAGGCGCTTTCGCGAACCATGCCGCGGTGGCGGGCATGCCCGAGGCGCAGAAATGGGTCGATAGCGAGTTCCAGCCCAGCACGCTCAGCAAACAGCAGCAGATGGACGAGATGAAGTGGTTTATCGACGCGTCCGCGAAACTGAAGTCGCAGGGCGTGAAGGAAATCCATGTGGTATCCGAAACAATCGATACGCACGTGTATGAATCGAAGACGCTCGCCAAGGCATTTACCGAAATCACCGGTATTCAGGTCAAGCACGACGTGATTCAGGAAGGCGACGTTGTCGAAAAGCTGCAGACGTCGATGCAGTCGGGACAAAGCATCTACGACGGCTGGATTTCCGATTCGGACCTGATCGGCACGCACTATCGCTACGGCGTGATCATGCCGCTGTCCGACTATATGACCGGCGAGGGCAAGCCGTACACGAATCCGGGGCTCGACATCAAGGACTTCATCGGCACGAGCTTCACGACCGCGCCGGACAAGAAGCTTTACCAGTTGCCGGACCAGCAGTTCGCGAATCTGTACTGGTTCCGCGCCGACTGGTTCGCACGCAAGGATCTGCAGGACAAGTTCAAGGCGAAGTACGGCTACGACCTCGGGGTGCCGGTGAACTGGTCGGCCTATGAAGATATCGCCGAGTTCTTTACCAACGACGTGAAAAACATCGACGGCGAAAAAGTCTATGGCCACATGGACTACGGCAAGAAAGATCCATCGCTCGGCTGGCGCTTTACCGATGCATGGCTCTCGATGGCAGGCGAAGCGGACAAGGGCATTCCGAACGGCATGCCCGTCGACGAGTGGGGTATTCGCGTGACGCCGGACGGTTGTCATCCGGTCGGCGCGTCGGTGTCGCGCGGCGGCGGCACGAATAGCCCGGCCGCGGTGTATGCGACGACCAAGTATATCGACTGGTTGAAGAAATACGCACCGCCCGAGGCGTCGGGCATGACGTTCAGCGAAGCGGGCCCGGTACCGGCGCAAGGTCGCATCGCGCAGCAGGTGTTCTGGTACACGGCGTTCACGGCGTCGATGCTCAAGCCCGGCAACGTGACGAACCCGGACGGCACGCCGAAGTGGCGCATGGCGCCGTCGCCGCACGGCGCGTACTGGAAGGACGGCATGCAGAACGGCTACCAGGACGTCGGCTCGTGGACCTTCTTCAAGTCGACGCCGGCCAACCAGCGCGCGGCCGCATGGCTCTACGCGCAGTTCGTGACGTCGAAGACGGTGTCGCTAAAGAAGTCGATCGTCGGCCTCACGTTTATTCGCGATTCGGACATTCATAGCGATTACTTCACGAAGAATGCCGACAAGTACGGCGGCCTGATCGAGTTCTATCGCAGCCCGGCGCGCGTGGCATGGACGCCCACCGGCAACAACGTGCCCGACTACCCGAAGATGGCGCAGCTGTGGTGGAAGAACGTCGGCACCGCGGTCGCCGGCGAGAAGACGCCGCAGGCCGCGATGGACAATCTCGCCAAAGAGATGGACCAGGTGCTTGCGCGTTTGCAGCGCGCGGGGATGAAGTCGTGCGCGCCGGAACTGAACCCGGAAAGCGATCCGTCGAAGTGGCTTTCCGATCAGCATGCGCCGTGGAAGAAACTGGCCAACGAAAAGCCAAAAGGCGAGACGGTCAAGTACGATCAGTTGCTTTCAGCGTGGAAGGCTGGAAAGGTTCGCTGACCCGGCGGCACTTGCTGCATAGGTAGAAAATTTCACGTCATGAGCATGATAGGCGGCGCCAGCGGTGCCGCTTTTTCTTTTCCAGACGCGGATTTAGATGCGATCCGGCTTCCGACATGCACTCGCGCCATCGCTCCGCGCTCCTGCGACTGTTTCAAATCCTTTCAAATTGTTAACTGATGCGTTTCGGCTACACCCTTGTCAGCCAACGATTGCCCCGCAGTGCCGGTTGTGTAATGATACCGATTCTCATTTATTTGTAACTGGTTTTAGCCAACAATAAGCAAACACCACCAGCCGGTCGCGATGCTGCGCCACGGCATGGGGCGGTCCCCGCACGCCTATTCGCGTGCGCCGGCGGCGTAGTGCCTGTCGGCTCATAAGAATTAATTGACAACGACAGGGAACCAGATGTTCAAGACGACGCCAGTCGCGGCGGCCGCCATGGCCATTTTCGCGACGCCGCTTTACGCCCAGACCGCCAGCGCGCCCACGGCGCCTGCCGTGCCTTCAACCATGCAGGTCGCTCAGGCCGCAACAGGATCACAGACCGCAACCGGAGCCGCTGACGCAGCAAACACCAGCGCTGCGGGCGCCGCCGAAAGCGCCGCGCCGGGAGCGACTCTGCCTGCCGTGAAGGTGACCGGCCAGGCCGACACCACCAACGACTTCCAGCCTGACATCTCGAGCGTCGGCGCGAAAGTGCCGACCGCATTGCGCGACATTCCGCAGGCAGCGGTGGTCGTGCCAAAGGCCGTGCTGCAGTCGCAGGCGGCCAGTTCGTTTACCGACGCACTGCGCAATGTGCCCGGCATCACGATCGCGGCGGCCGAAGGCGGCACGATCGGCAACAACATCAACCTGCGCGGCTTTACCGCGCGTACCGACATCTATCTCGACGGCTTCCGCGATCGCGGCCAGTACTATCGCGACACGTTCAACCTCGAATCGATCGACGTGCTGTACGGTCCGTCGTCGCTGTATTTCGGCCGCGGCTCGACGGGTGGCGTGATCAATCAGGTCAGCAAGCAGCCCACCCTGAAGCCGCGCGCCGACGTATCGGTGCAGGCGGGCACGCATGACCGCTATCGCACGACCGTCGACCTCGATCAGCCGATCACCGACACCTCTGCATTCCGAATCAATGCGTTCGGCCAGGATCTCGGTTCGACGCGTGACGTCATGAAAAGCAAGGACTACGGCGTCGCGCCGGAAGTGAAATTCGGTATCGGCACGCCGACGGAAATCACGCTGAGCGCGCTGATCCAGCACAACAACGATCAGCCCGACTACGGCATTCCGTCGCTGAATGGTCACCCGGCATCGGTAGTCGGCCCGTCGACGTTTTACGGCTTCACCAACGACCGCACGATTCAGGACGTGCAGACGTTCTCGGCGCGCATCAAGCACCGTTTCAACGAAAACGTCACGCTGAGCAACCAGACGCAGTACAGCCACTACAGTACCGACGTGCGCGCCTCGAATCCGGCCGCAGTGCTGACCGGGCCGCTCGCGACGTCGACGGCGTTGAGCAACGGCAACTTCACCACGCTCGATCCGTCGCAGCTGTTCGTGAAGATGCAGGGCAAGGACCGTGTGATCAACGATCACTCGTTGTACAACACGACCGAGCTCGAAACGAAGTTCGCGACGGGCTTTATCAAGCATGACCTGCTGATGGGCGTCGACCTCAGTCACGAGACGTACAGCAATCAGTCGTACACGGCGACCACGCCGGGGCTGCCGTCCAACACGATCGCGATCGTGCCGCTGCTCGATCCGGCCTATGTGCCGACGCCGGCGAACCTGCAGATCACGCGCGGCAATCTCGCCGAATCGAGTGCGAACGGCATCGGCGTCTATGCGAACGATACCGTGTCGATCGGCGAGCACTGGAAGGTCGTGGGCGGCGTGCGCTGGGACCGCTACGAAGCGTCGATCAACAACTCGATCAATTCGCCGGGCTATGCGACGCAGACCAACTACTTCACGAGCGTGCGCGGCGGCATAATCTGGCAGCCGACCGACTGGCAGTCGTACTACGTGTCGTACGGCACTTCGTTCGACCCGTCGCTCGAAGCATTGACGCTGACGAACGGCCAGCAGAATCTGCCGCCCGTGCACAACAAGTCGTACGAAGTCGGCGCGAAGTGGGATCTGCTCGGCGGCGGCCTGTCGGTCACGCAGTCGCTGTTCAACATTGAGCAGACCAACGCGCGCACGCAGAATGTGGACGGCACCTACACGCTCGACGGCAATATCCGCGTGCGCGGCTATCAGGCGGGCGTGGCGGGCCGCATCACGAACAAATGGCAGGTGTTCGGCGGCTACACGTATATGGACGGCGATATTCTCGAAGCGCGCGATGGCACGCAGGGCAATACGCCGGCGAACACGCCGCGCAACATGCTGACGCTGTGGACGACGTACGCGTTCACGCCGCAATGGGAAATCGGCGGCGGCCCGATTTACACGGGTCCGCGCTATGCGGCGAACAACAACCGCGTCGAAGTGCCTGGCTACACGCGCTGGGACGCGATGGCTGCGTTCCACCAGAAGCACTATGACATCCAGCTGAACCTGATCAACCTGACCAACAAGCACTACTACGATGCGATCATCCAGTCCGATGGTGGGCGCGCGGTGCCGGCGCTAGGCCGCACGTTCCTCGCGACGCTAAACTATCGCTTCTATTGATCGCCGCGGGCGGGTCTTCGAACCCTCACGAACGCCGCGCGCATGCGTGCCTTGCAAGCAGGCATGCGCGCGGCCATGCAGGAAGCGTCAAACGATGATTGTCTCCATTCCCGACGTTCTGAGTCCTGCCGAGGCGGCCGCCATGCGCGCGCAGCTCGAAGCGGCAACCGACTCATGGGTGCACGGCCGTGCGACGGCCGGCTATCAGGGTGCGCCCGTCAAGCACAATCAGCAGATTGCGGAGGGCTCGCAAATCGCGCTCGAAATGGGCGATCGCATCGTCGCGTCGCTCGAGCGCAACCAGCTTTTCATCAGCGCGGTGTTGCCCAACAAGGTGTATCCGCCGCTATTCAACCGTTACGAAGGCGGCATGCATTTCGGCAGCCACGTCGACGGCGCGATCCGGCTCGTGCCGGGCAGCGGCCGGCGCGTACGCACCGATGTATCGATCACGCTTTTCCTCACGCCGCCCGACGAATACGATGGCGGCGAACTGCTGATCGAAGACACGTTCGGCTTGCAGGAAGTGAAGCTGCCGGCCGGCCATGCAATCGTCTATCCGGGCACGAGCCTGCATCAGGTGCGTCCCGTTACGCGCGGCGCGCGCGTATCGAGCTTCTTCTGGGCACAAAGCCTCGTGCGCGACGATACGCAGCGTGCACTGCTATTCGACATGGACAACGCGATCCAGCGCCTCAATGCGTCGAACGGCGACGAAGCCGCGCGGCGCACGCTCGTTGGTTGCTATCACAACCTGTTGCGCATGTGGAGCGAGACCTGATTTCGGTCGGTCGACGCGGAATGGGCGCAACCGCTCAGCGCAAATCGCACGCTTGCAGGCCGCGCTCTAGCCGTGCGGTTTGCGCGTAACCGGGCCGTCTACACAGCAGCGTCTGCGCGGTGTAGACTTGCGCCCTACAAAATAAACGAACACGCAGCTCGCAATTGCACGATTGCCTGTCGCCGGCGGCGATTCTTCCAGCTGCAGCGTTTCGATAAAGTCGTTTGCCTTTTTCTGCTCCCTCTCAATCGCAGTTCGCCGATCAGTTCACCGGTTACCGCGTAACCGAATTGAAATGCAGCATGAATAGCGTCCTTATAATCCGAGGCTTTTGAGGTCCTCGTTTGCGTAGTCACGACGTCTGTTCCTTGCCGTAAGCGCACACGTTTGCGTCGCGGCCGGTGCCGCTCATATTCGGACGCAAACGCGTTAGCCCGTTAAGCACGGCCTTTAGAAGCCGGGCAAGCGGGCCATTCCGCGAGGAATGAAATGAAAGTGCGGCAACATTAACCACACGACTATGCGATCGAGAAACATCGGGGTGTACTGCGTATTCGCTGTCTGCATGTTCGCGCAAGCGGCCTATGCAGCGGCGCTCGCCGCGTCGGCGCAATCGGCGCAATTGGCGGCCGCAAACGCAAACGATTCCGCCGGCGGCGCGTTTTCAGGTACCGATTGCGCAGGACCCGCCGTGCTTCGCTTGCCGGCGCCACTCGGCGGCATGGGCATGAACGAGACGCTCGGCGCTGACGCACCGGTCAACTGCCGTTTCACGCAGATCGCGGCGAGCGGTGACGGCGGCGAGGCACAGACCTCGGCGCCGTTCGATCCGGCCGCGCAACAAACCGCGACAGGTACGCCCACGCCCCATGCGAACGCGCAGCAGAATCTGACTACCGCCGTCAGCGGCGGTATCGGCGCGTCGTTCGGTAAGCCCTCGACGGCACACGCTGCGGCGCCTGCACCGGCCCCGATCGAAAACGCGCATTCGAGCACCGACGCGCCTCGCGACGGCGCCTCGGATTCGCCGGGTCCCACGACCGACTGGCCGCTCGTGATCCGCATCGGCATCGCGATCGTGCTTGGCGCCGCATTGATCGCCGCGCTTATCGCAGGCGCGATGCTCGCACGCGCACGCTGGTTCAGTCCGCGCGCGTCACTTGCGCGCGCCGCGCGGCGCGGACTGCGGCGCAACGAATTTCATCTCGAGTATCAACCGGTCTTCTACACGCGCACGCAGAAGTGTGTGGGCCTCGAAGTGATGCTGCGCTGGCGCAATTCGGTGCATGGCATTCGCGGCGCCGAATGGTATATGGAGCAGCTCGATCGCACGCCGATCGCGGAGCGCATTCTCGACCATGTGTTCGAGACCGCCGCGACCGAACTCGAAACGTTAGACCACGGCGATTCGCTTTATCTGATCGTCGATGTGCCGGCGTCGATGCTCGATTCGGCCGACTCGATTGCGAAACTCGTCAGGATGGCGAATCGACTGACGGCAAAAAGCCATGTCATTCTGCAGATGCCGATCGATGACATATCGGATGTGGTATCCGCGGTCGCGCAATTGCGTACCGACAGGATTCGGGTCGGCGTGTCGCATGTGCGGTCGGCATCGCCGGCGCTCGACTCGGCCGCGCGAGCCGGCTGCGATTTCGTGAAGGTCGATCGCGAGGTGATGGGCCTCGAAGAGGGCGCACGCGCGCATCAGTTGCAGGAGATGGCGAGTGCGGGACGGCGTTTGAGCATGGCCGTGGTGGTCGACGGCGTCGAAGGCGTGAGCCAGTTCCATGCGGTCGGGCGCGCGCATATCGATCTCGCACAGGGCTTCTATCTGGGCAAAGCGATCTCCGCTTCGCGCTTCTCGACGTTCTTCGACGACGAGATGAGGCATCGCAAGGACGATTCTCCGCCGCGTTTCATGCATGCGTTCCAGTCGCATTGATCGAACCGCATCCGTATGAATAATGAAAGAAATCGGCTCGAATATGAGCCGGGATCACATAAAGATGACGAGTGACGACGCGATAGCCCTGGCCCGGGAAGACGAACTCGCAAACGTTTATGCGAATCCGGGCAGCGCGCGCCGCGCTCGCTCGCAGCCCCGCCGATCAAGGCGGAGCCGCTCTGCTGGCGGCTCTGCCGGAACACCCGGCCGGCTTTGGGCCACAGCGGTTACCGCATAACTTTTACCCCACCCTAAATGCTGATTGGTTGTGGCCGATATCCATTGAAGCGGCAACCAGGTGTCCGGAAGCACCGGGCCCAAGACGGAATGGAAATGACGCAATGGGATTATCGAACTCCGAAAAGCAGCGAAGGTACCGGCAGCGGCATCTAGGGCCCGGGGGAGGGAGCGAACGCTTGTCCGTTTTTGTCCGGATATCGACGAAGCGCAACCTCGAACGGCTTGCCAGCCACTATGGCAACACGATCACGAATACGGTCGAGAATCTCATCAACGAAAAGACGACGAGCATTCTGAACGCCCTCAGTGAGACCGAACAGCACGAGTTCTATAGCGAAGAGCCGGTTCACAAGCGGCAGAACGCCAAATGACGGCGCGCTGAGCGCGTGCATGCGCTCGGCGCGCGCCCGCATTTTCTTTTAGCCGATATCGTTTCGCACGCCTATGATGTCCTAACGACACGTGCTGAACCGGCGGCCTCCATCCCCATGACGGATCGCGAAATGATCCGTTCGAATCGGCAAACCGCCGCGCCC
Organism: Paraburkholderia sp. SOS3; assembly: GCF_001922345.1. Lineage (NCBI taxonomy): Bacteria > Pseudomonadati > Pseudomonadota > Betaproteobacteria > Burkholderiales > Burkholderiaceae > Paraburkholderia > Paraburkholderia sp. SOS3. The sequence goes on along the minus strand of NZ_CP018812.1, from coordinate 2,433,435 downwards.
GCGTTGATAGAAGATCCTGATTGTCGATGCCGGCGCCGCGTCCCGCAGTAGCTACGTCCCGCGCGAGCGCCATCCGAACACAACGCAACTCGCTTCACGGAATGCGGGAGCTACGATGTTCACCGTCAACGTCAACGGACAAGACCAGCAGGTCGACGCGACGCCGGAAATGCCGCTTTTGTGGGTACTGCGCGATCTCGTCGGCCTGACCGGCACGAAGTTTGGCTGCGGCATTGCACAGTGCGGCGCGTGCACGGTCCATCTCGATGGCCAGCCAGTGCGCTCGTGCGTGATGCCGATCGCAGCCGTCGGCACACGCAAGGTCACGACGATCGAGGCGATCGGCAGCACGCCGGCAGGCCGCAAGATCCAGCAGGCATGGCTCGATCTCGATGTCGTGCAGTGCGGCTACTGCCAGTCCGGTCAGATCATGTCGGCCGCCGCGCTGCTCGCCGCGCATCCGCAGCCGAGCGATGCCGACATCGATATGGCGATGGCCGGCAACATCTGCCGCTGCGGCACCTACGTGCGAATTCGCGCTGCAATCAAACAGGCCGCAAAGGGAGCGTGATATGCGCATTCCACCGCACAGCGTGGAGCGCGCTTTCAGCCGGCGTGATTTTTTGCGTGCCGGGCTCAGTGTCGGCGTCGCGGCGGGCGGCGGTTTGCTGCTCGGCGTGAGCTTCGATGCGCGCAGCGACGGCGCCCCTGCCTCCGCGAGTGTGATTGCCGGCGACGGTTCGCTGCAGCCGCCAGCGGGTGTATTCGCCCCCGACGCATTTATTCGCATCGATCCGGACGGCAGCATCGCGCTTGTCATTTCCAAGGTCGAGATGGGGCAGGGTGTCTATACGGCGATTCCAATGCTGATCGCCGAAGAACTCGCCGTACCGCTCGATCGCGTGAAGGTCGAGCATGCGCCGCCGGACGCGAGACTTTATGCCGATCCGCTGCTCGGTCAGCAGGCCACGGGCGGCTCGCTATCGATTCGCGCGACATGGGAGCCGATGCGGCGGGCCGGCGCCGCGGCGCGCATGCTGCTCGTCAATGCGGCGGCACAACAGTGGCAGGTGGATGCCGCGGCCTGCGTCGCGCGCGACGCAGTTATCACGGATACGGCGAGCGGCCGCACGCTTGGCTACGGCGAATGCGCGTCGCGCGCGGCCGGCTTGCCCGTCAACGCCGATCTGCTCAAGACCGTCACGCTGAAAAAGCCGCAGACATTCACGCTGATCGGCACACCGCATAAGCGCCTCGATTCGCCGGAAAAAGTGAACGGCGTCGCGCGCTTCGGCATCGACGTGCGCGAGCCCGGGATGCTCGTTGCGATGGTCGTCAATTGCCCGGTGATCGGCGGCAAGCTCGCGAAAGTCGACGATCGCGTCGCGCTTGCGCAGCCAGGCGTGCGGCAGATCGTGAAGCTGGACAACGCGGTGGCGGTGGTCGCCGACCACACGTGGGCCGCGAAGCGCGGCGCAAGCGCGCTCGTGATCGACTGGCACGAAGGCGCCAACGCGAATCTGACCACTGCGATGCTGTTCGACGATCTGCGGCGCGCCTCGCAACGTCCCGGCGCGATCGCACGCAAGGATGGCGACGTCGATGCGGCCTTCAAGGGCGCGGCAAAAAACATGGACGCGGTTTATCAGCAGCCGTTCCTTGCGCACGCAACGATGGAGCCGATGAACTGCACGGTCCATGTGACGGGCGACCGGTGCGAAGTATGGATCGGCACGCAGGTGCCGACGCGGGTCGTCGACGAAGCGGTCAAGGTCACGGGTTTGCCGCCGGACAGGATCGTCGTGCACAACTTCCTGATCGGCGGCGGCTTCGGGCGCCGGCTCGAATCGGACGTCGCCCGGCAGGCGGTCGCGATCGGCAAGCAGGTCGATGCGCCGGTGAAGGTGATGTGGAGCCGCGAGGAAGACATCCAGCACGACATGTTCCGGCCGTGCTACTTCGATAGCATCGCCGCCGGACTCGATTCGAACGGCAAGCCCGTCGCGTGGACGCACCGCATCGCGGGCTCGTCGATCGTCGCGCGCTGGTATCCGGAGTGGTTCAAGAACGGCATCGATCCGGACGTGATCGAAGTCGCCGCAACGCTGCCGTACGACGTTCACGCGCAGCGCATCGACTACGTGCGCGAGGAGCCGCGCGGCATTCCAACTGCATTCTGGCGCGGCGTGGGTCCGACGCGCGGCACCTTCGTCGTCGAGAGCTTCGTCGATGAACTCGCGCACGAGTCGAAGACGGACCCGGTCGAATACCGGCGCGCGCTGCTCGGCAAGACGCCGCGCGCGCGCAATGTGCTCGACGTCGCGGCGCGCGCGGCCGGCTGGGGCACCGGGATGCCGAAAGGCAAAGGGCGCGGCGTATCGGTGATGAACGCGTTCGGCAGCTTCCTGTGCGTGGTTGCCGAGGTCGACGTGAAAGACGGCGAGGTGCGGGTCGAGCGCGTCGTCTGTGCGGTCGATTGCGGGCACGTCGTGAATCCGAACACGATCGAAGCACAGATCGAGGGCGGCGCGATCTTCGGCATCACCGCCACGCTGTGGGGCGAAATCACGCTGAAGGACGGCCGCGTCGAACAGACGAACTTCACCGACTATCGCGTGATGCGGATCAACGAGGCACCGCGCATCGAGACGATCATCGTGAAAAGCGAGGAAGCGCCGGGCGGCATCGGCGAACCGGGCACGTCGGCGGTGATTCCGGCCGTGACCAACGCCATTTTCGCGGCGACCGGCACGCGCGTGCGTCGGCTGCCGGTCGGCGATCAATTGCGCCCGGGCCAGACGGCGTGAGGAGAGTCAACGTGAACTCGTATCCGCGCTTCTCGTATCCGCGCCTGATGCAAATGGCCGCCGCGGCGCTTGTCGCGCTGTGCGGCGGCCTCCCGGCCACCTGTCACGCACAAGGCGCGAAGGCCGATGCCGCGCTGGTCGCGCGCGGCGAATATCTCGCCAGGGCCGGCGACTGCCTCGCCTGCCACTCGACGCCGCGCGGCAAGCCGTTTGCCGGCGGCCTGCCGATGACGACGCCGATGGGCCGCATCTTCTCGACGAACATCACGCCGGACCGCGAGACCGGCATCGGCCGCTACAGCGAAGCCGATTTCGCACGAGCCGTGCGTGAAGGCGTCGCGCCGGACGGTCATGCGCTGTATCCGGCGATGCCGTACCCGTCGTACGCGAAAGTCAGCGATGCCGACATGAACGCGCTCTACGCGTACTTCATGCACGGCGTGCCGCCGGTCAAACAGGCGAACCGCGCGAGCGACATTCCGTGGCCGCTCAACATGCGCTGGCCGCTCAAGCTCTGGAACATCGTCTTTCTCGACAACGCGCGTTACCAGACGAAAACCGGCAAGGACGCGCAATGGAATCGCGGCGCGTACCTCGTGCAAGGGCTCGGCCATTGCGGCGCCTGCCACACGCCGCGCGGCATCGGCTTTCAGGAAAAAGCGCTCGACGAGAGCGGGCGCGCGTTCCTGACGGGCGCGCCGCTCGAGAACTGGTTTGCGTCGAACCTGACCGGCAATCACAACACGGGCCTCGGACGCTGGAGCGAGGACGACCTCAATACGTTCCTGCGCACGGGCGCGAATGCACACGCGACGGCATTCGGTTCGATGACCGACGTGATCAACTACAGCACGCAGGCGCTGACCGATGCAGACACGCGCGCGATCGCTCGCTATATCAAATCGCTGCCGGGCGGCCGCAGCGACGATGGGCCGCCGTATGCGCCGCATCCGGACGGCGAGCGCGTGGTGCTGGCCGCGATGCCTGACAACCGGGGCGCGCATACGTATGCGACTTACTGCATGCATTGCCACGGCGCGGGCGGACTGGGCGCGGCGCCATGGCTCGCGCCGCTTGCGGGCAATCCGAACGTGCTCGAGCCCGATCCCGTATCGCTGATCAACGTCACGTTGAACGGCACGGGCGCACTTGTCATCGGCGGCGTGCCGGCGCCATATCCGATGCCGAAGTACCACGCGATGCTGACCGACGAGCAGATCGCGGACGTGCTGACTTTCGTGCGCGGCAACTGGAACAACGCTGCGCCGGCGGTTAGCGCAAAGGCCGTGGCGAAGGTCCGCAGCGCGACCCGCGCGCCGTGAAGCGCTGTCACGCACGGGGCGCAGTAACCGAACGTACGAAACCCGCACGGTCATCGGTCGAGTTCGGCTTTCGTCCGAAGTATCGGCGATGCGCCTCTGCTTCAAGCATGAGCCGCACGCAAATCCCCAAAAACAAGGCGTCAAACGTAATCTCTTAGCCGACAACCTGACTACAATTCAAGCAGCCGTTATCTGCGTTCGCGTCTACGGCGGGATTACCGGAACCGACGCGCTCAACCCAAGGAGGCTGAAAAATGTCCATTCGTTTAGGAGAAGAGGCGCCCGATTTCACTGCCGAAACGACCGAGGGGACGATCCGTTTTCACGACTGGATCGGCGACAAGTGGGCCATCCTGTTTTCGCATCCAAAAGATTTCACACCCGTCTGCACGACCGAACTCGGCTATATGGCCGGCCTCAAAGCCGAGTTCGACAAACGCAATACAAAAATCATCGGGCTTAGCATCGATCCGGTGGCGGACCACCGGAAATGGCTCAAGGATATCGAGGAGACCCAGGGCCATGCAGTCAACTACCCGTTGATCGGCGACGCAGACCTGGCAGTCGCGAAGCTATACGACATGATTCACCCGAACGCGAGCGGCGGCACGCGCACCGCCGTCGACAACGCGACCGTACGTTCGGTATTCCTGATCGGTCCGGACAGGAAAGTGAAGGCGATGCTCGTCTATCCGATGAGCGCCGGCCGCAACTTCGACGAAGTGATGCGTCTGCTCGACTCGCTGCAACTGAACGCGAAGCATGCCGTCGCTACGCCAGTGAACTGGAAGCCGGGCGACGACGTGATCATCCCGACCTCGGTATCGGACGACGATGCGCACAAGAAGTATCCGCAAGGTTTCAAGACGCTGAAGCCGTATCTGCGTTATGTCGCGCAGCCGAAATGACGCGCGCCTGAAACGCTCGGACGGCGAAGTTGCCCCCACACTTCGCCGCCTGCGACCGGGATGCCGCGCAGATCTCGACCGCGCTCCTTATTTGAAGCTCTGGAAAAAGCTGCGCGCGGCGACCACGCAGAAGGGCGCGGCGAGCGTATGGATATCGGCCGACAGCTGCAGTTGCGCAGCGGGCGTATTGCCGAGCTGCGTGGCTTCCTGTGCGCGCGCGGCGGCAAATCCCGCCTGCAGTGCCGCGAACGGCCCGGATGGCGCCGCGTTGCCCGGGTCGACGTCGATCATGGTCAGCTTCGATGCGTCCACACCTTCCTGCTGAAAAAACTTCGTGGCGATCTGCGTGTTCGAGAAGTACACGACGCTATCCGAATGCGCGCCGCACAGTTGCACCGAAACGGCAGGCTTGAAGTCGAGCAGGTCGTTGTGCAATGCGTCCTGCCGAAAACCGGTCGCCGGCGCGCAGTTTGCAATTCGTTGGCCTGTCGCGTCGCTGCACGGGTTGGCGGCGACGTCGGCTACGAGTTGCTCGCGAAAGCTCGTGTTCAGAAAGAAATCGGCCGGGGCGAAGCCCGACTGCACGACGAGGGCTGTGTTTGGATTCGATAGATCCGGCGGCGGCAGCGAGCCGGTCTGGAACAGCGCAGTTGCCGGTATCGCGTTTTGCGCAAACAGCGTTGTTTCGGGCGCCGTGCCGGGGAGAAGGGTGGGCGCGCGCGCCGCGTATTGCGGGGCAAACGTGTCGGTCGGCACGCGATAGACGTTGTGGTACGCGTGCTGCCAGCTGGCGACAATCAGATCGAACAGCAACGGCGCGGAGGCGCTCGGGGCGCCGTCGATTTCCTCGTCGACGAGATGCGAGAGTGCGTACGGCCCGCTCCCCGCCGCGAATGCCGCGGGGCGGAACTCGATCGGCAATTGCTGCATCGCACGCAACGTTGCCAGTGCAACGTGGGCGCCTTGCGAGTAACCGGTTACGAACAGTTTGTCGAAAATGCTGTCGAGCAGCACCGAAGGAAATCCGATGCGTGCGGCGCGCAACGCGTCGATCATATCGGCAGACTGCTGGTCGGCATTCAGAAACGGCGCATAGGGCAACGTCGAACCTGCATAGCCAGCGTAGTTCGGCATGACGACAGTAAAGCCTTGCGCAGCGTAGACGGCGGCGACGAGCAGGGCGTCGTCTTCGCCGTCGATATCGCCGTTGAGATTGGTCGAGTCATAGCGCTTGTCCGTCGACGTGCCGTGCCCATAGAGCACGACAGGGTGCGTGCCCGAGCAGCCGGCGGCCGAACCGGAAGGCTCCATCACCGCGGTAGCGGCGGTGGTCGGTTCGCCGGCTCCGCCTATTGTGTGATAGCCGAGCGAATAGATGTTGACGGTGCATTTCGGCGTGCCCGCGATTTGCAGCAGCGCCGGAGATTTCGCCTGAAGCAGCGCCGCGAACGCGTCGGGTGTGAGCGTCTCTTTGCTGACCGGTCGCCCCGTGGGTAGGCCGCGCAGCGCAATCCGCGCGGAAGCGGCGGCAGTCGTGCTCGCGGTGTTCGCAGTGCTCGCATCGACGGTGGCGCCCGGGCTTGCAGGCGCAGCCTCCATCGTCTGCGCGTACACGCTCGCGGCGCCAAGCAACGCCCCGAGCGCGGTGGCGGTTTTGATCATCGTGTAGAGTCGTCGCATAACTGATTTTCTCCGGTTGGAAACGCATTCCGATTGCGTGCCATGCGGGTGTCGTTCGTCATTCGTGAACGGCGGTAAACGTGCATGGCATGTGGCATAACACCGGACATGCGCGCGAATTCCTGGGCAAGAGAGAAAGAAATCGCAGCGGACCCGGCGAGACACGAAGACAAAGCATTGCGATAAAGCACACGGAGACGGTCAGCATGGATTCATTCGACGACGACCTGGCGCAGTTCGCTGCCGCGGGCGCACCGCCGTTACCGGCGAGCCGGCGTGAAGGCCACATCGACCATGACGGAGCAAGGATCTGGTATGCCGCTTGCGGGCCGCGCGGCGATCGAGTGCCGGTCGTGCTGCTGCATGGCGGCCTCGGTCACAGCGGAAATTGGGGTTACCAGATCCCGGCGTTAGTGGCGGCAGGGCACTACGTCGTCACGATCGACAGCCGCGGACACGGACGCAGCACGCGCGACGCGCGGCCATACAGCTATGAATTGATGGCATCGGACGTCCGCGCGGTGCTCGATGCACTGCGTATCGAACGCGCTGCGTTGATCGGGTGGAGCGACGGCGCATGCACCTCGCTGATACTCGCGGCTCAAGCGCCCGAGCGTGTGGCGGGCGTGTTCTTCTTCGGCTGCAATATGGACCCCGGTGGTGCGAAACCGTTTGTCGCCACGCCGGTGATCGACCACTGCTTTGCGAGGCATGTGAAGGACTATGCGCAGCTTTCGGCCACGCCGCAGCAGTTCGACGCTTTCGTCGAAGCAGTCAGCACGATGCAGAAGACGCAGCCGAACTGGAGCGTGCATGAACTCGCGCGAATTCGCGTGCCGGTGACGATCGCGCATAGCGAGCATGACGAATTCATCACGCGCGAACACGCGGAATATCTTGCCCGCAGCATTCCCGGTGCGCAGTGGCTGGGACTGGAAGGCGTCAGTCATTTCGCGCCGCTGCAACGGCCAGCGCTTTTCAATGGCGCGGTGCAATCGTTTCTTGCACGTCTCGTGTGAACGGAAGGAGCTTGCAAGCGATGTGAGGCGGGTGCAGAACCGCGCTTTGAATGTCGCGTTTGAAGCCGCGTCTAGTTTCTCTTTCGGATCGTCACGCCGCGCGCGGCCCGGTGGTTGATTCCGCGGTCGGCACAACATCCGGCACAACAGCCGGCACGGCGGCGGCCGCCTCCTTCTGCAGATGATCGACAAGAATGCGGGCCGGCATCGGCAGCGTGTCGAAGTTGCGCGCGACGATCACGAGCGGCCGGAACGCCCACGGTTCTTCGAGTTCGACTGCGCGTATGCCCGCCGACTCGAGATAAGGCATCACGCCTTGTTCGGGCAGCACCCCGATGCCGAGGCCTGCGCCGACCATGTTGCGCACGCCCTCGAAGCTTGTCACCTCGATGCGCACGCGCATGCGCCGGTCTGCGCGTTCGGCGGCCGCGCGGCACAGCTTCGGAATCGACGTGCCGTACGGCATGCAAACGAAATCGTCGTCGAGCGTTTCGTCGAAGGCGACGCGCGCGCGGTCGGCGAAACGGTGCGCCTTCGGCACGATCAGAACCAGTTTGTCGACGCGATACGGCCGCACCTGCAGGTCGCCGAGCGCATCGCGCGACGCGGCGCAGATGCCGAGGTCGGCGACGCCGCTCGAGATCGCCTGCACGACTTCGTCGCTGGTCTTCTCGACCATATCGACGCGCACTTGCGGATTCACATGCAAGAACGAGTTCAGCGCCGCGGGCAGGTACAGCACCATCGCAGTGAAATTCACGTAGATCCGCGCATGGCCGCGCAAGCCTTGCGAGTATTCGGACAACTCGTCGGAGATCTGCTGCAGATGCTCGACGAGCCGCTTCGCATGATGATAGAGTGCGTCCCCGGCCGGCGTGGCGAGCACGCCGCGGCTATGCCGATAGAGCAGCGGCGTGCCGGCCTCGGCTTCGAGATCCGACACGCGCTTGCTGACCGCCGACGCGACCAGATGCATGCGTCCCGATGCTGCCGCGATGCTGCCTTCTTCGACGACGGCGACAAAAATCCGCAGCGACTCGATATCGAAGCGCAGCGGACGCTCCTCCGGGATGCGCATGCTCTAACACCCTTTGTGTACGGGTTTCCCCTGGTTTCTCGGCGGTTCTGGCGGCAGGCTATCGGCCATCGGCATCCATCTCGATTGACGATGGCTGCACTGAATAATCAGAAATTCTCAAATCGTGCGCCAAACCGCATTCTATAACCCGTGCAGCGTCGCGTGCGGACGATCGCAGGCGGCGTTTGCGGCAGCGAGCCATCGCATGTCGCGAAGCCCATACAGACAGCCGGCACCGCAGCATGACGGCAACGGCCTCGTGCAATCGGCTCGCCCGCGGTTTTCATTTCATTCAATCGGTTGAACTCAATCGCATCGATGGACGCAACCCTTTTCTCTCCTTTGAAGCTCGGTTCGCTCGAACTGGCGAACCGTATCGTGATCAGCCCGATGTGCCAGTACAGCGCGATCGACGGTTCAGCGAGCGCATGGCATCGCATCCATGTCGGCAATCTGTCGCAGAGCGGCGCAGCGATGATGCTGCTCGAAGCGACCGCGGTCGAAGCGGCGGGCCGCATTACGCCGCACTGCCTCGGCCTCTATTCGGACGACAACGAGCGCGCGCTCGCGCGCGTGCTCGACGACGTGCGCGAATTCAGCGGCATGCCGATCGGCGTCCAGTTGAACCACGCGGGGCGCAAGGCATCGAGCGAACCGCCGTGGCGCGGCGGCACGCTGATTGCCGCCGAAAACGGCGGCTGGCAGACCGTCGCGCCGTCGCCGGTCGCGCAACGCGACGGCGAAGCGACGCCCGCCGCACTCGATCGCGACGGCTTGCAGCGTATTCGCGACGCGTTTGCAGCAAGTGCGCGGCGCGCCGCGCGCGTCGGACTTGCCGCGATCGAATTGCACTTCGCGCATGGCTACCTGCTGCACCAGTTTCTGTCGCCGCTGTCGAATCGGCGCAGCGACGAATACGGCGGCTCGCTCGAAAACCGCATGCGCTTTCCGCTCGAGGTATTCGAGGCGGTGCGCGCCGCGTGGCCCGCGGACAAGCCGCTCGGCGTGCGCGTCTCGGCGACCGACTGGGTGGACGGCGGCTGGGATCTCGAAGGGACGATCGAACTCGCGCAACGCCTGAAGCAACTCGGCTGCGACTGGATCGACGTGTCGACGGGCGGCTTGTCGCCGTTGCAGAAAATCCCGCTTGGGCCTCATTATCAGATTCCGTTTGCGAAAGCGGTGCGCGAGGCCACCGGTATGACGACGGTGGGCGTCGGCCTCGTTACGCAGGCCGCCGAAGCGGACAAGGTGATTCGCAGCGGCGAGGCCGATCTTATCGCGCTGGCTCGCGCGGTACTGTGGGATCCGCGCTGGCCATGGCATGCGGCGGCAGAACTTGGCGCAAGCGTGACGGCGCCGCCGCAATACTGGCGCAGCGAACCGCGTGGCGTGAACAAGGTGTTCAGCGGCGCGTCGTTCGGACAGCGATAAAAGAGAAACGCGATAAGCCGGCGCAGAACGGCGGCAACACGCAGGCAAGTACATTGGAGACAAAGCAGATGGAACAAGGGCACATTGCGGTCGGCTCACGCGGCCGCTGGTACGACGGTTTGACGGCGATGCACTGGCGTGTGCTGCGCGCGAGTTTTCTCGGCTGGATCTTCGACGGCTATGAGGCGCTCGTGCTCGTCGTCGTGCTCGCGCCGATGCTGCACTCGGTGTTGACGCCGGCGCAGGCTGCATCGTCGACTATCTATGCCGGGCTCGTGATCGGCATCACGCTGCTCGGCTGGGGCATCGGCGGCCTTGTCGGCGGCATTCTCGCCGACTACGTCGGCCGCAAGCGCATGATGCTGTGGTCGGTCCTGTTATACGCGCTTTTCTCCGGTTTCACCGCGTTCTCCGACACGGTCTGGACCTTGTGCGCGTTGCGCTTCGTGACGGGCCTCGCGATGGGCAGCGAGTGGAGCACGGGCATTGCGCTGCTTTCCGAGACGTGGCCCGAGCAAGCGCGGGCGAAAGGCGCGGGCTTTCTGCAATCGGGCTTCGGCTGGGGCACGCTGACGGCGGCGGTCGTCTGGTACGCGATGTCGACGCTGCATCCGCTCGGCGCCGAAACCTGGCGGCTGATGTTCGTGCTCGGCGCGGTGCCCGCGCTATTCGTGCTGTACATCCGGCGCGGCGTGAACGAATCGGAGAAATGGCAGCGCGCGGTGCGCGAGAAGCGCTGGAACGCGACGTCGGCAACGGCGTCTGCGCAACGCGGCGCGAATGCGGTCATGCACAGCGACAAGCGGCCTTTCACGCTCACGCAACTGTTCAACGAGCGCGAGGCCGCGCGCCGCACCGTTATTTTGCTCGTGCTGTCGATCGTTACGACGGTTGGCTGGTGGGCGATCTCGAGCTGGCTGCCGACGCATACGGTGGCCATTGCCAAAGCCGAGCATGTTGCCGATCCGCTGTCGTGGGGCTCGAAGGTTTCGATCTCGTACACGATCGGCGCGATCGTCGCGTATATGGTCGCAGGCTTCATCATCGATGCAATCGGCCGCAAGGCGTTTCTGTCGTTGAGCTTCGTCGGCTCGCTCGTGACGACGGTGATTACCTACAGATTCACGGGTAGTGTCGAAGCAATGATGGTCGTCGCACCGGTCAACGGCTTCTTCACGCTTGGTTGTGCGTACGTGTGGATGGCGATCTATCCGTGCGAACTGTTCACGAGCACCGTGCGCTCCACCGCGATCAGCTTCGTCTTCAACGCGGCGCGGCTGATCGCATGGGTCTTTCCGATCATCGCGGGCAGCATGATCAAGTCGTTCGGCGGCGTGCCGCAAGCGGCGATGGCGCTCGGTTCCGTTTATGTGATCGGTATCGTGCTGCCGTGGTTTTTGCCGGAAACGCGTGGGCAGGGCATGCCTGACTGACGCAAAGAGAATGGCCCGTACGCGGGCGGCGAGCGATTTCAAAACGCGCGGTATCCAGCCGGTCTCGAACGGTTGAATACCGCGCGCTTGCTTTTGTGCTTCGCGGTCGCGACTCGGCCCCGCCCAGTTAAAAAGTCTCCTGAAAAAACCGCTTGAACAAGTTGCGATCCGCAATTATATTGGTTGCACATCGCAACCAAAAAGAAGCGGCTGGATCTCAGCAATAAACAGGAGACTCACGATGGATTACGTCGCACAACACGAAAAACCGCGCGACCGCACGATCCTCGAACTGCGCGAATTCTCGCGCAAACTCGTGCGCGAACTCGGCTTCATGCGCTCGACGCTCGCCAACAGCGAGCTCGCGCCGTCCGCCTGCCACGCGATTCTCGAGATCGGCGGCGCGCCGGGCATGCCGGCGCGCGACCTCGCGAATCTGCTGCGGCTCGACAAATCGAATACGAGCCGGCAACTGGCGAAGCTCGAGGAAGCGGGCCTTGTCTACCGCGAGGCCTCGAGCGACGACGCGCGTTCGTCGCTGCTTTATCTGACCGAAGCCGGGCAAAAACTGCGCAGAAAGATCGACCGCTTCGCGACCGACCAGGTGTCGAACGCATTGCGCAAGCTGGTGCCGGAGGACCAGCAGGCGCTCGTGCGATCGCTCGCGCTCTATGCGGACGCGCTCGCGCTCGATAACGACGCGGGCAACACGGCGCGCAGCGCGCCGGTACTCGTGCCGACCGGGCAGATCGAGGCGGGCTACCGGCCCGGCTGCATCGGCGACATAGCAGCCCTGCATGGGCGTTACTACGCGCGCGAGTCGGGCTTCGGCGCGTTTTTCGAGCGGCGCGTCGCATCGGAACTGGCCGACTTCGCCTACCGGTTGCCCGCAAGCGGCAAGGAGCTGTGGTGCTACGTGGAAGATGGCCGCACGCTCGCGTCGATCGCGATCGACGGCGACGAGGCGACCGGCAAAGCGCACCTGCGCTGGTTTATCGTCGACGATGCAGTGCGCGGCACCGGCGTTGGGCGCCGTCTGCTCGCGAAGGCGCTCAATTACGTCGATGCGCGCTTCGACGAGACGTTTCTATGGACATTCAAAGGGCTCGACGCCGCGCGCCATCTATACGAATCTGAAGGCTTCGTGCTCACGCATGAAGCCGAAGGCATGCATTGGGGACAGCCGGTGGTCGAGCAGCGTTTCAACCGGCCGTCGCGCGGCGAGCCGCGCGGCTAGGCGCCCCATCTCTGGCGATGGTCGGGCGCGGCGCGAACCGGCGCACGGCGTTGCGCCGTCCGGCCCGTGCCGGCCCATGCCGGCCCGCGCTGACGATCAGGCGTCGAGATCGAACACCTGCTCCATCATCGACCACTGTTCGTGATCTTTCGCGCTCGCAAGCCGTGTCTGGCAAGGCGCGGTGAGTTCCCACCAGCGCTGCGTTTCAGGGTCCGCCGCGATCGCCGCCATGTCGGCATTGAAATCGTCGCCGTGATATTCCCAATATCCAACCAGCAGATTCTCCGGCTCGCGTAAAAAGATCGAGTAATTGCGGATATTCGATTGCCGGATCCGCGCGAGAACGGCAGGCCATACCGCCGCGTGCAGCGCCTTGTATTCGGCGATTTTCTCCGGCGCGATGCCGATCAGCATGGCCATCTTGCGCATCCAAAGCTCCGTTGCATGAGTTCGAGGAGCGCCTATCGTACCCGGACTGCCGCGCGAGTACCGCCGAGGCGTGCAATCGCGACGAACGCCTTACGCCAGCGCGTCGGCTGCATTCACTGCGTGTTCCACATGTTGCGCGGCGCGAATCGCATCCCAGTCCCAATCGATGCCGATGCCGGGCTCGTTCGGCGCGTACGCGTAGCCTTCGTCGATGCGTACGCGCGAATGCGTGAGCGAATCGAGCTGCGGAATGTACTCGACCCACGTCGCGTTCGGCACCGCCGCGCACAGGCTGACATGCAGTTCCATCAGGAAATGCGGACAGATATCGAGGTTCAGTGCTTCGGCCACATGCGCGACTTTCAGCCACGGCGTAATGCCGCCGATGCGCGCAACGTCCGCCTGTACGATCGAACACGCATCGGCTTTCATATATTCGCCGAACTGGCCCGGGTGATACAGCGATTCGCCGATCGCGACGGGCACCGACGTGGCCAGGTTGAGCCGCCGATGCGCATCGATGCTTTCCGCCGGCAACGGTTCTTCGAGCCATGCGAGACGAAACGGCTCGAACGCATGCGCGCGGCGTATTGCTTCGGAAAGCGTAAAGCCCTGATTCGCGTCGACCATCAGTTCGAAATCGTCGCCGACTGCGTCGCGCACGGCTTCGAGGCGCCGCACGTCTTCCGATACGTGCGGCCGGCCAACCTTGAGCTTTGCGCCGCGAAAGCCGTCGGCCTGCGCCTGCAGGGTCTGGTCGATCAGTTCGCGCCCGGACAGATGCAGCCAGCCGCCTTCAGTCGAATAGGTGCGCGTTGCCGGCTTCGCGCCGCCCGCCGCGACCCACAACGGCACGCCGGCCACGCGCGTATTGCGGTCCCATAGCGCGGTGTCGATGGCGGCGAGCGCGAGGCTCGTGATCGCGCCGACTGCGGTCGCGTGCGTATGAAACAGCAGGTCGCGCCAGATCGCTTCGAAAGTGGCCGGGTCGCGGCCGATCAGTTGCGGCGCGAGATGGTCGCGCAATAGCGCGACGACCGACGAGCCGCCGGTTCCGATCGTATAGGTGTAGCCCGTGCCGCAGCTGCCGTCGTCGCACCGCACGGTGACGAGCACGGTCTCCTGCACGACGAAAGCCTGGATCGCATCGGTCCGTTTGACCTTCGGCTGCAGGTTGACCTGCCGGATCTGAACTGCGTCGATTCTTGTCATGTCGGGGTTCTCCTGCAGGGTTCGCCAGGTCGAGAGGCGTGCGGCGCGTCCGCGGTCGAGTCGTCTTCACGCGCATTTATCCTTTCACGCCGCCAAGCGTAAGCCCCGCGATCAGATGCTTCTGCACGATGAATGTCAGCACGATCGCGGGCACGATAATCACGACCGCCATCGCGCACATGCCGGCCCAATCGACCGAAAACTGCGCGGTGTAATCCATCAGACCGACCGGCAGCGTCTTCGTGTCGGGACTGCGGCAAAGCTGCGTGGCGAGCGCGAATTCGTTCCAGCTCGTGAGGAACGCGAAGATGCCGGCCGATGCAATGCCCGAGCGGGCAAGCGGCAATTCGACCCGCCAGAATGCCTGCCAGCGCGTGCAGCCGTCGATCAGCGCCGCTTGCGACAGTTCGATCGGCACTTCGCGGAAAAAGCCGTCGATCAGCCATACGGTGAACGGCACGTTCATCGCGAGATAGACGACGATCACGCCGATGCGCGTATCGAGCAGTCCCGTCCACGCCCACAGCATGAAAATCGGCAACGACAAGGCAATGCCGGGAATCGCGCGCGTGAGCATCAGCAGCACGAACAGCACGTTCTTGCGGCGGAAGTCGAAGCGCGCAAACCCATAGCCGCCGAGCACGCCGACCGCAAGTGCGGCAACGGTGCTCACGCTCGAAATGATCAGCGAGTTGATGAAGTACTGCGCGATCGGCAGCGACGCCATCTTCCCGAAGCCGAACATCGCGCGGAAATTGTCGAGCGTGTAGCTGCTGGCGGCGAACGGCGACTGGTTCGACAGAATCGCGACGTTCGAGCGAAACGCGTTCAGTACGACCCACATGCCCGGCAGGCAGATCGCGGCCATCACGACAAACACGCCGAACCACAATGCGCAACGCGACAGAAGAGGGCGCCATGCGATGCCGCGATCGGCATCGTACGAATCCCGAACAGGAGCGGAAGCATTCGTCGTCATGGTCACGCGGGTCCCATATGCCGGCGCGCGGCATTCAGTTTGCGGAAGAAATACAGCGTGAACAGGATCGACACGAGCACCGAGATATACGCAATCGCATTCGCGTAGCCCATGTGCGAATCGTCGTACGCGATGCGCCCGACCATCGTCCACAGCAATTCGGTGCGCCCGCCGGGGCCGCCGTTCGTCATGATGCGCACGATGTCGTAGGCGCGGCCCACGTCGAGCGAGCGGATCGTCATCGCGATGTAGATAAACGGCATCAGGTACGGCAGCGTGACATAGCGGAACGTCTGCCACGGCGTGCATCCGTCGACCTTCGACGCTTCGATCGGATCCTTTGGCAAGGCCATCAGTCCGGCCAGCAGAATGACGGCGAACACCGGCGTCGAATTCCACACCTCGGCCGCAATCAGCGATGCCAGCGCCGATTTCTCGTCGACGAGAAACGGAATCGTGCCGTGCATGCCGAATAGCGTTTGCAGCAGATGATTGATCACGCCGGTGCTGTCATTGAGCATGAATTTGAACTGAAAGCCGACGAGCACTGGCGAAAACATCATCGGGAACATCATCACGGTGCGCAGCACACGCTGGCCGGCCGTCACGCGGTTCAGCAGCAAGGCGATGCCGAGACCGAGCACCATCTCGAGGTTCAACGCGACTGTGAGGAACAGCACGGTGCGGCCGAATGCGGCCCAGAAGTCGGCATTGCCGAGCACACGCATGTAGTTGCGCCAGCCGATCCAGTGCGTGAGCGTGCCGGGATCGGTCAGCCGGTATGCGGTGAAGCTCGTGTAGAGCGAAAACAGCAGCGGCAGCACGACGACGATGGCGACGGCAACGAATGCGGGTAGCAACAGCTTGACCGGCATGGCAATGCGTTCACGCACGACGGACGGCACGCGCGGCACAATCGGCGCCTTGCGCGCGGCGCGAACCGCATGCGAGGCGTCGGCCCCGTCAGGTTCGAGCCGCTCGCCCGCGCCGCGGCGGCCGCCATTGCGCAGATCGTCGTTCACGGTACGGTCGGCATTCGTCATCAATCGGCCGCATCCTGCATGATGTCGGAGACCTTCTTCGCTGCGTCGTCGAGCGCCTGCTTCGAACTCTTGTCGCCGATGATCGCTTTCTGCAACTCGGGCCACAGTGCATTCGAAATCTCGTTCCATTGCGCAATCCGCGGCGGCGTGAACGAATCGTCCTGTGCGGCCTTGCTGAACACCGCAATCGCATTGGCCATGAATTCGTCGTGCTTCGCCTGGAATTCCTTGACCGCATCGCGCTGCGCGTCGATGCGCGACGGAATCGTGCCGAGGCGGGCTTCGACCATCTGCGAATCATGGCTCGTCAGAAATTCGATAAAGCTCGCGGCGATTTCCGGTCGGTCGCACGTTTTAGTGATCGAGAAGCTGTGCGAGCCCGACCAGCCCGGCCGCTTGCCGCCGGCACCAAGCGGCGCGCGTACGACGCCGACCTTGCCCGCGAGCTTCGAGGTTTTCGGGTCGTTATAGAACGACGCGAAACCGGGCCAGTCCATATCGAGCGCGATCTTGCCCGCGGCGAAATTGTTGCCGAGGTCGTCCCAGACATAATTCGGCGCGCCTTTCGGCACGGTGCCGGTCTTGTACAGATCGACGAACCAGTCGAGTGTCTTCACGCCGGCCGGCGAGTTGAAGGTCGGGCGCAGCTTCGCATCGAGCAGTTGTCCGCCATTCGCGACGAGCAGCGAATAGAAGGTGCCGGTCAGCGCTTCATCCTTGCCCGGGAATTGCGTGCCGTAGAAATTCGGCGACTTCGTGAAGAACTTCGCCTGTTGCGCGAACTCGACGAAGTCTTTCGGCGGTTCGAGCGGCTTGTTGAACTGTTTTCGATACGCCGCCTGATTGGCAGGATCGTTAAAGGCGGTCTTGTCGTAGTACAGCGCCTCGATATCGGTCGAGCGCGGGATCTGCACGAGATGGCCGTTCACTTCGGACTGTTTGAGCAGGTTCGGCGCGAATTGAGCGAGATAGTCGGCTGGGAACAGCCCCTTCAGATCGCGGAAGATCGAATACTGTGCGGCGAAGTTCGTGTGATTCGACGAGACGCAGTAATCGATATGATTCGAGGCGATGTCCTGTTTCAGCTCGCGATCGAGTTCGAAATGGCTTTTGCGCGACACGATTTCCACCTTCGCGCCGGTCTGTTTTTCCCACAACGGAATGCGCGTGTACAGCGCTTCATACTGCACGCCGCCGATCAGCTTCACGCGCAGCGTATAGCCCTTGTATTCGCCGTCGGCGTGCGCGGTACCCGATGCGATTGCGCCGGCAAGCGCGAGCGCCGACACGAACGCGCGGACGATCGCCCCCTTCATGCTTGTTCGTTGCCTGATCCGGTTGCAGCCCGACATGGTGCGTCTCCTTGGATTGAGCGGCGTGCATCGAAGGCAGCGCCGTTGTTGTTGTGGCTTATCGTCGCGAGCAATACGGGTGAGCAATGAGCATCGGGCCGCTGGTCAGCGCAGCCTCCGTCCCGTTTCGTCGTCGAACAGATAGACGTGCCCGGGCGCTGCATGCAGCGTCGCCATGGTGCCGGGCTTCAGCGCCGAGCGGCCGTTGCGCATCACGCAGCAGCGCTCGCCCGCGACGGTGCCGAACAGTTCGGTAGCGGCTCCGGTCGGTTCGACGACATCGATCGCGAACGGCAGGCCAGCCACGGCGGTGTCTTGCGCAACGACGGGTTCCAGATGTTCGGGACGCACACCGACGGTCACACGCTGACCCGATGTCGCCTTCACGTCGGGCGCCGCGAGTGCGTGGTCGCCGATTCGCACGCGTGCGCCTTGCGCCGTGCGTTCGTAGATACCGCTGAAGCGGTTCATGGCCGGAGAGCCGATAAAGCCCGCGACGAACAGATTGTCGGGATCGTCGTATAGATCGAGCGGTGCGCCGATCTGTTCGATCACGCCGCCGTTGAGCACGACGATGCGATCGGCCATGGTCATCGCCTCAATCTGATCGTGCGTCACATAGACCGTGGTCGCTCTGAGCCGCTGATGCAGTGCGCGAATCTCGGCACGCATCTGCACGCGCAGCTTCGCATCGAGATTCGACAAGGGTTCGTCGAACAGAAATACCTTCGGGTCGCGCACGATCGCGCGGCCCATCGCGACGCGCTGCCGCTGCCCGCCCGACAGATGCCGCGGATAACGGTCGAGCAAGCCTTCGAGGCCGAGGATCGCCGCAGCCTCGCGCGCGCGCTCGTCGATCTCGGCCGGCGTGAGTTCGCGCAGCTTCAGCGCAAACGTCAGGTTTTCGAGCACGCTCATATGCGGATAGAGCGCGTAGTTCTGGAACACCATCGCGATGTCGCGATCTTTCGGCGGCAAGCTGTTCACGACGCGGCCGTCGATCAGAATCCGGCCGCGCGTCACGTTCTCGAGTCCGGCCAGCGCGCGCAGCAAGGTCGACTTGCCGCAACCGCTCGGGCCCACGAGCACGAGAAACTCGCCGTCATGCACGGTCAGATCGATGTGTTTCAACACCTGCACGGCGCCGAACGATTTCCGCACCTGCTCGAATGTGACTTCCGCCATGCGCAGCTCCCCTCCGAACGTCTTGATGAAGTTTATTTTATTTATAAAACGTGTTTTCATACATGAAATGTTGATCGGTGTTTTCCCCACCTTGCCGCACTACAATCGACACCAACGACATTTCCCGACACATTGCTCATCGCGCCTTCGCGAAGGAACCGGCTTGGACACCACGCGCTATTCCGCCCCTGCACTCGAAAAGGGCCTCGACATCATCGAACTGCTGGCCGACCACCCGGAGGGCCTGTCGCTGGTTGAACTCGGGCGCGCGCTCGGACGCACGACGAACGAAATTTTCCGGATGGTCGTCACGTTGCAGACGCGCGGCTATCTGATTGCGGCCGGCGAGCGCTATCAGCTGTCGCTGCTGCTGTTCCAGCTTGCGCACCGGCATCAACCGGTGCGCTCGCTCGTGTCGACGGCGCTGCCGCTGCTGACGCAGCTCGCGCACGAGGTGCGCCAGTCGTTTCATATGTGCGTGTACCAGGCGGGACGCGTGCTGATCGTCGCGGGCGTCGAAAGCCCGGAACGCTGGGGCTTTGCGCTGAAGGTCGGCACGCTGATCGGCATGACCGACACCGCGTCGGGGCAGGTGCTGATGGCGTTTCAGGATGAAGCGGAACGGCAGCGCATGCTCGATCTGCACGTTCCCGTCGACGGCGAGCTCGAAGTCGATCCGCCGGCACTCGCACGCGAGCTCGAGCAGATCCGGCAGCGCGGCTTCGCGCGGATGCCGAGCCGCCAGGTGAAGGGCGTGCGCAATCTCGCGTATCCGGTGTTCGGTCGCGACGGGCATGCCATCGCAACCTTGACGACGCCGTATATCGAGCGTATCGACAATGCGCCGGTGCCGTCGATGGCCGAAGTCGGCGCAAAGATGAAAGACGCGGCGTACACGCTGACTTCGCTGATGGGTTTCAACCTCTATTGGGAAGCCACGCCGGGCGAATCGGCCTAGCCACGCCGCATCTGCGCAGGGTGCGTGCGCATTGAAAAACACGGATCGCGCGCCGCAAACGCGCTCGCCGTGTGCGGGCAAAGATAACGGAACGGTAATCTGCGCGACCGCGAACAGCAAAGCAGCGCGTCTTACGATCGTGCGTCGCTCGCTCGAAACCTTCACGCACAAAGGCCCCGCGCATGTCTACTGGTTCCCGACTCGCCACCGTCGTCGCGACGGCGGTTGCATTGCTCGTGCTGTCCGCCGTCGCGGCCATCGCGTTCGTCTATTCCGGCATCTACGACGTATCGGCCAGTTCGAAGGACAATCCGGCCGTCGCGTGGCTGCTGCATCGAACTTATGAAGCATCGCTGCACCGGCACGGCGGCAAGGATCTGCCGCCGGGCGATCTGATGTCGCTCGAAAACATCCGCGCCGGCGCACGCATGTACGACTCGACCTGCGCGCTGTGCCACGGTGCGCCCGACCGCCCGCTGAGCGCGGTCGGGCAGGGCATCGAGCCGTCCGCGCCGCGACTGCTCGCGGCCAGCCGCCGCAACAAGCCGCCACTGATGTTCTGGGTGATCAAGCATGGCGTCGACATGACCGCGATGCCTTCGTTCGGCAAAACCCAAACGGACGCGACGATCTGGCAACTGGCGGCATTCCTCTACGACGCTCGCGGCATCACGAAAGACCGCTACGACGCGCTCAAGGCGGGCGCGAACTGAACGGCGCTCGACGTCGATTGGGATCGCAACGCGCAGCAGCCTTGCTCCAGCCCGCTTTATTCGGCTTTAGTCCGCTTCAGCCCACGACCAGGCATATCGGCGCGTAGATAACAGACTCGTAATCAACGCGTCGGAAACGGGTAATGGCCGGCCGCGCACACTGTTTCCATCCCGAGACACTTCGCGGCCGCATGAAGCGCCAGGCTTGAGCTGACGCGCTAACGCGAAGGAGGCTCGCACGTCGTTCACCTTCGAGGAAGTCTGGTCATGTGGATCGTCAAGCTCGCGCTCAAGCGCCCGTACACGTTCATCGTGCTGGCCATCCTGCTGTTCATCATCGGGCCGCTCGCGATCGTTCGTACGCCGACCGATATCTTCCCGAATATCAATGTGCCGGTGGTCAGCATCGTCTGGTCGTTCAATGGCCTGTCGGCGCAGGACATGGCGCAGCGGATCACCTCGATCTACGAACGTGCGCTGACGACCGACGTCGACGACATCGAGCACATCGAATCGCAGTCGCTGAACGGCGTCGCGGTGGTCAAGGTGTTCTTCCACCCGGGCGCCGACATCAACCGCGCGGTGGCCCAGGCGTCGTCGAACTCCGAATCGCTGTTGCGGCTGCTGCCGCCCGGCACCCTGCCGCCGAACATCATCACCTACAACGCGTCGACCGTACCGGTGCTCGAACTCGGGCTGTCGAGCGACACGCTGCCCGAGCAATCGTTGTACGACCTCGGCAACAGCTTTATCCGCACGCAGCTTGCAACCGTGCAGGGCGCTGCCGTGCCGTTGCCGTTCGGCGGCAAAGTGCGCCAGGTGATCGTCGAACTCGACCCGGCCGCACTGCAGGCCAAAGGCCTCGCGCCGCTCGACGTGGTCAACGCGGTGAACGCGCAGAATCTGATTCTGCCCGGCGGCACCGCGAAGATCGGCACGCGCGAGTACAACGTCGAGATGAACGGCAGCACCGATTCGATCGCCGCGCTGAACAACCTGCCGATCAAGACCGTGAACGGCGGCGTAGTCTATGTACGCGACGTCGCGCATGTGATCGACGGCTACGAGCCGCAGACGAATATCGTGCGCAGCGACGGCAAGCGCGCGGCGCTGCTCGAAATCGAAAAGACCGGCAGCGCATCGACGCTCACGATCATCCAGCAAGTGAAGTCGATGCTGCCGAAGATCGAGGCAGGCCTGCCGAGCGCGCTGAAGGTCACGCCGTTGTCGGATCAGTCGGTGTTCGTGAAGTCGGCCATCAACGGCGTCGTGCGCGAAGCAGCGATCGCCGCCTGCCTGACCGCCGCGATGATATTGCTGTTTCTCGGCAGCTGGCGCGCGACGCTGATCATCGCGGTGTCGATTCCGCTCGCGGTGCTGACCTCGCTCGTCGCACTGTCGGCGCTCGGCGAGACGATCAACATCATGACGCTCGGCGGACTCGCGCTCGCCGTCGGGATACTGGTTGACGACGCAACCGTCGCGATCGAGAACATCACCCATCATCTCGAGAACGGCGAAGCGCTGCACGATGCGATTCTGAACGGCTCGGGCGAGATCGCAGTGCCGACTTTCGTTTCGACGTTGTCGATCTGCATCGTATTCGTGCCGATGTTCCTGTTGTCGGGCGTGGCACGCTATCTGTTCGTGCCGCTGGCGGAGGCGGTGGTATTCGCGATGTGCGCGTCGTATTTCTTCTCGCGCACGTTGATTCCGACGCTCGCCATGTATCTGATGCGGGCGAAGAAGAAGGTGCAGGGCGCGCCTGACGCCGCATCGCAGCCGGGCCGCTTTGCTGTATTCGCGCGTTTTCAGGCCGCATTCGAGCGGCGTTTCGAGGCGCTGCGCCTCGTGTATCGCGGCGCGCTCGAACGCGCGCTTGCCCGGCGCCGCCGCTTTATTCCGCTGTTTCTGCTGCTGTGCCTCGGTTCGCTCGTGCTCGTACCGTTTATCGGCCGCGACTTTTTTCCGGCCGTCGACACCGGCGAAATCCGTCTGCACCTGCGCGCCCCGACCGGCACGCGCATCGAAGAAACCGCGCGCATCACCGACGAGGTCGAAGCCAGAATCCGCACGGTGATTCCGGCCTCGGAGCAGGGATCGATGCTCGACAACATCGGCGTGCCCGTCAGCGGCATCAATCTGACGTATGACTCGTCGGACCCGATCGGCTCCGCGGACGCAGACATCCTGATCACGTTGAAGCCCGATCACAAGCCGACTGCCCAATATGTCGCGAAGCTGCGCAATGTGCTCAACGCATCGTTTCCCGGCGTGACGTTTGCGTTTCTGCCGGCCGACATCGTGAGCCAGATCCTGAATTTCGGCTTGCCTGCGCCGATCGACGTGCAGATCGTCGGCAACAAGCTCGCCGCGAACCGCGTGGTCGCCAACGAACTGCTGACGAAACTGCGCGGCGTGCGCGGCCTCGTCGACGCCCGCATCCAGCAGCCCGGCGACGAGCCGGCCATCAATGTCGACGTCGATCGAACCAAGGCGATCCAGGCGGGCCTCACGCAGCGCGACGTCGCGCAAAACCTGCTGATCGCGCTGTCCGGCAGCTCGCAGACGTCGCCGAATTTCTGGCTCGACCCGAAGAACGGCGTCAGCTATCCGCTGATGGCCGAAGTGCCGCAATACGACATTCACTCGCTGCAGACGCTTGCGAATATCCCGATCACCACGGTTTCGCCGAACGTCAATCCGCAGAACCTGCTCGGCACGCTCGGCACGATGTCGCGCGGCACGCAGCAGGCAGTGGTCTCGCACTACAACGTGCAGCCGGTGCTCGATATCTTCGCATCCGCGCAAGGGCGCGACCTCGGCGGCGTCGCATCCGACGTATCGAAGCTCGTCGAAGAAGCGCGCGCGCAATTGCCGCCCGGTTCGTCGATCGTCATGCGCGGCCAGGTGCAGTCGATGAACGAATCGTTCAGCGGACTCGGCTTCGGCCTCGTGTTCGCGATCGTGCTCGTCTATTTGCTGATGGTCGTGAATTTTCAGTCGTGGCTCGATCCGCTGATCATCGTGAGCGGCTTGCCCGCGTCGCTCGCGGGCATTTCATGGATGCTGTTCGCGACGCACACCACATTGAGCGTGCCCGCGCTGACCGGCACGATTCTGTGTATCGGCATCGCGACGGCGAACAGCATTCTCGTGATCAACACCGCGCGCGAAAAACTCGCGGCCGGCATCGAGCCGCTTGCCGCCGCGCTCGACGCCGGCTTCAGCCGCTTCCGTCCGGTGCTGATGACAGCGCTCGCCATGCTGATCGGCATGCTGCCGATGGCGCTTGGCCTCGGCGACGGCGGCGAGCAGAACGCGCCGCTTGGCCGCGCCGTGATCGGCGGCCTCGCGGCGGGCACGATGTCGACGCTGATCTTCGTGCCGGTGGTGTTCGGCATGGTCCATAGCTGGCTCGCAAAGCGCGGAAAGTCGGGGCGCGCGATCGATTCCGCGACGTCCGTGCATGCATAAACCATGACAGCGCCTTCTTTCGAGATCCGATGCGACCTGTTCGCGATGCCTTCTTCAGATAGAGACCCGCGATGAATACTCCCCAAACCGAGGAAACCACGCAAACCGGGCCGGCCCAGCCGGGCGACAGCAACGTGTCCGACGGCGGCATGGACGCGTCTGCGCGTGCGCGTCGACGGCGCTATGGCGCGCTGCCGCTCGTGATCGGCGGACTGGCCGCCGTATTGCTTGCGATCGGCCTCGTGCCGCGGCTCGAGGCGAAGCGGGCGTTGACGGAGCAGGTCGCTGCGCAACGCGCGCTGCCGGTGTCGATCGTGACGCCGAAGCCCGCGCCCGCGTCGAGCGAACTGCTGTTGCCAGGCTCGGTGATGCCGTATGCGGATGCGTCGATCTATGCGCGCACGAGCGGCTACGTGCTGCACTGGTACACCGATATCGGCGCAAAAGTGAAAGCCGGCGATACGCTCGCCGTGATCGAAACGCCGGAACTCGATGCGCAATTACGCCAGGCGCGGGCCGACGAAGCGACCGCGCAGGCGAACTACGACTACGCGAACACCACCGCAAAACGCTGGCAGCAGTTGTTGCAGACGCAATCGGTGGCGCAGCAGGACGCCGACGCGAAAACGAGCGATATGGAAGCGAAGCGCGCCATTCTCGCGTCGGCGCAGGCGAACGTCGCGCGGCTGGCGGAACTCGTGTCGTACGAAAAGGTGACGGCGCCGTTCAACGGGGTAATCACCGCGCGCAATGTCGATGTCGGCGCGCTCGTGACCGCCGGCGGCACGCCGGGGCTCGCGGCAATGCCGGGCGAACTGTTTCATGTCGAAGAGACCAATACGCTGCGCGTTTTTATCGACGTGCCGCAGAACGATGCGAGCGAAGTCGGCACGGGCACGCCTGTCTATCTGACGACGCAGCAATATCCGGGGCGGCGTTTCGATGCGAAGGTCGCGCGCAGTGCCGATGCGATCGACCCGGTGAGCCGCACGCTGCGCGTCGAAGTCGACGTCGACAACAAGGACGGCGCGCTGCTGCCCGGCGCGTACGCCCAGGTGCACGTGCAGCTCGATTCCGCGCATCCGGCGCTCGAGTTACCCGTCAGCGCGCTGCTGTTCCGGCCGGACGGCGTGACGGTTGCGGTGGCCGGCCCCGGCGACAAGGTGCAATTGAAGACCGTGACGATCGGCCGCGACTTTGGCACCTATGTCGAAGTTGCGACGGGACTGGCGAAGTCCGACCGCGTGATCAATAACCCGGGCGATGCGATCGTGACCGGGGAAAGCGTCGCGATCGAACCGTCGGCGCCGGCGCGCACGGTTGCGGCAGCGAACAAATGATACGCGCCGATGCGCACAATCAGGAGTCGATGATGACAACGCCGCCCGTGTTCCTGAAGCGTGACCGCGCTCGCGTGATGCTCGCCGCCATACTCGCGAGCTCGCTTGCGGCCTGCTCGACACTGCCCGCTTACACGAAACCCGACGTCGACGTGCCGGCTCGCTATGCGGGCACGCAAGCAGGCATCGCCAGCGCGCCCACCTCGCCGCCGTCTTCGCCGACACAATCGACGAATGGCTGGTCGCTCGCCGCGCCCGCCGATGCGACGCCGCGCGGCCCGTGGTGGACCGTCTTCGACGACGATGAACTGAATCGCCTCGAAGCCCGCGTCGACATCTCGAACCAGACCGTCAGGAAAGCGGTCGCGCAGTTGCAGGCGGCGCGCGCCATGGTCGCGTATCAGCGTTCGGGCTTCTTTCCGACAGTCAGCGCAGGCGCTTCGACGTTGCGCTATCGCACGTCGCAGAACATCGAGCACCGCTCGCTTGCGGGCGTGACGGAACCCGACTATTCCGCGGGTCTGAACGCGAGCTGGGAGCCCGACCTGTTCGGACGCGTGCGCGACGCGACGGTCGGTGCACGCGACGAGGCGCAGGCGTCGCAAGCGGATCTCGATGCGGTGCGTCTGTCTGTCAGCGCGGACCTCGCCGCCGACTACTTCGATCTGCGTGCACTCGATATCCAGAAGAAGCTCCTCGACGATACGGTGACCGCTTATGCAGCCGCGCTCAAGATCAATCAACAGCAGTTCCAGAAGGGCGTCGTCGATGCATCGGCGGTTGCGCAGGCACAGACGCAACTCGAAAGCACGCGCACACAGGACACCGATATCGACTTGCAGCGCGCGCAGTTGCAGCACGCGATCGCGACGCTGATCGGCGAGCCGGCCTCGACGTTCACGATTGCGCCGATCACAGCCGCGGTGCCGGTGCCCGATATCCCGCCAGGTGTGCCGTCCGAACTGCTCGAACGCCGGCCCGACATCGCGGCGGCCGAACGGCGCGTCGCCGAGGCGAACGCGCAGATCGGCGAAGCGCGTGCGGCGTATTATCCGAACCTCACGTTGTCGGCGAGCGCGGGCCTCGAGAGCACGTTCTTCGCACCGTGGCTGACGGCGCCGAGCCTCTTCTGGTCGCTCGGCGCGCAAATTGCCGGCACGCTTTTCGATGGCGGCCGCCGCGACGCGGCGCTGCAAGGCGCGCATGCACAGTACGACGGCGTGGTCGCCGATTATCGGCAGACGGTACTGGTCGCGTTCCAGCAGGTCGAAGATCAGCTCAGCGCGCTCACGACGCTCGCGAGCGAAGCGCAGACGCAGCAGCTCGCGGCCGCCGCCGCGGCACGCTCGCTGCAACTGACGACGAACCGCTTCAATGCGGGCGCGGTCAGCTATCTCGACGTCGTGACCGCGCAGACGATCGCGTTGACGAACGAGCGCACCGTCGACCAGATCGACGCGCGCCGTATCGACGCAAGCGTGCAGTTGATGCGCGCGCTGGGCGGGGGATGGGATCGGGCGGTGCTCGCATCCGCCACTTCAACCTCGACTACTTCCGCTTCAATGGGAAAAGCAGAATGAAACGCGTGCCCGTTTTGTCGCTTTCGGCGAAGGCACTGCCGCCGTGCAGTTCCATGATCGTGCGCACGATGGCGAGGCCGAGGCCCGTCGACGCGGGTCCGGCGGGCGCGGTGCGCCGCGCGGGGTCGGCGCGGTAGAAGCGGTCGAAGACGCGCTCGAGCGCGGACGGATCGATATGCGAGCCCTCGTTCGCGACGCTCACGCGTAGCCTCTGCGCGGCGCGCTCCGGTTGCGCGCTCAGGGTGATTTCGCCGCCGCGCGGCGTATGGCGAATCGCATTCGCGAGCAGATTCGACACCGCGCGCCGGAACAGTTCCGCATCGGCCCGGAACGCGCTGCCGCTGGTTTCGCTTTCATTTTTTCTATCGGTTTTGTCATCGATTCGCCGGGCGTCGAGCACGCGTACCTTGACGCCCGCATCGTCGGCGATGCCCTCGAAGTAATCGGCGACGCGCGCGAGTTCCGCGTGCGCATCGAGCGTTTTCATATGGGTGACGAACTGTGGATGCTCGGCACGGGCAAGAAACAGCACGCTCTCGATCATCCGCGACAAGCGTTCGCATTCCTCGAGGTTCGATTCGAGCAAGGCCTGATATTCGTCGGCACCGCGCGGCCGCGCTAACGCGACCTCGGTCGAGCCGCGCAGATTCGCGAGCGGCGTGCGCATATCGTGCGCGAGATCGGCCGTGTATTGCGACATCCGTTGAAAGCCGCCGGCAAGCCGGTCGAGCATTGCATTGAGCGATGCGATGACGGCGGCGAGCTCGCGCGGCGCATCGTCGATTTTCATACGTGCGTGCAGCCGGTCTACCGTGATGGCCGCAGCATGTGCCGCGAGCTCGCGGAGCGGGCGCAGCGACTCGTGCACGAGCATCCAGCTCATCAGAAACGCGAGCAGCATGCCGCCGAAACCCGCGCCGTACAGCCGGTCGCGATAGTGGTCGAGCAGCAGCCAGCGGTCGGTCATGTCGCGCGCGATGACAATCGTGACCGCGCTGCCGTCGGCCAGTAGCGCATCCGTGGCGAGGCCCCGCACGGGCATGCGCGAGCCTTGTTGCGTTTCGACGATGGCGGTGTCGGTAATGCGTTCGGCTTGCGCGACGCGCTGCGTCGCGACGAGCGGCTCGACCATCGACGTCGCGCCGCCCGCGGTGTTATGGCTCGACAGCACGTTGCCGTTCGAGTCGCGCACGTCCATCGACAGCGCCGTGTTGCCGAGCACCTGGCTCGTGAGCCGGTCCGCATGCGCGCGCACGTCGTCGAACGACCGTAGCTCGTTGGCAAGGCGTCGCGTGTGACGCGCGGCGAGCACGATTTCGTCGTCGTCCTGGTGCGTGACCTGCCGTTCGAGCGCGAAATAGAGCACGCTGCCGACCAGCGCGAACACCGCGATCGTCGTGCCCGCGAACGCGAGCGCGAGCGTCGTGGTCAGCGACCGGCCGGCCATCAGTCGGGCGTTTTGCATTCGATCACGTAGCCGACGCCGCGCACGGTCTGGATCAGTCTGGCGTCGTAGCCATCGTCGATTTTGGCGCGCAGCCTGCGAATCGCGACTTCGACGACGTTCGTGTCGCTGTCGAAGTTCATATCCCACACATACGACGCGATCTGCGTGCGGCTCAACACTTCGCCCTGGCGGCGCGCGAGCAGTTGCAGCAGCGAGAATTCGCGCGGCGTGAGGTCGATGCGATTCGTGCCGCGTTTGACGCGCCGCCGGTTCACGTCGATTTCGAGGTCGCCCACTTTCAGTAGTTCGCTTTCGCGCGGCGGCCCGCGGCGTGCGAGCGTGCGCACGCGCGCGAGCAGCTCGACGAAGGCGAACGGTTTGACGAGGTAATCGTCGCCGCCGAGTTCGAGGCCGCGCACGCGGTCGTCGATGTCGTCGCGCGCGGTCAGAAACAGCACCGGTGTGGAGCGCGTGGCGCGCAGGGTTTTCAGCACGGCCCAGCCGTCCATTGTCGGCAGCATGACGTCGAGCACGATGACATCGTAGTCTTCTTCCTGCGCGAGGATCAGTCCATCGGCGCCGTCGGCGGCGACGTCGACGCTATAGCCCGATTCCTCGAGACCTTTCTTCAGATAGGCGCCCGTCTTGGGCTCGTCTTCGACGACCAGAATCCGCATGTGGGTACCTTGCAAAACGCTGAACGGCTTTCGGCGCCATTCTTTGCGCCGTTCTGTGCGCAGTGTTCGATCGGTTGCTCAATGGCGGGTTTTATTTTAACGGGGCTTCGTGCAATGCGTTTTCGTGCGTTGCGAGGCGCGCCGTGCGTTTTTGCAATCGCGTACGCGTTTGTCGTGGTCTAGTGACCGTATACGCTGCGCGACGGGCCTCGTAGCGTGTTTTGCAACAGGTCTTGCGGGATTTCTTTCTGACGTTTGCGATGCGCAGCGACTTTCGCGCGTTTCCGCAAAGGGCCATGCTGCACCATCTGCGGCTATGGCCGCGCGTATGGTCGGCGAACCGCATCGTGTACTGGATGCCCCTCGCAAGCTTTCACATGCAGAAAGTTCTCGTTGCAGATCAGTGTCGCGAGCGTCTGGGCGATCGGCAGCAGCAGCGATTCGGACGACCGCCAGCGGCGCTGCTGTTCAAGTGTCAATACCAGACTGTCGCCATGGTCGTGCGAGACGATTTCAGTGAAGGTCTCGTCACGTTCGAGTAACGGACTTAAACGGCCTTAGTCGGTCGATATCGATGCGATATCCGCGTACGGCAGCATCGCGTAAAGGCGCATTGGTCGTCAAAGGCTGCTCTATGTGCCGTGCGACTAACGCTCTGAACCATTCACGCAGGCTTCTCGCCTGCGCGGCGACGGCATCGAGTTCGCCGGGCAAGGCGCGCGGGCGAAACGCGTCGAGCACCGGCTCGGGCACGAGCGACGCCTGCCCGAGCCAGGCCAGCCAACCTTCGCCACGCTCGATCGAGTCGATCTCGACATCGACCTGCGTCGCGATCAAATTCAGAAAATCGAGGCCCCGCGCGTCGGCGATAAAAGCGGCGGTATAGAGAAACGGCTCCGCTGACAATCCGCCAACGGAATTGAGTGTGCCAGTCATAACCACATCAGTCTTTGTTCGCTAGTTACATGCTGGGTCGTAACCTCGGATATAAAATTATTCGGGTTACAAAATGACGGCACCGAGGGCGATATTGGAACGTAGGCTTTTTTGAGGTCGTGGCTTGGGTTTCCGCGGGGGTTTTCGTGATCAATAGCAGCGATTCCTGATGGAGCAGAAAAATGGCTTTGAACGATGTGACGGTCGTGCTCGTGCATGGCGCATGGGCCGATGGATCGAGTTGGAGCAAGGTGATCGCCCTGTTGCGTGGATGGGGCATGAAGGCCGTGGCGGCGCCGTTGCCGCTGACGACGTTTGCCGACGACACGGCGGCATTGAATCGCGTGCTCGATCGGATCGATGGGTCGGTTGTGCTGGCCGGACACGCCTATGGAGGCGCGGTAATCGGCTCGGCACACGACGAGAAGGTGAAGGCGCTCGTTTATATCGCGGCGCTGGCGCCGGATCACGGCGAGACGGTAGCCGACGTGTTCTATCGCGGCGCCGCGCATCCGCAGGCACCGCAACTGGCGCCGGACCGCGACGGATTGATCTGGCTGCCGGACGACGCCTTCGCAGCGGCATTCGCGCAGCAGGCGAGCGCGGATGAACTGGCGGTGCTCGCCGCCGTGCAGCGGCCGATTTCAGCGGCGTGCATTGGCGTGCCGATCGAGGGACCGCTCTGGCGAGAGCGGCCCAACTGGTATCTCGTGGCCGAACAGGACCGGATGATCAATCCCGAGACACAAGTGGCGCTCGCCACGCGCATGAATGCGCGGGTGCATTCGCATGCGGTCGACCATTCGCCGATGATTGCAACGCCGCAGGTCGTGACGCAGATGATTGTCGAAGCAGCGGATGTGGTGAGGAGCCGCTAGTTCCGACGGTTGCCGTTCGTGGTGTCCGATAAGGGGTGAATGCGGCTGCGCTCAACGCGGCTCGATACGCATCCGGCCGGGCGGCTCGAAGTGCGTGCCGAACCGCACGAGCCCGGCGTTGCGTAGATGGCACGCCATTTCGAAGCTGACGAGCACGCCGGGGTCATCGTTGTCGATAATCGTGACGTCGATCGAGCGGATACGCGGCTCGTACTTGAGCAGCGTGGCTTCCATCTGTTCCTTGAGCCGGTGTGCGGATGACGGCAAAGCCTTATAGATGCTGGTCAGGTCGGGCAGCCCGTAGTCCGGCAGATGTTTGAGCGCGCCGGCTCGTGTGTTCAGAATGCGGCGCACGTTTTGCTGCACGCTCAGACACTCGAGCGTGCGATCGCTGTGCGCGTCGAGCGGCTCGCCGTCGATATGCGCGAGCAGGACATCATGGAGGGATGGGCCGGCGGGCATGGTTTCGCGGGTAGGCTGGTTGAGGGGGCGTTTGTTATGCGGTCGCAGTGGCAGTGGCAGTGATTGGAGGCGTATGGCGGCCTTGCGCGATGTCGCGTTCGATAAAGTCGATTGTGAGCTGGCCCTCCGGTGAACCCGAAAGCCGCACTTCGGCGGGCACGGTGCCGGTTGCGATGCGCACGAGCAATTCACGCGCAACGGTGGGCAAAATGCGCTGATCGATGAATGCGTCGATGCTGCGCGCGCCCGAGTCGCGCGCGACGCAGTGTTGTGCCAGCGCGTCGACTAGCGCCTCGTCGCACGCGAACCGGACATCGTGCTGCCGGCGCAGGCGGTCGGCGACTTTCGCGAGCTTGAGCCGCAGGATCGATGCAAGCGCGGGCAGGTCGAGGGGCCGATAGACGAGCGTCTGGAAGCGCGCGAGCAGCGCTGGCTGAAAGTGCGCCGTGAGCGACGGGCGGATGGCTTCGAGCAGTTCCGCTTGCGAGATCGCCCGGTTATCGGCGCTCGCGTCGTCGATTTGCGTGCTGCCGAGGTTCGACGTCATCAAAATCACGCAATGGCGGAAGTCGATCTCGCGTCCTTCGCCGTCGCGCATCGTGCCGCGATCGAATACCTGATAGAAAAGGTCCAGCACGTCGCGGTGCGCTTTCTCGACTTCGTCGAGCAGGATGACGCTGAATGGACGTCGCCTGACTGCCTCGGTCAGAATGCCGCCGCGTCCATAACCGACGTAGCCGGGCGGCGCCCCCTTTAATTGCGAGACCGTATGCGCTTCCTGATACTCGGACATGTTGATCGTGGTCAACGCGGCCTCGCCGCCGAACAGCAGGTCGGCGATCGCCAGCACCGTTTCGGTCTTGCCGACGCCGGACGGGCCGGCGAGCAGAAACACGCCGAGCGGAGCCCGCTCGTTGCCGAGCCCCGCTTTGGCGGTGCGCAGGCTTTGTGCAAGCGCGGCAAGTGCATCGTCTTGCGCGACGACACGCTGCGCAAGCTGTGCTTCGAGTGTAAGCAGGCGCTGCAGCTCGTCGTCGACGAGATCGCCAACCGGGATGCCGGTCCAATCGGCGACCACACGTGCGACCGCTTGCGCATCGACTTCCGCGAACACGAGCGGCGAGCTGCGTTGGACGTCGGCGAGCGCCTCGCGTGCGGTGCTTAGCGCGAGCGGATCGCGCATCGGTGGTTCGGCGTCGCGGCGTGCGTGCAGCGCGGTGACGAGAGCGAGCTCCTGTTCGTATCGCGCCTGCAGTTTCTTTTGTTCTTCGGTAGTGGTTAAGAGCAGCGCGTCGAGGGTGGCACGGCGCGTTTGACCGATTTGATGGTCTTCGATGCCGGCCGCCGCGTCTGCATCGAGCGTTGCGCGTTCCAGTTCGAGCGCGGCGACCGCTGCGCGCACGCGTTGCAATTCCGCCGGCGGCGACTCGAGCGTCATGCGGACCCGGGCCGCCGCGGTATCGATGAGGTCGACGGCCTTGTCGGGTAACTGCCGCGCGGGAATATAGCGACGTGACAGCCTGACTGCCGCAACGAGTGCGTCATCGCGGATGTGTACGCGATGGTATTGCGCGTAGCGGTTGACGAGCCCGCGTAGCATCAGGCATGCGGCTTCGTCGTCGGGCTCGTCCACTTTGACGATCTGAAAGCGGCGTTCGAGTGCGGCGTCGCGCTCGAAAAGCTCCTTGAACTCCGACCATGTGGTCGCCGCGATGGTCCGCAGTTCGCCGCGCGCGAGCGCGGGTTTCAGCAGGTTGGCCGCATCGGCTGCGCCAGCGGCGTTGCCGGCGCCAATCAAGGTATGCGCTTCGTCGATAAAAATCAGGATCGGTACCGGTGACGCGCGCACCTCGTCGATGACGTTCTTGAGACGCTGTTCGAACTCGCCTTTGACGCCGGCGCCGGCCTGCAACAGTGCGAGGTCGAGCGTAAGAATACGCACGTCGCGGATCGGATTCGGCACGTTCCCTTCTGCGACGCGCAATGCAAGCCCCTCCACGAGCGCCGTTTTGCCGACACCGGGTTCGCCGACGAGAATCGGATTGTTCTTACGCCGGCGCACGAGGACATCGACCATCTGCTGGATTTCACGATCGCGTCCGAAGACCGGGTCGATTTCGCCGCGGCGTGCCTTATCGGTCAGGTCGAGCGCGAAGCGGGAGAGAGCTTCGCCGGCAGACTCGCCGGCAGACGGTGTTGCTTGATATGCGTTAGAGCGGCGTTGATGAGATGCCGGCGCGGACGATGACATGTCCTCCGCTTGTTTGCGTGTGGATGCGGGTTGAGGGCACCGATGGGTCGCACGGGCGGCGGTTTCGTCGGTGGCTTTTGTTGCGGCGATGGCTCCGATGGATTCGGTGGGTCCGATTGCTCCGGTTTGCCCGGGCGGAAGCGTATAGGTGGCCGATTGGGGAACAGGTGGCGGCGTCGGAATGTGTTCGACCGATCGGGAACCGAGCCGCGGTATCAGCCTGCTGATCTGTGCAGCGGACAGCGGTAGCAGAGAAAGCGCGCGGCGCGTATGCAACACGTGTGGCGCTTGCACGATAGCCTGGAGTAATTGGCTCGAGCGGATTGCGTCGCCCGTGGTGTCACTCAAGGCGTCCGGCGACGCGAGGCTCCACGCATCTTGCAATACGGTAGCAGCCTGCAACGACAGGGCTGGCTTGCCGCGCAAATTGCGTGGCGCACGGTCGATCGATTCGAGCAGCGCGTGCCACAGTGCATCGATATCGATGTCGCAATGCTCGAGCAGCGCCGGGACATCGCCGTCGCCGGCCTCAATCAGTTTCAATAGCCAGTGCTCGACGGAAATTTCGCCCGCAAGACGCGCCTGACAAAGGTTCGCGGCTGCTTCGAGTGCGCGCGCGCAGTGAGGGTTGAGCCTGCGCAGCAGCGCAGACGTATCTCGGGTATTCGTAACGGACATGCTTCGATCGTCTCGCGGGGATGAAATGACACGGCCAGAAAAGCGTGGCAGACGTGCGTTGCGTCTGGTGTGGCGTTTGGCTGCCGTTGATCGTCGGTTTGATGCGCCAGCCGCGCCGCGCAGCGAGCTGGCGAAACAAGTGCTTTCAGGACTGTCGTGTGGCGCCGGTACTACCTTAGGCGCCTGGGTGGCAAGTGCGTAGCAGATGCGTGGCAGAGTGCGCCGCACGACATCGGCTCAAACGATCAGGATCGCTCGTTCCATGTGTCCTTATGGATGATGTTGCCGTCTTTGTAAGACCATGTGATCGTCTCGTAACGCAGTTCCACGTCTTCCAGATGGTTGTGCTTCTCGAAGTCCGGGTTCTTGATATCGAGCATCTTCGGCTTGACGGCGACAATCTTCACGTTGTCGAGCTTCGTGTTGAAGTATTCCTTTTCCTTGCCCGCGTCGTCGATCCTGTACCACTTGATTTCAACGTTCTTGAGGGTTTGTCCGCTCGTCACCGCCTTATAGAGATACGGGGTGGACGAGTCCGTCTCTTTGGTGAGGGTAATCGGCTTGTGCACGCGGGTGCCTGTGAGCTTGCCGGTGTTGCCGTCGGTCGGAATGTGGACGCTGTGATCGAACGCGACAAGCTCGACACTACCTTCACGGCCTTGCACCGTCACCGAGCCTTTGATGTCCGCGCCGCCATCATCCTTGAGCCACATATATGCTGGAATCGCCATTTTCTCTCCCTTTTCCTGCTGTTTCGTACTGCAACGATATCCCGGAGCGATGGCTCCGGGGTTCCCATTCCCGAAGCGGAGCGCTTCGGGACTTAGACGGATTGGTGAATCGGTTGGATACAGATCCGTGACCAATGTGTAATCGATGCGCCGTCGACGCGCCATCAACGGGCTGTGGAGCCGTATCGGGTACGAGCGTGATTTCGACGCGCCGGTTCTTTGAGCGACCCTCGGATGCGTCGTTGCTTGCGATGGGCCGCGTATCGCCATACCCCTGGATGGCGAACTGCGTGGCCGGCATGCCCGACGCGTCGATCAGCCAGTCGCGTACGGCGGCTGCACGTGCAATCGACAGCCGCAAGTTGCGGTCCGGTGCGCCGGCTGCGTCGGTGTGCCCAGCAACGAGAATCCGCTTGCGAGGATTCGCCCTGATCATCTCGAGCGCACCAACCATCGCACGCGTCGAGCCTTGTTTTAGTTGCGCGCTGCCGCTGTCGAATAACGACATGCTGTCGAGCGTGACGACTGCCGGAGGCGCCTCAGGGGGCTGGTACGTCGCGATTGCGTCGTTCAGCGCCGGCATCAGTTGAGCGCCGCGGTACATGCCGAACGACAGCTGCAATGGAACACCGAGGCGCGCGTAATGCTCGAGCTGATCGCGATCTGCGACGAGCGCCTGTAGCGCGTCGCGTCTCGCGGTATCCCGTGCCGCGGGAATTTTCGCGTACCGTTGAAGGTCGGCGCCGATACGGTCGATCAAGGTCACGTTGTTCGACGCAGCGCCCCAGAAGGCGATTGCCGCCGCGCATGCGGTCAGCGCTAAAGCGTGCGCGAGCGCAGCGACCCGGGGCGGTACCCAGCGCTGCTGCGGCATCGCTTCAATGAGCGGCTGCGGCAGAGGCCAGGGCAACGGCGATGCCGGCATGGTTGCTGGTACGACGGCGGTTCGCGACTCGACGTCTCTTTCCCAAGGCTTGCCTCTGCCGGTTGCGGGACCGCAATCGACCCAGCCGACGCCATGCAGCGTGCACGGCGCCGAAGGCTGCCGATCGTCGGTTAATGCCTCGATCACGATCCTCCGGGTCCAGTCGATGAGCAATGGCAGGGCGGCGGCGCGGGTGACCGCCCGATGGATTGAACTGGCTCGTCGCACATCCGCGCTTAAGGCTTCGGCGTTTAATGCACTGGCATTTGACGCACTGATATTTGACGCACTGATATTTGACGCACTGATGCTTAACGCGGTGGCTTCGGCGGCCTTGGTGATGGATTCGAAGAGCCCGGCAGCGCTGTCCCCGGGTATTTTTTCCAGGCGGCCGGAAGCCACTCCCTGCGGACGAATGCGCGTGGTTGATGACGCGCCATACCACAGGGGGTCCGTGCGGCCCGCCATGAACCTCGACGACTGCGAGCCAGATTCGGCCGTGGTATTCGGCGTTGCTTTCGATAAGGTAGACGAGTTCGTGCCGCCTACGCCATCGATCATTGCGGCGGCTGTTCCATGTGGATCTCCATCTGCCGTTACGCGCTGATAGATGGCGAGGTAGCCAGGCAAACGCGCGCGAAGCATTCGTGACGCGTCGGCTATCGCCTGACGCATCACGCGAAGTCTTTGCGTCAACGTGTCGAGGTCCGAATGCAGAGCCGGCGCGACCGAAAGCACAAAGCCATCTGGCGCCCGGCCATTGCGCCACTGTCGGACCGCAACCGAAAGTTTCGGCAGATCCCGCGGCCGTTCCGCGCGTATCCAGATTGCACCATCGCCGATATGCGCGAAGCGCGCTTCGCCAGCGCGATCGAAGATCGCAGGCAAGCCGTCGCCGGTGACGACAACCAGAGGCATATTCGTCCGCAATCGAACTGGAATCTCAGACGCCGCAGTGCCAAGCGCTGCAAGTACACGCGTGTTTTGCGAGCGAGCGGAAATGAGTTGTCGGGTGCGCAGCCATATGAGCGCGAAGGCCAGCAGTCCGATGAACGCCGTTAGCAGCAAGACCGGGGTCTGGCCCAGTCGCGGAATAAACCACAGCACAGCGAGAGCGAGCACCGCGGCAAGCACGACCATTGTCCGAAACGGGTAGCCGAGGCCCTCGTTCCCGAGGACTGTCGCTGCGTTGGACGGAATCGCCGCCGAGCCATCCGGCTCGGTACCAGATTGAGCGTGCAATGTGCGCTCGAGCGGCGTTGACGCAAAGCGCGGTGGCACGGACGACATCGGTTCCAATCGCTGCAACCCGTCCCGCGCGGGTTCCAGCGAGGCGGACTTGATAGACCGAGTCACGGGCGCACCGCCTGCGATGCAAGATGTGCGACTTGTGCATCGAGCGTCGCGTTCCACGCGAGCCATACGGCAACCGCTACCGCGCCAGCGACGCTCGTCATTGCCCACGGCGACAGGCGATAGAGCGAGTCTGCAAAACGCCAGCCTGAACGTTCGACGACGAACGCCTGGTCTCGCGCAGGTCTTAGCGTTTGCAGTCGCGTGTTGAGCGCCTTGATGAGCGCCTCACGTTTTGCAGCGCCGTCGCCTTCGGGCGTGTTCCATGAAAGCGACGCATATCGGCCGACAAATCCCAACGCGAGGATCGATTCATAGTATTCAAGCAGGTCGACGTTGGGCGACGCCTCGATCATCCGTTGCTCGAGTCGTTCGAATACGCTTTCACCCGCATCGTGCCGACCGGTATGCACGATTTGCAGCGGATGTGCGTCCCACTGTGATAGGTCATCGCCGGAGAGATGGCGCAGTGCCGTCTCATCGAGCAGTCCGCATTGAGCGATGACCGCGTCCTCGCGCACATCACGCGGATAACCGTGACGCTCGAGCGCGGCAGCAAACTGCGTGACCAGTTCCCCAGCGCGATCGCGAAGCAACCTGTAGGTAGTCGGCGTCTGGTTCGCCGAGAGCTGGGTGACGGCCAGTGCGGTATCGCGCAGGAGACCACGCATGCATTGCGAGGATGCGCGACCCGCATCCGCCGAGTAGTCAACCAGTCTTGAAAAAGGGGAGACGCCGAAAAGATTCATGACCGCAGCACCGCGTGGAGTTGAAGCGTTGCATCGGGGATCGATGCGGGCAAATAGATCTGGCAAGCGCGCGCAGCAAGCATGCGCGCGTGTGCGGGATCGTCAGCGTCCAGCGCAAAATAGTGGTTGTCGAGACGCACTGGAATCGCGGATGGCACGCGCTGTACCGGCTTCAGCGGAATGCCTGTGAGTGCCGAATTCACGATTTGCCTGACATCGTCGGGTGCGCCGATCTTGCACAGTCGCGCGAATTGCTCGACAAGTTCAAACGGCGACAACGATGCGCTGACGGACAAATACCAGTCCGCCGTGCCGGTCGCGATGCGTTCGTCGGCGAAAAGACCGGTCCAGGTTGTCGCGCTTTTTTGCGTCAGCGCAATGGACACGACGCGCGACGGAATGATCGCGTCGAGCAACTCACGGATCTTCGTTTCGAGCCGCGCGAAAACATCGCCGGCATGCGCGTGATCGTAAGTCGGGATGTCCGTCAGTTGCGCGCCTGTCGAAAACGTCATCAACGCGGCGGTGAGTTGAGCGAGTACCGTGTAGAGCCGCTCGGGCGGCTGCGACGGGTGAGACGCGAAAAACTGCAGTTGTGGCCACGCCGTATGAATACAGTGCAGGAGCCAGAAGAGTTGCACGTCCGCCACGCCGTACTCGGTAACCTGTTCGATACGTTCGCCGCGGCGTGCTCC
Source organism: Paraburkholderia sp. SOS3 (assembly GCF_001922345.1). Classification (NCBI taxonomy): domain Bacteria; kingdom Pseudomonadati; phylum Pseudomonadota; class Betaproteobacteria; order Burkholderiales; family Burkholderiaceae; genus Paraburkholderia; species Paraburkholderia sp. SOS3. The sequence goes on along the minus strand of NZ_CP018812.1, from coordinate 2,394,467 downwards.
GAGTGCGACGCTCTTCGCCAGCAGAATGTCCGCCAGGCGATTGATCCGCTCGATATGCAGCGGATGGCTGGCCAACGTCAGGCAAGGAGGTACGTAGCGGTGATCGAGCTTGAACTCGCCACTGCTCGAGCGCGTGAGGCGGGCGATCGCGCATACCGTGTCGTCTTCGTTTGGTTCGAAGTCAAATAGCAGTCGCACCGCGTGGCGCTCGGCAGCGATCTCCGCTTCGCCCGTGCCGTTGAGGTCCGCGACCTGCACGAATTCTCGAAACGCCCGGCGCGGCCGCGCGAGAGAGTCTTCATCGAAGCGGCAGTTATTGCCATTCGCATTGGCAAGCGGCAGCGCTGCCAGCACAACGACGCTCTGCAGATCGACCGGTAATCCCTGTGACAGATTGCGCGCAGGCGGCAACGCATCCGCGACGGTCGAGTCGAACGGTGTGCCATCCGGAAAGCGCAATTTTAGTTGCGTGAGCTTGAGGCGACTCGCTGAGAGCGCTTCTTCGTCGATATGGACGCCAAGCGTTCCCCACGGCTGCACGAGCGACGCCGTTGTGACCTGACGCAGCGAGAATTCAGCCCAACGTTCGTGCTGTTGAAAGTGCTGTTGCGTGAGGATCAGGCCTTCATGCCAAAGCGGTTTATCGATCCGCATAGGTGTAGCGAAAAAACGGTTTAAAGAATTGAATAGCGACGATCAGATCGCAACGAGGAGACGCGTGGGCATCAGAGCACACATACAAAAGCGTCAACTGAATAAAGCAATTAAACCTGCAAACCTTGAGTATCGGATTCGTAATCGTGAGAGCGAAGTGTACGCGATGATCAAATCCAATGGCAAACGATTTTTTTGTTCATTTAAGTTATTTAAAGATATTCAGGAAATGTCAAATCGACTGACGGGCGCATATGTTTCGATTGCGAAAAGTCCCATGTATCCCTTATCTGGCGGCGCTGCTGCATAAGAATGGGACTGGGCGCCTTAGGACGGATTTTGCAAATATTTGTCAATGGTATTTATGAGATGGTTATTCGTTTGTTTTTCGTGAGAACATAATCAACGCACAGTAGTAAAAAGATCCCCGTTTATTTAAATGACTGGGGCAAGTATTCACATCGTCCTGCGCGGATCGCCGAGCAAAGCCGGGTAGGTTCGGCGGGGTTAATTTATCTAAATAGATTGGAGCGGATACAGATGGACAGCTTCCAGCGCGAAATTCCGAAGAGTCGCGTCTCGATTACGTTGGACCTGCATACGGGTGGAGCCCGGAAGAAGGTCGAGTTACCGCTAAAGCTTCTAGTGGCAGGCGATTTCAGCGCGGGGCGAGAGCAGGCGCCACTCGCCGAGCGCAAGAAGGTCAATATCGACAAGAACAATTTCGATGCAGTGCTGGCCGACTACGCGCCAGACCTCAAGACCGCTGCACCGAACACCCTCGCCGACGACGGGTCCGAGTTGCCGGTGCATCTCGCGTTCCGGTCAATGCGGGACTTCGAGCCCGAGCAGGTCGCGCGGCGGATTCCGGAACTGCAGGCGCTGTTGGCTATGCGCAATCTGCTGCGCGATCTTAAATCGAACTTACTTGACAACGGCACGTTCCGTCGCGAGTTCGAAAAGATCCTGAAGGACCGACATCTGTCGGAACGACTACGCCACGAGCTGGCGCAGATCGGCAGCGCGGCCACGCAGCAGGAAGCGCATGCGTAAGCGCAGCGAGGCAAAACGCGCGCTTACCGTATTCCGCAACCATTTGGCGACACGAACGCAGGCAGACAACGAGATGAACCAACAGAACGAAACCCGGCACGGGGCAACTGAAACTGTCGTCCTTGAGGGCTCGCATTTCGACCCCTCTGCTGCAAGCGACAGCTTGTATGCATCGCTGTGCAGCAAGATCAACCTGAAGCCGGTTAGCGAAGCTCGTCCGCTCGAGGCGTTTCGCGACAGCGACATGCTTTCGGAAGCCTCGGCTGACGAGCGGATTGCGCGAGGCATGAGTGCATTCCTCGATTTGATCAGCAACGCGAGCCATCCAGTCGACCGGCTCGACAAATCGCTGCTCGACTTCCATATTGGCCAGATCGACAGAAAAATTAGCCGTCAATTGGACGCGGTAATGCATCATCCCGATTTCCAGGCGCTGGAAGGGCGTTGGCGTGGGCTCAAGATGCTTGTATCGCGCACGGACTTCCGCAAGAACGCGAAGATCGAAGTGCTCGACGTGTCCAAGGACGCTTTGACGCGCGACTTCGAAGACACGCCTGAGCTCATTCAGAGCGGCCTGTATCGTCTCACGTACATCGAGGAATACGACACACCGGGTGGCCAGCCTGTGAGCGCGATGATCAGCGATTTCGAATTTGCGAACTCGCCGCAGGATGTCGCTCTGTTGCGCAACATTTCCAAAGTCGCGGCGGCGGCACATATGCCGTTCATCGGGTCGGTCGGACCAGCGTTCTTCGGCAAGAGAACGATGGAAGAGGTCGCCGCAATTCAGGATATCGGCAACTACTTCGATCGCGCGGAGTACATCAAATGGAAGAGCTTCCGCAACACCGACGATGCGCGCTACGTCGGGCTGACCATGCCGCGTGTGCTCGGACGTTTGCCGTACGGGAAAGATACGACGCCGGTACGCACGTTCAACTATGAAGAAGCGGTCAAAGGCCCGGACCACGATCGTTATTTGTGGGTCAATGCGTCGTTCGCTTTCGCCGTGAATATGGTGCGTAGCTTCGTCAATAACGGGTGGTGCGTGCAGATTCGCGGCCCGCAGGCCGGGGGTAAGGTGGAAGACCTACCGGTGCATCTGTATGACCTCGGTACCGGCTCTCAGCCGAAGATTCCGACTGAAGTGCTGATTCCGGAGACGCGCGAGTTCGAGTTCGCCGATCTCGGATTTATCCCGCTGTCGTTCTATAAGAACCACGACTTCGCGTGCTTCTTCTCGGCAAACTCGGCGCAAAGGCCCGCGATCTACGAAACGAAGGAGGCGACGGCGAACAGTCGTATCAATGCGCGATTGCCGTACATCTTCCTGTTGTCCCGCATCGCGCACTATCTAAAGCTCATTCAGCGCGAAAACATCGGTACGACCAAAGATCGTCGGTTGCTCGAGCTCGAGCTGAATAATTGGGTCAAGGGTCTTGTGACCGAGATGAAAGATCCCGGCGATGAATTGCAGGCATCGCATCCGTTGCGCGAGGCTACGGTAACGGTCGAAGACATCGAGGACAATCCGGGCTTCTTCCGCATCAAGCTGTTTATCGTGCCGCACTTCCAGGTCGAAGGGATGGACATCGGGCTGTCGCTCGTGTCGCAGATGCCGAAGGCTAAGAACTGACCCATAGGTAATGCATAGGAGCGACCAGCGCGCGCGTTGGCGCGCTGGTAGTGCACGTCCATTCGCCGGTCGCACGTTTGTGAGGAGAAGACGAAGATGTCGATGGTTTTGCCTTCGCAGGCTTATGAGCTAAGGCTCGCGCCGCATCCTGCGCCATTCTCTGTTCTACGATTTGCAGGGCGCGACGCGCTTTGCGAGTTGTATTGCTATGAGATCGAGTTCACGAGCGAAGTCGCCGGCATTCCGATGGACCAGGTGCTTGGCAGACCGGCGAAGTTCATTATCGACCCGATCGATCCGGACCTTGCTTACTTGCAGAAGATGTTCGGTGAGAACGCAGAGCAATTCAGCAAGAAGCCTCCGGCGCGGACCGTGCACGGCATCATCACCCGTTTCGATGAATTCGAGACGTCGTCGGACGAGACGCGCTACCGCGTCGTGCTCGAGCCGAACCTGGCGGATTTGAATCGCGGTGTAACGAGCCGCCTGTTCCAGAAACAGTCGGTTGAGGAGATCATCACCGATACGCTACGCCACTTTGGTTTCAGGGCGGGTGTCGATTTCGAGTTCAAGCTGCGTGGCGAGTACAAGCGGCATGAGTACCGCACGCAATATCACGAGACTACCTTCGCATTCATCCGGCGTATAGCGGCGGAAGAGGGAATCTGGTTTCGCTTCGAGCAGAGGAGGGATCGTGCGGTCGTCGTGTTCGGTGACGATATCGATGCTTATGCGCGCCATCAGCGTGTCGTACCTCTGCGGCATGATGCGGGCCTGGAAAGCGTGGGCGCTGAGGCGATCAAGTCACTTGAGCGCCGCACAAAGCGCGTTGTACAAGGCGTCAACCTTAATGACTACAACCATCGAAATGCCGCGGTGGAACTGCTCGTCGAACACAATGCCGCGCCCGAGGATAAGACAACCAATGCAATTGATTATCGCTGGGGCGAGCACTATAAGACACGGGAAGAAGGTCGACGCATCGCGCGGCTGAGGCATGAGGCACTCCTGGCCGAACAGGTCACGTTCGCGGGAACGGGAAATCCGTTTGCGCTCGAAGCCGGCGAGGTGATGCGGCTCGAGCAGAATCAGGCGGATGCGCCGCACGGCCTGCTGATCACGTCGGTTGAATCGGGCGGTGGTCGCAGTGAGTCGTATGCGATCCAATTCAAGGCTATTCCCTCGCATCGTGTCTGGCGGCCGATGGTCGATGCGGCAAGGCGGCCGTCGATTCAGGGCATTCTCCCGGCACGCGTAACATCGCCAGGAAACTACAAATACGCGTATCTGGACGAGCGGGGCCACTACGTGGTCAAGCTCCCGTTCGATCTCGACGAATGGAGCCCAGGCGGCACGAGCCGGCCGGTTCGGCTTTCGAAACCCTATAGTGGGGACAACTACGGGCATCACTTTCCGCTGATCGACGGAACGGAGGTTGGGCTTCTCTTTATGGAAGGGAATCCGGATCGGCCCGTCATCGTCGGCGCAATGCACGACAGTGAGCATCCGGATCTGGTCAACAACCTGAACCATACGCGCAATGTCGTCCGTACGGCTGGCGGCACCGAGTGGTCTATCGAAGATAAGGAAGGTGTCGAGCACAGCCATTTGTCGACGCCTTACCAGACCAGCGAACTCAATCTTGGGCATTTGGTCGATGCCGACCGCAAGGAGCGTGGGCACGGCGCCGAAATGCGTTCGGACGCACATGCCGTGTCTCGCGGCGCGCTAGGAAATATGGTTTCCGCGGAGGCGCAACTGGCTGCCTCTGGGGAACTGCTCGAAATGCGCAATGCTGACGCGACATTTCGCGAGTCGAAGGAAATTCTGCGCTCGCTCAACGCGTCGGCACATGAGGCGAACGCCATACCAGCGGAAGCCGACCAGCAGAGAGTGTTGATCGATCAAAAGCTCGCGAGGTTGCAGCGTCCTGCGGTCGTCGCAACCGCGCCGGAAGGAATTGGTCTCGCTAGCGGGGAACACATTCAAATTGCGGCGAGAAAGCAGGCGTTTTTCACGGCAGGCGCGGGTCTCGATATCGGCGTGCTCAAGCGAGTGACGGTCGCCGCTGGCGAGGCGATTTCCATTCTCGCGGCACTGCTTGGTATCCGGTTACTTGCCGCCAAGGGAAAGGTGCAAATTCAGGCCCAGGGCGATGCGATGGAACTGATGTCGATGCAGGACCTGGTCGTGAGCTCGTCGGATGGTGAGGTCACGATCACAGGGAACAAAGGCGTCACGATCGGGGACGGGTCCGGTGCCTATATCCGGTTGTCGGGCGGCAAGATTCTTTTGGGTAGCCCTTCAGGCGAAATTGAATTGAGAGGGGGCTTGAATATCAGTGGCGCAGATGGAGGCAATTTCAAATTTCCCATGTGGACGAAGACGTCTGTGAAAGACGCAAAGACCGCCATTGACTTCAGATTCTCTGAATAAGCCTGACCCATGACAACAAAGCACACGCCGAAGCAATCAGCGCAAGCTCCTCAACCGGCAAAACCTCGACTGCGGGAACTGCAGTTTGCCTTTCCGTTCCTGCGCAAAGCCGAAGGCAAGGCGCAGAAGGCGTCGCCGTTTACCGACGAGCACGAGATTCACCGTCTGCTGGCCGAACGCGAGCCGTCCGGCTCGTATCCCGTCAGCAGGAGCGGCATGTGGCATGGCGGCATCCACATTACGGAAGCCGGTGCCGGCCGGGCAATGGACCTCGATGCGGGTCTGCGTGCACTTGCCGACGGTCATCTGATCGCCTATCGCGCCAACCGCGCCTACCCGGTCAGCGAGTTTGCCGCGCCGGGCGGCGGCACGGTTCGCGCGCCCTACAGCACCGGCTTTGCGCTGTTGCGCCACTCGATGGAGTTTCCACGCGGCTCGGCGCTGACGTTCTATAGCCTGTACATGCACCTGATGTCCGATGAGGACTATGCGAATTTCCCGGCGCGGGGAAAACCGTCCTACTGGACGAGGCAGTGGCTGGTCACCTCTTTTGCGCGCGACAGACCGGTCATCGGCAGAAACGGACAGGCAGCGGACGCGAGGCAGCTGGGGCTGCGCGTACGCACTGCGCCGACGCCGCACAGCAACGCGATCGGCATCCTGCCGCAGGGCGCCAGCGTCAGTATCGGAAAGAAGGAGAAGGGCTGGGGGCAGCTGAAGGACCTGCACGGCGCGCAGCTGCATCCACCGATTGCGGGAACGTTCGTCTCAGCGTCGGCGGCGATCGGCGGATGGATCTGCATGGGTCAGGAAAACGGCGGCCCGCTGGTTGATGAAGTCTTCCCCGACGCAGCATTCGACCAGGTGGTGATCACCGCGGCTGCGCATTGCCGGCCGGACGATGCGCAAGGCGCGGGCTTCTGCGTGAGGGCGGGCGACCCGATCGGCCACATGGGCCGTTATGACGCGCTGACCGAAGGCGGCGCGAGCGGGACACGGATGGCCCACATCGAAGTGTTCTGCGACGGCAGCATCAGGCCGTTTATCGAGCAGAGCCGCGCCTGGATTTCGCAGCATGGCCCGCACAGGGAGGACTGGAGCGAGCTGGGCCTGCCGGCCGATCCGACCATCCTGCGGATCGGGCCGAACACGGTGCTGAACCAGCGTAACGGCGATACGTTTGCCGAAGGGATGGAGCCGCAGTCGAGGAAAACCGATGTGGTCCAGGTCTACCCGCTGGCCGGGCTCGCCCGGGACAGAAGCCGGCACTACGCGGAACCGGAGCCGGACCCGATCCAGCAGCGCACGGTGAACTGGTGGCTTGTCCAGAGCGCCAATATGCTGGGGCATCCGATCGAGGGCTGGGTACGGGAGTCGAGCCACAAGGGCGGCATGGTCACGCGCGAATTCTCGCGCAAGTGGATCGATTTCCGGTGCATCGAGGACGCTCACGATGCGACCCATACGATCTTTGCGAACTCTGCGCAATGGATCGATTACGCGAGTCATGCCGAGGTGGCCGACACGGCCTCGCGCGCGAAGCTCAGTCCACTGATGCTGAAGGTGTACGACGCGCTGTTCACCCGCGGCGACGGCCGGCAGGCGGCGGTCGAGCTGTGCTCACTGTCGAAGACCGAACGGGGCGGTTATCCGTGGCTCGTGCAGGCTGCGTCGCGGCTGATCGTCAAGCACGGGAGCGAGTGGGCGAACCCGGCCAAATGGACGAAGCTGATTGCGGAACTCGACCAGCGCACGGGCACGAAGCCGCAGCGCGAGGAAGAGCTAAAGCGGATCGGCAAGCTTGCGTGGTGGGATGAGGTGAAGGCTCGGGTGCCGGGCTTTCCGGAACCGGATGTGTTTCATATTCACCCGATTGGGTTGGCTGGCAACTTCCAGCGTGCATGCTTCCGATTCACTTTGCAGATCGTAGAAAAAGTGTTCCCGAGCGCGCGTGCAGAAGACCTCCAGGAACTCGTCGATGAACTCAATGCGCACATCGAAACCTACGAGTTGGATTCGCCGCTCAGACGAACGCACTTTTTTGCGCAAGTCGCGCAGGAAGCCGGACCGTCTTTAACGTTAGAGGAAAGTTTCGTATGGAAGGCAAGTTCATTAATCGCAACTTTCTCCTACTTCAGGCGAAATCCGGATCAGGCCGTACACGGCTACGAGAATGTAAGACCGATCAAAGCGGATGGCACTCGCATGACTCAAGAGGACTTTGAGGCAATCGCAAATGGTGCGTATGGCGGGCGCGTCGATCTCGGCAACGGGGATTATAAAAGTGGAGACGGGTGGAAGTATCGGGGAAGAGGCATGAAGCAACTTACCGGCCGTACCCACTATCGCGAATTTACGAAGTGGAACAAGAATCACCAAAGCGAATGGCCTGAAGACATAGTCGACTTTGAAACTAATCCGGACCTGTTGATCCAGCCCAAGTACGCGGCAAGGTCAGCGGCGTACTTCTGGGTGAGCAATGGCCTCGCGAATATAGCCGATCAAGGTGCCACCAGTAAGCAGGTGGACGCGATTACTGCCATTGTGAATTTATACACTGATAGTTATCAGGCGCGCTTCAAAAATTTCGAAGTATTTTATAATCGTGGAGATTTTAATTGAATCGGATTTCGCGCAATTTTATATTCAGAGTAGCCATCGCACTATCCATTGCAAGTGCATGCGTCACTGTGCAAGCAAACGAAGCAACGTTATGTCAACAGCACGAGGAAATTTACTTCAGCTGCCCATCAGGCAAAAAAATAATCTCCCTTTGTGCCTCTGGAAATCTGTCGCCAAACTATGGTTACGTCCAGTACCGGTTTGGCACGCCTGATCGCATAGAGTTCAAATTTCCAAGTGGATCGCAGTCGCCTCGAAAAAGATTTTCGATCGTTGACATTACTGGCGGAAATTTGAATATTGAACATGTGCGATTCAGATCGGGCGACTACGATTACGTAATCTATCAAGGGCCGCCTAATGGGGTCTATGTGAAAAGAAGCGGCGAAACCGTCGCGAATCTGATTTGTGAAAAAGGCATATATCAACGTCTGAGTCAACGTGCGTACCGCGGAATAAGTACATCATCGCCGATCGATGACGTAGATAATTAGTATCGAATTGCTCGATCACGAAGTGGCGGCGTAGTTTCAATGGAAAAATCTCATGCAGAAATGATGCGCCCATATGCACGGTCCCTTTGTCCTGGTGATGGCGGTCGCACTCGGTGCGCCGCGACTTTCATCCCATCGTCCAGCAACACTCGATCGCGTTAAACCAATGCCTATCGACTTCAATCGCGTCCCACCGCCGGTAACCGTGCCTGCTCCTCCGCGACTATCGACGATTACATGGACCATCCTGCTCGCACTTACGCTTTTGGCCGGTGCAGGGCTCGCGATCGTCTTATGGCCGGCGGGCCGTCCGACGAACACGCCATGGTTCTGGTTTTGCCTGACAGGCTACCCGTTCCTGACGTGGGCTTTCCTGCTGTGCAGCCGGCTCGGCTATGGCTACATGATCCGTGCCGAAGCAATCGCCGCCAACAGCATGAGCGATGAAGCGAAAGACGCTTGTCATGCGCTCGCGAGCAGGCCCTTTGCCGTGCTTGGCCGCGCCTGGTGTTTCTCGACAAACGAAACGGTCAATGCCCTCGATGGCATTCGGAGCGGATCGACAAAGCTCGAAGCGCGACCTCGCCCTCCAGGCATGACTGGCAATGTCGCCGCCCGCTGGATGGATTGCCCGGTAGACCAACCCGGTTCAGGTAACGAACTTGACGAATACGCCCGTCATCGCGCGATATGTACGTCACTGCTCGCGCGGTTCACCGACTATTTCGCTCCCCAAATCAACGCCTTGCCTGCGCAAACAGAGCTTCAGGTCAAGTTCCATGTGCAGTCGAAGTTAAAGTCCGATGAACTCAAAAGCCAATTGCGAGCGCTGTTGCTCGCGCGAACTACGCTAGACAGCAAGGCACTCGATGTCCAGTCGGCCAGCGCCCCGATCCCGCTTTTCCAGATCGACGCGTGGCTCGACAACCGGGACGACAGCAAAGCCTATCTGCTGATCGCAATTGAACTTCGCGACGCACTGAGCACGTTGTTGCCGGATGGCGTTGCAGAAGCCGGCGTCGCCTTGCTCGTCGGGCGGCCACACGTGCTGCCGTCGCCTTTGCGCTCCACAGCGACACATCTGCACCGACCGGCCAAAGGTGAGCGGGAGACCATCAAAGAAACGCTGGAACTTGTGACCGGTTGGAGCGGGCTATCGATCGACGACGTGCAAACAGTCTGGACCCACGGCCTGACAGGCGAGCAGGTAACCGCAGTGCAACAGGCGGCCAATCTCAAGAACAACCCGAACTGGATGAGGCTCGAAACGTCCGTCGGCGATTGCTCGTCAGCCGGTCCCTGGCTTGCCGCCGCGTTCGCTGCTGAAAACGCTCGGGCAACACGGGAGCGGGAGCCACAACTAGTGCTGTCCCGGGACGACAACGAACTCGTTGCCCTCGTGTGCAAATAACAGATATGAACAAAAGCAAAATACAACCGCTCGGCCTCTTTATCGGCATCTCGGCCGCGATCATTTTCGTCTCCCTCGGTATTGCCGTATGGGTGCAGGGCGCCCGCTACGGATGGTCTCGCGATGCGCGAATCATGATCGAGCTTGGGCTGCTGTCCGCGTTGCTGCTCGCCATGCTGTTCGTGAAATATCTGGAAGCAGTCTTGCTGCTCATCGCGTCGTCGAGAGCAGCGCGCTGGTTTGTGCACTACGACAGCCAGAAGCATGCCCCGTCAGGTCTTTTCACAGGCTCGGCTGCACATGACGAGCATGGCGAACACGACGCGCAACCCGATCCCGCAACCGCACTGCGCGACACGCTTCGACAACGCCACGGCCGTCATTGGCGCTATCGCGACCGCTGGATACTGCTTGCGGGCGATTTGCCGCAGGTCAGCCGTCTTGCGCCGCAGCTTGCCAAGACTGGCTATGCAGTCACCGCAAACGCGGTCCTGCTCTACGCGAAGCAAATCTCCACCACGCTCGATCCCGACTGGCTCGAGCAGATCCGGCGTATGCGCCGCCGACGTCCGGTCGATGCCGTCGTTGTGGTGACCCGCGATCGCGGCGCGAAGCACGCGCCGGCCGAAGCCGACGAAGTCGTTCAACGGCTGGCACGCCACGCTCACGTGCTGTGCTGGGCCGCGCCGGCCTATCTGCTGCACGTCACGGATTTCGGCACCGAATCGCCAATGCCAGATGAAGCCATCGGTGTCACCTGGTCGAACGCGCGAGTGGATGCCGCCGAAATCGATCTATCGTTGCAAGGTCTCGCAGACCATCTCGCGTATGCCGGTGTCGGACGGATGGCCAGCGATCCTCTCGATCGCTACCCGGCAGCGCTTTCTCGATACGTTTCCGGTCTGCGGCGCTCGTTGTCGGAGGTAGTGTTCCGGGTCGCTCAATCCCGCTTCTACACCCACGCGGTGCATGGCCTTCTATTCATGCCGCTTTACAAGGAGCGGGACCCGGTCGCGTCGGGAGCGCGCGAAGCGGCCGGCGGTAGCGGCGTGCAGCCGCGAGCGGACGTAGCAGTCGAAGCAGACGGAGCAGACCTGCTCCGTTCCGGAACCGTCATCTGGCAAACCATCGCCGACCACAGCCGCAAAGTCCACGGCCGCCGCGTCGGGTTTTCCGCGTCCACTACAGCCGCGTGGTTGACAATCGCAGCGTTCGCCCTGTGGATCGCTGGCACGGTCACATCAGGTTTCACGAACCGCGCGGCAATCCGCGCTGCCGATCACACGCTCGCCAGGCTCATGAGCGATTCGACCACGCCCGATCAGACCGCAACCGCGCTCGCCTTCGACGCGCTCGCCAAACAGATCGACACCCTCGAGACCCACACGCGCGAGCGTGCCCCGTGGAGCACGCGTTTCGGCCTGAACCGCGACATCGCCGTTCTCAGCGCACTGCAAGCCGCGTACGACTCAGCAGCGCACCGTTTCCTCGGTGAACCACTGCGTCAAAAGCTCGAAGGCCGCCTGCGTCAACTCGCGTCGTTGTCCGACTCGGAAATCGCGAGCGGGGGCGACACGCAGGTGCAAGCCGCCTACGACACACTGAAAACGTATCTGATGCTGACAAAGCCCGAACTGGCCAATGCCGCGTTTCTCACGCCTCAACTGATCGCAACGGGCATCCCCGCCCGTCCGCACGATTCGACGCTGGCCCCGGGCACATGGGACGACTTGCGCCGTCATCTGCTGACGTTCTACGCCACGCACCTGGCCGACCGCAAACACGGTGCGAAGCCGGCATCCGCGATCTCCGCGGACCGTGCACTGATCGCCTCGACGCGACAGACCATCATCGGCGTACGCGGCATCCAGAATTCGACCGACGCGATCTACCAGCAGATTCTCGACGATGCGCGACCGAAGTACCCGCCGGTGTCGCTTGCCACGTTACTCGGCGACGGCGCGCCACAAGCACAGGCGTCCCTCGGCGTCGGCGGCGCCACGAGCCGCGGTCTTTTCGGCACCGCGACAACGATCCCCGGCGTCTTCACGCGGGCAGCGTGGGACGAGCGCATCTCGCAGGCCATCGAAGACGCAAGCGAGAAGCGCGATACGAAAGCCGATTGGGTGCTCTCGGACACGAGCACGCGCGCTGTCTCGCCGTCGACGTTGAAAGCCGACCTCGGCAAGCGCTATTTCGACGACTACGCGCGCGCGTGGGGCACGTTCCTGAACAGCCTGCGCTGGCAGCCGGCGCCTACGCTGTCAGGCACGGTCGACCAACTGGCGTTGCTCGGCGATCCGCAACGCTCGCCGCTCGTCGCGCTGATGAACGTCATCGTCTATCAGGCGAATGCGGGAACAACCGCGCAATCGCTGTCGGACACGTTGATTCGCAAGGCGCAACATCTGGTCGGCGCCGACGGGCAGTCGAACAACCCCTCCTTTAGCGGCGCGATCAGTCCATCCAACGATGGGCGTTCGCGACCTGTAGAGCGCACGCCGGCAACCGCCTCGCTCGCCGCGGCTTTCGCGCCGATCCTTCGCCTGACCGGCAGCGACCCGCTTTCGCTGCAGCAAACGTCCGGCAACCAGGCCGCGGCTCAACTCGGGACCACGGGCGAGCTCAGTCTCGCCCGCTATCTCGAACGCGTGACGGCCATGCGTCTCAAGGCGCAGCAAATGGTGGCCAGCGCGGACCCGGACGCGATGTCGCGCGTCGCGGCGCAAGCGGTTCTGCAAGGCAAAACATCGGATATCGCCGACAGCCGCGATTACGCAAGCCGCGTGGCGGCAAGCCTCGGTGAACAATGGGCCGGTTTCGGCAATCTCTTCGAAGCGCCGATGAACCAGACGTGGCAGGTCGTCGTCGCACCGGCTGCGTCGAGTCTGAACGAGATCTGGCGCAGCGCGATCGTCTCGGACTGGAATCGCAGCTTTGCGGGCCGTTATCCATTCGCCGACTCCGACAACGACGCATCGTTACCCGAAATGGCGCGCTTCATGCGCACCGACAATGGCGTGATTACGCAGTTCGTTGCCACGCAGCTTGCGGGCGTCGTCGAACGCCAGGGCGACCGGTGGGTCGCCGCGCAAAGCGCGAACCATGGCGCGCTGATGCTCGATCCGAATTTTCTCGCCGCGTTGAACCGGCTCACGCGCGTGTCGACGGTGCTGTTTCCGTCCGGCGATGCGCACGTGCGCTACGAACTGCGCGCGGTCCCGACACCGGGCATTTCCGACATCCGCTTTGCGCTGTCCGGCCGCGAGCTGCATTACTTCAACCAGAAAGAAGAATGGATGCCGTTCGAATGGCCAGGTCAGTCGCTCGACAACCTGTCGCATATCGAATGGCAAACCGAGCACGGCGGCCTGCGTTCCGCACTCGACACGCAAGGCCGCTTCGGACTGATACGCCTGCTCGAACGCGCGAGCGTCGCGCAGCAGGACAACGCGCGCTACCTGCTGTCGTGGACGCCGGATCAAAGCGAGGGCATTGCGCTTCGCGTGCAGTTGCGCAGCGAAGCGGGCGCCGGTCCGCTCGATGTGCTGGCGCTTCGGCATTTCGCGTTGCCGTCACGCATTTTCGTGAAGCATTCGAGAAACGCAACGGACCCAACGAACGCACAAAACCCGACGAACAGCGCAGCCACGAACGCCGTGGCGCTCGATCCGCCGCCGCTGCCCGCCGCCGCGATCGCCTCGGCGAAGCGCGCCACGACGCCGTTGCCGGGCGCTCGCCTGATGCCGCAGGAGGCGCAGTAATGCTCTCGAGTCTGCTTAAGAATCTTTTTCCGTCGCGCGACGCCGACCAATTGTCGCGCGAGCGCCTGAACGCATGGGAAGCGTGGCTGCAGCCATTCAAACCGCTCACGGGCGAAAGCAGCACCGCGCAAAGCGGCGGCATAGCGGGCCGCGACCCCGGCTACGAAGACGCCTTCTTCGAATTGAAGGACGAAGCGAGCAAGCTCTCCGGCATCGACGACGCGCTGATCGTGCGCCACTGCGAACAGTTGACGAAGGAGACCGGCAAAGACTTGCGCGTCGCCGGTTACTACACGTTCGCGCGGCTGCGACAGGACGGCCCGGCCGGTTTCGCCGACGGTCTCGAACTCGTTGCCGCGCTCGTCGACCGCTTCGGCGAGGCGATCCTGCCCGTGCGCGCCGAGGCGAAGAAGGGCGCGCTCGATATGCTGGCCACGACTCGCATGCTCGGCATGCTCGACAGCCGCGGCGAGTTCGAACCTGACGACTTCGAGCGCGCGATTGCCGCGCTCGACCTGCTTATCGCGCGTACGGGGGGGTGGCCCGAGCCGGCGCGCCCCAATCTGCAACCGCTCGTCGCGCGTTTCGCGCGTACCGAAGAACCCGCGCAGAATGCCAACGTCGAGTCTGCCGCGCGGCAGCCCGATATGGCCGCAAGCGCGACAGCGGCATCGACGATCTCATCGGCGCGAGATCTGCTCGATCAAACGCGTGCGCTGACCGACTGGCTGCGCAACCAGGAAGACGGCTATCTGTCGTCCGCGCGCGTTGCGCGCAGCATTCGCTGGGACACACTGCATGAACTGCCGCCAGCCGCGGCGAGCGGGCGCACGCGTCTCGCACCGCCGCGCGGCGAAGTGCGTCAGCAATTGAAACGTCTCGTGCTGCAAAAGCAGTGGTATGAATTGCTCGAGCGCGTCGAAGGTGCGTTTATGGAAGGCGTCAACCACTTGTGGTTCGACCTTCAGTATTTCCAGCACGTCGCGCTCGATCACATCGGCCCGCCTTACGACAGCTGGCGCGACTTGCTGCGCGCCGATTTTGCGCTGTTCCTCGAGCGCCTGCCCGCAATCGAGCGCCTCGCTTTCGACGACGGCACTCCGTTCGCCGACGATACGACGCTCGAATGGATCGCGCGTCACGCGGTCGTTCGCAATCTCGAAGCGGGCGACGGCGTGACGCCATTGCCGGTATCGGCCGATCACGAAGACGGCGTAGCCGGCGACTGGCCCGAAATCGAGGCGCAGGCGCGCGATATCGCGGCGAGCGACGGAATCGAGGCGGCTTTTATCTGGCTTGACGCAGTGCCGGGCTTGCGCACCGATCGTCAGCGCTATCTGCAGCGTCTCGTCATGGCGCGCATCGCCGATCACGCCGGGCACACCGACGCCGCGCTCGCATTGCTTGCCGAACTGGACGCAGCGGCGCGCGCTGTGCCGCTTGCGCGCTGGGAGCCTGCGCTGACGTTTGAGGTCAAGCACCACCTGATGCGCATGCTCAACGCGCAGAGTCAGAGAAAGGACGCCGATAAGCAGGCGCTCCTACGCCGCGTCGGCGAGCTGCAAGCCGAACTGACCGTACTCGATCCGGCCCGCGCGCTCGCGCTGCAATAACAGCGCACCACGGCACGCGATCCGGCGCAACCCGACACAGCCCGACATAACCTCATACTGAACCACCTACATCGATGGAAAACGACGATCCGATCCTGCGCTACTACGAAGCGGAAATGCGCTACCTGCGCGAGTCCGGCCGTGCCTTCGCGAAGGCGCATCCAGACCGCGCGCGGATGCTGAATCTCGACCGCGTCGGCGATCGCGACCCATACGTCGAACGCCTGTTCGAAGGCTTTGCCTTTCTGACCGGCCGGCTTCAGCAGAAGCTCGACGACGAACTGCCGGAACTGACCGAAGGGCTCGTCAGCCTGCTATGGCCGCACTATCTGCGGATGATTCCGTCGCTGTCGGTCGTGCAACTCGTGCCGCCCGACGAAAAGCTGCAGAAAACCGAGATCGTGCCGGCCGGCATCTCCGTGCGTTCGGCGCCGATTCCGATCGCGCCGCAGGACGGTGCCGACGCAACGACGCCGAAGACGGTCCAGTGCGAGTACCGCACGACGCAGGCGGTCGCGCTTCAGCCGGTCGCGCTCACGCATGCGGGGCCGGCCGTACGCCACGATGGCCGCTCCGTTATCCGCTTCTCCTTTGCGTTGCATGCCTCGGCGCGCCGCGCCGAGACCGACCTGTCGCGGCTGCGCCTGTACCTGAACGCGGATTTGCCGACTGCGTTCGCCGTGCATCTCGCGCTGACGCGCGAGGTCGATGCGGTCGCGTGGCGCATCGCCGGCGTGCGCGATGGCGAAGCGCAGCCGCTTGCCGGTGTAACGGTCGAGCCGGCCGGCTTCTGCGCCGAAGAGCGTCTATGGCCGAAGGCCGAGGCGGCGTTTTCCGGCTATCAACTGCTGCTCGAGTACTTCACGTTTCGTGAAAAATTCCTGTTCGTCGACCTGTGCGGGCTCGATATCGCCAAGCTGCCCGCGAAGTCGACACGCTTCGAGCTCGAGTTCGTCCTCAAGCAAGCGTTCCCATCGGACCAGCGTTTCAACGCGGAAAACGTGCGGCTTTTCTGCACGCCTGTGATCAATCTGTTCCGGCTCGATGCCGAGACGATCGAAGCCAATCATCACGAAACCGAGTACCGTGTCGTGCCCGCCGGCCGGCACGGCGAGCATATCGAAACCTATTCGGTCGACGCGATCGAATCGTTCGACCATGTCACTGCAAGACGCTACGAATACGTGCCGTTCAAGACGTTCCGCCATCGCGGCGGGATGATGCGGCACGAAGCGCCGGAGCGCTACTTTCATACGCGCGTGCGGCCCGGTGTCGGCGGTCTGCACGAAACCTGGATCGTGCTTGGCGGCCATGCGTGGGAGTCGGCCGAAACGCTGCCGCTCGAAAGTCTGTCGCTGCATGTGACCGGCACGAACGGCATGCTGCCGCGCAAAGGACTGCGCGAGGCCAATATCGACGAGCTGGCCGAGAGCACGCCGCATGTCGCGGGGGTACGCAGCCTCGTTGCGCCGACGCTGCCGTTGCATCCACCGACCGGCGACCGCTTCCACTGGCGTGTGCTGTCGCATCTCGCACCGAATTTCCTGTCGATGATGGACGCGCAGGTGCTGCGCGGCGCGCTCGCGCTCTACGACTGGACCGATGACGAACTCAATCGCAGGCGTCTTGCGGGCATTCTGTCGGTGTCGCAGGAGCTGCTCGAAGAGGTGTCGGGCGGCGCGGTCGAACGCGGCATGCATATCGTGGTGACGCTCGATTCGCACGCTTTCGCGGGCGACGGCGACGTGATGCTGTTCGGCGAACTGCTGCATCGCTTTTTCGGGCTCTACGCGGAAATCAACCTGTTCACGAAGCTGTCGATCGTGAGCCTGCCCTCCAGGGCGCGCATCGGTTGGCCGCGCAGCAAGATGCAAAGGGCGGCACTATGAAGCCGGTCGATTCGCCGGCGCTCGAGCCGCTCGTCATGTTGCTGCTCGCGCGCGCGCCGCATATGAGTTTCATGCAGCTGTGCCGGCTGTTCGAGATGCGCGCTCCGGCCAGTCCCGGGTTCGGCACGCGCGATACGGCCGCGCATGAGCCGGTGCGGTTCGGTTCGTGGCCGCGGCTCGGTTTCCCAGCCGGCGAGCTGGCTGCGGTCGAGTTCGACGAGAGCGAGCAGAGCCGTGAGAGCCGCCGGGGCGGTGCATCTGGCGCGGAATCCGGCAATCCATATGGCGATCGCGATCCGTATCGCGTGCCTCCCGCACCGCCGACGGTCCGCACGACCTTCATGGGCCTGTACGGTGTGGACGCGGCGATGCCGCCGCACATGATCGACGAGATTGCCTTACGCGAGGAGGGACATGAAGCGCTCGAAGCGTTTCTCGATCAGTTCAATCATCGCTTCGTTACGCTGCTCTATCGCGCGTGGAAAAAATACCGTTATCCGGAAAGTTTTCGTGCGGGCGGTGTCGACCGGCATTCGCGCGATCTGCTGTGTCTCGCGGGCTTCGGGTGGGGCGACAAGCCGGAGCGGGCCGGTTTGCCGGCATCTCGGATGCTTGCGTTGCTGGGCTTGCTGATTCAGCGCACGCGCACGCCTGAAGGTCTCGAGGGCGTGATCGCGCTGGCGGCGCCGGGCGTGCGGGTGCGCGTCGACGAGTTCTGGCCCGTCGCGATCATGGCCGGTGCGCCTGATCCGTTGTCCTCGGCCAGGCAAGGCGGCGCGGCCGCGCCCGACGGCGGCAGGCGTGGGCTCGGCTGCGGCTATGTGCTCGGCAAGCGCATGATCTATCGCAACGGCGCGGTGCGCGCGACGCTGCGTCCCGCCGATGCAAGGCAGGCTCACGACCTGCTGCCCGGTGCATGGCTGCATCGAGAACTCTGCGCATACGTGCGGCTCTATGTCGGCGTCAAGGCCAACGTGCATCTGCGCATGACGATTCCTTCGACGCTCGCGCCGCAGCCGACGATCGGCACACGGGGCGCTTCGGACGCGCCCGGCGTTACCCCTGCGCCGCGCCTTGGCTGGACGACCGTTCTGCCGGCCAGCGACGAGCGCCTCATTCATATCAACCTCGGCCTCTGCGAAGCCCTTCTGGCGTCCCGGCCGAACATCTGTCTGGACTCGAATCATGCGTGAACAACGAAGTGCCATGTCTATGCCGATCGCCGCGGCGACGCGAGTGACGACGGCGATGGTCGCGTGTGCGACGCTGCTGTCGGCATGCGGCGCATGGCAGAGCATCTCCGATACGTCGGCGAGCGCTTATCGCGCGGTGTTCTACAAGCAGGTGAAGACGGTCGATGTCGATCTCACCGCGCGCGCATCGCTGAATCCCGACGACGCCGGCCGCGCGACATCGGTTGCCGTGCGTGTGCTTCAACTGAAGGACCGCAAGTTGTTCGACGGCGCATCGTACGACGATCTGCTGAAGAACGATCGCACCGTGCTCGCGCAGGATCTGCAGGCGGCGAGCCTGTCGGCCGTGCTGAACCCCGGCGCGTCGGCGAGTCTTTCGCAGCCGTTGCAACCCGAAACGAAGTTCGTCGCGGTGGTGGCGTTCTATCGCGAGCCGGGGGGCGATGGCGCATGGAAGCGCGTGATCGACAGGAACCAGCTCGACCCCGATAAGCCGCTTAAGCTCGAGCTTGTCGACCAGAGTCTGCTCGTGGCGGGCGACGAAGCGCGGAACCGGTCGCAGTGATGGACAATCGCGGTTCCAGCCGATCATTTCCGCACGGCGCACCGGAGCAACTTCCATGCGCGACATGCTTCTCGTCGTCGATGTGCAGCCGTCGTGCGCGCCGCCCGACTGGCTCGTGACCGATATTCGCGCGCTCGCGAAGCGGATGCCGTCGATCGCGACGGTGGAGCGGCACGACGAAAGCCGCACGCCATTCGAGCGGCAGCTTGGCTGGCGTCCGGCGCGCGACGACGAGAGCCTCGTCGCTGCCGATCGCGTGTTCGTCAAATACGGGTACTTGCCGCCGCGCGAGATGATCGACTATCTGGTCGCGCGGCAACTGGAGCGCGTCCTCGTGTGCGGCATGCAGACCGAGACCTGCGTGCTCGGCGCCGGCTATATGTTGTTCGATGCGGGCTTGAACCCGACGCTCGTCACCGATCTGACCGTCGGCTCGTCGCTCGACCGAAGCGGCGAACTCGGCGTAGCCCTGTGGCGCCATCATTTCCGGCAACTGACGACGGTCGCTGAACTGGGCGCACGATCGCCTGGCGGTGGGGTATGACGGGCGCGCCGTGAGCCTCGTGGCTCCTTCGTAACGTTTGCCGATTGGTCCATTGCGACTGGTTCGTTGCAGCTGGTCGGCACAATCGGTTCGCTGCAACCGGTTCGCTGCAATTGATTCTCTGCACGGAGCTCGCCGGAGTGCCCGCAGATCATGCGGCACTCTGGCACACCCCCATGCAGCGTCCCATCAATGATGCGCGAATAGTCCACGTTGCGATGCCGTCAAGCTCCGGCGAGCGTCCGCTTGCGAGCTGCCGTCGCTGACGCCACCGTACGATCGCGCCGCGTCGGCAGCATCGCCATTGTTGGACGCGGTGATCGCCGTGGGCTCGGCTGCAGCGTCCCGGGCCGCTTGCGGCACGGGCCGCGCGTCGCTGACCGACGGGCGGTAGAACGGCGCCGGCCCGTAGTTGCTCGCCACAGCGGGAGCGGCGACGGTCGCCAAAGCAGCGGAAGCTGCGAGCAGGGTGGCAAGAAGGGTGGTCTTCATAATCAAACTCCAGATGTCCGGTACATAAGCCAGGGATTCGGTGCTCTGAACGCGGTGCGACGTTGCGCTCAGATCGCGTTGATCGTTACGTCGATGTTGCCGCGCGTCGCCTTCGAATACGGGCACAGCTGATGTGCGCCGTCGACGACCGCACGCGCGACTTCCGGTGCGAGCCCAGGCAGGCTCACGTTGAGCCGCGCTTGCAGGAAATAGTCGTTGCCGGCGGTGCCGAGATCGACTTCGGCGTCGACGGCCAGGTCTTTCGGCAGCACGATTTTTTGCGCTGCAGCCGCACGATTCATCGCGCCGATGAAGCATGCCGACCAGCCCGCCGCAAACAGCTGCTCGGGGTTCGTGCCGGTGCCGGTTCCAGGCGGGGAAAGTTCGATATCGAGGTTGCCGTCCGAGCTGCGCGACGCGCCGTTGCGGCCGCCGGTCGTGTGTGTCTTACCCGTGTACAGCACTTTTTCGATGCGTGACATGGAAAATTTCCTTTGTGAAATAAGAGGTTATCTCCCCGATCCACGCTTTTATATCGCATGCGATTGAATCGGATGCGTGAATCATTGTCGATGTGCGCCGCCAAGTCAAGCACTTTCGATTAAATCGCATCCGATGTATTATTCGGCGATGATGCGGCGGTCCTATGAACGCCGAAGAGGGGCATACAGATGACGACTTCACGAACGAACGCTGCGGCGCGCCGCAGCGACCAGCCCGCGGACCAGCAGGTCGAACACCGAACCGAGCACCGAAGCGATCGAAGCGATCGAAGCGACCCCGCGGCCGACGCGTCCGATCCATCGACGCAGCGGCTGGCCGACTATCTGTGTTTCGCGGTCTATTCGGCCAATCTGGCGTTTGGCCGTGCATATCGGCCGATTCTCGACGAACTCGGTCTGACATACACGCAATACATCACGATCATCGTGCTGTGGGAGATGGGCAACGTGACCGTCGGCGCGCTGGGCGAAAAGCTGTTCCTCGAATCGAACACGCTGACGCCGATTCTGAAGAAGCTCGAGGCGATGGGCTATCTGCGCCGGCAACGCGATCCGTCGGACGAGCGCCAGGTGCTCGTGAGCCTGACCGAAGCAGGTCGCGATCTGCGTAAAAACGCGTTCGGCAGGAATCTCGTCGAGGCGACCGGGTTGAGCAAAGACGAATTCAAAAAGCTGCAGAAGTCGGTGAGCGCGTTGCGCGACAACCTCATCCGGCACGCGCACGACGAGTGACGGAGTTCATCACAGAGCCGTCGCCGCTACGCCTGTCGCGACGCACAGCGCGACGATCGCCAGCGGCGGCGCATTCCAGCGCACAAGCAGCACGAATCCGAGCGCGGCGACCGCGAAGTCGATCGGCGTGTGAACTGCGCTCGTCCAGACCGGCGAGTAGAGCGCCATCGCGAGCAATCCGACCACCGCGGCGTTGACGCCAGCGAGCAGCGCCGCCACGGCGGGTCGCGCGCGCAACGACTGCCACCACGGCAGCGCGGCGATCACGAGCAGCATGCCGGGCAAGAAGATCGCGACTGTCGCGATGAGCGCGCCCGTCCAGAGGTGAGGCTGTAACGTCGACATCCAGCCGAGGTACGCAGCGAATGTGAAGAGCGGACCGGGAACAGCCTGAGCGGCGCCATAGCCAGCCAGAAAATCGTTTGACGCGACCCAGCCGGTCGCGACCGTTTGCTGTTGCAGCAGCGGCAGCACGACATGGCCGCCGCCGAACACGAGTGCGCCCGATCGATAGAACGCGTCGAACAGTTTCAACGCCTGGCTGTCGTGCGAACGCGAGAAGGCGGGAAGCACAAGCAATAGAACGCAGAACATCAGCAGGGCGATCACACCGGCCGCACGCGAGATGCGCAGCCGCGCGTCAGGCGCGGGCTGCTCGTGTCGGGATCGATCGAGCGCGGCCGACGAAGATGACGATGACGGCGTCGCCGCGCGGCACAGCGCGAGGCCGAGCAGCGCACCGACCACGATCGCAATGAGTTGCGCATACACGTTGCCGGTCAGCACGCCGATCACGGCCATCGCGCATAGCGCAATCGCGGCGCGCCGACGATCCGGACACAAGCGTCGCGCCATATCCCAGACCGCCTGCGCGACAACCGCCACCGCGACGAGTTTGAGTCCATGCACGAGGCCATCGCCGAGGCCGCCCGAAAGATGCGGTGCAAGCACGGCGAAGCCGAGCAGCAACAGTACCGATGGCAACGTGAAACCGCACCACGCGGCGAGCGCACCGAGCCACCCGGCGCGCAGCAAGCCGATCGAAAAGCCGACCTGGCTGCTCGTCGGTCCAGGCAGAAACTGACAGACGCCCACGAGATCCGAGTAGCGCTGGTCGTCGAGCCAGTTGCGTCTTACGACGAACTCGCGACGAAAGTATCCGAGGTGAGCAATCGGCCCCCCGAAGCTGGTCAGCCCAAGCCGCAGAAATACGGCGAGCACTTCGAGTGCGGCACGTGGTCGCGCGCGTGGCGCGGACGGAAGCGCAGAGGTGTTCATATGTCGATAGCCGGAACGGCAAGGTTCGTGGTCGTGCCGCCGCTAAACGGTGGGCACGCCATGATGCCCGAAACGCATGGAGCGTGTCGGGTTGCCGGCATCAGGTATCGCGGGGGAGCTCCCTTTCACCTGGAAGTGGACGCAGTATCGCCGGTGCTTGTGAAGGCCGCGTGTCAGTCGCGCAACTCGGTCGTCGATCGCAAGCAATGCTTCCTGTCGCGCCATATTTAGCTCAACACATCTCACACACCCATCACGCATCGCAGGCGTCGCGCCGCGCGCGAATAGCAGCAACGATATTGACTGTGCACCAGGGAAATCACTTTAGAAAAAAATACGGTCCCTCAGGAGCGGCAATGTCCTCCACGCCGGTACCGCTTGCATGCAGAACGAATTATTTGTCAGACCGTAAACCGAATCGGCACAAGCACTTGCGGATTAAAGACCGCTAACTGATTAACCAGGAATGCTAAGCACGGTCATCCAGGATATGTATTTTTTTCGAATGGAGCTGCCACAGGCGAGTCATCTTTCTCGACCACGCTTGCCCCTGTTTTCAGCCGCCGTTCCCTCCCCACTCATCAGGATGATTGACGAACATGACATCGAATAGCCGTCGTGATTTCCTGCGTGCGGCTGCGCAAGCCGCCGGCGCAGCCACCGCTCTCGGAGCATTTCCGGTTGGTATTCGCAACGCATTGGCTATCCCCGCGCACAACGCAAAAGGCACGATCGAAGACGTCGAGCACATCGTCGTGCTCATGCAGGAGAACCGTTCTTTCGATAACTACTTCGGCACGCTGCGTGGCGTGCGAGGCTTTGGCGACTCGCGGCCGATTCCGCTTTCCACCGGCAAGCCGGTGTTCTATCAACCGGCGCCGAACGCAGACGGGTATGTCCTGCCGTTCCGTCCGAATCTGCCGAACCTCGGCTCGCAGTTCGTGGTGGACCTCGATCACGGCTGGATCGGCACGCACGATGCATGGAACAACGGCCGTTACGATCAGTGGGTGCCCGCGAAGTCCGCGACGACGATGTTCTACATGACGCGCGAGGACATGCCGTTCCATTACAGCCTCGCCGACGCGTTCACGGTTTGCGACGCGTACCACTGCTCGGCGATGACGCCGACCGATCCGAACCGCTACTACATGTGGACCGGCTGGGTCGGCAATGACGGCAGCGGCGGCGGCCCGGTGATCGACAACGCCGAAGCCGGCTACGGGTGGAGCACGTTCCCGGAAAAGCTGCAGGCGGCGGGCGTTTCCTGGAAGGTCTATCAGGACATCGGCAACGGTCTCGACGCCAAAGGCGCGTGGGGCTGGACCGACAATCCGTTTATCGGCAACTACGGCGACACGTCGCTGCTGTATTTCAACCAGTACCGCAACGCGCAGCCGGGCAGCCCGCTTTATCAGGCGGCACGCACGGGCACCAACGTGCTGCAGGGCGGCGGTTATTTCGACATCCTGCTTAACGATGTGAAGAACAACACGTTGCCGCAGGTCTCGTACATCGTCGCGCCGGAGGCATTCTCCGAACACGGCAACTGGCCGCCGAATTACGGCGCGTGGTATGTCGACCAGGTGCTGCAGGCGTTGACGTCGAACCCGGAAGTGTGGAGCAAGACGGTGCTGCTCATCACGTACGACGAGAACGATGGTCTCTTCGACCATATGCCGCCGCCGTATGCGTCGTCGACGCCGGACACGGGCCGCTCGACCGTCTCGACGGCCAATGAGTTCTACGCGGGCGCGGGCGACAATCAGCCCGGTCCGTACGGTCTCGGGCCGCGCGTGCCGATGCTCGTCGTGTCGCCGTGGTCGAAGGGCGGCTACGTCTGCTCGGAAGTGTTCGACCATACATCGATCATCCGCTTTATCGAGAAGCGCTTCGGTCGCCACCACGACCTGCACGAGCCGAATATCACGGCGTGGCGCCGCGCGGTCTGCGGCGACCTGACTTCGGCGTTCGATTTCCGCAACCCGAACGGTCACGTGCCGGCACTGCCGTCCACGTCGTTTCCCCCGGACCAGAACCGTCATCCGGACGTCGTGCCGGCGGTGCCGGGCGCGCAGTCGCTGCCGAAACAGGAGCCGGGCGTGCGGCCCGCACGCGCACTCGACTACGAGTTCTTCGTGCGCGGCGACGTGAGCGGCGGCGGCAATGCGTTCCGTCTGCACCTCACGAACACGGGCAAGCTCGGAGCGAACTTCCTCGTCTATTCGGGCAACGTGCAGGACCTGCCGCGCAGCTATACCGTCGAAGCGGGCAAAGACCTCGCCGACCAGTTGATGCTCGCAGCGAACGGCGGCTACGACTTCTCGGTATTCGGACCGAACGGCTTCCTGCGCCGCTTCGTCGGCAAGGTCGATTCGAGCGGACGTCACCAGAGCGGCAGCGTGGAAATCAAGGACGGCTACGACGTTGCGAACGGCAACCTGCAGCTGCGTCTGAAAAACGATGGCCGCGACGCTTGCACGTTCAAAATTTCGAGCGCGTACGACTCGCATGTCCAAGGTTCGCTGCATGTGCGCGGCAACGACGCAAACACGGTGATGGTCGACTTGCGCAAGTCGTTCGGCTGGTACGACCTGACGATCACGGTCGACACGGACAGCAACGCGCAATGGCGGATTGCCGGCCACGTGGAGACGGGGCGCGACAGCGTGTCGGATCCGGCGCTCGGCGGCTAGGCACAGGCGAACCGGCTGGCGCCGCGCGGGCCGATTCGCCTGCGCGGCGCCGGCCGCTGAATATTTCGAGGAGACCATCGTGCCGCGAGCGTCGATCAGGCCGCACGTTCTTGCCTTGTTGATTACCGGTGCATTGTTGAGCGCATGCGGTGAACGCGGCGACTCGACGGCCGCGCAAACCGGCGCTTCCGACCCGACAGGCGCCGCGTCCGAAAATACCGCCGCCGCCGGTCGCTACGACAACAGCGGCAACGACAACAGCGACGGCGGCAACGGCACGCCGACGGGTCTCGCGCCCGCGCCGTGGGCGATGTCCGCGCCGCAACCGGCATCGGACGGGCTGCGGCCACCGGTTATTCATACGGTGGACTAGCGCTATACGATGGCGTAGACCCCTGCCGCGGCCTATCGGCCGCTGTGCGCTTGCGCACGCATTGCACATCCGCGGCTTCGCTTGCATCGATGAGCGCCACTCGCGCGCATCTGATCCAACTTCAATACCGCATCCGGCAGGTGCGCCATCAGGCGCACCGCCGTTCGTGCGCGTCCGTGCTCATTCGATGGTTGCAGTTTGCCGATAAGTGACCTGGGCAGTGCCGGATCAGGCATTCGTGACACTGATAAGGTCGTGTCACCGAGCCCTGGAATATTCTCCCCGCATCGATTGTTATGAAAACGACAACTCCCTTTTTGCCGTCGCCCGGCTTTAGACACGCGTGCCGCGCAAAGACGGTATGCCTGCTTGCTGTGCGCGCTTCGCCGATAGCGAGAAAGGCGCGCATTGCGGCTGCACAGCTATCGAAAAGGGACGTTTCTCTATTTTGGAATCTTATGTTTCCTTTTTCAGAACGTGCGCAAAAGTCAGGCGCTCACAATGGCCGGCGTGAGCGCGTATGCCGCTCGAAACGCATCGTCGATAAGGCCATCACGCATCTATGGGCACTATTGCAAAAATATTGATCGTCGAATGGGACACGTCGTGCGCCGAGATCTTGTGGAACGAGGTCAGGCTCGCAGGCCACGAACCGCTCGCCGCATTTTCCGTCGAGCGGGCTGCCATGCTGATCGAGCAGGAGCATCCTCAGGCGGTCCTGCTGCGCTGGAAATTGCCCGACGCATCGGGCGTGTCGCTGATCAATGATTTGCGCACGCATTCGGCCACGAGCCGCATGCCGATCATCGTGCTCGGCGAGGAAGACGGGGGCGAAGACGAATGCGTCCGCGCGCTCGATGCAGGTGCCGACGATTACGTGAAAAGACCTTTCGGCGTTCGCGAACTGATGGCGCGCGTGCAGGTCGTGCTGCGGCCGATCGAATACCGGGAAGTGCGCCGCCGCGTGGCTGTCGAGACGCTGACAATGGACCTGGATGCGCGCCGCGCGTTTGCGCGAACGGCGCAAGACCAGCACGAAGTCGAGTTGCAACTGGGCCCGACCTGCTACCGGTTGCTGCGCTTTTTCGTGGAGAACCCGTACAAGGTGCTTTCACGCAAGGACATCATCGAAAACGTGTGGTTCGGTTCGTCTGTCAAGGAAGGCATTGTCGACGTCTATATCAAGTCGCTGCGGGAAACGCTCGAGCCGCTGCGCAACAGTCTCGTGATCGAGACGGTGCGCGGCGCCGGATTTCGCCTTTCGTCGGTCGTCGATGTGGCGCGTGGCCCGGAACTGCAGCAGGAACAGCGGCCGGTCGGCTCACCGGCCAGTGCCCCGGTCGCGCCGCCGGAGCTGCCGCCGCGCAAACGCCCGCCGGCGGCCGGCGATCGGCCGCGCAACGGGGTGGCCGCACCCGCCGGCGGCGCTTTGCGCGAAGAGCCGGTGCTCGTGTCCGACTTGAGTGCGGCGGTCGAGAAGATTCGTCACCTGCAGGCACTGCTGCAACGAAAGACGGAGGAGAACCGGTTGCTGCGCGATGCGGTTGACGGCGCAAGCGGCAAGCCGACGTCGCCGCGTGTGCTCGCCTCGACTGCGCACAAAAACAGAAGATGACGACGAAATTACGCTAACAGATTATATACAGTCAATTACTGATTACTTTAACAAAACCCGTCGTATCGACACGCATTTGTCACGCGGCTAGCAAGCAGTTGAATTACTATTCACCGGCTTGATTAAGAAATTAGCCCTTCCCTATAATGCGTTCATGACAGATACGTCCGCCACAGCGCCATCCAGAAGCCGGGGACGCCCTCGCGAATTCGATATCGACGCGGCGCTCGACAAGGCCGTGGCGGTATTCTGCGAGCGCGGCTTTTACGCCACGTCGATCGTCGATCTGACCAACGCGATGGATCTCGCGTCAGGCAGTGTCTATAAAGCGTTTAAAGACAAACAGGCGGTTTTCATCGCCGCGTTCGACCGCATGCAGGCCACGCGCGACGAATCGTTGCGGCGCGCCGTCGAACCAGGCCTGCCGCCGCGCGAGGCGATTCATCGCGTGCTGATGTTCCATGCCGATGCATCGTCGGGGGCAGCGGGCAAACGTGGCTGCCTGCTGGCCGGCAGCGCGATGGTGCTCGGCACGTTCGAGGCCGATGTGGTCCAGCGCGTGAATACAGGCTTTCGCAAAATCGAAACGCTGATTGCCGCGCTGATTCGTGCGGGGCAGAAAGACGGTTCGATATCGAAGCGCGTCGACGGCGAAGCGACCGCGCGCCTCATGCTCTGTGCGATGCAAGGCATGCGCGTGATCGGCAAGACCGGCCGTACGCGGGCGCAGATGCGGCAGACGGCCGATCTCGCGATGAAGCTGCTCGATTGACGAGCATGATGCGCCCGCCGGACGAAGATGCGGCCGGGCGCGATCGATACCGCGCGATGTTCGCGACGTCCTTCAGTTGACGTTCTTCACTGCAGCCATTTGCGCACGTCCTTTTCCCAATCGGGATCCCCGCATCCGGACGAATTCTCCGGTCCCAGCACGGTGATATAGCCGCGCGTCTTCATGCACGACTCGTACGCGCGCAGCTGCGTGCAACGTCCTTGCCCCGAGTTGCGCGACACGGTCTTGCATTCGGCGATCGAGTGGTCCATCGGACCGAAGTCGAGGTCATCGGCGCGCGTAAGCGAAGGCGCGTCGGCGCCCGACAACGAAAATTCAACGGGTGCCGTGCTGGAGCAGGCGGCAAGCGAGACGGCCGCCAACGCGGCAAGCGCAGCGGCGCTTCGTGCGAAAAACGGGCCTTTTCGTTCAGTCATTGTGCGTTCTCCGGTTTCGATGGCGTGGGCGCGGGCTTCGAGGTTGCACGTTGCGAAGCCTGGAGGTCACGAGCCGTCGGGATATCGAGGCCTCGGGTCGATGCAGTCCGGCTCGCCACTGAGGCGCGCCGACGCGCCACTGTACCAGCAGTCCGACCCGCGCCTATGCGTACGAACATTGCTTCGTTACAAAACGCTTGGTATTCGATTCGCGAAACGTTATGTTTTGTGTGCGCGGCCGCCTCGCAAGACGACTTCCGGCCCGTTCGAACGAACAGGGAGGCAACGTGGACGGCCAGACGCTCGCCGCGAGCATCGACGCCGCACATGCAGCACTGGACGAACTCGCGGCCAAACCCGCCGCACGGAATCGCAGTGATCGATCGGCCGATGTGCTGCCTGGGAGATAGAGGAGAGGCATCATGAAAAAATTCATCAACCGCGTCGACGATTTTTTATCCGAGAGCCTCGCCGGCTTCGCCGCCGCGCACGAGGATCTCGTCGAACTGAACGCCGACCCCGTCTACGTGCGGCGCAAACGCACGACACCCGGCAAAGTCGCGCTGATTTCCGGCGGCGGCTCGGGTCATGAACCGTTGCACAGCGGTTTCGTCGGTTACGGCATGCTCGATGCGGCATGTCCCGGCCAGGTGTTCACGTCGCCGACGCCGGACCAGATGATGGCCGCGGCGAAGTCGGTCGAGACGGGCGCCGGCGTGCTGTTTATCGTGAAGAACTACTCGGGCGATCTGATGAACTTCGAGATGGCCGCAGAGATGTGCGAAGTGCCAAACGCAACGGTGATCGTCAACGACGACGTCGCGGTCGAGAACTCGAGTTTCACGACAGGGCGCCGCGGCGTCGCGGGCACGGTGATCGTGGAGAAGCTCGTGGGCAGCTTCGCCGAAAGCGGCGCGACGCTCGAGCAATGCAAGGCATTCGGCGAGCGTGTGGCAAGGCGTATCGCCTCGATGGGCGTGGCGTTTTCGAGCTGCACGGTGCCGGCCGCGGGCAAACCGACCTTCTCGCTCGGCGACGACGAAATCGAAATCGGCGTCGGCATTCATGGCGAGCCGGGCCGTCGTCGCGCGCGCATCGCGCCGGCCGATACGATTGTCGACGAACTGTTGACAGCGATCGTCGACGAACTGAAGCCGGCCGCGAGCACGCCGTTGCTCGTGCTCGTCAACGGGCTCGGCGGCGCGCCGTTGGGCGAGTTGTATCTGCTTTTCAATTCGGCCAGGGCGTGGCTGCAGCGACGCGGCCTGAACGTCGGGCGCGTGCAGGTCGGCTCGCTGACCACCTCGCTCGAGATGGCCGGCGCATCGCTCACGCTATGCTCGCTCGACGACGAAATGACGCGGCATTGGGACAGTGCGGTGCACACACCGGCGTTACGGTGGGGGCGGTAGAGCGGAAGAAAGGCGTTGCGCGGGCGCTGCTTGAAGTAGTGCTTCGCGCGATAGGCGCGTTACATTTGGTAAGCATTTCTTACCGGCGCCCGACGCGGCGCACGCGATGCATTGCGCAACGCACGTCCCGCGCGACATGCCGCCTGGACGTGCCCGGATAAGCGAAAATATCCAGTAACGATCCGGTAACTCATGCGGGGTCCGATTTCGTCTAACGTTGCTGTATTGAAACTACTTTAAAACCTGAACCGGTATGAGTACCCGAACCCGATCCCTCACCGTCGCGCTGCCGGTCATTGCCATTGCACTCGCGCTGGGCGGTTGCGCCGTCGCGCCGCCGAGCGGTCCGAGTATCGTCGCGCTGCCGCGCAAGGGCGAGCCGCTCGCGCAGTTCCAGCAGGATGATTACGCGTGCCGCGACTATGCGTTTCACTCGAGCGACGCGCAGGGCGCCTCGCAAGGGGCGACGCAAAACAGCGTCAACAGCACCGCGCTCGGCACGCTCGGCGGCGCTGCCGCAGGCGCATTGCTCGGCGCGGCAGCCGGCAACGCAGGCGTCGGTGCGGCGATCGGCGCAGGCAGCGGGTTGCTGCTCGGCAGCGCGGTCGGCGCAAACGGCGCGACCTATGCAGCCGGCGGCTTGCAGGCGCGTTACGACGCCGCCTACGCCCAATGCATGACGTCGAAGGGCAATACGATCGCGCAGCCGCAAGCGCCGGTGTATGCGCCGCAGCCGTATTACTATGCGCCGGCGCCGCGCTACTATGCGCCGCCCGTGATGTACTCACCGTACCCATACTACTAATGGGCTAACTGACGGCGGCGTAATGCGCCGCCGTCTAATCCCAAATGGTAATTGACACGATTCGCGTAATTTTATTCAGACGGCCATAGTTGGCTTTTATTCAAAAATACAGCATTCCGTCTTTTACGCCATTCTTCATTTTCTCTGGTTCGATGAAAACGCCGGCGATCCGCCAAGCGGGAAAAACAGGAAATCGTTCGACATATTTCCTTTGCGCAGCCGATGCTGGCCGACCCTCTGCGTCCCCACCGATACGCCCGCCAAGCCTTGGATAGCGCGAATTCGTAAAGAAAACGTAAATTTTCCGGCGTGCAGAAGAAGGCTCCCAGCAATGAAAAATTGCAACACATTCAGCCTATTGTTTCAGTTGCCTCATCAAACGGACGATTGCCGTAACGAATGCTTTTAACAAGCAAGAAATTTGACGCAATTGGCATAGCGTGACTGCCGCTGCCTGTGTAAGCTCTTGCTGCGTCGTTCAATCTGGCAATAACGGCGTTGTCTAAAGCGGAGCAATACGCATGAATGCGGTCTCGAATCCAGCTGTCTTACGCGCGCTCGTCACCCGGGTATGGTCGTTTGCTTATCGGGTTACCGAGGATGTTCCGCTCGCGGAAGCAATGGTCGCCAATGCGTGCAATGCCGGCGTGGAGGCCGGCCGCGCCGAGGCGGGCTGCGCGGTGGGCGAACGCGAGACGCTCGTGCGCATGCTGGCCGCCGCGCATAGTGTGCTGCGCAGCGGCTCCGCTTATGAACGCTACGAGCGTTCGCGCCGGGCGACGCGCAATTCCTCGTCGGGATCAGCGCGCCGCCGCATACGCAATGCGGACGTACATTCCAGAATTCTTGCGGAGTTCCGCTCGCTTGCGCCGCCCGAGCGGGCCGCGCTGCTGCTTTCCGAAGTCGAAGGATTGACCTACGAGGAATCGGCGGAAGTGCTGGGGGTATCGGTCGATCGCGCAAGGCTCGCGCATGTCGCCGTGCGTCTGAAGCTCGGGCGCGCGTTCAACGAACACGGCTCGAAGCCGCCGATGTCCGCGTCGCGCTAGGCGCGATCAGAAGCGTTGTTCGGCCATACCGGCCAGCGCTCGAATTTCGTTCTGCGGTCGTCCCGCTCTTTTGCGGCCCGCCGGCGGCGAGTATCAAGCGCGCAATCGAAGCGCGCAATCGCGCGCAGGTCGTCGAGCGATGCGTGGATCGTTCGCGGCACGACCGGATGGTCGAGCGCGTTTTGCGTCGCCTGCACTGAACGCCGTCCGTCGATCGCGCGCCGCTTTGCAAGCGGCGAGACAACCTGCGCAGTGCGCGGCACCGATGCTGCAGACATGGCATCATGGCGGCACCTGGCGCCGCGGCGCCGTCCGTGCGCCGCAGAAAGCGCCCCGGGGACGCCACGTTTGCGCACCATCGCTGTGCAGTCTGCCGCTGTGCACCCGCGCGTTGCACGCCTCTCCCATTCATCGAATCGCAAGGATCGCATCGGATATGGACGAATCTGTTGTTGCTCTGTCGGCCGTCGAGGCGCGACGCATGATCGGCAATCGCGAGCTCTCGCCGGTCGAGCTGCTCGACGCATGCATCGCGCGCATCGAAGCACTGAACCCGGCGGTGAACGCGATCGCGGCAACCGATTTCGACCGTGCGCGCGACGCCGCGCGCCGGGCCGAGCAGGCGGTGCTGCGCGGCGAGACGCTCGGAGCGCTGCACGGCTTGCCGATGGGCATCAAGGATCTCGAGGAAACCGCGGGCCTGTTGACCACCTACGGCTCGCCGCTTTACCGCACGCATGTGCCGCAGCAAGACCACGTGCTCGTCGCGCGTTTGCGGGCCGCCGGCGCGATCGTCGCCGCGAAGACCAATGTGCCCGAGTTCGGCGCGGGCGCGAATACGCGCAACGTGGTGTGGGGCGCGACCGGCAATCCGTTCAATCCGTCGCTGAATGCGGGGGGCTCGTCGGGCGGGTCGGCTTGCGCGCTCGCCACCGACATGCTGCCGATGTGTACCGGTTCGGACACGGGCGGGTCGCTGCGCATTCCTGCCGCGCTGTGCGGCGTGGTCGGGCTTCGTCCGTCGCCGGGGCTCGTGCCGAACGATCGCCTGCCGCTCGGCTGGACGCCGCTTACGGTGGTCGGCCCGATGGGCCGCAACGTCGCCGATACGCGGCTGCAGCTTGCGGCGACAGTCGGCCTCGAAGCGAGCGACCCGGTGAGCGTCGCGTACGACACCGCTGCGTTCGCGCACTTCAAGCCCGTCGACATCGCGACCTTGCGCGTCGCTTATACCGAAGACTTCGGCGTGGCCGCCGTCGACGACACGATGCGCCAGACGTTCCGCGCAAAAATCGCTGCGCTGTCGCGCGAAGTGAAAGTGTGCGAGCCGCTCGAACTCGACATGGGCGAAGCGGACCGCTGCTT
Source organism: Paraburkholderia sp. SOS3 (assembly GCF_001922345.1). Lineage (NCBI taxonomy): Bacteria > Pseudomonadati > Pseudomonadota > Betaproteobacteria > Burkholderiales > Burkholderiaceae > Paraburkholderia > Paraburkholderia sp. SOS3. The sequence continues at coordinate 2,361,064 of NZ_CP018812.1, read as the reverse complement.
CGACATCCTGCGCGCGCAGAATTTCGTGGCCGGTTTTCAGGACATCTACGAGCGCGATCCCGACTCGCTCGGATCGAACACACGTACGAACTACGAGATGGGCCGCGCGATGACGCTGGCCGATGTCGTGTGGGCGCACGCGGAACAGACGCGGCTGTTCCGCCGCTTTCAGCGCGTGTTCGACCGCTACGATGTGATCGTCTCGCCGACCACGCCGATCACGGCGTTTCCGTGGTCGCAGGTCTATCTCGCCGAAATGAACGGCAAGCCGCTCGCGAACTATTACCGCTGGCTCGCGCTGACCTATCTCGTCACGCTCGCCACGAACCCGGCGATTTCGTTGCCGTGCGGCACCGATTATGCGGGCATGCCGTTCGGGTTGCAGGTGGTCGGCGCGCATCGCGGCGATGCAAGACTGCTCGATATTGCGCAGTCGCTCGAAATGCTGTGGCAGCGCGATGCGTCACGCTGCCGTGCGCGTCCCGATCTCGCTAAGCTCGCGCAGCCGGTGCCGGAGCTGAAATCGATCGTGACTGCCGCGCCCGAGGTGTGATGCCTGGTGTGCGTCAAAGGCCTGTGCAAAGGAAAGCGCACACATAGACGCCGCACGTGAACGCATTCTTGCGGCGGCAGCGAATTGCCGTGGCCTGTCGCATGACGCAACAACTGTCGCCAATGCACGGCCGGCGCTTGCACCTGAGCGCACGAGGCCGCTGCATTCGCGCGACGATCGCCTACACTCGTTGACGTGCCTGTGCACGCCAAGGAGTTCACGGTGGCTCAATCCGCTCTATTCAAGCCGGCGCAGGTTCGCAACGTGACGCTCGCGAACCGGATCGTGATCGCGCCGATGTGTCAGTACTCGGCCGAAAACGGCTGCATGAACGACTGGCATCTGATTCACCTCGGGCAGCTCGCGCTATCGGGCGCTGCGTTGCTGACGATCGAGGCCACCGCGGTCGTGCCGGAAGGCCGGATCACTTACGGCGACCTCGGTCTTTACGACGATGCGTGCGAAGCGGCGATGCGCGACACGCTCGCGCACATCCGGCGCTGGTCGAACATGCCGATCGGCGTGCAGCTCGATCACGCGGGGCGCAAGGCGTCGACCGAAGTGCCGTGGGCCGGCCGGCTGCAGTTCGCGCCGGGCCAGCCGAACGGCTGGCAGACCGAGGCGCCGTCGGCGATACCGTTCGATCCGGGCGATCATGCGCCGGTCGCGCTCGACCGCGGCGGACTCGAGCGCGTGCGCGAGGCATTCGCCGCAGCCGCGCGCCGCGCCGCGCGGCTCGATCTCGACCTGATCCAGTTGCATTGCGCGCATGGCTACCTGCTGCATCAATTCCTGTCGCCGCTCTCGAATCGGCGTACCGACGAATACGGCGGCTCGCTCGAAAACCGCATGCGCTTTCCGCTCGAAGTGTTCGACGCGGTGCGCGCCGCATTTCCCGATGAGCGACCGGTCAGTGTGCGCGTGTCCGGTACCGACTGGGTGGAAGGCGGCTGGGACATCGAGCAGACCATCGCCTTTGCGAAGGCAGTCGAAGCGCGCGGCTGCGACGCGATCCATGTATCGAGCGGCGGCTTGCATCCGGCACAGAAAATTCCCGTGTCCGCGGGCTATCAGGTGCCGCTTGCGCGCGCAGTGAAGGCGGCCGTGCGCATGCCGGTCATCGCGGTCGGCCTGATCAGCAACGCCGAGCATGCCGAAAGCATCGTCGCAAACGGCGATGCCGATATGATCGCGCTCGCGCGCACCGTGCTATACGACCCGCGCTGGCCGTGGCATGCGGCCGCGGAACTCGGCGCGCAGGTGTGTGCGCCGAAACAGTATTTGCGTGCGCAACCGAGCCGCTTCAAATCGCTGTTCGGCGACGCGCGCATCGTGCGCCCGGAGCCGATGTGGACCGAGGCCGACGAGTGCCTGCTCAGCATCGAAGACGAATAGCGGGCTTCAGATCAGCGGCTCGATGCGGTGTCGGGTACGCGGCGTGCGTGGCGCACATCGACAACCTGCACGTGCCGTTATTTTTTTGCACGCAGGAAGGAATCATGCAAGCCGTGCGTAGTCGAATCGTGCTGCGTGCGGCCGGGCCGGCCGCGCGCAAGCTCGATGAATCGACGAACAAGTATGGAACGCCTGTTTTTGACGCGCGTACGCGCAATAGAAAAGATCATGGTGCGCCGGCGCATCGTTTCCGATGCGCTCGACGACCGGCACGTCGCGAAAGCGGACACATTGCGTGCGGAGCTTGCCGAGCTCGAGCGCCTGCTGCTCGACGTACGCGCGGGGCGCGCAAGCGAATTCGTGCTTCAGGACGATGCGGCCGCGCTGCATTGCTTTGTCATGCCGGACTGAGCGCAGCGCTCCGGCAAGGTCAGTGTTTCGTGCGCCGCGCGACCGAGCCCGTCCGCGCTCGCCGTATCGTTCATGTTCGCGCAACGCATGCGCCACTGATGCGGCGTTGCGCCTTCCTGGCGGCCGAACACGGTCGTGAAGTGCGACTGCGTCCGAAAGCCCACGTTCAGCGCAACGTCGATCATGCTCATCTGCGTGGACGCGAGCAGCACCTTGGCGCGCTCGATGCGCCGCCGCATCACGAAAAGACGCGGTGACGCGCCTACGGCCGCGCGAAAGCGCGCGGCGAAATAGGTCGGCGACAGGCCAACCGCGTGGGCCAGCTGCTGCAACGAAATCGACTGATCGAGATGGTCGTCGATAAACGTGACGGTTCGCTGCAGGCGCCAGTTCTCGAGCGCCGGCGTTCTGCCGGGCTCGGGCTGACCGGAGCGGGCCGGCTGCAGCGCGATGCCGAGCGCACGGGCGGCAATGGCGCGCGCTACCGCGTCCGCGCATGCGCGGCTTGCCGGGTCCGGACTATCGAGCGCTTCGACGAGCACATGCATGAGCTGGCGAATCACGCTGTCGCGCATGAACGGAAAGCACGTCTGGTGCGCCTGCTGTGTGCGCATCGCAAGCGCGGGATCAGAGCATTGCGCCACGTATCGCGCCGACAGATAAATATGGAGGAAGTCGGACGGTGCATGCGCGCGATATTCGATCTGCGTCGCGGGCGCGGTAACCTGCACCATGCCGCGATCGATCGGACCGTCGTGCAGCACATCGCCATTCGACGACAGGCGCATGAGCGTCGGGCGCAGCGCGAGCGCGATCACGTAATAGCCTTGCGGTCCGAGCGCGTTGCCTTCGCCTTCGGCGCTCGTCGTCCAGCGCGCCAGCACGATCGCGTGCTCGCCGCGCAACGCGGGCGCGTCGGCGCGTTCCTGCGGCATGCTGCGCCAGCTCGCTTCATGGCGCAGCGGCGTGCGCGCCCGGGCAGCCGGCAACAGTGGCGTGCGCATGCCGCTGTCCGCTGCGGCGAGATTCGAGGACTCTACGGATAAGGATATGAACGACGACATCGCGGATCACCTCGTCATGGAGGACGGAACTACGAGCAGGTCATGTCAGATGCGGCCGGGCATGCGAACGGGCCTGCGCGCTGCCCGTTCCGGCGCGAGACCCACGAAAAATACTAAACGCCTCGAACATAACGTCGGTCGCGTCCACTGAACATCGTACGGTGGTGTCCAATCAACAAATCACAGTCTGCGGTACTTATACGAAGGTATGCCCCTGCGATGCCCGTCATGCCCACACGCGCGCGACTGCTCGCCGTTGCTCGTGTCGAAGTGCGGGGCGCCGCGATCTGGCCGCGCAAAAAATGGATCGGTGTGCTGCAGAATGAAATGCGCCTGATCGCTCGTCGGGCATTTCGGAAAAGCACGGCTCGATACGCGAGTGTCCGGGCAGTTGTAACGCCGCTTGCGTATTCGACAAGATCGTCGAAAGATGGCTTGCCGGTCGTTCAAGCGTCCTGCTTGAATGCCGGCAGCAGCAGCGGGTATGCGGCAACGGCAGGCACTTTCTGGAGCGATCGACATGAAGATCCTGATTGTTTTGACCTCGCACGACAGACTCGGCGACACGGGCAGGAAAACCGGCTTCTGGCTTGAAGAACTCGCGGCGCCTTATTACGTATTCAAGGACGCAGGCGCGGAACTGACGCTTGCCTCGGTAAAGGGCGGCCAGCCGCCGCTCGACCCAAAAAGCAACGAGCCCGAGTTTCAAACCGATCTGACACGCCGTTTCGAAAAAGACACGGAAGCGACGAACACACTCGCGAACACGCACAAGCTCTCGACGATGTCGATGGACGACTTCGATGCGGTGTTCTACCCCGGCGGACATGGCCCGATGTGGGACCTCGCCGAAGATAAAGACTCCGCCGCGCTGATCGAACGCGCGATCGCCACGGACAAACCCGTGACGGCCGTGTGTCACGCCCCGTGCGTTTTCAAAAATGTCAAAGGCAAGGACGGCAAGCCATTCGTTTCGGGACGGTCGGTAACGGGCTTTGCGAACAGCGAGGAAGAGGCCGTGCAATTGACGAAGGTCGTGCCGTTTCTCGTCGAAGACATGCTGAAGGAAAAGGGCGGCAAGTATTCGAAGGGGCCGGACTGGGCGCCTTATGTGATCGTCGACGGTCTGTTGACGACGGGACAAAACCCGGCGTCTTCAGGTCCCGCTGCCAAAGAACTGCTCAAGCAGTTCAAGCGCTGAGTTGCCGCCGGCATCGCATCGTTAGAAGGTCGAACAGTTGGCCGTTGCCGCGGATCGTCAGGCGATCTCGCGCAGCGGCCTTTTCCTGTTGGGCATGCGTCGTTGCGCAGCGCCGCCCCATGCGATTTGTCTAACCTGTTTGACGCACGATCGCCTCTGAAAGAGTAAGCTTTACCTCAATGCCATGATGGCGGCTCAGGCCGTGCATGTCGGCCTGGCAGTCCACTCGAAATCCTGCGCTTTTAATCCTGAATTCAAACGAGGCTCTTTCATGAAAGCATCGGATCTGTTCGTCAAATCGTTGGAAGCGGAAGGCGTCGAATACGTGTTCGGCATTCCCGGAGAAGAAAATCTGGACCTGCTCGAATCGTTGCGCCGTTCGCGTATCAAGCTGATTCTGACGCGCCACGAACAGGCCGCGGGTTTCATGGCGGCGACCTACGGCCGTTTGACGGGGCGCACGGGAGTCTGCATCTCGACGCTCGGCCCCGGCGCGACGAACTTCGTCACGGCGGCCGCGTATGCGCAGCTAGGCGGCATGCCGATGCTGATGGTCACGGGGCAGAAGCCGATCAAGTCGAGCAAGCAGGGCCATTTCCAGATTGTCGACGTCGTGCGCATGATGGAGCCGCTCACGAAGTACACGCGCCAGATCGTATCGATCGGCAATATCCCGGCGTCGGTACGCGAGGCGTTCCGTCGTGCCGAAGAGGAACGCCCCGGTGCGACGCATCTGGAACTGCCCGAAGACGTCGCACATGAAGAAGGCGACGGCAAGCCGATTCCGAAGAGCTACAGCCGGCGGCCGGTGGTCGAGGAAAAGGCGGTCGAACGCGCGGTCGAGGCGATCGCTGCGGCGAAGCACCCGCTGCTGATGATCGGCGCGGGCGGCAACCGCAAGACCACGTGCAACATGCTGCGCGAATTCGTCGATCAGGTCGGCATTCCGTTCTTTACGACGCAAATGGGCAAGGGCGTGATCGACGAATCGCATCCGATGTGGCTCGGCAATGCAACGTTGTCCGATGGCGACTTCGTGCATCGCGCGATCGATCACGCGGACTGCATCATCAATGTCGGCCACGACGTGATCGAAAAGCCGCCGTTCTTCATGCGCGGCGCCGATGTCGGCGACAAGACCGTTATTCATGTGAATTTTCTCGGCGCCGAAGTCGATGCGGTGTACTTCCCGCAAATCGAAGTGGTCGGCGACATTGCGAATGCGGTGTGGCAGTTGAAAGAGGCGCTCAAAGGGCGCGGCGAGCATTGGGATTTCGCGCGCTTCACCGAGATCAAGGCGCACTTCGACGCGCATCTCGCGAAGGGCCAGCACGACGAACGCTTTCCGATGTACCCGGTGCGCATCGTCAACGACGTCTACGAGACGATGCCGCAGGACGGCATCATCTGTCTCGACAACGGCATGTACAAGATCTGGTTCGCGCGCTACTACCGCGCGCACGAGCCGAATTCGCTGCTGCTCGACAACGCGCTCGCGTCGATGGGCGCGGGTTTGCCGTCGGCGATCGCGACGAAGATCGTGCATCCGGAGCGCAAGGTGATGGCCGTCTGCGGCGACGGCGGCTTCATGATGAATTCGCAGGAGCTCGAAACAGCGGTGCGGCTCAAGCTCGATCTCGTCGTGCTGATCCTGCGCGACGACGCGTTCGGCATGATTCGCTGGAAGCAGGAAAACATGAATTTCCCGGACTATGGGATGACCTTGTCGAATCCGGATTTCGTCGACTACGCGAAAAGCTATGGCGCGCATGGGCATCGCATTGCGTCCGCGGCCGAATTCGCACCGCTCGTGCGCGATTGCTTCGCGACACGCGGCGTGCACGTCATCGATCTGCCGATCGACTACTCTGACAATGAGCGCGTGCTGAATCGCGAGATCAAGCGGCTGTCGGCGCAGCTTTGACGCAATGTAGCGGACCCGCGGCACGTAGCTTGCTCGGCCCGCTGCGAACAACGGGCGTCCCCAAGGAGAACGTGTGATGCTGAAAGAAACGTACCCGTACTATCTCGCCAACGAACCGGTCGCCGCGAACACCGATCTCGCAGTGACCGACAAATTCAGCGGCGAGGTCGCGACGCGCGTCGCGCTCGCCGATGCGAAGGCCATCGATGCCGCAATCGGTTTCGCCGCCGACGCGATGCCGGCGATGCGCGCGTTTGCGCCGTTCAAACGGCAGGCAGTGCTCGAACATTGCGTGAAGCGCTTTCGCGAGCGCTACGACGAACTCGCCATGGCGCTTTGCATCGAGGCCGGCAAGCCGATCAACGACTCGCGCGGCGAAGTGACGCGCCTGATCGATACCTTCAAGGTTGCGGCCGAAGAATCGGTGCGCATCGACGGCGAAGTGATCAATCTGGAAATTTCGCCGCGGGCCAAGGGCTATCACGGCTACGCGAAGCGCGTGCCGATCGGGCCGTGCTCGTTTATCTCGCCGTTCAATTTCCCGCTGAATCTCGCCGCGCACAAGGTCGCGCCCGGCATCGCGGCGGGCGTGCCGTTCGTGATGAAGCCGGCGAGCCGCACGCCGGTCGGCGCGCTGATTATCGGTGAGGTGCTCGCGGAAACGGATCTGCCGAAGGGCGCGTTTTCGATTCTGCCCGCGCACCGTGACGGTGCGGACCTCTTTACGACCGACGAACGTTTTAAACTGCTTTCATTCACGGGTTCGCCCGCGGTCGGCTGGGACCTCAAGGCCAAGGCCGGCAAGAAGAAGGTCATTCTCGAACTGGGCGGCAATGCGGCGGCGATCGTCGACAAAGACCAGCGCGACAAGCTCGACTACGTGGTCGACCGGCTCGCGTTCGGCGCGTTCTATCAGTCGGGGCAGAGTTGCATCGGCGTGCAGCGTATCCTCGTTCATGCCGATATATATGACGCCTTGCGCGAAAAGTTGATCGCTAAAACGAAGTCGTTGAAGATGGGCGATCCGAAGGACGAAGCGACCTTCGTCGGGCCGATGATCTCCGAATCGGAAGCGAAACGCCTTGGCGGCTGGATGGACAGCGCGGTGAAAGCGGGCGCGAAGATCGTCGCGGGCGGGAAGGTGGACGGCGCGAACTTCGAGGCGACGCTGCTCGAGAATGTCGGGCGCGATACCGATCTTTATCGCAAGGAAGCGTTCGGGCCGGTGGCGATTCTCGAGCGTTTCGAGAACTACAGCGAAGCGCTGGCGACCGTCAACGACAGCGACTTCGGCTTGCAGGCAGGCGTGTTTACCGATTCGCTCGCGCATGCGCACGAGGCGTGGGATGAACTCGAGGTGGGCGGAGTCGTGATCAACGATGTGCCCTCGTTCCGGGTCGACAATATGCCGTACGGCGGGGTCAAGGATTCGGGTCTCGGGCGCGAGGGCATTCGTTACGCGATCGAGGATATGACGGAATTGCGGCTCATGGTGATGCGCGAGACGTGGCGCAAGTAACGGCGTCGCGCCGGTTCGGCATCGCACCGCGGGTCGGACGGCGCGAGGTGCGGTAACGCCATACCGCGTGGGCATCGCACGGGGCTGGTAGAATCACGCGTCATTTTTGCAGGACACAGCATGGGTTTCGAACAACTGGCCGAGTTGAAGAAGCAACTCGAGCAACAGGCGCGGCAACAAAGGCAGCAGAAGGCTGCGGAAAGAGCGGCGGAGAAATCCGCGGATGGCTCGACGCATCGACCGCGCAAAGACGAAGGCCGCGCTCGCGCGGCGGATCAACACGGCAGCCAGACCGGGCAAGCCGGCGGCGCTCAAGCCGGTGCACAACGCGGCGCCGGCGGTGCGTCGGCGGGTCAGCCCGGCGGCCCGGACAAGCACGCGAGGCATGGCGATGCGCGCGGCCGGCAGCAGGGGCGGCCACAGCGCGGTGAACAGCGGGATCCTCGACGCGGCGAATCCCGCAGCGAGGCGCGTGGCGGGCAGCACGCCGGCCATGAGGCTGGAAATCGGGGCGAAAATCAGGCTGGAAATCACGCAAATTCGCGTAACCGGCAGAAAAGCAGGCCGCCGCAGGAGCCGGTCGATGCGGTGGTGCACGCGATCGGCAAATTGCAGAAGCGTTTTCCGGCTGCCTTCCCGAAGAAGCCAGCGCCGAAACTGCCGCTGAAAATCGGCATTCTCGAAGACCTGTTGCCGCATGCGCAGGAATTAGCGCTGAACGAAGCCGAAATCCGCGAAGCGATTGCCACGTGGTGCCGCGGTAGCCGCTATTGGGCGAGCCTGACCGAAGGCGCGGCGCGCGTGAACCTGAATGGCGAACCGGCGGGGCAGGTCAGCCCGCGCGATACGGCGTTCGCGCGCAGCTTGCAGCGCGGTGGCCCGCGTCGACCGCGCAACGCGGAAGGTGCGGCGCAATCGTCGGAGAAGCCGCAGGACGTGGCGGCGGGCGACGCGCAGGCGCCGGGAACTGCACAAGCACCGGAAACCGCTCAAGCAGTCGAAGCGTCGCAGGTCGTTGCGCCAGCCGCTAGCGAAAGCGAAGCTCCCGTTCAGCCGGCAACCGAAAACGGAACGGCATCGGCATCGACAAAAGCCTCGACTGAATAGCCGTCAGATGGCCGTTCGAGAGAGGCCAAATAAAAGCACAATAAATACGGAATAAAAAGCAGCAGGGAATAAAGGCACAGCGAGCGCTGTAATCGGGACAAGGGCGTCGTCGGGCGTCCTCAGTTTCCGCTCAGTTTCCGCTTCACGGAGGCCCTCGCTGATGAACGCTCCTGCATTTCAATCACCCGCTTTTTTCGATGATCCGTACCAGTACTACGAAGTACTGCGCGAGCAGGGGCCGCTCGTCGCGTTGACGCCGGATGGCAAGCGTTTCGCGACGGCGCGCCACGCGGTCGTTACCGCTTTGCTCGACGACCGCCGCATGGGGCGCCGCTACATGCCGGGCGTCGTGCGCCGTTACGGCGAAGAACGTGCGACGCAGCCGACGTTTCAGGCGCTGAGCCGCATGTTCATTACGATGGACCCGCCCGATCACACGCCGCTGCGCGCATTGCTGATGCAGGCGTTCAACGCGCGCCAGGTCGAGCGGCTGCGCGAGGTCACGCGCGCGACCGCCGAACGGCTTATCGGCGAGCTGCCGCACGACGGACCTTTCGATCTCGTCGGCAGTTACGCGTTGCCGCTGCCTGTGCAGGTGATTGCCGGCGTGCTCGGCCTGCCGTTCGAGGAAGCCGCTGCGATCGGGCACAAGATGGAGCGTTTTGCGAGAGCGTTCGAGACGATCGCGATGGACGAACCGACGCTCGCCGCCGCGAACGAGGCGACGCTCGAACTCGAACAGTACTTCTACGGTGTGCTGGAGGCACGCCGCACGCAGCCGGGCAACGACCTGATTTCGATGCTGATTTCGGTCGAAGCAGACGGCAGGCGCCTGACCGACGACGAGATCGTCTCGAATGTGCTGCTGCTTTTTTTTGCAGGACATGAAACTACGTCGAACATGATCGGCAATGCGGTGGTGAGCTTGCACCGGCATCCGGAGCAGTTGAGGCAGTTGCGCGAGCAACCGCGGCTGCTGCCGAAGGCGATTATCGAGTGCATGCGCTACGAGAGTTCGGTACAGACGGCGCTGCGCACAACGCTCGAAGACGGCGTCGAAATCGAAGGCATCGCATTGCCGCGCGGTTCGATCGTTACGCTGATGCTGGGCGGTGCGAATCGCGACCCCGCGCATTTTCACGACCCGAACCAGCTGATTCTCGACCGTGCGGAAAACGACAAGCGCATTCTGTCGTTCGGTGGCGGTCTGCACTATTGCCTTGGCGCACGCCTTGCATTGCTCGAACTGCACATCGCGCTCGAGACGCTGCTGACGCGCCTGCCGGATTTGCGTGTGCTGAACCTGCAAGCGCTGCGCTGGCGGCATCACAACACGCTGCGCGGCGTCGAGGCGCTGTGGTGCGAGCATCCGGCCAGCGCAGGCGCGGCGGCCATGCGCGCGGGTGCTTAGGGTCGGCGCAACGGTCTACGCATCGGTCTGCGCATCGCGGCGAAGGCGCTGCGGCGTACGGACTGCGCCGCTACGGCAGCGTTTTGGCGCGCCTTGGTCGCGATGTCGTGCGCAATGCTAAGCTAGCGCAACGCCATGCTTGCGCCGTCGCCCTATCGGCCCGCGCAGTAAAGCATCGCTGCCACGCATTCGCACAGGATTCGCGCTCCCATGAAAAAACTATTCCTGATCGCCGCTTTCGCCACGTCCTTCATCTTTTCAGGCAGCACGTTCGCGCAGATCGACGATCAATCGGACCCGCAGGCGCTGATCAAAACCGCCACGCAGCAAGTGCTCGACGAAGTGCGCCAGCAGTCGATCGACCCGAGCGACATCCCGCGCATCATGGATATCGTGAACCGGGACATCCTGCCGTACATCGATTTCCGTTACACGACGCAGCTCGCGATCGGCCGCTACTGGCGGACCGCGACACCTGAACAGCAGCAGAAGCTCGTGCATCAGTTCCAGATGCTGTTGATTCACCTGTATGCGGGCGCGCTCGCGCAATTGCGCCCGGATCAGAAAATCGAGTATCCGCCGATGCGGATGTCGCCGAGCGATACCGATACCGTGGTGCGCACCATCGCGTTGACGAATGCCCAGCCTGTCGAAATCGACTACCGGCTGCACAAGACGCCGGCAGGCTGGCGCGTCTACGACCTCAATGTGGTCGGCGCGTGGCTCGTGCAGACGTATCGGCAGCAATTTGGAGAGAAGATCGCACAGAGCGGCATCGATGGGCTCATTCAGTTCCTGACGGAGCGCAACGAGCAGCTCGCTTCGGGGAGACAGCAGCAGTAAGACCGCGAAAGCGGCGCGAAAAAAATAACCAGGCGGTGCCCGCAGCGTACGCAGTGCAGAATATGTCACGGGGCGCGGCGCGGCGTGCTGGCCATTTCCTGGCTTGCAACTGAAAGCTTTGTGCCGGGCGGAATAGAAACGGCGTCTCGAATGTTTCCGGAGCAGGCTTTTTTGCCAGGAGACCCATGTCATGTTCCGCAACCGCTTACCGTATTTGCGCGTCTTCACCGTACTGGCCGCCGCCTGTCTGGCGGCTGGATCGGCGCCGGCGCAATCCGCTGTACCGACTTCGTCGCTGCTTACGCCGGCGAACGCGAAGCCGTACGCTTCCACTACCGCGACCGGCGTCCAGATTTATATGTGCGAGTACGACGGCTCGCACCATCTGACGTGGCTCTTCAGAAGCCCACATGCGACGCTGTACGACCCAGTCGGGCGCGCGGTGATTCAACACGACGCCGGACCGTCATGGCAGGCGCAGGACGGTAGCCGCATCGTCGGCCATCCGATCGCGCAGATGGCCAGCGCATCGGCGGACAGTATTCCGCAGTTGCTGCTCGAAACGAAGAGCGACGACGGAAAAGGCGAAAAAGGTGAAAAAGGCGGCGAACTGTCGAACGTGCGCTATGTGCAGCGATTGAACACGGTGGGCGGCGCTGCACCTGCCCAGATGTGCACGGCCGAACATCAGATCGCTTATTCGCCTTACTTCGCGAACTACGTATTCTGGAAGTAAGCACCGCGAGCTTCGCGGCCGTTTGCCCGCCTTGCACAAGCACGGCCGCGAAGATAGCGGCATCGATGCCTACTGGGACTGCGCGTGTTCAGCGAGCAGCGAACGGGCGCCCGACCGCGTGAGCGACTCGCGTTCGAGCAACAGCCGCCTCGCCGAATCGGCGATGATCACGACGCCGCCGGCCAGTATCACGGTGTCCTTGATAATTAGCCGGCCATGTTCGGACAGGTACGGGAAACCGTGTTGCGCGTCGCCGAGCGCGGGCACCCATGTTTCGGGCGTCGTTATCAGAAACGACAGGGTCACGAATGGCGTGAGAAACGACAACACGCCGCCGAGCAGCCCGAGATTGCGCGACACGAAGTTGGACAGCACGAGCAGGCCGATGATGATTTCGAGCGTGCCGAGGCCACGCGAGAAACCATACGTATTGTTAGCCTGCTGCCATTGGCGCTGCTCGGGTACGAGCTGCCCTTCCTTCGTCATATGCTGCGCATACTGCTTCGGATGCTTGTAAAAGAACTCCATCACGGGACTCTGCGCGACGAGCGGCGTGATGCTGTCCGCTTCGTAAGGAACGAACTTCAACGCGCCGATCCACAGAAAAACGATCGCAATGGCGATACGGACGAGATTCGCGCCGAGGCTTTCGCCACGGCTCGCGACCCGCAGAAAGTCGGTATAGAGGTTCATCGTTTTCTTCCATCGGATAAGTGAGTCGAGGCCGCGCGAGCGGCCTGCTCTGGTCAAAGCGTGTCGGGCTAAAAACCGCTCGCGGGAATTCACTGGCCGAAGTAGATCGGCTTCATACCGTCGTTGCCAGGCTGCGCGAACCGCTTGCCGCCGGAAGTCGAAATGCCCGCGGCTTCGGGACCATAGCCTGAAATTTCGTGAGACGGCGCCTGCGCGACGGGTTGCGGTGCATTGACGCGTGCCTGTGCCAGTTGCAATGCGTCTGGATAATGCGCATCTTCGCCGACCGACTGGTCGTAGCCGGTCGCTCGTAATTGCGCGAGTTCGGCGCGCACCTGGGCACGCGTCAGTTCATCCGCGTGCGCGACACTCGCAGCGGTGCCGGACAAGGCGGGAACCGCAAATGCAGTCGCGGCAATGAGGGGGATGGCGAATTGGAACTTCATCATGTTCTCCTGTTGAGGGTCGTCACGCGTGGCCATCGGCAATGGCGTAGGTCCACTCTAGGAAGAAACATGTAGTGGCTTGCAGTCCGGATGGCTCAAACACATGCTCATTCGGCTCAGGTCGCGCGAAAGCCGTCACGCTGCGCCGCGATTGAAAATCGCATGACATCCATAGGGGCTCGCCTGAGCGGACGTGCTGCAAGCGCTGTTTCGCTGCCGCGATTCGCCGCGTGCGAGCCGCGAGGCGAAAAGACCTTATCGACGAAAGCGCTAAAGAAAGTGGGGTTATAGCGCCCGAAGACCATAAAACCGTATCGACATAAGGGATCCTGATAAAGCATAAACTTTGATCGATGCGGTACGGAACATGCACTGTTCGATGTGGCAGGAACGCAAGGGAATCAACGCAAGGGAATCAATGGAGAGCACGCATGGCAGACACGATGACCGAACTCGACCCCTTCGTAAACCGGCAGTACAAGCATGGCTTCGTGTCGGACGTAGAGGCCGATTCGTTACCGCCGGGACTGGATGAGGACGTGATTCGCGCCATATCGGCGCGCAAGTGTGAACCGGCGTTTCTGCTCGAATGGCGTCTCGCCGCCTATCGCCACTGGTTGACGATGACCGAACCGCAATGGGCGACGGTGCGGCGCGACCCGATCGATTACGCGTCGATCGTCTATTACTCGGCGCCTAAGGCGCGCAACGGCGGGCCGAAGAGTCTCGACGAAGTCGACCCTGAACTGTTGCGCACCTACGAACGGCTTGGCGTGCCGCTCAAGGAACGCGAAATGCTCGCCGGTGTCGCAGTCGATGCCGTGTTCGACAGCGTGTCGGTCGCAACGACGTTCCGCGACAAGCTGTCGGCGCTCGGCATTATCTTCTGCTCGTTTTCGGACGCAGTGCGCGACCATCCGGATCTCGTGCAGCGATATCTCGGCTCCGTCGTGCCGCACAAGGATAACTTCTTTGCGGCACTGAATTCGGCGGTGTTCAGCGACGGCTCGTTCGTCTACGTGCCGCCCGGTGTGCGCTGTCCGATGGAACTGTCCACCTATTTCCGTATCAATGCGCAGAACACCGGCCAGTTCGAACGCACGCTGATCATCGCCGACAAGGGAGCGCAAGTCAGCTACCTGGAAGGCTGCACGGCACCGATGCGCGACGAAAATCAGTTGCATGCGGCCGTGGTCGAACTCGTTGCGCTCGACGATGCGCAGATCCGCTATTCGACGGTGCAGAACTGGTATCCGGGCGACGAGAACGGCCGTGGCGGCATCTACAACTTCGTGACGAAGCGCGGCGACTGCCGCGGGAAAAACTCGAAGATCTCGTGGACGCAGGTCGAAACCGGCTCGGCGATCACGTGGAAATACCCGAGCGTGATTCTGCGCGGCGACGGCTCGATCGGCGAGTTCTACTCGGTCGCGCTAACCAACAATCTGCAACAGGCCGACACGGGCACGAAGATGATTCATATCGGTGCGAACACACGCAGTACGATCGTGTCGAAAGGCATTTCCGCCGGCCGCGGCAGCAACGCGTATCGCGGTCTCGTGCGCATCGCGCGCTCGGCCGAAGGCGCGCGCAACTTCACGCAATGCGATTCGCTGCTGATGGGTGAGCGCTGCAGCGCGCATACGTTTCCGTATATCGAAGTGAAGAATCCGACGGCGAAGGTCGAGCACGAAGCGTCGACGTCGCGCGTCGGAGAAGACCAGCTGTTCTATTGCATGCAGCGTGGGCTGTCGGCGGAAGACGCCGTGTCGATGATCGTCAACGGATTCTGCAAGCAAGTGTTCGATCAGCTACCGATGGAGTTTGCGGTCGAAGCGCAGAAGCTTCTAGGGGTCAGTCTGGAAGGAAGCGTCGGCTAATGACGCTGACGCGACGAGCAAGACGGAATGGCAGCAAACAGCGAGGAGCACTGAATCATGCTGAGAATCAGAAATCTGCGCGCAAGTGTTGAAAGCAAGGACATTCTGCGCGGTATCGATCTCGACGTAAGGCCCGGCGAAGTACACGCGATCATGGGCCCGAACGGCTCGGGAAAAAGCACGCTTGCGAATGTGCTGGCGGGCCGCGACCAGTTCGAGATTACGGGCGGCGAAGTCCTGTGGTTCGGTTCGAACCTGCTCGAGCTGGCACCCGAAGAGCGCGCACGCGAAGGCATTTTTCTCGCGTTCCAGTATCCGGTCGAGATCCCGGGTGTGAGCAACGTCTACTTGCTGCGTGCGGCACTCAACGCGCAACGCCGGCATCGCGGCGAGCCTGAACTCGACGCGATCGATTTCCTCGATCTGCTGCGCGGCAAGATGGACATGATGCAGATGAACGACGATCTGTTGCATCGTGCCGTAAATGAAGGCTTTTCCGGCGGCGAGAAGAAACGCAACGAAATTCTGCAGATGGCAGTGCTCGAACCGAAGCTCGCGATTCTCGATGAAACCGACTCGGGCCTCGATATCGATGCACTGCAACTCGTGGCGAAGGGCGTGAATGCGATGCGCAGCCCGGAGCGTGCAATCGTGCTCGTCACGCACTATCAGCGGCTGCTCGACTACATCGTGCCGGACTATGTGCATGTGCTGTCGCAGGGCAGAATCGTACGGTCCGGCACGCGCGAACTGGCGCTCGAACTCGAACAGCGCGGCTATGGCTGGCTCGTGGAGGGCTCCGACGAAAACGCTCGCGCGCCGCAATCCTCGCAGGTGGCCGCATGAAGAGCGAGTCCCTCGACCATCTGACGCACCGCTTCACGGCACTTGCCCCGGCTTTACCCGGTGCAACACTGCCGTGGGTGAACGAGTGGCGCTTGCGCGCGTTCGAGCAGTTTCGCGTTCAGGGCTTTCCGACGCGCGCCGAGGAAGCGTGGAAGTACACGAACCTCGACATATTGAGCAGCAAGCTGCTGCACTTTGCGACGGCCGTCGATTACGAGGTTCATCCGAGGGCAGCTGAACAGCTTGTGAAAGCGCATGCGCTCGAAGGAGTGAGCCGGTTAGTGTTTGTCAACGGCGTGTGGGCTCGACAATTGTCCGACCTCGGCGCGTTGCCGCCCGGCGTGTTTATCGGCAGCCTCGCAAACGCGCTCGAGCAGATTCCAGAGCGGATCCGTGAGCGGTTGGAACGCGAAGATGCGTTCGACGGCCTGACTGCGTTCAACGCGGCATTCGCACGCGATGGCTATGTCATGCTGGTGCCGCCGGGCACGGAGCTGAACAGGCCGCTGCACGTGCTCTTTGTCGACGGCGGCAAGCGTGATCTGACCGTTCAACCTTTGAACCTGATCGTTGCAGGTGCACATGCGCGCTGCGCGGTCGTAGAACAGTACGTCGGCACGCAGGGCGACTGGTATTACACGAACGCGGTGACGCATATTCATGCGGACGACAATTCGGACGTGCAGCACTACCGCGTGCAGGACGAGGCGCCAGGCAGCGTTCATACCGGAACGGTGATTGCCGAGCAGCGCAACGCGAGCTGCTTTTCGTCGTATGCGTTTTCGTTCGGCGCCGCGCTCGCACGTTCGACCATCGCCGTAGAGCTCGCGGCGCCGGGCAGCCGGACATCGCTCGACGGGCTTTACGTCGGCAACGGCAAGCAGCATCTCGACCACTACACGATGATCGACCATGCGCACCCGCTATGTGCGAGCCGCGAAACCTATCGTGGCGTGCTCGACGGCGCCGCGCACGGCGTATTCAACGGACGCATCGTCGTGCGCCAGGATGCGCAAAAGACCGATGCCGATCAGGCAAATCACAACCTGCTGCTGTCGCGCAATGCGGAAGTCGACACCAAGCCTCAACTCGAAATCTTTGCCGACGACGTGCGCTGCACGCACGGCACGACCGTCGGACAGATCGATGAAACGCAACTGTTCTATCTGCGTGCGCGCGGCATCGACGAACGGGCTGCACGCGCGCTGCTGACGTTTGCCTTTGCGCGCGACGTGATCGACCGCGTGGCGATCGACGCATTGAAAGCGCGTCTCGAAGCCACATTGCTGACGCGGATGAACGAGGCGCCGGCTGACGCAAACAACGCCTGAACAGGCATAGGCATAGGGAGCGCATATGAAACGCATCGATCTGGAACGCGAAGACCTCGTGCGCGTATGGCGGCGCGATTTTCCGATTCTCGACACCCATCCGGACGGGAAGCCGCTCATCTATCTCGACAATGCCGCGACCACCCAGAAACCGTATCGCGTGATTGCGACGGAAGCAGACTATTACCGCAGCACGAATTCGAACGTGCACCGCGGCGTGCACTGGCTGGCCGAACGTGCAACGCAAGCGTACGAGCGCTCGCGTGCAACGGTCGCGAAGTTTATCAACGCGGCACACACATCGGAAATCGTCTTCGTGCGCGGCACGACCGAAGCAATCAATCTCGTGGCCCACAGCTTCGCACGGCCGCGTTTGCAGATGGGCGACGAGATCGTGCTTTCCGCGATCGAGCATCATTCGAATATCGTACCGTGGCAGCTCGTGTGCGAACAGACGGGCGCGGTACTGAAAGTCGTGCCCGTCGACGATACCGGCACGCTCGATATGGAGGCCTACCAACGCCTGCTTGGCCCGCGCACGAAACTCGTTGCGCTTGCACATGTATCGAATGCGCTCGGTACGGTCAATCCGGTTAAGCGGCTGATCGAGGCCGCGCACGAGCACGGTATTCCCGTGCTGCTCGACGGCGCGCAGGCAATCGCACACATGCCCGTCGACGTACGGTCGCTCGACTGCGACTTCTACGCGTTTTCAGGCCATAAGCTGTATGGTCCGACCGGCATCGGCGTGCTGTACGGCAAGGCGACGTGGCTCGATGCAATGCCGCCCTGGCAGGGCGGCGGCGACATGATCCGCACCGTCTCGTTCGAAACGACCACGTACAACGAGCTGCCATGGAAGTTCGAGGCGGGCACGCCGAATATCGGGGGCGCCATTGCGCTTGCTTCGGCGATCGACTATATCGGCTCGCTCGGCTTCAAGGCGATCGAAGCATGCGAGCATGCGTTGCTCGAGTATGCGACAGGCGAATTGCAGCGCGTCGACGGCGTGCGGCTCATCGGCACTGCGGCGGAGAAATCCGGCATTCTGTCCTTCGTCGTCGACGGCATCCATGCGCACGACGTCGGCTCGATTCTGAGCGACGCCGGCATTGCGGTGCGCGCCGGTCACCATTGCGCAATGCCGGCGATGGCGCGTTTCAACGTCCCCGCAACGGTGCGTGCGTCGCTCGCGCTTTACAACACGCACGGCGAAATCGATGCCCTCGTGAAGGGACTCGCGCGTGTGAAGGAGCTGTTTGGATCATGAGCGACATACGCGAGCTGTATCAGGAAGTGATCTTCGATCACTATCGCCGGCCGCATAACCGGCATGAGGTCGAACACGCAAGTCACGCGGCGGTAGGGTATAACGCGCTGTGCGGCGATCGTGTCGAGCTTGCGCTGCGCGTCGAGAATGGCGTCGTGATCGAGGTCGGATTCGATGGCGAGGGCTGTGCGATTGCGACCGCATCGGCGTCGATGATGACCGATCTCGTCAAGGGCAAAACGCTGGAAGAGGCGCAACGGCTGATCGAGCGCTTTCAGGGTATGGTGACGAGTGATCGCGAACCCGCGCAACACGATACCGAAGGTCTCGGCAAAACCCGTGTGCTAGCCGGCGTGCGCGACTATCCGGCACGCGTGAAATGCGCGACCCTCGCATGGCACACGTTATCGGCTGCGCTGCAAGGCCGCAAGGAGCACGAAGAATGAGCGGCGAATCGTTTAGCGGCGAAAGCGCGCGTGCGCTCGAAGACCGCGTGATCGAGGGATTGCGCACGCTGTACGATCCGGAGATTCCGGTGAACATCTACGATCTGGGGCTGATTTACGACCTGAAAGTCGACGAAAAAGAAGGGCGCGTGGAAATCCAGATGACGT
Source organism: Paraburkholderia sp. SOS3 (assembly GCF_001922345.1). Taxonomy (NCBI): domain Bacteria; kingdom Pseudomonadati; phylum Pseudomonadota; class Betaproteobacteria; order Burkholderiales; family Burkholderiaceae; genus Paraburkholderia; species Paraburkholderia sp. SOS3. The sequence goes on along the minus strand of NZ_CP018812.1, from coordinate 2,341,820 downwards.
TGACCGCGCCCGCGTGTCCGGTCGCCGAAACTTTTCCATCGGTAGTCGAGGAGGAGGTCTTCTCGCTAGCGGGCGTGCGCGATGTCCGGATCGACCTCGTATGGGACCCGCCCTGGACAAAGGCACGCATGACCGAAGCCGCGCGTCTTCAACTTGGGATGTTCTAGCGGCCGCGTGCCGATTGTTTATCGCGCTAGCGCTTTTCCGTCGCCTCGAGCCCGTACGCGCCGTCCGGCGATAGCAGACCAAGCGTCTGCGCTTCGCTTGGCGCGACACCGAATCGCTCCTTGAACGCGCGGCTGAAATGTGAAGCGGTCGTAAATCCGCACTCGAATGCAACCTGTACGACGAGATTGCGTTTCCATGGCGTTGCCGCAAGCAGCCGCGCGGCGCGTTCGAGACGCACCGACTGCACGTAGCGCATCAACGACGTCCCTTGCGCCGAGAAAATGCGGCTCAAATGCTTTTCGGAGACGCACGCGTGCGCGGCAATCTGCGATGGCGAGAGGTCCGCATTGCCGGCGTTGCGCGAAATAAACTGCCTGGCCTTGAAGAGAATGGCGGCCGCCCCGCGTCCTGTGCGAGCCACGGTCGGATCGTCGATGACGATATCGAGCAGATCGAGCAACTGATCGCCGAGACGGCGCCTGACCTCGGTGCTGGACGCGCCCGATCGCTGACCAAGACACTCGATTAGCGCGCGCACTGCCTGCACATCCGGCGAAGACACATCGGGCAGATAGAGACCGCGCAATGCGCAGCGAAAGCCGCGTTCGCGCAACGCGGAACGCGGAAAGCGCAGGCCCAGGCCGGACGCGCGTTCCGTGACGATTTCGCGGTAAGGCTCCTTGGGATCGAGAACAACGACGTCGCCTTCGCGAATCACGCGCGTTTGTCCGCGCTGCTCGATCGTGGCCCAACCGCTTTTCACGACCTTGAGAAACAGATGATCGTGCGTTAGTACCGATTCGTCGGGGGAAACCGGGGTAATCGTCTGATGGCGAAAATCAGCGGACATGATCGCGATCTGCCCGGCGCTCCAGCTGGTAAAGCCGGCATCGATCGAACGCAGCGGATCCATCCTGCAGTGGATGCCGAGCGAGCGCAAACCCTGCTGCCACTCGTATTCGACGGCGGGTCCGCGGCGATAGGACAGATGGTGGGACGGTGTGGTCATCGCAGTGTCTCGGTGAAGGCAACTGCGCCGTTCCTATCTGCTTTGCGCAGTTGCACCCTTACTGGACACGCGACCGATGGTTTCTATTCCGGCAATGTCATTGCGGACCGATGGAATGTGCTCAGACGGCCGTGTCCTTCGCGAGCTGGACGCAGTGCGCGAGGTCGTCGGGCACGGGATCCTGTATGCCGAGCTGAACCGCTTTGCGAACGAGATCCGCCACGGTCGCCGCCCCCATCTTCTTCATGGCCTCCCTCCGGTAGATCTTCACCGTGATCTCGCTCAGGCACATCTGGGAGGCAATCTGTTTGTTCATCAGACCGCTTACGACGAGCGTCATCACTTCGCGTTGCCTTGGCGTAAGCGAATCGTATTGGTAACGCAGTGCCGCCAGCGAACGCTGGTAGCGCAAGCGTTTCTCGTCGACTTTCAGCGCTTCCGCGACCACGTCAAGCAATTCCTGATCCCGTATGGGTTTTGTCAGAAAATCGAACGCACCGGCTTTCATCGCCTTGACCGACATTGCGACGTCGCCGTGGGCCGTCATGAAGATGATCGGAATATGAATGTGCCGCTCGCGCATCTGGCTTTGGACGACGAAGCCGCTAGGGCCCCTTAAGCGCACGTCGAGGAGCAGACACGATGGCGTGTCGGGCATCTCGCTCGTCAGAAAATCCACGGCGCTCGAGAATGTCTTCGCGTGGATTCCGACGGAACGGAACAGGGATTCGACTGCCTGGCAGATCGGCGAATCGTCATCGATCACATAGACGATTCCGCTGCTGTCATTGCTCGCCGAGCCGCGGCTGGCTGTGTCGCTCATAAATTCTGTAAAACCGGATATATCTGATTTACTGGTTACAGTTCGCGGCTTGCTCTGTCATGGTCCAGCGATACCTGTGAATGGCAAGAAGTCTACTCAATGACAGATATGTTGTCACGGACAGCGCGATGATCGAGAAACCATGGATGGAACTCGCCATGAAAAGGAATGCGTATGAATGCGGCAAACGGTTGTGTCGAAGGGAGGTTCGGCGAGCCGGCGTCACGCCGCGCGCTTCGCTTTTCGGGTAACGGCGACGAGGCGCAGGAATGTCCTCGCGACTTCGCAATTGCGCTGGCCCATGGTTCGGTCGATCGTTTCAGCGATCGGAGAATTCGCGGCGATGTCGCTGCTGCCGATGGCGGAAACACAACTCACGCGTGTAACCGGTATATCATCGCTAATCGCAGCACGCGCCGAGCGCTCGCCATGAGCGTACCGGGATGAATCGCCGCGATCCGGCGCTGCGCTGCTTAGCTCGAGCGTATCCGGTATTTCTGTGGCGCTTTCGATAAAGCCCACGTCGGCGATACCTGTTTCGACGAGGCGGTACACGTCGGCTGCCGAACCCTCCATTACTGTTAGATTCATTTCGGGCTGCTTGCCCGGCGTGGTCGCGAGAAGTTCGTTTACGACGCGCTGTGAGTGGCCATGCAACGTCGCGACTCGCAATGTCATGCCCGGTGTGCGGTCATGCGTCGCGCGGATCTGGCCGATCGTTGCATCCACCAGGTTGTAAGCGGCCCGCACCGCGCGCCGGAGCGCATCGCCCTGTTTCGTCAGTTCGATACCGCGGCCGTGGCGGCGAAAGACCCGATGCCCAACCGCAAGCTCGATTTCCCTCAACTGCTTGCTCAATGCCGACTGCGTGACATTCAGTGCGACAGCGGCTTCGGACAAAGATTTATAAGAAGCAACCTTAACGAATTGACGCAGTTGGTAATCGATGTTCTTCATACCGGTTTTGCTCATGTGCGGCTAAAACAGATCCGTGAGATGCCAGGATGAACAGAACTCCTGCTGAAACGGACCCAATGCAACAGCACTCGACGTTCGTGCATAGTAGTAGGTACGGAGTAGGAGCGTCAACGCTGCACCAGGCTTGGAATAGCTGATATGACGGGAGCGGCGTGGGATAGCGTGCAGACGGCTGCTGCGGTGCGGTTGCTGCGATGCCTCGACTGCCCGCAACGGGACGATGAACTTCTATGTGTTGGCGCTTACGCCTGCAACAAGTCACCGTGCAAGCGACTTCGATAGCGCCACGGTGTTCTGTTACGCGCTATTGCACGATGGTGTGTGCGTTGAGTTGGCGGGTCCCGGCGCAATGCGCGCCACGGATTTTCTACTTTTTGTCCGCGTGCGCTCTGCGAGGGCTGATGATAGGGTGTCTTGTCGACGTTGCTGCACGAAGGTGCGTCGCGATCATTCGCTCGCGGCGTACTTCTGGCGGGCACGAAAGTTCGCAACTTTATGGCGATTTCCGCACATTGCCATGCTGCACCAGCGGCGCCGATGCGCCTTGGTTCGATCGTAAAACCACAGCACGCAATCGTCGGCCTCGCATTTCCTGACCAGCTCGAAGTCTCCGGTTGCAAGCAGTTCCGCAGCCGCTTGCGCGACGGGCGCCAGCAGTTGCTCCGGCGACGAGCGCTCGTATTCGTGAACGACATCGAGATGCCCGTGTGCCTTGCGAACAAGGTTCACGTGATAGCGCGCATGGCCCAGAAACGCGTTGAGCGCCGCCACATCCACTCGCTTTCCTTCTTTTTTCTGTATGACGAGCTTCTTGATGACATCTCGCAGGTGGCGGGCAGCGGCGAGCAGCGCTCCCTTTCTGAACGAGGGCTGCTCCTTCGCGTCGAGATACTGCATCGCCTGTAGCCAGGCGATCACATCGCTATCGGTTTCGAGGTAATCGAATAGCTCGCCCTCGTTGGTCGCGACCGTATTGACGAAGTCGAGCGCAGGGTCGTCAGCAAGCTGCAGAAACGCTTGGGAAGGGGCAACCATCAGTCTTCTCCAGTAACCGGGAAGCCGATTGTAACCGGTAAAATGGAAATTGAACAAGTTATCGGTCAGTCGAAAATACGTGGCGTAGGGCGCTTGCAGTACCGGTAACCCGCATTCGTAATATACAGGAGTCTGCGAGTTCGCGGGCTTGCCGCCCAACCTGGCAAGCAAGTCAGCTTTCGGTTGATGGCGTAAGTGAATGCCAGTGCAAGCGTGATCTCAAGCGTCGACGCCGCAGCGGCGGGTGCGAATACGTATTGGGTGATGGTTGGCGCGACGACCCGTCTGCGCGAGCGCCATTCGTGTTCGAGAATGGCCTTGCGGCGAGGGGCAACGGCGAGGGCGAGGCCGCGGGCGGCGTCTCAGCGCGCGTGCGATACGAAATCGGCCAACCGCTTGCCCAGCAGCGCGGGCTCGTCTTCGGGCAGAAAGTGCCCGGCTGTCTCCAAGATCTCGATCTGCGCGTTTTGCAACGCATTTGCGAGCCGATGGCCATATTCAACGGGCTGAAAATGATCGTGCGCACCCCAGATCATCAGGACCGGAATGTCAAGCGCCTCGATGTCGGCGATTCGCGCCATGAGGTCTTCGCTGCGCAGCGCGCGTGCCGCGCGTAAATAGGCGAGCCGCCCAGATACGCCCTGGAACGGGCGTTCATACGCGGCTATCAGCTCGGGCGTCACGAGTTCGCCTTTTACTAATCCTTGCTTCAGGCCCTTGGCAAAGCCGCGCTTCAGGTCGAAATCTTCCGCGCCGAGGATCGCATCCCATGCCGGGTCTTTAAGGCGCGCAATGCCCGGTTCGGGAAACGAGTCGTAGGCCACGCTATCGATCAATGCCATTCGATTGATCCTTAGCGACGGATCGAGCGCAAGTAACTGTGCCACTCCGCCGCCGATATCGTGGCCGACTACCGTGCCGCGCCGCCATCCTGCTGCATGCATGGCGCCCGCAATGAAATGCGCCTGCGCGCGCACGCCAATGTCGAGCGTTGCCGGCTTTGACGAATCGCCGTATCCGACGAGGTCGAATGCAATCCAGCCGCATTGTTTCGCTGACAGCTCCGGCGTGACGTGACGCCAGAGATGGCGGTTTGTCGGAATGCCGTGCAGCAATGCGACCGTAGGCGTCTGAGCGGAGCGCGTATAGGCGATCCGCTGATTTGCGACGCTGATCGAGCCTTTGAGCGGCATTTGCATGGCTGGCCTCAGTGGTTGGACGAACCCGCGAACGCCGTGTGCGAATCGCCGCAATCCACGATTGCAAGGTCGAGACAGGCAGCCAGCGCGGTGCGCGAATCGTCGGCGCGTGACCGGTTCATGGCGCGGCTCACCGCGAAGCTGCCCTGAACGACGGTGACGATGGTCAATGCTATGTGGGCGGCAGGCAGGCTCAAGCGGATCGAACCCGCTGCCTGTTCGTTTTCGAGAATTGCTCGCAGCCGCGTTTCGAGGTGTTCGAAATAGCGTGATAAAGGAAGCCGCAACGTTTCGTCCTGAATTGCACAATCCCAAACGAGCCGGCCTACGCGGCAACCCGACAACGGCCTCGTGTTCTGCTCGAGAAAGGTAAGCAGGCGGTCCCTGAAGCGTCCGTCATGCGACATTGCTTTTTCGAAATCTGCGATGCGCTCATCGACGACTTCGACAATAGCGGCATACGCTAACGCCTGCTTGCTCGGGAAGGGATGATAAGAGCTGCCTTGGCCAGAATGACTTTTCAGTTGAATATCGCGCGGGCTCGTCGCTTCGTACCCTTTCTCCCAGAGCAGGTCTTTCGCCGCCTCGATGATGTCTTCCCGCGGCCCCATTGCCTTTCGCCTCCTGATCGAGATGTACGTACGCTTGTTGCGTACATACTATTAAGTACAAAACGCAGGGTCAAGGCGCGCCCGGATCATCCCTGGTTCGAACCGGGTGGAAACCGGTATAACCGGATATACTGGTTGCACTCGTCTCGAGTTTCAGGGTTATTTGTATGGCGATTGCGAGAGCAATGGAACCGGAGTTCCGTTTCAATTCCGGACGGGTCTCGTTAGACCTTGCAGCGACAATCCGGCGGCGTGCCTCCAAACCGCTCGACATCATGGCGTCGGCAGGCGCGAGCGGCAGATGGCTTAAAGCAGCGGGTCTGTTCTCCGACGTGCCGGCGCTATCCAGAAGCGAAGAAGCTCGCCTTGTCGAGCTGCGCGAAGCGATCTGGCAGATGGTCACGGGAGCGATGCACGGCAGGTTGCCGGAGCGGGCCGTGAGCATCGTCAATCGTGCGGCGAAGTATCCGCTCGGAATGCCGCAGCTCGACAGTACCACCGGCACCGTATCGGTGGTTTCCGACGACCCGTTGGCCACGGCCCTCTCTATCATTGCGCGAGATGCGATCGACCTCGTCACCGGGGCATTGAAATTGCGCGTCAAGACTTGCGACCAGCCCGATTGCCGAATGCTGTTCGTCGACACATCACCGAGCGGCCAACGCCGCTGGTGTTCGATGCAGCGCTGCGGGAGCCGCGCAAAGGTTCACGCATTCAAGCGCAAGCACGCGCGAGCGGCGCATATGCGTTGATTTGTCCGGGACGGCTAGGCGAATCCTCAGAGTCGGCCGCCCGTCGGGTCGCATCGTCGTGTCCCGCTCCGCGAGAACACGAAGCCCATACCCATGGCCACCGTGGCCTTGTCGAACCGGTCTGCCGTCGAATCCCATAGGTCAATTCTCGCGTCGCCGATGCGACGCGTGCATAGCTGTTATGTGATGTCCCGGATCTCGCGCAGAATCGCGTCGAGGCGCGCTCGGAGATCCCGTCTCTGCTAGCGGGACAAATGCAGTCCTTAGCGTTCTACGACGAAGTTCCGCATTCAAGCACGTCCGCTTCTTTTCAGGTCGGAAATAGAAAAGTGTTTTCGTCAGATGGAGACAAGTCAGCGTTTGGATAAACCATATCAACCGGTTAATATGGACTGCACCTTGACCTATGAACTGGAGCGCGATATGTCGGACGGAATTCGAGCTTTTGTGTTTGACGCATACGGAACGCTGCTGGACGTCAACGCAGCGGTGAAACGCAACGCGGCGTCAATGGGAGAGAAGGCCGATGCCTTCGCTGCGATGTGGCGATCGCGCCAGCTCGAGTATTGCTGGACGCGCACGATGATGAATCGCTATGAAGATTTCTGGACCGTGACGGAGGAAGCGCTCGTCTATACCTTGCGCACGTTCGGGCTCGATCACGACGAGGACTTGAAAGCGCGGCTGTTGAGCGCGTATTTCGTGCTCGATGCGCATCCGGAGGCCCGGCAAGCGCTCGCTCGTTTGAAAGATTCGCAAGTCAAAATTTCGGTGCTGTCGAATGGCACAAACCAGATGATCAAGGCGGCGCTCGAGGCGGGTGGATTGCTGGAATTTATCGACGCGGCGTTGTCGGTTGATGATCTGAAGGTCTACAAGCCGGACCCGCGTGTTTACCAGTACGCTTGCGACACGTTGAACGTGAAGCCGAGTCAGGTGGTGTTCGTATCGAGCAACGCATGGGATCTCGCGGGCGCGTCGTCTTTCGGCTTCAAGGCTGCACGTATCAACCGGTCACAGTTGCCGCCGGAATACGAGTTCGCGGGATTGCATAGCGAGCATCGGTCGCTCGTCGAACTCGCTACGCTGATCCGGTAGGCAGCGCGTGCCGAATCCCATAGGGCGCCGTAGCGGGCGAATTGAACAAGCGCGCCGTGTGATTTGCAATACATTTTATTAGATAGGATACCGACCATAACTGACGAGTCGGAACCGATCGTCAGGCCGCCCGGAAAGCAATCAGTCAGTGTAACCAATAAAAAATTGAATAAAAGGTTGGATTGACTGGTTGCCGCGAAGCACCGGCAGCACGCGGCCAGCCCGTTGATCAGTGGTTCATGGAGATTTCAATGTCGAAAGGTCATAACGTCCCAGCCGTTTCCGTCAAGCGTATCGAGGCCGACGGCGTCGGCGTCTTTTATCGGGAAGCCGGCCCTGCAACGGCACCGGTCGTTTTGCTGTTGCACGGTTTTCCTTCTTCGTCGCACATGTATCGTCGACTGATGCCACGTCTCGCAGATACGTACCGGGTGATCGCGCCGGACTTGCCCGGGTTCGGTTTCACCGATGTCCCCGACGCGCGTGGCTACAAATACTCCTTCGATGCGCTCGCGCAGACGATGGCCGCGTTTGTCGACAAGCTCGGATTGAAGCGTTATGCAGTCTACGTATTCGACTATGGTGCACCGGTCGGCCTCCGGCTCGCCGTGAAGTTTCCGGAGCGCGTGAGCGCATTGATCTCGCAGAATGGCAACGCGTATGAAGAAGGGCTCGGTGACGCGTGGGATCCTATTCGCAAGTACTGGGCGGAGCCGACACCGGCTCACCGCAAGACCGTTCACGACGCGATCCTGAACTTCGAGGGCACGCGCTTTCAATATTTGCACGGCGTATCGAGCCCCGATTCGGTGCCGCCGGAATCGTACACGCTCGACGCGGCGCTGCTCGAGCGCCCTGGCCAGAAGGACATCCAGCTCGACCTGTTCCTCGACTATCGATCAAACCTGAAACTCTATCCGGTATTCCAGCAGTTTTTCCGCGAAAAGCAGCCGCCGACGCTCGCCATCTGGGGAAAGAACGACCCGTTCTTCATCCCGCCCGGCGCCGAAGCGTACCGTCGCGACAATCCGGGCGCGGTGGTCAGGATGCTCGACACTGGGCATTTTGCTCTGGAAACGCATGTCGATGAAATCGCTGCGGCGATGCGGGATTTTCTGGCGGAGCATCTGAAGCCCTGATCGCGACGCCGCGGATTGCCTGGCTCGCGCGCCGCGGGCCGGCAATTTCACGGATACAAGGTACACGTGTGTGCCTTGCTGCGTGCACTTTGTTGGCGTAACTGTTAATAATGCATTTGACAAGTTACATGTGTTCGTGCAACTATTTTTACCGCATTCGGCAACGAGCCGACCGACAAAGCAACGCACCGTGCAACCATGAAATCCAACGTTGACTATCAGGCCAGGCTCTTCATAGAAATAGCTGCCCATAAATCGCTTTCCGCCGCAGCGGAGGCGATGTCGCTCACGCAATCGGGATTGAGCCGTCATCTCGCGAGCCTCGAAGAATTCATCGGGCAACCGCTTTTCATTCGCCATGGGCGTGGGGTGGAATTGACCGAAGCGGGCCGCAAGCTGCTGGAAGTGGTCAGCGCCGCGTATCAACTGGTGGACAACACCATGCTGCAATTGCGCAACGAACACGGCGTGACGGACGGCAGCATTCACATCGCGACGATCCACACGCTGAGCTATTACTTCATGGCGGAAGTGGCCGCGAGGTTCATGGCGCAAAGGCCGAGCGCGAGCCTCGCGTTGCTCGGGCGCAGTTCGCCCGGCGTCGTGGAACTGGTCGAAAGCGGAAGGGCCGAGATAGGTTTCGCATACGACTCGGCAGTCGCATCCGACCAGCTCGAGATCACGCCTTTATTCGAAGACACGATGTGCCTGGTCGTACATGAGCGTTCACGATTTGCTACGAAGGCGAGCGTCGACTTGCGCAGCGAGTCGGTGCCGCTTGTTGCGTTTCCGGCAGGCTACGCATTGCGCAAGATGCTGCACACGAAGGAATTCGATGCGACGGTTACCGCCGAAGTCGAAACCGTCGACGCGATGCTGAAGCTCGTGTCGATGACAAATGGCCAATGCATTCTGCCGGATCTGATTCCGGAGAAACTGTTGCAGGAGTATCAGCTCGTGAGCGTGAAGATCGAGCAGCCGATGATGCGCCGCTGGGTCGTGGCGGTGACGCGCCGCGGCCGTCCGTTGTCGGCCATGACCGCGCTGATGCTCGAAATCGCGCGTGAGAGCGCATCGAAAGTGATGAGCGAGGCTTAGTTCCCGATCTTATGGGAACCAGGTCATAGCAGCTATCTCGCCCGCTCTATGGCTTGTCCGCCAGGATTGGCCAATACTGCATTCAGCGAAGCAGCGCTCGGGTACCCCGTCGTTGTCGAGACGCGGCGATCCTGCACGCAACGATATGTCATGCGAAACAATGTGAAGTTCGCATGACGCGAACCTGGCCATCCACCTTGCTGAGGTATTAGAAATGGAAAAGAAAATTGCCATCGTGACTGGCGCGAGCCGCGGTATCGGGCGTGCCACGGCGATTCGTCTTGCGCAAGACTTTGGCGGCGTCGCGATCGCGGCACGCGACGCGGAACTGCTGAAGGCGACGGCGAGAGACGTCGTCGCGGCCGGCGCGGAATCGCTCGATATCTGCATCGATCTGCGCGAGCCGATCGCCGCCGAAGCCGTGGTTGCGAAGACGCTCGACCGGTTCGGTCGAATCGACGCGGTGGTCAACATCGCCGGTGCTGTACCGCAAATCGACGTGCTCGAAATGACCGACGAACAATGGGACGACGGATTTGCACTGAAGCTGCACGGCGCGAGAAGGCTTGCAATTCACGCGTGGGATGCGCTGAAGGCAACGCGCGGTGCGGTTATTTTTACGTCCGGCAATTCGGCCGAAGCGCCCAAATCGGGCTTTGCCGCCGTTGCGACCGTTAATGCGGCGATCGTCGCCATGGCGAAGGCGTTTGCGGATCGCGGCATTGGCGACGGCATACGCGTAAATAGCGTGCTTCCAGGCCCCGTGATGACCGATCGGCGCCGCTCGTATATGGAAAAGTATGCGGCTTCTCACGGTATGACAGTGGAAGAGGCGCTCGACAAATTCCCGGGGCTAGCCGGCATCACGCGCTATGGCAAGCCCGACGATATCGCGGAGCTGATGGCGTTCATGTTGTCCCCAGCGGGTGAATGGCTGATCGGCGCGGCGTTGCGGATGGATGGCGGCGAAGTGAAGGGCCTTTGAAAGAGGGAGCGTCGAAGCCAGCCAGATTGACGTTTAGCTGTCGCGACGGTCGAATCGCGAATGTTTCGTCGTTCGTGTTGGCTTTCGACGCCAGTACCGAGAGAGCCGAAGGTATGAAATGAATGGGAAAACTAACAAAGACAATACCATTCTGATTCGCCGCAATCGGACAGTTGTGAGCATCGGTCATTTGTGTGTCGCCGTCGAATAGAGTTTGAGATCGCCTGTCGGTCCGCATCACCGTTATGCAGCGGTGAGGACACGGCATGTGAGGCATGCTTTCCCGCGGTAGCGTTTTCGTGGGCTTATCTCTGTTCCTCCAAGGCCTCGCTCCGTTATCTCCCGTTATTGCACGACGAGGTATGAGTGGCAGGTATGAGCGCGCGCTCATACCTGAAGAGCAGACCTGAATCTTCCTGTTGAGATGAGCCGTCGACCTATGCTAAAGAAATCATGCGCATGGGAGTGATTCATTATGAGAGTAACTTGTCAAGTGTGGTGTTAGAAGTTACAGTCACGGTTCATTTTTGTGGAGGATTCAATGGCTTCGCCATTGGCATCAGTACGCGCTCAGGACGCGGTGCTCGAATTCCTGAATACCGTCGTACCGCGGAATGGTCAGTTGCTGGATCTTTTTCAATCCGACAGCGATGTGCTTGCCTGGCTCGAAGGAGCGGGGCTGCTCGATATGATCGAGATGCGTGGTGACGGTCTCTATTGCGATCTTGCATTAGAGGCGCGGCAGTTGAGGGAGGACGTGCGTCAACTGGTATTGCAGAAAAAGCTGGGACAGTGCGTGGACGCCGAACTGCTCAATCGGGTGTTGAGCGCCGGCAGCTATCAAATCGAGCTCGCGGAGGATGGCGAAGGCAATTTGAACGCGTTATACCGGTTTCCGGCGCAATCGGCGATGCAGGTGCTCGTGCCTGTCGCGATCGCGGCAGCGCAACTGCTCGCTCGCGGAGATTTCCTGCTGATTCGTCAGTGCGAATCGCCAGACTGTCCGCTATGGTTTTACGACAGAACGAAATCGCACAGGCGGCGCTGGTGCAACATGACGATTTGCGGGAACCGCCAGAAAGCGGCTCGTTTTCGCACGCGATTACTGTGTGGCGGCCTCGTCGAATAATGAATGAGCGAGCTCGAAACCGCGGAGGATGAAGGCGTCAGGCGATTCCGGCGCCGGCGCGGCCTTTGCGGCGCGCGCGATACGCGGCCACCTTGCGGCGATTGCCGCACCTCGCCATGCTGCACCAGCGACGCCGGTGAGCCTTGGTTCGATCGTAGAACCATAGCGAGCATGTATCGGACTCGCATTTCCTGATTAGGGCGAAGTCTCCGGCGGCCAGCAGTTCGGCTGCCGCGCTGGCGATTTGCGCAAGAAACTGTTCAGGTGTCGAATGCTCGTATTCGTGCATGAGTTGTAGCTGGCCGTTCGATTGTCTGACCAGAGTGAGCCGATAGCGGCCTTGTGCCAGGCATGCGTTCAGCGATCCGACTTGCACTTTCTCTCCTGCTTTGCGCTCGAACAGTGCCTTTCTGATCGCTTCTCCAAGCGCATGTGCGGCGTTGACCAATGCGCCGTCCGCAAATAGCGGCAGCTTTCTCGTGCCGATAAGCCGATGCGCCTGCATCCAATCGATAACATGCTGGTCGCTGGCGAAATATTCGTGCAAGTGCGTATCTTCGGCGGAAGACGTATTGAGAAAATCAAGCACCATATCGTCGGATAGCGTCAGGAATTGGGCGGGCATAGGGGTTCTCCGGGACAGATCACCCATGAAGCGTAACTACTGAATGAAAATATGACAAGTTACTAAAAGCCGCTTCGCGGAAGTGCGGAGTGCGGACAGAGAGCGCGGTATGGCGGAGGCGGGGAGGGTGATGAAGGGCGCCGGCGTTTGACGGCCGGCACCAGATCCGAGGTGTAGCGGTAGCAGGGAGCTAGTGCGACCGGGGCACCGGTTGGCTCGACGGCTCGCTGCCGCTCATGCCACGCCTTGCTGTCCGGATGCGGCGCTGCGCTTCAGTGCCCACGAACATAGCGCGAACAGCACGAGCGCTGCAAAGAAGAACACGCACGACACCCAAGGCAGATTCGACGTCGCAATGCCGTGTCGAATCAACAGTGCGCTTGCGGCCGATCCGATGGCGCCGCCGAGGTACATCGTCGAGTTGTTCAAGGCGAGCACAAGCGGCCCGTGCTGTGGCGAGATCGAAAGGAGCCGGCTTTGCTGTGCGGGGAACAGGAACCACATGTTCATGCCGAAAATCGCAATCGAGCACGCATTGGCGACCATCGACGACCCGGCAAGACCAAGCCACACGAGGTTCGCAATCTGGATGACGAGCGCGACGGCGACGACGCGCTGCGATCCGATCCGGTCGCTTAGCTTGCCGCCGATATGGTTGCCCGCGATGCATCCCACGCCGAGCGCACCATAAATGGCGCTGAGTTCTTCCTTTGTCATGCCGCGCTCGGTCATTGCGGCGCCCAGATACGTATATAGCGAAAACATTGCCACGTACCAGACGAGCGAGGGCGTCATGCCGAGCAGTACCTCGCGATTGGCCAGGGGCGCAAAGCGGGCAGCGAGACCGGGCGCTTGCGCTGCGGCCGGCGCATCGATTTGCGGCAAACGCATCGCGAGGCCCGCGGCGCCGATTAGCGTGAGCGCGGTGACAAACCAGAAGCTGCTGGGCCAGCCGAAGCGGTTGCCGATGTAGGCGCCGATCGGCACACCCACGACGAGCGAGATCGTGATGCCCGACAAGGCCGCGGCCAGCGCGACGCCCCTTCGATCCGCTCTCGCGAGCGTTGCGGCGAGTCCGTAACCGGCCGGCGAGAACACGCTGGCGGCGAAAGCCGCGACGATGCGCGTGCCGATCAGGAATGCGTAGGTTGGAGACAGCGCGGACGCCGCGTTGGCGGCGGCGAACGCCGTCAGCGATATAACGACTAGCGGTTTGCGCGGGATATGCGCCGTTAGCCCCGCGAGCACCGGTGCGCATACTGCATAGAACAGCGCGTAAGAGCTGACGACCTGGCCCGCAGCGGGCACGCTGACGTCGAGGCTTTGCGCGAGCGACGGCAAAATGCCTGAAACGACGTTGAAATCCGTGCCGATGGCGAAAAAGGCAAGCGCCAACAGCCATACGCGGCGATCGAACGCGGGTGTTTCCGTGACTTGAGCCATGCTGTTCCCAGGACTGAGCGGAGCGTTTGACATATGGGGTGCTCCCGTTAAAACACGTTGCCGTGTATCAAGTGCCAAACGGGCGAACACCCCGTCCTATTCCGGGACGAATGGAATTGCAAAGCGAGCTGGCTAATCGCTGCCATCGCTTGTATTGTCGGCCGCCTTTGTTCCGGTGGCAGAATGTCCACTTACCTTTCGTGAGACGAAACGGCTGCACCCGATCACAGCGCGTCGTGAAAGATCACGCCGACGGTGTGCCGATACCCCGAACGAAGGCGGCTGACCCCATGCCGCAAATTCACGCGATAGATGCCGCGCGTGCCCTGCACGGGCCGGCTGTTCACGGTAAAGATGACGGCATCGCCCTTGTTGAGCGTTACCACTTCCGCGCGCGACTGCATACGCGGTCGCTGCTCGGTTATCACGAATTCGCCGCCCGTGAAGTCCTTGCCGGGTTCCGAGAGCAGAATTGCCGCCTGAATCGGAAATACATGCTCGCCATAGAGGTCTTGGTGCAGACAGTTGTAGTCGCCGGCCTTGTATCGAAGCAGCAGCGGCGTCGGCCGCGTCTGCCCGGCACGATGACAGCGCTCGATGAAGTCGCGATGCAATGACGGATAGCGCACGCCGATTCGCAGTGCCTCGTTCCAGCGATTCGCGACGGCGACGAGGTGAGGGTAGAGCGCGCCGCGCAGGGTGCCGACGATGTCGGGCAGCGGGTAGGCGAAATATTTGTATTCGCCGCGCCCAAAGCCGTGCCGCTCCATGACGACGCGCGAGCGGAAGATAGCGTCTTGCATGTAAAGTCCCGCGAGCCGATCGCACTCTTGCGGGTCCAGAAGGCCCGCGGCGGTCGCGCAGCCGAAGCTGTCGAGCTCGTCTTCGATGCGCGGCCAGTCAAGCGACGCGACGCGTTCGTCGACGGGCCGGTCCGGCAAAACGCTTGCCCCCGCGTCAGTGGCGTGCCGTGCCCCGTGCATGGCGATTTTCATCTTCAATCCCTCGTATCGTTGTGCAGCCTTTCAATGTCGAAAGACTAGCTTACCGATGCCGTGAGGCACGCGCACTCCGGGTCTTGCGGTCTGATCCGGCACGAGCAGTTCGGTCGATATGGCGCCAGTAGCGCCCGTCGTGACGGCGGTTCAGCTGATTGTGGTGACACAGCGCCTGCGCGTGCCGTTACAGCGTGCTTTTGTAGAGCCCTTACGTTCCGAGAGTCGGGGCAGCGTCAGCCGTTCGTCCTCACGCCGGAACGCAAACAGGATCGAGGCCGCGTGATCGAACACATCGATGCCGCTCGCTATGACGCCGTGCGGCACGCGCGCGCTCTCGCGTGTCTTCGGGTGCAACGAGGCGGATGGGAAGTAGTGGCCGGCGCTTCACGGCGTCGATCAGGAGAATGATCTGGAATCCACAGTATCGGGCGCGCATGCGTTGAAGAGAAACCGACACGCCGTGGCGTTTCGCCGGCGAGGTCACGTGCGTTTGGGCGCGTTGCCCGTTCTCCACGTCCACCAGTTCCAGTTCTTGTCCGGGTTGGTATCGGCGTAATCGGGCCAAAGGTTCGAATCGCGCTGTCTCGATAGCAAGCCGACCCGGCTCCAGCCGCTGTCCCACGCATACATGGACTGCGTGTAGAACGGAGCCGTCTCGCCCTGGTTGAAATACTCGAGCGTGTAACCCTGCCAGATGCGGTCGTAGGGAAACTTCGCTGCGATTGCCGATCCCGCGGCAGCACCGGCCGCGCCTCCGAGGTATGCGCCGGCCGGGTTGCCGCCGCTGCCGACAAAGCCGATGACGGCGCCGCCCAGCGCTGCGCCGCCCACCGCCATGGCCGTCTCGAATCCGGTCAGGTCACTCGCGGCCAGCGTCGGCTGATGCGCGGTGATGACGGCCTTGCTGCCGTCGGGAAAATCGAACTGCCGGACGTGCGGGTTGCCGCCCACCGGTTCGCCGTAACGAAAAAACCGGCCCTGCGTATTCCAGCTTGCGCTGCTTGCCGCATACGCACTCTGGTATCCGTCGGGTTTGCCCGCCGGTGCGCTGTCGGCGAACGGGAAGAACGATACCTCGCCGTCGTGGAAGCGCACGCGCTCGAGATCGTCCGGTTCCATATCCGCAAGCACCGAGGCGTTATGGGTCGCGCTGCCCGCTGCGCCCGGCGGGTCCAGTTCATGAAAATCGGCACTCGCGTCGTGCGCATCGCTGATGTTTTCCAGGCGCTCGAAAAACGAGTGCTCATGTGCGCCATTGCGCTGCGCCGCTTCGAGGAGCCCGGTCCAGTTGGCTTGCAGGTGATACGCGACGCGAGCCGGATCGCCGTAGCCGCGGAATGTCGGCAGCGCCCAACCCATCTCGCCGGCTATACGTCGCGCAATGATCTCGGTCGGCCCCAGGTGACTGCCCTGTGAACTTGCGGGGGGATCGTCCGCGCCGGTCAGATGATGGGTGATCTCGTGCATCAATACGGCTTGCCAGGCCTGCGAAGCGGGTGTGTCCGGGTTCGGCGCCACGCCGAGATTCACATAGGGTCCAATGTTTCTCCATGCGCGATTCGCGTCGGATTCCGCAGTGACCGGCAGCGGATTCGTTCCATGCGACTGCAGGTAGGAAATCGTCATGCTGCCGATCGGTGTCATGGCACCCAGGTAGGTAGCGTTGTGGATGTATTCGTTCCTGAAGGTGAGGTTGTCGAAGCGTCCGCCGTTGCGGGCGAAGCTGTAACTGACCACCGAACGGAAAGTCGGCGACCGGTTCATCGCGTCGAGCAAGGTGTTGCCGATCATGTCGGCCGTTTGCCGATCGGCCAGTCGCGGGCGGCTCGCCGAAATAGAACGCAGGATGCCGATGCGCGCGGAAAACATCTGTTCCTCGGTCATGGGTGCCTGGGAGCCGGCACGCAGCACGTAATCCGCGAACGCATCGGATGTCCTGGTGGGGATGCTTGGGTCGTCGCGCCTCGCTCGCGGCGGTTGCCGTAACGCATGGTTCGTCTGCGCTGCGCGGCTGCTTCTGTCTTGCGTGATTTTTGTGTGCGGCGGGGCGTCGGCAAAGCTGGATGAGGTCGGCCAAGGGCTCGATCCCGTGATAGTTGTGTTCATTTTTAAATATGGATAACGAAATGTGAGTCACGACGGGACGATGGATTTCGTCCGCGCGCGGCGCGGCATGAGTGCGCCTTGCTCATCTTCCCGCGCATCGCGCGCAGCGGGTAATGGACAAACCTGTTAGTTCGCCGAGCGAGCGCGGCCTGGCCTCGCGTGAATTGTTTAATTGTTTTTAAAAGGCCTCACCTGAGTTCATTAGCGCGGCTCGTAAATAAGATGAAAGAAATTTAAAGGATCTGGTAGAGGCGACGTATTTCCGCCGCTTAACCGTTGGATAACAAAGGCAGACAAGACTATGACAAACCGGTGACCACAACGGGTTCACCTGGATGAATACTTTTCTTTCTCAAATATTACTAAACGTGTATGAAAGCCTTTCTACACGTAATTTTCGTCCCGGTCACCAAGAAAAGACGACTGGGCCGGTCGCCTGAATGCGCATGCTGCATACACACCGGCCGGACATTGGCCGTCTCGCCGGAACCCCTTGCCGGTGAAGGCTTGGCGCGGGAACGCCCGGCGCATCTGAAAATTCCATTCCATCTCTGGTTACTGCATAACGTGTACCGGTGGATTAACAACGAAAGAAATAACTTCGTATTTCGCATCTGTTCTTCGCGTTGAAATCTTTACGATGAAATGAACACCGGATCATAGCGCCCCGGGGAATAGCGCTCTCAATGGCGCCTCAATCACTTCGACGTCCGCTTTCGACCGGCTGTGCCGAATGGGGCGAAAGAAAGCCACGCGTAGTAAAACCAGAAGAAGGGAATCACGATGCGCGAACGCATTGGGCATTTATCGGGGCTCACGGGCCGGCTTGCACTTCTTTGGCTATTGCTGGTATTCGCCGCGACACACGCTGTCGCGGGCGTCGTCGTACCGGCATCCAATCGTCTCGACATCAATCTTGGCGAGACACCCTGGCGGTACATCAAGGACAGCGACAACGCTCTCTATTCGACGCAAACGTTTGACGACTCCAGCTGGGCCTTCAAAGGCGTGCCGCAGTCGCCATCCGATAACGACACGTTCATCAACGAACAGTCGGGCGGCGGCGAGGGCGAGCTGACCGGCAACATCACCTGGTACCGCAAGCACTTCAAGATCGATTCCTCGTTCCAGAATCGCAAGGTGCTGATCGAGTTCCAGGGCGCGCATGTCGGTGCGCAGGTGTACATCAACGGCAACCTGATTCACGGCAACAGCGCGATCAACCCGAACGCGACGCACGTGGTCGGTTTCATCCCGTTTATCGTCGATGCGACTCCGTACCTCGATTTCAACGGCGGGGATAACGTGATCGCCGTGAAGGTCGCGCGCAACGACACGTTCTTTCAGGCGCCGGGCTTCAGCACCGCGTTTCGCTTCGGCCAGAGCGACTCTGGTCTGTTTCGGCCGGTGATCATGCACATCACGGACCGCCTGCACATTCCCGAGAACGTCTACTCGGTGCTGCAGACGTGGGGTACCTATGTCGCGACGACGGCAGCGAGTCCGTCCTCGGCCACGATCCAGGTGCAGACGAACGTGCTTAACGAGTACTCGACCGACCAGCCCGTGACGCTGACGACGCAGATCGTCGATGCGAACGGTGTGGTCGTCGCGCGCGACGAGCAGACCAATAACGTGGCTGCCAACGCGCCGCCGGGTCTGAACCCGACGACGTTCACGCAGATCATGACGGTCAAGAACCCGACGCTCTGGTATCCGAACAATGATCCGAACGGCGGTCCGTACCTGTACCACGTGATCCACACGATCAGCGTGAACGGCACGGTGGTCGACGCAAAGGAAACGCCGCTCGGTATCCGCACGCTCACGTGGGACAAGAATTTCCCGATCTTCAACGGGCACGCGCGCTATCTATGGGGCGCGTCGGGGCGTTACGACTTCCCGGCGCTTGGATCGGCCGTGCCGGAAGCGCTGCAATGGCGCGATCTGAGCTTGCTCGCGCAGGCGGGCGGCGCACTGTACCGTCCGGGTCACTCGTCGCAAGCTCCCGGCTGGCTCGACGGTTCGGACGCATACGGCATCATGATGTTGCAGCCGAGCGGCGACGGCGAGGGCGGCTTCGGTTCGCTGTGCCAGACGGAGGATAAGACCGGCTGTCTCGAGACGCCGAACGACGTCGCGCTGAAGAAAGAACTGCATCGCGACATGATCATCAACGGCCGCAACCACCCGTCGGTGCTCGCGTGGGAAGCGAACAACGGCGCGATGGTCACCTCGCTCGCGCAGGATCTCGCGCAGATCGCGCAGACCTGGGATCCGGTCAACACGCGCGTTCAGGCCGACCGTACGCCGAATCCGGCGAACGGCGGGCTGCTCGGCTGTAGCGGCGACGGCTGCGACATCGGCGTGAAGCGCGACTTCCCCGATACGCCATCGGTCGGCTCCGAATACTGGGGTAACGGCGTTGGCCGCGCGAAGTACGACTTCGAGCTTGCGTTTGCCGCGCCATACGTGAACAACTGGGTGCAGAGCGTGGCGATCCAGTCGATGGGTATCGCACACTGGTATCTTGCGGACACGCCGGGCGAAATCGTCGACCAGGTCGACGGTACGCTGAATTCCGAAGTGCGCGGCAACGGCGCATCGATGATGGACCAGAACCGCCTGCCGCGCCTGCTGTACTACATCTACGAAGCGGCCTGGACGCCGTTCGATCGCAAACCGGTCGTTAAACTCGCGCACACGTGGAACCGCTCGGGTCTCGTGACCGTGAATGCGTTCAGTAACTGTCCGCAGGTCGGCCTTATGCTCAACGGACAGCCGGTCGGCGCGCCGCAGGTGCCGAATCCGACGTCTTCGGATTCGAGCGCGAATCTGACGCAGAGTACGACGCTGCTGCCCGGGCAGGTGCACTGGGATAACGTGCAGTTTCAGGCGGGCACGCTCGTGGCCCAGTGTCTGAACGACCGGCAGGAAGTGGTCGCGCAGGATCAGCTCGTGACTGCCGGCGCAGCCGACCACATCGTGCTGAGCGCCGAACCGCAACTCGTGAAGCCGGACGGTACGCAGTTCGAAATGAAGGCGAACGGCTCGGATGCTGAAATCATCCATGTTGCCGTGGTCGACAGGAACGGCATCGTGGTACCCGATGCGAACCAGGAAATCACGTTCAATGTGAGCGGGGCGGCAGGCGAGTACCGCGGCGGAAGCGATCACTACGTATCGGACGGCCAGGATCTGCATTTCCACTCGCCGGGCTGGCCGAGCCTCTACGCCGAGGGCGGCCAGACGCAAATCGTCGTCAGGAGCACGTTTACTCCGGGCACGGTGACCGTCACGGCGAGCTCGCCGAACCTCGGCAGCGGCACGGTGAGCTTCGACGTCGCGCCGACGGGCAGCGCGCAAACGTTTGACGGCAAGGATCTGCTCATCGGTGCGCAGCAGGCATCGGGACTGCAGATCATCAACCAGCCGCTCGACCAGAAGTCGACCGTCGGTCTCACGGCGACCTTCAACGTGCTCGCCGCGAGCGCGACGCCGCTGCACTTCCAGTGGATGAAGAACAACACGCCGATTCAGGGCGCCACGGGCTTCAGCTATACGACGCCGACGCTGCAGGCGAGCGACGACCAGTCGAGCTATTCGGTCGCGGTCAGCAACGGCACCGACAGTCAGACGTCGAATCCGGCCACGCTTACCGTGGTGCAGCCGTCGATGCCGAAGATCGTCGCGCAGCCGGTGCCGCAGTCCGTCACGGTCGGTCTGACCGCGGAATTCGACGTGATCGCGGACGGCTCGCCCGTGCTCAGCTATCAGTGGATGAAAAACGGCGCAGCGATCCAGGGCGAGACGCGTCCGACCTATATCACGCCGGTCACGACGCTTGCCGATAACAACACGGCCTACAGCGTGCTCGTGAAGAACAGCGCGGGCCAGGTGACGTCGAACAGCGCGTCGCTGACGGTCGGTCAGGGCACGTTCCCGAGCATCCTGATCCCGCCGCGCAGCCAGAGCGTGACGCTCGGCCAGAACGTGACGTTCAGCGTCAGCGCGAGCGGCTCGGACCCGCTCACCTACCAGTGGAAGCACGACGGCACGGTGGTCGGCACGAACAGCAAGAGCCTCGTGATCACGTCGGCGACCGATAGCGATAACGGCGACTATACGGTCACTGTCAGCAACGGCGCTGGCAGCGTGACCGCCGGTCCGGTCACGCTGAGCGTGAGCGGCGGCGGCGCGACGAACCTCGCGATCGGCGCGACGGCGACCTCGAGCAGCGTCGAGAACGACGGTCTAGGACCGAAGTTCGTCAACGACGGCAGCTTCGCGACGCGCTGGTCGTCGCAGGCCGGCGTGGACCCGCAGTGGATCCAGCTCGACCTCGGCACCGTGCGCACGTTCGACCAGATCGTGCTCGCGTGGGAAAACGCGTACGCCGATCAGTACGAAATCCAGGTATCGAACGATACGGGCGACAACAAACAATGGACGTCGATTCACACACAGTCCGCGGGTACGGGCGGCACGGAAACGATCCCGCTGCGCAGCACGTCGGCGCGTTTCGTGCGCATGCTCGGTGAGCATCGCCATACGGATTTCGGTTATTCGCTGTTCGAGTTCGGCGTCTACGATGTGCCGCAATGCGATGCGCAAAGCAACACCGAGCGCTTCACGCCGATTCCGGCGAAGTCGGGCACCTATGTGCCGCCGTCGGATCTGTCGCAACTCGGTTCGGGCCCGTTCGTGCCGACCGTGCGCGACAACGTGAGCGGCCAGACGTGGCAGCAGTTCTCGACGACGTTCCGCCAGCAAGGCGCGCAGTTCACGCAGGATCTCGCAGCCGAGTACTGCAACTCGATCGGCATGCGTCTGCCGACGCAGGCCGAGGCATTGACGATCGCTCGCGCGAACTACGCACAATGTGCATTCCCGTTGCCGTGGACCACGTGGACGACGACCGACGTGCAGTCGACGCCGGGCGACGCATTTATCGTCGACTCGCAAGGCAACGCGACGTTCGGCATCAAGAACAACACGCCGGGCGCTTCGCTGTGCGTGGCGGGTCCGTCGATCGTGGCGCCGGTCATCATCGCGCAGCCGGCTAACCAGTCGGCCGCCGAAGGCACGTCCGCGCAGTTCACGGTCGGCATCGATCCGAAGAGCGTCGGGCCGTTCAGCTACCAGTGGTTCGAGAACGGCAAGCCGGTCGCGATCACGACGATTCCGACCTTCGTCACGGCGCCGACGGTGGCGTCAACCGACAACGGCGCGACGATCTCGGTGATCGTCAGCAATGGCGGCGGCAGCGCGTCGAGCGGCACTGCGACGTTGACCGTCACGGCAGCCGCTAACGGCGGTGATGGCGGCAATGGCGGTAACGGTGGAAATGGAGGCAACGGCGGAAACGGCGGAAACGGCGGCACCCCGCCGGCTCCTTCGGCCAACCTCGCGCTCGGCAAGCAGGTCACCGCGAGCGGTATCGAGAACGACGGCTACCAGCCGCAGCAGGCGGTGGACGGCAACGACGGTACGCGCTGGTCGTCGGCCTTCGCCGATCCGCAGTGGATCAAGGTCGATCTCGGTTCGGCCCAGACCTTCGATCGAGTCGTGCTGCAGTGGCAGGATTCGTTCGCGGTCGACTATCAGATCCAGGTGTCGAACGACGGCAGCGACGACGATTCGAGCTGGACGCCGGTGTATACGGAAACGGGCGGCAAGGGCGGCACGGAAGACGTGCGCTTCAAGGCCACCACGGCTCGCTATGTGCGGATGCACGGCACGAAGCGCGCCACGCAGTTCGGCTACTCGCTGTTCGAGTTCGGTGTGTACAACACGGCGAATACGCCGCAGTTCGCAATCACGGCAACCTCGACCGGCAGCGGTACGATCACGCCGGCCGGCACGACGCAGGTGTTGCAGGGCGGTCCGGTGACCTACACGTTCACGCCGGCTGACGGCAATGCGGTGACGGCTGTGCAGGTGGACGGCCAGAACGTCGGTCTCGTGAGCAGCTATACGTTCAACGACGTGTTGATGCCGCATACGGTGAACGTGACGTTCGGCCCGAGTGCAGGTGCGGTGAATCTCGCGCTTGGTGCGAAGGCGACCGCGAGCGGCCTCGAGAACGACGGATATCCGGCGTCGAATGCAGTGGACGGCAATCTGAACACGCGCTGGTCGTCGGCCTTTATCGACCCGTCGTGGATCACGCTCGACTTCGGTACGCAGCGCACGTTCAACCGCGTGATGCTGTTCTGGGAAAACGCGCACTCCGTCAAGTACCAGATCCAGACGTCGAACGATGGCAACAACTGGACGCCGGTGTTCACGCAGGACGACGGCAAGGGCGGCGTCGAGGACATTTCGTTTGCGACCGTCACGGCCCGTTACGTGCGGATGAACAGCACGCAACGCAGCAGTGACTACGGCAACTCGCTGTTCGAGTTCGAAGTGTTCAATATACCGACGACCGGCGACGCCGGCGGCAACACCGGCAGCAGCACCGGCGGCGCAACCGATCCGGGCACCGGCTCGAACAACACCGGCAGCAGCACGGGCGGCAATACCGGCAGCAACAACAACACGAATCCGGTGCAAGCGACGAACGGCAATCTCGCGCTCGGCAAGCTCGCGACGGCGAGCGGCACGCAGGGTGACGGCTACCCCGCGTCCGCCGCGGTCGACGGCGATCTGAACTCGCGCTGGTCGTCGGACTTCAACGACAACGCATGGCTCGAAGTCGATCTGGGTCAGGCACAGCTGTTCAACCGCATCGTGCTGCGTTGGGAAAACGCATACGGCTCGGCTTATCAGCTGCAGGCGTCGAACGACGACAGGACGTGGACGCCGGTATTCACGCAGAACGCGGGCAAGGGCGGCACCGAAGACCTGACGGTACCGGCTACGACCGCGCGCTACGTGCGCATGCAAGGTGTGAAACGTGCGTCGCAGTATGGTTACTCGTTGTTCGAATTCGAGGTCTATAACAACGCGACCACGCCGAAGGTGGCGATTACCGCGAGCGGCGACGCGAACGGTACGCTGAGCCCGTCAGGCACCGTCAATATCGACGCAGGCGCCACCCAGACGTTCACGGCAGTGCCGGCGCAAGGCTACGGTGTCGGTGCGATGTTCGTCGACGGCCAGGAAGTCGGCGTGCAGTCGACTTACACGTTCACGAATGTGACCGGCTCGCACACGATCAGCGTGAACTTCGTGCCGCAAGCCGCGAGCGTGAACCTCGCGTTGCACAGGACGGCGACGGCGAGCAGCCTCGAAAACGACGGGCTGCCCGCGTCGGCAGCGGTCGACGGCGACCTGACGACGCGCTTCTCGTCGGGGTTCTCCGATCCGCAGTGGCTCGAAGTCGATCTCGGCACGGCACAGACGTTCGATCGTGCGGTGATCAACTGGCAGGATGCGCATGCGACCGCGTACCAGATCCAGACGTCCAGCGACAACCAGAACTGGACGCCCGTGTTCACGCAGAACGAAGGCAAAGGCGGTGTCGAAGATCTGAAGTTCGCGGCTGCGACCGCACGCTACGTGCGCATCGACATGACGCAGCGCTCGACGCAGTACGGCGACTCGATCTTCGAATTCCAGCTGTACAACAGCGGTGCCACGACGAGCGCGCCGGTCGCTGCCTTTATCGAGCAGCCGGCGAGCCAGACCGTGCCGGTCGGCCAGAACGGCCACTTCGCGGTCCTGCCGTCGGGCAACGGTCCGTTCACGTATCAGTGGCGCCGTAACGCCACGCCGATCGCAAACGCGACGAGCCGCACGTACGACACGCCGGTCACGACGGCCGGCGACAGCGGCGCGGTGTACAGCGTCGTCGTGACCGGCCCGAACGGTCCGGTGACGTCGAACGACGCGACGTTGACGGTGAACAGTGCGTTCCCGAACTACACGGTGACGCCGGGCTTCGTCGGCGTCGATCTCGCGAACAACACGAACGGCGCGTATCCGGACGACAAGGTGTATGTGCTCGTGATCGCGCGCGACCCGGCGACGGGCCAGTTCGCGTGGCTCAAGCCGGACGGCACGATTGTGGCGTCGGCCGTGTCGGACAACGATGCGCCGAATCACCTGACGGGACCGGACGGACAGAACTACGCGAACTATGCGTTCACGCTCGCGCAGAGCAAGACGCTGCAATTGCCGAAGCTGTTCTCGGGCCGCATTTACGTGTCGCTGGGCAGCCCGGTGTTCCTGAAGATCCTGACCGATGCGAACAATCAGATCGGTTTCGCCGGCCCGAATCCGCAGAACCCGACCGACCCGAACCTGAACGTGAACTTCGACTGGTATGAGTTCACGTACAACGATTCGGGCCTGTGGCTCAACACGACGCAGGTCGACGAGTTCGGCTTCCCGCTGACCGAAGACGTGTACGGCTCGAATCACACGTTCCACCAGCAGACCGGTATCACGCAGCGTCGCGCGGATCTGTTCGCCGCGTACGCAAGCGAAGTGTCGTCCGCGTTCCAGCCGCAGCCGGCGTCGCAGTTCCGCATCATGGCGCCGGCCAAGGGCAGCTTCGCGGCCGGCCAGCCGAACGGCAACTACTTCGACGCGTATGTGAGCGAGGTCTGGAAGTACTACTCGTCGAACAGCCTCGTGTTGAACATGTTCGGCAATAGCCGTCAGTTCGTCGGCAAGGTGCAGGGCGACCAGCTCGTGTTCAGCGAAACGAACCTGAACAACGGCGCGTTCGTCGGCGGCACGTACGTCGTCAACAAGCCGACCACGCAGGACGTGCTGCAGGGCAGCGGTGCGCTCGCAACCGGCAATTCGACGGAGCTGGCGATCGAGGCGCAACTGTGCGCGGCGTTGAATCGCCACGTAGCGGAAGACGTCAGCAAGTGGGCGAACCCGGCCGCGTGGTATGCAGCTTCGCCGTCGAACGAGTACGCGCGGTTCTTCCACGACCACGGCATCAGCGGACTCGACTACGGCTTCGCGTATGACGACGTGAACGATGCGAGCTCGACGATCGTCGCGCCGCAGCCGGAGCATGTGGTGCTCGGCATCGGTTTCTGAGCACGCAATCAGTAAAGCGAAAGGGCGCCCGCATCCGCGGGCGCATCGAGGAGAGTATCGATGTGGCGGCATGGCATGAGTAGCACGGCGGTGATGCGCAGCCCGCAGGCAGGGCAAACGCGGTGCGTCGCACAGCGGCACAGGCAAGGGCACAGGCAGGAGCAAGTGCAGAGGCGAGAGCAGGCACGCCGGCAAGGCGGCTTCACGCTGCTCGAATTGCTCGTTGTGCTCGTGATCATCGGCATGCTTGCGGCGCTGGTCGGTCCGCGCTACTTCGCGCAACTGGGCAAGTCGCAGGTGACGGTGGCGCGCGCACAGATCGACGTGTTCACGAAGGCGGTCGACAACTTCCGGCTCGACGTCGGCCGTTATCCGACCACCCAGGAGGGACTCGCGGCGCTCGTCGTGAAGCCCGCCAACGCGGACAAATGGGCGGGGCCGTATCTGAAGAAGGAAGTGCCGCTCGATCCGTGGGGGCATCCGTATATCTACAGGATTCCCGGTACGAAAAGCGACTACGCGATCATTTCGAACGGGCCCGACAGCCAGTCGGGCACGAACGGAGAAAGCGCGCAGATCAGCAGCGAATAGACAGACGGACTACTGATCATCACGTGCGATGCCGGTGCACCCGAAATGGGCCACCGGCATCGTCTGTAAACCCTGGCGATACACCATGCAATACGAAGTCAGAGCGCTGGCGCCCGACAATCAGATCGTCGCGCTCGTCATCGATGCGCACGACGAGAACGATGCGCGGCGTCAGGTCGAAGCGCGCGGACTGCATGCGACGCGGCTTGCGCCGCGCCGTTCGCTGCGCCGCCCGGCGGCGTCGCGCGGCGCGTTGTCGCTCGTGCTGTTCAGCGAGGAACTGCTGGCGCTGCTGACGGCGGGGCTGTCGATCGTCGAGGGGCTCGAGGCGCTGCTCGAGCGCGAGGGCAGCGGACGTTTGCGCGGTGTGCTCGAGCGGCTGCTTTCGGGGCTGCGCGAAGGCAAGCGCTTTTCGAGCCTGCTCGCCGAGCAACCCGATGTGTTTCCGCCGCTTTATATCGGCATCGTGCGCGCCGCCGAAGGCACGAGCGACTTGCCGCGCTCGCTGCAACGCTATATCGACTATCAGTCGCGCATCGACCTCGTGCGCAACAAGCTGGTCAGCGCCGCGATCTATCCATGCATTCTGTTATGCGTCGGCGGCGGCGTGGCGGCGTTTCTGATCGCGTATGTGGTGCCGCGCTTTGCGACGATCTATGAGGGCACAGGGCGCTCGCTGCCGTGGATGTCGCAGCTGCTGCTCGACTGGGGCAAGTTCGCCGCCGCGCATGGCCTGCCGCTCGCGGGCGCGACGCTCGGCATCGTCTTCGCGGGCGGCACGGTGCTGCGCGCGGCGATCGCGAAGGCGGGTCTCGCGACGCTGCTCGCGCGCATTCCCGTGATCGGACCGCACCTGCGCATCTATCAGCTGTCGCGTCTGTATCTGACGCTCGGCATGCTACTCGAAGGCGGTATTCCGATCGTGCCGGCGATGGAAACCGCCGGCGGCACGATCTCGCCCGCACTGCGCGAGCGGCTGATGCAGGCGCGCATCGCGGTGCAGGCCGGCACGAATCTATCGAGTGCGTTCGACAACGAAGGCCTCACGACGCCGATCTCGCTGCGCATGCTGCGCGTGGGCGAGCGCTCAGGCGAACTCGGCGACATGCTGACCAAATCGGCGGCGTTCTATGACGGCGAGATCAGCCGGTGGATCGACCGCTTTACGCGTCTGTTCGAGCCGTTGCTGATGTCGGCGATCGGTCTCGTCGTCGGGACCATCGTTATCCTGCTGTACATGCCGATCTTCGATCTGGCGGAGAGTCTGTCGTGAGCATGCCCGCGAATGTGGTGCCGCTGGCCGCCGGGGTGCCGGGTGTGCCCGATGCGTCCGATGTGTCCGATGCGCCGGCCGGATCGTTGTCCGCGCAACCGGTTTCGCTCGCGCGGCCGGTATTGAAGCTCGATGCCGAACTGCTCGCGCGTGCGCGCGCGGCTGCCTCCGCGACGCAGCGTCATCTGATCGTGGAGCTCGAAGCGATGACCGGCAGCGAGCCGCGCGAGCTGCTGCAGACGCTCGCGCAGCAGCTTGCGATGCAGGTGATCGAAACGCCTGCGATGCTCGCGATGCAGCCCGCGTTCGACCGCGTGCCGTTATCGCGCGCGATGCAGCGACGCTGCGCGTTGCTGCGCGATGTGGACAATACTGTCAAACACGCGGCGCAAAATCTGCCGGAAGACGCGAACGATCGCGTAGCGAGCCTCTGCGGCACGCTGATCGGCGTCGTGACGAGTCCGTTCGATCTCGACCTGCAGACGTGGCTGGCCGCGCAGGCAGGCGGCCCGATCGAGATCCGCGTCACGCTGCCGTCCGATCTGCAGGCTTACCACACGCGCATGGAGGAATCGGCGCGCGCGGTGGACAGCCTCGTGACCGACGGCGGCGACACGCGCGCCGACGGGCGCACCGCGCAGGTGCTGTCGTTCGAGACGGTCAGCGAGGCCGCGAGCCCCGCCGTCAAGCTCGTCAATTCGACGCTCTACGATGCGCTCAAGGCAGGCGCATCGGACATCCATATGGAAAGCACGGCGACCGGCCT
Organism: Paraburkholderia sp. SOS3; assembly: GCF_001922345.1. Classification (NCBI taxonomy): domain Bacteria; kingdom Pseudomonadati; phylum Pseudomonadota; class Betaproteobacteria; order Burkholderiales; family Burkholderiaceae; genus Paraburkholderia; species Paraburkholderia sp. SOS3. Next base: position 2,312,988 of record NZ_CP018812.1, on the reverse strand, counting down.
CGCGTTGAAATACCGCGTCGACGGCGTGCTCGATGCGGCGGCGACGATACACGGCGTCGAAACCGCGGAGCAGGTCATCTCGCGCCTGAAGGTGCTCGCGGAACTCGATATCGCCGAGCGCCGCGTGCCGCAGGACGGCAGTTTCCGCGTCGCGGCCGGCGGGCGCGATATCGACTTGCGCGTGTCGATCATGCCGAGCATTCACGGCGAAGATGCGGTGATCCGTATTCTCGACAAGCGCGCGATGATCGAAGCGTACGGGTCGCTGACGCTCGAAGCGCTCGGCTACGACGGCGAATCGCTCGAAGCATTGCGCCGTCTCGCGGAGGAGCCATACGGCATGCTGCTCGTCACGGGTCCGACCGGCTCGGGAAAGACGACGACGCTGTATGCGGCGCTCACCGAAATTCATAACGGCCGCGACAAGATCATTACGATCGAAGACCCGGTCGAATATCAGCTGCCGGGCATCCTGCAGATTCCAGTCAACGAGAAGAAGGGGTTGACCTTCGCGCGCGGCTTGCGCTCGATTCTGCGGCACGACCCGGACAAGATCATGGTCGGCGAAATCCGCGACCGCGAGACGGCCGAGATCGCGGTGCAATCCGCGCTGACGGGCCACCTCGTATTGACGACGGTGCACGCGAACAACGTGTTCGACGTGTTCGGCCGCTTTAGCCATATGGGTATCGATCCGTACGCGTTCGTGTCCGCGTTGAACGGCATCTGGGCGCAGCGGCTGTTGCGCGTGAACTGCTCGCATTGCGCGACGCCTTATACGCCGACCGACGCGGAACTCGCGCGCGTCGGTCTCACGCGCGCCGAGGTCGCCGATTTCGATTTCCGCCAGGGCGCGGGCTGCGGCGATTGCCGCGGCACCGGTTATCGCGGGCGCCGCGCGATTGCCGAGATTCTGATTCTCGACGACGAGATCCGCGATATGGTCGTCGAGAAGCAGCCGATCCGCCTGATCAAGGAAGTCGCGCGCCGCAACGGCACGCGCCATTTGCGCGAGGTTGCGCTGGCCCAGGTGAAGCGCGGCGAAACGACGCTCGCCGAAGTGAAACGGGTGACTCTCAATGCGTGATGTGTTGAAGCGGTGGAGCACAACGCCGGTTTCGATACCGGGGCTGCCGCGCGTTTCGCTGAAGTGGCGGCGCGGCGTGTGCCGCATCGGGTTGTCGCGAGACGGCGTGGCGATATTGCGCACGAACGGCGGACGCGGTGACGGAGTGAACGCTTTGGGCGCGCGGCATGGGGGAACAGGGCTGCTCGCCGATGCTCGCGCGAATTCGAGCGTCGGCCCAGCGGCGAGCAGCGTGACAAATGCGGTTGCGTTACGTCAGGCAGCGGCACCGCCGCTTCTCGCGGAACGTTCGCTGCGCGCGACATCGCCCGCCCTGACGCCCGACGAACTCGCCGCCGCGATCGGCGATGCGCTCGACGAGTCCGGATGCGGCGGATTGCCGATCCACGCGACCTTCGGTGATGACCTCGTGCGCTACTTCATCGTGACGCCGCCGCCGAACGGCACGCGCGTGCAGGACCTGCGCACCGCGGCCGAGGTGCGCTTCCAGGTGCTCTATGGCGAATCGGCGGCGGCATGGCATCTCGTCGCGGACTGGCATGCGGCGCGGCCATTTCTCGCGTGCGCGGTGCCGCTGCGCATGCATATGGCGCTGCGACTCGCGGCGCGTGCACGGCGCAGTTGTCTCGTTTCGGCAGCGCCCAATTTCATCGGCGCTTGGAACCGCTGGCGCCGCCGCGTGACCGGCGATGCGTGGCTCGCCACGCTGCATGATGGCGCGCTGACGCTCGGCGTGATCGACGGCGCCGGGCGGCGTGCGCGCCTTGCGGCGATACGCACGCTAAAGCTCGTCGAAGAAGCGCCGCCGCTCGCATGGCTGCATGAGCAGCTTGTGCGTACGGCGCTGCTGGACAATGTGCACGCACCGAAACTGCTGCATGTGTACGGCCCGTTGCCGCCGGCCTGGCAGCAAACGCCGCGCGCGGCGATGTCCGGCAACAGCAGCACGAACGCGAGCTCGAGCCTGAACCCGAGCCTGGACCCCAGCCCGAACCCGATCGACAGCTTCATCGAGGTCCGCGCATGCACTGCCGTTCAGGCGGCGTTCGCATCGCCTGAAGGCGCGATCGCGACGTGGTCTTCCGCCGCGCAACTGGTATTCGGCAGCCAGGGCGGTGCCTCGCGATGAAGCGCCTGCATATCGATCTCGCGCCGCTCAGCGCTCGCCGTCAGCTGTACCGCAGCCATCCGGTGATGCGCGTGCTTGCACTCGCCGCGCTGATCGCATGCGTGATCGCCGGCGTGCGCGCGCACAAACTGCTGGGCCGCCTCGACGTGCTCGAGCGCCAGCAGGAGCGCATTGCCTCGCATCACGCGCAAGCGGCGCGCGCACGCGCGAGCGTCGCGAGCCGTCCGGTCGACGCGAAGCAGGGCGCCGCCGTCAACGCAGCGGTCGCGCGCCTGAACTTGCCTTGGGACGACATTCTCGACGCAGTCGAAGCGGCGACGCCGCCGAAGGTCGCATTGCTGTCGATCACGCCCGACGCGAGCCGTGCGCTGTTGCGCATCGAAGCCGAGGGCGCCGGCAGCGACGCGATGATCGGTTATCTACAGGCGCTCGAGCAGCAGCCGCTGTTCGGACGCGTCGATCTCGTGCGTCACGAGATGTCGAAAGACCATATGGACGGCGTGATCCGCTTCCAGATCGAAGCGCGATGGCGCAGGAGCGCGTCATGAAGATGCCGGATCTGATGCGTGCGCTGTTGTGGACCCGGCTCGCGCTGCGCCGCACCGGTATCGACGCGCTCGCGGCGGGCGGGCTCGCGATCGGCGCCGCGACGATGTGGTTCGTGCTGCTGCCGGGTCTGACCGTGCGTATCGCCGACGAAGCCCGCGCCGTCGCGCGCGCGCGATCGGCGCCGCCGCCCGCGCCGGTGATTTCTCCGCAGGCGCTCGCGGCCCAGCGGCTCGATGCGTTTTACGCCGCGCTCGGCGATGCGGGTCACACGGAGCAGGTCGTCATGCATCTGTTCGACGCCGCAAGCGAGACCGGCGTCGTGCTCGACAAGACCGAATACAAGCCGGCGCGCGATGCGGCCGGGCGCTTCGAGACCTACTCGATCGTGCTGCCCGTCAAGGGCGACTATGCGCAATTGCGCCGCTTCTGCGAAAAAGTGCTGCTGACAGTGCCTTACGCCGCGCTCGACGACATGCGCTTCAAGCGCAGTTCCGCGAACGACCAGACCGTCGAGGCGAGCCTGCGGTTTACGGTATTCCTGCGGCCCGTGCAGCAGGGCGAGGGCGCCGCGAATACCGCCGCACTGGTCGCGGCGGGCGAGGCGCAACGATGAAGCCTCTGCACGCGGTGCTCGCGGTCGCATTCGTCGTGTGCGGCGGCCTGCTGATCTTCGGTCGTCACGACGCGCCCGATCAGGTTGTCGAAGCCTCGCCGCGCGCGGCCGCGGCGGCCCGCACAGCCGCCCCGGCCGGGCGCGGCACCGACGCGACATCGGCCGCGAATCCCGACAACGGAGCGCTCGTCGCGGTCGGCGCGCTGCGCTCGCGCAAGGAACTGTTCGGCTCGGCCGGCGGCGGCCATCACGCGTTGTTCGGCAGCCAGACATGGGCGCCCGCGTTGCCGTCGGTCGCACCGGCTGGTGCGCAGGTGCCGCCGCTGCCGTCCGCGCCGATCGCGCCGACCCTGCCGTTCACCTATATCGGGAAACAGGCGTCGGACGGTGCGTGGGAGGTTTATCTCGCGCACGGCGACGAGACCGTGATCGTGCACGACAAATCCGTGATCGATGCGACCTATCGCGTCGACTCGATCAAGCCGCCTGTTTTGACGTTGACGTACCTGCCGCTCAAGCTGGTCCAGACCATCGATATCGGCAGCGCCGATTGACATGCAATAAGAGAAAGCATTTACAGGAAGCAAGTCGTTGCATACGCAATCACTAGAACAACATGGCCATCGGGGTCCGGGCGGCGGTGCCGCGTCGGGCGAGATGCCGCGCCGGCAACGGCGGGCGCGGCGCGCCTCCTTGCAGTGGCTGGCGCCGCTCGTGCTCGCCGTTGCCTTGCCGGTGCTGCTGGCCGGTTGCGCGGCGCAGAAGGCCTATCGCGCGGGCGAAGATCTCGTCGCGCAGGGCAAGGTCGACGAAGGGCTCGCGAAAATGCAGGAAGCGATGACGCAGGAGCCGCACGACGCGCAATATCGCGCGACCTGGCTCGCCGTGCGCGCGAGCACGCTGACGCACGACAACGAGCAGGGCGACCGTCTCGCCGCCAGCGGCGCACGCGATGCGGCGCGCAAGTCTTATCAGCATGCGTTGACGCTCGACCCGGAAAACGAACGGGCACTGGCCGGACTGGCCGCGCTCGATCAGGCCGCGCGACTCGATGCGCTCGTCGCGCAAGCCGAAGCGATGGCGGCGAAGCAGAACGTGGCCGGCGCACGCCGCCTCGTCGAGCAGGTGTTGACCGAAGCGCCCGAGCAGCCGCGCGCGCTCGCATTGCAGCGCCGGCTCACGCTCGATTCGGGCGCGACGCGCATCGAGGCGGCGCTCGCCGCGGCCTACCGCCGGCCGATCCATATCGATTTCAAGGACGCATCGCTCAAGCAGGTATTCGATGTGATCTCGCGCAGCGCCAACATGAACTTTCTGTTCGACAAGGACGTGCGCACCGACCAGCACACGTCGATCTTCCTCAGAAACAGCACGATCGAAGCCGCGGTTCGCTATGTGCTCGCGACGAACCAGCTCGCGCAACAGGTGCTCGACGAAAACACCGTGCTGATCTACCCGAATACGCCGGCCAAGCTCAAGGACTACCAGGAGCTCGCGGTGCGCACGTTCTTCCTGTCGAACGCCGAAGCGAAGACAGTCGCGAATACGCTGAAGACGATCCTCAAGGCGCACGACATCGTCGTCGACGAGAAGCTCAATCTCGTGATCGTGCGCGACACGCCCGATGTGATCCATATGGCCGAAAAGCTCGTCGCACTCGAAGATGTCGCGGAGCCGGAAGTCATGCTCGAAGTCGAAGTGCTCGAGGTGCAGCGCAACAGCACGCAAAGTCTCGGCATACAGTGGCCCGATTCGCTCACGGTGACGCCGCTGCCGGTCGGCAGCGTGATCTCGAATACGGGCTCGGGCAACAACACGGGCAACGGATTCGGCAACCCGTTCAACAGCGGATCGTTCGGCATCCCGTCCTCGGGCGGCAGCAACCCGCCGGCGCTGTCGCTGAACGACCTGTTTCACCAGACGTCGAAGACGCTCGGCGTATCGCAGATCCAGGCGACCGCGCAGGCGAACCTCGTCGATTCGAATGCGAAGCTGCTGACCAATCCGCGCATTCGCGTGCGCAATCACGAGAAGGCAAAGATCCTGATCGGCGAGCGCGTGCCGAACATCACGTCGACGGCGACCTCGACCGGCTTCGTCTCGCAGTCGGTCAACTATATCGACGTCGGCCTCACGCTGAACGTCGAGCCGTCGATCTATCTCGACAACTCGGTCGGCATCAAGGTCGCGCTCGAAGTGAGCAGCCTGCTCAATGTCGTATCGGGCGGCAACTCGGGCACGACCGCCTATGAAATCGGCACGCGCACCGCGAGCACGGTGCTGCAGCTGAAGAACGGCGAAACCGACGTGCTGGCGGGCCTGATCGACAGCGAAGAGCGCACGTCGGGCAACAAGATTCCGGGCTTCGGCCAGCTGCCGGTGCTGGGCCGCCTGTTCGGCGCGACGACCGACGACGACAAGAACACCGAAATCGTGCTTGCGATCACGCCGCATCTGATCCGCAATATCCAGCGCCCCGACGCCGCTGCGGCGTATTTTTCGGCGGGCACCGAGACCAATTCGCAGGGTCTGATGCAATCGAACGGCATCAGCAGCGCGTCGTTCTCGCCGGGCAGCAGTTCGTCGTCGACGTCGGCCACGCCGGGCAAAGCGCCATCGTCGGGGTTCGGCAACAACAGCGCGCAGGGCACGAACGGGCTCGGCTCGAACTACGGCGGCGCGGGTAGCGGCACGGTGGGCGGCGGCGCGGGCGGTTTTGCCGGCGGCGAGGGCGATCCGGTCGTCGCCGGCGGTGCGCCGGGTACGGGCACGGCCCAGATGACGGTGCAGGGGCCGCAGCAGGTGAAGGTCGGCGACTCGGTCACGGTCACGGTGACGATGCAGGCGGACCAGCCGCTGCTGATCGTGCCCGCGAACGTGACCTACGACAGCTCGAAGCTGCAATTCACGGGCGTGACCGAAGGCGATTTCCTGAAGCAGGGCGGCGCGCAGACGAATTTCTCGAGCCGCGTCGGGCAGAACGGCCAGCTGAGCCTGTCCGATTCCGCATCGGGCGGAACGGGCGCCACGGCGTCCGCGACGTATGCGGTGCTGTCGTTCCGCGCGATCGCACCGTCTTCGCAGACCTCGATCCAGGTGCAGCCGGGCACGCTGCTCGGATTGACCGGCATTCCGGTGACGGCGCTGCCGCCGACGCCGTACGACCTGACGGTGAATCCGAAATGACGCAGGCGCGCGCGCGCGGTTTCACGCTGATCGAACTGCTCGTCACGCTGGCGATTCTCGGCGTGCTCGCGTGCATGACCGTGCCCGTCGCACAGGTGATGCGTCAGCGCGAACGCGAACAGGACCTGCGCGCGGCGCTGCATGAAATACGCGACGCGATCGACGCGTATCACACGGCGAGCAAGGATGGGCGCATCCAGAAAGAGGCGGGCGCCACCGACTATCCGGCCAATCTCGAACTGCTGGTGCAGGGCGTGCCCGACCAGCAGGACCCGAAGGCGCACAAGATGTACTTCCTGCGGCGCATTCCGCGCGATCCGATGAACGACAACGACCCGCAGCTTGCCGATTCGGCGACCTGGGGCAAGCGGGCCTATGCGAGCGAAGCCGACGATCCGCAGGAGGGCGACGACGTCTACGACGTCTATTCGCTGTCGAACGGCATTGGCCTGAACGGCATTCCTTACCGGAAATGGTGACACCGATGCAAGGCGCGAGACATGCGAAGACCGCGGCGGGCTTTACGCTGATCGAACTGCTGATCGTGCTCGCGATTATCGCGTTGATGCTGACGCTCGCATTGCCCGAGTATTTCCATTCGATCGATTCGTCGAAGGAGAAAGTGCTCGTGCAGAATCTGCACGTCACGCGCGTGGCGATCGATCAGTTCTACGGCGACCAGGGGCGTTATCCGGATTCGCTGCAGGAACTCGTCGACAAGCACTATCTGCGCTCGCTGCCGTTCGATCCGGTGGCCGACAGCGCGACGACCTGGCAGATCGTCGCGCCTGACGAGCAGTTTCCCGGCAATGTCTACGACATCAAAAGCGGTGCGGAGGGCACCGATGCCGAGGGCAAGGCCTACGGGGCGATGTGATGGGCGAGACGCGTTCCCGCACGAGGCCGCGTTACCTTGCGCGCAGTTGCGCTCGCGCTGAGGTCTGCGCTGAGGTCTGCGCTGACGTTCGCGCTGACGTTCGCGCGCACGCGCCGCGCCGCCGCACTTCGCAAGGTGGCTACACGTATCTTGCGCTGCTGATTCTGCTGGCGATCATCAGCATCACGGCGGCGGCGTCGGCGCAACTCGGTGCGATCTATCAGCGGCGCATGGCGGAAAAGGAACTGCTCGCGGTCGGCGCGCAATTCCAGCGCGCGCTGCAAAGCTATGCGTCCGCCACGCCGATCGGCCAGCCGACGCAGCCGCGCACGCTCGAAGACCTGCTGCGCGATCCGCGCTACCCGAATGTCGTGCGCCATCTGCGCAGAGTCTATGACGATCCGATGACGGGCAAGGGCGATTGGGTACTCGTGATGTCTCCCGATGGGCAGACGATCGTGGGCATTCATAGCGCATCGCATGCGCGTCCGATCCAGATCTCGCATTTTCCCGCAGCGTTTCAGGGCTTCGCGAACAGGAAGAGTTATTCGGACTGGGTGTTCGTCGCGCGCTTTCCGACGCTCACGCAGGGGCAGCGTCCACCCGATGGCCCGGTGACGCCGAACGGCGATGCGTCCGGAACGGGGAACGGCGGCAGCGCGCCGCCCGGTGGAACGCAGCCGGGCAGCACGCCGTTTGGCGGCGGTGCATCGGTCAGCGGTTCGTTCAACGATGGATCGTCGAATGGCGGTTCGTTCGGCAGTGGTTCGTCGAGTGTTTTGCCTATGGGCGGGCCGTCGTCCGATGGTTCTTCGTTCGACGGTTCGCCATTCGACAAGGCGCACGCATCGCCGTAAGCGGCAGACATGGGTGATGGGCCTCGTACTGCTCAACTGCTCGCTCGGGCTCGTGCATCCGCCGATCGGGTTGGTGCAGTTGATCGGTTGCGCGATCGGCGAGACGTCGAAGACGGCGCCGCCGTATTACCTCGCCATCTTCAGTGCGATCGATATCGTCATGTGCTTTGCGTCATTCTCGACATGGTTGCCGAGTTTGCTACGTTAGACGCCTGCCTTGTACTTCGTCAGCAACTGTTCGGCGCCGCGCGTCAGAATACCGACATCCGATCCGACCGCCGTGAACGTGCTGCCCAGTTCGATGCAGCGCCGCGCCAGGGTTTCATCGCTGGCGAGAATGCCGGCGGGCTTGCCGGCCGCCACGATGCGCGCAAGCGTCTTCTCGATTGCGTCGACCACGTCCGGATGCTTGAGATTGCCGATATGCCCGAGCGCCGCGGAGAGGTCGCCGGGGCCGATGAACACGCCGTCGACACCGTCTACGGCGGCGATGCGCTCGAGGTTCTCGAGACCGAGCCGGCTTTCCACCTGCACGAGCACGCAGAGCTCGTTCGCGGCGTGTTTCACGTAATCCGCGATGCGTCCGAAGCCCGACGCGCGCGGCGCCGATGCGTAGCCGCGCACGCCGTCGGGCGGATAACGCGTATAGGCAACCGCATGGCGTGCATCGTCTTCGGTCTCGACGTAGGGAATCAGTAAGGTTTGCGCGCCGACGTCGAGCAGGCGCTTGATCGTCACCATGTCGTTCCACGGCGGGCGCACCACGGGCTGCGTGGGCGAGCCGAGCATCGCCTGCAACTGGCCATGCACCATATGCAGCTCGTTCGGGGCGTGTTCCATATCGAGCACGAGCCAGTCGAAGCCGACGCCCGCCAGCAGTTCGACCGACCCATGATGAGCCAGACTCGACCATAAGCCGATCTGCTGCTTGCGCGCCGCGATCGCGCGTTTGAATCGATTCTCGGCAAGCTGCATGGCGGGTTCTCCACGGTGGTTGAACTTGACGTTGCGCATACGTCGAAAACCTTCCGGACTGAACTCTCAGTTTATCGCAAGCCTGGCTTCGACCGGAACGCGGAGGCGCGGCGCAGCGCGTTCGCATTTTCCCGACGCATATGTCGAAGACGGGAGACGTGTTGCTCGAATAGGGTCGCATGCATTGCTGTGAGCTGGCGGCGCATTGACGGGCGCGATGCCATGTCGTATCGGCTCGGGCGGAGCAGACCGCCGGCGCTTACGCGCTGCGCTCAAACCGTCGCAAGCCGCGCCACATCCACTTCGAACTGGCCCGTCCAGCGCTTGACGGTGCCTGCGTCGATATCGAACAGATCGAGCACGCGCCCGAGCGTATGGTCGATCATCGATTCGAGGCCATCGGGCCGCGCATAGAATGCCGGCACGGGCGGATAGACGATCGCGCCGATCTCGGTGACGCTCGTCATATTGCGCAGGTGCCCGAGATGCAGCGGTGTTTCGCGCACCATCAGCACCACACGGCGGCGTTCCTTCAGCATCACATCGGCGGCACGCGACAGCAGCGAACCCGTGTTGCCGGTCGCGATTTCGGCAAGCGTTTTCATCGAACACGGCGCGACGATCATCCCGTCGACGGGAAACGAGCCGCTCGAGATCGCCGCGCCGATGTCGGCGTTCGGATAGTGTTGGTGGGCCAGCGCCTGAACGTCGGCCGAACGCCACTGCGTTTCGTAGGCGAGCGTCATCTGCGCCGAGCGCGTCATCACGAGATGCGACTCGATATCGAGCTCGCGCAGCATGTCGAGCAGCCGGATGCCGTAAATCACGCCCGAAGCGCCACTGATTCCCACCACGATACGTTTGCGTCGGTTTGTCACGATCGTTCTCTTGTTTGAGCGGTTATCCCGCGTCGAGGTCCGCTTGAGAGGACATGCGCCGCTAAACGCGTCGAATATCCCCGTCTCCAGTTTGAAGGTTGCATGACGGACGTCATGCCGCTCAAACGAAATCTGTTCATGCAAGGCATGAGCGCGATTCATCGTCTGCGTGCGCGCCGCTGCGAGGGTGCCTCGATGCCTGATCGGATGAAATCTGTTCATGCCTTATATGAGAAATCACCGTTTGCGACGTGAGCGGTTCTGCCTCAGTCTGCGCTGACCGTCTTGCGCGATCCGCCGCGCGCCCGCTACCTGTCGGTGTACTACGCAATAGACGATCCGCCGTAGCGCCGATTGATATTTCCCCGTTCACTAACCGGACCACCATGAAGAATTTCCCTTCATTCCAGACACATCTGCAAGCCCTCGACGAAAAAGGGCTCGTTGTGCACGTGCACCGAGAGATCAACAAGGATACCGAGTTGCATCCACTGGTGCGCTGGCAATTGCGCGGCGGCATTCCCGAATCGGACCGCAAGGCGTTCGTGTTCCACAACGTCGTCGACAGCAAGGGCCGTCGCTACGCATTGCCGGTGGTGGTGGGCGCGCTATCGATCAACCGCGAGGTGTATTCGATCGGGATGGGCGTGCCTGTCGATCAGATCGGCAAGAAGTGGCAGCAGGCGAAGAGCAACCCGTTGAAGCCGGTGGTCGTCGACGAAGCGCCATGCCAGGAAGTGTGCTTTATCGGCGACGACCTCGACGTGGACGGCCAGGGGCTCGAGCATCTGCCGATTCCGATTTCGACGCCGGGCTTCGACAACGCGCCGTACACGACGTGCTCGCAGTACATCTCGGTCGATCCGGAGAACGGCGTGCAGAACATGGGCACGTATCGCGGGCAGATCAAGGGCAAGCGCCGCGTCGGCTGCAATCCGTCGATCGAAATGGGACAGGGCATCTACCAGCACTGGCTCAAGTACAAGGCGATGGGCAAGCCGATGCCGGCCGCGCTCGTGATCGGCGGCCATCCGGCCGTGTCGTTCTGCTCGGTGCAAAAGCTGCCGATCGACGTCGACGAACTCGGCGTGGCCGGTGCGATTCTCGGCGAGCCGCTGCGCGTCGTGAAATGCAGGACCAACGATCTGCTCGTGCCCGCCGACGCGGAAATCGTCATCGAAGGCTTCGTGCCGACCGATTCGCTCGAGCCGGAAGGGCCGTTCGGCGAATCGCACGGTCACGTGAACCTGCAGGAATTCAATCCGTATATGAATGTGACCGCGATCACGCGGCGCAAGAACGCACACCTCGTTTCGATCATCAGTCAGGTTACGCCGAGCGAAAGCTCGCTCGTGAAGAAAGTCGCCTTCGAGCCGCTGTTTCTCGACCATCTGCGTAACGCGCTGCGTATTTCGAGCGTCGAGAAGGTCGTCATGCACGAGCCGCTCACGAATCTGCGCAAGCTCGTCATCGTCGTCTTCAATGAAAAGGCCACCGAAACGGAGATCTGGCGCGCACTGATGGGCGCAGCGTCGTTGCAGCCGGCGGTCGGCAAGCTCGTGGTCGCGGTCAGCAACGACATCAACCCCGAAAACAGCGACGCGATTTTCTGGTCGATGAGCTACCGGATGAACGCGGTCAAGGACGTGCAGATCCTGCACGGCCGCGATACGGGCCACGGTCCGCGCACGTCGGGCGCACAGCGCGGCGACGACGCGGTGGACGGCGTGATCCTGATGAACGCGACGCTCAAGGAAAAGCTGCCGCCGATGTCGCTGCCGACGCAGCCATACATGGAAAACGCCAAGGCGATCTGGGAAGAACTCGGCCTGCCGGCGCTGCGCCCCGAATGGCCGTGGTACGGCGTTTCGATGGGGGACTGGGACGAGCGTAACGAAGCAATGGCGCAGCGCGCGGTGAAGAGCGAGTACTTCGCGACTGGCGAAGAGCAGACGCGTCAACGCGTAGGCCCCGAGTGGATCAACAAGGATTCGGCCTGGTATTTTGAAGAAAGGCGCGACGAAAAGCACGACGAAGCGAGCGAGGAAAAAAACCACATGTAAGCACTCTTCTCATTTGCGCGACAGGCTGAAGGAAATGCGTGCCCCGTGTGTGTATCGAAGCGCCGTCGACTGGAGACAGCGGCGCGTCGAGCGGCCGGCCGCATGCGGCGCCGTTCGTCATCGGGCCTTGCCTGCGCATCGGCTTTACACGTCCGGCCTCACGAATAGAACGACATCAACAGGTGAGATATGTATAAAAAAGGAGGAGCGGTTGGCGCTACGCGCGTCGTCATGTTGACGCGATCGCTGGCGGCAATGACAGTGGTTGGGATCGGTTGTACGGCGGGCGGCACCGCGCATGCGCAAAGCAGCGTGACGCTGTACGGTTCGCTCGATGGCGGCTTGCGCAATCTCGTCAACGGGACGAAAGCGGGCGGCGCCGCGCTCTCGATGGCTTCGAACGGCACGTATAACTCGAACCGCTGGGGTTTTATCGGCAAGGAGGATCTGGGCGGCGGGTACTACGTGCGTTTCAATCTCGAGGCAGGCTATGTGCTTTCGACAGGCCAGAACAACAACTCGAACAACCAGCTGTTCCAGCGCACGTCGACGGTTGGATTTGGCGGACCGTTCGGGCAGGTCGACATCGGCCGCCAGTTCACGCTGCAGCACTTCGTCATCAAGGATTTCGAGCCGTTCGACTTTCATTATCTGGGAATCACGGAAGCGACAGGCGTATCGGGCGGGAACACGGGCCGCGACGATAACGACATCAACTATCACGGCATTTTCGGACCGTGGGTGCTGCGCGGCGAAGTGGCGGTCGGCGGCGTGCCGGGCAGCGTGTCGCACGGCTCGGTGCTTGCCGGCGGCTTCAATTACCGAACGCAGACGGTGAAGTTCGGTGCCGGCTACACGCATCGCTCGAATCCGCTAACGGCGACATCGAACCAGTTCTTCAGCAACGATCAGTACACGGCGGGCGGCACGCTGTCGGTCGGCCCCGTCGACATGATGGCCGGCTATTCGCTCGATATGCAGGACGTGCCGGCCGGGGCGAAGAGCAAGACGCGCAACCAGTATTTGTGGGGCGGCGTGCGCTATCAGGTCACGCGGTTCTTCAATGCGACAGCTGCGTATTACGATGACACGAACCGGACGGCCGGCGTCGACGGGCGCAAGGACGTGGCAATTCTCGGCATCGTTTATCTGCTGTCCAAACGCACCGAGCTTTATGCGGACATCGACTATACGCACTTTAGCGGCGTGTACTTGAAAAACGCGTCGCTCAACGCATCGGGGCATGAAAAGCAGACCGGTATCTCGTTCGGTATCAACCACTGGTTCTAGCGCTTTGGGCGGGCGCAAGCGGCGCTCGCCTTACTCTCCTTCTGCCTTCCGGCTTCAGCCGAGGCCAAACGAAAAAGCGGCAGGAATCTCGCGATTCCTGCCGCTTTTTTGGGGCGCCTGCCGTCCTCCCAACGCAATCAGTGATCGTCGAGCGAGCCTTGCGCGTTGAAGTGCGCGCGAATCGTCTTCGTGTAGTGCAGAAATGCAGGCGTCGCCATCACTTCGAGCGGCCGCGGCCGCGGCAGGTCGATATCGTAGATCGCGGCGATGCCGCCGGGGCGCTCGGACATCACGAGCACGCGGTCTGACAGAAACACCGCCTCGGGAATGCTATGCGTGATCAGCAGCACGGTTTTCTTCGATTCGAGCCAGATGCGCTGCAGTTCCATATTCATGCTTTCGCGCGTCATCGCATCGAGCGCCCCGAAAGGCTCGTCCATCAGCAGCACCGACGGCTCGTGAAGCAGCGCGCGGCAGATCGAGACGCGCTGCTGCATGCCGCCCGACAGTTGCCACGGGTACTTCTCCTCGAAGCCGACCAGACCGGCCATTTCGATGAGCTTGCGCGCCTTCTGGCGCGCTTCGCGCTTCGGCATATGACGCATTTCGGCTTGCAGCAGGATATTGCCGAGCACATTGCGCCACGCAAGCAGCACGGCGCTCTGGAACACGATGCCGACGTTCTTCTGCGGACCGCTGATGGTCTGGCCCGATAGCGTCATCGAGCCCGACGAGATCGGCTCGAGTCCCGCGACCATCTTGAGCAGGGTGCTCTTGCCGCAGCCCGACGGGCCGACGATCGACACGAACTCGCGCTCGCGGATCTCGAAGTCGAGCGGCCTGAGCGCCTGCATCATGCCTTGCCGGCTGCTATAGCTTTTGCTTACGTTGCGCAACTCGATCAGCGGCCGGGCCGGCGACGCCGCGGGCGTTCGATAATGGGTTTCGTCGAGCTTCAGTACGGTGGTCATGGCGGAACGGGTCTCAATGGAGGAAGGAGAGGGACCAGAGCGTGCGGTGCTCAAGGCACGAATGCACCCGTGTAGTACTTCGCCGGCGCATTCGCGGACGCATCGAGCTTGCTGTACTGAACGATCGACGCGACCGAATCGTCGATATTCTTCGCGCTGACGTGGAAAATCGGCTGGCTCTCCGTTTCCGGCGTCCGGTAGAACGGAATCGTCGCCTGCAGCGTGCGGATCATCGTGTCGCGCGAACCCGCTGCCGGCAGCGTTTTCAGCAGCGCGTCGACAGCCGCGGCCGGGTCTTTTTCGGCTGCGTCGACCGACTTCGCCGTGGCGCGCATGAAGCGCCTGAGCAGATCGGGATTGTCCTTGATCATGTCGTCGCGCGCGATGATGCTGAGCGTCGCGACATTGACGTCGTAGTCGGCGAAGCGAATCGCGCGAGCCGGCTTTCGGGTGACTTCTTCGACGGTGATCAGCGGGATCGTCGCGAAGCCAACGAGCAGATCGGCGTGCCCGGTGATAACCGCATTGATCGTCGTTTGCGGATTGCCGGTAATCGTTTTGAAATCGGAGTCCTTCAAGCCGACCTTGTTCATGAACATCGTCCAGATCTGCGACGATGCATCGCCCGGTGCGACGGCTACGGTTTTGCCCTTGATGTCCTGCGGCGTCTTGATGTTCTTTTCCGCGAGGCCGACCACCGAGGTCGGGTTTTCCTGCATCAGCACGCCGATCGCCTTGACGGGCGCGCCCATCGCGGCCACCTTGACCATCGTGCTGAAATCGGCATAGCCGATATCGACGTTATGCGTGGCGACGGCCTGCACGGTCGGACCCGAGCCGTGGCCTTCGATGAGCTTCAGGTCGATGCCTTCGGCGTCGTAATAGCCGCGTACCTTGCCGAGATAGAACGGTGCGACCGCGCCCGTGACCGTGTAATTGAGCATCATGCTCAACGAATCTTTCGCATAGGCGCTGCCGCTTGCGCAACAGAACGCGGCGAAACCGAGCGCCGCTGCCGCACGCAATAGCCGTTTTAGCTTCATATCGTCTCCTGCCTTTTATGATGTAGAAATTCAGATCGCGCGCGTGCGGCATCGCGCCATGCCGCCGGCGCCGTACTTCGCGTAGTACCTCGCGTAGTACTTCACGCAGGTGCGTTACGTCTTGCCGAGCAGCCGCGCGCGATGCGACGAGTGCCACGGAATCGCGACGCGCTCGAGCATGTCGATCGCGACGAACAGCAGCGCGCCTATTACACGGACAGCACGACGAGCGCCGAAAAGATCAGCGGCTGATCGAAATTGCCGTTCGCGCGCTGCAGCACGAAACCGAGCCCCGAATTCGCGCCGACGAATTCGCCGACCACCGCACCGACCACGGCCAGCGTGATCGACACCTTCATGCTCGAAAAAATCGACGGCAGCGCATGCGGCAGGCTGATCTTGAAGAAGGTCTTGACCGGCGAGCTGCCCATCGATTTCGCGAGATCGATCAGGTCCTTCTCGACGGACTTGAAGCCGAGCACGGTCGAAACGACGACGGGAAAGAAGCCGAGCAGAAACGCGACGAGCATGCGCGGAAAGAGTCCGAAGCCGAACCAGACGACAAACAGCGGCGCGATCGCCACTTTCGGAATGCTCTGCGAGAACACGACGAGCGGATAGAGATAGCTTTCGATCAGCGGCGACGCGGCGACGAGCATCGCGATCGGCACGCCGATCAGCACCGAGAGGGCAAATCCGCCGAGCGTCGCATAGAGCGTCGGCAGCGATTCCTGCAGCAGCATCTGCCATTGCGCGGCGATCTGCTGGCCGATCGCCTCGGGCGTCGGCACGAGGTAAGGCGGAATCTTGAACACGCGGATCACGAGATCCCACGCGACGAGCACGACGACGATCAGGAGCAGAGGACGGACCCACTGCGAGTTCAGGATTTTCCTCGTGACATTCACGGCATTAAACCTCTGTGGTGAGTGGTTGCCACAGAGATTGACCGCGTGACCGGCAGTGGGCAAACGCTAATTGTTCATGCCGAACATGAGAGAAATTCATCCGCGGCCGTTTGCATCGCCGGCTCGCAGGCCGCCTGGATCACGCAAAACGCCTCTTCGCAAGGCAATGAATAGTTTTCATATGGGGCATGAATGATCGTCGTTTGCCGCGCCAGCAGCGGCCCCGCAATATCCGCTTACCGGCTCGCAGCAGACCTCGCAGTCGATCTGAAACGCAGACCATTCAGACGCGCAGCGTCGAGCCCGCCTTGAATTTACCTTTCGGCCAGCGGAGCAATGCAATGAATCAACCGACCAGCCCCGATGTCGTTTCATCCCACGTCGTCGTACGGGACGGCACGCGCATCGGCTACAGCCTCTACGGCGGAATGCAGAACACGGTGCGCGTCGTGCTCGTCCATTCGCTTGCGATGGACCGCTACTTCTGGACGCCTGTCGTCGAGCGCCTGCTGCCGCGCGCATCCGTGCTGGCGATCGACGCGCGCGGCCACGGTTCGTCCGACAAGGCCCCGGGGCCGTACACCGTGACGCAGTTCGCCGAAGACGTATTCGACGTCGTGAGCGGAACCGGCTTTCGCAATGTGCTGATCGCGGGCGCATCGATGGGCGGGTGCGTCGCGCTCGAGTTCGCCGCGACCTATCCCGACGCGATCGCCGCCGGACTCATCGATACGACCGCGTGGTACGGCGAGACTGCGCCGCAGGACTGGGACGAGCGCATGAAAAAAGCGGAAGCGGGCGGCATGGCGCCGCTCGTCGAATTCCAGACGACGCGCTGGTTCAGCGATGCGTTTCGTGCCGCCAACCCCGAAGTCGTGCAGCGCTGCGTCGATACGTTCCTGCGCAACGGCGTCGCGCAGTTCGCCGCGACGGGCCGCATGCTCGGCGCGTTCGACGGCCGCGCGCTGATGAAGGACGTGAAGGTGCCTGCATGCGTGATCGTCGGCGAAGAAGATTATGCGGCGACGCCTGCGATGGCGCGCGCGCTGCACGCGGGCGTCGCCGGATCGACATTCGTCGAGATCCCGAAGGCGCGCCATCTGACGCCGCTCGAAACGCCGGACATCGTCGCGAACGAACTGCACAAGCTGCTCGATCGCGCCGGCTGCGCGCGATAAACGCGGGATACAAGTGTGATACCGGCATGACAAACAAAAGGGAGCGCACCCGATGATTCCGTTTGAGCTCGCAAAGCCCCGCTCGCTGACCGAAGCGATCGCCCTGCTGGATCCGGAAGACCCCGATATCCGACCGATGGGCGGCGGCACGGCGGTGATGCTGATGATGAAAGCCGGCGTGCTGCGGCCGACGCGTCTCGTGAGTCTGCGCGACGTCGAACCCGAGTACGCGCAGATCGGCATCGGCAACAACGGCGAATTGCAGATTGGCGGCCTCGCGCGGCTCGCCACGCTCGAACATGCGCCGCTCGTGAAGGAAGGCTGGCCGATGCTCGCGCGCACCTTGCGCACGCTGTCCAATGTGCGCGTGCGCAACGTCGCGACGATCGGCGGCAACCTGGCGCATGCGGACCCGCATATGGACATGCCGCCCGTGCTCAGTGCGCTCGGCGCACGCGTGACGATCAAAGGTCCGAACGGCGAGCGAACGGTGCCTGTCGAGCAGTTGTGCACCGGCTACTACGAAACCGTGCTGGCGCGCGACGAACTGATTTCGCGCGTGATCGTGCCGCCGCAAGCGGGCCGGCCCGCCGCCTATATGAAGGTGACGACGCGAGCGTCGCACGACTGGCCCGCGCTTGGCGTGGCCGTCGTGCTCGACATGCAGGGCGCCGCGATCGCACAGGCGAGCGTGATCGTCGGCGCGGCCACCGACCGGCCGACCCGCCTCACCGAAGCCGAAACGCTCTTGCGCGGCGCCGAGCCGAACGACGAAAAGACTTTGCGTGAAGCGGGCGAAGCGGGTGCCGCGCAACTCGACATCGTCGGCGATTCGCACGGCACGGCGAGCTACAAGAAACAGTTGCTGAAGGTCTACCTGGGCCGCGCGGTGCGCACGGCGCTTGCCGCCGCGAACTCGCGCGGTACCGCATTCGAGGGCCACGCCTAAATGAAGATTGAAACGAAGCTGGACGAACAGCCGGCGCAGAAGCAGATAGGCCGCTCACTGAACCGGCTCGAGGCGCGTTCGAAGGTTACCGGACGCGCCGATTACATTCACAACCTCGTGCTGCCGCGCATGCTGCACGGCAAGATTCTGCGCAGCACGGTCGCGCATGGAAAGATAACCGGCATCGATACGAGCGCGGCGCGTGAGTTGCCGGGCGTATTCGGCGTTTATACCGCCCAGGATATCGTCAAGGTGATTCCGGAGCCGTATTACGGACCCGCGTTTCACGACCAGCCGATCCTCGCGCTCGAGAAAGTGCGCTATATCGGCGAACCGGTCGCCGTCGTGCTCGCGACCGATCCGCATATCGCGGAGGAAGCCACGCATCTGATCATGGTCGACTACGAGGACATGCCGGCCGTGTTCGACGAAGTGCAAGCCGCGCAATCGGACGACGTGCTGGTTCACGAGTTTCTGCGCCCCGCGGGCACCTTTCCCGATCTCCAGCACCTGGCCGGCCGCAAGGGCACCAACGTCGCGCTCGATTACAGGTTGCGGCGCGGCGACGTCGAGGCGGCCTTCGCGAGCGCCGCGCATGTGTTCGAAGACACGTTCAGGACGCAGCAGGTGATGCATACGCCGCTCGAACCGATGGTTTCGGTGGCCGAACCCGATGCGGGCATGGGCACACTGACCGTGCACACGGCATCGCAAAGCCCGTCGTTCGTGCGCATCGAAATCGCGCGTCTGCTCGGCTGGGACGAAAACCGCGTGCGCGTGAAATCGGCGCTGCTCGGCGGCGGCTTCGGCGCGAAGCTGTATATCAAGGTCGAAGCGCTTGTCGTGGCGCTCGCGCTGCTCGCGAAGCGGCCCGTGAAAGTGTCGCTGACGATGGAAGAGCAGTTCTTCACGATCACCAAGCACGCGACGACATTCCGCATGAAAACGGCCGTGTCCGCCGACGGACGCATTACCGGGCGCAAGTGCGAAGTATGGTGGAACGGCGGTGCCTATGCCGATATCGGCCCGCGTGTGACGCAAAAGTCGGGCTTCACCGCAACCGGCCCGTACGAGATCGAGAACGTCTCGATCGATTCGTACCAGGTCTACACGAACCTGCCGCCGGCGGGCGCGTTTCGCGGCTTCGGCATCCCGCAGATGGTGTGGGCCTACGAGAGCCACGCCGATATGATCGCGCGCGCGTTGCAGATCGACCCTGTCGAATTCCGGCGCCGCAATCTTCTGCGCGAAGGACGCATGCATCCGACCGGTACGACGATGCACGATGCGGCCGTCGAGCTCGTGCTCGAGCGCGTCGCCGACCGGATGAACTGGAATGCGCCGTTCGAGCGCGGCACCGGCACGTTGCGGCGCGGCCGCGGCATCGGCGTCGGTTTCAAGGCGCTCGTCGCACCGACCACGTCGATGGCGATGATCAGCCTCGCAGGCGACGGCAGCTGCACCGTCTATTCGAGCACGGTCGATATGGGGCAGGCATCGGAGACGGCCATCGCGCTGATGGCGGGCGAGGTGCTTGGCATTCCGGCCGAACGCATCAAGGTGATGCGCCCCGACACGGACGTGACGCCCTACGACATGGCGACGCTCGGCTCGCGTTCGACGTTCCATATGGGCCATGCGGTGCGCCTCGCCGCCGAGGACGTAAATCGCAAGATCGCGGAGCTGGCCGAAGAACTCGGCGTGCCGAGCGTGCCTGCGATGCGCGCGGGCGAACTGCTGCGTCGCAAGTACAAGATGCAGGCCGGCAATATCGTCGGGATCGGCAGCTTTATTCCGAACTACGAGTCGCCGTCGCACGAGACGGGCCAGTCCGAAAACATCACGCCGAACTGGATGGTCGGCGGCTGCGGCGTCGAGGTCGAGGTCGATACCGAAACCGGGCATTTCAGGTTGCTGCGTTTCGAGAACGTCGTCGATTGCGGTACGCCGATCAATCCGAAAGTGGTCGATACGCAGATTTCGGGCGCCGCGATCATGCAGCTCGGCATCACGCTGTTCGAACGTATGGAGTTCGACGAAGCAGGCCAGCTGCGCAATGCTTCGTTTGCCGAATACAAGATTCCCGGGATACACGATATCCCCGCGAAAATCGGCCGGGAAACGGTCGAATCGGTGCAAAACAATGGGCCGTTCGGCGCGAAGGGCGTCGGCGAGAGTTCGACGTTCGGCGTCGCGTCCGCGATTGCCGAGGCGATCGAAGACGCAGTCGGCGTGCGCCTCACATCGCTGCCGCTGACGCCCGAGAGTGTCTATCGCGCGCTGTGCGCGGCGCGCAACGAACCGCTAGCAGAGGAATAACGATGAGCGCTACCTCCGTCCTGATCCATTTCACGCTGAATGGCGAACCGGTCAGCGCCGAGATCGAACCGCATCAAACCATTCTGGAAGTGCTGCGGCAGCAGTTCACGCTGTATGGCGCGCGCGAAAGTTGCGGGCAAGGGCTGTGCGGATGCTGCACGGTGATCGTCAATGGCGAGAGCGTGTCGGGCTGCCTCTATCTGGCCGCGATGGCCGACGGCGGCGAAGTCGGCACCGTCGAAGCGCTCGATGCGAACGGCGAACTCGATGTCGTGCAGCAGGCATTTATCGAATGCGGCGCATTTCAATGCGGCTTTTGCACGTCCGGTTTCATTCTGATGAGCAAGCAACTGCTCGATCGCAACCCCGATCCGAGCGAAGCGGAAATCCGGCATTTCCTGTCGGGCAATCTTTGCCGTTGCGCGGCCTATCCCGAGATTATCGAAGCCGTGCAGCTCGCGGCGCAGATGCGCAGGTCGAAGGCGGTCGCCGTGTAGCGGGTTCGCGTCCGACGTGCCGCGCACGGCGCAAAACAATAACGAAGGAGACAGGACGATGCATCAACCTCTCGAGCGGCCAGGCGGCGGCACGCCGCTGCATGCGTCAAACGATGCGGCCGCGAATGTGGTCTGGTACCGGTCGATCGACGGGCAGCAGTGGCGGGCGCTCGCCGCATCGAACCTCGGCTGGTTCTTCGACGGCTATGAAACCTATGCGCTGATCCTGACGGTGGGCGGTGCGCTCGGTCAGTTGCTCGAGCCGTCGCTGCGCGGGCAGATTCCGTTCTATGCGGGCCTCGTGATTGCCTTGACGCTGCTCGGCTGGGGCATCGGCGGCCTGATCGGCGGCGTGCTGACCGACTATATCGGCCGCAAGCGGATGATGATGCTGGCAATCCTCGCGTATTCGCTCACCACCGGCTTGAGTGCGCTGTCGTGGAACTGGGCGTCGTTTGCGGCGTTGCGCTTCATTGTCGGCCTTGCAATGGGTTCCGAATGGGCGACCGGCACCGCGATGACCGCCGAAATCTGGCCGGACCGCCATCGCGGCAAAGGGGCGGGCCTGATGCAATGCGGACTCGGCACGGGCTTCTTCGTCGCATCGTTCGTATGGCTTTTCATGAGCGGCGCGGGCGAACATGCATGGCGCTACATGTACGTGATCGGCGTGCTGCCGGGTCTCGCCACGCTGTGGATGCGCGCCGGGATTCCCGAATCCGAACAATGGGAACGCGTCGACGCGCATCGCAAGGCGACGCTCGCACGCAAGCGCGCGGGCGCGACGCTCGACGAACGCGAACAGGCGCTCGCGCGCTTCACGCTGGTCGATCTGCTCGGAAACCCGAAACTGCGGCGCCGCACGTGCATTGCCATACTGATGTCGCTTTCGACGACACTCGGCTGGTGGGGCATTTCGACATGGGTGCCGCCGTATGTCGGTTCGGAGGCCGCGCGCGCGGGTATGCCTGCGGCGACATGGGCGAGCTTCGCCGGCATGGCTTATAACGTCGGTGCGATTGCCGGTTATATCGGTCTCGGATTTCTCGCCGATGCCTACGGCCGCAAACGCATTACATGTCTGTTCTTCGCGATGGCGTTCGTGCTGACGCCCGTGCTTTTCATGTGGACGCACGATCTTGTGCTGATGCTCGTCGTTTGCTGCGTGACCGGCTTTTTCAGCCTCGGGCAATATACGTGGATGCCGACCTGGCTGCCCGAGTTGTACCCGACGCGCGTGCGCGGCACGGCTATCGCGTTGTGCTTTAATGTGCCGCGATTTCTCGCGTGGACGGGGCCGCTGATTGCCGGCACGCTGATCGCCCGTTTTGGGGGTTACGGTCATGCCGCGGTAACGGTCGGTTTTATTTATCTCGTTGGTCTCGTGCTGGCGCCATGGCTGCCGGAAACGCGAGGGCAGCGCTTACCCGAAGAGGTCTGAACCGTGAACTTTATTTTTTCCGACAAGGTACCCGCGCCCGGCGGTCATTACTCGCAGGCCGTGCAGGCCGGTGGCTTCACGTTCGTTTCCGGCATGCTGCCGGGGCCGGGCGTGGCGGTCGACGGGCCAGAGAACTTCGCGCGTCAGGTGCGTGCGACGCTGCAGCATTGCGAACGCGTGCTCGAGGAAGCAGGCTGCAAGCTGACCGATGTCGTGCAATGCACGGCCTATATCGTCGACGTGAATAACTGGCCGGAATTCAATCGGCTCTATGCGGAGCATTTCGGCACGCATAAGCCCGCGCGCGCGGTGGTGCCGGTGCCGGAGCTGCATCACGGTTTTCTCGTCGAGTTGCAGATGGTTGCCTATCGGCTCGCGCCGTAAAAATGAAGTAGCGGCGCGCCGCGACGAATCGCCGTCGGTTCGCTTACTCGAACTCCGGCTCCGACAGATCCGGCGGCATACTCACGCTGCGCCACCACTGCTGGCGCAGCGCATCGCGCAGAATCTTGCCGCGCGAGCTGCGCGGCAACGACGCGACCACGAACACGTCTTGCGGCACCTTCTCGCGTGCGAGGTGCGCCCTGCAGTGTGAACGCAATGCTTGCGGATCGACAGACGCGCCAGCTTGCGTCACGACGAAACATACGGTTTCCTGACCATATACCGGGTCCGGCACACCGAGTGCGGCGACGTCCTGCACCTCGGGATGCGCGCGCAGCACGTCTTCGATTTCCTGCGGCACGATCTTCACGCCGCCGCGAATGATCAGGTCGTCCATGCGGCCCGACATGCGGACAAAGCCTTCGGCGTCGCGTGCCGCGATATCGCGCGTGAAAAGCGGCGCACCGCGTATCGCGAGCATCGACCCATCCGCCTGCAGCACGCCGAGCGCCAGCTTCGCACCGTCGACCACGACTTGTCCTTCCGCGTCGGGCGCGCACGAAACACCCTCTGAGTCGACGATGTCGAAGCGGATATGCGCGGCCGGATAACCGACCGTGCCGATCTTGCGGCGCTGCGCACGGCTGCCGCACATCCAGCCCGCTTCCGACGAACCGTACAGATTGAGAATGCGGATGCCGTACTGCTTTTCGAAGCGTGTCCACTGAACCGGCGAAAGCGGTGCCGTGCTGCACGTCATCGCACGCAACGACGCGAACGTATCGGTCGCGGCATCGAGCGGCGCCTCGAGCAGCAGGTTGAGCACGGTCGGCACGCCGGCGCTGACCGTCACGCGATTTTCGCGGACCCAGCTGCCGAACTGCCTGCGCGAAAATTTGCGCGCGATGCAAAGTGTCGAGCCCAGCTGGAGGAACGGCATCAGGCTCAGGATCTGTGCGGAGTACCAATCGAAGGAACGATATTCGAGCGTGCGGTCGTCGCGGGTGAGGTCGAGCAGGTCGATGCTGTCGAGGCCGTTGAGCCAGTAACACGCGTGATCGTAGACGACGATCTTCGGAATGCCGGTCGTGCCCGATGTGCAGCACAAGGAGGCAATATCGTCGATCGCGCAGACGCTTTCGGCGTCGGGCAGCGGCGCGGCATCTTCGGCGGCTTGATCGCTTTGGGTGGCGGCGGGCGCGAGCGTCATCATGCCCGGGCTGGCGCGTTGCGCGCCGGTGCGGCTTTGCGCCGTGCCGAATCCACCTGCGGCGAAGCGTACGATCGGCGCCGCCGTCATAGCGGAAAGCGGGCCGCCGTCATGGTCGGGACACACCACGAGACCCGGCGCGAGCGTTTCCAGCAGCTTGCGCGCGGTCTCGTTGCCGACAAACGGAACGTCGAGCGGACACACGACCGCGCCGAGCCGCCAGGTGCCGAGCCACAGCATGAGCTTGTCGGACGCCTCGCAGTTCGCGAGCACGACGCGCGTACCCTTGCGGACACCGTGCCGTGCGAGTTGCCGCGCAATACCGTCGACGCGGCATGCAAGCTGCTCGAACGTTACGCTGACGCGCCGCTCGACATCGACGATCGCATGCTTCCCCGGCGTTGCGCGCCTGTGCTCGTCGATCAGGGCCGCGACGGTGCGCCAGGGCGGGTCGGCTACCGGTGGACTGTCGCTCGACATGAACTCAGCAAGGGGAGTCGGCCGCGACGACGGCAGCCGACGCATGCGTCGCGGAGCGCCCCGCGTGCCCATCGTGCTCGTTGCGCCCGTCGTGCTCGCGCTTCTCTCCGAGCCGCGCGAGCGCCCATTCGCGGAACAGCTCGACTTTCTTCGTGCGGGCCTTGTCGATCGGCGAGGTGACGAAGTAGGCGGAACTCGACGGCACGCGCACGTCGAACGGCGCGACGAGCTTGCCGCTCGCGAGATCGCCGTTGACGAGCGGCGTGCGGCCGATCGCGATGCCCACGCCGTCGACCGCCGCCGCTAACGACGTGAGCTGCAAGTGAAACACCGATTCGCTCGCGAATTCGACGCCGCCGTGCACGGCGGCCTCGAGCCACGCGGGCCAGTCGTCCTGATACATCGAGTAGAAGTAGGTGCGAATCTGCCGCATGCGCGACAGGCCGTCGGCGATCGATCCGAACTTGCCCGCTTCGGCGAGTACCGCGGGCGAACACACGGGAAAGAATTCTTCGCCGTGCAGCCGGTCCGAACGCGTCGACGCCCAGCGGCCCGAACCATAGCGAATCGCGACATCATAGCTGTTGCGCTCGAACTCGTTGAAGGTCGAACTGGTCGCGACATGCACGGTAATGTCCGGGTGCGCGCCTTGAAATTCGGGTAGCGCGGGAATCAGGCATTTGACCGCGTAGGTCGGCAGGCAGGTAACCGTGAGCACCGTGCTCGGCTTTTTCTTGCGCGCGTGCGCAGTGGCGATCGATAGCAGATTGATCGCCTCGTGCACGGAATTCAGATACTCGCGCGCGGCGGGCGTGAGCGTGAGCACGTTGCGGCGCCGCACGAACAGCTTGACTTCGAGCCGGTCTTCAAGCGTTTTGATCTGGTGGCTGATCGCCGTTTGGGTGAGTTCGAGTTCCTGCGCCGCGCGCGTAAAGCTCAGGTGCCGCGACGCGGCTTCGAACGCAAGCAAGCTCTGCAGAGAGGGAATGTAGGGTCTCATTCAATGAGTCAGCGCAGTGCAGGATCTCTGATGCGGATTCTAGCGGGTTTCACAAGGGTGGGAACGCGAACAGGACAGCATCGGATGCTGCGATGATCGGCCCGTTGGCAGCCGCGAGGAAATGAAACTTTTTCATACAGGCATGAAAAAAGTTAGTTTGCGCGCGGTGAAAGCACTCATGCACTCTTGGCCGGTCGAGCAAAG
Source organism: Paraburkholderia sp. SOS3 (assembly GCF_001922345.1). Taxonomy (NCBI): domain Bacteria; kingdom Pseudomonadati; phylum Pseudomonadota; class Betaproteobacteria; order Burkholderiales; family Burkholderiaceae; genus Paraburkholderia; species Paraburkholderia sp. SOS3. Next base: position 2,286,900 of record NZ_CP018812.1, on the reverse strand, counting down.
CGTCGTCGATTGGCGCGCGCGAATCAATCATTACAAACCCGGAACAATCAATGACGACCGGCAAGGAAAAGGCCCGGCGCCTCGCGCGCGGGCAGGGTCAGGCGATCGCGCATTTCGGTGCACAGTTCGGTGCGCAGCTTGTTGTGCAGCTCGGTGCGCAGCTCGGTGCGCAGTTCACGCGGCGACGCGCTGCGCGGTACGTGGCGCAACCTGACGGCTCGGCGCTGCCGGCGGCCGCCCGGCGGCCTGAACCGCTCAACCTCGGGTCCACCGGCCGGTCTGCTGGTTGAGCGGAGGAACGGTTGTGGAGATCGACGCGCTCGAAAATCCGTTCCTCGCCAGCCTGGGCATGACACGCATCGAATGGCGTGAAGGCTACGCGGAATTCCATCTTCGTTTGCAGCCGGGCATGCTGAACCGCCAGCGCGTGCTGCAAGGCGGCGTCGTCGCGACGCTGCTCGATGCGGCATGCGGCTATGCGGGCCTTTTCAGCGCCGATCCGCAACGGCCGATACACGGCGTCACGTTATCGCTGACGCTCAACTTCCTTGACAAGGGTGTCGGAGACACGCTAATTGGAAAAGGCTTTCTCGAACGCAAAGGGCGATCGATCTATTTTGCGCGCGGCGAAGCGTGGATCGATGCGAAGACGCTGATTGCAACCGCCCAGGGCACGTTCAAATACGCGGGCGGCTATGGACGGCGCGAGCCATTGCATGCGCCACGCGGCGAACTCGACTGATCGCGCGTTGCATGAATCCTTCTCATCCCCGATATGAACGATGGTCGCTTGCGAGTGCTTGCGCGTTGCTTCAATGTGGGGGACGGCAAACAGGAGACACAGGACGTGAAACAAGGCATGACAGCGGACACGACAGCAGGCATCCCCCAAAGCGCCACTACCGATGCGCTCGATCTGCGCGCATGGCTCGAAGAAGCGCGCGCGCTCGGCGAACTGACCGAGGTGGCGGGCGCGGACTGGAATCTCGAGCTCGGTGCGATCAGCGAACTGAATGTGAAGAAGGCGCGGCCGGCCGCGCTGCTGTTCGACGATATTCCCGGCTATCCGCAAGGGCATCGCGTGCTGACGTGCAGCACCGCCAGCCCCGCGCGCCTGTCGTCGATCCTGCGCGTCGGCCGCGAAGACACGCATCGCGGACTCGTGGAAACACTGCGCGGCAAGCCTAAGCAATGGCAGGCGCACGCGCCCGAATACGAGCCCGTGACGGTAAGCAACGGTCCCGTGTTCGAACACGTTCAGGCGGGTGACGACGTCGATCTGTTTTCGTTTCCCGCGCCGCTATGGCATGAGAAAGACGGCGGCCGCTACATCGGCACCGGCTGCATGGTCGTGACGAAAGATCTCGACTCGGAGTGGATCAACGTCGGCACGTACCGCGTGATGATTCACGACCGCAATCACGTCGGCCTCGACATGATTCCGGGCAAGCACGGCGCGATTCAGTACGACAAGCATATGCAGGCCGGCAAGCCGTTTCCGGTGGCGATCGTCATCGGATGCGATCCGCTCGGCTACCTGATTTCGGGCATCGAAGTGCCGTTCGGCATGTGCGAGTACAACTATATCGGCGCGATTCTGAAGAAGCCGGTAGCGGTGGTCGAAGGTCAACTGACGGGGCTGCCGTTTCCGGCCGCCTCGGAGATCGTGATCGAAGGCTATGCGCATCCGGGCGACGTGAAAATCGAAGGACCGTTCGGCGAGTTTCACGGCTACTACCCGGGCAAGGCCGAAACGGCGCCGGTCGTGACGATCGAGCGCATCTACCATCGCAGCAACCCGATCATCATGGGCAGCCCGCCCGCGAAGCCGCCCAACGATTATTCGTATTCGAAAGCGGTGATGCGCTCGGCGCTGCTCGTCGATGCGCTGCAGGCCGCGGGCGTGCCCGATGTGGCGGGCGTGTGGGCGCACGAAATCGGCGGTGCGCGCATGTTCAACGTCGTGGCGATCCGCCAGCGCTACGCGGGCCATGCGCGTCAGGCCGCGCACATATTGAGCCAGTGCGGCGTCGGCGCATACATGTCGCGCTATTCGATCGTCGTCGACGACGATATCGACCCGGCGAACCTGCAGGAAGTAATGTGGGCCGTCGCGACGCGCACCGATCCGGACATCGATATCGACATCGTCAAACGCGGCATGGGTTCGAAAAACGATCCGATGTCGATCGCGAATCCGTACAAGGCGCCGTTCAACTCGAAGGCGATTATCGACGCATGCCGTCCTTTCGACTTCCTCAAGGAATTTCCGGAAGTCGCAGAGGCGAGCAAGCAATTGCAGCAAAAGACGCGTGCGAAGTGGCAACACATACTCGGTTGACGAGCAGATCGGCTAAGGAGGAATACACATGGAACTGACGGGCGAACAGATTTTGCCGCTGCCTCGCGAACGCGTATGGGCCGCATTGAACGACCCTGAGATCCTGAAGGCGGCGGTACCCGGATGCGAGTCGTTCGAGCGCGTCGAAGACAACCAGTTCCAGATGGTGATGGCCGCGACGGTCGGGCCGATCAAGGCGCGCTTCAAGGGCAGGATGGTGTTGACCGATCTGCAGCCGCCGCACTCGTACTCGCTGACATTCGAAGGGTCGGGTGGCGCGGCGGGCTTCGGCAAAGGCGGCGCGCATGTCGACCTCGTGTCGGAAAGCAGCGGCGCGACGCGCCTCGTGTACCGGTCGCATGCGCAGGTCGGCGGGCGGCTCGCGCAGGTTGGCGGCCGTCTGATCGACGGCGTGGCGCGCAAGATGGCCGAGGAATTTTTCGGGCGCTTCACGGCGGCGCTGATCGGGTCGGCAGAGCAGGGTGCGGTCGGTTCGGTTTCGGGTTCGTCCGCGGCATCGGGTTCGAGTGGCGCTGCGTCGGAGCGAAGCATGCCGCGAGGCGCTGCGGGAGCCGGCGCTGCCGCGGTCGCGATCGGTCATCCGCAGACCGGTTCGGGATCGGGCGGCAAGGCATGGGCCTGGGCATTGGGCGCGGCCGTCGTCGTCGCATTGATCGCGGTGTACGCGATGCATCGATAACAACAAGGGCGCACGCGGGTGCCCGACACAACCATGGAGACAAAAAATGCAGGAGGGCGACACGCTGCACCGCGCCGTGAGGTCGGTCGACACCGGCGCACACGTCGCGCAGACGGCGATGGATGCCGCGAGCGCGGCGCTCGTGCGCAGAATCGAAAGCGTGCCGTTCTCGCGATGGCACCGGCGCGCACGCATCATCGTCGGTAGCGCGACATTCTTCGACGCCTTCGACGCGTTGTCGATCGCATTCGTGCTTCCCGTGCTGATCGGCTTGTGGCACATCGAGCCGCTGCAGATCGGCATTCTGATCGGCGCGAGCTACGTCGGGCAGTTTGTCGGCGCGCTGATATTCGGCTGGTTTGCCGAGCGCCGCGGACGCATTCGCAGCGCGACGATCTCGATCGCGATCATGTCGGTGATGAGCCTCGGCTGCGCGTTGAGCGGCAGCTTTCCGATGCTGCTCGCGTGCCGCTTCATTCAGGGCATCGGCGTCGGCGGGGAAATGCCGGTCGCGGCGACTTATATCAGCGAGCTGTCCAATGCGCACGGCCGCGGCAAGTATTTTCTGCTTTACGAACTGATCTTCCCGCTCGGACTGATGGGTGCGGGGCAGATCGGCGCGTGGCTCGTGCCGCTGGTCGGCTGGAAAATCATGTTCTGGATCGGCGCCGTGCCGGGACTGCTGATCGCAGTGCTCGTGTCGCGCTTGCCCGAATCGCCGCGCTGGCTCATTGCGAAAGGCCGGCTCGCCGAAGCCGAAGCGATCGTGAAGGAAATGGAAGCGAGCACCGGCCGGCGCATTGCGCCGATGGCGGCGAAGCAGCCGGCGCATGCGGGCTCCGTTTCACGCGGCAGCGCATCGAAGAATGCGCGCGCCGGCTGGCGCGAACTGCTGTCGCCGTTTTATCGCAGCCGCACGTTGATCGTCTGGGTGCTGTGGGCCAGCGCGTTTTTCATTGCGAACAGCCTGAACAACTGGCTGCCCACGCTGTATCGCTCGGTCTATCACTTGCCGTTGCAAACGGCGTTGCGCGCGGCGTCGATGACGAATGTCGCGCAGGTCGCGTTGCTGCTGGTGTGCGCGTATGTGATCGATCGTGTGGGCCGCCGTAACTGGACGGTGTCCGCATTCTGCGTCGCGGCCGTGCTGTTCGCATGCCTGAGGTTTTTCGGCGCGCACGACGTATGGAGCGTGATGGTGCTTGCCACCATCAGTTACGGCATTGTCGGTTCGATTGCGGCCGTGTTGTATCTGTACACGCCCGAGGTATATCCGACGCGGATGCGTGCGACGAGCACCGGCCTCGCGACGTCATGGTTGCGGCTCGCGTCGGCGGTCGGTCCGTCGCTGGCGGGCCTGCTATTGCACAAGCACGGTATCGGGTCGGTCTTTTCGATGTTCGCGCTCGTCGCGGTGGTCGGCGCGATCTGCGCGCTGAAAATGACCGAGACGCGCGAGCGTAGCCTCGAAGAGATTGCGCCGTGAGATTCGATCGGTAGCCATCTTTCGTTCGACGAACCAGGATGCGTTGCAATGACGGCAAAGCTGAATCCGAAGCAACGGAAGGCAGTGACGGACACCGGATAGGGCGCAACCGACGCGCCATGTAAACGGCTGTCATCGAGCGCGCGTGCGGTTTCCACGCGCGCTGCAGTCGTTTGTCGGGCCCAGGCGGTAAAATCGGGGTTTACGCTACCACCCCGACGGAAGACCGCCATGAAAGTAACGAAAGCTTCGGCGCTGTGCGCCATCTGTCTGCTGCCGCTCGGCGCTTATGCGCAATCGAATGCGCCGTTGACGCGCGAGCAGGTACGGCAGGATGTGGTCGCCCTGCAAATTTCGGGCTACAACCCGTCGACGTCGGATTCGACCGCGTACCCGGAAAACGTTCAGGCGGCGCAGCGCCGCCTCGACGCGATGAGATCCGACGGCACGTATAGCAGCATCGCGTCCGCGGCGAAACTCACCGGGTCCGGACGGACGTTCTATCAGGGCGACGACACGCAATAAAATCAGCGGGCGCGAGAAGCGGCCGTCAGCCGCCGGTTCAAGCGGCGCACATGCCGGCGAGCGCGCTGTGAGGCTCGAGCACGAGCCTCACGATTTCGCGTGTCGGCACGCTGGTCGGCAGGGTGATGAGGTCTGCGCGCGCGAACCATCCGCAACGCGTGATTTCCTCGCCGGGGCGAGGCGCCGCGCCTTCAGGCAGCGAGGCCCAGAACACGTGATGCACCGTGCTGAGCCCGCGGAACTGGAAGAGATACACCACCCTGTCCACGATCACGCCGGTCTCTTCCGCAACCTCGCGGCGCGCCGCATCGGCAGGCCGCTCGTTCGTTCTGATCCTGCCGCCTGGCAGCGCCCATCTCGACTGCGGTTTCGACACGAGCAGAATCGCGGAGTCTCTGACGCAAACGACAGTTGCCCGGCTTTTCATGACCGGAATCTCCTTTTCGGCGACGCGCGCGTGCGCTTTTCAACCTGCGCGAGCAGCGCCGCAAAAGCAATTTCGTCGACTCTCAAATGGCGCCTCGCTGTATGTGGCGGCAAGTCAGTCAGCATTCCCGCGTCGAAAGCGGCGAATACTTCGGGGTGAATATAGCAGCGTCTGCAGACGGCGGGCGTATTGCGCAGCAGCGTCGAGACTTGTTTCACCGTCGCCACGATATGGCGCTTCGCATCTGCGGCGTCTTCGCAAACCAGCTGGCGCAACGTAGCCATCGCGAACACGCTGCCTGCCCACGTGCGATAGTCCTTCGCGGTGAAGTCTGCGCCGCTCACGCTGCGCAGATAGTCGTTGATGTCGGCCGAACCAACCGTGCGGCGTGTGCCGTCCTCGTCGATGTATTGAAACAGATCGTGGCCCGGCAACTCCGCGCATTTGCGCACGATGCGTTTGACGCGTGGATTGCCGATCGGCACGTCGTGCTCGATACCGCCTTTGCCCGCGAAACGGAAGCGCACTTCGCCAGACTGGATTTTCAGATGTTTCTTGCGTAGCGTCGTCAGTCCGTATGACTGATTTTCGCGCGCGTATTCGGCGTTGCCGATTCGAACCAGCGTGTGGTCGAGCAAATGCACGACGGCGGCAATGACCTTCTCGCGCGGAATGCCGCTGCGCGCGAGATCCCGCTGCACGCGCGCGCGTATTCTCGGCAAGGCGCGGCCGAATGCGGCCATGCGGCTGAACTTGTCGGCGTCGCGGGTTTCGCGCCATTGCGGATGATAGCGGTACTGCTTGCGCCCGCGCGCATCGCGCCCCGTCGCCTGGATATGTCCACGCGAGTCGGGGCAAATCCACACATTCGTGTAAGCGGGCGGGATCACGAGCGCATTGATCCGCGCGATCACCGCTTCGTCTTCGATACGCTTGCCACGCGTGTCGAAGTAGGCGAAGCCCCGCGCGATCTTCTTGCGCGTATAGCCTGGCCGCGTGTCGTCCACGTATCGCAAACCTGCAGGCAAGTCAGGCGGCATGGCCGCGGCAATGGCCTGCGCCGTGTCGCGCGTCATGGTTTTCACTGGCGTTCTTCCCGTCTGGTTGGTCACTGCCACGAAGGGCGCAAGCCGACGCGCAATCGGCGTGCCCGAATCAGAGGAAGTCACGCGGAAGCCGGCACCGCACGGGCTAGTGCAGCATGTCCCAGTTCGCGTAGAACACGCGACGCGCAAACAGAATGCCGCCCCCGATGCCCTTGACGAGCACGCGCAGCACCGGCGTCAAAGGGCTCGGCCGCAGCACGTCGAGAAACACGCAATAGCGTAAGCGGTCCGAATCGTTGACGGACTGGTGCACGAGCGTGTCGTCGAAGATAAACAGCGGGTTGTGCCGCCAGTAATGCCGTTTGCCAGCGACATCGATAAACGCTTCGCCGTGCTGGTCCGGGTCGAGATTGTAGAGACAGCGCAGCGTCAGGCGCAGCGGTCCGTAGTGCACCGAAGTGCGCTGGCGCTCGTTGAACACCGAGCAGCCGATAGTCTGCACGTATTCGAAGTCGCGATCGAGACCCGGTATGCGCAGCGACCCGGGCAGGCGCCGCCCGTACCAGCGCAAAAAGCACATGCCGCGTTTCTTGCCCGGCATCTGACACGCGAGCGATTGAACGAGTACGAAGTGCTCGCGAAACGCGGCAATGATCGCGCTGACCTCTTCGCGGTGCGCAGCGGGCAGATCGGATAGCTCGTAGACGCGCAGATTGCGCCTGCACAACATATCGATCAGGAGGTTGAAGGGCGAGAGCACCCACGTTAGCGTGCCGTTGCCGAGGAAGTAGCGCCGCCAGCTGACCGCGTCGAATTGCCGGCTGCGCTGGAAGTCGCACACCCCTGCCGCGATGATGCCCGCGATAACCGGAAACGCTGCTGGCCGTGCGTACACAAGCGCCGACAACGCGGCGAAGCACATCAGGTCTTTGCTTCTCATCGCAACCTCGCGTGGAATCGAAGCGGCGATGCCTATCGTAGGCTCGATGACAGTTTAAATGACGGTTGGCGTCAGGAAGTGTGTCGGTCGCGCGACAACCATCGGGCTCCGAATGGTTGTTGATGCAACGATGTTGCGGATTTTCGGTAATCCTTTCTGGTAAGAAGGTAAAAAATACTCTGCGAGGCAGGGAATAGCCGTCGGGGGCAAACCGTTCTGTGTCGACAAGGTGGTCCAGCCCAGCCCTCGCGCTCAAGTCGAACGATCGGCTATGGAACTGTGAAAGTGACGAAAACATTCATCCCGATTCCACTGCGGGCCAGCTATACGCTGCGCAATGCGAACCTTCCCGCTTGCCTCGTCAAGATGCCGGAAGCAATGCTGTTCGCTCCATCTCAGGAGATCGTCAAGGCCGACATTCTCATTGATGAAGGAAGAATCGCCGCCATTTCACCGGCGGGGACAGCAGCGCCCGAGAGCGGGCCGGATGTCGATGGCGCGCTGCTGATGCCCGGCATGATCGATTGTCACGCGCATCTCGACAAGGCTCATATCGCGCCGAGAGCGCCGAATACGAATGGCGATTTCGCCGGTGCGGCCCTAGCAAACAATGAAGACCGCTCCGTTCGATGGACCGCGGCCGATGTACGGCGCCGGATGGAGTTCGGCTTGCTGTCGGCGTCGGCGCACGGCGTGGTTGCGATACGGACGAACCTCGATTGCCATGACAGGCAGGCGAGCATCACGCTCCCGGTCTTCTGCGATTTACGCGAAGAATGGTCGGGCCGTCTTGAGCTACAGGCCAACGCGCTCTTGCCGTTGCAGGCATTTCTGGCGGACGGCGCGGTTGAACTGGTCAACCGCGTCGCAGAGCTCGAAGGTTCGATCGGGTCCGTACTGAAAGCGAAAAGTTCGTCCGGGAGCCGAAGCGTCGAGAATGCGCGCGAGGCCCTGACTCGCCTGTTCCGGCTCGCCGCCGAAAGAGGCCTCGATGTGGATTTACACGTCGACGAGACGGACGATCGCGACAGTCGCATGCTCGCGGAGGTCGCGAACATCGCGGTACAGGAGAAATTTCAGGGAACAGTGACGTGCAGCCATTGCTGTTCGCTTGCGTTACAGCCGCAAGGCGTTGTCGACCGAACGCTCGACGCGCTTTCGGCTGCCGGCATTTCGATCGTCTGCTTGCCTACCGTCAACATGTATCTGCAGTCGCGCGCGATCGGCCGTACGCCGACATGGAGAGGCGTCACGCTGATCCACGAGATGAAAGCGCGCGGATTACGGGTGGCCGTAGCAGGGGACAACTGCCGGGACGTGTTTCATGCGTACGGCGATCACGACATGTTGGACACGTTCTCGCAGGCGGTGAAGATTTTGCACCTCGATCATCCGTTCGGTGACTGGATAAAGACGGCGACAGCGGCGCCCGCGGAAATCATGCGGATGGATGGTTCATTCGGCGTGCTGGCGGTCGGAAGAAAAGCGAATCTGATACTGACGCGCGCGAGGAACTACTCGGAATTGCATTCCAGGCCTCAGTCCGACCGTATCGTGTTGAGAAATGGAAAGCCGATCGATACGACGCTACCCGATTACCGGTTGCTCGATGATCTGATGCGGCCGTTGTCGCGCAATGAGCTCTGACGGCGCGTGACATTTCCGCGGCAGGCCGCCGTCCGGGTTCTACGGGATCGGCGCATTACATTCCCGAAAAACTTGTTTGGATTCCTGCCGGATAGCGACTAGATTCAATGAAACGATGCCGGCGATGGAGCGCGTGATGCCACATTCGACGAAGACGAGATGGTCAGGCTGGCTCAAGCCGATCGGATTCGCGCACCGCGACGACGGCTCGGGCAAGCGCCGCCGCGGCAGCGACGACGATGGCGGCGCGTCGCACAGCGCAGCGGCACCGGCCGCATCGCAAGCGCAGGAAGCGGGCGAGCGCCTCGAGCGCATCGCCATGTATGCGCGTGCCGGCTATTTCAACATGGGCTATACGCTCGACATGATGCAGGCGCCGGGAGAGATCCTGCCCGATTGAAGACGCTGAAGACGCCGGCCGGTGCCGGCGTTACCTTAGCGAAACGCCGGCAAGGTGGCCTGCGCCCACGCGGCGTATTGCAACAGGTTCAGGTCCGCATCGCGCTCGCCGATCAGCTGGAAACCGAGCGGCAAGCCATTCGCGGCGCGTCCCGAAGGAATCGTCACGGCGGGCATGCCGAGAAAACTCCAGGCCGCGCAGAACGTCGCATCGCCCGTGTCGTCGAGACCGCGCGGCGCGCCGCCGGTCGCCGGCACCGACACGGCCAGATCGCAGCCGCCGAGAAACGCTGCGGATTGCGCGGACAGCTCCTTTTGCAGCGCGCACGCGTCGAGGTATTTCGCCGCAGGCACAGCAGCGCCGTCCGCAAGCAGCGCTTTCATCTTATCGCTAACCTTGTCCGGATGTTCCGCCGCGACCGGGCCTATGTTGCGGTATGCCTCGACCTGCACGATCGTATGCAAGGCATCGATGATGACGGGCAGGTCCACGTGCAGATCGAGTTCGAGCGTTTTGACGCCGGCCGCCTGCAGCATCGCGAGAGACGCGTCGAAATTCGCCTGCTGTTCGCTGTCGGCGCGCGACCACATCGACGTGCGGATCACGCCGATCGATTTCGGCTGGCGCGCTGCGAAATAGCTTTGCCACGCATCGGGCGACTGAACGGCGTCGGGTTTCTCGTCGACGAGGACGGCATACGCGAACGCCACATCGTCGACGTGATTGGCAAAGAAGCCGATATGGTCGAGCGATTGCGACAGCGGATGCGCGCCCGCTGTCGGTATGCGGCCGTGCGTCGGCTTGTAGCCGACTACGCCGCAGTACGCGGCGGGGCGGATCACCGAGCCGAGCGTCTGCGTGCCGACCGCGAGCGGCACGATGCCCGCGCCGACGGCGGCGGCCGAGCCGCTCGACGAGCCGCCCGGCGTATGCAGCGCGTTCCACGGGTTGACGGTCGGGCCCGGATGGCGCCATGCGAATTCGGTCGTCACGGTCTTGCCGAGCACGATGCCGCCCTGTGCACGAATTCGCGCGACGATCGCCGCATCTTCGGTGGGCCGATGATCGGCGTAAGCCGGCGAACCGTATCGCGTCGGCATGTCGGCGGTCGCGATCAGATCTTTCACCGCGATCGGCATGCCGGCGAGCGGCCGGCATGCGGCGGACCCGACGCCGTCGTAACGCTCGGGGCGGAAGGTGAAGGCTTTCAGTTGCGCGTCGCGCTCGTCGGCGCGCGCCCGCGCGCGATCGAGCCGCGACGCGCATGCCTGCGCATCGCCGCGGCTTTCGATCAGCATGGCGGCCCAAGGTTGCTGGGATTCGAAGTTCATAACGGTGGTGGTTGTTCCGGAATCTGCTTGCGCGTCTACTTTCCCGCCGCTGCCTTGGCGAACGAATTGTCGACTGCGTTTGCGTACGTCACCGAGCCCGGCTTGATGTTGCCGATATATTCCTGCAAGTCGAGCGCATTACGGAACGCCTGCTCTGAAATCTCGGGTGTCTGCGCGTAGATTTTCTGGGCGATCAGGCGCCCCACCGCATTATCGACCACGGTCTGCGAAAGCGTCGGGAACTCGGTGCGCGCCACTTCCTTCGCGGTGTCCGGCGAAGACTGGATCAGCGCTTCGGCGTCGCCAATCGCTGTCACGAAGGCTGCGACCATTTTCGGCTTGTCCTTGACCGTCGACGTGAGCGTGTCGAGTGTCGAAAACGCGTAGCCGCCCGAATACGCCTTCGGGAACGCATAGACGATCTTGTAGCCGGAGGCGAGCCCTTCGTCGACTTGCGGTTCGTACAACGCAGCGGCGTCCGAGCGGCCCGCGCTGACCGGCGACAGTTCCGTGCCGATCTGCACTGTATTGAGCTTCACGTCGGCGATGTTTTCCTGTTTGACGAGACGCTGCAGCAGGTAGGTGCTCGTGCTCGGCGGCAGCGCGGTCGATACGCTCTTGCCGGCGAGATCGGACTGCGTTTTGAGCGGGGAGTTACCCGGTGCCAGAATCCACACCGGCACGCCCGCGACGACATTCGCGACATTCACGAGCGAGGCGCCCTTGAGATTCGCGAGGATCGCCGTCATCGGATCCTGCAATGAAAAATCCGCGTGACCGCCGATCACGGCGGCGACGCCGGCCGCGCCGCTGCCGGCCGTGACCTTCTGCACATCGAGTCCATGTTTGGTGAACAGGCCCTTGTCGATGGCGACATAGAGCGGCAGATATTGAATCGACTGGAACGCCTGATAGACGACTACTTTTTCAGGCGGCGCGGCGTGCGCAGCCCCAAACGTCAACCCCGTAGCGAGCGAAAGAATGGTGAGGCGGATAAACCGCTTCATCGTTTTGTTTTCCATGCAACGATCCTTTTTTCAGCGTATTGGACGATCCAGGTGAGCAGCGTGGCCATCACGGTCAGCACGATAATGCCGAGCCAGACGGTATTGAGGTCGAACAGCGACCCGGCGACGAACACTTCGTGACCGAGCCCCGCTTGCGACGCAATGTATTCGCCGACCACCGCGCCGATCAGCGCGAAGCCGATATTCACGCGCAGCGTCGAGAAAATCCACGGCAGCGCGCCCGGCACGATGAGCTTGCGAAAGATCATCGACGGTTTTGCGTTAAACGAACGGAACAGGTTCAGCAGATCGCGGTCGACTTCGCGCGCGGCCGCACACGACGAAATCATCGCGACCGCGAAGGTCGAGATGCCGGCGAGCCACACCTTCGACGTCATGTCGGAGCCGAACCAGATCACGATCAGCGGCCCGAGCGCGATCTTCGGAATACTGTTGAGCAGCACCGAGAAGCCTTCGGCCACGCCCGACACGCGCGGCACGAACCACAGCAGGAGGCCGAGACCGATGCCGAGTCCGCTGCCCACGACGAGGCCGACCACCGTCTCGTACAACGTGACCAGCGTGTCGGACATCAGCGTGCCTTGCGTCAGGCCGATTTGCGCGTTCCTGTAGATGCCGGCGGGCGAGCCGAACAGCTGGCCGTTGATCCAGCCGCGCGCGGCGGCGACCTGCCACAGCGCCACGAGCGCGATCATGATCGCGGTGACCGCCGTGGTGCTCGTGAGATTGCGCGGCTTGCGGCGCTTGGCGCGCGCCGCTACCGGCGCGCTTGTCAGGATCGCTTCGCTCATGCTGCTATTCCTTTGCGCTCGTCGCGCAGTTGAACCGCGTGTGCTGCCTGGCCGCGCAGCGCACCCCAGATGCGCGCATGCCACGTACGAAACTCGGGCGCCTCGCGCGCGGTGATCGCATTGCGCGCGCCCTCGACGGTCAGTTCGATATCGAGCGACTGTTCGATGCGCGCGGGCCGGCCGCCGAGAATGATCACGCGGTCGCTCATCGCGATCGCTTCCTCGATGTCGTGCGTGACGAGCACGACGCTCGTACCGTTCGTCTCGCGCAGCGCCATTACGTCGTCTTCGAGTGCGAGGCGCGTTTCGTAGTCGAGCGCGGAGAACGGTTCGTCGAGCAGCACGAGCGTGGGCTCCACCAGCAGCGTGCGCGTCAACGCGACGCGCTGGCGCATGCCGCCCGACAGCGAGTGCGGATAGGCGTCGGCGACGGCGCCAAGGCCGTAGCGCGCGAGCATGTGCCGCGCGCGTTCGAAATCGTGCGGCGTAACCTTGCGAAACAGTTCGATGCCGAGCACCGCGTTTTCGAGCACCGAGCGCCACGGCAGCAGCAGGTCTTTTTGCAGCATGTACGCGATGCGGCCCGGCGATCCGTCGGCGCGCGGGCCGATCGCAATGCGCCCCGATTGCGGCGGCAGGAGTCCTGAGATCAGATTGAACAGCGTGCTCTTGCCGGCGCCGCTGCGGCCGACGATCGAGACGATTTCCCCGCTGCCGACCGAGAAGTCGAGCCCGGAGAAGATTGGTACGGCTGCGCCGTCTTCGGCTTCGAATGTGTGGGTGAGTTCGGCTACATGCAGCCGTGCGGGAAGGGTGTTCGCACCGCGCGCGGCGGGCTGGGATACAACAGAAGCATTGGTCAGCATCGGAATTCGGGCATCGAAAATGTTCTTCGATTCCGCGAGCGCACATGCGCAAGCGGCCGCAGCAACGTATATCCGCTATCTGGGATATCGCGATGCACAATGCACAATGCACGGCTCAAAATAAGCGGGCAAGCTGATCAAAAAAAGAATCGGGTTCGATTGTGCGTGTTTAGTGGAATACCGAAAGGTGTTGAGGAAGGCGCGTGGCGTGCGCCTTAAAAGTGCGGGCTTTGCATTGAGTCGCAGATGGTGGTGCAGTAAATGCGCGCGCGAAAGTGTGCGCGATGCACGCTTGTGTAGCGCGGCGCTTGTTGCGCGGCGCGCATGTCGCACTGAACATGATGCGTGCGAGCTGCGTGCTGCGGGTGTTCAGTGCCGTATGTGCCTGTCGCCGCGCATGACGCACCTCGTGCAACTGCCGCACTTCCTTAGTGCGCGCGCCGATGCACCTTATTGGTTACTGCCTGCACCGGTTCCGTAAAGACCGTTATCGAAACCGCCCGCGCCCGCCGGTTTTCCTTTCGATCCTGCCGTCGGACCTTTCTTCGCGCCCTTCGCATCTTTCGCCTGCGGCGCCTGCGATTCATGCACTGCGGAGCCCGACGGGTCCGTCGCGGGAGCCGTGGCCACGGCGCGGTTTTCCGGCGAGTGCGGCACGCTCGGCATGGGTTGTTGCGCGTGCGCAGCAGTCGACGCGACCAGCAGGGCGCCGCACGCAGCGGCCGCCAACATAGCCGCGGCGTCGTGCGCACGCCCGGCGCGAACGCGAGCCGCCACCGCGGCGTCTGCGCCTGCGTCTGTGTCTGTGTCTGGGTTCCTCGACGGAAAAAGAATGGTCATCACGTTCCCCTGATTCGATTGACCCTCGTCGAATCAGCATCGCGCGTGCCCGTGCCGACGCGTGCCCGTGTGCGTTGTCGATCGTTCCGGATTCTCGCCGGGCAGACCGATATCGGGCCTGCCGGGCAGCGACGCGCCGGCAGCGGAACCGCGCATATGGACGGCATCGAAGCCGGCCTGTACGACGAGGCACGCGTACAGCGCGTCGTGAGTGCCGGGCGCTAACGCCGGCTGGCCGCGATCGGGCAGGTCGTGCTGACGTCAAGGCGGATTGCCCACGATGCCGGTGAGATCGGTCATACTTTTACCGTCTGTGTCTGGCCGTTTCTTCTTCAGTTACACGCTTTACGCGTGCATCTGCGCGCTCATTGTCGTTTTCATGCCCGAACCACAACATGAATAAACCTTCACTGCTGGTGCTGATCCCGCTTCATGACGACAGCTATGCGCAAGTCGCCGCGCACTTCGATATCGTTTATGCGGCAACGTCCGCCGAACGCAGCGTTGCGATCGGCACGCACGGCGCCGCGATTCGCGCCGTGCTGACAAACGGCACGACCGGCCTCACGGCGGCGGAACTCGACCAGTTACCGAAAGTGGAATTCGTCAGCGCGCTCGGGGCAGGCTACGAAAACATCGCGATCGACCATGCGCGTGCACGCGGCATCGTGCTATGCAATGGCGCAGGCACCAACGACGATTGCGTGGCCGATCATGCGTTTGCGCTGTTGCTTGCCGCCGTGCGCGATATCGCCTATCGCGACCGCGCGACACGCGAAGGCGTATGGCGCACGCAGTTGCCGATGGCGCCGACCGTGTCGGGCAAGCGCCTCGGCGTCGTCGGCCTCGGCAATATCGGCATGAAGGTCGCGCGCCGCGCGGCGGGCTTCGATATCGAAACCGGTTACCACAACCGGAAGCCACGCGCCGATGCCGCGTTTCGCTATTTCGGCAATGTCGTCGAGCTCGCGCGATGGTGCGATTACCTCGTGATCGCGACGCCGGGCGGCGCCGCCACGCAGCATATGGTCGACCGCACGGTGCTCGAGGCGCTCGGGCCGCGCGGCTTTCTCGTCAATGTGTCGCGCGGTAGCGTGGTCGATACGGCGGCGCTGTCCGATGCGCTCGCGAACGGAAAAATCGCCGGCGCGGGCCTCGACGTGTACGAAGGCGAGCCTGGGCCGCCGCAAGCGCTGATCCGCTTGCGCAATGTCGTGCTGACGCCGCATGTGGCCGGCACGTCGCCCGAGGCCATTGCCGCATCAGTGCGCAATTTCATCGACAATGCGACGCGTCATTTCGCCGGCGAAACGGTGTCGACGCCGATTTGATCGGGCCGAAGCGCGCGGCGCAATGCGCGGTTGCATCGGGCCAGAAAAGAACCGGAATAAATGGCTCGGCCGGGGTGTCTTTACCGGGTGTCTTTTTCGCGGAAGCCGCCATGAAACTGGCTGATCTCACTACCTCTGACTTCCTCGACAACCCCTACCCGTTCTACGCAGAGCTGCGTGCCGAAGGACCGCTCGTTCGCATCGGTCCCCAGGCCGTCATTACAGGGCGCTACGACGTGATTGAAGCGATCCTGCACGACCGGCGCTTCGGCAAGAACTATCCCGAAAGCATCCGCATACGTTACGGCGAAGACGCGATGCATATGCGACTCTTTCAGGGCTTCAGCCGCATGTTTCTGGTGATGAATCCGCCGTCGCATACGCGGCAGCGCGCCCTGATCGCCAAGGCGTTCGATGCGCGGCAAGTCGAGGCGATGAAGGAAACGGCGCACAGGGCGGCGCATGAACTGATCGACGCATTCGAACGCGAAAAAGCGGCGAATCTCGTGACGCAATTCGCATTTCCACTACCGCTGCGCATGATCGGACAGATGCTCGACATTCCTGACGAAGATGCAATGCAACTGGGCGTGGCGGCGAGCGCGGTGGCGAAGGTGATCGACGTCGCGCCGATGAATGCCGATGACCTCGGGCGTGCGTGCGCGGGCTACGAAGACCTCGAACACTATTTCCACTGCGTGGTCGAAGCGCGGCGCCGCCGCCCGGGCAGCGATCTGATTTCGATGATGCTGACGGTGGAAGACGAGGGCGAGACCCTGTCGCAGGACGAAATCGTATCGAACACGATCCTGCTGTTTCTTGCCGGCCATGAAACGACGTCGAACATGATCGGCAACGCGCTGGTTGCGCTGCATCGTCACCCGGATCAACTCGCGCTGCTGAAAGAAAAACCGGCGCTTCTTCGCGGGGCGGTGCTCGAGTGCATGCGCTACGACAGCTCGGCGCAGACCACCATACGTTCGGCGCTCGAAGATGTCGAAATCGCGGGTGTCGAGGTGCCATGCGGAACATCGGTCCTCCTGATGTTCGGTTCGGCCAATCGCGATCCCTCGCGACACGCGCACCCGGAGCGCCTCGATATCGAACGCGACGAGGGCCGCCTGCAGACCTTCGGCAGCGGCATTCATCACTGCCTGGGTCACCGGATGGCACTGGTTCTGCTTGAAAGCGCGCTGAGCGTGCTGCTCCAGCGCTTGCCGGGGCTCGAGCTCACCGGGCTCGATAGTCTGAGCTGGAATCGGCGCGGCAATCTGCGCGGCGTGACGTCGCTCGATGCGCGGTGGTAGATACGGCGATAGATCGGTGATAGATCGGCGGTAGCGCAGCGCGCGGCGGTTTGTCATGCGCCTTACACGCAAGTAGACTGAACTGAACGGATGACACAACGCGCCGGTCACTTGCGGCACGGCCGCGGATGAAATGGCTCGTGGCTTATGGCTCATGCCTGGGGAGGCATCGTGACTGACTCTATCGCGCGCACCGTGCGGTGTGCAATCGCGGCTCCATTCGTATGGTTTGCCGCTTGCGGTTTCATTTCAATCGGCGCGTCGTTTCCGGCGTCGGCTGAGCCGGTCACGACAGGACCGCTCAACATTCTCGGTTCGGCGGTGGTGCGCGGACCCGTCACGGTGGAAGGGCCGCTAAAGGTCGGAGGAAATCTTGCGGTGCACGGTCCGCTCACGGCCGAGCGCGTCGCGCAGTTGCAGCCCGACGAAGCGCAGCGCCGCGCTGGCGACAACAATTTCTACGGACCGCTGACGGTGAAGGGGCCGCTCGTCGTGCGCGGCGACCTCGAGGTGCGCGGGCCGCTGACCGTGAAAGGGCCGGCGGGCGCGGTCGGGAAAATCGATGTGGACGGACCGATTACGGAGCGGCCCTAAGCGACAGCGGGCGCGGCAACTCTGGCGGCTCAGGCCGACGGCGCACGCCGCGCGAAAAAGAGCCCTGCGCCGAGCGCCATCAGAATTCCGCCGAACACCCGGTTTTGCGTGCGGATCGCGCGCTCGCCGCGCAGTACGCGCCTGAATGCGCTCGCGCCATAGGCATAGGCATGCATGACGGTCGTATCGACAATCATCATCGTGACGGTCATCGCCATCAGTTGCGGCACGAGTGGCTCATGCGCGACGATGAATTGCGGCAGCACCGCGACCATGATCACGATCGCCTTGGGATTCGTCGCGTTGGTCAGCAGGCCCGTCGTAAAGCGCTTGCGCCACGAGGTGACGGGAGCCGCCGCCGCATCCGCTTCGGCAGGCGAGTGCCTTGAGCGCCATTGCATGATGCCCAGATAGATCAGATAGGCAGCACCGCCAATCTTCACCGCGGAAAACGCCCAGAGCGAGGCAAGCAGCAGTGAACCGACACCGGCTCCGGCAACGAGCAGCACGAACGCAAGGCCGAGCTCCTGGCCGATGATCGTGGCCGTGGTTTTCCTGCCGCCGTACGACAGCCCGTGGCTCATCGAAAGTACGGCGCCGGGCCCCGGCGACAGCGCGATCGCGCAACAGGCGAGCGCGTAGGTAATCCAGATATGAAATTGCAAGGTCGTTTTCCTGCGTTTGGGTTCGGCAAGGTAGATGCGTGCGTGCGGCCGGTAGAGCCGCGCCGACGATGTCACGCGGGCAAGTTTACCGCGACGCGTGAAATGTCGATGCGTGAAATCAAGCGTCGGCCGGGACGCGCCTGCGCTTTCGCGCGATCGCTTCGCGTAGCTGACTATCTCTTCGTGCTGGCCCGGCAGGAAACACTTCGGGATCGCGGCTATTCAGGCAAAACCAAATAGGTGCGCAATTCGCGTGTTTGCCGGGCAATCCGGCGCGCGAACTTTTACCGCACTATGAGCGGCGCAGCACTATGCATGCGTAAAAGATGTGATCAGACTATCGTGTTCATACCGCAGGCGGCGGCAGGCAGCAGGCGGCAAGCACGCCGGTACACGATAGATCGGCACGCGTGGTGCCGGGAGACGCGCAATGACACGCTTCGAACAACGGCGGCGCCTGCTTGGCACAGCGCTTTGCGCGCCCGTACTGACGTCGCTCGGTGCAGCGCTTGCCGCGCCGTTCTCATCGAGCGCGCACGGTGCATCGAACGATAGCGCGCCGTGCGCGCCGCCGCGCAAACTGCCGCCGATTCCGTCCGCGCAAATCGACCGCGCGATCGCGCAGCTTGATGAACTCGCGACGGCGCAGATGACGCGCACGGGCGTTCCCGGGCTTGCGATCGCCGTGGTCCGCGGCACGCGGACCGTCTACGCAAAAGGATTCGGCACGCGCGAGGTCGGCAGCGGCCAGCCGGTCGATGCGGATACCGTGTTTCAGCTCGCATCGTTATCGAAGCCGGTCGGCGCGAGCGTGGTCGCGCGGCAAATCGGAAAGGGCGGTGTGAGCTGGGACACGACCGTGCGCACGCATCTGCCGTGGTTCACGCTATCCGATCCGCAAGCGAGCGAGGCCGTCACGATCGCGGACCTGTACGCGCACCGCTCGGGCTTGCCGGACCACGCGGGCGATCGTCTCGAAGACATGGGGTATGGTCAGACCGAGATCCTGCAACGGCTGCGCTATCTGCCGTTGCACGGCTTTCGCAATTCATACGCGTACACGAATTTTGGACTGACGGCGGCGGCGATATCGGTTGCTGCGGCAGCCGACACCGACTGGGCCACGCTTTCGGAAGAGGTCATCTACAAGCCGCTCGGGATGACGAGCACGAGTTCGCGTCATGCGGATTTCGCTGCACGCGCGAATCGCGCGACGGGCCATGTGAAGCGCGGCGATCGATGGGTGGTCGGCCCGGGCACGATGCCCGACGCGCAGGCGCCGGCCGGTGGCGCGAGTTCGTCGGTCAACGATATGGCGAAGTGGCTCGCGATGATGCTCGGGCAGGGCATGTTCAACGGCAAACGTATCGTCGATGCCGCCGCGCTGAAGGCCGCCGTGTCGCAGCAGGTGCAGTCGGCGCCGCCGGGCGCCGGGCATCCGGCCAGCTATTACGGCTTCGGCTTCAATGTCGGCATGACGGAGTCCGGGCGTCCGAGCTACAGCCATTCGGGCGCATTCGCGGTCGGCGCGGCGACGAACTTCGTCGTCGTGCCGTCGACCGGCGTGGCGATCGTCGCCCTGACCAACGGCTATCCGATCGGCGTGCCGGAAACGATCACGGCACAGTTCTTCGATCTCGTGCAGTTCGGTTCGATCAAACGCGACTGGGCGACGCTCTATGGAAACGCACTCGCGCCGATGATGAAGCCCGAGGGATCGCTGGTCGGCGCCGCACGGCCCGCCTCGCCGCTGCCGCCGCGCGCGCCGTCGATATACACGGGCACCTATCGCAACGACTATTTCGGGCCGTTGAAGGTCGGTGAACGCAACGGTGTGCTGACATTCGCGATCGGGCCGGTGCCCATCGTGCTGCCGCTCGCGCATTGGGACGGCGATGTGTTCACGTTCACGTTGTACAACGAGAATGCGTCGCCCGGCACGATTTCGAAAGCGAGCTTCCTGAGCGATCGCGTCACGCTCGAGTATTACGACGAAAACGGCCTCGGCACGTTCATCCGGTAGGCTTGCCTTATCATGGCGTGTAGCCGAAGACAAAGGGGCAAACCGACATGACCGGGCAAGACAATCCGCTGCTGCAGCCGTGGCAAACGCGTTACGAGCTACCGCCGTTCGGGCAGCTTCGCAGTGAACATTTCGCACCGGCATTCGCCGTGCTGTTCGACGAACATCTGAATGAAATCGATGCGATCGCAACGAACGCCGATGCACCGACGTTCGACAATACGGTCGCCGCCTTCGACGCCGCGGGGGCGAAGCTCGACCGCGTGCGGCTCGCCTTCGACAATCTGTGCGCGTCGGAATCGCCGCCGGAACTGCAGGCGGTGGAGCGCGAGATGGCGCCGCGTCTTGCCGCGCACGACAGCCGCGTGGCGATGCACGCCGGCTTTTTCGCGCGGCTCGATGCAGTGCACCGGCAGGCGCAGTCGTTGAACCTCGGTGAAGAGCAGCAGCGGCTGCTGCAACGCGTGCATACCGATTTCATCCGCACGGGCGCGGCGCTCGAAGGTCCGGCGCGCGAACGGTTTGCGGCGATCGCCGTGCAGCTTGCGGAGCTGCAGACGCAGTTTTCGCAGAATGTGCTTGCCGACGAATCGTCGTATCGGCTGCAGCTCGTCTCGGAAGCGGACCTCACCGGGCTGCCCGATTTCCTGCGCGCAGCCGCACGCGGTGCGGCGCGCGAGCGCGGCATGGACGGCCATGTGATTACGCTTGCGCGTTCGCTCGTGCAGCCTTTCCTGACGTTTTCGACGCGCCGCGATCTGCGCGAAACCGCATGGCGCGCATGGACATCGCGCGGCGAAACGGCGGGACGCGACAACCGGCCGCTGGCCCGGCAGATTCTCGCATTGCGCGCGGAGCAGGCGCGCCTGCTCGGTTACGAAAGCTTCGCCGACTATGCGCTGTCCGACCGCATGGCCGGCAACGCGCGTGCCGTCGACCGGCTGTTCAGGCAGGTGTGGGAGCCTGCAAAAGCGAGCGCCGCGCGTGAACGGGCGGCGCTCGTCGAACAGGCCGCGGCGCTCGGCGAGCCGACCGGCATCGAGCCGTGGGACTGGTACTACCTCGCCGAAAAGGTACGCGCAGCCCGCTACGCACTCGACGACGCGCAAGTGAAGCCGTATTTCAGCCTCGATGCGATGCTCAATGCGATGTTCGATTGCGCGGGGCGTCTGTTCGGTGTGCAGTTTGTCGAGCAGAGCGGCGTGGAGCTGTATCACCGGGACGTGCGCCTATGGGAAGTGCAGCGCGGCGGCGAGCGCGTGGGCGTGTTTCTCGGCGACAACTATGCGCGGCCCAACAAGCAGGGCGGCGCGTGGATGCACGTCTATCGCCGGCAGATGCGCAACGGCCGTCATGGCGAGGCCGTTCAGCCGATCGTCGTGAACAACAACAACTTCGCGCGCAACGGCGATGGCCCGACGCTGCTGAGCTTCGACGACGTGCGCACGCTGTTTCATGAATTCGGTCATGCGATGCACGGCTTGCTGTCCGATGTGACGTATGGGCGTTTGTCCGGCACCAGCGTGCCGCAGGACTATGTCGAGCTGCCGTCGCAGCTCATGGAGAACTGGGCGACCGTACGGGAAGTGCTCGAGAAACATGCGCGCCATGTCGAAACGGGCGAGCCGATACCGGCCGCGCTGATCGAGCGCATCCGCGCGTCGCAGACTTTCAATCAGGGGTTCGAAACGGTGTCGTACGCGTCGTCGGCGTTGATCGATCTGGCGCTGCATCAGCAGAAAGATGCGGCGGATATCGATATCGCACGCTTCGAAGAAGAAGCGCGCGCGCGTCTCGGTGTGCCGCGCGAAGTCGGCATGCGGCACCGTTTGCCGCATTTTTCGCATATCTTCAGCGGCGCGCACTACGCGGCCGGCTACTACGTCTACATGTGGGCCGAGGTGCTCGAAGCGGAGGCGTTCGACGCATTCCAGGAAGCGGGCAATGCGTTCGATCCGGTGCTCGCGGACAAGCTCGCACGCTACGTGTACAGCGCGGGCGACAGCCGCGACGAACGCGCGGCGTTCCGCGCGTTTCGCGGGCATGAACCGCAAGCGGAGCCGATGTTGCGCAAGCGTGGATTGCTGGCTGCCTGACGAGGTGCGGCGCCGTCAATCGGCCGGCGCTGCGGGCGTCTCGATCGGAATCACGCGCCGCGATGCCTGCGCGCCGCAGCGTCGCAGCAGCTCGCGCAGTTCGTTGATCACGGGAAATACCTCGTGATTCCAGTCGGCGCCCTGTTCGTCGTGCGCCAGTTGCTCGCGTTCGACGGCCCAGCGATCTTCCTTGAAGATGCGCTCGGTGAACCAGATCAGAACCGGCCACGCGACATCGAGCAGCATGCGCATGCGCGGCCGTTTGATCGACACGAGGCCGAACGCGCGCGTCGTGCGCTGTTCGCGGTCGAGCGGCACGTACACGGCCCACAAGTCGAGCATCAACGTCGATCTCGCGTTGCGAATCTGTAGCGTTTGATAAGGGTAGTCGGTGCGCACCGTCATCACATCGTGGCCGCTCGGACTGTTTTGTGCGCCCTGTCCGAGCACGACGGCTTCGCCGAGCGGCCGGCTGCCGCCTTCGCGCTCGAGCGTGTAGTCCACTTCGACCCAGTTCTCGCCATGGCGGCGTCCGAGCGAACGCGCGCTCATTTGTCCCATCACGCGGCGATGCAGAAACTGATGGTTCATATCCATCAGGTTCTCGTGCATGAACGAGTAATGGCACGCGACGTCGCGCGCATAGCGGCGCGTCTTGTACGCGTGATTCGCGATCGAGCCAAGCGCGGGCAGCGGTGTCGATTCGGCCCGTGCCGGGTTGCCCGGAAACACGAACACGAGGCCTTCGAATTCGCGGCACGGATACGCGCGTACGCCGTTCGGCAGGCGCTCTCGGCCCAGGTACGGAATGTTGACGCAGCGGCCCGTGCAGTCGTAGGTCCAGCCGTGATAGCAGCAGCGGATCGCTTCGCCGTCGACGACGCCGTCGCGCAGCGGGATCTGCCGGTGCGCGCAGCGGTCTTCGAGCGCGAATACCGTGCCCGATGCGGTGCGCACGAGCACGATCGGCTCGCCCGCAAAACGCACGCCGTGCGTGTGGCCGCGTTTGACTTCGCTCGACCACGCGAGCGGGTACCAGTGATCGGGATGGATCGGCACGCGCCGGAGATCGCGCGCGGCGACCTCGTTGGCGGGCCGGACGATGCTGCTGCATTCGGATGAACCGGACTCTTGCATGGCGCTCACCTCGACTTGCGACGTCAGCGAATTATGTCTACATGTCGGCACGTCGCGCAACGAAGGGGCAGCGCGCCAGAACTGGCGCGGTGTTGCGCGCTGCGCCGACTGCTCCGGCATGAAACCTGCGGAACACGCCGCCTGCGAGGCGATCGTTGTGCTGCGTGCGATATCGCCCCCGTCACCTTCGCCGTCTCGAGATTTCGCGAGCAGGAAAAGCGGCATGCGGGGAACATTGTTTGCTGGCTTGCGTCTTTCGTCTGCAGGAATCTGCACAACCCCGCCCCCAACTGCGAGGATTTCGATCGATGCCGCAAGCCTTGTCTCGTCGCGCGCGCAGTACCGCCGCCTGTTTGTGCTGTTCAGCGTGTCTTTTGACCGGCAGCACCGCGCTCGCGGCCGCTGAAAGTGCAGCGCCCGCCGTCGAGGCATCGTCATCGCCTGCTGGGGCGAGGCCGCCGGCAAACACCGAAGCAGCCAGTGCATCCTCTGCCGGCACAGCAGGCAAGACCACGCCGTCGCCGGTCGTGCCCGTACCGCCGTCCGAACTCTATGGCGCGCTCTATCGCGATGTCGAACTCGCGCATCTGTTTCCCGACAGCAAGACTTTCGCGGACATGATCCCCAACGATACGCCGTCGCATATCGCGGCCGATTACACACAGCGGAAATCGCAGCCCGGCTTCGAACTGAAGCAGTTCGTCGACGCGCACTTCACGCTGCCGGCGCGCGAAACGAAGCACTACGTGTCCGATCCGAATCAGAGCGTGACCGCGCATATCGATACGCTGTGGAATGTGCTGCGGCGCGATCCGGATAAAAGCGCGAGCCAATGGTCGTCGTTGTTGCCGCTGCCGTATCCGTATATCGTGCCCGGCGACCGCTTCGACGAGATCTACTACTGGGACTCGTTTTTCATCATGCTCGGGCTCGAAGCGAGCGGCCGCGACGATCTGCTCGACGACGAGCTCAATAATTTCTCGACGCTGATCGACCGCTACGGGCACATCCCGAACGGCAACCGTACGTACTATCTGAGCCGCTCGCAGCCGCCGTTCTTCGCGCAGATGGTGCGGCTCGCGGCCGGGCGCGACGGCGACGCCGTGTATCTGCATTATCTGCCCGAACTGCTTGCCGAATACCGGTACTGGATGGACGGAGAAGCGCATGTCGCGCGCGGCGGCGCTTATCGCCATCTCGTGAAGCTGCAGGACGGCACGGTGCTGAACCGCTATTGGGACGCACGCGATACGCCGCGCGACGAGTCGTACCGCGAAGACGTCGTCACGGCCCGGCAAATGCCGCAGCGCGATGCGGCCGATCTTTGGCGCAATCTGCGCGCGGGCGGCGAAACGGGCTGGGATTTCAGCTCGCGCTGGTTCGCCGACGGCAAGACGCTTGGCACAGTCGAAGTAACGTCGCTCGTTCCCGTCGATCTGAATAGCCTGTTGACCGATCTCGAACGCACGATCGCACACGCTTATCGGCTAAAGGGCGATGCGGCGCAAGCGCAGCGCTTCGAAGAACGGGCGTCGGCGCGAGCGGCGGCGATTCGTCGCGTGTTGTGGGATCCGCAATTGCACGCGTTTGGCGATTACGACTTCAACGCGCGGCGGCTTACGCACCGGCTCAGTGCGGCGACCGTTTATCCGCTTTACTTCGGCGTCGCCGACAAGGCACAGGCGGCCGCGGTCGCGTCGACGATGCGTGCGCGGCTGCTGCGGGCCGGCGGCCTCGCTACGACTACGGTGCAATCGGGGCAACAATGGGATGAGCCGAACGGTTGGGCGCCGCTTCAGTATCTGGCGGTGGCCGGCTTGCGCCGTTATGGCCACTCGGACCTCGCCAGTCAGATTGCGACGCGCTGGATTCAGACCAACGTCGCCTACTACCAGCGCACCGGCAAGCTCGTCGAAAAATACGATGTCGACGCGAAGGCCGGTGCGACCGCGGCGGGAGGCGGCGAATATCCGCTGCAGGACGGCTTCGGCTGGACGAATGGCGTACTGCGCACGCTGATGGCGATGTATCCGGCTGCGGTGCGATCGACGCGGCCTGTCGATGTGCCGGAAGGGCCGCGCGGCGTGTCGGAGGCGGCGTCGTCGGCCGCGGCTGCGCCGCAGACGACGCATCGCTTGCAGGAAACGCCGGGGAAATAGCGCTCGCAGCGAGGGCGGCGCGCTTACCGGCAAAGTTGCGTTACACGTGGCCTGTCGGCGCCGCATCGAAGCGTGATGGGTACGGGCATCGGAAGCGCCGCAGTCGCTTCACACGGCCAGCCACGCTGCGATAAAAAAGCTGGCGCCGATCAGCGCGATCGCGCCGGTCATCGTCTGCAGCCACTTCTTTTTCGTCAGCAGCGTGATTGCCGCGAGTGCGATCGAAATCTGGATCAGCGTCGTCGCTTGCGCCCAGCGATGATGCTGGTGCTGCAGCGACTCGCTCGTCTCGTTGTCTTTCTTCGCTTCGTTTTCGAGCGATTCGGCCTTGGCGCGAATCGGTTCCTTGTCGGCGGCATAGCGTTGTTCGTCGACGACGAATTTCGCGTGCGCCGCGGACGAAGCATCGCTCAATGCGGCGCCGAGTTCGGCGAGGTTCTGCTTTTGGCCTTTGGCCTGGTAGTACGCCCACTGGTCCGACGCTTCGGTCTTGCGAATGGCCGCTTCGTTCTTGTAGAAGAGCGCGAGATTCTCGTTCGCGCCGCTCTGGTACGACGCGATCGCGCCGACGCTCGCGAGGATCGCCGTCATGACCGCGATGCGCGACGCGCTCGGACCGGCGGCATGGGCGCCCGCGTGCTCGACCGCATGGTCGTGCGGGCCGTGGACTTCGTATTCGTCGGACATCGCTCGGGTCTCGCGCAAAAGGCGCCAGCATAACGCATGGACCTGGCGTCGACGTATGCGAATGCCGAGATCGGGTGTCGGCCGAATGCGCATGTTCGTCACGTGTGGGAAGGATGTTCGCCACTATCGAAACAGGGGCACGCCGCGTCCGATTAATCTGCAGACAATCAGACCGGTGGTAAACGTTCGGACCGTCGAAACAATTGCATTCGAAATACGCAAAGGTCCTTTCTCGTTATAAGGGTTTTCCCTGGGGATTCGCGTCGCTATAGTGGTTCCCAACGGTCACAGACAAGTTCTGTCGTGGCTTCGTCAACGGCTTTTGGGAGGTGTTTCATGAAATCGTTTATTGGCGCAATCGCGGTCGCTGCGGTGCTTGCTACCCCGGTGGTGTCGTTTGCTCAGTCGAACGGGCCCGTCACGCGTGCCCAGGTGCGTGCGGAACTCGCGCAGGTGCAGAAGGCGGAAAGAGGCGCGAGCTTGTGGAATACGGGCGACGCGCACTATCCGGACGGGCTCGCGGCTGCGGAATCGCAAGTGGTCGCGCAAAGCGGCGCGTCGCAAACGAGCGGTTATGGCCCTGCAACGAACGGCACGTCGCAGTCGGGGCGTGCTCAGGTTCCGCAAGCGGCCGCAGGCGGCAACGACTGGTTGAAGGCTTCGGGTTCCTACAACCATCCGTAAGCTTCGCGAAGCTTGCTTCTACGCGGCTCGCCTTGAGCGTGGCGGTCGTACGGTCGGGCGGGGAGGCGCGGAAGGCGGGGAACTGTGCCGCATGAACGCCTTATCCGCGCGAGCTTTGCGTTGGACGCTTACGCCGGTGCTTTAGGTGTCTTTCTGGCAGTAGCCTTCTTTGCGGGAGGTTTCTTTGCAGCAATCTTTTTTGCGGCAGTCTCTTTTGTCGCAGCCTTCCTGGTGGCACTTCGCGCGACGCGCTTGACGGCGTCGTCGTCTGCTTTGCGCGTGTCGAGTTTCAGTTCGACCCATGCGGGTGCATGGTCGCTCGCATGCGCTTCGCCTCGCACCCATTTGTCGACGCCCGCATCGCGCAGCGCGGACGCCACCGGCGCGCTCAGCAGCAGATGATCGATGCGCAGGCCGGAATTCGTTTCCCAATGCCGCCTGAAGTAATCCCAGAACGTGAATATCTTCTCGTCGGGATAGCGCTTGCGCAGTGCATCGGTCCAACCCTGTTCGAGCAGGCGCGCATAGCATTCGCGGCTTTCGGGTTGCAACAGCGCATCCTTCAGCCAGGAGCGCGGGTTGTAGATATCGAAGTCGGTAGGCACGACGTTATAGTCGCCGGCCAGTACGACCGGATGACCGCTGTCGAAAAGCGTCTGCGCGTAAGCGATCAGGCGTTCGAACCATTCGAGCTTGTAGTCGAATTTTGGACCCGGCTGCGGGTTGCCGTTCGGCAGATACAGGCAGCCGACCAGCAAACCGTTGACGGCCGCTTCGATATAGCGGCTATGCGTATCGGCGTCGCCGCCGGGTAGTCCGCGCCGCGTCTCGGTGGGCTTCACGCCTTTGGCCAGTATCGCGACGCCGTTCCACGCCGTCTGCCCATGCCAGATCGCGCCATAACCGGCATCGCGCAGTTCGGCTTCCGGAAACGCGCTGTCAGGCGCCTTCAGTTCCTGCAGGCACGCAATATCGGGCTGCTCTTTCTCGAGCCATGCGACGAGCGACGGTAAACGCGAGCGAATGCCGTTGATATTGAAGGTGGCGAGCTTCATGAGAGCGCATCGTTGCAAGTGCCATGCCTGTACGATGCGCTCGATGGGCCTGCATCGTCAATCGCGATGCAGGCCCGTGCCAGGCCTGTGCGGACCGATGCGGACCGATGCGGAACGGTAGGCGCCGCTAGCGAAGCTAAGCCTTCCGCAGATGCGGGCCGATCAGCGACAGGTCGGCCGGACCGAGCCGTTCGCTCGCTGTCCACGTCTGATGCCAGTACGGATAGATGAGCGGCGGCAGGCTCACCTCGTCCAGACGCGCGCGCTGTTCGGCGGTGAGCTTGAGATTCGCCGCGGCGAGGTTGTCGCGCAGCTGATCGTGGTTGCGCCCGCCGATGACCACCGACGAAACCGCCGGGCGTCCTAGCAGCCACGCGAGCGCGACCTGCGCGCCCGACACGTCGTGCTCGGCCGCGACGTCGACGAGCACGTCGACGATATTCCACAGCCGTTGCGCGTCGCGGATCGGCGGTTCGGTCCAGCCCGCGAGCTGGCGCGTGCCCTCGGGCGTCGTATCGCGGCGGTGCTTGCCTGAGAGCAAGCCGCCCGCAAGCGGACTCCAGACCAGAATGCCGAGCCCCTGATCCTGCGCGATCGGCGCGAGTTCATATTCGGCTTCGCGCGCTTCGAGCGTGTAGTGGATCTGTTGGCTGATAAAGCGCGGCAAGCGGTCGCGCTCGCTGATATGCAGCGCCTTCATCAGATGCCAGCCCGAATAGTTCGAGCATCCCACATAGCGGATCTTGCCTTGCCGCACGAGCAGGTCCAGCGCTTCGAGCGTTTCTTCGAGCGGCGTGATGCCGTCCCACTCGTGCACCTGGTAGAGGTCGATGACGTCGGTGTTCAGGCGCTTCAGGCTCGCCTCGCATGCGCGCACGAGGTGATAGCGCGACAGCCCGCGATCGTTCGGGCCGTCGCCCATCGCAAAGCGCGCCTTCGACGCGATCAGCACGCCGTTCTTGCGCTTGCCGCCAAGCGCGGCGCCGACGATCTCCTCGGACGCGCCATCGGAATAGACATCGGCGGTATCGATCAGATTGACCCCGGCATCGAGGCACAGATCGATTTGCCGGCGCGCTTCGTCGAGGCCGACGTCGCCGACGCTCGCGAATTTGCCCTTGCCGCCCATTGTCATCGTGCCGAGCGTGATGGTCGACACCATGAGGCCCGAGCGGCCAAGCTGACGGTATTCCATGATCTGACAGTCTCCGTGTTCAGAGGATTGATTTGACAGTTGTGTGATGCCTCGCGTATCGCTTTCGATACCAAAGCATTGTGTAAGGCGTCGTTGCTGCGCTTGCGGTGATCGCAGCCTTCGAGCCCGCTGTCACTATAGGCGAAATGGCTGTAATTTTTTCGATGAGGAAAATTCGCCGCGAGTACGGGATCGACTATTCCCGTCGTCGATGCGCTTTGGCGCAGGTCGAGCGAACGCCCGGTCAAAGACCGGTGGCGGCCAAACCCGGTTCTTTTTCGACGGAAAGCTCGCTCGCGCCGACCGGGCGTTGATAGAGAAAGCCTTGGCCGAACGGCACGCCGAGCTCGCGCAGCGCCGCATGCTGTGCTTCGGTTTCGACGCCTTCGGCGATCACTTCCATGCCGAAGTGTCTGGCGACGGCGGCAATGGCCTTGATCAGCGCGGTGCCGCCTTTGTCGATCTGCCGTACGAACTGGCCGTCGATCTTCACGTAATCGAAAGGAAAGCGGCCGAGCAGATCAAGATTGCTGTGCTGCGTGCCGAAGTCGTCGATCGCGAACTGCACGCCGCGCGCTTTCAATACATCGAAAATGGCTTGCGTGCGCGGCTGCCTTGCAAGCAGAAAGCGTTCGGTCAATTCGAGAATCAGCGTAACGCCTGGCGGAAGCGCATCGCTCACCGCCAGAACATCGGCCACGAAGTCTTTGCGCTGCAAATCCATCGGCGCGACGTTGACCGCGACGCGCAGTGGCCGGATCGCGGTTTTCTGCGCGATATCGGCAGCGGCGGTGCGCAGCGCGAAACGCGTGATCTGGGCGAGCAGCGGGCTGCGTTCGACCTGCGTCATGAACACCGACGGGCTGACCGAGCCCCAGCGCGGATGCGTCCAGCGAATCAGCGCTTCGACGCCGACGATGCGCCGCGTCTCGATCTCGACCACGGGCTGATAGACGACATGCAGTTGTCCGAGCCGCAAGCCGCGCCGTACCGCGGCGAGCAACTGGCGCTGCGGCGCCAGTGCGAGCAGGGCAATCGCCGCGATCAGCAGGTCGAACAGAATCGCGAGCGCGCCGAACAGCAGCCCGTAGCGCCAGTGCATCTGCGTGGCGAGCGCGGCCGATGCGAGCACCGCGATCGAGAACGGCCATTGCGTCGAATAGACGCGCGTGCCGATCCTGCCTGGCGTTTTGATCGCCGGGACGAATTCGCCTTTGTCGTTGAGCACGCCCGAGCCCGGCATCGACAGAAAGACCTGTTGCGCGCCATAGCGTATGCCGTGTGAAAGCGCATCGGCCACATAGGCGCCTTCGATCGTGTATTGCACGCCTGCGCCGTCGCCTGTGGGTTCGTACATCGAAATAACCGGCGTGCCGGGCTGAAACGGTGTGCCCGCAAGCAGATTGACGATCACGCCGTGCGAGTCGGGTGTGCCGCGCGGCACATACGACGAGAGCGGCACGCTCAACGGACCCATCGACGACGAGCAATAGAGCTGGTCGTTATCGACGAGGTTGATCGAACGCACATACTGGACGTAGGTTTCGAACTCGGAGAGTTGCAGCGAGATTTTCGCGCAGCGTTCGCCGACCAGTTCGCGTAACGCGTCGCGGCGTCCGTTCCGCACGCTCGTTAACATGCGGTCGAGCGACTCCACCATGTCATGGCCGATCAGGCTTTCGCGCTCCGCGACTTCGTGGTCCGCGTAGTGTTCGCCCCAAAGCACGGCGCCTGCCGTGACGCCAAGACAACAGAGCGCGGCAATGGCGAGCGCAAGGCGCGGCGCGACGTTGCGCTTGACGCTCGCTTCTTCTTGCGGCTCGGAGAATTTCCCCTCAGCGGAGTTCGACGGATCGTACATGGTCGCGTGACGACTAGGCTTGGCCCGCGCCGGTCGCGGCGGGATACTGTCCGTTGAGTGGAGACGACGCGGTATTGTACCCGCGCAAGCTGACGGCAACGCCGCGATGTGCACGTTCGGCAACAACGGGCGTTGCGTTTGAGGGACGGCCGGGTTGGCGGCCTGCTTAAAGGCTTGGTTAACGGCCTGGGTTAACGGCCCGGCCGGGCGCCGGGTTGAGTCGGCATTACCCGCATGCACCAATTTCGCCGCACGCGGTGCAAAAGTCGCAGCCGTCCTTGCGAATCACCGCGTTCGCACCGCAGGTGCCGCATTGGCGGCCGTGCATCGAACGCAAGCCGTGCAGCGCGGGCTCGTCTTGCGGTTGTCGCGCTTCGTCCGCCGCGGCCGCTTGATGTTGCTGTTGTTGCGCGTTCAGATTCGCCGAAATCGGTAAAGGCAATCCGTGCGTATGCGGCAGACGCGCGAGCAGCCGCGACGGCACCTGATTGCCCTCGGCATCGAGGAAGCCGCGCCGGTGCAGAATCTGCTGCAACGCATAGGCGAGCGCCGCGACTTCCGAGTCGTGCCAGCGCGGCGAGCGCGTGCCGTCGACACGTTGCACGTCGCCGAGGCGCACCTGGCCTCGGTCCCATGAAACCTTACGCAGATCCTGCAGATTGCGTGCGACGAAGCCGCCGCGCGCGGCCAGCGACAGCGAGCGCATGGTCGCGGTGATCCATTGCTGCGATTCGTCGCGCTGGCCGGCCGGGATAAAGAATTCGATTGGCCGCTCGATCGTCACGTCGGCACCGCCGATGCGTCCCGTCACTTCCATGAACGACACCGCGAGGTACAGTGACTTCTTGCCCGCCTGCGTCAGGTATTCGACTTTCTCGATGATCGCGGGCATTTCGCCCTTGGGCCGATGATCGATGGCGATTCGCAGCGGGTCGAGGCCGGTCTCGCCGATCGCATCGGCCGGTTGCGGCGTGTCGACCGACAGCACCGCGCCGAGCGTTTCGTTCGGCCGATAGGTCGCGAGACCCTTGAGGCCGCCTTTCCATGCGTCGAAATAAAGGCTTTCGAATGCTTCGAACGGGTAATCGGCAGGCACGTTGACGGTTTTGGAAATCGACGTGTCGATATAGGGCTGCACTGCGGCCATCATGTCGAGGTGATCGCGCGCGGACATGTCGAGGGCGCTCACGAAGTAGCCGGGCAAGCGCTCGACGTCGCCGCCGAGTTCGCGATAGAGCCGGTACGCGTGGTCTTCCACCGCGAACGACGCGCGGCTGCCGTCGGGCATCACTTTCATTCGCGTATACGTCCAGGAAAACGCGGGTTCGATGCCGTTCGACGCGTTGTCCGCGAACGCAAGGCTGACTGTGCCGGTCGGCGCGATCGACAGCAGGTGGCTGTTGCGAATGCCGTGCTTGCGGATCGCATCTTTCGCATCGTCGGGCAGACGCGATGCGAACGTGCCTACCTCGAGATACTGCGCGGCATCGAAGCGCGGAAACGCACCGCGTTCGCGCGCGAGTTCGACCGATGCGCGATACGCTTCGTCGCGCATCAGGCGCGCGACTTTCGCCGCGAATTCGCGGCCTTCGGCCGAGTCGTAACGCAGGCCGAGCATGACGAGCGTGTCGCCGAGGCCCGTGAAGCCGACGCCGATGCGGCGCTTTGCGCGCGACTCGGCGTATTGCTCCTCGAGCGGCCACAGCGTGACGTCGAGCACGTCGTCGAGAAAGCGCACCTGCGTGCGCGTGCGCGCGGCGAGCGCGTCCCAGTCGAAGGATGGCGTGCGGCCTTGCATCTGCGCGAACGGATCGGCGACGAAGCGCGTGAGATTGAGCGGTCCGAGATTGCAGCAACCGTACGACGGCAGCGGTTGTTCGCCGCACGGATTCGTCGCGCGGATCGATTCGATCGCGCGCAGATTGTTGTCGTCGTTCATGCGCGACATGAATACGATGCCGGGCTCGGCGACATCGTAGGTCGAGCGCATGATCCTGTTCCAGATGTCGCGCGCGCGATGCTCGCTATATACCCACAGGCCGTCGGCGCGCTGGCGCATGTCGCCCGATGCGCGCATCGACGGCGACGGTTCCGCGCGATGCACGAGCTGCCACGGAAGGTCGTTTTCGACGGCTTGCATGAATGCGTCGGTGACGGCCACGGATACGTTGAAGTTGTTCCAGCGTCCCTTCGAATGCTTCGCTTCGATAAAATCGAGCAGATCCGGGTGCGAGCAATCGAGCACGGCCATTTGCGCGCCGCGCCGCGAGCCGGCGCTTTCGACCGTGCGGCACGAGGCGTCGAACACATCGATATAGCTGCACGGGCCGGAGGCCGATGAACTCGTTGTATGCACGCGCGCGCCGCGCGGGCGGATCGCCGAGAAGTTGTAGCCGACGCCGCCGCCGCGCCGCATCGTTTCGGCCGCCTGCAGCAGCGCAACATAAATGCCGGGCAGGCCTTCTTCGTCGACGCCCTGAATGCTGTCGCCAACCGGCTGCACGAAGCAATTGATAAGCGTCGCCGCGATGCCGGTGCCGGCCGCGCTCATGATGCGGCCCGCGCCCAGCGCGCCGTGCCGCAGGTTGTCGGCGAAACGCTCTTCGATCTGCGCGCGCAATGCTTCGGGTTCGGCCATCGCCACGCCGCGCGCGACGCGGCGGTAAACATCGTCCGCATTGCGCTCGTCGCCTTTCGCGTACTTTTCGAGCAGCACGTCGAGAGAAAACTGTTGGGGCGCGATGGCGTGGTCGAGCGGGCGGATTTCGTTGTCGGTGTCGGCCATGGGCAGTCTCCAGGCGCCATTGCGCACGGTGCGCAACGGCACGATCAGAGCCACCTTAACGCAGACAGCGGGGCGCTGCAATGCAGAGCCCTACTGTTGCGCATGCTTTGCCGCATCCTCGATCATTGTCGCCACCTGCCGCGGCCGCGCTCAGCTGCCGAAATAGATGTTGCAGAAGCTGACCGGGCCGACACAGTTCGAATGCATCGGCGCGTGCCGGTGCATGCTGGAACCCGTTGCGGACGTGCCTTGCGCAACGCCGCCGTACGAGGAGTCCTGCTGGGCGCCGATCTTTGCATCGGCAGCCTGAATGTCGGCCGGGTAGTGCACGTCTTCGCCGGTCGACGGGTTGTATCCCGCCTGTTCGACGCGAACCAGATCGGCACGTACTTCAGCGCGCGTGACCGGATCGGTTGTTTGCGCGTGAGCCACGATCGGACCGGCGAGCAAGGTAGCGGCGAGCATGGCGGCAACAGTGAGCTTGTTCATTAGTTGGACTCCTTAACGAGTGAGTTGGAGGTCGGAAGCCGGTCGTGAGGTGCGCTTCCAGCACATAACGTGATTCGATCCAGCATCGGAAATGCGCTTCGGCTCTACTCAACCGCGCTTGCGCACTTGCGATGGGTGAAATTTAGTTTTGGAGCGGGGAAGCGTAAAGGGATACGATCGTCGCCTCTGGTGCGACGAGCGTCAGGCTTGCCGATACGTTGGATCAAACGAAGCAGCGCGGGCTTTGCGGCGCGGTATACGGACTATACGTTCGGATAATGGGCATGGCCCGCGAACTATCCGTTCGCACAAGCCGATTGCACCACGCGATACGCGATACGCGTTCGCGCTCACCGGAGGTGAACGCCGCGGCAGCGAGGAACGGCATGGGCGGCAGCCCGCATCCGGCAGATCACTGAATGGCGACTTCCTCGGACACGTCGAAGTGCGCCATATAGTCGCGATAGCGTTCGCGTTCTTCCTCGGCTCGCAGTCCGAAGTCGGCGAAGCGGTAGACGTTCTTGCCGTAGCCGCCGGTCGGCTTGCGTGCGATCTGCTCCTGCAGCCGATCGAGATATGCCGCCGTGAACTCGAGCTCGAAGTGATCGTAAATTTGCCGTATCGTGTCGAGCGGCGCAGCCGTGAGCGCCTTGTAGTGCACGTGAAACACATGCTTGTCCGGCCATAGGCCGCGCGCGTCGGCCGCGATGATCTGTCGTGCGCCGTTTGCCCAGTCGGAGCTGATCTGCTGGCCGATGGCATGCTGGTCGATGTGCCGCGCAAACGGCTTGCGCAGCACTTCCGTTAGCCGCGCGACCGACGGCAGCACCTTCAGCGGATCGCGATGCGTGAAGATCACGCGCGCGTCGGGGTAGACCTCGCGCAGCGCTTCCATCGCGAACACGTGGTCGGGGCACTTCAGCACGCAGCGCGTCGCGCGCGGCCCCTGCAGATGCTGCAGGAAGCGCCGGTGCGTGCGATACCCCTGAACGTGGCCGGCCTGTTGCACCCACCGTTTGTACGACGGCACGTGGTAAATCGTCTCGAAGCGCAGGCTGCGAAAACTGTGCGCGGTGAACTCCGTGCATTCCTGCGGCGTCAGTGCGGTGAACGGGTGGACGTTATGCAGATCGGGCGCGAGCCGATGGAAGAAATCGAACTGGCGCTGCACCTTGCGCGGGCCTGCGCGGCGCCCGGCGGCAGGATGGTCCGGATAGGGGTAGATGGCCTGCCAGCAGCGCGGCGCAAAGCTGGCGACGTCTTCGGCGAGCAGCGAGTGGAGAAACGACGAACCGCTGCGCGGCATGCCGAGCACGAACACCGGTTGCGTGATCGGCCGCTCGAGAATGCCGGGATCGGCAAGCTCCCTGTCGCGCAGAATGAGCAGATTCGTGAGTAGCCGCAGATTGTCCCAGTGTGTCGAGACGCGACCGAACAGGTTCAGGTCCGCTTCCTCATAGACTGCCGTCTGCAACTGGTCCAGCGCGTCCTCGATCGGCTCGGCGCCGAAATCGTGCAGGCCCGTTTTCGCGCGTGCGCAGGACAGCAATTCGGCTGCGGAAAGCCGGGAGTTCGTCAGCGCGAGCCGCGAAATGCTATGCGTGTTGTGTATCCATTGTTTTAACAAGGTACCCTCCCGCATCCTGCCGGTTTGTGTAGCGTGAACTGCTCAGGGCTTGTCTTCACCACGTACGCGCAGCCGCCTTGCGGACCGGATCGACTCGTTCTGCGATCCTGTCGAATTGCGGAAAGAGGCCCCGCAATCCATTTGATACCGGTGTGCTGGGATCATTCTAGTTCATCGGGTCGAATCGATTCAGTGCGGTACGCAATTCGTTTGCCCGGCGGGGGCGTGCGCGAAAAGTCGGGTCTTGCGAGGAGGGGAAACGTCGCTGCACGGACGGATCAACGCAGGGCGCTGAAGCGGCGCCGAGGCGGTGTCGACGCGGTGTCGACGCGGTGTCGAGTGAGTAAGCGAGCGATGGGGACAGTGGGCGAAGCGAGCGAAATGGCAGCATTCGCCTGATCGAGCGCATCGGCGACTCGTAACTGTGGTAGCTCACATGTTGCGCTGGAACGAGGCGCGCGAATGATCGCCGCGGTCAAGCGCGTGCCACGCTCGGGATAACCGGATACGGCTGGCCGGAAGCGATCGAGCGCCGGCGCTGCACGTCAAAGCGTGAGAACGCGTTCGCCAAAAGCGGCAACCGCGCTGCGCGTCTTCGCACGCGATAACGTTGCCGTACCGGCGGCAAAGATCCGTTGTAAAGCGTGCTACATGCTTGCGGTCTAGATGCCGTTGATCAGGTTGGCGAGGATATCCGCTGCGATCATGGCGGCCGCGTTCAGCGGTGCGGGCCTTTCGGCCGGCTTGAACACCGCGTCGCCGCGCCGGATCTTGCGGCGCGATACCGCGCACGTGCCTGAAGTGTGTGCCGAGCGGCGGCGCCAACGCTGTTCCCCATAGTGGCATTTACCGGGTTCGACCCAGCGGATTACCAGCGTGTTTTCGGAGCGCTCGAGAATCTCGATGCGCAAGCCGTTGGCACCGAGCAGTGGTACGCACTCTAACGTCGTCATGGTCGGCTCCGTAAATTCGGGTGTGCCCGAATGTAGTCCCGTCGGCGCGGCAGCGCCATTGTGCGGGCGTTGAAACACTGTTGCCTGATCCGAAATAATTGGGATGAAAGCTTTTGAAGTACGGCGAGACCGGCCTTTCCGACGTGCGGCGCCCGGCCGATCGCATTCCCGCAACAAGCTTTTGTACCCCGTGCACGGCCTGCACAGGCCGACGGGCCGGGGATGTCCCCGTCCTTTAAGATGTGCAGACCGGAGGTCTGTGCGACACGCGCCGCGCTTCTCGCGCGCACGGCGAACAATCCTCGCCCCCCAATAACACATGAAGAGGCCATATGATTCCACGCCCACCCGCTGTTCCTCCGGGCCCCCCGCCGCGCGTAACGGCCGGCGCCGATATGGATAGCCGCCGCAGGATGCAGCGGGTCGCTTCGGCGGCGCTCTATACCGCGCTCGTGTTACTGGCGTTATGGGTGGTGCGGGATTTCATCCCCGCCGTCGCCTGGGCCTGCGTAATTGCAACCTCGCTGTGGCCGCTGTTTCGCCGGATCGAGCGGCAGGCCGCGTTCAATGGCCGCACGACGGTCATCGCGACACTGCTGACGGTTCTCGTCGCGCTGCTTTTCGTGCTGCCGGCCGCCGTCGGCATCGCGCAGGCGGCCGCGGAGGCGCATGACGTGACCGTCTGGCTGCACTACGTCGAGCAGAACGGTATCCCGATGCCGGACTTCGTATCCCATCTGCCGTTCGGCTCCGAGCAGGTCATGAACTGGTGGAACGCGAACTTAGGACAGCCGTTGAAAGCCTCGCCGGCGATGAAAGGGCTGCACGGCAACGCAGTCGTCACGTTCGGCCGCCATTTTGGTGCACGGGCCGCGCACGCGCTCATGGTGTTCGGCTTCACGCTCGTTACGCTGTTCGTCATTTTTCAGGCGGGCCCGAGCCTTTCGGGCGCGGTGCTGAAAGGCATGCGCCGCGCGTTCGGCAACGAAAGCGCGCAGCTTGCCGAGCGGATGGCGGGCGCCGTGCGCGGCACGGTGTCGGGGCTGGTCGTGGTCGGCATCGGAGAAGGCGTGCTGCTCGGCATCGCCTATGCGGTCACGGGCGTCGCACACGCGACGCTGCTCGGTGTCGTCACCGCGATCGCCGCGATGCTGCCGTTTTGCGCGCCGGTCGTATTTTGCTGCGCGGGCCTGTGGCTTTTCCTGCAAGGCGGCACGGCCGGCGCGATCGGCGTCGTCGTGTTCGGCTTCGTGGTCGTGTTTATCGCCGAGCACTTCGTGCGGCCCGTGCTGATCGGCAGCTCGACGCGGCTGCCATTTTTGCTCGTGCTGTTCGGGATACTGGGCGGCGCGGAAACGTTCGGGCTGCTCGGCGTTTTTATCGGGCCCGCCCTGATGACGGTGTTGATGGTGCTGTGGACCGACTTTGTCCGATAGGCTCCGATCAGGCGTTTCGTGCCGCCGCCGCTTACGCTTGCACGAGCGGTGCCGGCGTGGTGCGGCGGCGCGCGTCATGCATCACGACGACCTGATGCAGGACAAACCATATTTGAGGGCGGCGGGCAGCAGGGCGGACCAGGTGTCCCAATCGTGTCCGCCGCCGATGATCCGCAGCGCGGCCGGATTGCCCGCTTCGCGCAGATGCGTGTACAGCAGCGACGCTTCGGCCTCGATCACGACGTCGTGGTCGCCGGCGGCGATAAACATCGGCAGCCGGTAGGGCTGGCTCATGTAACGCGGCCAGAGCGCCGGGTAGTTCAGCGCATGCCAGATATCGGCATCGAAGCGCTGCTCGCCGAACACGTGGACGCGGCGCGCGGCCGATTGCGGCGGCGGCTCGCCCGAATAAATGGCCGGGCTTAGCAGCAGCACGCCGCAAAAGCGATCGGGCTCGAGCATCGCGTAGCGCAACGCACCGAAGCCGCCCATCGATACGCCGCCGATCGCGCGGCCTTTGCGATCGTTCGTGACCGCGTAGTGCGATTCGACATGCGGCAGTAGTTCGCCGAAGAACGCGGTTTCGATCTTCTCCTTGCGATCGACGTACCAGTCGGTGCCGCCTTGCGGCATCACGATCACGACCGGCGGGATCTCCGAGCGCGCGATCAGCGCGTCGGCGGCCGTTTGCAGATGGCCTTCGGTAATCCAGCGATGTGCGTCGTCGTCGTTGCCGTGCAGCAGATAGAGCACCGGGTAGCGCGGACCGTCGGGCGGACCGTCGGCGCGATACCCGGGCGGCAGGTAGACCACGTATGACCAGTCGCGCTGCAGCGCGGTCGAACGGAACGTGTGGCTTTGTACCGTGCTCGCCCCTGCGGCTCGCATACCCGCGGCGACCGGCGCCGATGGGCCGGTCGGAGTAGCTGCTGCGTCGACGCGAGTGTCGACCGCGGCAGCGGCGTTCGCCGTCAGGGCGAGCGTGACGAAACTGCACAGCAATCCGATGGATGGTCGAAGTGGACGTCGAAACGTTCTGCGCATGAGCGATAAAGACGGTGCGGGCGAAAGCAAACGGGTTCGTGCTAGCTCGACGACGGGTTGCCGAGCTTCGGTGCGAAGACCCGCGAAATGGGTGCCGAAACTTTCGCCACCGCAAGCAGCGCACCGATTGCGACTCCGTCTGCCATGAGGCCGAGCGGCACGTTCAGATAACCCTCGGTTGCCTTGTACAACAGCGAATCGACGACGAGGGAGATCACGGTGCCCGCGACGAAGCATAGCAGCCCTTTGCGTCCGATCTGGCCGATCCACGGCAGCCGCTCCGCGAGCTTTTTCGTCCAGCCTGCACGAATCATATGCGCGGCGAGCCACGCGATCGCGAGAAAGTTCGATACGCGCAACCACGACAGATTCTGTTTGAGGCTGCCGTCCATCGGGGCGGTCTCGATGAACAGCTTGTAATACGCGCCCACCGCGACGATCGTAATGGCGAGCGCGGTGACGAGCCAGCCGTCGCGATGCGAGGTGACACGTTCATAGACGGGCTGGCAACGCACCAGCACGCCGAGCACGAACATCAATTGCCATGCGAACGGGTTGAAGTCCCATTGCGCACCCTCGGCGATCGGCAGCACGCGGGCGACGGTCGGCGCGATCGCCCACAGCGCGATGCTGCCCGCGAGCAGCAGCCACGGCTTGCTGCGCGCGAGCGGCAGCACGGCCGGCACGGACAGCGCAAACAATGCATACATCGGCAGCACCGACGCAAGATACGGCTGGCGCCGGAACAGAAGAAGATCGCCGAGCACGGAGGCGGGCGTATCGAGCAGGTCGTCGAGATCGGTCATCGCGAGATTGGGCGCATCGATGCGCAGCGCGCTGAGCACGGCCGTGACGACGAGCATCAGCACCGCAGTGATCAGAAATGCGCGATACAACTCGAGCGCGCGCCGCAGGAAGCGTTGCCGCGCGACTGCTTCGGTGTGCCGCTCGGCAAGCGAGCGGTACGCGGTCGCCGTTGCGAAGCCGCCGAGAAAGACGAACACCTCGGCGGCGTCGCATAGCGCATACGCATGCAGCGTGAAGCGCGAGACGATGCTGCCGCCGATGTGATCGACGACGATGACAAGCAGAACGAGTCCGCGGAAGAAGTCGAGTTCGATAAGGCGAGGGGTGGGTTTTGGCATGGTGTACGGTCGATCGGCGGCCCACAGAGAGACTGCAGGCCGATATCGCGGGTTCCTGTTTCGCGCGCGTTCGATTGTTCGAAAGTGTTTCGGGGCGTTACATGGGGTGCACCGCGATCGTGCGTCGATGCAGCGCGCGTGACGATCGACATCCCTGACAAAAAAGAGATGAGCGTCTGGCGAAAACGGTTTGGAGTTTGGCCGAACTCGTACGCCGAGCGCTTCTACGATGGGCGGCTCTTCAAAATCGAGGTTCTCAGTTTTTCCGCTGTGTGTTGCCGGTGCCGATGCGCCGGTATGCGTCGATACGACGGACACGCAAGCCGCGAAAAGCCGCTGATTATTTTCATGTTGTGCAGGATATCGAAACGTGCGCGCGCAACGGCCCCGGGCCGCCGCGCAACGACGGCAGTGACGCTGGCAGCCGCCGCGCTCGTGCTGTGCGCGTGCAGCGTCGCACCCGGCATGCGCATGGCGCGCGATGCCTCCACTTCGTCGAACGGCGCTGTGCCGAATGGATCGACTGCTGCGGCGACGCGCGCCGATGCCGGCAGTGCGAGCGGCGTGCCGATTCGCGAAATCGATGCCGCGCTGCTCGCGCAGATGCGAGACGGCGCCGCGGGCGAGAGTGCCCCCGATCTGTTTTCTGCCGGCCGTCCGTACACGCTCGGCGTCGGCGATGTGCTGCAAATCACGGTATGGGATCACCCCGAACTGGCGGCCGCGCAGGGCTCGCAGACCCAGACGCAGGTGCGTGCGGCCGATGCGCCTGCGGGTTTCGTCGTCGACGACTCCGGCTGCATCCAGTTTCCGTATGCAGGCAGCGTGCGGGTCGCCGGATTGAAGGCCGACGAAGCGCGCGACCTGCTCGCGCGGCGCCTTGCCAACGTATTCCGCAATCCGCAGGTCACGGTGCGCGTTGCGTCGTTTCGCTCGGCGCAGATCTATATCGACGGCGAAGTGCATGCGCCGGGCGCGCAGCCGATCAACGACATTCCGATGACGCTTTATGAAGCGGTCGGCCGCGCAGGCGGCTTCACGGCGAATGCGGATCAGAGCCGCATGGTGCTCGTGCGCGACGGCCGCTCGTACACGGTGAATCTGTCGCAGCTTTTCGAGCAGCAGAAGAATCCGGCCAGGATCGTGCTGAAGGCGGGTGACATGCTGCGCGTCGTCTCTCGCGACGAAAACGGCGTCTACGTGATGGGCGAAATCAACCATCCGGCGACGGCAGTGCCGATGCGAAACGGCCGGCTCACGTTGAGCGATGCGGTCTCGCAGGCCGGCAGCCTGAACCAGACGAGCGCCGACGCGGCACAAATGTATGTGATCCGCGGTGCGCTGTCGGGCACGCCGAGCGTCTATCACCTCGATGCGCGATCGCCGGTCGCGATGCTGCTCGCCAACCAGTTCGAACTGCAGCCGAAGGACGTCGTCTATGTCGATGCGACGGGTCTTGCGCGCTTTAGCCGTGTGCTGAACCAGTTGCTGCCGATGATCAACACAGGCCTCACGGCTGCGGTGGTGGGCAAATGAGCGGCGTTCTGATGGTGTGCACCGCGAACGTGTGCCGCAGCCCGGTCGCGCAGGTGCTGCTCGCGAGCCGCATGCCCGGCGTTGCGGTCGCATCGGCTGGTTTGTATGCATCGGATGGCCGCGGCGCCGACGCGCTCGCCGTGCGGCTGATGGGCAGGCGCGGCCTCGATCTTTCGACGCACGCGGCTACGCCGCTCGCTGAACCGCATGTGCGCGATGCGGAACTGATCCTGACCATGACGCGCGAGCAGCGCGACGCGTTGCTCGAAGCGTGGCCGCACGCGCAAGGCAAGGTCTATCGCCTCGGCGACGCAGGCGGCTTCGATGTCGTCGACCCGTACCGGCGCGATCCATTCATCTTCGAGCTGGCGATCGCACAGATCGAGCAAGGGCTCACCGACTGGCAACCCGCCATCGGCCAACTGTGCCGCTGATTCGATGCCTACGCAAACTCATTACGTTTCGGACGCGCACAGCGCGCCCGATGAAGTCGATCTGTCGATGGTCGCGGCGGTGGTTCGCGAGAACGCCTTGCTGATCGCGTTGATCACGGCGCTGACGCTGCTGCTCGGCGTCGCCTACGCGTTGATCGCCACACCGAAGTATCGCGCCGACGCGATCGTGCAGGTCGACGACAGCACGAGTCTCGTCAACGACAAGCTTGGCGATCTCGCCGCGCTGTTCGACGGCAAGGCGACGACCGAAGCCGAGATCGAGCTGATCCGCTCGCGGCAGGTGGTCGACTACGCGGTGCGCATGCTGCATCTGGATATCGATGTGCAGCCGCGCTATGTCCCGATCGTCGGCGCGTGGCTTGCGCGCCGTGCGACGCCGGGCCAGTCCGGCACGCCCGTGTTCGGTCTCGCGCGTTTCGCGTGGGGCGGCGAAGTGCTGAACGTCACGCAGTTCGACGTGCCGCCGCGCCTCTACGACCAGCGCTTTACGCTGCGCGTGGGTGCCGGCCGCACGTTCTCGCTGATCGACCCGGATGGTCTCGTCGTGGCGAAAGGCGAGACCGGGCTCAGCGTCGATGGACAGACGAAGGACGGGCCGCTGCGCCTTTACGTGGAAAGCTTCGTCGCGCGCGAAGGTACCGAGTTCACGCTCGCGCGTGCCTCGCGGCAACTGACTACCGAAGCGCTGCAAGCCGCGCTCGACGTCAAGGAGAAAGCGCGGCAGTCCGGCGTGATTTCGATCGTGCTCGAAGGCAAGAACAGCGAGCGCACTGC
Organism: Paraburkholderia sp. SOS3; assembly: GCF_001922345.1. NCBI lineage: Bacteria > Pseudomonadati > Pseudomonadota > Betaproteobacteria > Burkholderiales > Burkholderiaceae > Paraburkholderia > Paraburkholderia sp. SOS3. Next base: position 2,243,494 of record NZ_CP018812.1, on the reverse strand, counting down.
GCAGACCGTCAACACGATCGCGCAGCGTTACGTGCAGCGCAACGTCGATCTGAAGTCGGGCCAGGCGCAACAGATGCTCGATTTCCTCGATCTTCAGTTGCCGCGCCTGCGCGCGGATCTCGACCGCGCCGAGCAGCGTTACAACGCATTCCGCAATCAGCACGGCACCGTCGATCTCGCCGAAGAAACGCGTCTGCTGCTGCGCGCGATTGTCGATGGCAAGGAAAAGATGCTTGCGCTCGAGCAGCAGCGCGACGAACTGGCGCCGCGCTTCGCGCCCGGCCATCCGTCGCTCGCTGCGATCGACGCGCAGCTCGCGGGTTTGCGCCGCGAGCAGGACCGGCTCGAGCAGCAGGTGAAGAAGCTGCCCGACACGCAGCAGGTTGCGCTCGGCCTGCAGCGCGATGTCGAAGTGAACACGCAGCTGTACACGAAGCTGATGGACAGCGCGCAGCAACTGCGCGTGCTGCGTGCGGGGCAGCAGGGCAACGCACGCATCGTCGACTATGCCGTGACCGCGGAAAAGCCGGTCAAGCCGCGCAAGGCGCTCGTGATCGGCGCGGCGGCGCTCATCGGTCTCGTACTCGGCGTGAGCGCGGCGTTCGTGCGCCGTTCGCTCACGCGGGGGCTCGAGCATACGTTCGATATCGAGCAGGCGTCGGGCGTACCGGTCTATGCATCGATTTCGCACAGTACGCGCCAGGCCAAATTGCAGCGCATGCGCCGCGGCACGCGCGGCGCGTCGGCGGTGCTTGCGGTCAGTGCGCCGCAAGACGTCGCAGTCGAAGGCGTGCGCAGCCTGCGCACCGCGCTGCAGTTCCGCATGGGCGCCGATGCGATCAACAACGTCGTGATGGTCACTGGCCCACGGCCCGGCGTGGGCAAGTCGTTCCTGTCGGTGAACCTGGCCGCGGTGCTCGCCGCGGCGGGCAAGCACGTTCTGCTGATCGATGCGGATCTGCGGCGCGGCAGTATCGAATCGTATGTCGATGTCGCGCGCGTGCCGGGTCTCGCCGACCTTCTTGGCGGCGCTGCGCCCGGCAGCGTGGTTCAGCGCGGCGTGCTGCCCGGGCTCGACGTGCTGTCGCGGGGCACGAGCACGGCGACGCCGGCCGAGCTTCTGATGGGCGAACGCTTTACCGAGGCGATCGAACAGTTTTCTCGCGCGTACGACGTCGTGATCGTCGATACGCCGCCGGTGCTCGCCGTGACCGATTCAATGCTGATCGGCAAGCACGCGGGCACCACGTTGCTTGCGATGCGGCACGGCCGTCATTCCGGCGCGGAGTTGCGCCACACGATGCGTCTGCTCGGCAGCGCGGGCGTTGCGGTCAGCGGCATCGTGCTCTGCGATGTGCCGCAACGCGCGAGCACCTATGGCGGCTTTTCGCCGTACGAGAGCGTGACGCAATGAACGGATTGTCGATGCAGGTGAACAGCGCAGTGCAACGCGCCTTGAATTGCGCGGTGGAGCGGATATGAACAAGAGAGTGTTGCTGGCCTTCGGCACGCGGCCCGAAGCGATCAAGATGGCGCCGCTCGTCAGGCGGCTTGCGGGGACGGACGGCGTCGACTGCTTCGTTTGCGTGACTGGACAGCATCGCGAGATGCTCGATCAGGTACTCGAACTATTCCGCATTCGCACGCACTTCGACCTGAATGTGATGAAACGCGGCCAGGATCTGTACGACGTCACTGCGTCGATCATGCATGGCATGCGCGACGTGATTCGCGACTGCCGTCCGGACCTCGTACTCGTGCACGGCGATACGACGACGACGCTCGCGTCCTCGCTGGCGTCGTTCTATCAGCGTGTGCCGGTCGGGCACGTCGAAGCGGGGCTGCGTACCGGAGACCTGCTGTCGCCATGGCCCGAGGAAGCGAACCGCAAGCTGACCGGCGCGCTCGCGGCGCTGCATTTCGCGCCGACCGAACGGGCGCGGCAAAACCTGCTCGCGGAGGGCATAGACGATGCGCGCATCGTCGTGACCGGCAATACCGTGATCGATGCGCTGCTCGAGGTGCGCGCGCTGCTTGCGCGCGAGCCCGGGATTGCCGCTGCCGCCGACGCGGATCTGCCGTGCCTCGCGCCTGGCCGGCGCACGCTCGTCGTCACGGGACACCGGCGCGAGAGCTTCGGCGCGGGCTTCGAGCGCATTTGCGCGGCGCTCGCGCGCATCGCGCGTGCACGGCCCGACGTCGACATCGTGTACCCGGTTCATCTGAACCCCGCGGTTCGCGAACCGGTGAGCCGTCTGCTCGGCGGGATGGCGAACGTGCACCTGATCGAACCGCTGCAGTACCTGCCGTTCGTCCGGCTGATGGATCGCGCGGAGCTGATCCTGACCGATTCGGGTGGCGTGCAGGAAGAAGCGCCGTCGCTCGGCAAGCCGGTGCTCGTGATGCGCGATACGACGGAGCGCCAGGAAGCGGTCGACGCCGGCGTCGTCAAGCTCGTCGGTACCGACGAAGCGGCGATCGTCGCGGGCACGCTTGCGCTGCTCGACGATCCGCGCGCATGTGCGGCGATGGCGCGCATCGCGAACCCGTATGGCGACGGGCACGCCGCGGCTCGCATTGTCGATGCGCTGCAGGCCGTCTGGCGACGGGATGCCAGCCTATGCACGGTGTAACCGCTCACCGCTCGCATACGTTCAACGCTTGCGCCGGCCGTCATGTCCAATCAGGAAGGTCAAACACGAAAGGTATATTATGGAATTCGAAACAATTTCCGTAGTAGGACTCGGCTACATTGGTTTGCCGACGGCCGCTGCATTTGCGGCGAGACGCAAACGCGTGATCGGCGTCGATGTGAGCCAGCACGCGGTCGATACGATCAACCGCGGCGCGATTCATATCGTCGAGCCCGAACTCGACATGCTCGTGCATGCGGTTGTGTCGCAGGGATTCCTGCGTGCGACGATCGCACCGGAGCCGGCCGACGCGTTTCTGATCGCGGTGCCGACGCCGTTCGCCGAAGGGCATAAGCCCGATCTCGCGTATATCGAAGCGGCGAGCCGTGCGATCGCGCCGGTCCTGAAGAAGGGCGATCTCGTCGTGCTCGAATCGACGTCGCCGGTCGGCGCGACGGAGCTCGTCGCACGCTGGATGGCCGAGATGCGGCCGGACCTCAGTTTTCCGCAGCAAGCCGGCGAAGCGTCCGACATTCGCGTCGCGCATTGTCCGGAGCGCGTGCTGCCGGGCCATGTGATTCGCGAACTCGTCGAAAACGACCGCGTGATCGGCGGGATGACGCGGCGTTGCGGCGAAGCGGCGCGCGCGCTCTACCAGATCTTCGTGACCGGCAACTGTATCCTGACCGATGCGCGTACGGCCGAGATGTGCAAGCTGACCGAGAACGCGTTTCGCGACGTGAATATCGCATTTGCCAATGAGCTCTCGCTGATTTGCGAACAGCTCGATATCAACGTGTGGGAGCTGATTCGTCTCGCGAACCGGCATCCGCGCGTGAATATCCTGCAGCCGGGGCCCGGCGTAGGCGGCCACTGCATTGCCGTCGATCCGTGGTTCATCGTCGATTCGGCGCCGGACACGGCGCGCCTGATCCGCACGGCGCGAATCGTGAACGACGACAAGCCACACCATGTGCTCGACCGCATCGAGCGCGCGACCACGCGCTTCAAGGAGCCCGTCATTGCGTGCCTCGGGCTTGCGTTCAAGGCCGATATCGACGATCTGCGCGAAAGCCCTGCGCTTGGCATCGTGCGCGCACTTTCGGAACGCGGTATCGGGCGCGTGCTGGCTGTCGAGCCCAACGTCGCGGTGCTGCCGCCGTCGCTCGTCGGCAAGGCCGAATTGTGGGCGCTGCACGATGCAATCGCGGTGGCCGACGTGATCGTGATTCTCGTCGATCACACGCCGTTCAAGCGGATCGATCCGGTGCGCCTGCAGGCGAAAGTCGTGATCGATACGCGCGGGTTGCTCTCGCATGAGTGACGCAACGCGCAGCGCAGGGCGCGCCGGGAAGGCCGCTGCGCATTCCGGCGCGCGGGTGAGCCGCAACGTCGCGATCATGATCGTGTCGTTCGCGGTGAACTACCTCGCGTCGTTTGCGACATTTCCGTATTTGACGCGCATGCTCGGCCCCGAGAAGTTCGGCGTACTGGCATACGGCATGGCGCTCGCGGCGTACGGCACGTTGCTGACGGAATGGGGCTTCGGGCTGACCGGCCCGAAAGCGGTCGTCGAACGGGCCGGGCGCGCAGCCGCCCTCAATGAACTGATCTGGTCCGTGACGGCGGCGAAGGCGTGCTTATGCCTCGTGTCGTTCGCCGCGCTGGCTCTGCTGTTTGCGTTCACGCCGCACGATCCGAGTTCTCGTGACGTGATTCTGCTGTCGTGGCTCGGCGTCTTCGGCAATGTATTCACGCTCTACTGGTTTTTCCAGGGAACCGAGCGCTTCGGTCTGATCGCGGCGATGGTGGCGATCAATCGCGGCGTCACGTTGCCCCTGACTTTCTGGCTCGTCCATGGACCGCAGGACGTGGCGCTTGCCGCGGCGATCCAGGCAGCCGGGCCCGTAGTGGCCGCGCTGCTGTCGGTCGTGATCGCATGGCGCTTCGGTGTGCTGCGCGCGCCGCAGTCGTCGTGGGGCGCGGTCCGCCGGCAAATTGCCGAAGCGGCCGACGCGTTCGTTGCGAACGCATCGGTAAGCCTGTTCGGTGCGGCCAACACGATTCTGCTGAAGTGTTCGGCCGGCGTGTATCAGGCTGGCCTCTATGCGGCAGCAGAAAAATTGCGCACGGTCGGCAATCTCGCTCCCGCGCAGCTATGCGCCGTGCTCTATCCGCGCATCGCTGCATTGTTCGCGTGCGATCGCGCATCGGCCGCCCGGCTGACCGTGCTCGGTGCGGTCATAACGTTGGCCATCTCGGCTGTGTGCGCCGCGTTGTTTATCGGCTGGGCCGAGCCGCTCGCGCATTTCGTGCTTGGCGGCGAATTCAGCGGCGCGGCTCCGGTTCTCGCCTTGTTGTGCGGGTCGATGGTGTTCGGCAATCTCGCTTATTTCCTGGGACTTCAGGTGCTGTTGCCGTTCGGGGCGGGCCGTAGCCGGTCGCGCCTGATTCTCGCCACGGGCCTGCTCAATGTGGCGGTCGCCTTTGCGCTCGTGCCGCGTCACGGCGCGCAAGGCGCGGCCGTTGCGTTTCTGCTCGCACAAGCCGTGCTGCTTGCGCTTTATCTATGGTCGATTTTCGCCGACAGCCAGCGTCGCGTGTATCTGACCGGCTGGTGGAGACATCGATGAATGCACCGATGCACGTCGCCCCCGTAAGAAGCGCGCGGCGCCCGATACGCGTGCTGCATGTCGGCCCTGGCCGGGGGCAACGCGGCGGCATCGCGTCCGTGCTCGCCGAACTCGGTTCGCAGCGCGCGCGTTTCGCGAATGCGGCGGTGGGACTGTCATTCTTCGAAACGCGCGGCTTCAAGCGTTTCGCAGCGCTTGCCGCGTTTGTATTCGTCGATTTGCCGAGCTTCACGTTCGGTGCGTTGCCGCATGCCGACATCGTTCATTTTCACGTGTCCGTACACGGATCGTTCTATCGCAAGCTGATGCTGTGGACGCTTGCGAAGCTGCGCGGCAAGAAGACGATTTTCCATTTGCATGCTGGCAACTTTCTGCCGTTCGCGATGCAGTCCGGCCCGATCACTCGCAAGGCCATCGCATGGTTTCTGCGCAATGCGAACGCGTCCGTGGCGGTGTCCAGTCCGATTGCCGACGAAATGCGGCGGCTCGGTGCGGCGCGTCGCACGCTGCGCGTGATCGGCAATTCCGCGCACGACGCGGAGACGGCGGCTCACGAGCATATGGCCCGCCGCGAGATGCAGGATGCCGCGCTGTCGCAGCCCTATATCGCCTTTGCCGGCCGGCTGACCGAACAGAAGGGCATCGACGACCTGCTGACCGCGATCGCGCTGCTTGCCGGCGACGGCTACTACGTGCCCGTGTGCTTCGCCGGCGGTGGCGACATCGCGCGCTGGGAACGGCTCGCACGCGACTATCGGATCGACGACCGGGTGCGGTTCGTCGGCTGGCTCGAAGGCGATGAGAAGCTCGCGTTCTATCGTGGCGCACGCGCGTTCTGCATGCCGAGCCACTACGAAGCGTTCGGCATTGCGACGCTCGAGGCGATGTTTTCGTCGGTGCCGGTTATCGGCACGCGCGTCGGCGGCTTTCTCGATCTCATCGAAGATGGCGTGTCCGGCTTTCTTGTCGAGCCGTCCGACCCGCACGCGCTCGCGTTGTGCCTGAGGCTGCTGATGGGCGATGCGGACAAAGCCGTATCGATGGGGCGTGCGGCGTTCGCGCGTGCGCAACAGCACTATTCGTGCGCAGCCGTTGTCGAGCGCTACATCGATTGCTATCGAACGGTAAGCGCAATCTCGCGCACCGAGCGAGATAAATCGTGACGAAGAGCCGCTGGTGCCTGCGCGTGGTTGCATGTGTGGTGAGCATGACGGCCGCTTTGGCGACGTGCGCGCCTGCTCGCACAGCGGAGATCGATGTGCCGGCACGCTTGGACTCGACCGTATACACGACGCTGTATGAAATCGACTGGCAGCGCGGCCTCGACCCGCGAGCCGGTGTCCAGGCAAACCCGAGCGGCATCGAGCTCGTTAGCGATCCTGCCGATGCGGCCCGTTCCGCGAATGCTGCACGCAAGGTGCTGCGCGCACATATCGATCGCGGCGAGCGCTATGCAGGCGTCGCGAATGGCGTGCCGCGCGCGGAACTGCTGTTTCCGGCGCCCGTGCGCTTCCAGCAGAACCGCGACTACCTGATTCGCTGGAGCACATGGCTGCCGGCGAACTTTTCCTTCGATTCGCGTCAACTGATGATCATCGCGCAGGTCAACCAGGGCAAATGGACCGGCGCACCGACCCTTGCCCTCGCGCTGCTCGGCGAGCGCTACGCACTATCGGTGCATGGCGGCGCGAAGCACGACACGGTCTCCGCGGGTAAGTGGCTGTGCTGCGCAAGCGCGGACCGCGGGCGCTGGGTGCATTGGGCCATCCATTACGTGCCGGACGAAACGGGACAACATGCGCTCACCGAACTCTATAAGGACGGCGTGCAGGTGTTTGCGGCGCGCGGTGCGGCAAATGCGTATCCGGGCGTCGACGATGCCTATCTGAAACTCGGCCTCTACAAACCAAAGTGGGACATGGCGCCCTCCGACGTCGATACGAGCACTGTCTTATACGGCCCGCTATCCGTCTCCGTCTCCGTCACGCGGCGCTGATCGGGCCGCATCTCATTGCTTTGTGACGAGCCGCTCGAACTGCTCGAAAGGCATCGTCGATCTTGCCGTCATTGTTTATGAAACGTATCGAACTCTTCGGCTGCCCGATGGACGCCGCGACGATGGACGAAGCCGTCGAATGGATCGGGCAGCGTATTGCCGCGAGGCAGTTTACGCAGCATGTCGTCGTCAACGTCGCAAAGCTGGTGCATATGCAAAACGATGCACGGCTCGCGGAGTCGGTGCGTGCCTGCGACATCGTCAATATCGACGGAATGGGCGTCGTATGGGGCGCGCGGCTGCTTGGACACGACGTGCCCGAACGCGTTGCGGGCGTCGATCTGTTCGACCGGCTGCTCGCGCATGCGGCAACGCGCGGCTATCCGGTGTTTCTGCTCGGCGGCACGGGGAGCGTCGTCGAGCGCGCGGCGCAGGCTTGCATCGGGCGTCACGCGCGACTCGATATCGCGGGTCATCACCACGGCTACTTCTGGGACGACGAAGAGGCCGTGGTGCAAGCGATCCGCGCATCGCGTGCGCGCCTTCTATTCGTGGCGATCACCTCGCCGAAGAAGGAAAACTTTATCAACCGCTGGAAGAACGAACTGGGCGTCGATTTCGTGATGGGTGTCGGGGGCACGTTCGATGTGATCGCGGGAAAAGTCAGGCGCGCGCCGCGCTGGATGCAGCGTTGCGGCCTCGAGTGGCTGTTTCGTGTCATGCAGGAGCCACGTCGGATGTGGCGTCGCTACCTCGGCACGAACAGCCGTTTTGCGCTGATGCTCGGCAGGGCGTGGCTCGCTACGCGGCGCGGATAAGCGGAGCAGGGCAGATGGAACGTTGGCTGAAGGCGTCCGCGAACCCGACACGCCGCCTGGCGTTGCGGCATATGAACCCGTGGACGCTCGTGCTGTGCGTCTATATCGCGTACAACCTGCCGGGGCTGATCGACATGCCGTGGTCGATCAAGGATGCATACGACAAGAGCCTGTGCTGGGATCTGTTCGGCATCGGATTGCTGGGGCTCGTGCTCGGGTATGCCGTGTCGGGCATCGCTTCGTCGGGACGCGCGGTCTTGCGTGCGAGACCGTTGCAGCCTCGCACGTCGAAGCAGCTGACCTGCGTATTCTTCGCGCTGTTTGCGGGCTGCGTGGTGTTCGAAATTCTCGCGAATCGCGGTATTCCTCTGTTCATGGGCGAATCGCGATTCGGCAATTCCGCGCTCGTCTCGAACCTTGCGCCGCTATACGGCTTCTGGCTCATGATTCGCACGATCTCGGACATCGAAAGCGCACGCAAGGTCGATCTCGTGCAGCCAGTCGTCTACATCGCGGGCATTCTTCTGCTCGGTTACCGTTCGCCTGTGCTCGCGTTCGTCACGGTTTGCTATGTGTATTACGCGATTTTCAGGGTGTCGGGGCGCAAGGCCGCGATATTGAGCCTGGTCGCCGCATGCGCGTTGCTCGGCTTTGCCGCGACGATGGCTTTTTTTCGCGTGGCGCAAAGCTACGACGTCGAACGCTTTTTCACCAATATCGATTTCCGATTTGTCGGCGAGCACCGCTATCTGTTGCCGTTCGTGCCTGCGCTGTCGATGTTCGATGCGAGTCAGAACACGATTGCCACGCTGGGCAGTTCGATGCACGACCATCTGTATGGCGGCCTGCTGCTCAGTAACTTCGAAACGTTTTTGCCGGGCAAGCATTGGGGTGCACGCAATATCGTCGGCGATCTGGTCGGCGCGCGGTGGATTGCCGGGCGCCCGATGAGCATTACGCCGACGCTGCAAGGCGCGCTCTTCGTCGACTTCGGTTATGTCGGCGTGTTCGCCGGTTTCTTCGGTATTGCATTCGGCGTCGCGCGGCTTCACGCGTACGCGTTGCGCTGCGGGGTGCTGGCGCGTTTTGGCTTCTGCTATCTGCTGACCCTCGTGCTGATGTCGATTCACTCGGGCTACTGGGACGTCAACTTCGTATTCTTTCTGCTGTTCCTTATCGCGATCAGGATCTTCGATCATCTGAAATCGCTATCCTGCCGTTCGTCGTGAATTCGTGAGTGACCTATGATCTACGTCTTTCGCTTGTCCCGTTTGTTGTACCGGCTTCGTGTGCCTTGCTTGCCGTGGCTGCTCAAGGTGCTCAACCGGATGCTCTTTTCCGTTTCGCTGCCGCCGTCGGTCGAGGTCGGGCGCAACGTGACGTTCGGTTATCAGGGGCTCGGGATTGTCGTACATCGGCACGCCGCGATCGGCAGCAATGTGATCGTCGCGCCGAATGTCGTGATTGGCGGACGCGGCGGGCGGCCCGGTGCGCCCGTCATCGAAGATGACGTGTTGATCGGCGCCGGCGCTTGCATACTGGGACCGGTAACGATTGGCCGCGGCGCGCGCATCGGCGCGAATGCGGTGGTGATGGTAGACGTGCCGGCCGGTGCGACTGCGGTGGGAGTGCCGGCGCGCATCGTGCGCGAATAACGGCGCCGGTGCACGCGGGCGGCATGGCATCAATACGCGTTGCTGCCCACAAATCCCTTCAAGACCGTCAGCCAGACGATCTTCAGATCCAGCCCCATCGTCCAGTGCTGGATATAGTGAATATCGAACATCACGCGCGCCGCCATCTTCTCCACGCGTTCCGTCTCCCCCCGATACCCGTTGACCTGCGCCCATCCGGTGATCCCCGGCTTGATCCGATACCGGTACATATAGTCCTGCACGAGATGCTTGTAATACTCGTCGTGCTCGACCGCATGCGGCCGCGGCCCCACCACCGACATCTCGCCCTTCAGCACGTTGATGAACTGCGGCAACTCATCGAGGCTCGTGCCGCGCAGAAAGCGGCCGACGCGCGTGATGCGCGCGTCGTTGCGGCTCGCCTGTTTCACCGCGCCGGGCCGGTCGGCGTCCTGATACATCGTGCGGAACTTGTAGATCGAAAATACTTCGCCGTTCATGCCCTTGCGGCTTTGCCGGAAGAACACCGGCCCCGGCGACGAGCATTTGACGGCCAGCGCGATCAGCGCCAGCACCGGCGCGAGCCCCAGCAGCGCGCATAGCGCGAAGAGCCGGTCGAAGATCGCCTTGGGCAGCACACGCAGGCCGCGTTCGGGCGACGCAATCACATTGAGCACGGGCACGCCGAGGCAATCGACGATGGCCGGTTCCGGCAGCAGGCGCCCCTCGAGTGCGGGCACGATGCGGATATTGACGAAGTCGTCGCGAAACGCGTCGACGATCTGTTCGACGCACGCCGGTTCGTCTCGCGCATCGACAATCCACAGTTCGCCGATGCGATGCGCACGCACCAGTTGCGCAAACGATTCGAGCTGGCACACGGTCGGAATGTCCGCCACGAGCGTGTCGCGTTCCAGCGCGGTATCGAAGATCAGTTCTGGTGTGTACGCGGTGTCCTGATTCGTGGCGAGCCGTGTAGCAATCGCGCGGCCGTGTTCGGCTCGAGCGACGATCGCGACCGGCGTACGTCCGTAGCCGCGGCTGCGCAGGGCGCGAAGCGCGGTGTACAGCGTATAGCGATGAAGCAGCATCAGTGCCGCACTGAACGCCGTCCAGCCGAGAATCCAGTTCATACGTTGCGCCGCGCCCGGGTAAGCGCTTGAAATCAGCGCGATCGCGAGTTGCGCGGCGAGCCAGCCGCACATTGCGCGCGTAGTGGACCGTGCCGCCGCCCCGTTGCTGTCGGACGACCGGTAGACGCCGATCAGATGGAACGCGAGCAGCGCCAGCAGGACGCCAAGCAAGCCGAACAGATCGTCGAGATGCGAAGTGGTCGCATCGCTGTATGTGCACGAAAGCGCGAACAGCGCGCCGGCGACGATCATCAACAGATCGCCGATTTGTAAAGCGAGTGAAAACATGGGACGCGAAGCCAAAAGCGTTCAGAAGCGAAGAAAAGGCGATGTGACCGGATCGTAGCGAGATGCCGCGACAGCAGGTCATGAGTGTTCACAGGCAGTGGTCGCAGGCGCGGGACGCATGAGGTCAGGCTGCAAGCCGCGCGGCGCCCGCGCTCAAGACGGATCGTGGCGTGCGCGGCTGCGGTATTCGGTCGGCGACAGATGGACGACTTGCCGGAACAGCCGCGCGAGGCATTCGCCGCTTGTCAGGCCGCAGCGGCGTGCAATCTTGTCGACGGGCAGATCGCTCTGCGCGAGCAGGCTCGACGCGAGTTCAACGCGTGTGCGGCGCAGATGCTCGGATGGCTTGATGCCCATCTCCGCGCGAAAATGCCGCAGATATGAGCGCTCGCTCATGCCTGCGTGCTGCGCGGCCGTCGTGATCGATATACGCTTGTCGCAGTTGCGCGCGATCCACTGCGCGCTGTCGCGGATCTTCCGCCTGATCGGTTCATGGCTATCCAGCGCGATGGAGACCGGCTTCGGCAGGCTTGTCCACGACAACTGCGTGGCCACGACGTGCGCGGCGTCGGCGCCGAGATCGCGGCGCACGGTGTCGAGCGCCACCTCGATGGCCGGCACGATCGACGCGTCGCGAACGGCGTCGGCATGTTGCGCGCGGGCGGCGCGCAGGATCGCGTTGCCTTCGCCGATCGCGCCGACCGTCCCGGCGGCTGCGCTTGCCTCGCGCAGCCATGTGAGCAGCCGCGAGTCGCCGGCAGCTTCGCGCGCGCCGTCGCCGCCGGCGACGAACAATGCGCGAAAGCCACGATGCCGCGCCGCATGTTCAGGAAGCTTCTGCGTGAGAACGGCGATGCGCAGCGAGCAGGTCACATGTTCGCCGCTTGCCGAAAGATAGGTGGTTGTGTAGCGTGGCGCCGATGCGCCGGCGTCGAGCCGGTTGGCCTTTTCGAAGACATCGGCGACTTCCGCGGCCTGCAACAACGAGAATCGATCGAACAGCACAATGCCGATCGTGTACGGCGCGGTGCCCGTTGGCCGTCTGGACGGCGTAAAAGCATAGTCGATCGAACTCATCTTCGGTGCATCTCCACGTGACAACGGATCCGCTGGTCAAGCCGCACGCATTTTCATGTGGCTTGTCGGCGGGCGGCCCGCGGGTCTTGCTGCGCGCAACTCGTTCCCCAGCGTCGAGGGGGGAAGCATAGTGAGCATGACGCGGAGGGAATATAGGACCACTCCGATTTGGTCCTGAGAAAAGTCCGGGCCTTGCGAGAGCTTGACGGGAGTCAATGTCCGAAGCGCAATTGCGGCGCTATTTGCGGCGCTGAACGCGGACCTCGGACGTCGCGATTCTTTCGAAACATGAACGAACGCGCGGTAGTTGCAGTACTTTCCGCGCTCGCTGCGGATTGCGCGGAAGCGCAGTGCCGGTGCTCGCTACCGGGTGCGCCAGGTGTGCCTGCATCAGTTGCCTTTTCATGGGCGTCAACTATTTGCGTCGACCTTTTGCGGATATGCGGCACCGAGCAATTCAGCCATCCAGTCGATAACGATGCGCACGCGCGGTGCGAGGTGACGTTGCTGCGGAAACACGATCGACGCAGGCAACGGCGGCGCCTTCCAGTCCTGCAGCACCTCGATCAACTGACCGGACGCAACGAGCGGTTCGATGCTCGCGCGCGGCGCCTGGATGAGGCCAAGTCCGGCAAGACAGCATCCCAGATACGCGTGTGCGCTGTTGACCGACACCGAACTGCGCATCGTGATCGTGCGCAGTTCGCCGTCTTCCTCGAATTCCCAATCGAGGTCGCGGCCCGTGCGATTCGAAAAGAAACCGACGGCGACGTGGTCCGCGAGATCGTCGGGCGAGCGCGGCACGCCGTGTTTCTCGAGGTAAGCCGGGGACGCGCAATGAAACTGCTGGAACTCGCCGACGCGCCGCGCGACGAGCGACTGATCGCGCAACGTGCCGACGCGCAGTGCGCAATCGATGCCGTCGTCGATCAGATCGACCAGGCGATCGGTTGCGGACAGCACGATGCGGATATCGGGGTAGCGCGCAAAGAAATCGGGCAGCGCCGGAATAACCGTATGCAGGGCGAGCCGTTCGGGCATGTCGACGCGTACTGCGCCACGCGGGCCCGCGGACGCGTCGGCGAAGAGCGACTCGGCATCGTCGATATCGGCGAGCGCCTGCATGCAGCGCGCGTGGTAAAGCGCGCCTTCGGCCGTCAGCGCGACACGGCGCGTCGTGCGCTGCAGCAGACGTACGCGCAGATGCGCTTCCAGATATTGAATCGCATTGCTGACGGTCGGGCGCGGCAATTGCATCTGCTCAGCCGCCTTCGTGAAGCTGCCAAGTTGCGCAACGCGCACGAACACTCTCATTGCCTGCAAGTGGTCCATCCGGGGCTCCTGATCTGCCGTGTTTTGCCGCGTGCGTGGCTTCGGTGGCCGGCTAAGGGCCGCGGCTGCGCGCGCGTGACCTTCGATTGTTAGCGCTTTTCGACCAGTCTGGTCGAAGCCGGCGCGTTTATCGCCGACCGTACGGGATGCAGAATTTGCTGCGTAATCGACACGTCCCGCCATCTTTCGGAGTACCTGATGAACAACCGTCGCCTGGGCCGGCAAGGCCCGCAAGTATCCGCCATCGGCCTTGGCTGCATGGGCATGTCCGACGTGTACGGTCCCGCCGACCGCACCGAAAGCATCGCGACGCTGCACGCCGCGCTCGATTCCGGCATTACGCTGCTCGACACCGGCGACTTCTACGGCATGGGCGACAACGAGATGTTGATTCGCGATGCGTTGCGCGGACGCCAGCGTGAAAACGTCGTGATCAGCGTGAAGTTCGGCGCGCTGCGCGACCCGGCCGGCAACTGGCTTGGCAACGACGCACGGCCCGCGTCAGTACGCAATTTCCTCAGCTATTCGCTAAAGCGCCTCGGCACGGACTATATCGACATTTACCGTCCGGCGCGACTCGATCCGTCCGTGCCCGTCGAGGACACCGTCGGCGCGATCGCGGATCTGATCAAACAGGGTTATGTGCGGCACGTCGGTCTGTCCGAAGTCGGCGACGAGACGCTGCGCCGCGCGCACAAGGTCGCACCGGTCAGCGATTTGCAGATCGAATACTCGCTGATGTCGCGCGGCATCGAGCGCGGCATCCTGCAGACGTGCCGCGAACTGGGCATCGGCGTGACGGCGTACGGCGTGCTGTCGCGCGGGCTGTTGAGCGGCAGCTGGTCGAAAGAACGCAAGCTCGAGCGCGATTTTCGCGGCATCAGCCCGCGCTTCCAGGGTGAGAATCTCGAACGCAACCTGAAGCTCGTCGACAAACTGCGTGAAGTCGCCGCGGCCCACGGCGGCAACCCGGCACAACTGGCGCTCGCCTGGGTGCTCACGCGCGGCGACGACATCGTGCCGCTCATCGGCGCGCGCCGCCGTCCGCAACTGCACGATGCGCTCGCCACGCTCGAGATGCGGTTCAGTGCGGACGAACTCGCGCAGATCGAAGCGGCGGTGCCGGCCGAAGCCGTCGCGGGCGCACGTTACAACGAGATCGGCATGAAGCATCTCGACAGCGAACAGCATTATGCCGACCATTGAATGAGGTGCCGCGCGATGAGCGCGTCAACCTCGATGCGAGCCGAACGTCGCGCCGGAAAAACGGGTATTGCCGCTCGCGGCCACGCAGGCATACCGGCCGCCTGCGTTTTCGGCAAATTCTTCCGCTTTAACGGTTACAGGCGCAGCGCGAAGCGGCTTCGTCCTTCCTCCGTTCACCTTCGACAGCGCTAGATCTCCCCGCGCTCGACGATGACGATAGCGTCGTCCCGCTAACCCCCATTTCGCGCGCCAACCCGCTTGCCGCTTAAGTTTCGTGGCGATCTGCCGATACAAAAACAAGGCCGCGGTGCACTCGTGCCGAAGCATGCGATCGCATGTTCGCGTGCGCGGCATGCCGCGCGCTCGAATACAGCTGTTAAACAGTTGTATCGAAGTGTTGGGGAGCACCTGTTTGTTAGTGTGCTGCCTTTACAATTCTGCTTGAATTTTAATCGCCTATCTGGCCCTATTGACGAAGGATCGCTGCACTTGAGCCGCGGCTTCGTCAAATACGGCGGACGTCGATGGTCACGCTGGCAACGCCGCGGACGTCGCGTCAGCCGACGAACATGGAGCAAAAGATGTCGAATCGTTGTTTCGACAGGAGTAGTGACAGGCGTGCCGGCCGCCGTGGCTTGCGCGGCGTTGGCGGCATCTGTGGCCTGGCCAGGCTGGCGCTTGCCGTCGCGCTCTCCGGTTGTGTGAATGTTCAGCAGCAGGGCGCCGGTGCGGATGTCGCGGCATCAGGCGTACCGGCCGCGTCCGCACCGGCGGTCGCCGCGGCGCCGGCCGCCGCGGCATCCGGCGTTGCAGCTGTTGCGCAGGATGCTGCGGTGCACGCAATGGAATCGAAGGCGACGCCGCCGCCCGCCGTCGTCAAGCCGGCGATGTATAGAGTGCGGCGCGGCGATACGCTCAAACGGATTGCGCAGAAGCACAACGTCACCGTTAAACAGTTGGCCGCGTGGAACCGGATCAAGGTGTCGGCGCGCGTGAAACCGGGGCAGACGCTCGTTGTTTCGTCGCCTGAAGCGGCGCGCAACGCTACCGCGGCCGCGGCTGCGGCTTCCACTCCAGCCTCGAGTTCTGCAGCGTCGATTGCAAGCAGCACGCCGCCGGCCGCCGATGCGGTTTCCGCGAGCACGCCGCAGCAGACGCAGCAGACGCAGCAGACGCAGCAGCCGTCCTCAGCGAGCGCCGAGCCGCCGACGCCCGAGGAAGTGCACCAGGTCACTGCAGCACTGGCGCGTCACGCGAATGGCGTCTCGCTTGCATGGCCTGCGCAGGGCAACGTCGTCGAACAGTTCCAGCCTGGCGAAACGCGCGGTATCGAAATCGGCGGCAAGCCAGGCGACCCGATACGCGCAGCCGCCGACGGCAAGGTGATGTACGCGGGCACGGGTCTGAACGAATACGGCAGCCTGATAATCGTCCAGCACAACAAGGACTTTCTGACGGCCTACTCGCATAATCGCAAGCTGCTCGTGAAGACCGGCGACATCGTTCGCAAGGGGCAGCAGATTGCGGAGATGGGCAGTGAAAACAACTCGCGCGTGTCGGTCGGATTCGAACTGCGGCGCGACGGCAAGCCGATCGATCCGATGCCTTATCTGCCGCACAACCGCGGTTGACGGCCGGCATCGAAAGCGGACCGCCATAGGACGCCGCTGCGTGCGAGCGCAGCGGCTCCGCTTTATGACCGCTCCATACCCACTTCATACACGCTTCATGCCCGCTTCACGGGCGCTTCCCGATCGCCACGAACTTCAGATTCTCCGGCCCCGTGTAATTCGCGCTCGGCCGGATGATCTTGTTGTCGATGCGCTGCTCGATGATGTGCGCGCTCCAGCCGCTCGTGCGCGCGATCACGAACACGGGCGTGAACATCGCGGTCGGCACGCCCATCATGTGGTACGACACGGCGCTGAACCAGTCGAGATTCGGGAACATCTTCTTGGCGTCCCACATCACCGTCTCGAGCCGCTCGGCGATGTCGAACAGCTTCGTGTTGTTCGCCTCCTTCGACAGCTTCTTCGCGACTTCCCGGATCACCTTGTTGCGCGGGTCGCCGGTCGTGTAGACCGGGTGCCCGAAGCCGATCACGACTTCCCTGTTTTCCACGCGCCTGCGGATGTCGGCTTCGGCTTCGTCCGGGTTCCGGTAGCGCGTTTGCACCTCGAATGCCGCCTCGTTCGCGCCGCCGTGCTTCGGCCCGCGCAGCGCGCCGATCGCGCCGGTGATGGCCGAATAGATGTCCGCGCCCGTGCCCGCGATCACGCGCCCCGCGAACGTCGACGCATTGAACTCGTGCTCGGCATACAAGTTCAGCGACACGTGCATCGCGTCGACCCACGACTTCGACGGCGGCGTGCCGTGCAGCAGATGCAGGAAGTGGCCGCCGATCGAGTCGTCGTCGGTTTCGACCTCGATGCGCCGGCCGTTGTGCGAGTAGTGATACCAGTAGAGCAGCATCGAGCCCAGTGACGCCATCAGGCGATCGGCGATATCGCGTGCGCCGGCGACGCTGTGATCGTCCTTCTCGGGCAGCACGGTGCCCAGCGCCGAGACGCCGGTGCGCATGACGTCCATCGGATGCGCGGCGGCCGGAATCCATTCGAGCACGGCTTTCACGTTCGCGGGCAGGCCGCGCATCGCCTTGAGCTTCGTTCTGTACGCGGCCAGCTCGGCGAGGTTCGGCAGCTTGCCGTGCACGAGCAGATGCGCGATCTCCTCGAATTCGCAGGCGCCCGCGAGATCGAGAATGTCGTAGCCGCGGTAGTGCAGGTCGTTGCCGGTGCGGCCGACCGTGCACAGCGCCGTATTGCCGGCCGTCACGCCCGACAGCGCGACCGATTTCTTCGGTTTGAATGCGCCCGCTGCGGATGGACCGGACGTGCTGGACGTGTCTGCTTCGCTCATCTTCGTTTCCTCATCGTTTATTCAGGCTCACTGAATATTGACTCGCTTACCGGCTGCCCGAAAACAGTTCGTCGAGCTTCTGCTCGTACGCGTAGTAGCCAATGCTTTCGTACAGCTCGGCGCGCGTTTGCATCGTGTCGACGACGGCCTGCTGCGTACCGTCGCGACGGATCGTGCGATAGACGTTTTCCGCGGCCCTGTTCATCGCGCGGAACGCCGACAGCGGATACAGCACGAGCGACACGTCCGCGCCGCGCAACTCGTCGACGGTGAACAGCGGCGTCGCGCCGAACTCGGTGATGTTCGCGAGCACCGGCACCTTCACGGCCTTCACGAACTGGCGATACATGTCGAGTTCGGTCATCGCTTCGGGGAAGATCATGTCGGCGCCCGCTTCGACGCAGGCCGCCGCGCGATCGATCGCGGCCTGCAGGCCATCGACGGCGAGCGCATCGGTGCGCGCCATGATCACGAAGGCGGGGTCCGTGCGCGCGTCGACGGCGGCCTTGATGCGATCGACCATCTCGTCCTGCGAGACGATCGCCTTGCCGGGGCGGTGGCCGCAACGCTTGGCGCCGACCTGGTCTTCGATATGCATGGCGCCCGCGCCTGCTTTCGTGAGCGCTTTCACGGTGCGCGCGATATTGAACGCGGACGGACCGAAGCCGGTGTCGACATCGACGAGCAGCGGCAGATCGCAGACGTCGGTGATACGGCGTACGTCGGTCAGCACGTCGTCGAGTGTCGAGATGCCCAGATCGGGCAGGCCGAGCGAGCCGGCCGCGACGCCGCCGCCGGACACGTAGATTGCCTTGAAGCCCGCGTGCTGCGCGAGCAGTGCGTGATTCGCGTTGATCGCGCCGACGACCTGCAGCGGCTTTTCCGCGGCGACTGCGGCGCGGAAGCGGGCGCCGGCGCTTGTCTGAGCATGTGCGGCGGTGTTCGTAGATGGCTCGGTGGTGGGCGTCATGATAGTGGGCTCCGGTAACGGGTCGGTGTAGCGCAAAGAATGGGCCAATTGGGCGACCGTGCGCAAGTCGTTGATTTCGATCGATTTTGAGCGGACATTGAAGTTGGACTTGGTTTCAATAATGAAATCTGATATTTCATTATTGAATTCGGGCGCATAATCGGAGTTCTTCCGCCTCGATCGGACCGTTCACCCTGTCAGCCGCCCACACCCCAATGATCCGGTCTTCCAATCCGCTTGAGCGTCCGCGCATCTGGGCCGTCGGCATCAGTAAATTGCGCGACCTGTTTCGCGACATCGCCGACGAATACGACAGCCGCGCCGACCTGCACCTGGTATCGCTTGGCTATGAAGACGCCGTGCACGCGATCGAAGCGGCCTCCGGTTCGCAGCGGCCGGACGTGGTCGTCGCCGCCGGTTCGAACGGCACATATCTGAAATCGCGCGTCGACGTGCCGGTGGTGCTCGTCAATCCGACCGGCTTCGATGTGATGCACGCACTCGCGCGCGCGAGGCGCGACGCGGCATCCGTGGGGCTCGTTACGTACGGCGAGACGCCGCCCGAGGTGCGCCGCTTTGCAGCGGCTTACGGCCTCGATCTGCTGTTTGCGTCGTACCGGTCCGCGCAGGACGCGGAAAGCTGCGTGCTCGACCTGCGCGATCGCGGCGTGGACGCGCTCGTCGGACCCGGCCTCGTTACCGACCTGGCCGCACGCGCCGGCATGGAAGCAGTGTTTCTGTACTCTCGCGCGTCGGTGCGCGCCGCGTTCGACACGGCGCTCGACGTCGCGCACGCGACGTGGACCGAGATCGCGCGCCGCCAAAGGCTCGATAACGTGCTGCAGCATCTGCGCGACGGCGTCGCTGCGCTCGACGCACAAGGGCGCGTCGAAGCGATCAATCAGCGCCTCGCGGCGGCGCTCGGCATCGACCCCGTCGCGGCGGTCGGCATGCCGCTTGCCGACCTCGCACCGGACCTCGCCCGCGGCGCACCCGATGCCGAAGGCGAAACGCTCGAAACCGTGCACGGCGTCAGCTATCTCGTGCATCGCGGGCCGCTCGTCGAGCGCGGCGCGACGACTGGCATGGTGCTGACGTTTCAGGAATCGCGGGCGGTCGAACGGCTCGATCGCACCTTGCGCTCGCGGCAGCGCGCGCAGCAATTCGTCGCGCGTTACAGGCTCGACGATCTGATTGGCGAATGCGCCGCGATCGATCGCGTGCGCAAGCTCGTGCGCCGCTACGCGAAGTCCGACGCGACCGTGCTGATTCGCGGCGAGAGCGGCACGGGCAAGGAGATGATCGCGCAGAGCCTGCATCAGTTGAGCGCGCGGCGCGATTTTCCGTTCGTGGCGATCAACTGCGGCGCGTTTCCGGAGGCGCTGCTCGAAAGCGAACTGTTCGGCTACGAGGAGGGCGCGTTCACGGGTGCGCGCCGCGGCGGCAAAGCAGGGTTGATCGAAGCCGCGCATCGCGGCACGCTGTTTCTCGACGAAATCGGCGAAATGCCGTTGCCGCTGCAAAGCCGGCTGTTGCGCGTGTTGCAGGAGCGCGAGGTCGTGCGCCTCGGTTCGACGGAGCCGACGCGCATCGATGTGCGCGTCGTCGCGGCGACACATCGCGCGCTGACCGAAGCAGTCGACGCAGGCGAGTTTCGCGCCGATCTTTTCTATCGGCTCAACATCCTGAATGTCGCATTGCCGCCGTTGCGCGAGCGGCAAACGGACATCGCGCCGCTTGCCGCCGAGCTGCTCTATCAGGCTGCACGGCGCGAGCCGCGTCTCGCGGCGCATATCGGCAGCGCCGCGCAGGCGGCGCGCGCATTGTCTGCCGTGCGTGAGCCGCTTGCGCGGCATGCGTGGCCTGGCAATGTGCGCGAGTTGCAGAACGTGATCGAGCGGATCGCAGTGGAACTGGTTGAAAGCGATGAAATCGATGAAAGCGCGGGAAGCGATGATTGCAACGCAAGCGCCGAACGCAGTCGCGCACTGTCGCTGACCGTCGACGATTTGCGCTCGATCGCGCCCGAGGTCTTCCACAGTACGACGCAAGCGCCGCGCGCATTGACGCTGCGCCAGCGTAGCCGTCGCGTGGAAGCGGACGAAATTCGCGCGGCGCTCGACGCATGCGGCGGCGATCGCGACCGCGTATGCGAACTGCTGGGCATCAGCAAGACGACGTTATGGCGCAAGCTCAGTGCGGCGAAGTAGCGTTCGCGCACCGATAGCATCGAGGACATCCCGCAAAGTCTCACCTTGGTCGAAGCGAAACCGCGATAGAAAGCATTGCCAGGTGATTTCACGACATCGCAGATCGGCGCATGGTGCTTTTCCCCAAGGTGAGGGAGTTCGGGACGCGACGCGCATAAAACGGTCTTTGACCGGTTACGCGCCTATCTGGCGCAACACCTGCGCAACGCGCCCGTGCTCGTGCAGCACATCCGGACTCGCCTGTAAAAGTTGCCGGTAGTGCGATAGAAATGCACTGTCAGGCTGCTCCTGCGTGAACAGCGCAACCACGCTTTGCGCCGCGCCGATGCGCTCTTCCGGCGTCGCGTCATCGGCATCGAGCATTTCGTCGACGTTCGCAATGACTGTCGACAAGGCCCCGAGCCACCGGAAGCCGGGGTGGTTGATCAGCGCCTGCAAAAATGCCGCCGGCGTGACGGCGCCGATTTCCTTTTCATATCCGGCGCGCTCGTGCTCGAGGATCGTCTTGTGCAGCGCGAGCAGCGGCTTGCGCACGTCGGCGAGAAACTGCCTGGCTTGTTGATCGTTCATGGTGCGGTTCCGGTAGTTCGATCGGTTCAGCGTTAGCGGCCGGTCGCCGTGCGCCTGTCGTCACGTGCAAACCCGGTCTTCAAAGTCAGCGTCAAAAGATAACTCGCGATTCAGCGCGAAGGCCAGTCCATCGCCGGAGACATCGAGCCGGAGTGGCTCTGCTCAGGCGATCCACTTAGGCGCCGCCCAAGTCAAGAATCGCTTTCGCGCGTATCGCAAAACGTCGTTCATTCCCAACGATACACAAGCCGGATGCGGTCCGCATCGATGTTTGCTTTTTTGTGCGCATCGAACGATGCTATGCTGGCGACGCCGTTGCGCGGCACCTGAATTCCGTGCAATGCCGCGTCAATCCGGCGTCCGCCGGTACCGGTGCAGTCAATGAAACGTGAAGAAATTTCCGGACATGCGAGACGAACACACGGCCACCTTGCTCGACTATTACGCAAGTCATCAGGCTTCAATGCAGTGGCGTGGTTTTCTGACCGCGCTGGCCCAGGAATTCGAAACCCAGCTTGATACCGCACACTTGCGCGAGCTGATGGCACGCATCGGTGTCCGATTTGCCGATGCACATCCGGCCGGCGCATGCGCCACGCTCGACGAACTCGCTGCGTTTTTCAACACCACCTGGTCCTCGCTCGATTGGGGTTTCGTGAATCTCGTCGAGCACGACGAATACCTCGCGATCGAACATTTCTGCGCGCCGCTTGCGGCGTTCGGCAAGACGGCCGCGACCTGGACGCCGGCGTTTCTCGAAGGCGCCTATCGGCGATGGCTCAGTGAACTGGGCGCGGCTGGACTGGCCTTGCGTCAGGTTGAAGCGAGCCAGCATCGCGCATTCGAATTCAGGCTATCGAAGACCGCATGATGAACCGGCGCGAGTGAAGCGAGAGCGATACGTGCATCGATGTCGCGTGGACACGTCGGCGATTATCGACGGCAATTCGTTGCAAAGGCCCCGAGCAGGCACGGCAACAAGCAGGTAACAAGCAGGCAACAAGCAGGCAACAAGCAAGAACGAAAGGAGCGGGCCCGTCTGGGCCCGGGGGGTAGCAGACATGAGCGTTTCGGATGACATCGGTAATCTCTTCCAGCGATTCGGCGGTAATCCCGACCGCTACCAGGAAGTCGCGCGCGACGACGATGCAAAGCATGCGGCTTCACGCTGGCCTTTGCTGTCCGCGCTCGATATCGCGCAACCGGAGCGGGTGCCTGGTGCAGGACGCCCGGCGCCGGCAAAGTCGGCGGTGCCGGCGCAGGACGTAAAGGCGGCAACGGCGGTGTCGGCCGCGAACGCAACCTCGACCGCCATGGCGGCAGAGGAGGACGACGTGACGCGTGACCCGGTCACATCCGCCTCGCCACGGTTACCGCTGTTCGCGCGCAGTCACCGGCACGCGACGATGCCGCCGCCGGTCGACGCCGCGCGGCAAGCTGCGTCGCGATTCAGTTCTGCGCCTCGCGCGGCGGCTACGTCAGGCGATGCGCAAAGCGCGTCGGATCGACATGCACAAGCGGCCGTAGGCCTGACCGCGGCCGTCGCGCCGGCGGACCCGAGCACGTTGCCCGCATCCGCTGCGTCCACGGCGCCGGCTGCGTCGGCCTCCGGTTCGCGTGCGGCGAGCGACGCGACACGGGAAATATCGCGTGAGCCTGATGCAAGCTTGTTTGCAAATCGAAAGCAAACGTTTGCTCGAACCCCGATAACGCGTGATGCAACGGACGTGCGTATGCCGGCACGAGCCGAAGCCGAGCCGAGGTTGCAAACGCCGGCGCCGTCGCCATTGCAGTCGCAACCGCACGCTGCATCGCCCGCACCGCGCTCGATCCTCTCAGGCCTGTTTTCCACACCGCCGCTGCAAGAGCCAGTGCCAGCGACACAAGCCGACACACGCGATCTTGCGACCGTGTTCGCGAGACTGGCCGCCGCGCCGCGCCGCGACAACGAGAAGCCGGGCGGCCAACGTTCATGAAAGTCATCGCAGTCGTGTCCGCCAAAGGCGGCGTGGGCAAGACGACGCTCGCCGCGAATCTCGCGTCGGTGCTCGGCTCGAACGGACGTCGCGTGATCGCCGTCGATTTCGATCCGCAAAACGCCTTGCGTTTGCACTTCGGCATACCGGTCGATCATTTCGATGGCGTCTCGCGCGCAACGGTCAGCGGCGACCCGTGGCGCAGCGTGATGTTCGACGGCATCGATGGCGTGACCGTGCTGCCGCATGGCGCGCTCAACGAAGACGATCGCCGCGCATTCGAAGCGCGGCTCGACAGCGACCCGCATCTCGTGCGCGCCGCGCTCGAGTCGCTTGGCCTCGAACCCACCGACATCGTGCTCATCGACACGCCGCCGGGCGCGACCGTCTATACGCGTGCGGCGCTGCTCGCGGCCCGTTTCGTGCTCAACGTCGTGATCGCGGATGCCGCGTCGTACGCAGCGATTCCGCATATGGAGCGGCTGATCCAGACCTACGCGGTGCCGCGCGCGGACTTTATCGGTTATGGCTACGTGATCAACCAGGTCGACATCGGACGCAATCTGACGAAGGACGTGCTCAAGGTGCTGCGCGCCTCGCTCGAGCCGCACCTGTTTCCGGGCGTCGTGCATCTCGATCAGGGCGTGAGCGAATCGCTTGCGTACGACACGACGGTGATTCACTACGACCCGTTGAGCCAGGCGGCCGCCGACCTGCGCACGTGCGGCGACTGGCTCGACGAACGGCTGAACGGGCAGGCTTCGTTGCAGGGGAGCGTCGCATGAGCGCCACGCCCGAGGACATTCTCGCCGCCGCGGACGCGGAACCGCCGCGCCGCTCGCGCTTCGACCGGTTCGCGTCGCGGCTTATCGACGGGCGCATTCTCGGCAGCAAGCCGGTCAGCATCGCGCTCGTGATCTTCGCGGTCGTGGTGCTGTATTTCGTCTTCACGGTGCCGCTCGCGTTCGGCGAGCAGTTGACGTTCGCGGTCTGCTGCTTTGTCTGCGCTCTGCTGTTTCGCCGCGCCAACGGACACTTCGCGACGCTCGTGATGATCATGCTGTCGGTGATCGCGACGGGCCGCTATATGTACTGGCGCCTCACCGAAACGACGCACTGGGAGCATCCGCTCGATGCAATCTGGGGTTTGCTGCTCGTCGCGGCCGAAGTGTATGCGGCGCTCGTGCTGCTGCTCGGCTACTTTCAGACCGCATGGCCATTGAAGCGCAAGCCGATGCCGCTGCCCGCCGACCGCAGCCGGTGGCCGACCGTCGATATCTTCATCCCGACGTACAACGAGCCGCTGTCGGTCGTGAAGCCGACCATCTATGCCGCGATCGCGCTCGACTATCCGAAAGACAAACTGTCGATCCATGTGCTCGACGACGGCCGCCGCGCCGACTTCAAGGCGTTCTGCGAAGAAGTCGGCGTGGCATGGACGATCCGCACGCACAACCGCCATGCGAAGGCCGGCAATATCAACGAAGCGTTGAAAATCACAGACGGCGAGTACTTCGCGATCTTCGACTGCGACCACATTCCGACGCGCTCGTTTTTGCAGATCGGCCTCGGCTGGTTTCTGCGCGACAAGCGGCTGTCGATGCTGCAGACGCCGCACCATTTCTTTTCGGCCGACCCGTTCGAAAAGAACCTCGGCACGTTCCGCAAGGTGCCGAACGAAGGCGAACTGTTCTACGGGCTCGTGCAGGACGGCAACGACCTGTGGAACGCCACGTTTTTCTGCGGCTCGTGCGCGCTGCTGCGCCGCTCGATGGTCGAAGAGGTCGGCGGCATCGCCGTGGAGACAGTGACCGAAGACGCGCATACGGCATTGAAGCTGCACCGTCGCGGCTACACGACCGCGTATCTCGCGATTCCGCAGGCCGCGGGGCTCGCGACCGAGAGCCTCGGTGGCCATATCGGCCAGCGCATCCGCTGGGCGCGCGGCATGACGCAGATTTTCCGCATCGACAATCCGCTCTTCGGCCGCGGACTGTCGTTCGGGCAGCGGCTTTGCTACCTGAACGCGATGCTGCATTTCTTCTACGGCATTCCGCGTCTCGTGTTTCTGACGGCGCCGCTGTCGTATCTGTTCTTCAATGCGCACATCATTCAGGCCGCGGCCGGCACGATCGCGATTTTCGCGTTGCCGCACATGTTCCACGCAAACATCACGAACTCGCGGATGCAGCGGCAATTCCGCCATTCGTTCTGGTCCGAGGTGTATGAATCGGTGCTCGCGTCGTACATCACGGCGCCGACGCTGCTCGCGCTGATCAACCCGAAGCTCGGCAAATTCAACGTCACGGCGAAGGGCGGGCGCATCGAAGAGCAATACTTCGACTGGAGCATTTCGCGGCCGTACCTGATTCTGCTGCTGCTGAATCTGCTCGGCTTCATCGCGGGCGGCGTGCATATCGGCTTGAACCGCCACTCGCCGAGCGAAGTGCAAACGACGCTCCTGAACCTCGCGTGGACCGGCTACAACATGCTGATTCTCGGCGCGAGCGTCGCTGCTGCGCGCGAACAGCGCCAGGTGCGCAACACGCACCGCGTGGCGATGCGCTTTCCGGCGTCGCTGCGCTTCACGACCGGTCGCACGCTCGCATGCGAGACCGTCGACTATGCGGAAGGCGGGGTTGCGTTGAAACTGCCCGGCGCGACGCATGTGCCGTTGCATGAGAGCGTCGTCGTGTCGCTGTTTCGCGGCAACGACGAATTCGTGTTTCCGGCCGACGTCACGTATTCCGTGCCGGGTCGCGTCGGCTTGCGTTTCGCGCCGATGACGCGTGAACAGGAGCTCGACTTCGTGCAAAGCACATTCGCGCGCGCCGACGCGTGGACCGGCTGGGCCGAAGGACGCGAAGCCGATACGCCGTTGCGCAGCCTCGGCCACGTGATGAGGGTCGGCTTGAGCGGCATCTCAGGGCTCTTCGGACATCT
Source organism: Paraburkholderia sp. SOS3 (assembly GCF_001922345.1). Classification (NCBI taxonomy): domain Bacteria; kingdom Pseudomonadati; phylum Pseudomonadota; class Betaproteobacteria; order Burkholderiales; family Burkholderiaceae; genus Paraburkholderia; species Paraburkholderia sp. SOS3. Next base: position 2,217,156 of record NZ_CP018812.1, on the reverse strand, counting down.
ATATGCCGACCTGCGCACATTCGGAGGCAAGCGCAAGGCGGCCGCCAACAACTCCAACGACTCCAAAGACGGAAAATAAACTCATGGGGAACATGCGACGTGACGACGACGCGCGCAGTGACTCGTTTGAATCGGACCCGCGTGACTCGCGCGAAGGCGATGCGCGCCGACTGGTCGCATGCCGTCGCGCAGACGGTTCGACGACATGCATGAGCGGGCGAACGACGGGCCGTATACATCGCCTGCGCGGTGCATTGAGCGTGCTGCTAGCCGGCATGGCGGTGCTCGGTCTGGGGAGTGCGATAACCGCGGCGATACCGGCGGCAAGAGCTGCGGTAAGAGCAGCGGGACCTGCGACGACCGGCGCAGAACAGGCGGCACCATTACCGCAGCGGCTGGCCACTGCGCAAGGCGGCGCACCGCTCGCCCCGGCCGACCCCGGAATGTCCACCGGCTCCGCGCCCGGACCGGCCCGCGTACTCGACGCGCGCGCCGCCGCGCAGCCCGCGCTCGCCGACCCTGTCGCGCCGGCCTTCGCCGCCGTGCATGCGGGCCGCGACACGATGCCGACCACGGCCGATGCCGGCACGCTCGTTTCAGGCGGCCGGCGTCAGGTGTTCACATTCGAGCAGCTCGGTGCGCTCGATCCGCTGCAACTGCGCGGCGTCGACAGCCAGAACGGCGTGCCGTTCTCGGTGCGCGCCGACGAAGTGGTGACGGGCGCAACGCTGCATCTGATCTACAGCTATTCGCCGTCGCTGCTCGCGAACCTGTCACATCTGAAAGTGCTCGTAAACGGTGAAGTCGCGGCCACGCTGCCGCTGCCGCGCGAGCAGGCCGGCGTGCTCGTGGCGCGCGACATTGCGCTCGAGCCGCGGCTCATCACCGAGTTCAACAACCTGAACGTGCAGTTGATCGGCCATTACACGCAGGGGTGCGAGGATCCGGCGAGCAGCGCGTTGTGGGCGACGGTCAGCAATGCGAGCACGCTCGATCTGACGTTCGGCTCGCTCGCGACGAAGCCCGATCTCGGCGTGCTGCCGCTGCCTTTCTTCGACCGCCGCGATATCCGCCGCCTCGAATTGCCGTTCGTCTTCGCCGAAAAGCCGAGTGCGCAGACGCTCGAAGCGGCCGGCATCGTCGCATCGTGGTTCGGCGCGTTCGCGCGCTATCGCGGCGCGCTGTTTCCGGCGCAACTCGACAATCCGCCGCTGTCGGGCAATGCCGTTGTGTTCGCAACCAGCGACGAACAACCGGCCGGCGTGAAGCTGCCCCGAATCGACGGTCCGATGCTGGCCGTGGTGGACCGCGACGCGCCGGCGCGCGGCAAGCTGTTGCTCGTGCTGGGCCGCGATACGCGCGAGCTGAAGATCGCCGCCGACGCGTTGACGCTCGGCGTCGCACCGCTTGCGGGCTCCGTGCAGACCATCACGCATGTCGACGCGCCGCGCGCCCGCGAGCCCTACGACGCGCCGCGCTGGCTGCCGACGGACCGCCCGGTGCGGATCGGCGAACTGACGCCGGCTAATGAGTTATCGGTGTCCGGTTACAACCCCGACGTGATTCGCGTGAATCTGCGCGTCGCACCCGATCTGTTCACGTGGCGTTCGAAAGGCGTGCCGATCGACCTGCGTTACCGCTTTACCGCGCGGCCCGCGCCTGACCGCTCGACGCTCAATATCAGCGTCGGCAATACGTTCGTGCAGTCGCTGCGCATTCCCGCGCAGTCGGCGTCGGCGCTCGACCTCGGCCGCTATCTGACCCGCCTGCAGCCCGATCACACGGGGCTCGCGCAGCGCGAAATCTACATTCCGCCGCATCTGCTCGCATCGCAGGCGCAGTTGCGCTTTCACTTTTACTACGACATGCCGAAGACCGGCGAATGCCAGGGCCAGGTGCTCGACAACGTGCGTGGCGCGATCGATCCGGACTCGACGATCGACCTCTCGTCGTTCCCGCACTACATGGCGTTGCCGGACCTCGCCGCATTCGCGAACAGCGGCTTCCCGTTCACGCGAATGGCCGATCTGTCGCAGACCGCGGTGATCCTGCCGGCGCAGCCGAATCCCGGCGACTACAGCCTCTATCTGATGGCGATGGGGCGCATGGGCGCATCGACCGGCTACCCGGTGACCGGCGTAACGGTCGGCGCGCCCGGCGATATCGCGCGTTATGCCGATAGGGATCTGCTCGTGCTCGGCGCGCCGGGCCAGCAGCCGTTGCTGACGTCCTGGGAAAAGTCGATGCCGTTTTCCTCCAACGACGACGCGCGCCGCTGGCAGCTGTCGAACCCGTCGTTCCGCCTCTCGACGTGGTGGTACGGCGACCGCGGCGGCGTGCGGACCGCGGGCCGCGCGGACCTGTCGCTCGTCAGCGCGTCGGGCGACGCGCTGCTGACCGGTTTCCAGTCGCCGTTGCACAAGGGGCGCAGCGTGGTTGCGCTGATCGGCGCCGCGGGCCAGTCCGATAACGACCTGATCACCGCGATGCTCGATCCCGAACTCGTGAGCCAGATCCAGGGGGCGCTGACGGTCGTGCGCGGGCGAACGCTCGAAGTCGTGTCGAATGGCGACGTCTACTACGTCGGGCATTTGTCGCCGATCCAGTACATGCACTGGGTGCTGTCCGTGCATCCGTTGCTGCTGCTCGCCGGCGGCCTGATCGCGGCGCTCATTATCGCGGCGTTCTTCTACCGGCTGCTGCGCGCGATCGCGGCGCGCCGGCTGCAGGGTTGATATGCGGACACTTCGTTATCGGTCGCATCGGAACGGCTCGGCACTGAGGTCCGCGTGCGGGGTGAAGTCTCGGGCCGTGTGGGGTGCAGCAGATGCTGCAAGCGCGCTGACAGGCGTGCTGACGCTTGCGCTTGCGCTTTCGCTTACCGCGCCGGCTGCCGACGCGCGTGCGGCCCAACCCGCGAATTGCGACGACTGGACCGCCTACCGCCAGTTCGTCGCGCGCTTCGTGCAGCAGGACGGCCGCGTCGTCGACTATTCGACGGCGGTGCAGCAGACCACCTCGGAAGGGCAGTCGTACGCGATGTTTTTCGCCCTGGTCGCGAACGATCGCACGACCTTCGACCGGCTGCTGGGCTGGACGCGCTCGAATCTCTCGGCAGGGCGCTTCGATAGCGCCGACGTGCAGTTGCCGGCCTGGCAGTGGGGCCGCAAGCCCGACGGTTCGTATGGCGTGCTCGATCCGAACTCCGCATCCGACTCGGACCTCTGGATTGCTTACGACCTGTTCGAAGCCGCGCGGCTGTGGCACGAGCCTTCGTACTCGAAGCTCGCCTGGGCGCTCGCGACGCAGATCGGGAAGCAGGAAGTCGCCACGCTCGCCGGTCTCGGGCCGATGCTGCTGCCGGGCCCGCGCGGTTTTCAGACGGGCGGCACGACGCGGCTCAATCCGAGCTATCTGCCGCTGCCGGTGCTGCGCGCACTGGCAGCGCAGGCGCCGTCGGGACCATGGGCAAGCATTGCGGCCAATGCGTACACGCTCGTGAAAACCACGGCACCGCGCGGCTTCGCACCCGATTGGGCCGCGTGGCGCGACGGCCGCTTCGTTGTCGATCCGAAAAACGGCGACATCGGCAGTTACGACGCGATTCGCGTGTACCTGTGGGCGGGCCTGACCGACGCGTCCGATCCGCTCGCGAAACCGTGGCTCGATGCGCTCGGCGGGATGCGCGAGCAGATCGCGAAAACCGGCGTGCCGCCGGAGCGCGTGATGACGACGAGCGGCGTCGTGCAAGGCGAAGCGCCGCCTGGCTTCTGGGGCGCGCTGCTGCCCTATCTGCGCGCGTTCAACGACGCACGCGCGGCGAATCTCGCGCAAGCGCATCTGGCCGCGCTCGGAGCATCGGCGGCCAGCACCGCGGCGACCGACGCAACGTCGTCCGGCGCGTCCGCGCGTGGCGGCAACCAGCCCGTCTACTACGACGAGGTTCTGATGCTGTTCGGCACCGGCGCCGCCGACGGCCGCTACCGCTTCGATGCAACCGGCCGGCTGCAGCCGCGTTGGGAGACCGTATGCTCACCCGCCCACGCGCGCTCGTAATCGGCGTTCTGCTCGGGTTCGGGGCCGGCGCAGCGGCGCCGATGACCGCGCTTGCACAAACCGGAGCGCAAACGCCGGCAAGCGATCCGCTCAAGGTGCTGATCGATCAGGGTAAGTACTGGCAGGCGCACAAGCGCGGCGATCTCGCCGAACAGGCGTGGCAGAAGGTCCTGCGTATCGAGCCGAAACAGCCCGACGCGCTGTACGGCATGGGTGTCGTGCTCGCCGACCGCAAGGATGGCAGCGGCGCGCAGCAGTACCTCGCGCGACTGCGCGCGGCGGCGCCGGATTACCCGGCGATCGGCGAGTTCGCGCGGCGTCTTGGCGAAGCGAGCCCGACCGATCAGGCCGTCAACGATGCGAGGCGTCTTGCGCAAAGCGGCCAGGCCGCGTCGGCCGCGCAGCAGTACCGGCAGGCGCTCGGCGCGAAGCCCGCCGATCCGCAGCTTGCGCTCGAGTACTACCAGACGCTCGGCGGTACGCCGCAGGGCTGGGAAGAGGCGCGGCGCGGCCTCGAGCAGCTGGCGCGCGAACATCCGGAAGACCCGCGTTTCGCGCTCGCCTACGCGCAGCAATTGACCTACCGCGAAGCGAACCGGCGCGACGGCATCGCGCGGCTCGCGCAACTCGCGAACGACCCCACGGTCGGCGCGCAGGCAAAAGCGAGCTGGCGCCAGGCATTGCTCTGGCTGGGCGTGCGCGCCTCCGACGCGCCGCTCTTCCAGGCTTACCTGAACGTCGTGCCGGACGACGTGCCGGTCAAGGCGCGCGCGGACTCGCTCGCCGATCAGGACCGCCGGGCGCGCGAACGCGCGCAGCAGGACGCTACGGTCGACGCGCGCGGCCGCACGATCGCCGACGGCTTCGCCGCGCTCGACCGTGGCGATCTCGTGGTCGCGAAGGCACGCTTCTCGTCGGTGCTCGCGACTTCGCCTAACGATGCCGATGCGTTGGGCGGCATGGGCGTCGCGTATCTGAAGCAGGAGCAGTTCAAGCAGGCGCACGACTACCTGCAGCGCGCGTCGCAGGCGGGCGGCGCCGCGCGCTGGCGCGAAGCGCTCAATAGCGCGACCTACTGGATGTACACGAGCGAAGGCCTCGGCGAACAGAGCAACGGCAACTTCGCGCAGGCGCGCGCCTCGTTCGAGCGCGCGATCACCGTAAGCCCCGGCGACGTGACCGCACAGACCGCGCTTGGCGACCTGCTGCTGCAAACGGGCGACCCGCGCGGCGCCGAAGCGGCGTTCCGCATGGCGCTACGGCGCCAGGCGGACAACCCCGACGCGATTCGCGGACTGGTCGGCGCGCTCGCCGCGCAAGGACGCGGCGACGAAGCACTCGCCTTCGCGAATCAGTTGACCGACGAACAGCGCGAGAAGGTTGGCGGCACGGACAAGCTGCGCGGCGCCGCCCAGGCCGCGCAGGCGCGCGCGGCGGAAGCGCGCGGCGATCTCGGCAGCGCGCGCACGCTGTTCGAGGACGCATTGCAGAGCAATCCTGACGATCCGTGGCTGCGCCTCGACCTCGCACGCATCTATGCGAAGCAGGGCGCGTATGCGAACGCGAAGAGCATGATGGACGGCCTCGTCGCATTGCATCCGGACATGCCGGACGCGCTCTATGCAAGCGCGCTGCTCGCGGCCGACATGCAGGACTGGCGTTACGGATTGAGCCAGCTCGACCGGATTGCGGTCGACAAGCGCACGCCGCCGATGACGGTGCTGCAGCACCGCCTATGGGTTCATCAGCAGGCCGACGAAGCGATCGCGCTCGCGCGCAGCGGCCGCGCGGCGCAAGGGCGCGTGCTGTTGCAGGCGGCCGAGCCGTTCGCCGGAGAGGACCCCGAATTGATCGGCGTGATCGCAAACGGCTACGTGAACACGGGCGACCCGGGCCGCGCGCTGATGATCGTGCGCAACGCGCTCGCGCGTGCGCCGGGCGATCCGAACCTGCTGCTGACGGACGCCGGCATTCTGCTCAACGCGGGCCAGGACGCCGAACTTGGCGAAGCGATGCGCCGTCTTTCGTCGATGCCGCTCACGGCGCAGCAGCGGCGCGACTTCGAGCGGATCAACGTTGCGATCGTCGTGCGGCGTACCGACGCATTGCGGCAGTCGAATGATCTGGCGAGCGCCTATGACGTGCTTGGACCGTGGCTCGCCGCACGTCCGAACGATCCCGATATTCTTGCGGCGCTCGCGCGGCTTTACACCGCGGCAAAGGACAATTCGAACGCGCTCGCGACGTACCGGCTTGCGCTCGCGCAACGGCCAGGCGACGTCGGTTTGCTGACCGCGGCGGCGGGGGCCGCGACGTCGGCGCGCGACTTCGATTTTGCCGAGTCGGCCATCAAGCAGGCGCTTGCCGCGGCGCCGGACAGTTTCGACGTGCTCGCTGCCGCGGGGCGCATGTATCGCGCGCAAGGCAAGGACACGCTTGCCGCGCAGTACCTGCGGCGCGCATTGCTTGCGCAGAGCGGCGCGTCGGCGGCGCCGGGCGCGCAAGGCGCGCAAAGCGGGTGGAATATGCCGCTGCGGCCGTCGGGGCCGATTCCGCCGCCTGGCATCAATCCGTTTTCGAACAAGGTGACGGGCGAAGCGGGCGATGTGCCGACCTCGTCGCTTGCGGCTTCGTTCGCTGAGCCGTCCGGCGCAGCAAACCGCGCAGCGGGCGGTACGTTGCCGGGTGGGGCCGCTGTGTCGATCGGTGCGCCCGCCGACGGCTCGCGCGGTGTGTTTGTCGACATCGCTTCGTCTTTGTCTCAACCGTATCCGATGCCCGATATGCCTGCTTATCTACCGCCGATCCAGCCGGCCCAGAGTGCGACGCATGTCGCAGCGGCGCCCGCGACGCCGATGAATCCGATTGCGCCGACGGCGAGCGCGCTGCCTGCCGCATCGCCGGACATGGATGGCTATGGTCCGGATCAATACGGTTCGTCGCAATCGGGCGGCGGTCTCGCGCCCGGGCAGCCTTATCCCGCGCAGGGGGAGGCGGGCGTGTCGTACGCGGCGCCGGCGTATGCGGCTCAAGGGGGCTATCAGCAAGCGAGCGGATACGCGCAACCTGCGCCTGTGCCGGCTTCGGCGTATGCGCAGCCGCAACCGTACGCGCAGCCCGCGCCGGGCTATGGACAGTCCGGCGGCTACGCGCCGCAGCCTGGCGACGGGTACGTCAGCACGCCGTGGCCGATGTCCGCGCAAGCCGCCCGGGCGCAAGCGGAAGCGGCGGCCGGCAACGCTCGGCAGCAGGGCGTCGCGAGCACCGCCAGGCGGCGCACGTCCGGTAAGAACGTACACGGCACGACGAACCACAGTGCGCGAAACGCGGGTGTTCCGGACGCGTATCCGCCTGCCTATGCGCAGCAGGGCTATCCACAGCAGGGCTACCCGCAACAAGGCTATCCTCAGCAGCCTTATCCGCAGCAGCGCTTCGCGCAGCAACCATACCCGCAACCAGCGCAGCAGCAATACGCCGCGCAGCCATATCAAGCGCAGCCTTATGTTCCGCAGCCGGTTCCACAGGGCTATACGAACCAGGGTTACGGTCTCGTGCCCTACGTCCCGCAGCCTCCCGCGCCTGCGCCGCGCATGAATGCGCCAGGCCTGTACGCGCCGTATCTGCCGCAAGCCGCCGCCGCGCAAGCACCGTCGCAGGCAACGCAGCAGACGATGACCGTCGAAGAAGAACTCGCGCAGATCAACCGCGCACAGACAAGCACGGCGGGCGGCGGCATCGTGTTTCGCAACCGCAATGGCGAAAACGGCCTGTCGAATCTGAACGACATCGAAGCACCGCTCGAAGGCCGCATCCATGCGGGCGACGGCCACGTCGTCATTACGGCGACGCCGGTGTCGCTCGATGCCGGCACGTCGGACGCATCGCCGAACACGCTCGCGCGCTTCGGCTCCGGCGCATTCATACGCAATACGACGCCGTCCGGCTCCCAGCATGCGGCCGGTGTAGGCGTGTCGCTCGGCTACGACATTCGCGGGCTGAAAGCCGACGTCGGCGCGACGCCATTCGGCTTTCGCGAGCAGAACGTCGTCGGCGGGTTGCAGTACAGCGGCGGGCTGACCGATCAGGTGTCGTACAAGCTGACCGCGGGCCGGCGTGCGGTCACCGACAGTCTGCTGTCTTATGCGGGTACGAAGGACGATGCGACCGGTCAGCAGTGGGGCGGCGTGACGCAGAACGGGCTGCGCGGCGATCTCGCATGGGACGACGGCACGAGCGGCGTCTACCTGAATGGCGAGTTCCAGTACCTCGAAGGCCACAACGTGAAGAGCAACACGGCGGGCAAGGGCGGCGGCGGCTTCTACACGCGTCTGTACAAGGACGAGGATCAGACCTTCACGGCCGGCGTCAACACGACGGTGATGCACTACGCGAACAACCTGTCGTTTTTCACGCTCGGCCAGGGCGGTTATTTCAGCCCGCAGCAGTACGTGATCCTGAATATACCGATCCGCTGGACCGGCAGGAACGGCCGCTTTGCGTACGACCTCGGCGGCTCGGTCGGCGTGCAGCACTATCGGCAGGACAGTTCGCCATACTACCCGACCAATGCGCAGCAACAGGCGTCGGCGGCCAGCCAGAACCTCGCGCCCGATCCGGGTGCCGTCTATCCGGCGCAAAGCCACACAGGCGTGTCGTACTCGGTCGATGCCGTCGGCGAATATCAGCTTGCACCGCAGCTGACGGTGGGCGCGTCGGCGTCATTCGGCAACGCATACGAGTATCGCGAATTCATCGGCGCGGTCTACGTGCGCTACGCCTTTACGAAGCAGAGCAGTTATTTGACGACGTTCCCGCCGACGCCGCTCACGTCGCCGTATCAGCCGACGAACTATTGAGCGGGACGCCGTACGCGGCGCGCGCGAGTCGCGACTGAAAGCGGCTCCGCGCGCCTGCCCGTCTGCTCACTGAGGCGCTCATTGAATGACGCGCTCACGGCACCACCGACAGAAACAGATACGCCGCGAACAGCGACAGATGCACGGCGCCCTGCAGAATCGTCGTGCGCCCGGTGCTGAGGGTCAGCGTGCCGACCAGCAGCGTAAGAATCAGCATGACCGTGTCCTTGCCGTCGATGCCGAGCACGAGCGGCTGGCCGGTCCACAGGATCACGACTGCCACGGTCGGAATCGTGAGCCCGATGCTCGCCAGCGCTGAACCGAGCGCGAGGTTCAGGCTCGTCTGCAGTCGGTCCGCGCGCGCGGCGCGTACTGCGGCATAACCCTCGGGCAGCAGCACGAGCGCCGCGATCACGATACCGACGACAGCCGGCGGCGCGCCCGCGTCGGCGACCGCGCGTTCGATCGACGGCGACAGCAGCTTCGCGAGCAGCACGACGGCCACCAGCGACACGAACAGCAGCACGAGGCTCAGCAGCGCGGTGGCGCCGCTGGGCGGCGCCGCGTGGACGTTTTCGTCGGCCACGTCCGCAAGAAAATAATCGCGATGCCGCACGGTCTGCACGAACACGAACACGCCGTACAGCACGAGCGACGACACGCCTGCGAACGCCAGCTGCGATGAAGACAGCACGGGGCCCGGGCTCGTGCGCGTGAAATTCGGCATGACGAGCGTAAGCACGGACAACGACGCGAGCACCGCGAGCGCAGCGCTCGCCCCGCGAATCTGGAAGCCCTGCTCGCGATGGTGCAGCCCGCCGACCAGCAGGCAAATGCCGACAATGCCGTTGCAGACGATCATCACGGCGGCAAACACCGTGTCGCGCGCCAGCCCCGCTTTTTCAGGCCCGGCCGATAACATGACCGACACGATCAGCGCGACTTCGATCACTGTGACGGCGACCGCCAGCACGAGCGTGCCGAACGGCTCGCCCACGCGATGCGCGACGACCTCAGCATGGTGAACGCCCGCGAATACGGAGCCGGCAAGCGCGATGCCGACCAGCGCGAGCAGCACGCCTTGCCCGGGAAACGCCAACGCGGCGCCGAACACGATCCATGCGCCGATCGGCGTGACGATGGTCCAGCGAGGCAGCACGGACGAAGAAGTGGTCATTCGTTGAGTCCTTTTTGTTCTTGCTCAAACCGCGCAATCCGCGCGCTAGAGCGCTCATCGACAATTCATTTATTAGGTTAAGAATGTACTCTAATTCGTTGAAATATAATAATATTTATGCGATGTGAGAACGACGACTCCGGAGGTGCATCGCGATGGTCAGAGACCGGGAAACCCTGAACCTGTTGCTCGCCAGCATTACACGCTTTGTCCGTGAACGGCTTGTGCCGAACGAGGAAATCGTTGCGCAGACTGACCGGGTTCCGGCCGTGCTGCTGACGGAAATGAAGGATCTCGGGCTGTTCGGCCTGTGCCTTCCCGAAGAATACGGCGGCTTGGGCCTCACGATGGCGGAAGAAGTGCTCGTTGCGTTCGAACTCGGCAAAACGTCGCCGGCGTTTCATTCGGCAATCGGCAGCAACAACGGCATTGGCTCGACCGGCATCGTGCTCGACGGCACGCGGGCACAGAAGCAGAAGTATTTGCCGCGCCCGTGATGGCGCGCACCGATGCAACCGGCAACGGCGCCGGTGCGATCTCGGCATTTCTGGTCGAAGCGGGCACGCCTGGCCTGTCGCTCGGCAAGTACGGCATCGAGCGTTTTTACCGCGACGTACGGCTGTTTCGCATCTACGAAGGCACGACGCAGATCCAGCAGATCGTCATTGCGCGCGAGTTGCGACGGGAGTTTGAAAATTGAGGGAGAAGCGGGGCAGAACTGCCAGCGAAAAGCGGGGGACAACTGAACGGGAACCGGACTCCAGGACACCGCTCTTCACGAAGAAGAGCGGTGCGTGCGTCGTTACAGGACGCGTTACTGACCGACCGGGCGGATCGTCAGGTCGTTCTTGACGTTCTTCACGCCCGCTACGCCTTGCGCGACCTGCGTGGACTGCTCGACTTGCGGCTGTTCCGGCACCGAGCCTTCGAGCCACACGTCGCCGGTGCTCGCGTTGGCACGGACGATGATATTCGCGGCGCTGACGCCCTTCGCCTTAGCGAGCGCGCCGCGCACCTTGCGTGCGAGAACACGGTCGGCCTTCTTCATGGCCTTGTGCTGTTGCTTCGCACTCGGCTGCGTGCTCATGTCCGCGCCGGTATCGCTTGCCTGCGAATACGCGTTGAGCGACGCGAGTACGATCAGTGCGCCACCTACCACCTTGATTGCCTGGATCGCCTTCATTCACTTTCTCCTGTTGTCATGCTTAAGCGACGGTCAGCCCCGGGATGGGGGACCACTGCACTACCAACTTCTCTACTTCTGGGATGAAAACGCGTGGAACGGTGCTGCGGTGTACGGCGAAACCCGGGTGAAAACCCGAACGTGGCCTACTGACAAACTGTGGTGGCCGGCTGTTACGGCTGCCATGCGGACGTCTGTCGGAGTGTAAAGATACCGCAATTGGTTCCACAGTGATCGCTTACGGAAAGCGACTGAGGTTTTGACACAACGGATTTCGCGAAGACGCGCGAACCGGCTTGCTTTCGGGCGCATGGCACGGGTCGCGAAACGCGCACGGCGAGACAGACGAATGAATGAAAAGACGTGGCGCATCGCGCCGCTCGAGCGCGCGGCATTGCCGGTCGACGCGACGGAGCTCGCGCGGTATCTGGTCGGCAAGTGTCTTGTGCACGACATGGCGGAAGGACGCATCAGCGGTCGCATCGTCGAAACCGAGGCATATCCGGTCGGCGACTCGACCGGATACGCGTTCATCGGCCGCCGGCAATACAACGAATCGCTGTTTCTCGCGCCGGGGCACGCGTATGTGCGGCTCACCTATGGGCTGTCCTACATGTTGAACGTGTCTGCCGAAGATGAAGGCATCGGCGCCGGCGTGCTGTTGCGCGCGGTCGAACCGCTCGAAGGCATCGCCTGGATGCAGGTGCGCCGTCCCGCTATCGCCCTGCGCGATCTCGCGCGCGGTCCCGGACGGCTCACGCTTGCGTTCGGTGTCGGGCCGCAGCAGAACGGCGTCGATCTATGCACGGGCACGGGGCTCTGGCTCGGCGCGATTCCACGCGCGAAGGCCGTGCCGGTCGCGACGACGACACGCATCGGCCTGTCGCGCGAGATGCACCGGCTGCTGCGCTTTTACGAGCCCGGCAGCGCGTTCGTCAGCGGACCGCGCAAATTATTGATGCCCGGTAGGTCAGCCGTCGACCTCGGCAACGAAATCGGCAACGAAATCGGTAATGAAGACGGCAACGAAGACGGCAAGGCGACGTGAGCGCGGCGTGAGGTCGCGTCGATTGCTGCGCCATCGCCGAAGACAGGTCGATGCACGGCGCACGTTTGCATATTTCGCAATTAAGATTCTTCAGAATTGGGGTTTTCCCTTAGGAAGCCGTTGCATAGAATGGAGTCACTGGCTCTTGCATGGGGCAAGAAGTCAAGCAAAAAAGAAATGTCGGAGGTAAGGATTATGAAATCGCTGATCAAGGCTGTTGCCATCGCTGCCGTGCTCGCTGTTCCGGCTGTGTCGTTTGCGCAATCGAACGAGCCCGGTGTGACGCGTGCCCAGGTTCGTAACGAACTGATTCAACTGGAAAAGGCCGGCTATAACCCGGCGACCGCGAACGACGCGACGTACCCGGCCGATATCCAGGCTGCCGAACACCGCGTGCAGGAACAGAACGCGCAAGCTGTCGCGCAGCAACCGGCGGCTGACACAGGTTATGGCGCAGCGACGGGCGGTACGTCGCAAGCTGGTGCGCCGGCGCGCCTCGACCGGGCCAATACGGTTAATTTCGGCCATTGATCCGGCCGGTCATGGGTTCGGCCAGCAAGGCCGTCGTCGAACAGGCCGGCCCGCGCAGAAACAGATGCGCGGGCCGGCTTGCTTGCGATTGCGGAGTCAGCCGGCTCCGGTGATGTACTGCTCGAGTTGCTGAATGGTGAACTGCTGCTCGGCAATGATGTTCTTCACGAGGTCGCCGATCGACACCATGCCGACCAGCTTGTCGTGATCGAGCACGGGCAGGTGGCGCATGCGGCGTTCGGTCATCAGTGCCATGCACTCGTCGGTCGTCTGCTCGGGGCGCACGAACCGGACGGCCTTGCTCATGATGTCGCGCACCGGCGTCGACTTCGACGAGCGGTCCATCAATACGACCTTGCGCGCATAGTCGCGCTCGGTGACGATGCCGGCGATCGCCTCGCCTTCCATGACGAGCAATGCGCCGATCTGCTTGTCAGCCATCAGTTTGAGTGCGTTGTAGACCGAATCCGACGCGGCGATCGTGTAGACGTTCTGGTCCGTCTTCGCTTTGAGTACTTGTGCAACGCGGGTCATAAAGCGGCTCCTTTCGCAGTGCAGCACACCGGGTGGCGGCTGTCGTCAGGGACTGGCCAATCCAGTATAGGCGGCAGTCGCGCGCACGGCGACGCTGCTTCGGTGCGACGTGCCACGTGGGATCCCGCACGCACGCGCCGATGCGGGTCGCTGCGACTGGATGCATGACGAATGGGTCTTCGCGTTTAGCGGTAAACTCCAGTTCCACACTATTTCCCCGGTCGTACTCGGGCTCTGTCAGACATCCGCTTAACGCCATGCCCACGTCTCACGATCCGTCGCCCGGCGACGATCCGCATACCCAGGAATGCGTTGCGCTCGAAGCGCAAGCCACGCTCCCTACCCGATACGGCACCTTTACCTCGTATGTGTTCCGCGTCACCGACGGCGACGCCGAACATGTCGCGCTCGTCATGGGCGACGTCGCGGGCAAGCAATCGGTGCTGACACGCCTGCACTCCGAATGCCTGACCGGCGACGTACTCGGCTCGTACCGCTGCGATTGCGGCGAACAGCTGGACCTCGCGCTGCGCTATATCGCGGCTGAAGGATGCGGCGTGCTGCTGTATCTGCGCGGCCACGAAGGGCGCGGCATCGGCCTGACGAACAAGATCCGCGCCTATGCGCTGCAGGAGCAGGGGCGCGACACGGTCGAAGCGAATCTCGACCTCGGCCTGCCCGACGATTCGCGCGAATACGATTCGGCGGCCGCCATTCTGCGTGTGCTCGAGGTCACGTCGGTGCGGCTGATGAGCAACAACCCCGAGAAGTTCGACACGCTCGCCAAACACGGCATTCCCGTGTGCGAGCGCGTGGCGCTTGCCATTCCGGTGCGTGAAGAGAACGAGCGGTATATCCGCACCAAGCAGGCGAAATTCGGCCACTACTTCGACGAGAACGAGTAGCCGCTTGCGCGACTTGCCGCGTGAGCGAACGCGACGGCCTACCGGAAGCGCGGGTCGCCGCGCACATACCACCTGACCAGAATCGCGAAAACAATAAGCCCCATGAGCTTGCCGAACAAAGTCGGCGGGTAAAGGCACAGTGCCAGGAAGCAGACCAGCCAGACGACCTCTGCTGCCGATATTTTTCGTGGTTCTTTCATTTCGTTATCCGGTTCTGTCACGTCGCATCCGGCCACCGGTTTTCGAACACGCAATCGGCGAGCGGCGCGCGCGTCGCCCAGCGCTCCATTTCAAGCATCGGTTCCGGGTAATACTCGTCGATCTGACCCACGCAGAGTATCGCAACCGGCTGTGCGCCGTCAGGCATGCCCAGCAGCGCCCGTACTTCCGCGGGATCGAACAGCGACACCCAGCCGATGCCGATGCCTTCCGCGCGCGCCGCGAGCCACATGTTCTGGATCGCGCACGACACCGAGGCGAGATCCATCTCGGGCAGCGTGCGTCGGCCGAAGACGTGCGCGTCGCGTCCGTCCATCAACGCGACAACCAGCACTTCGGCACAATCGCGCATGCCTTCCACCTTCAGCTTCATGAACTCGTCGCGCCGCTTGCCGAGCGCGTCGGCGGTCAGTAGCCGCTCGCGTTCGACCGCGTCTTGCAGCGCGGCGCGCAGCGCCGCATCGGTGATGCGCGCGATGCGCCACGGCTGCATGTAGCCGACGCTCGGCGCGTGGTGCGCGGCGTCGAGCAGGCGCTGCAGCACGGCGGGGTCGACGGGGCCGCGCACGAAGTGGCGCATGTCGCGGCGTTCGTAAATGGCGCGGTAGACCGCCGCGCGATCGGCGTCGTTAAAACGCGTTGCCATGGAATAGTGCCGCGGTGAAGGCCGGATTCGACGGCCAGTAGATGTGCATATAGGTTGCGACGATCGGGCCTGAGCGGTAGACCGCTTCGCCGGCCGCGTCCGACTGCGGACGCGTCGCATGCAGCACGGGCGTGAGCGGCGTGCTCACGTGCGAGTAGTGGAACGTGTGACCGGTCATCGTGCCGAGCGGGCTGTCGAGCTGCTGCATGCCGAGCGCCGTGAAGCGCGTGCGCATCTGCACGTGGCCGGGCAGCAGGCCTAGCATCGGCGTCGTCGTGCCGTCGGCGGCCGTCAGGCTTTCGAGCAGGTACAGCATGCCGCCGCATTCGGCGAACACCGGTTTGCCGGCGGCCGCATGCGCGCGCACCGAGCCGGCCGCGCGCGCAGTGCGCGCGAGCGTGGCCGCATGCAATTCGGGGTAGCCGCCGGGCAGATAGAGCGCAGTGGCAGTGTCCGGCACCGGTTCGTCGGCGAGCGGCGAAAAGAAGCTGACGCGCGCGCCGAGCGTGTCGAGCAACGCGAGATTCGCCGGGTAGATGAATGAGAACGCGGCGTCGCGCGCGACGGCAATGTGGGCGCCTTCGAGCAGGCGCGGCAGCGCTGCGGGTCGCGCGCCGCTGCCGGGCCGCAGCGGATCCGATGCCGGCACCGGCGCTTGCGTCGGCCCGAACTGCACGGCGGGCGGCAACCGGGCGAGCGGCGTGCAGGCGAGCGCGTCGGCGGCTTGATCGAGCCGCTTGTCGAGGTCGACGATCTCCGCGGCCTGGTGCAAGCCAAGATGCCGGTCCGGCAATTCGATGTCCGCGGCGCTTGCGATCGAGCCCATCCATTCGAGGCCGGGCGGCAGCGCGGCTTCGAGCATCTGCGCATGCCGCGTCGACCCGACGCGATTCGCGAACACGCCGCGCATGGGCACATCGTCGCGATAGTGTGCGAGTCCGAACGCGACGGCGCCGAACGTCTGCGCCATGGCTTTCGCCGAGATCACGGCGACCACGGGCACGCCGAACGCAGCCGCCAGATCCGCGCTGCTCGGCGTGCCGTCGTACAAACCCATCACCCCTTCGATCAGAATCAGGTCCGCTTGCGCGGCGGCCTGTGCGAGCAGTTCGCGGCACGCGGCCTCGCCGACCATCCACAGGTCGAGCGACAGCACGGGCGCGCCGCTCGCGCGTTCGAGAATCATCGGATCGAGAAAGTCGGGGCCGGTCTTGAACACGCGCACGCGGCGCCCTTGCCGGCGATGATGGCGCGCCAGCGCGGCCGTGATCGTCGTCTTGCCCTGGCCGGAGGCAGGTGCGCTGATAAAGAGCGCGGGGCACTGCGCCATCGTTCAGAACTCCACGCCGCGCTGCGCCTTCACGTGCTGCTCGCGATACGGATGCTTGATCGCGCGCATCTCGGTGACGAGATCGGCCGCCTCGACGAGCGCATCGGGCGCATGCCGCCCCGTGACGACCACATGCAGCATCCCGGGCCGCGCGGCAAGCACGCCCAGCACTTCGTCGAGCGGCAGATAGTCGTACTTGAGCACCGTGTTCAGCTCGTCGAGGATCACCATTTGATAGTCGCCGCTTTCGATCATTCGTCTGGCTTCGGTCCAGCCTTTGCGTGCGGTGGCGATATCGGCGTCGCGGTTCTGCGTATTCCACGTGTAGCCGTCGCCCATCGTGATGAACTCGCAGTTCGGCAGGCTGCCGAGGAAGTCGCGCTCGGACGTATGCAACGCGCCCTTGATGAACTGCACGACGCCGAGGCGCATGCCGTGACCGAGCACGCGCACGGCCATGCCGAACGCCGCCGTGCTCTTGCCTTTACCGGTGCCGGTATTGACGATCAGCAGACCTTTTTCGATGGTCGCTTCCGCCTGTTTCTTCTCATGGCCTTCGCGGCGGCGCTGGGTCATGCGCTGATGCGATTCGGGGTCGGTTTTCATTGAGCGTCCTGATGGTGTTGTCGATGCTGGGTGCGTTCACGACCGAACGTTGCATGCGCAACGGAATCGACAATGGCGATGGCGACGGTCACGCCGCCTTCGAATGCGCGTTTCGGCGCAACGAGCCGCCCTTGCGGGGCGGCGAGCAGGGCGCACGGTTCGCACACGCCGTCGACGCCGACGTGCGCGCGCACGGCGCGCGAGGGCGCCGAAGTCTGCCCCGCGAAAACCGAGGCTGCGTTCGCGATCTGCTCGCGCGAAAAGGCGTGCAGCGGCAGCGCATGACGCGCGCAGAAACCGGCGATGCCGGCTTCGCGAGCCTTGATGTCGACGGTCGCGACCGCGCGGACGTCGTCGATGGAATGCGGGCCGAGCGCGCTACGCACGGCCGCATCGATCTGTTCGACGCTCGCGCCGCGCTTGCAGCCGATGCCGACGACGAGCCGTTTCGGCCGTGCGGTTATCGCATGCCTCATCGCGCGCCGCCGTGATGCGTTGGACAACGAGGCGCGAGAAAAAGCGCGCGCAGATTGGCGGCGCGAGGTGCGGTCGTACAAGGAGCCGCGCCGGCAAGCGCGTAATGAAGACGTGTCATGCAATGCCACATAGCGTGCACGGCGGCGAGCGGTTGCTTAGCAGTTTGCAAAGCGGTTGCAAAGCCGTTGCTAGCGGTTGCGCCATGCGTGGGCGCCCGTATCCGTCCCCCGCGGAACCGGCGACTGGCGACCGTGACGTTCGCCCCCTTGCATCCGGCCGGTATCCGGGCTGACGGCCTCATGCGCTTCGCCTTCCCATCGGCGGACGGCCGAAAGTGGCATCGAAGCGCATGCGCGGACATGGAGTCCGCAGGCCGCTTACCGTTGGCGGGGACAGCACAGGTTGGGCGCGTGCAGCATGCAACCGCGCTTTCCTGTTTCCCGTTTAACCGCATGCGAGCACTACGCGCATAGGCGGCACCGGACGCGCGCATACGATAGCACATGAACGCATCGCCGCCAGGCACCGGGCGCATCGGCATACGTGGCCGATCGCCGCTCCCGGGCGCGAAAACCGAAGCTCGATGATCGGTTCGTTTCTTGACGCCTCCCCGCCCCGCGCCTACACTCGCAGCCACTTCTGGTGCTCGCGCGCGCCGTCCGGCGTGTGCAGTTAAACGGGAAACAGCGGGCCTGAACCTGTCGAATGCGGCTGCCGCGTAGCGGCTTCAGGTCAACCTGTGCTGCCCCCGCAACGGAAGGCGAGCGCATCGCGGTTGCCGCGGTGCAGAGCCGGCTTCGAGGTCCGCGCGCAAGGCCGCGCGGGCAGAAAAACCACTGCGCGAGAAACTGTTCACTCGCGTGGGAAGGTGAAGCGGCGCTCTCGCCAGCCCGGATACCGGCCGGAAGACCAGGGTTGATGCCGCGGGGTTGCGGCGTTCCGTCCACTTCTTCGCGTGCTCGATGTCGCTCCTTGTGTCGTACATCGCGCCGCGTTCACATCGTAAAGTCGCCATGCAAACCCAGATGCGCAAAATTCCTGTGACGATCGTCACGGGCTTTCTCGGCAGCGGCAAAACCACGCTGCTACGCCATATTCTCCGGCACGCCGGCGGACTGCGGGCCGCTGTGATCGTCAACGAGTTCGGCGAACTCGGCATCGACGGCGAAATCTTCAAAGGCTGCGGCATCGGCTGCGACGACGAAGGCCGCGAAATCGAAGGCCAGCTGTACGAGCTCGCGAACGGCTGTCTGTGCTGCACCGTGCAGGAGGAATTTTTTCCCGTCATGGAAAAGCTCGTCGAGCGCCGCGACCAGATCGACCACGTGCTGATCGAAACGTCGGGCCTCGCGCTGCCCAAGCCGCTCGTGCAGGCGTTCAACTGGCCGTCGATCAGGAATAGCTTCACCGTCGATGCGGTGGTGACCGTCGTCGACGGGCCGGCCGTTGCGAGCGGCCAGTTCGCCGAAAATCCGCTCGCTGTCGACGCGCAGCGCAAAGCCGATCCGAATCTCGATCACGAGTCGCCGCTGCACGAGCTGTTCGAAGACCAGCTGTGCGCGGCGGACCTCGTCATTCTGAACAAAACCGATCTGCTCGACGACGCGCGAGCGCAAGCGGTCGAAGCGACCATTCGCGAAGAGATTCCGGCGCAAGTCAAAGTGGTGCGCGCGCAGAACGGCCAGCTCGATCTGCATGCGCTGCTCGGGCTCGAGTCCGCGTCGGAAGAAACGATTCACCTGCGCCACGATCATCATGGCTCGGCCGATGACCCCGACCACGTCGACCACCATCACGACGAGTTCGATTCGGTGGTGGTCAGCGCATACGCGCCGTCGCGCGAAGCAATGATCGCCGCGCTGCAACGCGTGGTCGAGCAGCATACCGTGTATCGCGTCAAAGGCTTCGCGGCGCTGCCGGACGCGCCGATGCGTCTCGTGATCCAGGGCGTCGGGCGCCGTTTCGACAGCTATTTCGATCGCCGCTGGCGGCCGCAGGAGCAGCAGGGCGACGCGACCGCGAGCCCGCACGCGAGCCGTTTCGTGATGATCGGCGAGGACCTCGAGCAAGCGGTATTGCAGCGCGCGCTCGACGAAGCGCTGCGCATGCACGCGGCCCAACAGGCTTGACAAGGCTGCCCGCGCGCCACCGCGCGTGCGGGCGCCACTCACACGAGGCGGCACGAACATGCATTTGCTGCGCACCACGCCGGGCGGTTTCGTCGACGACACGCAGGGTGTGATCCGGATCGACCAGCGGCCCGCGGAGATCGTCGTGCTGAGCTCGGCCGATACGACGCTGTCGCTGCTCGCGAGCGTCGTGCCGCGCCTGCCCGCCGGTTTTCCGAGCGTGCGCCTTGCGAACGTCACGTATCTGCGGCAACCGGCCTCGGTCGACTTCTATATCGAAGACGTGTTGCAGCATGCGCGCGTCGTCGTTGTCGATCACCTCGGCGGCGAAGCGTACTGGCCGTACGGTATCGAACAGGTGGTCGCGCTCGCAGAGCGCAAGCGGCAGACGCTCGCGATGTTCTCGGGCGACTTGCAGGAAGATCCGAACCTGCTTGCGCGCAGCACCGCCGATGCCGCGTTGTGCCATCGGCTCTGGCGGTATCTGCGCGAGGGCGGGCCGCACAACGCGGAAGGGTTCTTGCGCTGCATCGCGTGGCGCGCGCTCGGCTTCGGACGCGAGCCCGCGCTGCCGGTGCCGCTGCCCGCGGCCGCGCTTTATCACCCCGCACACGACACGCCGACCATCGCCGACTGGCAGGCGCGCTGGCGCGCGGCGGCGCCGGTCGTCGCGATTCTGTTCTACAAGGCGCATCTACAGGCCGCCAATACGGCCGTATTTGATGCGCTGATCGACGCGCTCGAAGCGCGGCAGATGAATCCGCTGCCGATCGCGATCACATCGTTGAAGGACGCGTTGAGCCGCGAGGTCGTCGCACAGTTGTGCGCGCAACATCATGCGTCGCTCGTGCTGAATACCACGGCGTTCGCCGCCGGCGCGATCGACGATCCCGTGCCGCTTGCCGTGGCCGGCGATGCGCCGGTGCTGCAGGTAATCCTTTCGGGCGGCAACCGCGAGGACTGGATCAACGACAACCATGGCCTGAACTCGCGCGACATCGCCATGCATATCGCGCTGCCGGAGGTCGACGGCCGCATCATCACGCGCGCGATCAGTTTCAAAGGGCTCGCGTATCGTTGTCCGCACACCGAAGTGGACGTCGTACGTTATCAGCCCGACGCGCAGCGGGTCGCATTCGTCGCGGAACTGAGCGAGCGCTGGTGCCGGTTGCGCGCGCTCGATAATGCAGACAAGAAGGTCGCGCTGATTCTCGCGAATTATCCGGCAAGCGAAGGGCGCATCGGCAACGGCGTCGGCCTCGATACGCCGGCCTCGGTGGTCGGCATTCTTCACATGCTGCGCGACGAAGGCTACCGCATCGCGGCGGACGAAGCATTTCCCGCCGACGGCGACGCATTGCTCGACCTGCTGACGAGCGGCGTAACGAACGATCCGGTCGTGCGCGACTTGAGGCCCGCGCTGCAAAGTCTCGCGCTCGCCGACTACGAAGCCTATTTCGCGCGCCTGCCTGCCTCGTTGCGCGATGCACTGAATGCGCGCTGGGGCGCACCGGAATGCGACCCGGCCGTGCGGCGCGGCCGCTTCATGATCGCGGGCTGGCGTTGCGGCAATGTGTTCGTCGGCATCCAGCCGTCGCGTTCGCGCGAGCAGAACGACTACGCGAGCTATCACGACGCGGAGCTCGTGCCGCCGCATGCGTATCTCGCGTTCTATTTCTGGCTGCGCGAACAGTTCGCTATCGACGCGGTCCTGCACGTCGGCAAGCACGGCAATCTCGAATGGCTGCCCGGCAAGAGCGTCGCGCTCAGCGATGCGTGCTGGCCCGATGCGATTCTCGGGCCGATGCCGCACCTGTATCCGTTTATCGTCAACGATCCGGGCGAAGGCAGCCAGGCGAAACGGCGCGCGCAGGCGGTGATCGTCGATCATCTGATGCCGCCGCTCACGCGTGCCGAAAGCTATGGGCCGTTGCAGGATCTCGAACGGCAGGTCGACGAATACTACGAAGCGCTGATGGTCGATGCGCGGCGCGCGAAGCTGCTGCGACGCACGATTCTCGCGACGATCGTCGAACACCGGCTGCACGAAGAACTGAGCATCGCCGAGCCCAACGGTCAGGATGCCGAAGACGCGTTGCTCACGCGCGTCGATGCGTGGCTGTGCGAGCTGAAGGAAGCGCAGATCCGCGACGGGCTGCACACGTTCGGCCAGTCGCCGCGCGGCGTGCAGCGGCGCGATACGCTGCTCGCGCTCGGCCGCTATCCGGTCGGCGACGGGCACGGCGCGAACGCGGGGCTCATCGATGCGCTCGCGCGCGATCTCGGCATCGATCGTCTGTTCGATCCGTTGACGGCGGACTGGTCGGCGCCCTGGCAGGGCGCGAGGCCGCCGCTGCTGCAACAGGTCAGCGAAGCACCGTGGCGCCATAACGGCGACGCGCGCGAGCGGCTGGAGCTGCTCGCCGGCAAGCTGCTGGACGAGCTGTGCGGCGTCGGCGGCGCGTTACCAGACGAGCACGCACGCCCCGCATTGCCCCAAGCCGCGCTCGTTCTGCGCCGCCTGCGCGACGCGGTGCTTCCGCGCCTCGACGCCTGTGGTCCGCAAGAAATGCAGCAGCTCAAGCGCGGTCTCGAAGGCCGCTTCGTGCCGCCGGGACCGAGCGGCTCGCCATCGCGCGGCCGCCCCGACGTGCTGCCGACAGGCCGCAACTTTTATTCGGTCGATACGCGCGCGATCCCCACGCAAGCCGCCTGGGCGCTTGGCCTCAAATCGGCGCAGCAGCTGCTCGAACGTCATCTGCAGGAGCACGGCGACTATCCGCGCGCGATCGGCCTGTCGGTGTGGGGCACGGCAACGATGCGCACCGGAGGCGACGATATCGCGCAAGCGCTCGCGTTGCTCGGCGTACGTCCCAAATGGGCGCCGGGCAGCCATCGCGTGAGCGACTTCGAGATCATGCCGATTGCCGCTTTCGACCGGCCGCGCATCGACGTGACGCTGCGCGTATCGGGTTTTTTCCGCGACGCGTTTCCGAATGTCATGCATCTGTTCGATGCGGCGGTTCAGGCAGTGGCGAACCTCGAAGACGAGCCCGAGCATCTGAACCCGATCCGGGCGCGCGTGCTGCGCGAGCGCGATGCGTGGATCGCGCGCGGAGTCGATGCGCAGGAGGCGCGCAACCGCGCGGGCTGGCGCGTCTTCAGTTCGCGGCCGGGCGCATACGGCGCCGGCCTGCAGGAAATGATCGACACGCGCCAGTGGCAGACGGACGCGGATCTGGCCGGTGCCTATCTCGCACACGGCGGCTACGCGTACACGCAAAAGACCTCGGGCGAAGACGCGCGCCACGCATTCGGCACACGGCTCGCGACGCTCGACGTCGTGCTGCAGAACCAGGACAACCGCGAGCACGACGTGCTCGACTCGAACGATTACTACCAGTTCCAGGGCGGCATGGCGGCGGCGGTCCGGCATTTATCCGGCAGCCAGCCGCAGCTGTATCACGCGGACCATAGCAACCCGGATGCGCCGCGCGTACGCACGCTGAGCGAAGAGATCGCGCGCGTCATCCGCTCGCGCGTCGTCAATCCGAAGTGGCTCGATGGCGTGAAGCGGCATGGCTACAAAGGTGCGGCGGAAATCGCCGCGACCGTCGACTACCTGTATGGCTACGACGCGACCGCGCGCGTGATCGCCGACCATCAATATGCGCTTGTCGCCGACGCTTACCTGAACAACGCTGACACGCGCGCGTTCCTGCAGACGCACAATCCGCATGCGCTGCACGGCATCTGCGAGCGGCTCGTCGAAGCGATGCAGCGCGGCTTATGGCAGGAACCGGGCGCGTATCGGCAACAGATCGAACAGCATCTGCTTGCAAGCGAACAACAGATCGAAGGAACGCGATGATGAAGGCCACGACTCACGCGTCGAACGGCGCGACCGAAGAAACCGGCGTGCAACCAGGCGCGCAACCGGCGGAACAAACAGCCAAGCAACCAGGCGAAGTCGGCCGCGTGCCCATTTTCCCGTTCGCCGCGCTGCTCGGTCAGGACGAGCTGAAGCAGGCGCTGCTGCTCGCCGCGGTGGACCCGGGCATTGGCGGTGTACTCGTGAGCGGCCCGCGCGGCACCGCGAAGTCGACGGCCGCGCGCGCACTGGCCGAACTGCTGCCTGACGGCCGGTTCGTTACGTTGCCGCTCAACGCGAGCGAAGAGCGCCTGATCGGCACGCTCGATATCGAAACCGTGCTGCGCGACGGCACGGTGCGTTTCTCGCCCGGGTTGCTGGCGAGCGCGCATCGCGGCGTGCTCTATGTCGATGAAGTGAACCTGCTGCCCGACGCGCTCGTCGATGCGTTGCTCGATGCGGCGGCAAGCGGCGTCAACACGGTCGAGCGCGACGGCGTATCGCATAGCCATGCGGCGAGCTTCGTGCTGATCGGCACGATGAACCCGGAAGAGGGCGAACTGCGTCCGCAACTGACGGACCGTTTCGGTCTGACGGTCGCGCTGCAAAATTGCTTCGACGCGCAAATCCGTCAGCAGATCGTCAAGGCGCGGCTCGCATTCGATACGGACCCGCGCGCGTTTCGCGAACGCCATGCGCAGCAGCAAGAGGACCTCGTGCGCCGCATCGGGGCCGCGCGTGATGCGCTCCCGCAACTCGCTTTCGACGATGCCGTGCACGAGCGTGTGAGCGCGCTGTGCATTGCGGCGCAGGTCGACGGCATGCGCGCCGACCTCGTGATGCTGCGCGCGGCGCGCGCGCTCGCCGCGCTCGAAGCGGCGGACGCGGTGACGGCCACGCACGTCGATCGGGTCGCGCACGCGGTGTTGTTGCATCGGCAACGAGCTGGCGGGGTGCAGCATGAGCGGCAGCCGGAAGATCGTGATGCGGCACGAGCCGAGGGGCGCGACAACCGCGCGGCTGCGTCTGACGGCGGCAGGGAACAAACGCACACCCAAACGCACACCCAAGCGCACACGCCGTCGCAATCGCAAGCTTCACCCGAAAGCGACTGGGGCTATCTGCCGCCCGAAACCACCGGTGCTACGCACGTCAAAGGCGTGATCACGCTTCCGTCAAAAAAACGCTGAGCCATCGGAAGAACGCCGCCGCTGGCGTGTCGCGCAGCGGTTTTCGATGGCCGGCAGGCGATTGGCGTCATGCGCAGCATGGCGCCCATGCGGCGCGCGGTCGATCGGGCGTGCGCATCGATTGGCCGCGCACGCTTGCGGCCAAGGGCATGCAACGCTTGCGTGCCGATCATCTGCGGTTTGTGCGCGAAGCGCCGGCGCGCGGCGTGCTGCACTGCTTCGTGCTCGACTGCTCGGGCTCGATGCTGGCGGGCGCGCGGTTCGCGCTCGCGAAGGGTCTGCTTGCCGCGCTGTTCGCGCGTGCGCGTGCCGATCGGCACGAGGCCGCGTTGATCTGCTTCGGCGGCGTGAGCGCCGATTTGCGCTTCGGACCGGCGATACCGCGCGGCTGGAGCGAGCGCTGGCTCGATCCGATCGGCGGCGGCGGCGGGACGCCGTTCGCGCCAGCCATCGAACGCGCGGCACGGTTGCTGGCCGGCGCAGCGAGGCGCAAGCCGGGTCAGCAGCGCTGGCTATGGGTGCTGTCGGACGGGCGCAGCGCCGGCATGCCGGTGCGCCCCGACGCCGCGCATCGCGTCGTTTTCGTCGACTTCGAAAGCGATGCCGTCCGGCTCGGCCGATGCGCGCAACTGGCGCGTGCGTGGGACGGCGAATATGTGACGCCTCGCCAGTTGATCGCAGCGGACTGACCAACGTGCGAGCACGCTAGCAGCGTATTGCAACCTGCATGGCCTGCAACCGGCCGGGGCTCAGTCGCTGACTTGCTCGCGCATGCGGCGCTTCGAGACGGGATCGATCAAGCCGGACGCGCCGCGTTCGACCAATGCGAAATATCGTCGATCCGATCGAACACGTACGACTTCAGCGCGAGCTGTTGCGCCGCGTCGAGGTTCTCGAACTCGAGCCCGTGCGTGGCGAGCGCGTCGGTGGCCGATGCCGGTTGCGCATTGCGCACGATCGCGGTGGTTTCGATCAGCGTGTCGCTGTCGTTCGATTGCAGCCGGAACGAGACGCGCAGGCGCTCGCCGACTTTGGCGACAAGCCACGGCGTGCCGAACGACATGCCGAGCGCGCTGATCGTCTGCATCACGCCGAGCCCTTCGTACGCGTCGCCTTGCGGATTCACGCCGAAGCGCACGGGCAGGCGTGCGCGCACGCGAATCGACTTGCGTTCGCGCAGCCGGCGGATCACACCGGGCTTCGATAGCACGACGTAGTCGAACGGCAGGCGGCAGACCGCATCGACCGTGCAGACGAAGCGGAACACCGCCTGGCTCGCGATGGCGACGATCTCGACGTTTTCGCCGATCGCGAGCGTGAGCGGGCGGCCGTCGACGTGCGGCGGCATCGCGAACACCGACTGGTTCGGCGCAAAGCCGATAATGCGGCTCGGGTACATCGGTCCGCTCGCGTTTTGCGGACGAATGCCGATCGGCGCGCCGATCGACAGATGCGTGTCTGTCAGCGATAACGGCGTGTCTTCGTCGTCGTCGCCGCGAGGGTCGAGCGCGCCGTTCGCGGCGTTGTGCGCATCGGCTTGCAGATCGCCGCGATGCGGCTTGAAGTGCGCGAACAGAAAGCGGCGCTCGTCCGGACCGATCACGACGGCGCCGCGATCGAACAGCAGCGAACCGTCGGCATCGACGACGGGCCATTCGAGCGGCACGCCGATCGGTACCGCGTCGGCGTTCAAAAGCGCGGCGGGCGCGGCGCACGCGTTGGCCGGGTTTGTCGTTGCAACCGCTTCGTCAGTTTGCATAGGCGCGTTGAAAACACGGGAAATAAGGGTTATCCGGTGTTATCGTCGGTCGCCAAAAAAATCTGGATAGGGAGAATCCCTGATTCATTGCGCATGCAACCACATTGCATATGCGCGGCGCTGGAAGATCGATGACGCGTGATGAGCGACGAGGCGCCGCGGCCATGCGTTACCGATACCAGCGCGGCGTATAGACCCATTCGCGCGGCGTGCCGCGAGCCGATGGCGGCCGTGTCGAAAAAGCGCGCGTGGTCGACGAACCGATGATCACCATCGTGCGCATATCGACGTCGGCCGAACTGAGTCTGCCGAGCGTCGTCGAGACGAGCGACGCGCCGGGGCGGGCGATGTCGCGTCCGAGCACGACGACCGTGTCCGGCGCACGCGACGCGCGCACGATGTCGAGCGCCTTGTCGAGCTGCCACGGGCGCGCGCGCGATACCGGGTTGTAGAACGCCATCACGAGATCGGCTTGCGCCGCGAGTGCGACGCGCGACTCGATGACGGCCCACGGCTTCAGGTTGTCCGACAGCGACAGCATGCAGAAGTCGTGGCCGAGCGGCGCGCCGGCTCGCGCGGCCGTCGCCATCGCGGCCGAGACGCCCGGGACGATCTGCAGCTCGACGTCGGCCCAATGCGGCGCGCCGGACGTGTCGAGCGCTTCGAGCACGGCCGAAGCCATCGCGAACACGCCGGGGTCGCCCGACGACACCATCACGACATGCCGTCCGCCGCTCGCGAGCTCGAACGCATGACGCGCGCGCTGCATCTCTTCGCGGTTGTCGGTCGGATGCACGCGCTGGTCGGCGCGAAACGGGCCGGCCATGTCGACATAAGTGGCGTAGCCGAGAATGTCGGTCGCGTCCCGCAGCGCGTCGCGCGCGGCCGGCGCCATGAGCTCGGCGCTGCCCGGGCCGAGGCCGATGACGGTCAGCCGGCCGCGTGCGCGGCCGATGGTGTCGGGATCGAGCGGTGTTTCGGCGACGGCCAGAGCGATGCCTGGACCGGCATCGACGATCTCGCATTGCGCGGGCAATGCGGCTTCGAGCCATGCGCGCGGTAGCGAACGGGTGTGGGCAGCGTCGGCAACATCGGCAAAACGCAGCGCCACGCCCAACGCATGAGCCGCGCGCTCAAGTGCCTCGTCGCCCGAACAGGAGCTCGGCACGACAACCGCGGCAAGCGCCAGCGGCGACAGCCCGCGGGCCGCGAGCGCATCGCGCACGCGCGCCACCGCGGTTTCGCCATCGCCATCGGCCAGCGCAACGACAACACTGCGCGGATGAATCAGCAGCTCGTCGGCGTTGCCGTCCCACGCAAGCGGCGTGACGCGAATCGCCCGTCGCGCCGTTTCGGAGCGAGGCAACGGCGCATCGTCGAGCCAGTGCGCACCGCCTTCGATGCGCGTACGTTCACCGGCCAGCAGATCGGACACGAAGCGCTTGCCTTGCTCGATGCTTGCAAGCGCATACCCTGGCGGCGGATTCAGCACACAGGTGCCGAAACGCAGTTCGCCGCTTGTCGTGATCGCGGGCGGCACATCGAGCGCCTGCGCGATCTCGCGCGCCATCGCGTTCACGCCTGCCAGTCCGCCGAGCAACGGCACGACCGCGCTGCCGTCTTCGGCGACCGCAAGCACCGGCGGCTCCGTGCCCTTGTTCGCGAGCAGCGGCGCAACACAACGGATCACGATGCCCGCCGCGCACAGCGCAATGATCGGCGTGCCGCTCGCATAGAGTTCGCGCAGATACGCACTGAGTTCTTCGTAGACGATGTCGACGCCTTCGGTGCCTGCTTCCAGGTCAGCTTCGATGCGGGTTTGGAGGTGCGCTTCTTGGTTCGCTTCATGGCCAGCTTCACGGCCAGCTTCATGGCCTGCTTCATGGCCTGCTTCATGGCCGGACCCGGCGCCACGTTCGGCGCGTGCATCGAAGCGGCTGCGCAATCCATGCACGCGCGCACCCGGATAACGGCGTTGTATGCGGCGCGCAGTCGCGAGCGCGCCGCTGCCGAGAATCACGATTGCCGGCGCCATCAGCCTTGCCATTTTTCCCCCGGCACAACGAGCAGCGAAAAATACGGCGACGCCATCGGGTCGACGTCGGCGAGCGGCACGATACGTTCGCTCGCCATCGTCGCGCGCTCGACGTACAGCGCACGCCTGGCGAGCCCGAGTTCGTCTAGCACGCGGCGCACCTTGTCGAAGTTGCGGCCGAGCTTCATGATGACCGCCGCGTCCGCATCGGACAGGCGCCGCTTCAATTCCGCTTCGGGCAGCACGCCCGAGAGCACCGACAGCGTCTGGTTGCGATAGACGAGCGGCGCGCCGAGCACCGCCGCGCCGCCGAGCATCGAGCACACGCCGGGCACGACTTCGGCTTCGAAACGCGGCGCGAGCCGGTCCGCAAGGCGATCGTGCAGATACATATACGAACCGTAGAAAAACGGATCGCCTTCGCAGATCACGGCGACGTCGCGGCCTGCATCGAGATGGCCCGCAATCACTTCGGCGGCCGTATCGTAGAAGTCGGCGATGATCGCTTCGTACGACAGCGGCGGCTCGAGCGCTTCGGTCGTCACCGGGTAGACGAGCGGCAAGCGGACCTGCGCATCGGTGAGATGCGCTTCGATAATGCCGAACGCGTTGCCCTTCTTGCCTTTCGCGACGAAGTACGCAACCACGGGCGCGGATTTCAGCAGACGCAGCGCCTTCAGCGTGATCAGTTCGGGGTCGCCCGGTCCGACGCCGAGACCGAGCAGGCGGCCGCGCACTGCAGCGGATGGTTCGCTTTTCTGCATTTATTCGACCTCCGACGCAAGCGCATTGACCGCGGCAGCCGCCATCGCACTGCCGCCGCGCCGGCCGTCGACGACGACATAAGGCACGCCGCGGCTATCGCCGGCCAGCATCGCCTTCGATTCGGCCGCACCGACGAAACCGACCGGGAAGCCGAGAATCAGCGCGGGGCGCGGCGCGCCGGCATCGAGCATCTCGAGCAGATAGAAGAGTGCGGTCGGCGCATTGCCGATTGCGACGACGCTGCCCGCGAGATGCGGCCGCCACAATTCGAGCGCAGCGGCCGAGCGCGTGTTGTTCATTTCGCGCGCAAGCGCCGGCACGCGCGGATCGCCAAGCGTGCAGATCACATCGTTGCCGGCCGGCAGACGCGCGCGCGTGACGCCTTCGGCGACCATCCGCGCATCGCACAGAATTGGCGCACCGGACTGCAACGCTTCGCGCCCCGCGCGGCCCGCGCCGTCGGAAAACCGCAGGCTGCCGGCCATGTCGACCATTCCGGACGCGTGAATCACGCGCACCGCGAGCTTTTCGAGGTCGGCGGGGATGCGCGACAGGTCGGCTTCCGCGCGTATCGTCGCGAACGACTGGCGATAGATCTCGTTGCCGTCGCGAATGTAGTCAGGCATCAGTGAAACTCCGGGGCAGCCGCTCGAGCAGTTCGGCGGCGTGTTCGATCGTTAGATGGTGAGCGATGCAGCGGCCGAAGCCGCTGCCGGAAACGGCTTGCGTCGCGTGGTGGTCGCCGTTGCCGTTGCTTCTGTCGCTATCGCTATCGCTATCGCTGCGGCTGTCGTTGCCGTTGCCGCGGTGCGCGAGGTCTCGCCGATAGAGGTCGTAGCGCTCGGGCGCGACCGCGAGCAGCGTGAACGGCACCGGATGCGCGGCGGCGCACGAGCGCGTGCAGCCGCTCAGATGGACGTCGACGTCGGCCGGCAACCGCGCGGCGAGCCGTCGCGCATCGGCTTTCGTATCGGCGTGGCCCTTTGCGCAGCCGGACGAGCCCGTGCATGCAACGAGCCGCGCGAACGGCAGCGAGCGGTCGCATGCGAAGCCTAGCGAGGTAAGCCGCAGCAGCGTGGACGGTGCCGCTTGCGTGCGGACACCGGGCAATAGCACGCTTTGCCATGGCGTGATGCGAAGCGTGCCGTTGCCCGCATCGCGCGCGAGCGAGGCAAGTTCGCGCAGGGTTGGCGCGTCGACGCGTCCGAGCGCCGGAGCGCCGCCGATGTACGACAGGCCCGGCTCGCTCTGCGCATGCGCACCGAAGCGCAGTGACGGCTGCGCGAGGGGACGGCGCCACGCAGCGATGGACGCATCGCGCGACAAGGATGCGCGAACCGCGGTGTACGCATCGATGCGCGCGAGCACCGCTGCAGCCGGTATGCGCGCGAGCAGATCGCGCATGCGCATTTCTTCGGGCGCGGCCAGATCGAGGAATGCGTGCACGAGCGCGCCGACGAGCGCGACGACATGCTCGCGCCGCACGGCGCCGAGCGCGGGCAGATCGTCCGGCGCGACCGGCGCACAGCCGGCGAGACCGAATGCGAAGCGCGGGCCGCCATTGTCGCGGGCTTGCAGCGCCGCCAGCCAGATATCGTGCGGATGCCCGAGCATCGCGAGTTGCTCGCCGCCGTCGAGCAGCAACGCGAACTTCGGCGATAGCGCCGCGAAGCGTGCTTCGCGTTGCAGCAAGTCGAGGATCTGCGCGGCAAGATCGGTCGTGTCGCACAGCGCGGCGCGGTCGAAGCCGGCAGCGGGGCTCAGCATCAGATTGCGCACGTCGTCGGCGGCGGGGTTGGCGAGCGGCGTATCGGTCGCTGCATTGACGGCATCGACGGCATCGGCTGCGTCCAGTGCCGCAGCGCGTGGCCCCAAACCCGCGGCAAGCAGGCGCTCGATCAACGCGTGCTCTTCGCCTGCGCGCACGCCGCGTATCTGCAGATTGGCTCGGTTCGTCAGTTCGATCACGCCCGAGGCATGCGTGTGAGCCGCATCGGCGATAGCAATGGCCTCGTCGTGCGAAAGCGCACCGCCCGGCAGCCTGATCCGGCAGATGCCCCCGTCGCGCGCGGCGACGATCCGCAGCAGGCCTGGACATGCCGAGGCGCGCAGCGTGCCGATAGCGGTTCGAGCAGCGGATGAAGCGTGGATCAAGTGAAATACCGGGTTAATGTCGCGCGGCTGACCCCGGCGACCGTTCGTATTATGCCCTGTTTGAAGCGCGCAATGCCCGCTGGACGGTCTGCGGCCCATGCCTCGCAAGCCGCCGGACGTGGTGTGCGAATACCGCCCGTCACGCGCGCGCATCGCGACAATGAGCCTGTCTTCACGAGGAAAGGAGCGTCGCCCGAGCGCTATTCGATCTGTTCTTCAGTATCAAATGTCCGTCATTCGCTGAACGCATTGAACCTTGAAGGAATCGAGCATGGCAATCCAGACCTTTAACATTGGCAGCAACCAGCAAGTCCAGTTCTATAACTACAACTACAACGACGGCGGCGCTTCGGATCAGCGGCCCGGCGGTGCTTCAGTCCAATCCCGCACGCCGTCCGGCGCCGGCGACAAGGGCGACGAGTCCGACACGCGGATCCTCAAAAATCCGTCGGTGTCGCTGGCTTCGCTGGGCGGGTATCGCAATCTGTCCGGAAAAATCGATGCGCTGACCAACAGCGTGAATGCGGTGAACGGCAACGTGAACGGCGTGTCGAACAAGCTCGACGACGTACAGAGCGGCGTGACGAACATCTCGGGCAGGTTCGCCAATGTCGACAGAAATATTGGTCAGATCAACAAGAATGTCGATACGCTAAGGTCGCAGTCGTCTCAAACCCAGAAAGACCTCACCGACATCGAGACGTCGCTCGGCAAGATCGGCCCGAAAGTCGACCAGATCCAGGCCACGGTCGACGACTTCGACAAAAACTGCAAGGCCTGCGGCAGCAACCCCTAGACCTGAACGCCGCACATAACGACGCATGCGTGCGGGCCATGCCGCGCACGTGACGGGGGTCGGCTGACGGCGCGGTATCATTACCGTTCTACAGCCGACCCCCGCTTCGTTTCGATGTCGACGCACGCATTGCAGCAACCCGAACCGGAATCAGATCCTCGCGATGCGGTCAGCCGCGCGCAGCCCTGGCTTACTGTCATCGGCATCGGCGAAGACGGCTTCGCCGGACTCGGACGCGCCGCGCGCCGCGCGCTGTTCGACGCGTCGGTCGTCTATGGCGGCGAGCGTCATCTGGCCATGTTGCCCGCGCGCCTCCACGCGCGCCGCGAGCGCTGGCCAAGTCCGTTCGATATTGCGCCGCTGCTTGGCGCACGCGGTGCGGCCGTCTGCGTGCTGGCAAGCGGCGATCCGATGTGGTTCGGTATCGGCGCCACGCTCGCGCGTCACGTCGGCGCACACGAGATGCGTGTGCTGCCCGCGCCTTCCTCCGTTTCGTATGTCGCGGCGCGCCTTGGCTGGCCGCTGCAGGACATCGCCACCGTGTCCGTCGTCGGCCGGCCGCTTGCCGCCGTCGGTGCGCATCTGCACGACGGCGCGCGGCTCATCGTGTTGAGCAGCGACGGCACAACGCCTGCCGCGATCGCCACGCACATCGCCGCGCAAGGCTTCGGCGAAACCAGAATGACCGTTTTCGAGCACGTCGGCGGTCCGCTCGAACGGCGTATCGATGGGCTCGCGCATGCGTGGCAAGCCGCGCCATGCGCGGCGCTGAACCTGATCGCACTCGAGTGCCGCGCCGGCGGCAACGCGCCGCGCCTCGCATTGACACCGGGCCTGGCCGACGATGCGTTTAGCCACGACGGTCAGCTCACCAAACGCGACGTGCGCGCGCTGACGCTCGCGCGGCTCGCGCCGGCGCCGCGCGAACTGCTATGGGATGTCGGCGCCGGTTGCGGTTCGATCGGCATCGAATGGATGCGCGCGCATCCATCGTGTCGCGCGATCGCGGTCGAAGCGCATAGCGAACGCCAGCGTTTCATCGAGCGCAATCGCGATGCGCTCGGCGTGCCGGCGTTACAGATCGTGGCAGGCGAGGCGCCCGCTGCGCTCGCGGGGCTGGCCGTACCCGACGCGGTGTTTATCGGCGGCGGCGTCACGGTGCCCGGCGTGTTCGATGCATGCTGGAGCGCATTGAAACGCGGCGGCAGGCTTGTTGCCAATGCGGTGACGCTCGAAGGCGAGGCCGCGCTTGCCGCATATCGCAAGCGTCATGGCGGCACGCTCTCGCGTATCGCGCTGGCCGAAGCGCAGCCGTTGGGCGGTTTCGAAACGTGGCGCCCCGCATTGCCGATCACGCTGTACGCAGCGATCAAACCGTAACGGTGTGACAGCGTGATTCGCCACGACACGACGATGACGCGCATTCTGCTGCTAGGCGGAACGGGCGACGCGCTGCAGATCGCACGCGCGTTGCGCGCATCGGATTTATACAGCCTTGCCGGAATCGGCAAAATGCCTGAGGGTTTGGCCTGCACCGTACGCGTTGGCGGTTTCGGCGGCGCGCAGGGCTTGCAGGCGTATCTCGCGGATGAACGTATCGGTTTGCTGATCGACGCGACGCATCCGTTCGCCGCGCGCATCAGCAGCAACGCATCCATCGCATGCCGCGCGGCGCGCGTCCCGTACTGGGCGCTGCGGCGCGCACCGTGGCAGCCGCAAGCGGGCGACGACTGGCGGTTCGTCGACGACTGGCCGCAGATCGTCGAAGCGCTCGCGCCATACCGGCGCCCGCTGTTCACGCTTGGTCGCGAGCCGCTCGCGCATCTCGATGAGATTCCCGCGCATCAATACTGGGTCGTGCGCTGTCTCGAAGCGCATGCCGGCAATACGCGCGCGTCGGTGATCGGCGCGCGCGGGCCGTTTACGGTCGACGGCGAACGCGCGTTGTTCGCGATGCTGGGCGTCGACGTCGTCGTCAGCAAGAACAGCGGCGGCAGCGCGACCGCGGCGAAGCTCGAGGTCGCGCGCGAACGGGGCTTGCCGGTCGTGATGACGCGGCGCCCCGAACTGCCGGCGGCCGATCGCGAATTCGACAGCGCGTCCGCGCTGCTGCGCGCGCTAACCGAATGGAGTGCAGATTCATGACGGTGTTTTTTATCGGCGCGGGACCGGGCGATCCCGAACTGATCACGGTGAAAGGGCAGCGCCTCGTGCGCACGTGCCCGGTCATTCTTTATGCCGGCTCGCTCGTGCCGGACGCGGTGCTTGCCGGCAACGCGGCCGAGGTCGTGGTCAATACGGCGGAGCTCGACCTCGATGCGATCGTCGCGCTGCTTGCCGACGCGCATGCGAAGGGCCAGCACGTCGCGCGCGTGCATTCGGGCGATCCATCGCTGTACGGCGCGATCGGCGAACAGATCCGGCGTCTGCGCGAACTTGGCATTCCGTACGAAATCGTGCCCGGCGTGACCGCGACGGCGGCCTGTGCGGCGACGCTCGGCTGCGAACTGACGCTTCCCGACGTTTCGCAGACGCTGATTCTGACGCGTTATGCGCGTAAGACGTCGATGCCGGCGGGCGAACAGCTGGGAGACCTTGCGCGCCACCGGGCGACCATGGCGATTCACCTCGGCGTGCGGCATCTCGCGCGCATCGCCGAAGAGCTGATCCCGCACTATGGCGACGATTGCCCCGTGGCAGTCGTGTATCGGGCCAGCTGGCCCGACGAGGAGAAAGTAGTCGGTACGCTCGCCGATATCGCCGGCAAAGTGCAGGCAACCGATATCGAACGGACCGCATTGATTCTGGTCGGCCACGTGCTGTCCGCCGAGCGCTTTGCGAACTCGACGCTCTACGCCAGGGATTAGGCAGCGCGCCTGCCTCGAAGCGGCGGCGTAGAACCCGCACGGGCAATACGGGCGTATTACGAACCGTAGGTCATTTTCTGGGCCTGGCCGTTCTCGCCGTAGATGGTGGTCGACTGCGAAACGCCGTGGTCGTTGTAGGACTGGGCAAATCCAACGTGTCCGTCCTGCGACGTATTCAGGTTGAGACGTTTCGTGCCATGTTCGTCATAGACCTGATACTGGCCGGCCTGGCCGCCCACGCCATTCGGATGAAAATCGTACACGGACTGCCCGTTTGCATATTGATTGGGCAGCTGTTGCGGCAGGGCCGGCCGCGCGCCCTGCGGGGCGGGCGTGAAAATCGGCGACACGTCGGCAAACGTAGCCGGGGGAGGAAGTGTTGCGGGTACGCTCATCACAATTCCTTTTACGCAACTCGGTTGCGCTAGAAAATAATAAGGGTTGTTTAAGATAAATCTGCAGCTCTCTAAATCTCTCTAGCTTTCCTCCATGTTTATCGCGATCGGATGAACACATTCTTATTGGTTGATCGCGGCAACAGGTGATGCACGCGTATGCGTGCTGATTGGCTTTGAGAATCCGCTTTGCGCGCAGGGAAAAAGGAGCGTGGTCGCAACGGGGCGAGCACGCTGGACGAGAAGGAAGTGTCGGAGCGTCGAAGTGGATAGCGCAACGCGCTGCCCTCCGCTCGCACGAGTAGCCGGAGTAACGAAGCGCGGCGCGACGGCCGCGCGGCGCTAGCGCATGCGCGCGCCCGATTGCTCCGCGTGCAGATGCGGCTGCGTCACCGCGCTGACGATCGCGAGCACGATCACATTGAGCGTCAGCGCGACGAAGCCGATATTGACGTCCTTCAGCGTATCGGGCAGGAACGGCAACAACTGGCCCACGCTCAGGTGCATCAGTGTCGTGACCGTGACGACGAGCACACCGACGGCGATCCCGCAAAACGCGCCTTGCTTCGTGACGCGATTGCGTGCCGCGAGGCTGCACACGAGCGCCGGGAACAGCTGTGTGACGAAGTTGTAACCCATCAGCAGCAGCGCGACGATCGTCTCGCCGCCGTGCAGCGTGAACAGCACCGCGACGAGCGCCACCAACGGAACCATCAGGCGCGCAAGCTTTGCAACGGCCGCATCGGGCGCCTGCCGCGCGAGCGCGCCGCGATAGATGTCGTTGGCGAGCAGCGTCGACGCCGTGGTCAGAATCATCGAGCCGGGCACGAGCGCGGTCAGCACGCCAGCCGCACCGATCACGCCGACGAACCACGGATCGAAGCTCTGGATCGACAGCCGCAGCAACGACAGGTCGATGTCGCCGCCCTTGAGGCCTGGCACCTTCAGCGAGGCCGCGAAGCCGACGAAGAACACGAACAGCAGGATCAGCTGATAGATCGGCAACACCATCGCGTTGCGCCGGAAGATGCGTTCGCTTTTCGCGGTGAATACCGAACCGAACGTGTGCGGCCACATGAAAAAGCCAAGCGCCGTGAGCAGCACGGTCGACTGGAACCATGTAACGCTCGAGCCTTTTTCGGGGAAGGTCAGAAAGCCCGGCCGCGCGGCGTCGATCGCATGGAACATCTCGCCGATGCCGCCGTAGTGGCGAATCGGCAGATAGATGCCGAGGAACAGCACGACCGCGAGAATCAGCAGATCCTTCATCACCGAGTTCCAGGCGGAGCCGCGCACGCCCGATGCGATCACATAGATCGTCACGACCACGGCGCCGATCCAGATTGCCGCCGAGGGCGACACGCCGCCATACGATGCGGTCGAAACGATGATGCCGAGTCCTTTCAGCTGCAACACCAGGTACGGAATCAGGGCGGCGACGTCGACCACGGCAACCAGCACGCCGAGCGCCTGGCTATCGTATTTGCGCGCGAAGAAGTGCGGCTGCGACACGAGCCGATGGGTTTTTGCGAAGCGCCAGACGGGCGGCAGCAGCCAGTACGACAGCACATACGCGAGCGTTGCATAAGCCAGGATGTAATAGACGGGCGCGCCTTTGCCGTAGGCGAAGCCGCTGCCGCCGAGGAACGTGAACGTCGTATAGATTTCGCCCGCCATCAGCAGGAACACGAACGCCGTGCCGAAGCTGCGTCCGCCGACGGTCCACTGCTCGAGGCTCATGTCGTGGCCGTGCCGTGCACGTACGCCGAGATACAGCGCGAACAGCGTCACGGCGGCGATGATGACCAGTGCGCTGCTCATCGGCGATCCTCCGCTTGCGTGGCGGGTTCACGGTTGGCCGGATCGAGCCGGTAGACGATCGCCATGATCGCGGCGCTCAATATGACCCACATCACGATCCAGGCGAGCACGAGCGGCATGCCGAGCACGAGCGGCTCGACGCGGTTGACGAACGGCACGCCGAGCAGAATGCCGATGAATGGCAGCGCGGCAAGCAGACGAAAGGACATGGGCATCTCCTCGAACGATGGTCGCACGGGCGGTCGACACGGTCCTGCGGGTCCTGCGGGTCCTGCGGGTCCTGCGGTCGTGAGCGTCTTCGGCAGGCGGTCCTGAGCGTCCGACTGTAAGACGCCTGCGCCGTCCGCGCCAAGCGATCAAAAATATGAATGCGATTCGAAAGCTATGCAGACTGGCTCAAGTCGCGCATACCGGATGCCTGAACCGTGACGACATGGGTAAGCGGTACACTGTGCGGCGGCGCACCCGCATCGGCGCAGCAGAATCGATTGCAAGGCAGGCACTGATAAGTCCGGCGGTTACAAGACCGGCTCACCCCACGCACCCCACGCCCATCGATCGGACCGACAACAATGACAAGCAGCCTCGTCTCCGACATCCTGTTCGGCTTTACCGCATTGATCAGCATCATCAATCCGTTTGCGATCGCCTTCGTGTTTCTCGACCGCACCGAGTCGCTGACCGTCGAGGAACGCGCGACGCTCGCGAAACGCGTGTCGATCAACGCATTCTTCGTGCTGATCGTCGTGTTCTTCGTCGGCACGCCGGTGCTGCATTTCTTCGGCATCTCGATCGAGGCGCTGCGCATCGGCGGCGGCCTCGCGGTCGCGGTCAGCGCGTGGAATATGCTCAACGCACCCGAGACGCGCGCCGAAGCGGCGGCCGGCAAGCCCGTCGATCCCGACAATGCGATGTCCAAAGCCTTCTTTCCGTTGACGATGCCGCTCACCACGGGCCCCGGCACGATCGCAACGGCTATTGCGCTCAATGCAAACCGCACGCACAAGCTCAGCGAATTCGTGCTGTCGTCGATCGCGTCGATCGTGATCTCGATACTCGTCGTGCTGGTCGTCTATTTCACGTACAGTCGTTCTGCGTATATCGCGCACTTTCTCGGCAAGGAGGGCACGAAGGTCGCGTTGCGCGTATCGGCGTTCCTGTTGCTTTGCATCGGCGTCCAGATCATGTTGACCGGATTTTCCGAATTTCTTGCGCCGCTGGCGGCAAACCGGCCCGCTTCATGATGTCGCTCATGGCGTCGATGTCGTGAAAATCCAGTTCGCATAAACAGCACAAGATAAACGTGCAATCCGCATGAATAGGCGTGGCATTAGCGTAAACCCGGGTATTCGAATCGCACCCGTGTGCCGTTGTCGTGTTGTGGAGCCGCAATGATGAACCGCCAGGATAGCGCAGACAGGATGACCGATAGCGAACTTCACGGCGAAGCCGGCCGTGAGGCCGGCCCTTTGCATGGCAGCGGCGGCTATCGGCCGGCCGTCGCCGCACAGGTGCTCGAATCGGAGCGTGCCGTATTGCGCCTGCTCTCGCGCAGCGCGCCGCTGCCTGAACTGCTGGCGGAAGTGTGCTGCCGCGCCGAGGCCTTGCTCGGCGAAGGCGCCGCATGCTCGGTGCTCGTGCTCGACACGGATGGCAAACATGCGCACGTCGGCGCCGCGCCATCGCTGCCGCCCGCGTATTGCGAAGCGCTTGCCGCGTTCGAGATCGGTCCGCACGCCGGCTCGTGCGGCACCGCGATGTTCGAGCGCCGCCTCGTGGTGGCCGAAGATATCGAAACCGATCCGCTGTGGGCCGAATACAAGCACCTCGCATTGCCGCACGGCCTGCACGCATGCTGGTCGATCCCGTTCGAAGATGCATCGGGTTGCGTGCTCGGCGCATTCGCCGTGTATTACCGCACGCCGCGCCGGCCGACCGACGTCGAGGAAACGATCCTGCGCGATATCGGACGCAGTGTCGGTCTTGCAATTCATCATGACCGCATCCGTCAGCGCCTCGCGCAAAGCGAGGAGCATCACCGGCTCGTGGTCGACCACCTGAATGAAGGCATCCTCGTGCAGTCGAAGTGCGGCGAAGTGCTCGCGTGCAATCCGAGTGCGATGCGCATGCTGCGCACGACACCGGACGTGATCGGCGCCAACATTCTTTCCGTGATGCTGCATGCGCGGCGCGAAGACGGTTCGGTGATCGAAACGCCGGACCGGCCGACCCTGAAGGTGTTCGCGACAGGCATGCCCGTGCTTGGCGTCACGATGTCGGTCGAACTCGCGATCGGCGAGACTGTCTGGATCACGGCGAACTTCGTGCCGATCATCAAACCGGGCGCGCCGGAGCCGAGCGCGGTACTGATTTCGTTCAGCGACATCGGCCCGGTGCGCGCCGCGCAGCGCCAGCTCAAATATCTGGCGACGCGCGATCCGCTCACGGGTCTCTACAACCGCGCGTATCTGTCGGACCGCATGCGCGATCTGCTCGAACAGCCGGGCCGCGACGGCGCGGCGCCGCGCGTCGCCGTGCTGTTCGTCGACCTCGACGGCTTCAAGAAGGTCAACGATTCCGCCGGCCACGAAGCCGGCGACGCGCTGCTGTGCAGCGTCGCACGGCGGCTTGCGGCCTGCGTGCATAAGGGCGACACGCTCGCGCGCGTCGGCGGCGACGAGTTCGTGATCGTCGTGAGCGGTTATGAAAGCGCCGCGCATCTGACCGCGCTCGCGCGCGAGGTGCTCGAGACGGTCGCGATGCCGTTCGCGGTGGCCGACAACGAATACTACCTGGGGGCATCGATCGGCATCAGCGTGTGTCCCGAAGACGGCCGCGATGCGGCGACGCTGATGCGCAATGCCGATTCGGCGATGTACCAGGCCAAGCAGCGCGGCCGCAACGGCTTCGAATTCTTCACGAAGGAGCTGAGCCGGCAATTGCAGCGCCGCTTCGCGATCGAGCAGTCGTTGCGGCGCGCGCTCGCCGCCGACGAGTTGCGGCTCGTGTACCAGCCGATCGTCGATGGCGCGAGCGGCCGCACGGTCGGCGCCGAAGCGCTGATGCGCTGGCATAACGAAGAGCTGGGCGATGTGTCGCCGATCGAGTTCATTCCAGTGGCCGAAGACACCGGCCTCATCGTAACGCTCGGCAAGTGGCTGCTCGAGCGCGCCTGTGCGCAGGCGGCCGAATGGCGCAAGACGCTCGCGCCGGACCTGATGATCGCAGTGAACCTGTCGCCGCGGCAGTTCAACGACGGCCTCGTGCAGGAGGTCGCGCAGTGTCTTGCCGCCGCCGGGCTCGACCCGACCGCGCTCGAACTCGAGATTACCGAGGGGCTGCTGATGAGCGAGCGCGCGCCAGTGATGCCGATGCTGACCTCGCTGTCGAGAATGGGCGTGCGTATTTCGGTCGACGACTTCGGGACCGGTTATTCGTCGCTGTCGTATCTGAAGCGCTTTCCGCTGCATAACCTGAAGGTCGACCGCTCGTTTGTCGCGGGGCTGCCCGATCATCGCGACGCGGTCGCGATCACGCATGCGGTGGTCGCGATGGCGCATTCGCTCGGTATGAATGTGACGGCCGAAGGCGTCGAGACGTCGGCGCAGTCCGCGTACTTGCGTTCGATCGGTTGCGACCGGCAGCAGGGCTATCTGTTCGGGCGGCCAGTCGCGCCCGGTGAATACACGCAGTTGCTCGCGGAAGTCGCCACGACGGGCGCCGGCACAAGGTCTGCCTCGCCCCGGCTGTCGTAACATCTGTACCGTTCGACTTACACTGAAGCGGGATACGGATGCCGTTCAAATCGCTCGAAGCCGCCGCGATCGAAGCATCGCTTGGCGGCCACACCCGTCAGTACCTGGCCGGCGCGCTCAAACAGCCGCAGCCGCTCGCGCACGTTCACGACACCGATATCGAAGTCGGCATCTCCGACTACGTAAAAAGCGGCTTCGAGGCCGCGCATCGCCACGCGCGCGCGAAGGAGTACCACTACGTGCTGCGCGGCATGACGGAGTACCAGGATCTCGATACGGGCGACGTGCATCGCTTTCGCACTGGCGACTTCTACGTGATCTATGCGGGCACGGCTTACGTGCAGCGTATCAAGCGCGACACGCGCATTCTCTTTATCAAATACCCCGCGGGCAACGACAAGCAGATCGTGCCGATGACGGAAGCCGTCGATGCATGGGCGCGCGAAACGTTGCGCGTGACGCGTATCGATCTGCAGGCACGCGAAGATGGCGATGGCGCTGCGACCGCGGTGCCCCGCGCGAATTCGCTGAAGCCCGCCGTCGCGGTGGCGGTATTCGACGCGGCGCAGCGCCTGCTGCTCGTCAAGCGCCGCGATAGCGGCTACTGGGCCATGCCCGGCGGCACGATGGAACTGACCGATTCGCTCGAAGGCTGCGCGCGCCGCGAGGTGCGCGAGGAAACCGGTATTGAAATCGCGATTGCAGGCATGATCGGCACCTATACCGATCCGGCGGCGATCATCGCGTATTCGGATGGGGAAGTGCGCCGTGAATTCTCCATTCTTCTCGCTGCTACCGCGACCAGCGAACACCTTGCGCACGACGACGAATCGACCGATGTTCAATGGGTCGAGCTCGCAGCGCTGGCCCGCTTTCCGATGGTCGACGCCCAGACAAGACGCGTGCAGGACGTGCTCGCGTGGCGGTCGAAGCGCGTCGTGTTTATTCGATGAGCCAGGACTACCGCGTCGCGGGGCTCGCTAGCCGGGCGGTTTCGCCGGGCACGGTAGTCCGGTAACGCTCGACGGCCTGCTCGAGATTGTGGAACATCCGCTCGCGGCCAAGCGCCTCGCCGATCGGCGAACGCTGCACGAGCATCAGCACTTCCGGATTCAGCGCCGCGAGCCAGAGCGTGACGCCGCGCGAACGCAGCCGCTGCTCGGCGTCGGCGAACATCTTGAGCGCCGTGTACTCGATGTCGAATACGCCGCTCATATCGACGATGACCGTATGCGGCGCGGCCGCTGCGATCAGCTTCAGCATTTTCTCGCCGATGTGCTGCACATTGGCGAAGTAGATACGCCCTTCCGGCATTAGCAGCAGGAGGCCCGGCCACGTTTCGTCGTCGGGATGCAGATGCGACACGGGGCGGAATACGTTCGTGTTGCGCTTGCGCGCAAGCACGTAGACGGGCGGGTCCGACAGCTGGTGCGCGAGCGCCGCGAGCGACACGACGATCGCGACGAGTATGCCCTGCAACGTGCCGACAATCACGACGCCGGCAAGCGCGACGACGGCCCAGACGAACTCCATGCGCCGCACGCGCGCAATCGCGCGAAATTCGATCGGATCGAACAGGCCGATCGAATAGACGATCACGACGGCGGCCAGCACGGCCTGCGGGATCAAGCCGATCAGCGGGGACAGCAGCAGCATGGCCGCGAGCGCAACGGCGGCGGTCACGAGCGAGGCGGCCTGACTGCGCGCGCCGGCGCGGCGGTTGACGGCGGTTTGCGTCGTGCCGCCGCCGCCCGGCATCGCGCCGAACAGCGCGCCGGCCAGGTTCGCGAGGCCGGTGGCGAACAGTTCGCGGTTCGCGCGCGGCGCGGGTTCGCCGTGATGCGCGAACGCGCGGCCCGCCGCCGT
Organism: Paraburkholderia sp. SOS3; assembly: GCF_001922345.1. Lineage (NCBI taxonomy): Bacteria > Pseudomonadati > Pseudomonadota > Betaproteobacteria > Burkholderiales > Burkholderiaceae > Paraburkholderia > Paraburkholderia sp. SOS3. Next base: position 2,174,185 of record NZ_CP018812.1, on the reverse strand, counting down.
CGTTTCGGTGAAGCTCATCAGTGCCATGCCAAGCGCGATCGGCCATAGCGTATGTGCGAGCGCGAAGACCGGCAGCGTCGGCGCCGGCAACCCGCCAGGCACCGCGCCGACCGTTTCGATGCCGTGCGCGTGCAGGTCCAGCAGCCTCGACGCGACGGTCGCGCATGCGACCACGACCAGCGGCGCAGGCAGGCGTGGCACGAAGCGCCGCAACACGATCAGCGCGACCAGCGCGAGTGCCGCGACGACGGCCGTCGTGACCGACGTGCGCGGCAGGCCTTCGACAATCCTCAGCACGTTCTCGAAGAACTCGCCCTTCTCGAAGTGAATACCGAGCAGCTTCGGCAACTGGTCGATAAGGATCACGACCGCGATGCCGGCCTTGAAGCCAACCAGCACGGGCTCCGAGATGAAGTTCGCCACGAAGCCGAGCCGCAGCAGCGACGCGGCCATCAGGATCAGGCCGACCAGCACGCCGAGCGTTGCCGCGGCGGCGAGCAGTTGCGCATGACTGCCGCCGGGCGCGACATGGGCGAGGGCCGATGTGGTGAGAATCGATAGCGTGGTCGTCGTGCTGACGCTCAGCACGCGCGAAGTGCCCGTCAGCGCGTAGACGAGCATCGGGATGAACGCGGTATAGAGACCCGCTTCGACCGGCAAGCCCGCAAGCGTCGCGTAAGCGAGCGCATTCGGAATCACGACGGCCGCAGTGGTCAGGCCGGCGATCAGATCGCCCTTGATCCAGTGCGGGCGATAGTTGAGCAGCCACTCGGGCAGCGGGAGCCTGCTTCGTGGCTGGTGCTGTCTAAGCCGGCCCGCTGGGGCGCTGGAGGACGGCGAAGCCGACGGTGCGTCGGAAGGCGGATCGGAAGGCGGCATGGCGGAAAACGCGAAATGCGGCAAGCGCCGCACAAAACCGCCGCGCACTGCGCGCGCGGCGTCCATGCCGGAACATGCAGCGTGCGGCGCTCGCTCAGAACTTTTCCGGCACGTACTTGAACGGATAGTCCGGCTCGCGATAGTCGCCGCGCTTCTGCCGTTTCGGCAGCGTGATTTTCGCACGCGGCATCGCCTTGTATGGAATGCTGCCGAGCAGATGCGTGATGAGGTTCAGGCGCGCGCGTTTCTTGTCGTTCGATACGACCACATGCCACGGTGCAATGCCGGTGTCGGTTTCGACGAACATTTCGTCGCGGGCGCGCGAGTAGTCGTACCAGCGCGTGTACGAGCGCAAATCCATCGGCGAGAGCTTCCAGACTTTGCGTGGGTCGTGGATGCGCGATTCGAGCCGGCGCGTCTGCTCTTCTTCGCTGACTTCGAGCCAGTACTTGAGCAGGATCACACCGGAACCGATGATCGCGCGCTCGACGAGCGGCACGCCTTTGAGGAATTGCCGTGCCTGCTCGTCGCTGCAAAAGCCCATCACGCGTTCGACGCCTGCGCGGTTGTACCAGCTGCGGTCGAACAGCACGATTTCGCCGGCAGCGGGCAAATGCGGCAAATAGCGCTGCACGTACATCTGCGATTTCTCGCGTTCGGTCGGCGCGGGCAGTGCAATGACACGAAAGATGCGCGGGCTCACCCGTTCGGTGATGGCCTTGATCGTGCCGCCTTTACCGGCGCCGTCGCGTCCTTCGAACACGATGCAGATTTTCGCGCCCGTTTGCACGACCCATTCCTGCAGCTTGACGAGTTCCGCGTGCAGACGGGCGAGCTCTTTTTCGTATGCCTTGTTCGACAGCTTGCCGGATGTGGCGGCGCCGTTCGCGCCGTTGACGCGGTCCGCCTTCGCGCTGTTTTTGACCGCCTCGGCGACGATCGCCTGGTGAGCTTCTCTGGCGCTGTGCTTACCGTTGTTCCTGGCGATGTCTTTGGTGGCCTTTCGGGTGTGAGCCATGATGGACTCCTCGAACAGTCATACGGATGCGGACCTGTGCGACGACAGTTCCATATCGAGTATGGTCGCGCGCCGGCGCCGCCGCAACAGGACTTTGGTCCAATGCGAGCGCCCCGGCGGTAGTCGGATCCCGCTATGCCTGGAGCTGTCGATGCGTCGCTGCGTCCGCGCGCGATCAGCACTTGGCCGGCGAGGTTTTTTCGTCCGCATGCGCGTGTAGTTCGGGCGGCGTCGCGCTGCCGCCATGCTTTTCGAGGTACTGGCACGCGCTGACGATATCGCGCCCGAGCAGGCACGCGACGTTGTGGTTGATATGCGGCCGCACCACCACGCGCAGGCTCATCACTGTCTGCGCATTGGGCGGCATCGAGTAGGCAGACAGCACCCAGCCTTTTTCGCGCACCTTGTTCGATACGTCGAACTCGTTGAAATTCTTCACCTTGCTGTCGAGCGTGACGGCCACGACGGGAATGCGCTGCGTCTCGTTCATGATCGTGAAATAGCCACTGTCCACCAGCAGCTTGCGCAATGTGATCGCGTTATTCAGCGTGTGCTGCATGACGCGCTGATAGCCGTCGAAACCGAGGCGCAGAAACTGGTAGTACTGCGCGGCGATCTGAAAGCCGTTGCGGCTGAAATTCAGCGTCGCGGTCGGCATTTCGCCGCCCAGATAGTTCACATAGAACACGAGGTCTTCGTTGAACACCTTGCGCTCACGGAAGATCACCCAGCCAAGCCCCGGCGGCGTGAGTCCGTATTTGTGGCCCGACGCGTTGATCGACTGCACGCGCGGCAGGCGGAAATCCCACTTGTAGTCGGGGTACAGGAACGGGTTCACGAAACCGCCGGATGCGCCGTCGATATGCATCGGAATCGAAATGCCGGTGCGCTTCTCGTAGTCGTCGAGCCAGTCGTGGATCTGCTCGATGTCGTCGTCTTCGCCGGTGAAAGTCTGTCCGGCGATCGCCACGACCGCGATGGTGTTTTCATCGACGTACCGGTCGAGCTGTTCCGCGGTGAGGCGGTAGTTGCCGGGCTTGAGCGGCACGATGCGCGGCTCGACGTCGAAATAGCGCAGAAACTTCTTCCAGACGATCTGCACGTTGCCGCCCGTCACCATGTTCGGCCGGCTCGCGTCCTTGCCTTCGCGCTCGCGCTTTTGCCGCCAGTTCCACTTATGCGCGAGCCCCGCGAGCATGCACGCTTCCGAAGAGCCGACCGTCGCGGTGCCGTAGACGTCGACGCCTTGCGGACCGTTCCACAGCTGATGCAGCCACTGGACCATCCGCGTCTCCATCGCGAACAGTTGCGGATACATGTCGTGGTCGATGTAGTTCTTGAAGATGTTGCGGCGCGCGGTTTCGGCCGCTTCCGGTTCAGCGAAGGTCGTGACGAACGATGACATATTGAGCATCGGGTTCGTATCGGTCCACTCGTCGCTGATCACGATCGCCGCGGCGGCCCGCGCCGACATGCCGCTTTTCGGAAATTCGTGCCCGGGCACTTCGCAATTGAACTCGTCGTACGGCGTGCGTTTTTCAGTCGAGGTCTGCATGTGTCGCTCCTTCCCATATCAAGAACCAGCAGGGGCCGCCGGGCGGCGAGGCCTGCCCGGCGCAACGAAAAGCAGACGCGGGCAAATCCGGCTAATCCGGGCCATCCGGCGAGCGTCGCCGGCCGGCGCGGCTAGGTGAGCAGCATCACGACGACCATTCCCCAGATGGTCAGCAGCGTATTGCCGACCGCGTACGTCACCGTATAGCCGAGGCCCGGCACCTGACTTTTCGCGGCGTCGCAGATCATGCCGAGCGCGGCCGTCGTGGTGCGCGCGCCGGCGCAGACGCCGAGCAGGATCGCCGGGTGGAAGCGAAACACGTACTTCGCGATAAACATGCCGAGAATCAGCGGCGCGGCAGTCGCGAAGATGCCCCAAAGAAAGAGGCTGATGCCGAGTTGCGCGAGCCCCGCGACGAAACCCGGACCCGCGGTGATGCCGACCACCGCGATAAATACGTTCAGGCCTACCGAATTCATGAACCACAGCGTCGATTCGGGAATGCGACCGAAGGTCGGGTGGATCGCGCGCAGCCAGCCGAACACGATGCCGGCAATCAGCGCGCCGCCGGCTGTCGAGAGCGTCAGCGGCACGGCACCGGCCTTGACGACGATCGCGCCGATCAGCGCGCCGAGCGTGATCGCAAAGCCGATAAAGGCGACGTCGGCCGCGGCGGACGGGCGGTCGCTCGTGCCGAGCACCTTCGCGGCCGCGGTCGTGTCCTGCGTGCGGCCGACCAGCATCACCGTATCGCCGCGGTGCAGCTTCGTATTCGGCAGCACCGGAACCGGCGTTTCGGTTGCGCCGCGTCTGATGCGGCGAATATAGACGCCGCGTGCGTTCGGCAGCTTGCCGAGTTCGTCGAGGGTCTTGTTTTCGACGGCCTTGTTCGTCACGTAGACGTCGACGCCTTCGGCGGGCACGGCCAGCAGTTCCGGGTCGTCGACTTCCGTATGCAATGGACCGAGCACCGAGACGAGCTGCTCGCGCGGACCCACGATCGCGACGACGTCGCCCGGTTGCAGCAGCGTGTCGATGCGCGCTTCCTCGATCTTGCCGTCATGGCGGACACGCTCGATGTAAAGGCGCGCGCCGTCGGGTGCCAGCGCTTCGGCCTGGCTCACCGTGAGGCCCACCGCGCGCCCGTCCTGCGGGATGCGATACGCACGCAGTTCGTAGCGGTGCCACGCCTGACCCGCGCCGCCCAGGTCCTTCGCGCCGCCAAGGCTCGCCTCATATTCCTTGCACGCCGAAACCAGATCGATGCCGAGCAGCTTCGGTCCGAGCGTGGCGAGTATCAGCGCCGAGCCGATCGTGCCGAAGATATACGTCACCGCATATGCGGTCGGCATCGCATCGAGCAGCGCTTTCGTTTCGTCTGCAGGTAAGCCGAGGCGGTTGATCGCATCGGTCGCGAGCCCCATCGAAGCGGAAATGGTCTGCGAGCCCGCGAACAGCCCTGCGGCCGAGGCGACGTCATAGCCAGCGATTTTCGCGGCGATCACAGGCGCGGCAAGACACAGCGCGCATTGCACGACGGAGAAGATCGCTTGCGCAATGCCGTCTTTCGCGATGCCGCGCACGAACTGCGGGCCGACGCCGTAACCGACCGCGAACAGAAACAGCAGGAAGAACACCGATTTCACATTCGCGGAAATCGTGATGCCGAGTTGACCGATCGCGATTGCGGCAAGCAGCGTCGCGGTCACCGCGCCGAGGCTGAACCCCTTATAGCTTTTGCCGCCGACCCAGTAACCGATGCCGAGCGAAAGAAATACGGCGATCTCCGGGTATTGCCGAAGTGTTTGCGCTAGCCAGGTCATGCTCGCTCCTTGTGATCGGGCGTTGGACAGACATGTAACTGAAATGGCGATGCCGTGGGCGACGCGCGGCGTGCGCGATGGGTGCAGCGACGTCATGCAAAGGGCCGGCTGTCGGCGCATGACGTATCGGACAGGTGTCGATAAAGCCTCGACGAGCGGGGAAGTCCCCGGTTTCTTGGCGGATTCGATAATCGAAGGGCAGTATAGGCAATGGAAATCGATTATTCCATTGTCAAAGTACGACGTTTAGTTCGACTGATGTACGTCAAAGCGTGCGTCGATATTTCGGTGTCTGCTTCCTGTACCGCTTACATCGTGCACGCAGGCATGAGACCTTGGTCCAATTGACCCGCGCGACGAGCGGTACCGAGAATGACCGGACACCCGACAGGCGCCTTGCACCGGCTGCGCGCGGGCGTCGAAAGCGTTGCCGATTGTTGCGCGAGCGCTTGCGCGGCCGGGTTCACGCTGTTTCCCGATCGTTTCCCGGTTGACATCGCAACGACACCCGCGTCTTATACGTTGATATGCGCGGTTCATTGTGTTTCGAGCACGATGCCCCGGGTCACGAGCCCGGTGCCTGTCGCCCACGGCTACGCCGTCCTTCGACCACGAGGTACACGTGATGAACGCAGGTACGCAGTTCGCGCACAGTCAGCAGATTGGCGCAAGGGTCGCCCGGGTATTTCAGAAGCGCGCGCAGATCGCGCAGCAGCAGTTCAACGAGCGCATGCATGACGCACTCGATACGCAGGCGGGCAACGCAGCCGCAGCGGACGCGTCGAATACGCCATTGTCCGCGCCGCTTCCGGCCTCATTCGCGGCTCCATTCGCGGCTCCCGGATTCGCCGCACCGTTTGCTTCTGCCACGTCGGGTGTCGCTGCATTGACCGCGCCTTTCACGAGCGCTTTCAATGCGGCATTCGATCCGTTCTCCGCCTGGCGCTACGCGATCGACGCGACGCAGCGCGCCGTGCTGTTCTGGGACACCTTGCGCCAGCGCGGCAATCAGTTCGTCGACCAGACCGCGCAAGGTTTGAAGCCGGTGCTGCACTTCGATTATGAAACGGTGCTCGACGGCCGCAGGTTCGAACGTCCGGTCAACTATGCACTGTTGCGCATCCGTCCACCCGAAGGCGTGACGATCGATGCGGACAAGCGCCCCTATGTGATCATCGATCCGCGCGCGGGGCACGGTCCCGGTATCGGCGGATTCAAGGACGATTCGCAGGTCGGCGTCGCGTTGCGTGCGGGCAGCCCCGTGTATTTCGTGGTGTTTTTCCGCGATCCCGAACCGGGCCAGACGATGCTCGACGTCTGCGCGGCCGAGCAGCGCTTCGTAAAGAAGGTGCGTGAACTGCATCCGCACAGCCCGAAGCCTGCCATTGTGGGCAATTGCCAGGGCGGCTGGGCCGCGATGATGCTCGCCACGTCCAACCCCGACGATACGGGCCCGATCGTGATCAACGGCGCGCCGATGTCTTACTGGAGCGGCGCGTGGAGCGAAGGCGAGGGCGACAATCCGATGCGCTACGCGGGCGGCATGCTCGGCGGCACGTGGCTTGCGTCGCTAACCGCGGATCTTGGCAACGGCAAGTTCGACGGCGCGCATCTCGTGCAGAATTTCGAGAACCTGAACCCCGCGAACAGCCTCTGGGACAAGTATTACCACGTGTTCGACAACGCCGATACCGAACCGCCGCGCTTCCTCGATTTCGAGCGTTGGTGGGGCGGCTACTACCTGATGAACCGCGAGGAGATCGAGTGGATCACGCGTAACCTGTTCGTCGGCAACAAGCTGTGGGCCGGCGAGGTGCGCGGTACGGGTGGCGCCGCGTTCGATCTGCGCGACATCAGGTCGCCGATCGTACTGTTCGCGTCGCTCGGCGACAACATCACGCCGCCGCAGCAGGCGTTCAACTGGGTGGCGGATATCTACGGCAGCACCGACGAGATCAAGGCGCGCGGCCAGGTGATCATCGGACTCATGCATCAGAACATCGGGCATCTCGGGATTTTCGTGTCGGGCAAGGTCGCGAAGAAGGAACATACGCAGATCGTTTCCGTACTCGAAGCGATCGAAGCGTGTCCGCCCGGGCTATACGGCATGGAGATTTCCGGGCAGAAGGATGCGGACGGCAAGCTCGCATACGAGGTCAGTCTGCACGAGCACCGGCTCGAAGACGTTGCGGCGAAACTCAACCGTTTCAAACGTATCGACGAATTGCCGTTCAAGGCCGTCGAGAAGGTGTCCGAGTTCAACCAGCGAGCGTACGAGCTGTTCGCGCAACCGTTCGTGCAGGCGGTGTCGAATGAGGCGACGGCGGGCCTGCTGCGTCAGTTCCATCCGTTGCGCGCGCAACGATGGATGTTTTCCGATCTGAATCCGTGGCTCGCATGGCTTGCCCCGGCGGCGCAGGCAGTCAAGGCGAACCGCCTGAAGAGCGATGCGGAGGGGCCGAACCCGCTGCGCCAGGCGGAACGGCGCGGTGCCGAACTGATCAGCGCGTCGCTCGACTATTACCGTGCGCTGCGCGACGCGGCGACCGAAGGCCTGTTTTTCAGCATCTACGGCAACCTTTTTGCCGCGCGTTCATCCGATAAGTTCGATCTCGACGGACCGGTCGCGACGCCCGTCGCGGACCCTCGCGATATGCCGTTCGTCAGGGAAGCGCTGGCGTCGATCGGCGACGGCGGCTACACGGCGGCCATTGCGCGCGTCGCGTGTCTGCTGGCGCGCCACGGCGAACCGCTGCCGCTCTCGCTGCTCACGATGCGCAACGAACTCGTCGCCGAATACGCGGAGTATCTGCCCGAACTCGAATACGACGTATGGCGGCGCATGCGCGGCGAGCAGGAGATCGTGGTCCGCTACGAGCCGGAACGCGCGCTTGCGTCGCTGCCTGCGCTGCTCGCCGATTCGGGCGACCGCAAGCGTTTTTTGACGCTGCTCGATAAACTCGCCGGAGACGAACGCATCCAGGGGATGGCGCCGACCGCAGCACAGCTGCAGATGGTCGAGCGGATCCGTGCGCTGCTGCCGCTCAAGCCGGGTCGCACGCCGCGCGCGACGCAATCGTCCACGCCGTCCGTTCACTGACGCCCACTCTCCAGACGGCCGGCATCGCGCGGGCCGATTTCAAGGACAGGTTCATGGAACATCAGCATGAGAAATACCGGCGTCTGATCGAAATTTGCCGCTCGATGCCGCCCACGCCGACAGCCGTCGTGCATCCGTGCGACCAGAGTTCGCTGCAAGGCGCGATCGAGGCGGCGCGAATGGGACTGATCGCGCCTATCCTGGTCGGCCCGGCCGAGCGCATCGCCGCGATCGCGAAGCAGTATGGAATCGACATCTCGCCGTATCCCATTGTCGATGCGCCGTTTAGCCACGCGTCGGCCGAGGCGGCCGTGCAACTGGTGCGCGAAGGCCGCGCGCAGGCGCTGATGAAAGGCAGCCTGCATACCGACGAACTGATGAGCGCCGTGGTGAACCGCGAATCGGGCCTGCGCACGGCGCGGCGCGTCAGTCATTGCTTCGTGATGGACGTGCCCGGTCACGCGAATGCGCTGATCATCACCGATGCGGCGGTCAATATCGCACCGACGCTCGATGAAAAGGTCGATATTCTGCAAAACGCGATCGATCTCGGGCACGCGCTGAAAATGGAAGAAGTGCGCGTCGCGATTCTGTCGGCGATGGAAACGGTCAACCCGAAAGTGCCGTCGACCATCGAAGCCGCCGCGCTGTGCAAGATGGTCGACCGTCATCAGATCACGGGCGCGCTCGTCGACGGGCCGCTCGCGCTCGATAACGCAATCGACCCGGAAGCCGCGCGCATCAAGAAGATCGATTCGCCTGTGGCGGGCCGCGCGAATGTGTTGATGGTGCCCGATCTCGAAGCGGGCAATATGCTGGCGAAGAGCCTGTCGTTTCTGGCGGGCGCCGATGCCGCCGGCGTCGTGCTCGGCGCGCGCGTGCCGATCATTCTGACGAGCCGCGCCGATTCGGTGATGACGCGGCTTGCGTCGTGTGCGGTGGCGGCGCTCGTCGCGCAGGCGCGCACCCGAACGACGAAAGTGGAGGGGTAATGCAATGACCGATGTGATTCTCGTGCTGAACGCAGGCTCGTCGAGCATCAAGTTTCGCGCTTATTACATTGAGGGCAGCGAACTGGGACTCGGGTTGCATGGCCAGATAGAAGGCCTTTTCGGTTCGCCGCATTTCATCGCGCATGACCGGAACGACGAACAGGTCGGCGAAAAGCGTTGGGGCGACGGCGCAAGTCTTTCGCACGAAGACGGCATCCAGTACATCTCCGAATTTCTGACGAGCCACCGCGGCGACAATCGCCTCGTGGCGGTCGGCCATCGCGTCGTGCACGGCGGCGAGAAATTTGCGAAGTCGGTGCTTGCCACACCGGACGTGGTTGACGAACTCGACCGGCTCACGCCGCTCGCGCCGCTGCATCAGCCGCACAACCTGAAGCCGATCCGGATAATCGCGGCAACGCGTCCGCATCTGCCGCAGGTCGCGTGCTTCGATACCGCCTTTCATCGCTCGCAGACGGAGCTTGCGCAGGCGTTCGCACTGCCGGAATCGATTACTTCGCGCGGCGTGCGGCGCTACGGATTTCACGGGCTCTCGTACGAGTACATCGCGCAGGCGCTGCCCCGGTTTTCGCAGCGCGCGGCGAACGGACGCACGATCGTCGCGCACCTCGGCAACGGCGCGAGCATGTGCGCGCTCGAAAAAGGACGCAGCGTGGCGAGCACGATGGGCTTTACCGCCGTCGACGGTTTGCCGATGGGCACGCGCTGCGGCAGCCTCGACCCGGGCGTGCTGCTGTATCTGCTGGAGGAGCTCAAGATGGATACGCATGCGATCGAAGACCTGATTTACAAGCAATCGGGTCTGCTCGGCGTGTCCGGCATTTCCGGCGATATGCGCAAGCTGCTCGAGAGCGATGCGCCGCGCGCGCGCTTTGCGGTCGACCTGTACGCGTACCGGATCAGCCGCGAAACCGGTTCGCTCGCGGCCGCATTGCAGGGGCTCGACGCGCTCGTGTTTACGGCCGGCATCGGCGAGAACTCCGCGGAAATCCGCAAGCGCGCAGCGCGGCACGCGGCGTGGCTCGGCATCGAACTCGACGACGCTGCGAACGCGTCCGGCGGACCGCGCATCAGCACGCCGTCGAGCAAGGTCGAAGTGTGGACGATTCCAACCGACGAAGAACTGATGATCGCGCGCCACACGCGTGAAGTCGTCGATGCGCAGTAACACGTAGCAACACGCAGTGACGCGCGTCGATGCAACGAATTCGCGCGCGACAACGCAAGGAGTTCGACCATGACGCAGACGCACGAAGAAGCCCGCAGGGTTCTGCACGGCATGAACGCGCTCGTGACCGGCATTGCCAACGAACATTCGATTGCCTATGGCTGCGCGAAGGCGTTTCGCGAACTCGGCGCCGAAGTCGCGATCACCTACGCGGACGACAAGGCGAAGCCCTATGTCGAGCCGCTCGCGCGCGAACTGGAAGCAGCGGTTTTCATGCCGCTCAACGCATCGAATCCCGACGATTTCGAAGCAGTGTTTGCGCGTATCGGCAGCACATGGGGCAAGCTCGACATCCTCGTCCATTCGATTGCGTGGGCGCCGAAGGACGACTTGCAAGGCGGCTTGCTCAATTGCTCGGCACAGGGCTTTGCGGCCGCCATGGATATCTCGTGCCATTCGTTCATCAAAATGGCGCGCCTCGCAGCGCCGCTGATGAAGGACGGCGGCGCGATGTTCACGATGAGCTATTACGGCGCGAACAAGGTCGTGCCGAACTACAACGTGATGGGCCCGGTAAAAGCCGCGCTCGAAGCGAGCGCGCGCTATCTCGCGTACGAACTCGGGCCACGGCGGATTCGCGTGCATGCAATTTCGCCCGGGCCGCTGAAAACGCGCGCGGCCTCGGGGCTCAAGGATTTCGATCTGCTGCTGACCGAGGCGGCAGAGCGTGCGCCGCTCGGCGAACTCGTCGACATCATGGACGTCGGCTTCACCTGCGCGTTTCTCGCGACGCCCTATGCACGGCGTTTGTCGGGCGAGACGCTGTATGTCGATGGCGGTGTGCACATCATGGGCTAGTACGGATCGCGGTTCCAGGTGCGTGGGTGGGTGTGCGGCAGAAGTTGGGTTGAGGAGAACGGCAATGGCTGACATGATGATTGGCAATATCGAAGACGGCACGTCGGAGGAAGAGATTCAGGCGCTGCTCTCCAAATATGGTTTTCCCGTTTACGACGCGATCCAGCACGTGCCCGGCGTCGGTTCGCGGCCTGCCGTGCTGTTGAGCTTCAATGGCACGGAAGCTGCCGCGCTGCGGATGCTGCAGCCGCGCATTCATAACCTGTTCTGGAAAAATCGCAGGCTCAATGTCGTGGTCCTGCAGGAACGCAGCGAGGAGTGACAGTGGATGCATGCACGGAGCTGCGGCCATGGGCTTGCTGAGCCGGCTATTCGGCCGCGACGCGCATCGCGCCGGCGCATCGGACGGGCGCGATTCGGCGCATAGCGCAGAAGAAATCGGGCAGACCATCGCGCGTATCGCAAGCACGATTCCGCAGCTGAAACTTGCGCGGCAATACGACACGCGTCTCGCGCCGGCGATCCGCGCGACGCTCGACTATGCACGCGAAATCGTCGCCGCGCTGCCTGCGCCGCGCGATGCCGATGCAAACGCGTGGTCGAGCGACCCGTATATTCACGCGTTTTTTGCGACATGCGACGACGTCGAACATGCGTTCGGACGCTCGCACGAATTACGCGAGTGGTTCGACGAGCATATCGACTGCGGCGAGGTCTACGCAGTGCTCGGCATGGATATGGCCGAACGCAGCGTGCTCGGCGTCGCGCAGCAGGAGGGCAGAACGCGCACCGACGTGCGGCAGACCACAGTGAGCTTTAGCGACCATCGCGTGCGCATTTTCGGCCGTACCGAAGCCGATCTGCATGACGAGATCGTGCGGCGCATCGTCGATCAGCTTGCGCTCGAAGCGCTCGAGCAGATCGCCGGTGACAAATCGCGCCGCGATGCGCTCGAACAGGAGCGCGCGTTGCTGAAGGCGCGGCTGCAATTGCTGGAACGGCAGGGAGCCGGTATGCATGCGATGGTGTCCGGCGCCGCCCCTGCCGATCTCGCCGAAGTGGCCCGGCTGCAGCGGCAGATCGAAGAGAACGAACGCCACCTCGGCGAACTTGGCTTCAAGACCGAAGCGATCGAACGCCAGTTCGACATCGTGCAGCGCATCTATGCGGACCCGGCTGCGCAAACCTATGTGACGGTCAGACCGCTGCGGCTCGACAGAATGAATGTGGTTGTCGATGGAACGGCGACGCAGCCCGCGGCCGATATCGAATTGCGTATTGCGCGCATTCCCGCGAACCCGTCCGAAATGCGTGCATTCGCGATCGTGCGATTCAGGCGCGCCGATCTGCCGCCGGCCGGCAGCCTGTTCGGCGATATGAGCCGCATCATCGTCTAGCGCCCTGGCGTGCGCTACGCCCGACGCGACGACGGCCGCACCCGGTGTGATGCCGATCGCCATCGTCGCGACGCCCTCGCCGCAAGCGGAGCCGCGTCGATTCGTGGAATATCAGTCGTTCGAATACGATACGCGTCACGCGTGTCCGCAAACGTCTTTCGCTATACGTTGCGCATAAGCTTACGATTTGAGGTCTTCGCGGTCTCTTATGTAATATCGCATGCTTATCGTACGAACTGACCGTTTATTCCCCGGAGGAGACCACCATGAGTTCATCCACGACGCCCGTCTGGTTCATCACCGGCTGTTCGACAGGCTTGGGCCGCGAGCTGGCGCGCGCGGTACTCGCGCGCGGCTGGCGCTGCGTCGCGACGGCGCGCAACAAGGCTTCGCTGGCCGATCTCGCCGACGGTGCGAGCGACCGGCTGCTCACGCTCGATCTCGACGTGACCGATCAGAAGCAGATTGCTTCGACCGTCGAAGCAACCTTGAAACGCTTCGGCTCGATTGACGTACTCGTCAACAATGCGGGCTACGGCTATCAGACGGCGATCGAAGAAGGCGTCGAAGCCGAGATCCGCGCGCAGTTCGACGTCAATGTATTCGGTCTCTTTGCCATGACGCGTGCGGTCTTGCCGTCCATGCGCGCACGCCGCAGGGGCCATGTGCTGAACATTACGTCGCTGGCGGGGCTGGCCGGCTACGCGGGCTCGGGCTACTACGCCGCCAGCAAGCACGCGGTCGAGGGCTGGTCCGATTCGCTTGCGATCGAAGTCGAGCCGCTTGGCATCAAGGTGATCTGCGTCGAGCCGGGTCCGTTCCGCACCGACTGGGCAGGGCGGTCGCTGAAGCAGACGCCGAACCGCATCGCCGATTATGCGGACACCGCGGGCAAGCGCATGCAGAACACCGCGCAAAGCAGCGGCACGCAGCAGGGCGACCCGATCCGCGCTGCGCAGACGATGCTGAACATCACCGAAGTCAGCGATCCGCCGCGCAATCTGATGCTCGGAGCGGCCGCGCTCGATGGCGGCACGAAACGGCTGCGCGCCTTGCTCGACGATATCGAAAAATGGCGCGACACGAGTCTCGCGGCGGATTTTCCGGCGGGCACGTAAGGGCACGTAAGAGCACATAAGGGCGCGTAGACAACTTTTTTATGCCGCGCGGCCGATATTTTGCCGTGCATTGATGCGCCGCTTGCTTCAATACAGTCGTGCTTCTCACCGTTGAACGAACGTTCCGATGCTACGGCTGCTGATTCCCGTGATCCATCACGAAGGCGCGCTGCAAGCGGCGCGCCATGCCGCATTTCTGCACGCGGAGCGCTGCGTGTCCGAAGTCGAAATCGTCGAAGTGGTCGAGCCGCTCGAATGGGGCCGCGCCGCGGCTTTCCATTCGCACGGCGCGCTGCAGCTTTTCGAAAGGCGCGCGCTGTTCAGCCCGATGATGAGTACGCGGGCGATTCTCGACGACGCCGGCGTGCCTTACCGCTGGAGCCGCGCCTGCGGCCCCGTCGCCGAAACAATCGCCGCGCATGCGGCATTGCAGCAGTCCGACGCGGTCATCGTCGACGCAAGTCAACTCGGTTTTCTGACGCGCTGGTGGATCATCGCAAGACTCTGGCGGCTCACGAAGGCTCCGGTCACGATGCTGCACTAGCGCGATTCGATGGAGTTACCCGCGGGAGTTACCCGCGGAAGTTGCCCGAGCAGGGTACGCCGCGAGGTCGTTTTTATATCGACGAAAGCGGCTTTTACGCGGCTTTTGCGCGCTGTCGGATATGCTTTCAATACGCAATAAATCGTGAGGGCGACATGGCGCACCCATTGGCGGGTTTGCGAGCGCTGCTGAGGCGAACCAGAGCGGCGCACAGTGCCGAAGACGGCGCGGAACACGGCGCGCGAACGCATCGCGAGCCGGGGCGCAACGTCATGCTGCACGTGACGGTCGACGCGCAGCATACGACGCCGTTTCGGGAAGCACTGATTCGCGATTGCGGCAACCAGCAATGGACGTTGCGCGTCGCGCCTCTGCGGGACAGCGGGCGCGTGCGGCTGTCGTTGTATCTGCCGAAAGCCGATGTCGGCGACGCAATCCGGCGGCTTTCGCAACTGACGCCGGACGCCGAAGTCGGACAGGTCGTCGAGATTCCCGACACGCCAAGCGATGCGTGGCGCAGCCTGATTCACGCGAACGCGCAAGGCGATGTGCCGCGACCCGCGAACCTGCGCCACGCCGGCGCGCGCTCGCATCGCGGAAACGGCACACATCGTGCAGGCGAGCAGATCGCGCGCAGCGCAGCCGGCCGTGCGGCCGACCATGCAGCCGACAGCGCGGCCCGGAAAATCGCCGAAGAAGCCGCCGACGCGGCCGTCGAAAACATCATGCCCACCCAGCCGAGCCTCGCGCAACTGCTGCCCGCGAGCCATGTACTGCTCGGCTTGCCCGTCGCGGACCGAGAGCAACTGTTCGCGCAGTTGAGCCGGTCGTTCGAAACGCTGTGCCATGTGCCGGCCGAGGTCGTCACGGCCGGTCTGACGGCGCGCGAGGCGCTCGGGTCGACCGGACTCGGGCGCGGCGTCGCGGTGCCGCACGGGCATATCGAGAACCTCGCCCAGCCCGTCGCGATCTATGCGCGTCTGGCCGAACCGATCGCGTTCGATGCACCCGATGCGCAACCGGTCGGCGATATCGTGGCGCTGCTCGTTCCGCAGTGGGCCGACAGTGCGCATCTGCATCTGCTGGCCGAGGTCGCGCAATGCTTCTGCGACCATCATTTCCGCGAGCGGCTGCACGAGTGCGAGGATGCCGCCGCCGTGTGCCGGCTCTTCGACGGCCGCGAGACGTTGGAACATGCCGCGCGCGGCGGCCGGCCGCTGCTCTGAGTTTCAGCGCAGCGCACCGCCTCGTGCCACCGCCTGCCGCATTGCCACGCAATAGCGCACGAGCTGCGGCTGCGACACGACGAACTGCTTGAGCGGCGTATCGATGTCGTAGAAATAGATATTCGCGACGAATCCATAGACGGCCGCATCGATACTGACCGGCTCGTCGCCGAACAGACAGCCCTCGTCGTGGATCAGGTTCGCGATCACCTGCAGGTCGGCGATGCCGCGCGCATAGACCTGCTCGGGCTCGTAGCGTCCGATGCCCTGATAGTGATAGCGGTTGAAGTTGTACTCGCGCGCCGCTTCGAGCGAGTCGGCCGCGAGGTCCGCGTGCTGCGCCAGCAGCGCCGCGCGAAACGTGGGCCAGAAGCGATCGTCGCGCCAGCGCGAATACGACATCACCCAGTAAAGATCGTCGAGCGTCCGACGTAGCATGAGGTCGAGGTCGCGCTGCGCATCGGTCAGCGCTGCATCGATCGTCAGCGCGTATTGGCGTTTCAGATAAGACAGAATCGCGTCGCTATCGCCGATTGTTTGTTCGTCATCGACTAAATACGGCAATTGCCCGCGCGGCGCCGCCTTCGTATCGAGCACGTGCCGATGTTCGAACGACAGGCCGCACAGCCGCAGGAACGCAAACACCTTCAGACCATACGGATTGTTGTCTTCGAGGCCGTATAGCTCGGGATACGAATACAGCGTGATCATCGGTCTTCTCCGTGAGGATTATTCAGTTTTCGTTCAAGCAGTATGAAGCGCGAACCGATGGTCACGTCCAATATGCCATGGCAATGTCCCGGTTCATGATGCGATTCGATACGCTATCGATTCGCTTGTCGAGTCCTTACCGAACCTGAATCTCTGATCCACCAGCAACCGGGGCATGCAAAATGACAGCGTTTAAGGATTTCACCGACCCTCCGTGCAGCACGCCCGGCGGCACGCCCGCCGACGATGCGGCGAGCTGCGCGGGCGAGTGCGCCCGATCCGGCGTCACGCGCCGCGGTTTTCTCAAATCGGTCGGCGCATCGGGCATCGCTGCCGCGGGCACGACGATGATGTCGGCCGCGGCGCTCGCCGACGAAGCGCCCGAGGCCGCGAAGGCGCCGGCCGCGGCGGGCGGGAGCGGCCCGTACACCGTGCAGTTCAGCGTGAACGGTGTCGCGCACAAGCTCGATGTCGAACCGAACGCGGTGTTGCTCGACGTGCTGCGCGACCGCCTGCAATTGACCGGCACGAAGAAGGGCTGCGACCACGGCCAATGCGGCGCATGCACGGTGCACGTGAACGGCGTATCGGTCAATTCGTGCCTGTCGCTTGCGCTCATGCACGATGGCGACCAGATCACGACCGTCGAGGGCCTCGCGAAAAACGGCAAGCTGCATCCGGTGCAGCAGGCGTTCTGGGAGCACGACGCTTATCAGTGCGGCTACTGCACCTCGGGCCAGCTGATGAGCGCGGTCGCCGTTCTGCACGACGCGCGCATTCCCGCCGACGACCACTCGCTGCGCGAAGCGATGAGCGGCAATATCTGCCGCTGCGGCGCCTACAAGAATATCGTCGCCGCGATTCAGGACGCGCGCGGCAAGCTGCGGAGGGCATGATGCGCTCATTCGACTACAACCGCGCGTCGAGCGTCGACGCAGCGATCGCCGCGCACGCGCAAGGGTCCGGCACGGTGTTCCTGGCCGGCGGCACTACGCTGCTCGATCTGATGAAGCTCGATGTGATGCGCCCGGCACGCGTCGTCGATATCCACAAGCTCGCGCTCACGCAAGTCGACGTGCTCGACGACGGCCGCGTGCGCGTCGGCGCCATGGTCAGCAACACCGACCTTGCGCGCCATGAGGCGATTCGCACGCGCTATCCGGTGCTGTCGCAGGCGCTGCTGTCCGGCGCGAGCACGCAACTGCGCAACAAGGCGACGACCGCCGGCAACGTCATGCAGCGCGTGCGCTGCGGCTACTTCCGCGACGGCGTCTCGGCCTGCAACAAGCGCGAGCCGGGCTCGGGCTGCGCGGCGATCGACGGCCAGAACCGCAACGTGCACGCGGTGCTCGGCGGCAGCGAGAAGTGCATCGCCGCGCATCCGTCGGACATGTGCGTGGCGATGGCCGCGATCGGCGCGACGGTGCACGTGCAAGGGCCGAACGGCGCGCGCGATATCGACTTCCTCGACTTTCATCTGCTGCCCGGCGATACGCCGTGGAAGGAGCACGCCTTGAACGACGGCGAAATGATCACGCACGTCACGCTCGATGCACCGCTGCCGCACAGCCGTTCTGCCTACCTGAAGCTGCGCGACCGCGCGTCGTATCAGTTCGCGCTCGCATCGAGCGCGGTGATCGTCGTGCTCGACGGCCAGACGATTCGCGATGCGCGCGTTGCGCTGGGCGGCGTCGGCACGAGGCCGTGGCGGGCGAAGAATGCCGAAGCCGCATTGCAAGGCCAGCCCGCGACGCAGGCGACATTCCAGCATGCGGCTGCCGTCGCCATGCAAGGCGCGCGCTCGTATGGGCAGAACGGCTTCAAGATCGCGCTCGGCCAGCAGGCCATCGTCCGCAATCTGAGCAGCGTCGTCGCATAAAGCGCGGCTCGTCTACGTGATTATGGGGAATACATGAACAACGACATCATCGGCGACTCGATGCGCCGGGTGGACGGGCGCCTCAAGGTGACGGGCGCCGCGCACTACGCGGCGGACCAGAACCTGCCCGGCATGGTCTACGCGTACGGCGTATTCAGCACGATTTCGAGCGGCCGCGTGTTGCGCATCGATACGGCCGACGCGCGCCGCACACCCGGCGTGATCGAAATTTTCAGCCACGAGCAGTTTCCACGCCTGTATCGCGCGCCGCGCACATTCAGTTCGTTCAACGACGTTCTGACGGCGTCGGTCACCGACGAGCGCCGTTTGCCGTTCGAAGACGCGACCGTCAACTACGCGGGCCAGTTCGTCGCGCTCGTCGTGGCCGACACGTTCGAGCATGCGCGCGAGGCCGCGTACAAGGTCAACGTGACCTATGCGACGAACAAACCGGTGACGAGCCTCGCACAGGGCGTCGCAGCGGGCGGCACGCGCGACGGCGGGCGCGGACATGCGCGCGGCGACGCGGCGTCGGCATTCGATAGCGCGCCGCACCGCGTCGATGCCGTTTACCGCACGCCGGTCGAAACGCATAACCCGATGGAAATGCACGCCACGGTCGCGCACTGGGAAGGCGACGAACTGCATCTGTTCGAAGCATCGCAAGGCGTGACCGTGCACCGTAATACGATCGCGCGCGTGTTCGGGCTGTCGCCCGATCAGGTGACGGTCGAAGCGCCGTTTATCGGCTCGGGCTTCGGCAGCAAGCTGTGGATGTGGCCGCATTCGGTTGCGGCAAGCGCTGCTTCGCGCGCGGTCAGCCGGCCCGTCAAGCTCGTCGTGCCGCGCGCCCAGATGTTCACGACCACCGGCCACCGGCCCGAGACGCAGCAACATCTGCGGCTGGCGGCCGATGCGAACGGCAAGCTGCTGTCGCTGCGGCACGAATCGGTCAATACGACGTCGTTGACGGACCAGTACGTCGAAAACTGCGGCGGCGTATCGAAGAGTCTTTACTCGTGCCCGAACGTGCTCGTGAGCCATGCGGTCACGCGCGTAAACCAGGGGTCGCCGACATCGATGCGTGCACCGGGCGCCGCACCGGGCCTCTTCGCGCTCGAATCGGCGATCGACGAACTCGCGCTGCAGGCGAACCAGGATCCGCGCGAATTCCGTCTGCTCAATATTTCGGCGCAGGACGAAAGCGTGAACCTGCCGTGGTCGAGCAATCATCTGCGCGAGGCGATCGTGCAGGCCGGCGACCGCTTCGGCTGGCAGAAGCGCACGCCGGGCGTCGGCTCGATGCGCGACGGTCATGAGATCGTCGGTTACGGCATGGCCGCGTGCAACTGGGACGCGTACCGCACGCCCGCGCAGGCGCGCGTCGAACTGCGCAGCGACGGTACCGCCTGTGTGATCTGCGCGGTGCAGGATATCGGCACCGGCACCTACACGATCGCCGCACAGACGGTCAGCAGCCTGACCGGCGTGCCGGTCGAGCGCATCGACGTGAAGCTCGGCGATTCGTCGTTTCCGTCTGCGCCGGTGTCGGGCGGCTCGTGGGCGACCGCGAGCGTGATGCCGGCCATTGCCGAGGCCACGCGCGGCGCGATCGCGCAGTTGAAGACGTTCGCGACGCAGAACGGCGCGTTTTTCGACGGCGCGAAGCCCGAGGCGCTGAAGTTCGAGAACGGCAGGCTCGCGAACGGCGACCGGTCCGTCGACTTTGCGACGGTGCTGAAATCGCAGCGCCTCGCGAGCGCCGAAGGCGCGGCGCAAACGGGCGGCGCACCGTCGGGCAAGTATTCGTTCCGCTCGTTCGGCGTGCATTACGTCGAAGTGCGCTGGGACCCGGGCATCTCGCATCTGCGCGTTGCGCGTGTGGTCAGCGCAATCGACGTGGGCCGCGTGGTGAATCCGCTGACGGCGCGCAACCAGGTGGAAGGCGCGATCGTGATGGGCGTCGGCATGGCGCTGTTCGAAGGCACGGAATACGACGCGCGCACGGGCCTGCCGTCGAACAACAATTACGCCGAATATGTGGTGCCGGTGCATGCGGATCAGCCGCAGATCGACGTGATTCTGCTCGACTATCCGGACTATGAATTGAACGAGTTCGGCGCGCGGGGAATCGGCGAAATCGGTATCACGGGGCTCGCGGCGGCCGTTGCGAACGCAACGTATCACGCGACCGGCAAACGCGTGCGCGAATTGCCGATCACGATGGACAAGTTGATGAATCAGTCATCGCCGTTCAATGCGTGATGTGCGGCGACGTGCAGCAAGGTGCCGGGACGCGCGAAGGGCGGCTGCGGCCGCCGTTCCCGGCGCGTTTTTCTGCGCGTTTTCGTGGCGTCTCGCGCGCGAGGTGTCTTACCGGAAGATCGCCTCGATGCGCGGCGCGGGCATGCCGGCCGACTGCTCTTCCTTCAGGAAGTCGATCAGCGCGCGCAGCTTCGGCGGCACGCGGCGGCGGTCGGTGTAGTAGAGCGCGAAGCCGGGCAAGGGCGGGCTCCAGTCGGTCAGCACACGCACGAGGCGGCCGGACTCGAGCAGCGGATCGATAAAGCCATTGATCATATAAACGATGCCGATGCCGTCGAGCGCCGCCTGCACGGCAGCGGCCGAGTCGTTGACGATGAGCCGGCCATTCACGGCGAGTTCGAGCGTTTCGCCGCCTTTGGACAGCAGCCAGCGCTCGATCTGTCCGCTCGTCGTGCGCCGGAAACACACGCATGCATGCGACAGCAGATCGCGCGGGTGGCGCGGCACGCCATGCATGGCGAGATAGTCGGGCGAGGCGACGATATGCGCGAACACCGGCGGCCCGACGTTGACGGCGACCATGTCGCGTTCGACCATGTCGCCGAAGCGGATGCCCGCGTCGTAGCGCTGCCCGACAATATCGATGAGGCCCGGCTCGATCGAGATATCGAGCCGGATGTCCGGAAAACGGTCGAGAAAGCGGCGCATGATTGGCTGCAGCGTCGTCAGATAGCCGGCGCGCGCCACGCTGATGCGCAGCACGCCGGCCGGTCTGTCGAGTGCCGCGCCGAGTTCCTCGGACGCCGAGGTCAATTCGCGCACGGCCGGCAGCACACGGTCGAAGTAGGTCGCGCCGGCTTCGGTGAGGCTCACGCCGCGCGTATTGCGGTTGAACAGGGCGAGCCCGATGCGCGCCTCGAGATTGCGGATCGTCTGGCTGACCGCCGACGGCGAGACGCCCAGACGTACGGCGGCTGCGGAGAAGCCTTGCTCTTCCGCGACGATGATGAACGTGACGATGCCGTCGAGTTGATCCTGACGCAAACGGTGATTCCTCCAGACCTTACGCGGCAGGCTTCGCGGCGTGGATCCGGCGCGCGTGCTGCCCAGCACGGATCATACCCGGACATATGTTTGCCGGCTGGGCGCGCAGCTGGCCACGCGTGGCCGACGTAGGGTTGACGGAGGGTTGACGGCGTGGGCGCTGCAGGAGGCGGTTCGAATCGCCGGCGCGGCTACCCGGATCGGATCGGCCTGCTCAACGCGCGTCGTTCCGGCGCAGCAGCGCGACCGGTTCGACGGATGGCGACTCGACCGGCGGCCATTCCGACGCGGCCACGTTGAGCTGCGCGAGGTCGGCGGGCACGCGAAACGCGATGTGCGGATCTTGCAGCAGCAGCGCATCGAAGCGCGTATAGCCCCACGCGACCGCGCCGAACTTCACGCCGACGCTTCGCGCTGCCTCGGCATCGCGCAATTCGTCGCCGATGTATATGGCGTGCGCGGGGTCGATCGACGTCTGCGTGAGAATATGGCGTAAGCGGTGAGATTTGCCGAACAGCGCCGATCCGCATTCGAGCGCGGTGAAACGCTCGACGAGCTTGTCGCCCAACACACTCTTCACGTTATCGACTGTATTCGACGTGGCCACCGCGAGCGCCACGCCCTGATCGAGCAGCGCCTCGAGCGAGGGCGCGATGCCGGGAAACGGTTGCACTTCGCCGATGCGTTTGTGCAGCATTTTCCGGTAATCGGACAGCACCGCGGGCGCGCGCCATATCGGCAGGCGCAATTCGCGCAGAATCTCAGCCGCGCTCATCGAGCGCATGCGCGGTTCGTCTTCGGGCGTGACGGGCCTGAACCGGTGCTTGAGCGCGAGCGTATTGAGCGACTCGCCGAATACCGCGAACGTGTTGGCCAGCGTGCCGTCGAAATCGAAAATCGCAAGTTGGATCGTCATGGTTTGGCGTGGGCCGCGCATCGAACCGTTAGGGCAAGGCCTCGCATTATGACCGGTCACCGCGAGTTTTCCGTTTTACGATGCGCCCGAACGCATCTTGCGCGCAACGTTCGCGGCCTGTTCGGCATCGAGCCGGCCCTCGGTGCGCAGTTGCGACGCCACGCGTGCGATTTCGAGCTCGCCGAATTGCAGCGCGGCAGCGTTCGTGTGGACCGAGTAATAGCCCTCGACCACCTCGAACGGGCTGCGCTGCGCGGAGCCCAGCATAAAGCCGCAGTTATCGTGCGCGACGAAGTCGACGCCGCTTTCCGATTCGCTGAACACCACGAGTTCGCCGGCTTCGATGTGTTCGCCCGCATCGAGCGAGCCCGAATAGACGGCGATCCACAATACGTCGTGTCCCGGCGCAGGGTCGTAGCGCCAGTGTTCGCCGGCATTGAGCTCGACGTGCAGATACGTCATCGGCATCGAAACGGGCAAGGGGCTTTCGACGCCGTTGAACTGCCCGAGCAGGACGCGAGCGGGACCTTCGAGCGGTATCTGGTCGGCAGGCAGATACGCCTCAAATGGTTCGGCGAGCTCGAGTTCCGGCGGCAGCGCAACCCACAGCTGATAGCCGCGCACTACGCCGGACGTGCTGAGCGGTCCGCCGTGCCATGCGCCGCGGCCCGCCTGCATCCATTCCGTGGCGCCGGGCGTCAGCGTCTGCGGCATGCCTTTGCTGTTGACGATGTGCAGGCTGCCGTCGAGCAGCGCAGTCAGCGTGGCAATGCCTGAATGCGGATGAAGCGGAAAATTGAATGCCGCCTGCGACTCGAGCACGAAGCGGTCGAGCAGGACGAACGGCTTGATCGCCTGACCGATATCCGACGGACTGACAAAGCGCGTCAGCGGACCGTCAGTGCGGCCTTTCGTGCGCAGGAAGATCGGGCGAACTGCGTGCGTTTCAGTTTGTGCCTGCGATGCCGGTGCTGAACGTGGATCCGGTATGGCTTTTTTCGATGCTGCCCCCATTTGCGCCTCCGATACGAAACGTTTAACCGATGGTTCCGCTCGATGTCATTGGAGATCGGCGGTGCGATGGACTCGAGCGAGAGTCTGCTGGTATTCAGAACACTTGATGCGTGCGATCTATTCTGCGAAAGCCGCAATGAAAATCGGCCGATGCGTCGAATGACGTTCAGCGGCCGGATCGATGCATATCCGCTTTCCGTGACGCATTCTCGGTGCGCGTGCACAGGCGCGGACCTCGTGGACGAAGGCGTTTCCGCCCAGGCGAAGCGCCTTGGCGACGATCGACGCGCAACCCGTTTCAGCAAGGCTCACAGCGATGCATGCGTCGGATAAGGGGCAGGAGAAGGATGCTCAGGGACAACGCCTTGACGCGAATAGTCAAGTGCGAGAAAGAGGAGACTGGCGGTTTGAGTTCGTCAGATTGGGGCCGTTTGTCTGACGGGCTGCTTCGGGATGCCAACCACGCAATAGGAAACGGCGCAAACCGGCTGCTTGCTGGCCGGTTTGCGCGCGCGGGCGCGGAAGAGCCGCGCTCAATGATGCTGATAGATGCCGTCGCCTTGCACGGAAATCGGCATGGCGCGGTTGCCGCTTGCGGTCGTGCCGCCGGTGCCCGGGCCGTAATCGCTGACGGCATTGGCATTGACCGGATTCACGCGGCGTTCAGCGGCCTGGATGTCGGCCGGATAGTTCTGCGTGTTCGCATGCGGATCGTAGCCCGCCTGCTCGACACGCACGAGATCGGCATTGACCTCGGCGCGTGTCACCGCGGAATTCGCGGTTTGAGCTTGCGATGCAAGCGGTGCGCCCAGTGCAAACAGAGCGGCAATGAGGGTAGTTGCGCGAGCGTGTTTCATCGTGATGTTCTCCTGGTTGAATTGCCTGAGCGGCAGTACCGGGCGGCAGTACCGAGCGGCAGTACCGGGCGACAGTACGGGGAACAGACTAACGGCCGCCCGCCCGTCGATCGATAGCGTGGATGTCATCGCATTGATGCCGCGAATGCATGTCTCGAAATGCGGCTCCACAGTCCGTTCGACTAGCAGAACACCTGGAGATTGCTACGTATTCCGATCAGGCTGTTTTCTGAATTTCGCAATAATTGGCGCGCGCGTTATATCGGCTCTATGCCGATGGATGCGGTGTCAACGACATCACGAATTCGAGGAAGGCTCGCGTTTTCGCCGGCGGGTGATGCCGCGACGGATAGAGCGCGTAGAGCGGAAAACGCTCGTCGGGCCAATCGGGAAACAGATCGACGAGCCGGCCGTCGGCAAGCAGCTGTTCCGCGCTGATCTGCATGACCTGCGCAATGCCATAGCCGGACAGGCAGACGCTCAGCATCGTTGCGACGTCGTTGACGACAAGCTGCCCGTGGGTCTCGACCTCGAGTTTCTTGCGTTTGCGATGAAATTCCCAGCCGAACGGGCGCCCGGTTTCCGGATCGCGGAACTCGATGCATGGATGCAAGCCCTTGCCCAATTCCTGCGGCGTGAGCGGGCGGCCATTGCGCTTCAGGTATGACGGCGCGGCGACGGTCACGATGCGCGTATCGAACAGCTTGCGCGCGACGAGACTCGATGCGCGCGGCTCGCCGAAGCGCACCGCGAGGTCGAAACCTTCGGTGACCATATCGCCCAGCTGGTCGCGCGTGATCAGTTCGAGCAGCAGGTCCGGATGGCCGTTCATGAACGATTCGAGGCGCGGGCCGAGGATGAGCCGCGAAAAGAACGGGTCGATATTGACGCGCAGCCGGCCGCGCACGACCGTCGCGCCGCCCGAGGCGGTGGCGGCCGCTTCTTCGAGGCCGGCGATCAACGGCGTGACCTGTTCGTAGAACCGGCGGCCTTCGTCGGTCAACGATACGACGCGTGTCGTGCGATCGAGCAGGCGAATGCCGAGCCGCGCCTCGAGCCGCGCGACTGCGCGGCTCACGCCCGATTGCGACATATCGAGCTGTTCGCCCGCCGCGGCGAAGCTGCCCGCGTCGACAATGGCCGTAAACACGCTCATGCCGTTCAGCATGCGTTCGTCGAATCCGGGCATCTATGCCACTCCGTCATGAATGCAATGACAACGATGATATCGCGCAATGGCTCGCCGATGGCCAGAATGGACCCCGTCAACGTGTTTTCGAAAGGAGTGTGCGATGAAAATTCAGGGAAGCCGCGTGCTGGTGACCGGGGCGAATCGGGGGTTAGGAAGGGCGTTTGTCGAGGCGTTTCTGCAGGCGGGAGCAGCGAAGGTCTATGCCGGCGCGCGCGATATCGCTGCCATGAGCCGCGCAACGGGCGGTGCCATGACCGACCCGCGCGTCGCGCCGGTGCAGCTCGACGTGACGTCGGCCGTCGATATCGATGCGGCGCTCGCGCAATGCGCCGATATCGACATACTCGTCAACAATGCGGGAAGGATGCGCATGCAACCATTGCTCGATCCCGATACGTTCGAGCTCGCGCGAGCGGAGATGGAGGTGAATTACTTCGGCACGCTGGCGATGTCGCGTGCATTCGCACCGGTGCTCGTGAAGCACGGAGGCGGATGCATCGTCAATATGCTTTCGGTGGCGAGCTGGTACACCTATGCGTTCAATCCGGCGTATTGCGCGTCGAAGGCGGCTGCGCTCGCGGTTACCGACGGACTGCGCACCGAGCTTGCGCCGCGCGGCACGCAGGTTGTCGGCGTGTTCGCCGGATTTATCGACACGGATATGGCCGCGCACGTGAGCGACACGAAGGTGACGCCGCAGGAAGTCGCGTCGCGCACGCTTGCAGGCATCGAGGCGGGCTGCGACGAGGTGTTTGGCGACGACATCAGCCGCGCCCTGCGCGAAACGCTCAATCGCGATGCGGCGAGTGTGCGCGCGGAAATGGCACGGCTGTATCGCGAATCGTTGCAGCGCGGCGATGCACTTCGCGCAACGCAAGGGTAGCCGTCAGGTCGCGCGGGTGTCGGCCTCAAGGCTTATCGATCAGGCTCACATGAGCGGCAACGATGCGCCATCCGCCATACAGGCCGGCCTCCGGCTGCGAGTCGGGGCCGACCTTTGCCCATGTTTGCATCTGACGGCCGATCTGATCGGTCTCCGTGCTGATGAATTCCGTGCTGACCGTCGCGTAATCGGTGCCGAATGTCGTGACGACCGTGCGATGCAGCCGCCGTGATTTCGGAACCGGCGTGCTGATCTTGCGGTACGCGCGGATCTGGTCGCTGCCGTGCTGGATCTCGGCGATTCCATAGCGCACGGTGTGCGGGCTCTGCCAGAAAAGCATGTTGATCGTCATGTTGTCGTGGTCGGCAAGCGCGCGCTCGTAGGCCGCGAAAGCGGCGGACACTTCAGCTACGATATGAGGAAGATTGAGTTGCATCACGAAAGTCCCTGTAGACGGGTGTAAAAGGGCGCGTAGGGCTGCGCCCCGCATATCCGGCGCAATGCGCAGGCTGATGTTCGTGAAGACAGTTGGCGATGACGCTTTATTCCGATCGGCGGCGCAGCGCGGCATCGTGCCGGCCAGATCGCGGGCCGCGTGAACAGTCCGACGCCGCAGTGCGACGCGAAGCTGCTTGCCGATTTCCGAAGCCCGTCTTTCGTGTCGAAGCGATCTGCATTCGCGCCAACGCTCCCCGCATGCACATCCGTTTGCGCTCGGAAGCACTGTGCGATGCGCATGCATAGCTGGTATGAACGGCGCGTGCTGGCTTCCTCGCGCCGTTTTGCGAATACTGCAACGATTCCCGCGTGAGGCGCCGCGTGCCGGCGTCGCGTCGGCTACCGGTGCGTGCGGCCCGATGCGTGGTTTGCTGTTTTTCGCAGATGGAGGGGTTCGATGCAATTGAGAGAAAAGAAGTATTTCGATGAACGCGCGACGCAGGAGATGAACGACCACCTGAAGCCGAAGGCGCGCACGCTCCAGGAAACGCTGGCGTGCGCATGCCGCATTCTCGCGATGACAGGACAGGAAGCCGGCCTCGCGGGACAGATCACGGCGCGCTCGGACAATCCGCGCTGTTACTGGACGTTGCGATTCGGTGTCGGCTTCGACGAAGCGACGCCCGACGACTTTATCGAAGTCGACGCCGATCTGAATACGATCGGCGGCAACGGCATGGCGAACCCGGCCACGCGTTTTCATCTGTGGGTGTACGACGCGCGTGCGCGGACCAACGCGATCATCCATACGCATTCGCCGTATGTATCGGCACTCGTTGCGGCGCGCCAACCGCTCGTGATCGCGCACATGGATATGACGCCGCTTCACAACGACTGCGCGTTTCTTGCCGATTGGCCCGGCGTGCCGATCGCGGACCAGGAAGGCGTGGTCATCTCGGAGGCGCTCGGCGACAAGCGGACGATTCTGCTCGCGCATCATGGACAGTTGACGACGGGTGCCTATATCGAGGAAGCCGCTTATCTGGCCGTGTATCTCGAGCGCGCGGCCCGCATGCAGGTGCGCGCGCGCGCGTTCGGTCCGATCGCGTCCGTGCCGGATGACCTCGCGGCGCAGGCGCACGACTATCTGCTCAAGCCGTCGATCGTGAAGGGCACGTTCGACTACTGGTGTCGTCAGGCCGACCGGATGTGATCGCGAGAAGGGGAGCGGTGCGCCGCCTCGTTGCGTGCGGCCCATCGAATCTCATCGTAGTGCGACGGGGATCGGCGCCCGGCCCGCTGCCGGCGGCGCATGTGGCTATTCGAAAGCGCAGTCGTATTCGGTTCCGTTGCTGACCGCGGACGACGGCTTGTCGCGGTTTGACGCTCCATTAGCGGTTCCCTTAGCCGTTCCTTCAGGCTGCGCGGCACGGACCGCAAGTCCAAGCGTCGTCGCTTGACGGATCAGATCGACGATGTTCGCGGCCTCCATCTTTTCCATCGCGTTCTTGCGGTGAATCTTCACCGTGTATTCGCTGATGTCGAGTTCTCCCGCGATCTGCTTGTTCAACATGCCCGTCGCCACATACGCGAAGACTTCGCGCTCGCGCGGCGTCAACAGATCGTAGCGCGCGCGTACCCGTTTGACGTTCTTCGCGGTGCTCAGGCGTGCGCGATGACAATTGATCGCTTGCGCGATTGCGTCGAGCATGTCTTCTTCGCGAAACGGCTTGTTCAGGAAGTCGATTGCACCTGCCTTCATCGCCTTGACCGTCATCCTGGTATCGGCGTAGCCGGTCAGGAAGACGATAGGAATCGGGAATTCCATCCGGTTGATTTCGTTTTGCAGGTGAAAGCCGCTTTGTCCCGGAAAGCGCACGTCGAGAACGATGCAGCCCGGTACTTCATCCGGTATCTTCGACTTGAGGAATTCATCAGGCGAACCAAACGACCGCACCTGAACGCCGACCGAGCGAAGCAGGCAATCGAGCGCGGTGCGCACCGAGCAGTCGTCGTCCACGATAAAGACCGTCGGCGATCCGCCGTCGGCACCCTCGTCTTTTCCGTTTGTCAGCCATGTGTCCATCTTTGCTACTCCTTGCATCCACGCGTTTCAAAGCGATGTTTCGAAGTCACTTCCGTGACGACCGCATGGTTAGTCCGGGCATTGGACAAAGCAAGGCTATGAATCGGGAAGCTGCGTACACGAATCTGGAAGACGGGGCGGCACTCGCTCAGCGTTCCTTACGTCGAGGAGAGCGTGTAAATCCTGCATATCGAAACGATTGTCCGCGAATCGCGGATTGTGAATAGCCGCCGCATGCGCTTACGGTGAAGGGTTGTCTTGTGCATAATCGCTCCCGATTGAAGGAGGCATCGTGCAAGACGATCTGATTGAACGCGGCTGGACCGACATGAACGCATTGCTGCCGAAGGCCGGCGCGATTCCCCCATCTTACGAGCCCGACCGACGCGCGTTGGGCCGGCATCGTCGAGATCGGGCCAGCGCAAATCTGCACGCTCGAAGCGGGCTGGCGTCACGACCTGTATGTGCTGCGTGGCAATCTCGAAGTCGACGCGCAGCGCGGTTGAACGATATTGTGCCGGCAGCTGGTTGCGTTTGCATCCGGGTGCGCGGCACGAGCCGTTCGCCCACATGCCCACGGTCATTCTGTTGCGCAACGGCCATTTGCTTGCGGCGTCGAGACCCAGCAGAGGAGAAGGTGTTTTGCGCGACGACGGAAGACACCTCGATTGCACGCCGGCGAGCGACCTCAACAGGCGCCGATGTGGGCTTTGAGCGTATCCACGAAGGTCCGCACTTTCAGCGGTGTGTGCTTGCCGGGCGGAAACAGCACATGAATGGGCAGGGCGGGGCTCGACCAGTCGTCGTAGACGCGCACGAGCCGCCCTGCGTCGATATCCGCATGCACGGTGAAATCGGACAGCAGCGTGAGGCCGGCGCCGTTTGCAGCCGCCGCCCGGCATGCGTACATGGTGTCCGCGACGAGGCAGGCGTCGAAGTTGATCTCGAGCGAATCCCGCCCGGCAGTGCGAACGAGGTGGCAACGCGACTGATGCGCAAGCACCGACAGGGCCACGAACGGCACCTTCCCCGCATCGGCAATCTCGACCGGCAGCGTGTTGCGCAGCAGGAAATCGGGGCTTGCGACGAGCCATTTCGACACCTCGCCGATACGCAGCGCGCGATGGCTCGAGTCGGTCAATTCGCCTACGCGGACCGCCACGTCGACCCCTTCGACAACGAGATCGATATAGCGGTCGCCCGACATCATTTCGATGCACAGGTCCGGATGCTCGCTGCGCAGGCGGGCAAGCACCGGGGCGAGCACGGCTGCGCTGTATTCGACAGAAGACGCCACGCGCAATGTGCCGTGCAGTGCGTGAGCCGAAGGACTGACGAGGGACACGGCTTCGTCCGCGAGGCGCGCCATCTCGCGACAGGCTTCGAAGAACGACGCACCAGCTTCCGTGACACTGATGCGCCGCGTGGTTCTGACGATCAGACTTACGCCGAGCTCGAGTTCGAGTCGTTGAATGCTTTTGCTGACCACCGACTTGCACACGGACATACGCCTTGCCGCTCGCGTGAGCGAACCGGTTTCGATCACGGCAATGTAGACGAGCAGATGTTCGAAAGTCAGATTGCGCAAGGAGGACATGGCTCGATCAACGATTGTCCATGTGCTTGCCGAGAAACGCGGCCGCGTGATCGAGCGCGTGCCGGGCCGCTTCGAGTTCCTCGACGCTTTGCTGAAAGACATGTTGCATGCCCGACCATTCCTCGAGCGTCACGTCATGGCCCCGGTCGCGCGCTTGTCTCGCGTAGCGCAGGGCATCGTCGTACAGAATTTCGTCGGAACCGACCTGAATCAGCAGCGGCGGGAGGCGATCTGGAATGCCGAACAACGGTGAAGCACGCGGATCGTCTGCGGCGGCGAACCGTAGATATCCGGTTGCCGCTGCACGCAGGGCGTTTTCTTCGAGAAGCAGATCCCTGGCCGCGCGGTCGCGGATGCTGGGACCGCTCAGGCTGAGGTCCGTCCATGGAGAGAACACCACCGCGGCTGACGGCTTCGTGGTTTGCGCGAGCGTAGCGAGCGTGAGCCCGCCGCCGGCCGAGTCGCCCACCAGGCCGACTTTGCGATAAAAGAACGACAGGCGCTCGACGGCGGCGCTCGCGAGGTCGAGGGCCGCGGGCAAGGCGGTCTCGGGCGCCAGCGGATATTCGAGGATAAAGGCGGTCCGTCGCGCACGGGCGGCGATCTGGCTGACGAGCCCGCGATACGCGGGCGCCGTGCCCATCGTGTACGCGCCGCCGTGCAGATACAGCAGGGCCTGATCCTCGACGCGGTCCTCGGGCACGCAAACCCAGCCGGGCACGGCTGCGTCGGTGGACGGATGCAGCGATACGCCGGGTGCCGGCGGCGTCATCGCGAAGAAGGCATCGTAGACCACGCGCGGCGAAATGCCGGTCAGCACACGAGACCACGCTCGCTTGAACGCGCGATGGAGTTCGGGCCTGGCCTCGCTGTCCGGTTGCGACAGCGGAAAAACTTCGATCGGAAGAACCGTGTCGGTCTGTAGCATGGAAGCCTCGCGGTGCAGCAGATGCTCGGAACAGCGGGTACGGCGGATACTCGACGGGCGATGGGTTCGGCGAACCGGCGCGCCGACCATGCCGAATGCAGCGCCTATCTTGCGTATCCGTGCGCGACCTGGCCCATGAGCGTGGCGAACGGCATGTCGAGCGCCTCGTAGACCGCGGCGGCCTGCGGATCGGCGTTGTCGCCCATGATCTCGACCATGGTCGTCGCGTAGTCGGACACTTCGATGCCCAGTGCGACGAGGCGCGCCAACCCGGCCTCGTGCTTGTAGCTGCTGAAGGTGCCGCAGGCATCGAGCGCCACCACGGGCTGGAAGCCTTCGTCGCGCGCCGAAATCGCAGGAAGCGACGCGCAGACCTCGAAACTGAGGCCTGCGATGATCAGATGGTCGCGGCCCGTGGCCTTTACCTTTTCGACGAAACGCGGCTCGTCCCATGCATTGACGGTCGAGCGGTCGAGAATCGGATCGTCGCCGAGCACCGCGCGCAGCTCCGGGATGGTGGGTCCCCACATGCTGTCGCGTGCGGTCGTGACCGCGATCACGGGTAGATCGAGCGCCCGTGCGGCCTTGGCCAGGCCGACGACGTTGTGCTTGAGCTCGCCCACGCCGATGTCGCGCACGCCCGTGAAAAGTCCGACCTGATGGTCGATCAGCAGAACGGCAGTATTGTCGCGGGTCATGCGGGTACGGGATTGAGCCATCGTCGTCACCTTTGTTTGCGTGGAACCACGGATGGTTGGCGCGCCGTCTGCATTAAGCAAGGCTGTGGCGCCGGAAGGTGCGTGCAAGATTCTGGACGATCGGCATCGCGCCGGTTTCGCGCGGTTTCAACGAGGCAGGCCGTTTGTGGCATAGCTGTCGCACGCAGCGTCCAATTGTATGTACAACGATTTAGCATCGAAGGGAATGTAAGATATGCATCGTAAATACGCGCCATCCAGCCCGATGGACGCTTCCCTCGACGCCCACTAAGGAAAGCGATCAATGTTGGATCTGAACGACGTGTACTACTTCGTGCAGGTTGTCGACCATAAGAGCATTACCGCGGCCGCTCGCGCGCTCGCGCTGCCCAAATCGACCATCAGCTATCGGATCAACCAGCTCGAAGGTCAACTCGGCGCCCGGTTGATCAACCGCACCTCGCGGCAGTTCGCGGTGACGGATATCGGCGCCGAGTTTTACCGCCGCGCGCGCCTGATGCTGCAGCAGGCGCAGGCGGCCGAATGCGCGGTGCGCCAGCGCATGACCGTGCCGAGCGGGCTCGTGCGCATTTCGGTGGCGGTTGCCACGTCCCAATTTGTCATGAGCAAGCTGTTGCCGGAATTCGGCCGGCAGTTTCCGCAAATCCGGCTGCTTCAGCGTACATGCGATGCGGAAGTCGATATCGTGGCCGAGGGCTTCGACGTCGCGGTCCGCGCGCACTCGGTGCCGTTGCAGGACTCGAACCTGATTCAACGGCCGCTTGCGCCAACACCGTGGATGCTGTTTTGCAGCCCGCAATACATCGAGAGCGCGGAACCGATCCAGCGGCCCGACGATCTGCTGCACCGGCCGGCCCTGTTCATGATTCGCGAGGGCGTGCCGTTCCAATGGTCGCTTCGGCATCGCGACGGCGACATTCAGACGCTGCGCATCGAGCCCGTCCTGATGACCGACTGCATGTTGACGCTGAAGGACGCGGCGGTCGGCGGCCTCGGCATCGTTGCGTTGCCCGGATATGTCTGCCGCGCCGAACTCGAGCAAGGTCAGCTTGTGCGGGTGCTGCCCGACTGGACGGCGGGCGACGCGAGCCTGACGGCGCTGGTGCCGTACGGACAGAACCAGTTACCTTCGGTGCGAGCGCTGCTCGACTATCTGGTTGCGGAAATTCCGCGTATTGTCGGCGGCCAGGTTCGCTAAACCGCTTTAAAGAGACAATAAATATAGATTTAACGTTTTGCTTCTCTAGTTCCTAAGAACTAGGTGTCGCCAATTTGCATTGCCATATATATAAATAACGCTTTTTTCGCGCGTTCGAAACAGGAAGTCGAATGGCTTATCGGTTTCGCCTGGTCGATGCTGCATTCGCCCTGCGTGTCGGGCCGATGCAATCCGTGAATTACGATCGTCGAAGGTTTTCAAGGCTATCGCATTGCCGGGCGATGCTTTTTCCATTCAACTTTCAGCAAAAGAGAGGACGCATATGGCAAGTCTTAAAAAGCGCGATGGATCGAGCGTTACTTCCGAAATTCTGAGTCGATTTATTGAGAGCTTCAGTGGAAAGGCCTTTTATCCCGATACGCCTGCTTATGAAGCGGCACGCGCCATCTGGAACAGGAGAATATCCAGATCGCCGGGCCTGATCGTGCAGTGTTCATCGACTCACGAGATTGCTCAAGCGGTGAATTTCGCGCGAGAAAACGATCTGGTCGTGGCGGTGAAGGGTGGAGGACACAATGTGGCCGGCCATGCGCTGTGCGACGACGGACTCGTGATCGACCTGTCGCCGATGAAGCAGGTCATCGTCGATGAAGACACGCCGACCGTGACGGTACAGGGGGGCGCCTTGCTCGAAGATCTCGATCGCGCCACGCATCGGTTCGGGCTCGCGGTGCCGACGGGCGTCGTATCGAAGGTTGGCGTCGCGGGACTCATGCTCGGCGGCGGATGCGGCTGGCTGTCGCGCCGCTACGGTTTGACGTGCGACAGCTTGTTGTCGTGCGAAATCGTTACGGCGCAAGGGGAGACGCTGACCGCACATCAGTCGGAGCATGCGGATCTGTTCTGGGCGATTCGGGGCGGCGCCGGTAACTTCGGGATCGTCTCGTCGCTGACTTTTCGCGCACATCCGGTTTCAAAGGTGTACGGCGGCTTCGTCGCGTATCCGCGCAACGAAGCCGTGAAAGTGCTGCGCTCGTACCGCGACTTCATGGCGCACGCGCCCGACGAACTGACCGTCTACGCGGGCCTGATGTCGACGCCGGACGGGACACCCGCGGTCGCGTTGATGATGTGCTACTGCGGAACCGAAAGCGACGGCGAGCGCGTCACGCGGCCGCTGCTCGAAATGGGCACGCCGCTCTTTGCAGCGGTGCAGTCGATGCCGTTTCCCGACATGCAGAGACTTGCCGATCAAGGCAACCCCGACGGCATCCACAACTACTGGCGTTCGACGTTCATCAAGGAACTGAGCGACGCAGCGATCGAGCTGATCGTCGAGCAAAGCAATCTGGCCGCGTCGCCGTTGAGTATGGTTCTGCTGCAGATATTCGACGGTGCGGTGCGCAATATCGGCGTCGCGGACACCGCATACTCGCAGCGCGACGCGGGCTTCAACGTTGCGATCGAAGCGAAATGGATCGAACAGCGAGACACGGAGCGCAATATCGGCTGGGCACGCGACTTTGCGAACGCGCTGCGGCCGCACTCGGCGAACACGTTTCTTGTGAATTTTCTAAGCGATGAAAGCGCGGCCGAGGTTCGAGCGGCATTCGGCAGCAATCATACGCGGCTGGCCCGGATAAAAGCGAAATACGATCCGGCGAACTTCTTCAGGCTCAATCCGAACATCGAGCCGCAGGCGTGAACGCGGCGCGGGTATCTGCGGGTATGCACGGGTATGCGTCCACGACGCCCGCCAACGGCGCGTTGGGCGGCAACCCGCTCGCGGATCAGTCGAATAGCCCTTTGAAAACCGTGCTCATGCTGTCCACTTTCGCGAGGCCCTGAACGGCAGAAATAATGCGGTCGGCCTTGCTTTCGGATAGACCCGCAAAGTCCGTGCAGCCGCGAAACTTTCGCACGGCATCGTCGAACGACATCGGCTTTTGCGGGCTGCCCCTGGCAAAATCGTTTTGCGCCGAGAAGAGGCGTCCATCCTTCAGCTTGACCTCGACGTATGAGCGCATCCTGTCGGCGCCGGCCGCGTCGGCTTGCGGGTTGTTATAGAAGTCCACGCGGCCAAGCATCTGCTGCAGATCGGGGTGGTTGACGACGTCGTCCGTGAATTCGCCGAGTCCCGCGCGGCGCCTGACAAGAAGCACCGCCATGCAGTACTCCATGCTGAATTTGCCCTGTAATCCGGTCTTCGGACGGTGATGAATCAGCGTGTTGAGCATCTGCCGGTTCGTGCCGACGCGAACCTGGGCGACGTCGGTGGCCTCGATCCGATGCGTTTCGATGAGCGTGAGCATCGCATCCATTGCCGGATGCGTCAGCGATCCCGTCGGAAATGGCTTGATCGATATGCCAGGCGTCAGCAGGGACCACGGCTTGCCGAACTTTCCTTCGGTTGCCTGAGGATTCCAGCCGCCGCCGTATGCGCTAAAAAAGCCGCGTTTCGCTTCCAGAATGTTCTCCGCGGCTGTCCATCCCAATGCGGCGAGGTCGGCCGCCGTCACGCCGCATTCGGCCGCGTGGCCGGCCTGGAAAGGCTTCGTCATCGTGCCGAAGTTCTCGCGCAGGCCGCAAGCCTGAGCGCCGGCAATGCCGAACACATGGCGCAGCGTGCGCGCGTCGAACCCGCGCATCTTGCCGGCTGCGGCCGCCGAGGCGAAGACGCCGCAGAAGCCAGTCGAGTGAAAGCCGCTCTCGTACGAACGGGGCGCAATCGCTTCGCAAATCTTGGTCTCGACTTCGAGACCGACGTGATACGCGAGCATGAAGTCGCGGCCGGACCGGCCTAGCGCTTCGGCCATCGCGAGCGCCGACGGCACGGCTGATACCGTGGGATGCGTGAGCAGTCCGTAGACGCGGTCTTTTGCCACGGCCAGCTGCGTGTCGTCGAAATCGTCGGCGTGGATCGCGACGCCGTTCGCGAATGCGGCAAAGCGCGGCGGCGCTTTGAGGTGAGTGCCGAGCACGCTCGACGCTCCCTTCAGTACGCCGAGCTCGTCCAGATACTGCCGAACCACGGGGCCGGTTTCGGCGCGCTGCCCGGCGACCGCGAGACCGAGCGCATCGAGAATGTGCATCTTGCCGAGTTCCACCAGTTCAGGCGGCAGGTCTTCGTATGCGACGCTTGCGACGAAGCTGGCGGCCTCGGCCGTGACGTCATACGTCGCTGCCGCGGGTGCAGCGGCGTCTGAATGTGCAGTGCTTTCCGACATGGGCTATGCGCTCCTTTGCGCGGCGAACGACCCGGCAGGCGAACCCTGTCGTTCGTCGAGCGGTTCTCCGAGGTAGGGCCGGTCCGGCCTTATCCAGTTCGCGGCGATCGGGCCGAGCAGCAGACACGCGATCGATAGCGCGAACACTGGTTGCCATGAATGCGTCGCATCGACGAGCCAGCCGACGATCGGCGGCGAAACCGACGCCGCGATGCCGAGGCCCGTATTCATGATGCTGCTCGAGGTGGCCGCATGATTCGGCGCAAGGTCCATCGCCACGGCCCAGAGCGGCGCTGTCACGAGTTCGGAGAGGAACAGCGCGGCCGCGAGAGACAGCGCCGCGATATTCGGCGACGGATGCAGAAACATCGGAATGAAGAACACGATCGGGCCGAGAAAGCCGATCGTGATCATCGTCTGGCGTGCGCGGCGGATATTGCCGGTGCGCTTGAGCAGCAGATCGCTGAGCGAGCCGCCGAGCGTCGTGCCGACCACGCCGCTCAGAAAGATGCCCGAGCTGAACATCGCCGAGTGCTTGATGTTCAGGTGATAGTTCTGTGCGAAAAACGACGGCATCCAGTTCAGGAAGAACCACAGAATCCACCCATGGCAGAAGCTCACGAGTGTGGCCGGCCACAGCGCGCGCAACAGCGGGCCCCAGCGCATCGGCACGCGTACCTTGCTCGTCCTGACGGGAAGACGCGCGAGTTCTTCCGGTGTGATGTCCGGATGGTCGACCGGATTGTCGCGGTAGTACCCGACCCACAGCACGACCCACGCGAGGCTCGCGACGCCGAGAACGACGAACGCGATATGCCATGAGAAGGCGGTGATCAGCGCGGCGACCACGATCGGCGTCGATGCATTGCCAAGGCGCGCGCACG
Organism: Paraburkholderia sp. SOS3; assembly: GCF_001922345.1. NCBI lineage: Bacteria > Pseudomonadati > Pseudomonadota > Betaproteobacteria > Burkholderiales > Burkholderiaceae > Paraburkholderia > Paraburkholderia sp. SOS3. Next base: position 2,136,687 of record NZ_CP018812.1, on the reverse strand, counting down.
CGTGCGTGATGCCTTGCGCGAAGCCGCGCTGCTCGGGTTTCATCCATGCGGTCATGGCGCGCGCGGACGTGGGAACGATCGGGCTTTCGCCGAGCCCGACGATAAAGCGCGCGAGCAGCACCATCGCGAAACTGCTCGCGAGACCGGTCAGCAAGGTGCCGAAGCCCCACAGCAGGCCGCAGATCGCGAGCATCTTGCGCGAGCCGAGGCGGTCGGCGATCACGCCGCCCGGAATCATCGCGACTGCGTAAGTCAGCGCGAAGGCGGCGAACACGATGCCGAGCTGCGAATTGTTGAGGCGAAGATCGTGGCGGATCGCGAGCGCCGCCGTGGATATATTCGTGCGATCGACGTACATCAGATACGACATGATGCACAACACGATCAGGACGCCAGTGGTGGCGGAAAACCGTCTGCGCGGCTGAGCCGATGCCATTGTCTCTCTCCATGCGCGCGCCGTGCGAAGCCGGCGCGGTTGCGACTGCCTGTGCCGTCGCTCGCGGGCGTGCGCCATTGACATGGCAGCGTACGCCGCGGCGCGACATCGGTTGCTGCAACGCTGGGTGCCCGCGCATTTTTTGCGGGCCGAAGGGGCGCCGGCTGTGTCGTATCGTTCTTGTGTGTGCGCTGTGAGCGCGTTGTAAATGCGCGGGCCGGCGCGCCTCGCTTATTCGAGCACGGCGCCGTGCACGCCCGCCGCGAGCGTTTCTTTTTCCCAGCGCTTCATCGGCACGACTTCGGCCACCGGGCCATTCGGCGAGCGGAACTTGACCGGCAAATGACCGGGCGCGGTAAGGATCTCGCCGCCGTTCGCCTTGATCTGTTCGATAAAGGCGTCGAGGTCTTCCACTTCCATGCCGATGTGATGGATGCATGGTGCGGGACCCGCGAAGTCTGCTTCGTCCGCATTCGACGATTCGTAATGGATCAGCGTGAGGTCCATATAGCCGTCGGTCAGGTGGTGCGAGACGTGGTCGCCGTTTTTGCCCTTGCGCAACACCGTGTTCACATGCCGGTATCCGAATACGTTCTCATAGAACGCGCGTTCCTTCTCGACGTCCTCGACTTTGAAAGCAATGTGTTTGATGAAGTTGGGCATGGGTCCGCTCCTCGTAATTGGCGCGCAGGAAGCGCGCGATGTGAGGCAGTCTAGGACGCACGTCATGATGCGTCAATCGAATCATTCGAATGATTCGATTGATAACGGCGTTTTGCGGGAAAACACCTGGACGGGATGCCGGCTGCGTGGTAAAAGGGCGCGTTCCTGTATCCTTCGCAGATTCGCAGATTCGCAGGCAAGGCGCCGAAGTCGCCGGCGGACGGATCCAACCGGCCTTTGCGCCGAGCGCGTCGATAAACTGGACCCCAACGTCGCATTCAGCCATTTTCAGCCGCTTTCATTCTCAACCGATGCCAGTCATACGCAACGCGGGCGAACAGCCACTTTATGAAATCGTTCGGGCGGGAATTCTCGAGCGGCTGCGCACGGGCGAATGGGCAGCGGGCGATAAAATCCCGACCGAGCCGCAACTAGCCGAGTCCTTCGGCGTCGGCATCGGCACGATCCGGCGCGCGGTCGAGGAACTGGTCGCCGAGCGGCTATTGATCCGGCGCGCGGGGCGCGGCACGATCGTCGCGCGTTTCGGCGAGAACCATCAGTTCGACCACTACTTCAACTTTGTTGACGAAAACGGCAACGCGGTGACGGTGTCGGCGCGCCTGTTGCGCTTCGGCAAGGAGCGCGCGACGGCCGAACTTGCCGAGCGGCTGAAGGTCGAACGCGGCTCACGGCTCGCGAGCGTCGAAAATCTGCGGCTGCGCGACGATACGCCGCTGATGCTCGATCATTTGTGGTTTCCGCTCGATGTCTTTCCGAATCTCGATGCACAGACGTTCGTGGCACGGCGTGGGTCGATTTATGGCTTCTATCAGGATCACTTTGGCATCTCGGTCGTGCGCGTGGTCGAGGATTTGCGCGGCGCGGTCGCTGACGAGAGAATCGCCGATGTATTGAATATCGACGTGGGGGCACCGGTGCTGCGCATCGAGCGCACCGCCTTTACGTTCAAGGACAAGCCGGTGGAGTATCGCGTGCGGGTTGTCTCGAGTGAAATTTCGTATCGCAATGTGCGCGGGTTGCAGGACTAGGGCGATCGATACAGACAAGAGAGATATGAAAACAAGGATTGTTGACGACGAGGCTCGCGATCGCCTGATCCGCTGGCTGCGTCGCCGGATGGAAGAATTCGGCATCACCACGGAGGCACTGGCGGCTTCGATCGCTGAAGATCGCCGTTATCCGCCGCTTTACCGCGATGCACGCGGCAACGAATGGAACGGCCAGGGGGAGATGCCGAGCTGGTTGCGCGCAGCGCAAAACGCGGGCGTCGATCCGGCGTTCTTCCGCATCGAAGCGAAGCCGGCCGCGCCGGCACCGGTCATCGGCGCCGAGCCGAAACCGGGCGCCGACGATGCGCGCCAGCTCGATCTGTTCGCGTGACACGGAGAGCGCATGCCGAGCCTTGAGCGCGTGCCGTCGTCCACGTTTATCGACTGGGCCTGGCGCCTCGTGTTGCGCGTCGGATTCCGTTGCGCTCGCGTCTGGTGGCACATCCGGCGGCCTCGCCATGAAGGCGCGCTGGTCGCGATCTACGTCGGGCGCGACGTGTTGCTCGTGAAGTCCTCGTATCGGGCCGAGTGGAATTTTCCCGGCGGCAGTCTGCACCGCGACGAAACGCCCGAGGCGGCGGCGCGGCGCGAAATGGAGGAGGAGATCGGACTGTCTTCGGGCACCGCGCTGCTTCCTGCGGGCACCGCGAGCGGCGTGTGGGACGGGCGCAGGGACCGGGTGCATTTCTTCGAACTGCACCTCGAGCGCATGCCCGAACTGCGGCTCGATAATCGCGAGATTGTCGCCGCGCGTCTCGTGCCGCCGGACGAGTTGCCCGGTATGGCGTTGACCGAGGCGGTGGCGGCTTATCTCGGCGGACTGCCGCGCTGACTCGTCGGCTGACTCCTCGGCTGACTTCGGGGCTGACTTCCAGGCTGACTTCCAGGCTGAATTCAGCGTCGATTCCCGCGTCGTCTGCGGGCGCTACGTTTCCCGTTTGCTGCGGCCGTACAGCAGCAGCATTGCCGCGATCACGACGCCGTAGATGATCTGGCGTCCCGCTTCCGGCATCTGGGTCACCGAGAGAATCGATTGCAGCAGCGTGATGAGGATCGCGCCGGCCACGGTGCCGAGGTACGAACCGCGGCCGCCGAGAATCGACGTTCCGCCGAGCACGACCGCCGCGATCGCCGGCAACAGGTAGGCATCGCCCATCGACTGCGCGGCCTTCGAGGCATAACCCGCGAGCAGCACGCCGCCGAACGCCGCGAACGCGCTGCACACGGCAAACGCGGCCACGGTGACGAGCCGCGTATTGATGCCGGAAAGGTAAGCCGCGCGCTCGGTGTTGCCGATCGCGTACAGCGTGCGGCCGAAGGTCGTGCGCGACAGCAGGAACATCGTGGCGGCGCCGATCAGCACCCACAGCGCGACCGCATTGGGCACGCCGGGCACGAGCCAGCCGGCCGCGAGCCATCGCATCGCGTGCGGCGCGGAATCCTGCGGCGACGACCCGCCCGTGTAGACGATCATGATGCCCTGCGCGACCGCATTGGTCGCGAGCGTCGCGATCATCGACGGAATGCGCAGCAGCGCGACGAGCACGCCATTGACGATGCCGATCAGCATGCCGCAAGCGATGCCGGCCGGAATCGCGAGAATGCGCCCGGTTTCGCCGTGCCCGGCGACGGCGCACGCCATCATCGCGCCGACCGTGATCGTCCATGGCAGCGACAGGTCGATATGGCCGAGCAGAATCACCATCATGAGGCCGGTCGCGATAATGCCGAGGAATGCGCCGACCTTCAGCTGCAGCAGGATGTATTCGGGCGACGTGAAGTTTCGCGAGAACATGCCGCCGACGAGCAGCAGCGCGACGATGCACGCGAACGAAATGACGATCGGCCGGTCGATCCTGCGCGAGAGCCGGGATACGAACGTGTTGGGCCTGCCCGCGGAAACGCCGCTCATTGGAACCACTCCAGCCGGTTACGCACCCTGAACAGCCCGCATGCGCCGATCGCGACAGCGAGCAGGAGAATCACGCCCTGGAACAGCGGCTGCCATAGTGCATCGACGTTGAACACGAACAGCAGGTCGCCGATCGAGCGGAACGCGAAGGCGCCGAAGATCGCCCCGATCGCGCTGCCCCGGCCACCGAGCAGCGAGACGCCGCCGATCACCACGGCGGCGATCGAAAACAGCGTATAGGAGTTGGCGCTGCCGAGGCTTGCTTCTCCGGTGTCGGTGAAAAATGTCAGAAAGAGGCCGCCGATCGCGGCGAGCAGGCCGGCTAACGTATAGCTCGCGAACTTCGCGCGCCGGATCGGCATGCCCGATAGAAAGGCCGCGGACTCGGACGAGCCGGTCGCATACGCCGCACGCCCGACCGTCGACCGTTTGAAAGGCACCCAGACGAACACGACCGCCGCGAGCAGAATCAGCAGACTCGCCGGCACGAGGCCGGCGACCTTGCCGGTCAGCGCGTCGGCAAGGTCTTCGTTGATCGACCCGCCGGGCACCGGACGCAGCAGCAGCGCCAGCCCGTAATAGACGGCGCCGGTCGCGATCGTCGTTACGATCGGCTGCAGGCGGCCGTAGATGATGATGACGCCGTTGAGCGCGCCGCATAGCGCACCGGCCGCGAGCACGCCGACGATGCCGAGCGCGCTGTGCAGCGCATCGCCCGTGACGATCCACGATCCGATGCAATTCGTCAGCACGAGCATCATGCCGATCGACAGGTCGATGCCGGAGGTCAGCACGACGAGCGCCTGGCCCATCGACACCAGCGCGAGCAGCACCGCCTTGTTCGCGGCCGTCTGAAACACGTTTGCCGACAACGTCGACGGATAGTTGAACAGATAAATCGCGAACATCAGCACGAACAGGGCGAACGCGAACATCGTTCCGCGATTTTCCGCATACCAGTAACGCAGCCCGCTCATCGCGCGACTCCCGTGGAAGGCGAAACCTGACCGACGGGCAGGTCCAGTGCGCTCGCGATCAGGTTCTGCTCGGTGATCCCCGGCCCGGCCAGTTCCTTCTTGATCCTGCCTTCGTACAGCACGAGCACGCGGTCGCAGCAGCCGATCAGCTCGTCGTAGTCGGTCGAGTAGAAAAGGATCGCGGCGCCTTCGTCGGCCAGACGCCTGAGCAGCTGGTAAAGCTCCTGCTTGGTGCCGACGTCGATGCCGCGCGTCGGGTCGCTGAGCAACAGGATGCGAGGCTGCCGGATCAGCCATTTCGCGATGACCACCTTCTGCTGATTGCCGCCCGAGAGCGAACCGACGGCCGCGTCGACGCCGAACGACTTGATCGCGAGCAGCTCCATCATGCGGGCGACCAGCGACTGCTGGCGGTCGCGATCGATCACGCCCGCGCGGGACATGCGGTCGAGCGCCGCAAACGACAGGTTTTCGCGCACCGACATCGGCAGCATCAGACCTTCGGTCTTGCGGTCCTCCGGAATCAGCGCCATGCCGACGCCGTTGGCGCGCGCCGCCACGGGGCTCGATATCGACACGGCCTTGCCGTCGATTTCGATCTTGCCGGAGCAACCGCGCAACACGCCGAACAGCGCGAGCAGCAGTTCGCGCTGGCCTTGCCCGTCGAGGCCGCCGAGGCCGAGGATTTCGCCGCGCTTCAACGAAAAGCCGATGCCCTGCAGCGTGTCGCCCCACGCGAGATCGCGGCACGCGAGAACCGGCGCGGCGGCGCTGGGTTGCCCGGCTTCGCCGGCGGGTTGGCGGGCCGGTTTATCGGGGAATACATGCTGGTATTTCCGGCCGATCATCATTTCGACAACCTCGTTGTCGGTGCGCGTGCCGGCCTCGAAGCTCATCACATGTCGACCGTTCCGATAAACCGTGCATTCGTCGGCGAGCGCCTTGACCTCGTGCATCCGGTGCGAGATGAACAGCAGCGCGAGCCCTTCGTCGCGCAGGCGCTTGAGCACGTCGATGACGCGCGCCACGTCGGCCGCGGTCAGGGCCGAGGTCGCCTCGTCGAGAATCAGGATGCGCGGCTCGTGCGCGAGTCCCTTCGCGAGTTCGACCATCTGCTGGCGCGACAACGGCAGGTCGCGGACTTTCGCGAGCGGATTGATGTCGGCCGCACCGGCGCGGGCCAGCGCCGCCTCGGCCTGGCGGCGCTGCGCGCGGCGGTCGATCATGCCGAAGCGGCGCGGCGGGTTCGCGGCGAAGATGTTGTCGGCCACGCAGAGGTCGGGGATCAGCGACAGCTCCTGATAGACGCAGACGATGCCGGACGCGTTCGCTTCGGCAGGCGACGCGAACGAAACCGGGCGGCCGTCGAGGTGCATGGTTCCCTCGTCCGGCTGCACGACGCCGGACATCACCTTCAGCAGCGTGGACTTGCCCGCGCCGTTTTCGCCGAGGATCGCGTGGATGCGCCCCTCGCGCACCTCGAGGTTCGCGTGATCGAGCGCCACCGCGCCGCCGTAGCTTTTCGACACGCCCGACATCTGAAAGATCGGCTGTTCCACGTCCTGCGGCATGTTTTCGTCTCCGGTCGCGGCGCGGGCCACTCGCGCGGTTACTGGTTACCCTGGTTCTGCTTCATGATTTCCTGCGCGGAGAAATTGATGCCGCAAGTCGGAAACGAGTTGCCGACGAAGAAGTTGTCCGATTCGTTGGGGAAGTAGTTGACGCCCGCTTTCAGCTTCGAATCGTCGGTGATATCGAGCGGCAGCTTGATGGCCACGGGAATCGTCTGGCCGTCGAGCGCGGCGAGCGCCGTCTTGATCGCTACGGCCACCTGCGCGGGACCGCTGCCGGCCGACGTGCATTTCAGGCCCTTGCTCCCATACTGTGCGCAGAACTTGCGAAAGCCGTTCTCCGTTTCGCCGCCGAACGGCACGAATGGATGCCTGGCATCGATCATCGCGCGCACCACGCCGGTGTCGCCGCCTTGTGCCGAGATGCCGTCGAAATGGCCCTGCACCGCAAACGCGTCGGCGGCGGCCTTCTGTGCGACGCCGTCGTCCCACTTGCCGTAAACCTGGACGATGTTCCACTTCTTGCCGGTCTCGTCGAGGGTTTTCTGGAAGCCGTTGTGACGGTCGGTGTCGACCGACGTGCCGGCCACCCCGCGAACCTCGAGCACCTTGCCGCCGTTCGGCACGTGTGTTGCGAGCCACTTGGCCCACAGCACGCCGAGCCCGTACTGGTCGACGTCCACGTTGATCGCGTCTTCGCTGTCGAGCGTATTGTCGAACGCGACCAGCACGACGCCGGCTTTTTTCGCGCGACGGATCGCCGGTCCGAACGAGGAGGGATTCTGTGCGTCGACGATGATCGCGTCGTAGCCGGCATCGATGAAATTGTTGACGGCCGAGATTTGCGCCGGCACGTCCTCGCCGGTCGAGACGACCTTGAATTCCTTGAGCTTCGCAGCAACGGCGGGCTGCGCCGTATAGGCCTTCGCCGTCTTGATCATCTGGATACGCCAGGTGTTCGCGATATAGCCGTTCACGAGCGCGATCCGGTACGGTCCGTTCTTCTTCGGATACTTGACGAACTTCGTGTCGCTCTTCCACGGCACCATGCACGCGGGATCGCTGGCCGGGCCCGGAACGATCGATGCCTGAGCGAAAGCTGCGCTCGCGCCTAGCGCCAATGCCGCGGTCGCCGCCGCTCGAAGCACCTGGATTCCTGAAAGCATGTTGTCTCCGTTTTGTTGGATTGAACTTACTGACTGGCGGCGCACACAGCTTGTCGCGAATAGCCGACGCGGTGTGCGTAATGCAGGGATTCTTGCGGACAGGTTGCAGCGGATTGGGATCGGGCTCGCCGGATCAATGAAACGGTCTTTTCAAAGGCGCCCCTCGAAGCGAAACGGAGCGCATGCGCGAACACCTCCCCTCTGACAAAACGGATTGTCACTGGCATACCAATGCGCGCGCGATAGTGGTTTACCAGTGCGCCCGGGCGCGGCTCGATCGGGTGCAAAGCCGCGCCGTTCGTGGCGATCGGCAAGCGCCGCGTACGCGGTGCGGACGGTAAAATTCACGGAACATACCGTTGCATTGGAGTCGATGTTTGACAGAGCTGAAGCAGGGCTTCATTTTGACCCGTCACTGGCGAGACTCGCCGGCTGGCACGGAGGTGGTGTTCTGGCTGGCGACGGACGACGGGCCGCGCCAGCTTCGCCTGCGTCCGCAGGAATCGGTTGCGTTTGTTCCCGCCGCGCAGCGCGAGCGCGTCGAATCGATCCTGCATCGCGAAGCGTCATTCGCGGGCATCGAATTGCGTCCGCTCGAACTGTGCGACTTCCATCATCGCCCGGTGCTGGGGCTGTACAGCGAGCAGTACCGGCAACTGACCCGGCTCGAGAAGCGTCTGAAGCAGGGCGGCGTCGACGTCTACGAGGCAGACGTCTTTCCGCCCGACCGGTACATGATGGAGCGCTTCGTCACGGCGCCCGTCTGGTTCAGCGGGCGGTCAGACGGCAATGATGCAAGCGGTGCGACGCCTGCGTTGCTGGACGGCGACATGAAGCCCGCACCCGGCTATCGGCCGCGGCTGCGCGTGGTATCGCTCGACATCGAGACCAGTGCCCAAGGAGAGCTGTATTCGATCGCACTCGAAGGCTGCGGGCAGCGTCAGGTTTATATGCTCGGCCCGGCGATCGGCGACGGCAGTTCAGTCGATTTCGCGCTCGAATACTGCGAGAGCAGGCCGATGCTGCTCGAACGGCTGAACCAATGGATGGCCCGGCACGACCCCGATGCGATCATCGGCTGGAATGTGGTGCAGTTCGATCTGCGCATTCTTCATCAGCACGCGCAGCAGTACGGCGTTGCGTTGCGGCTGGGCCGTGACGGCAGCGCGATGGAATGGCGGGAACACGGGCTGACACAAGGGCATTTCTTCGCAGGCGCCGCCGGACGGCTGATCATCGACGGCATCGAAGCGCTGCGCTCGGCGACCTGGAGCTTTCCGTCGTTCAGCCTCGAGTCCGTTTCGCAGACGGTGCTGGGCGAGGGCAAGGCGATCGATAACGCCTACCAGCGCATGGACGAAATCCAGCGCCGCTTCGACGAAGACAAGCCTGCGCTCGCGCGCTACAACCTCAAGGACTGCGAGCTCGTGACGCGCATCTTTGCGAAAACCGAGCTGCTCGCGTTTCTGCTCGAGCGCGCAACCGTGACGGGCCTGCCGGCGGACCGCAGCGGAGGCTCGGTCGCGGCGTTCACGCATCGTTATATGCCGCTCATGCACCGGCTCGGCTATGTCGCACCGAATCTCGGCGATGTCGTGGGTGCGCCGAGCCCGGGCGGCTTCGTGATGAACTCGCGGCCGGGTCTGTACGACTCGGTGCTCGTGCTCGACTACAAAAGCCTGTATCCGTCGATTATCCGCAGTTTCCTGATCGATCCGGTCGGGCTCGTGGAAGGCATGCGCAATCCCGACGATGCGAACTCGGTTGCCGGTTTTCTGGGCGCGCGCTTTTCGCGTACGCGGCATGGGCTGCCGTCTGTCGTCGCGCAGATCTGGGAAGCGCGCGAGGCAGCCAAACGCGATCACGACAAGCCGTTGTCGCAGGCGTTGAAGATCATCATGAATTCGTTTTACGGCGTGCTCGGTTCGACGGGATGCCGGTTTTTCGATCCGCGGCTTGCGTCGTCGATCACGATGCGCGGTCACGAGATCATGCGCAAGACACGCGAGCTGATCGAGGAGCAGGGCTACGAGGTGATTTACGGAGATACGGATTCGACCTTCGTCTGGCTCAATCGCGCGCGCACGGAAGAGGAAGCGGCGCACATTGGGCGCACGCTCGTCGCGCATATCAACGCCTGGTGGCAGCGCGACCTGCGCGAGCGCTTCGGGCTGCAGAGCGCACTGGAGCTGCAGTTCGAGCGCCACTACCGGCGCTTTTTCATGCCGACTATCCGGGGCACGGAAGAGGGCAGCAAAAAGCGCTATGCGGGTCTTACGCTGCGGGAGGATGGCAGCGAGGAAGTGGTCTACAAGGGGCTCGAGACGGTTCGCACAGACTGGACGCCGCTTGCGCAGCGGTTCCAGCAGGAGCTTTATCTACGCGTGTTCAGGCAGGAGCCGTATCGCGATTATGTACGGGATTACGTGCGCCGGACGTTGAGCGGGGAGTTCGATGAACTGCTCGTGTACCGCAAGCGGCTGCGTCGTCCGCTCGCTGCGTATGAGCGCAATGTGCCGCCGCACGTCCGCGCAGCACGGATGGCGGACGAGTTCAATATGCGGCAAGGACGGCCGCTGCAATATCAGAGCGGCGGATGGATCAGCTATGTGATGACGGGCAGCGGCCCGGAGCCGCTCGAAACGTGGCGATCGGGGCTCGATTACGGACACTATCTGAGCAATCAGTTGCAGCCGGTGGCCGATGCAATATTGCCATTGCTGGGCGATGACTTCGAGACGCTGACCAGTGGGCAACAGACGCTTTTCTAGCTCGGGAATCGATGCTGGCTGCCGCACACGCCTCGTAGGGGGTCACGCGAAACGGCGCGGATGGTTTCATAATATGAAGCCATGCAGATCAACTCGCAACAGGAGGACTGATGACCCGATACGTGGCGCTCCTGCGCGCCGTGAATGTAGGCGGCACCGGCAAACTCCCGATGTCCGAACTGCGGGCCATGTGCGAGTCGCTTGGCTTTGCCGGTGTACGCACCTATATCGCGAGCGGCAACGTGGTGTTCGAAAGCAGGCTCGGCGAGACTGCGGTGAAGGCGCGGCTCGAACATTGTCTGGAGATTTATGCCGGCAAGCCGGTCGGCGTTGTGGTCCGAACGGGCGCGGAAATGGCCGCGGTTCTTGCCGGAAATCCCTTTAGAACCGCTCCGTCGAACCGGACGGTTGCCATATTTCTCGACGCGCCGCCGGCCGCGGACGCGCTGTCTGATGTGCGGGGCCAGCAGGACGAAGAGATCGCGCTCGGGTTGCGCGAGATTTTCGTGCACTACGGCAGCGGAATGGCGCACTCCCGATTGAAGATTCCGGCTGCGATCACGGGAACCTCACGCAATATGAACACAGTGGAAAAACTCGCGGAGTGGGCGGCCGGATAGCTTTGATTCCCGACTGCTTAGCGCCTACAACAAAGATGTCCGGCAATGTTCGTTCGGCCGGACCGATGACCTGATGTATGACGCGGTTCACACCGACCGGCTTCGACGTGACTTTGCGATGAGCCAATCCATGGCAGCGAGCAACAATGCCGAAACGACAAACGTGATATGCACCGCCATTCCCCACGCGACAGTTCGCGTGCCGACCTGTTCGATTGTCAGGAATCCCTGCAACACCTCGATTGCCGAAATCGCCACGATGGACGCCATCAGCTTCAGCTTGATGTCGCTAAATCCGACATTGCCGATCCAGTCGGGCGTGTCCTTATGCCCGTCCAGATCGAGCTTCGAAACGAAGTTCTGGTAACCGCCGAAGATAATCATCAACAACAGATTCGCCATGAGCGAAAGATCGATAAGCGAAAGAACGCCGAGGATCACATCGTCGGAATCGCTTGAAATGAGGCTCGATGCCATATGCCAGAACTCTTGTCCGAACTTTACGAGCAGCATCAGCAGACTGAGCGTGAGACCTGCATAGATCGGCGCGAGAATCCAGCGGCCTGCGAAAATACCCTGTTCCAGCGTGCGTTCGCCAATGCCGGGGGCACGCCCGCTAGTTTGATCTGTCGGCTTCATTCAGAATTCCTCAGGAAAATCCAGCCTGGCTGGTAGCGGAACACTCCGTTCGGCCCGGGCGCGGTCGTGCGGTTTGGAGGCGCACGCGGGCCTTGACGGGGAGTAACACGATGCGTGCCCGAACGAACCGCCGCGATGCTGGCAGTCCGTGAATCCGAGCTCTATGCTTTAAATGGCATATCGCGCCGTATTGCAACGGCAACGGAAGGCATCATGAAGCGCGCATTCATTTCGCTGGCCGCGGCAGTCGCGCTGGCGTGTCTATGCGATGCCGCGTTCGCGCATGGGAGCGTCGGCGTTTACGTCGGTGGTCCTGTGTATGTCGGGCCGCCACCGGTTATCTATCGACCGTATCCGCCTGCGATTTACGGGCCGCCGCCGGTCCTGTACCGCTCGCCGCCTGCCGTTTACTGGCGCGCTCCCGGTTATTACTATGGTTACCCGTACGGCTATCGACCCTGGTGGGGGCGACCGTACTGGCGAGGCTACGGGTATGGCTACGGCGGCTATCGTGGCTGGCATCATTACAGGTATCGCCGTTGAGAAGAGCCCATTGAAATGGCGCCGCGGCTTCGCAAAAAACCTGTCGCGCGACACAACGAATCCGATGCGCGGCGTCGTCGATCGTATGCCGGCCGGGCGGGCCAGAGGCTCGATGGCCTGGGTTCGCAGCAATGAAATTCTCCGGGTGGATACTGCTCGTTATCGTCGCGTGTCTCGCCCCGCTTGCAGGGGGCGCCATGCTGCAGGATCGTCTGCTGTACTTTCCCGAGAAAGCTGCCGTTCCCGATGTCGTTTCGGGGGAATTTCGGGCGTGGCCGACACCCGCGGCGTTCCGCGGGCTCGTGGCCGAGCCGCGAGGCGCGGCGCGCGGCACGGCCATCGTCTTTCACGGTAACGCGGGACACGCAGGCCACCGTGCGCAGTACGCCGCGGCGCTCACGCGGCTGGGGCTGCGCGTGATTCTTGCCGAATACCCGGGCTACGGGCCACGCGACGGCGACCCCGGCGAACGACGCCTCGCTGCCGATGCCGAACAGACGATCGCGCTTGCGCATGATCTGTACGGTGCGCCGCTGCTGATTGTCGGCGAGTCGCTCGGGGCCGCCGTCGCGGCTTCGGTTGCATCCCGCGAGCGTGAGAGGATCGCGGGTCTGCTTCTCGTCACGCCATGGGATTGCCTCGAGCACGTCGCCGCATATCACTATCCATGGCTGCCTGTGAAGTGGCTGCTGCGCGACCGATACGACAGCGCGAGGCAACTGGGTTCGTTCGACCGTCCCGTTGTCGTCGTCACTGCGCAGCGCGACAGCATCGTCCCCGTGCGCTTCGGCGAAGCGCTCTACGAGGCGCTGTCCGGCCCGAAGCGGCTGATTGTCGTGAAAGACGCCGGGCACAACGACTGGATCGGCTACGTCGACGAATCGTGGTGGCGCGAGGTGATCGCCTTCCTGCTCGATCGACCGGCCTGATTGCGCGGACATGCCGGAGTCCGCCAGGTGGCGTTGGATAGAACCTTGATTACATTATCTGGTCAATGCCATTACTGGACGCTGCCCGTTCATATTGGCAACTTGCACCGCCCATTGCCTCGATGCAGCCCATGCGAAGGAGCAAACCGATGCGCGGCTTGTCGATCATCGCTGTCGAAGCCCCCATGCGAGCAGCGGGAAGGTTTGCCATGCTGATCGCTGCGCTGGCCGTCGCCGGGTGCGGCTACAACACGATCCAGCGCGAGGACGAACAGGTCAAGGCAAGTTGGTCTGAAGTGCTTAACCAATATCAGCGCCGTGCGGACCTCGTGCCCAATCTCGTGAATACGGTCAAGGGTTATGCCAATCAAGAGAAAGAAGTCCTGACTCGTGTGACCGAGGCCAGAGCGCAGGTCGGCTCCCTTCGTGTGAGCCCGGACACGCCGTCCGATCCGCAGGCATTCTCGCGATTCGAGGCTGCGCAAGGCCAGCTCACCTCGTCTCTCTCCCGTCTGCTGATCGTGTCGGAGAACTACCCGCAACTGAAATCGGATGCGAATTTCAGGGATTTGCAGGCGCAGCTCGAAGGCACAGAAAACCGGATTACGGTGGCCCGCACGCGTTACATCCAGGCCGTCCAGCAATACAACTCAACGGTACGGTCATTTCCGAATAACCTGACAGCAAAGATGTTCGGCTACACGGAGAAGCCGAATTTTTCGGTTGCCAACGAAACGGAGATCGCAAGACCGCCGCGCGTCGATTTTGGCGGGACGCCAGCCTCCTCGGTTGGAGGGAATAATTGAAGGTTTTTCGCATACTGTTCGCGCTCGTTTGTCTGGTCCTGGCGTTTATTGCCATTGACGCCTACGCCGACGCATCGATACCGCCCCTGACGGCGCGGGTCGTCGATGAGACGGGCACGCTTTCGCCCGAACAGCGGTCGTCGATCGACGCCACCCTGAAAGACTTCGAGTCACGCAAGGGCGCCCAGATCGCGGTGTTGATCGTGCCTACCACGCAACCGGAAACGATCGAGCAGTATTCGATACGCGTGGTCGAGCAATGGAAGCTCGGGCGTAAAAAAGTCGACGACGGCGCCATGCTGATCGTGGCGAAAAATGACCGTACCCTTCGAATCGAAGTCGGATATGGCCTCGAAGGGGCGCTCAATGACGCGACCAGCAACCGCATCATCGAGGAGACGATCGTGCCCCGGTTCAAGCAAGGCGACTTCTATGGCGGCGTAAAGGCCGGGCTCGATAGCATGATGAGCGTCATAAGCGGCGAAGCGCTGCCGCCGCCGTCTCGCCGACCCGGCGGAGCCGATGGCGTTACGGGCCTGCTGCCGGCATTGCTCGTGATAGCGATCGTTGCGGGCGGGGTGCTACGCGCGCTGTTCGGGCGCCTGCCTGGCGCGATAGTGACCGGTGGCGTGGTCGGTGCGATTGCATGGCTGTTCTCCGGCGCGCTCGTCCTTGCCGTCATTGCGGGCGCGATAGCGCTGGTGTTTACGCTGGCAGGCAGCGGCATCGGCGCGTTCGCCGGCGGCCGATACCTCGGCGGCGGTCCAGGGGGCCTCGGCGGCCGTTCGAATCGCGATATCTTTCGCGGCGGTGGAGGCGGGTTCGGCGGCGGCGGCGCCTCGGGCAGGTGGTAACCGTGGATCTCAAGCGTATCTTTCGACATCTGTTGATGACGCGCTGGCGGGTCAGAAGAGCGTTCTCGGCGCGCGTGCTGTCCGCTATCGAAAGCGCGATCCGGGAAAGCCACCGGACCCATGCGGGTCAGGTCCGCTTCGTCGTCGAAGGTGCGTTGGACAGTGCCGATCTCTTCGATGGATTGACCGCTCGCGAGCGGTCGATAGACGTTTTCTCGCAGCTCAGGGTTTGGGACACCGAACATAACAACGGAATCCTTATCTATTTGATGCTGGCTGACCGCGATGTGGAAATCGTCGCGGACCGCGGAATCGATGCGCGCGTGTCCGGCGAGGAGTGGGAAGCAATCTGTCGAATGATGGAAGCCGATTTCCGGCGCGCACAGTATGAACGGGGAGCATTGCGAGGCATCGAACAGGTCTCGGCACTTCTCAATACGCATTTTCCGACGCGCACGCCGCCGCGAGAAGATCTGCCAAGTTTTCCCGTCGTGATGTAACTCGTACTACATGGGCGTCTCGGCTGTGGCTGTGCGCGCGCTGCCGATGACCGATGCGAAATAAGCGGCCGTTTTGCCCAGGCCCTGCTCGAGCGGCGTGTGCGGCGTCCAGCCGAAAAGGCGCGTAGCGAGCGAAATATCGGGCTGGCGTCGACACGGGTCGTCCACGGGCAGCGGCAGGAACTCGATTCGCGAGGTCGATCCGGTGATCGCTTTGGTGCGCTGCGCGATCTCGAGCATCGACACTTCGTATGGGTTACCGAGATTGACGGGGCAGCCGGGATCGGAGCGCAGGTTCATCAGACGCACGAATGCATCGATCATGTCGTCCACGTAGCAGAACGAGCGCGTTTGCGAGCCGTCTCCGTAAACGGTCAGCGGTTTGCCGCCGAGCGCCTGCACCATGAAGTTCGATACGACGCGGCCGTCGGCCGGATGCATGCGCGGCCCATACGTATTGAAGATTCGCGCGATGCGAATGTCGAGACCGTGCTGCCGCCGGTAATCCATGAAGAGCGTCTCCGCACAGCGCTTGCCTTCGTCGTAGCACGAGCGCGGGCCGATCGGATTCACGTTGCCCCAATAGTTCTCCGTTTGCGGGTGCACGCGCGCGTCGCCGTACACTTCGCTCGTCGACGCCTGGAAGATTTTCGCCTTCACGCGCTTGGCGAGCCCCAGCATATTGATCGCGCCGTGCACGCTCGTTTTGGTCGTCTGCACGGGGTCGTGCTGATAGTGGACCGGAGAGGCGGGGCATGCGAGGTTATAGATCTCGTCCACTTCGACATAGAGCGGGAACGTCACGTCATGGCGCATCATCTCGAAGTTCGCGCAGTCGAGCAGGTGTGCGACGTTGTCCCGGGTTCCCGTATAGAAGTTGTCCACGCACAGCACGTCGTGGCCCTGCGTCACGAGGCGTTCGCATAGATGCGAGCCGAGAAAGCCGGCGCCGCCCGTGACGAGAATCCGTTTGCGTGTCAGTTCTCTCATGATGCTGCTCCCTTGATCATCGTGCTCAACCGCTCACGCGCGATAGCGCCGCGAGCCAGTCGCGCACGAAACGGTCGATATGAAAACGTTCGCGTGCGGTGCGCCGCGCCGCATGACCGAGCGAACGCGCGTGCGCCGGATCGCCGAGCAGGCTGTGCATCGCCTCGACGAGCAACTCGCGGTTCGTATGCACGTAGCCGTTTTCGCCGTTGCGAATGACGGTGGCGAGTTCGGTCGTCGCGAAGCCGACGATCGGCATGCCGATCGTCATTGCTTCGACGATGGCGAGGCCAAGGCTCGTCCAGCGGATCGGATTGAAAAAGAAGCGGTAGCGCGCGGTAAACGCAGCCAGTTCGAGGTTCGGTATTTCGCCGATGCCGCCGCTTTTCGCCGCATCCATGCCGACGAGGTCGAGCGGCACGCGCTCGCGCATCGTATCGAACAGGTCCGCGCCGAGGCGTCGGCCGCGCTGCGCGAGGTGGTTGACGACGACGATGCCGCGCTCGAGTTCGCCGCTGTACTGCACGTTTTTCGGCACCACGACGCCGTGTTCGATCACGCACGTCGGCGTCGCGCCGCAGTCCCACGCGAGCTCGTTGAAATGCGTGACGTGCACGACGAGCGTCTGCGGGTCGTCGACCCAATGTTTCTGCGCGTACGGATTGTCGAGCGGCGGGTCGTGCTCGATATAGATGCGCGGCAGGCGCCGCTGCTGCGCCGACAGCACATGCTCGCGATCGTGTTCCCAATGCACGCGATGCTGATAGAGCACGACGTCGAAATGCTGCGACGCGACTGCGTCGATCGGCACTTCATGCACGTTGTCGCCCCACGGCAACGAGCCGTTGCGGCCCGCGTACCCGGGCGGGTGGCCAGGCTTCGTGACGAGATAAAAGTCGTGCGGAACCTGCGTCAGGTAATACAGGTAGTTGCCGTGCACATGCCAGGTGAGAATGCGCAGGCGTCGATTAGCGGACATGGGACGCCTCCCAGCGTGCGATAGAGTAAGCCGCATCGGCGATGCGCGGCCTCGCCGCGCGGCCGGCAGCCGCGTGGACCGTTGCGGAATCGAGTGCAAGCTGCGCGTGCGCGGCCTCGATCACGCTTTCGACGCTCACGTTCAACGCACACTCGTGTCCATATGGGCACTCGCGGAACGCGCACGGCCGGCACGCCGGATAGTCGGCAAGCACACGATGCCGTTGCCGGTCGAGCGGGGCCCAGCGGCGCGTGTCGCTGCCCGATGCGATGACGACGCTTGGCGTTTGCATCGCGGCCGCAATGTGCGAAATGCCGGTGTCGTTACAGACGACGAGCCGCGCGTCGCGCACGAGCGCGGCGAGTGCGCCGAGCGAGGTCGCGCCCACGAGATGCAGCGCCGGTGCAACCATCGTGCCGAGCAGACGGGCCGACAGTTCGATTTCCGATGCGGTGCCCGTGATCGCGACGCGCCAGCCGTCCGAGGCGAGTGCGTTGGCGACTTCGGCAAACCGTTCGACAGGCCAGCGCCGCGACGGCAATTGCGCGCCCGGATGGACGAGCACGAGGCGTTCGCACGCTATGCGGTGCAAGGCGACGAGAGCCGCGTGTTCGGCGAGGTCTTGCGGTGTCAGTTCGAACGCGAGTGCATCGCCATCGGCGGGTGCGCCGAGTGCATCGGTCAGCGCGAGGTAACGGTGCGGTTCGGGCAAGGACTCGGGCCACGCAATGAAGCAACCGTCGCGCGCTTCGCCGGGCTGGACGAAGCCTGCATACGCGCGCGCGCCGAACTGGCCGACGATGTCGTTCGCGATGCCGCCGCTGCCGTGCATCTGGATCGCCAGATCGAAGCGGCGCGCGCGCATCGCGGCGATGAAGCCGGGCAGGGCGGCGTCGTCTTCTTGCTGTTCCGGAAAGCCTCGTGCGCCCGGAAACACGATCAGTTCGTCGACCAGACCGCGATAGCGTTCGACGAAGCTTTTCGCCCACGGCAGGCCGATCAGGGCGATATGCGCATGCGGCACCGCGCGGCGCAGCGCGCGCAACGCGGGCACGCTGCACAGCATGTCGCCCAGTTGAAGCGCACGGAAAATCACAATCCGCGCAGGCCCCGCGGGACGCGCTGTGACACACTCCAATGATTCGATCGATGTGCTCATAGGAACATCACCTTGAAACGAAACGCGCCGTACAGACGCCAGTACACCGATAGAAACGGAATCAGCAGCGACGTCCACACCATTTCGGCCAGATGCGGCCAGTCGCGCCGCGTGTGGCGCAGGCGTTGCATGCAGAAGCCGGCGGTGAGACACGCCCATATGAGCAGCGCGCACCACGCGAGCGCACCGAAGCCTGCCAGCCCGGCCAGTAGCCCACACACCGCGCTGCAGACGATCGCGTAGTAGCGCAGCGGCGGGCGGGCGTCGATGCGTTGCCGGTACATCGCCGGATGCTTGCGGAACAGCAGCGCTTCGAAAAAGCTCTTTTTTTGCTGATGCAGGCTCACGCCCCAACGCGCGGGTCGTACCGGATGAACGACGATCGCGTCGTCGGCGCGCACGATCCGGCAACCGGCGTTCAGCAGCATGAATTGCAGGTCGGAATCCTCGCGCCATGCGGCGGTGAAGCGCTCGTCGAAGCCGCCCGTCGCTTCGAGCGCCGCGCGGCGCACAAAGACGTTCGCGGTGGCGAATTCGGCGCACGAGAGGCCGCTCGCGTCGAGTTCGTAGTCGCTCGGGTGATCGGGCAACGGCATCACGATGCGACCCGAAACGGCGTCGGCGTTCGCGCGCGCTGTCGCCGCGAGGCCCGCCGCGAGCCATCGCGGGTCAGGGATCGTGTCGTCGTCGGTGAAGGCAACGAGCGGCGCGCGCGCCGCGCGCCAGCCCGCATTGCGCGCAGCCGCGGGACCTTGCGTGGCGGTGACCGGCACATAGCGAACCGCGAGGCCGCGTGCGGCCTGGCGTGCCGCGAAGCGGTCGACGAACGCGCGGGTGGCGACGTCTTCGGGTCCGTCGTCGCAGACGACGATTTCATAGCGCGTGCAATCGAGCTGTTGCGCGGCGACGGCATCGAGGCAGGTCTCGAGCATCGCGGGGCGCCGGTACGTCGGCACGACGACCGATATGTCCGGCGCTGGCGCCGGCGCCGACGCGTCGACAGAACCCACGCGGCTGCTCGTGCTCATCGCACGGCCTCTGCGCAAACCGACGCCGAACCGACTTTCTCGACGATGAACGATCCGATCACCAGCGCATCGAGCGGCGACGTCCAGAACGATTCGACCGCATCGCGCGGGGAGTTGACCATCGGTTCGCCGCGCGTATTAAAGGAGGTATTGACGAGCACGGGCACGCCGGTTCGCCGATAAAACGCGTCGAGCAGATCGTAGTAGAGCGCGTGTTGATCGCGGTTGATCGTCTGCACGCGTGCAGTGCCGTCCACGTGCCGCACGGCAGGAATCCGGTCCGCTTTCTCTTCGCGCACGTCGAAGATAAACAACATGAACGGCGCACGCGTGGCGCCGACGAACCAGTCGGCCGCATGTTCCTCCATCACGACGGGCGCCACCGGCCGGAAATCCTCGCGGTCCTTGATTTCGTTCAGGCGCGCCTGCATGCCGGGGTCGATCGGCGAGGCGAGAATCGAGCGCGAGCCGAGTGCGCGCGGACCGAACTCGGTGCGCCCCTGATACCAGCCGAGCACCTTGCCCGCGGCGAGCATCGCGGCTGCTTCGTCGGCAATGTCGCGTGCGCGGCGGTACGGAATTTTCGACCATTTCAAGAACTGTTCGACTTCGTCGTCGGCATACCGAGGCCCGAGATACGCGTGATCCATCGTCCAGTGCCGTTGCCGGTCGCCGCGTTGCCGGTAGTCGGTCCACAATGCGGCGCCGAGCGCGGTGCCCGCATCGCCGGCGGCCGGCTGCACCCATACGTCTTCGAACGGACCCTGGTCGCGCACCTTCGAATTCATCACGCAGTTCAGCGCCACGCCGCCCGCCATGCACAGCCGCGGCAGACCCGTTTGCCGGTGCAGCCAGTGAGCGAGTTGCAGCACGGTTTCTTCGAGCACGCATTGCAGCGAACTCGCGATGTCGTAATGACGCTGTTCGAGCGGACCGCCTCGCTCGCGCGCGGGCCCGAACCGTTCGATGAGCCGCGGCGCATCGACCGTATAACTGCCGTCCTGATGCACCCTGACGATCTCGCGGAACTGATCGGCGAAGCGCGGCTTGCCGAACGATGCAAGCGCCATGACCTTGTACTCGTCCGACGAGTGCAGAAAGCCGAGCCAGCCCGTTACCGCTTCGTAAAGCAATCCGAGCGAATGCGGCAGTTCGACCTGGCGCAGCCGTTCGTACGAGCCGTCGACGAAGCGTCCCATACTCGTCGTCACGCCTTCGCCGCGCCCGTCCATCGTCAGCACCGCGCAATCGTCGAACGGGCTCGCGAGAAACGCGCTTGCTTCATGCGAAAGGTGGTGATCGACGAAATGCCATTTGAAGCCGCCGTCGCGGTCGACACCGCGAAAGCGTCTGGCCAGATGATGCGGCGCACCGTCGAGCAATTGCGCTTTGGCGTTGGCGATATAGCTGAGAAATAGAGGATCCCACGGCGATTCGGACGGATTCGCCGCCGGCTGCCGCGCCGGGTCGAACGGCAACGCGATCGTGGCGCCCGGCGTTTTCGGCATGCCCGAAAAGAGCGTCGGGTCGTACGAGTACGCGACGTGGTCGACGTCCTTCAGCGTGATGCCTGCGCTCGAGAGGCAGTAGTCGATCGCATCGAACGGCAATTGCCACGTTGAAAACGGCACGGGCCGCTTCGCGTGCTTCACGTGCGTAAATCGTTCGTCTTCGGCGGCCGCCAGCACGACGCCGTCGCGTACCAGCGCGGCAGCGCTGTCGTGATAGACCGCATTGATTCCGAGTGTGTACATATTCGTCACTCCGTATCGAAGATGTCCTTGAAGATCGCAGGCGGCGTCTATTGCGCGACTTGCCGCGCTTCGTCGTCTGCGGGTTGCGGTGCCGCGCGCGAGCGGGTTTCGGCTAACAGCTCGAGCGTCGCGGCGACGACGTCCCCGGTTTCGACGCCGCGCAGGCAAGCGTGATGCCCGTAGGGACACACGCTGCGATAACACCAGCGGCATTCGACGTCGTGAAATAGCACGCGATGCGGCGTTTGCCATGGCGCGTGCTGCGGATTTGTCAGTGCGTACAGGTCGACGACCGGCGTGCCCAGTGCCGAAGCGATGTGCACGGGGCCGCTGTTGTTCGAAACCAGCACGCGCGCGCGTTCGATCAATGCCGCGAACGCGCCGAGATCGAGCGCGTCGGTCAGTTCGTGGATGAACGGGCGCGCCTCGGGCGGCGCCGATGCGCGCAAGGTGTGCATCAACGCGGCTTCGCCGGCGCTGCCGGTGACGAGCACGTTCATACCGGTCTTGCGGATCAGCTGCGCCGCGGCGCTGCCGAAGCGCTCGGCCGGGTAGCGGCGCGACGCGGCCGTCGCGCCCGGATGCATGACGATAAACGGCTGCGTCGCGTCGATGCCGCGCGCGTCGAGTGCGACATCGAGCGCGGTCCGCCCGGCATCGGTGACACTCATGCGCATTTGCGTGTCGCTCGTGCGCGCGCCGATTGCATCGACGAGCGAAAGCTGGCGCAGGACCTCGTGTTGCGTGCCCTGCTCGGGTTCGTGTTCGGGCACCCAGTCGGTCAGCAGCGCATATGGGTTCTCGCGGCATCGGGCGAGCCTTCGCCCGATGCCGGAGAGATAGCAGAGCGTGGCTGCGCCAAGCGGGTTCTGACTGTAGACGGTGAAGATCGCCGCCGCGTCGAAGCCGCGCTTTTCCAGCAGCGCGCGCATCGCGAGGTCCGCGTCGACGGTTCGCGACCGGTTGTGGCCCGCCCATGGCGCGTCGTAGCAAATCGCGTCGTCCACGTCGGGCAGGAGCGGCGCAAGCGCGCAGCCCGCCGGCGAGGTCAGCAAGGTCAGGTGCCGGCCCGGTGATGCGCTGCGCAATGCGTGAAGCGCCGGCGTCGTCATCAGGACGTCGCCGAGATTGTCGGTACGCACGCACAGAATGCGCTTGATTTCGGCGCCCCAGGCCTCGAGCGGTTTTGCGGCGGCGTGACGCGCGTGCGCCGTGAGCGGCTTCGCGAGCGCGGAGAGGCTTTTCATGACGTCGCCCCCTCATGAGCGGCGTTACCGGCGCAGACGGTGGGCGTGCCTGAACCGGCTTTGCCGGGGGCTGCGCCGTTCGCACACGAAAGCTCGTACTCGCAAGCAATGAGCCGCGCGGCGCCATGCAGATCGTTCGCATACGCGAACGGTCTGCGCCGCGGCCCGTCGCGCCATTCGGTTTCGTTGCCGTTATCGAGCAGAATCGTGCGGCAGCCGGCGCGATTGCCGGCTTCCACGTCGTCGAGGATGTCGCCGACGAGCCACGATGCGCGCAAGTCGATGCCGTGATCGTGCGCGGCCTGCAGCAGCATGCCGGGTGCGGGCTTGCGGCACGCGCACGCGGATGCGTAGGGCACGACATGTCCGCGCGGATCGTGTGGGCACGAGTAGAACGCGTCGAGCGAGGCGCCGCACGACGCGAACATCACGCGCAATTGATGCTCGACCGCATCGAGCGCGCCGATCGCAAAACGGCCTTGCGCCACGCCCCCCTGGTTGCTCACGACGATCAACCTGTACGGATACGCGGCGAGCAGCTCGAGCGCCGCGCGCGCACCGGGCGCAAAGCGCATCTTGCGCGGGTCGACGTTATACGGCACGTCGTCGAGCACCGTACCGTCCTTGTCGAGAAAGACCGCGCGCGGAGCCTGACGCTCAGGCAGGGCTGCCAGTGGGGGATCGACCGCGCCGTCATGCGCGCGGGCCAGGGCCGGCCCGGAAGGCGGACTTTCAATGGAGGACATATTCGATGGGAGTCCGCAAAAAGAGTGGGTTGGCTGCCGCGGCACGTCTGCTGTGCGCGGCCTGCCGCGCTTACCGATCCGTATGGACGGGCTAGCCGAAAGCCCCGCCTGCAGCGGAGCGCGCACTGCGCGCAGCGATTGCCTCGTCGCGCTCGCGCGGCTGCGGCAGCCGCGCGACGCGGCGGTACACGTGTTCCAGCGATCGCGCGACGCCTTCCCATGTAAATTCGCTCTGCGCGCGGGCCAGTCCGGCCTCGCCCATCTGCCGCGCGCGCGCCGGGTTCGCATGCAGGTGCGCGAGCCGCGCCGCGAGCGCGGCCGGGTCGCGCGGCGGTACGAGCCAGCCCGTCGCGCCGTCGCGGACCGAATAGCGGATGCCGCCGACGTCGGCGCCGATCACCGGCGTGCCGCACGCCATCGCTTCGACGGGCGTAATGCCGAACGGCTCGTACCACGGCGTCGTCACGAACACGTCCGCCGCGCTGTAGAAGAGGCTCAGATGGGAACGGCCGCGCCGGCCGACGAAAGTCGTCTGGGCCGCAACCTGCTCCTGAACGGCGATGCCGCGCAGTCGCGCGATTTCAGGCGTTGCGATTTCGTTGGGCGACTCGGAATTGCCGCCCACGATATAAAGACGTGCAGCGACGCCATGATCGCGTTTCAAGGCGCCGATGCCGCGAATCACGTTGTCGATGCCTTTGCGCTGCACGAGCCGGCCCAGTTGCAGCACGATGAATTCGTCCTGCGGCCAGCCGAGCGTTGCGCGGGCCTCGCGCCTCGCGACGGGCTGCAATTCGTCGACGTCGAAGCCGCACGGTACGATTTCGATTCGTTCGGGATCCGCATCATACAGATCGATCAGATCGATTTCGTCCTGAGGGCACTCGGCAATGACGACATCGGAGTGACGCACGAGGTCGTCTTCAATCGCAAACCGTTCGTCAGGAAAACCATCGTCATTACCCTGGTGAATACGCCGCACGCGGCCTAGCGCGTGGAACGTCATGACCACCGGAAGGTTCAGCGCGCGTTTCACCTGCAGCGCGACCTTGCCCGACATGAAGAAATTCGCGTGGATCAAATCGTACGGGCGGCGCTCGTTCCTGAAGAACGACACGAGGAAATCGGCAAACTCGTCCATATACGGCAGCAGGCGTTCCTTCGCGAGTTGCCGCGGCGGACCCGCGGGCACATTGATGATCCGAATACCGTCCATTTCGGACACCAGCGGTAACAGCGACCGGTCGCGCCGCGTGAACACGTCGACCTCATGGCCTGCGCGGTGCAGTTGCCGCGCAACGTTGGCAACGTAGATGTTCTGTCCGCCGCTATCGACGCCGCCGGCAAGAGCGAGCGGCGACGCGTGTTCGCTGATCATGGCGATCTTCATTGGGGTTCCCTCTTGGTTTATGTTCAGGCGATGTCCGGCGACGGCCGGGGCATGATGGCGGCAAGCAGCGCATGCAGTGGTTTCAGCATCCGATGTGCCCAACGATGAGTGCGGCATTTCCAACGAACGCCAACGCACGCATGGTTTTTTCGCCGTGAGCGTTTTTTCGAAGTGCTGTGGCGTTCCCTGATTTACACGGCACGTGTAAAAGGCGGGGCGGCGAAGAGCCAGTGTTGCGACGCCGCTTCGGGCCGCGTCCCGGATAAAGCTCGCCTGGTGGCGGCCTCGCGGCGCGCCGGGACCGAATCTCGCTCGCGTGCGGAAAACGTTTTGTGATCACGCGACCGGACCGTGCAGATGAGCTCAACCGACTTTCGGCCAGACCACTCGCAGGAAATCGGCGGGAAAAGCAGCAGGCAGATGCGTAGGCGCATCGCGGCCGATCTGTGGCACGCGCTGCTCGCTTACCGCGGCATCACGCTTGCGTCGTTTGCGTTGATGATCGTCGGCAAATTCGCCGCGGTCGCCATGCCGCTCGTGCTCAGGCAGATCGTCGACGAACTCGGGCATCCGGTGTCGCTCGCGTTGCTGCCGGTCTTTCTCGTGCTCGCGTACGCGCTGATGCGCTTTCTTGCCGATGCGCTCAATGAAGCGCGCGATGTCGTGTTCAGCGTCGTCACCCAGCGAACGGTCGCGTCGTTCACCGAACGGACCTTTGCGCACCTGCATCGGCTTGGCGCGCGTTTCCACGCACAGCGGGAGACGGGCACAGTCGTGCGCGACGTTCAGAAGGGCGCCGACGGCATCGGCTTCCTGCTTGGCACCGCGATCTTCGCGATCGTGCCGACCTTCGTCGAGATCGCGACGATCGTCGTCATCATCGCGCGCGGCTATTCGTGGGGTTTTACGGCGGTTATCGCAGCCACCTTCGTCTGCTATGCGATCTATACCTATGTGTTCACGCGGCGGCGACTGGTCGTGCAGCGGCGTGTCAATGCGCTCGAGGCGCAGTCCGATGCGCGGCTCGTCGACAGCCTGCTCAATTACGACACGGTCAAATTCTTCGCGACCGAAGACGTCGAAACGCGGCGCCTGACCGACGTGCTCGACCAGTGGGTCGACGCGCGCATCGCGAACCAGCGCGCACTCACGACACTGCACGTCGGGCAAAGCGGTGTGATCGCGGCCGGCATCGCCGCGATGCTGCTGATCGCCGTTCAGTATGTGCTGCTCGGACGCATGACGGTCGGCGATCTCGTGCTCGTGAACGCGTACATCATTCAGGTCTGCATGCCGCTCAATACGCTTGGCTTTGTGTTTCGCGAGACAAACGACGCGAGGGTGAACGTCGAGCGGATGTTCAGAATTCTCACGGCGCGGGGCGTGCAAGGCGAAGATGTCGACTTGCCTCGAGCGCGACCGCTCGTCGTCACCGACGGCGCCATCGAGTTCGCGCATGTCGGCTTCGCGTACGACGCGTCGCGGCCCGTGCTGCACGACGTGCATTTTCGCGTGCATGCGGGACACCGTCTTGCAGTGGTCGGCGGCAGCGGCTCGGGCAAATCGACGCTCGTGCGGCTGCTGTTCCGGCTTTATCAGCCCGCCGCGGGCCGCGTGAGCATCGACGGCCAGGACCTGCGCGAGGTCACGCAAAAGAGCGTGCGCGAAGCGATCGGCATCGTCCCGCAGGACACCGTGTTGTTCAACGATACGATCGCCTACAACATCGCGTACGGCCGGCCCGATGCGACGCGCGCCGATATCGTGCGCGCCGCGCGCGCGGCGCAGCTCGACGAGTTTATCGAGCGCCTGCCCGATCATTACGATACGCGCGTCGGCGAACGCGGTTTGCGGATCTCGGGCGGCGAGCGTCAGCGTATTGCGATCGCGCGCGCGATTCTGAAGAATCCGCGCATCATCGTTTTCGACGAAGCGACGTCGGCGCTCGACACGCGCTCGGAGCGCGCGATCCAGGCCGAGCTGAACCGGCTCGCGCAAGGGCGCACGTCGATTGCGATCGCGCACCGGCTGTCGACCGTCGTGGACGCCGACTGGATTCTCGTCATGGAACATGGCCGCATCGTCGAGCAGGGCGCGCACGACGATCTGCTCTCGCGCGACGGCGTCTACGCGAAGATGTGGGCGCTGCAATGGCAGCAGGGCGAACTCGAGCATATGCAGCGCAAGGTGTCTGCGCAGGCAGTTGAGCTCGGTCCGCTGGTTGCCGCGGTCGGCGACGATCTGCGCGACGAAATCGCGCGCCGCGGCATTCGCTGGCATGTGTCGATGCCCGACGGCGAGTTGTGCGCGATGGGCAATCGGCTCGATCTCATGCAGATTACCGCGTCGCTGTGCCGCAACGAGATCGGGCACGCGCACGCGGGAGAGACCGTCGAGCTGCGGGTCGAGCGGCGCGCGAATCATGCGTGGCTCTGCGTATCGGGCGCGCACGAGCGATCCGGCGAGATGCCCGAAGAGGCCGCGCGGCGCATCGAGGCGAAGCTTTCCGCATTGGGGGGCCGCTTCACCGCGACGCAGGTCGGCACGCGCGTCGCGTACGCCGCGGTGATTCCGCTTGCGCCGGTGGTCGACGCCGCGACGGCGGATACACGCGTCGTGACGGCGACACTCGATGTCGAAGCGCAAGCCGGCGGTGTTGCGGCACATTCGAATGACGCCTCGGACGCGGCTGCGGGCCGCCAAACGGGCAGCAGCGGCCAGTCAATGCCGGCTGCGATGCCGGCTGCCGCGCCGGTTCAAGCCCGGCTCGACGAGCCGCTCGCCGGGCTGACCGTGCTCGCGCTCGACGATCAGGAAGAAGCGCGTGACGCGCTCGAAGCAGTGCTCGGCGCGAGCGGCGCGCATGTGCTGCTTGCTTCTTCCGGTGACGAAGCGTTGCAGCGTCTGGCCGACATCCCGAGACACGCATGGCCGCAAGTATTGCTCTGCGATATCGTGCTCGGTAACGAGGACGGTTACCGCGTGCTCGAACGCATACGCGATCTCGAAGCGCAATATCCGCTCGCCGGCGGCGAGCGCTTGCCGGCGATCGCGCTGACCGGTTACACGGAACCGGCCGCCGGTGACGCTGCGCGTGCGCTACACGACGGGTTTGCGGCGCATCTGACTAAACCTGTCGCTGCGGCAGTTCTGATCGCAACGATTCGCGATGTGGCGCGCGCGCATCGAGCCTGACTTCCGCGAGCATTGCCGCGACGCGTTCGGGTACGCGGCGGCGTTCGCGCAGCGCCCAACGCAGACCGCGCAACAGGGCGAAACCGTCCTGCCACAGGGTTCCTTCCTTGCGGAAGCATTCGATTGCGCGGGCCGTGGCACGGCATGCGTCGCTCACGGCCAGCCTTTGCCATGCAGTCCATGCGGCGTTACGCGCGAGCATCCGCCGACGTAGCGCGCTATCGCGCAACGGCGAAGGATGATGCGCGATCGCGCATGCCGCGCAGTACACGATGGCGTGCCCCGCGGCGAGCACGTCGAGCGCCACGCGCTCCTCTTCGCCGCCGATAAAGTAGCGCGCGTCGTAGCCGCCGATCTGGAGGAACATCGCTGTGCGCATGACCGACGCACCCGCCATGTAGCCGACCAGCGATGGGCCCGGCAGGCCTGTCGCATCGAGGGGACTGTGCTGCATCAGGGTCGAGATCGGATCCGTTTCGCGCGCTTCGCCGACTTCGATACGCGCGTTCAGTATGCCGACCTGCGGATACGCGTCGAGCAACCGTACGGCGTGCGCAAGCGAACCGGGCTTCCACCACGTGTCGTCGTCGCAGAACGCGACGTAATCGGTGCGCACGCAATCGACCGCGAGGTTGCGTCCGCCCGCGCCGAGATTGGCGCCGCATTGCACGATCGTGACGTCGGGGAACAGCATGGCGACCCTATGCACGGTGTCGTCCGTGGAGCCGTTGTCGGCAACGACGATCGGTGGCCGTTCGGGCAGGGCGCGCAGCCGCATCAACGTGTCGATGAGTTGCGCCATGCGGTTATAGGTCAGAACGACCACGGAAATGCTCGGTTCGGACATCTGTTTTCAAGGGGTCGGGAGTGCACATCCTCGTCGATGCGGCTGCACGATGCCACGGCTTTCGCAAACGGGGTGCCTGATGGGCTGCCTGATGGGCTGCCTGATTGGGTGCCTGATGCAGCGGCACATCGTGCGGCTTCGTCGGGACTTGCGCTTGCTCGACCGACAGTAGCCGGCCCTCGCGCCGCCTTGAACCTGTCATCTGGAGAGCATCGATGAAAGCTGTTGTATTCCACGGAGTCGGCGATATTCGCCTCGATACGGTTGCCGACCCAACGATCGAACAACCGACCGACGCGATCGTGCGCATTACGTCGAGCGCGATCTGCGGCACCGATCTGCATATGATTCGCGGCACGATGCCGGGCATGGCGCCGGGCACGATATTGGGTCACGAGGCGGTCGGTATCGTCGAGGAGGTCGGCCGCAACGTGCGCAATCTGGCGCGTGGCGACCGCGTGCTCGTGCCGTCGACGATTTCATGCGGTTTCTGTTCGTATTGCCGCGCGGGTTACACGGCGCAATGCGACACGGCCAACCCGAACGGGCCGCTAGCCGGCACCGCGTTCTACGGCGGTCCGAAAACGACGGGCCCGTTCAACGGCCTGCAGGCGCAATACGCGCGCACGCCGCTCGCCCATGCGAGTCTGATCCGCCTGCCCGACAACGTCGATGACGACCGCGCGATCCTGCTCTCCGATATTTTCCCGACCGGCTATTTCGGCGCGCAACTTGCGGAAGTCCAACTTGGCGATACGGTTGCCGTGTTTGGCGCCGGCCCGGTCGGACAGTTTGCGATCGCGAGTGCGAAGCTGATGGGCGCAGGCCGCGTGATTGCCGTCGACCGCATCGCGTCGCGTCTCGAGATGGCGCGCCAGCAGGGGGCGGAAGTCGTCAACTTCGACGAAGACGATCCCGTGCAGGCGATCCTCGAATTGACGGGCGGCATCGGCGTGGATCGCGTGATCGATGCGGTCGGCGTCGATGCGGTGCGCGCCGAAAAGGGCGCGGCCGCGCAAAGCCAAAAGGGCGCGCAGGGGCAGTTCGAGGCCGAACGCAAGGAGATCGCGCCCGAGCAGAATCCGCGCGATGGCCACTGGCAACCGGGCAGCGGTCCGTCCCAGGTGTTGCGCTGGGCCGTCAAGGCCGTTGCAAAGGCCGGCACCGTGTCGATCATCGGCGTCTATCCGGAAGGCGATCGCTTCTTTCCGATCGGCGAAGCGATGAACCGGAACCTGTCGGTCAAAATGGGCAATTGCAATCACCGGTCGATTACGCCGAAGCTTCTCGAACTCGTACGAAACGATTCGTTCGATCCGGTCAGCATACTGACGCAGCGCGAGCCGATCATGAATGCGATCGACGCGTATCAGGCGTTCGACGCGCGCGAGCCGGGATGGATCAAGGTCAAGCTCGAGCCGTGAGCAGCGCACCGCGGGCGCATCGTCCGCGCGGCTTGGCGGATTGCATGGTCAGATCCGGCCAGGCAGGCGACTGAAATAATGCTCGATGCGCGACAGTGCGTAAATCGCGGCGGCGTGGCGCACTTCGTTCCGGTCGCCCGCAAACTGCCGTGTTTCACAGAAGGTCGTGAGTGCGCCGTCCGCGGTCCGGAAGGACCATGCGAAGCACTGGGTGCCCGGCGGCGGACTTCCGCCCGCCGCACCGTCCGCAACGCCTGTGTTCGAGACCGCGATGTCGGCGCAGCACCCTTCCTGATGCAGCGCGCCTTCGGCCATTTCGCGCGCGACTGCCTCGCTCGTCAGGCCGTGTTCATCCATCGTTTGCTGGCGCACGTCAAGGAAACCCGCCTTGCCGGACGGCGAATAAGTAATGAAGCCGACGTCCAGACAACTCCCGCTGCCGGGCACGGACGCAAGCAGCGAGGCGATCTCGCCCGCCGTGCATGATTCCGCCGTCGCGAGCTTCTTGCCGCGCGAACCGAGAAAAGAGACCACCTGCCGTGGGACGTTCATCATTTCCTCCTTGGTCGTGACCGGATGGTGCGGGCGCGTATCGCCAACCTTTTAACCATCACACCTTTATGAGCGTGCGGCGCGATACAGGCAGGCATACGCCATGCGGAGGTTTGCGCGCGACCCGCCCGCCGACAGACGCTTGCCGGTAAGCCTCAGGCAATTGCGGTGCCACCGGCGCAAAGCGCCGGGCGAGCGGGAAGCGGCGATGAGCTACGCGTCGTCTCGCGGCGCGAGTTCACGCGACACGTCAACGACACTTGCCGACATACACGGCGTCACGTCTTCAGGGAGCAGACCATGACCGTCAAAACCGTTCACGATCTTTTCGTACATTCGCTTTCCGATATTTACAGTGCGGAAAAGCAGATGACAAAGTCTTTGCCGAAGCTTGCGCGCGCCGCGACGAGTCCTGAATTGAGCAGCGCATTCACCACGCACCTCGAAGAGACGCGAGGGCAGATCGAGCGCATCGATCAGGTTGTCGAAGCATGTGGCATTCGTCTCAAACGCATCAAATGCGTTGCGATGGAGGGGCTCATCGAGGAAGGTCAGGAGCAGATCGACGAGATCGAAAGCGGACCGGTCCTCGATGCCGCGCTGATCGCCGCGGCACAGAAGGTCGAGCATTATGAAATCGCGGCCTACGGATCGGCCATTGCGCTTGCGAAGCAACTCGGCGAAACGCACGCGGTGACGCTGCTGCTTCAGACGCTCAAGGAAGAAAAGGCCACGGACGAAAAGCTTTCCCTGCTTGCGGAAGAAGAGGTTGCTGCGCAAGCGTTGGGCAAGTAGCGGTATGCGGCGGCGATAGCTCCGCCGCCGCGCTTTCTCCGTGCTGCGTCGTGTCAGGCGCAACGCCTGCGATTTGCACGGCGGCCGGTCGGCTTCGCGTCGGTTTTCTTGCGCGCTTTTGAATCGACGATGGATTTGCGTGTTACGGCGAGACGCTATGCATAGTTGCGGCTTCGCGCGCGCCGCCGTGCAGACGGTCCGCCGAACAGGCCGCTCACACTGAAGATGGCAAGGCCTGCCAGCACCGCTGTTGCAATCGGAAACGTGCCTGCCGTATGAACGGCCACGTCGACCGGACGCTCGCCGAGCAGTTGCATGCGCCGTCGCGTCATCGCGGCGCCCAGCGACGACAGTTCGTTCTTCAGCGACCGTTCGGCCATCGGAATCAGCACGGTTTCTTCGTCGGCGACATGATGAATCGTGACGCGCATCAGCTGCATGAAGAGCCCGTCGTAGGCCGCGTTTTCCGGGCCCATCGCGCGTAGCTGCGCAATAATCTCGCGCATTTCGTCATGTTCGGGTTGGCTTTTTTTAACGGCATCGTTGTCCGGAGCGATCCGCGCGACTGCGGGATAGAAGATTTCTTCTTCCAGTTGTGCGTGAATCTCGAGTGCCGTGCAGACCGCGCCCACGATGGCGCGTTTGCGCCACCACGGGCTCGACAGGCGATAGCGGTGAAACGCGCATAGCACGTGCGTATGATCCATCCGGATCATCGATGTGATCGTCGGCGAGGCTGAACTGAAGTCGGTCATGGCTTTCTCTTGCGGTCTTGTGGGAGGCCCGCTTCAGGATTATGTGCAGCGGGCGCTAACGACCGAGCATCCGACGTTCCCACGTCAGATGGCATCTTTCCCTTGCCCCCGGCAGGCACCGCGGGCGCGCTGGTGGCCGGCGATTCGCAAGCGGGGCGCGGAGGCCGCGTGACGAACGTCCTCCGCGTTGCTGAAGTCGCGGATCACGCCTCGCGGCTAGCGCACGCGCCGTCCCATGTCGCCGGCGGGACCGTCGGCGAGCGGCACGCCTCCGGCATATGCCGGCCCGGTCTTGGTGCCCCGTTCGACCGTCGGCTGGTGCCTGAACCCGAGCGCGCCCGCGCCGAGCGCGATGACCGCGCCCACGAACAGCCCGGCCACCGAGAACCAACTGGCACGCGCAACGGTGCGCGCCGCGGAATCGGCGACCTGTCGCGCATCGGCTTGCGCCTGCGGACTGGAGGCCGCTTCAGTGACCGACGCGATGGCGCTGCGCGCCTGCTGCGTGAGGTTGTCGATGGCCTCATTGCCCGCCTTCGACTGACCCGCCGCCGCGCCGGCCGTCGCCCCGGCCGACGCGACGTTGCCGGCC
Organism: Paraburkholderia sp. SOS3; assembly: GCF_001922345.1. Lineage (NCBI taxonomy): Bacteria > Pseudomonadati > Pseudomonadota > Betaproteobacteria > Burkholderiales > Burkholderiaceae > Paraburkholderia > Paraburkholderia sp. SOS3. The sequence goes on along the minus strand of NZ_CP018812.1, from coordinate 2,103,777 downwards.
ACGCCAATCGCGCCGCCGATTACCGACGCCATGCCAAAGACAACGAAGAGGATCATGACGGCCCATGCCAGCAGCCCATGCATCCATCCCAGCACTGGCGCGCAGCGGCCGGCGAAATAGGCGCCGGCGAAGACCGAAACCACGGTCGTGACGATCAGCCAGACGCCCGAGCCGAAACCGAAAGCACGCGCCGGATCGGGGCGAGACAGAGGATTGAGAAGCGAAGCACCGATTGCCGTGCCGAGCACGCTCATGACGAGATAAACAACGAGCGAGATGACAACGCCTGTGAATACCGCACCCCATGAAACGCGCGGCAGTCCGTCCTGGGTTACTAGAAGTCGCATGAGAAGCCTCCAATCGAATGGCATGACTAACAATTGCGCAGGCTTTGCCCGCCGTTATCGAACCGCAATCCGCATTCCACATGGCTTGCCGCCGCCTCGGAAAGGCGTATATCCGTCTTTTAAGCGGGGACCTGAGAACTTGCGCCCGTGTCTGATTGTGGTACCGTCGATGCCACGAACCGGCGTCCCGACGTAAGCCGCGGTCTGTCGGCCGGCAGATCGCGTGCACGCGGGCACGCTCAGCGCATTGGAAGACAATCGCGCGAACGAAACAGCACGCAATGTATTCGCGCAAATCTGAATGAGAGATCTGATGGACGGCGAGCAGCACGAAGAAGTCGATTTTTTATGGCTACGGTCGCTGGTCACACGCGTATCCGAATACGCGATTTTCAGGCTCACCGAAGCAGGGGAAGTGGCTAGCTGGAACCCGGGCGCCATGCGCATCAAGGGTTATGAGGCTGACGAAATCATCGGCCGGCATTTTTCCGTGTTCTACACGCCGGAGGATCGCTGCGACGGCGTTCCTGAGATGGTGCTGGACACCGCGCGCAAGCACGGGCAATACGACACGGAAGGCTGGCGTGTGAGAAAAGACGGCAGCCGGTTCTGGGCGAGCGTGCTCATCACGGCGCTTTATGCGCCGGACGGCACCTTCAACGGCTTCGGCAAGATCGTACGCGACACGACGGACAAGCGCCTCGCCTATGAAGCCGTCGTCGACAGCGAACGCCGCTTCAGGCTGCTGGTCCAGGGAGTCACCGATTACTCGATCTTCATGCTGTCGCCCGAAGGGCACGTGACCAACTGGAATCTTGGCGCCGCGCGCATCAAAGGATATGAAGCGGGCGAAATTATCGGAGCACATTTCAGCCGGTTCTATACGGCCGAAGATGCGGCCGAAGGTCTGCCCGCGCGCAGCCTCGCGACGGCCGCGGCCGAAGGGCGTTTCGAAACCGAGGGCTGGCGCGTCAGGAAAGACGGCAGCCGGTTCTGGGCCAACGTCGTCATCGATGCGATCCGCGACGACGAGGGGCAACTGATCGGTTTCGCCAAGATCACGCGCGATGTCACGGAGCGCAAGACGGCCCACGAAGAACTCGAAAAGGCGCGTGCCGCGCTGCTTCAGTCGCAGAAGATGGAGGCGCTCGGCAAACTGACGGGCGGCGTCGCGCACGATTTCAACAATGTGCTGCAGGTGTTGCGCGGCAACCTCGAACTGCTCGAAGGGCGGCACGGCCGCGACGTCTGGACGAAAGAGCGTCTCGGCAAGGCGATCGAAGCGGTCGAGCATGGGGCAAACCTTGCGTCGCAACTGCTCGCGTTCGGGCGGCGCCAGGCGTTGCAGCCGATCGTCGTGAACCTGGCCGTCATGCTGCGCGGCATGGACGATCTGCTCAGGCGCGCGCTGGGCGAGATCATTCACGTCGAAACGGTCGTCGCGGGCGGTCTGTGGAACACGCTGGTCGACCCGAATCACCTTGAGAATGTCGTGCTGAATCTGGCGATCAACGCGCGCGACGCCATGCCGGAAGGCGGCAAGCTGACGCTCGAGCTGTCGAACGCCATGCTCGACGATCATTACAAGGCGCTCGACGCGGACGTCCGCGAGGGCCAATACGTGCTGCTCGCGATCGCCGACACCGGGACCGGCATGCCTGCCGACGTGCTCGAGCGCGCTTTCGAGCCGTTCTTTACGACCAAGCCGGAAGGGCAAGGCACGGGACTGGGCCTGAGCATGGCGTACGGCTTTATCAAGCAGAGCGGCGGCCATATCAGGATCTACAGCGAGCCCGGGCATGGAACGATCGTGAAGATCTATCTGCCTCGCTCGATGGAGCGTGTGACCGAACTGGAGCCGTTGCCGCCGGCTGTGCTCACGGGCGGGTCCGAAACCATACTGGTGGTCGAGGACGACCGGCGCGTGCAGGCGACCGTGGTCGAAACGCTCAAGCAACTGGGCTATGCGGTGCTGAAGGCAAACGACGCGCAAAGCGCGCTTGCGATCGTGCAAAGCGGCGCGCAAATCGACCTGTTGTTCACCGATGTCGTGATGCCCGGCACGATGCGCAGCACCGAGCTCGCGAAACTTGCGACGCGCATGTTGCCGCACCTCAAGGTTCTTTTCACCTCGGGCTATACGCAGAACGCGATTGTCCACGGCGGCCGTCTGGACCCGGGCGTACACCTGTTGAGCAAGCCGTATAGCCGCGAGCAACTGGCGTCGAAGATCCGCCGGTTGCTGGGTCCCGCTCGCGCGAAAGACGCGAATCCCGCGCTGGCCGGATCGTCGGCCGGGCCGGCGCAGTCGGGCGCGGCTCATGCGCCGGCGGGGTTATCGATTCTGATCGTGGACGACGACGCTACGGCGCGCGAGGCGGTCAGCGAATTGCTGATGAGCTTCGGCTATGACGTGCAACAGGCGGGCAGCGCTGAAGAGGCGATGCCGATGCTCGCAATGAACAGGCCGGACGTGCTTTTGACGGATATCGTGCTGCCCGGCCAGTCGGGCGTCGATTTCGCGAGAGAGGCGCTCGCACGCCATCCGGATATCAGAATAGTGTTCGCCTCCGGTGGCGATGCTCCCGATGCTCGCGAGACGGGGTTCGAATGCGCATCGCTGCGCAAGCCGTTCAGTGCTGAACATCTACATAGCCTGATAGCAGCAATGCATGGCAGGACGGACCCCGAAAGAGACGCGTGAAGCGATGACGGCCGGCACATGCGCGTGGCAGCGCTCGGCGCGAAGCGCAGACGTGTGGCCCGATCGGTCGACGCCGATTTGCGGGTATGCGGCCGTCACATGATCTGAATCGCGCCGCTGCAGCGACGTCTCGCTACCGCGGCGCGGCTAAGCCGGTTAAAAGCGAAGACGCATGCCTGCCGTCACGACCACCTGGTTGCTCGTCGACGACGCACCGCCACTGGAGGTGTTGTTGATCATCGCTCCAATGATCTGGCCATTGAGGCCTTCTCGGTTCATTACATGCTGGTACTCGCCTTCGAGGTAAACCGTGGTGAGCTTCGACAGGTAATAGGCGATCTGCATGTTCAATTGCCCCCACTTCGGTTCGGATCCCGAGCCGAAATTCGCCTGCGTGTACGTGTAACCGCTTGCGATGCTCAACGCGCGCGTCACTGAATAATGGCCGTTCAATTCGAAGTTCTGGAAATGAGCGCTATTGCCGCCGAACGAGATGGTCTGACCGGCCGTGGCCGGATTGACGCCAAAGCCTTGCGTGAGGTTGGTCTGGGAGTACACGAAGCCCGCCACGGCAGGGCCGATCGCGTAGTTCACGCCGGCGCCCCAGGTTTGCTGGCGGCCCGCCAGCAGCGTGTTGTCGCCGGCCACCGCACCGGCACTGTTGACGCTCGCAAGCGCTGCGGCGGGAGTCGCACCCGACAGGTCTTTATTCAGTTGCAGGTACGCGGCCGCAAGCGTAAGCCCCTTGTATTTGTACGACGCGCCGGCGCTGTAGGCACGATTGTTCGAGAACTGGCCCGCGGTATTCGAGAAGGCGTAGACCGCTCCGAACTTCAAGCCGCCGAAGTTCGGACTTTCATACTTGACCGCGTTATTCAAGCGGAACGTGTTGTCCAGGTTGTCGTTGTCGAACGGATGAGCGCTAAACGTACCGCCGTATTGCTGGCCTGCGAGCCCAAGTGGTTCGACGTAGTCGACCATGATGTCGTATTGGCGGCCGAAGGTTACGGTGCCATAGTCTTTACTCGCGAGGCCGACAAACGCCTGTCGGCCGAATTCGCGTCCACCCTGGCCTAGCGTGCCGTTGTTCGTACTGAAGCCGCCCTCCAATGTGAAGATGGCCCTCAAGCCGTCGCCGAGATCCTCGTTGCCGCGCAGGCCCCACCGGCTCGAGTTGACTGAACCACTTGTTTCCTGCCAGTTCGCGTGTCCCTTTACGTTGTTCGTATAGGTGATGCCGGCATCGACGAGGCCATACAATGAAACGCTGCTTTGTGCATGTGCGGCCGTAGCCAGAGCGCCCGACAGCGCAGCAAAGATGAAGGACTTTTTCATTTGCGAAATCTGATTTGAAAGTACGTATGTGCTGGTCTAAAAATGTCGTATTGAATGAGAAATCCGGGCAAATCAGATAATGATGAAATGATGAGGGCGTTTCCTCGCAGCCGAACGATTTGCCATGTTCGAACCGGGAGGCGGATCAATTGAAGACGTTTTGACAGTCACCCGGCTCGTGGCCGCTGGGAAACCCTGATTAACCGTTACATAACGCTGCCGCCACTTCTTTGATATTAATAACTTCCCTTCAATACACATCGAGGCGGCGCAATGCAATTTGCCCGGAATAAACGTTTGGGCACGCAATCTTTTGACTGTCTGGATGTCTCCTCTTTTGCTGATGATGCGGATCCGTGAACGCATCGTTTCGCCATATTAACTATTCATGAAAGCCTTATCAACAATTTGAAAGGCAGATTTGCCATAAATGCACTCACTCGTTGAAATTCATTTATTCGTAATTTGTGATATAGGATATTTATTCAAATCAGACCTGAATGTAAATCGTGGATGAGGACGGGGAAAAGCGCGGCGCGACGGCGAGGCGCGCTCAATTCGGTCGTATGATGTCGGGCAGAGAATTTGCTGCTCATTGCGCCACTTGCGCCCGCTCATGATCTCTTATGCCGAGACCGTCGTTTTCCACCCAGCTTCTCACGCTCTGGATTCTGATTGCGGCACTGTGCGGGCTGCTCAGCGTCGCGGTATGGCTCATGTTGTCGTCGGCGCTAAGCGAGCGCGTCGTTGCCGCAAAGCAGCAGGCCGCCGCCGCTTGCACGGCGGTCGCGTCGCGCTACGACCTGTCGATGCAACGGCCCGGCGAAACCAACGTCGACCTGATGCACGCCGTGCTCGATCTCGTGCTGGTCCAGACCGATGGCATCGAAGGCGGCTTCTGGACCGGCGAGCCGCCTTCGAATGCGTCGCACGGCTTTATCGCTTACGCGTTTCCGACCTATGGCGGCAGCGGCGTCAAGCGCGACATTCCCGAAGCCGAGATGCCGCTTATCTTGCGTGCGCTAAAAGGCGCATCGAGTACTGGCCAGTTACAGGCCGATATCGTGTCGAGCGGAACCGACGCCGTGCTCGCGGTGGCCTGCCCCGTGCCGCGTCACGCGAACCTGCTCGCATGGACGCTCACGCGCGCTCGCCCGCCGCTTGGACCGTACGGCGAGCGCGCGACGGCCATACTTGCGGGCGTGCTCGCTGTCATCGTCGTGCTCGCGTTGTTTCTGGCACTGACGCTCAAACGATGGAGACAGAATCTCGCGCTGCTCGAGACGGCGCTCGCGCCTAACGGTGCATTCGAGCAGGGCAAGCGGCTCGAGCGCGTCGGCGAGCGCGATCTGGACCCGATCGTCGATGCGCTCAATCGTTATGGCGAGCGGGCCGAGCGGCTCAAGCGCGATGCCGATGCACTGAACCGGCAACTCGCCCAGGCAGAGCGGTTCAGCACACTGGGGAAGATGGCCGCGCAAATCGCCCATGAAATTCGCAATCCGGCAGGCGCGATGCGACTGAAGGCCGAAAACGCGCTTGCGGGTGACGGCGCACGCCGCGAAGCCGCGTTGAGAACGATCATCGAGCAGGTGGGGCGCATCGAGTTGCAGGTGACGAGCCTGCTTGCGCTGACGCAATCAGTGACGGTCCGCGCGCGCGAGGTCGATCTTCGCGTATGGCTCGACAATATCGTTCACACGCATGAATCGCGCGCCGAATCGAGGCACGTCGCGCTTCGCGTGGAGGTCGCGCAGAAGCCGACGCAGCCAGTGTTCGACCCCGCTCAGTTGGCGCGCGCGCTCGACAACCTTCTCGTGAACGCGCTGAGGCACGCGCCGTCGGGCGGAACCGTGACGGTTCGCGCGTATGCCGCGGCGGCGCAAGAGGGCGAACGGCTCAGGCTAGAAGTCGTCGATAATGGTCCCGGCGTGAGCCCGGCTGAGCGGGAGCGGATCTTCGAGCCGTTCGTGACGGGCCGCCCGGATGGATCGGGCCTTGGTCTTGCGGTCGTGCGCGAAATTGCGTCGGCGCATGGCGGCCGCGCTTATCTTGCGGAAGATTCGAATGTGACGCGCTTTGTGATCGACTTGCCATGGCGACCATCCTGATCATCGACGACGACGATGCTTTTCGCGAAGGCCTCGCGGAGACGGTGCAAGACCTCGGCCACTCGCCGATCGAAGCGACGTCGGGCGAGGAAGCGTTCGAGCAGTTGCGCGCGCGTTCGGCGCCCGACTGTATCTTCCTCGACTTCCGCTTGCCTCGCGCGGACGGCCTCGCCGTGTTGAAGACGCTGCGCACGACGCCGGGGCTGCAGACCGTGCCGGTCGTGATGCTGACCGCGCACGCGACCAGCGACAATACCATCGGCGCAATGCGGCTCGGCGCCTTCGAGCATCTGACCAAGCCCGTCGGGCGCGACGAAATCGCGGCGCTGCTTGCGCGCATTCTATCGGCGCAGGTCGGCACGCCTGTCGCGCGCGTGTTCGCCGACGAAGTCAACATGCGCGAGCCGCAACTGCTCGGCGTCAGCGAGGCCATGCGTGAAGTGCAGAAGCGCCTCGGCCGCGCGGCGGGTACGAATTCGACGGTGCTCATCACCGGCGAAACAGGTACCGGCAAGGAGATCGCGGCACGCGTGCTGCATCGCGCGTCGGCGCGCGCGAGCGGTCCTTTCGTCGCGGTGAACTGTGCGGCCATTCCGCACGAGTTGCTCGAAAGCGAACTCTTCGGACACGGCAAGGGCGCATTTACGGGCGCACAGGGCGAGCGGCGAGGGCGAGTCGAAGAAGCGCATGGCGGCACGCTTTTTCTCGATGAAGTCGGCGATATGCCGCTTCCCATGCAAGCGAAGCTGCTGCGTGTGCTGCAGGAGCGGCAAGTCACGCCGCTGGGAACGAACCGGGTGGTTACGGTCGATGTGCGCGTGGTCGCCGCCACGCATCGCGATCTCGCTTCGATGGTCGAGGCGGGCACCTTCCGCCAGGACCTGCTGTTTCGTCTCGACGTGATCCCGTTGCGAATGCCGCCGCTGCGCGAGCGCGTGGCCGACATCCTGCCGCTTGCCGAGCACTTCCTCGCGGGCGCATCGCCCGATGTCGCGCGCAAACATCTTTCGGCCGATGCGCAGCGCCTGCTCGCGACCTTCGCATGGCCAGGCAATGTGCGCGAACTTGCCAATGCGATCGAACGGGCGAGTGCGCTTGCGCCCGGGCAGGTGCTGACGCGCGAAGACTTCGCGTTTCTGACGGCGAGCGCAGACAGCGGGGATGACGCGATTCCCTCGACACTGCTCGAGCTGCCTCTGCCGCAAGCGATTGCGCAACTCGAGCGTGCGCTGATCGTTCATGCGCTTTCGGCATCGGGCGGCAACCGTGCCGAGGCCGCGCGCCGGCTCGGTATCAGCCGGCAGTCGCTCTATACGCGCATGGCGGCGCTTGGCATGTCCGAGGCTTCGGCCTAAGCGAGGCACCGTCAAGGAAACGGACAGGCGCTGTCCGATTTCTTGACAGACCGGCGCGCCTTTATCGCGTAACGCGCCGAACCATCGGCTTTTCTCGAATGGCATAGCCCTTGCAGATCACTCGTCGCCACGCGAAAGGAGTGAATCATGCAATCGACCTGTTATCCCCCTTATCCCGGCTTGCGAATCGCCGTTCTCGCCGCCTTGCTCGCAGCGAGCGCCGGCTGTGCCGCGCAATCTCAGTCCGCCGCAACGCCGCCGCCGCCGCTCGCGGCAGACGCTTTGCCGCCATTCGCCAGATCTCCGATGCCGCCCGGTCTGCCGGCTCCGCCGCCTCCCGGCGCCGAGCCAGCGCCGCCTGCCGATGCGGCTTCGCTCGCGATCACGCAGGGCACCGTAGCGCGCTTCCTCATCAATCCGGATGGCGATGTCGACGGCTTCACGACCGACGACGGCGCTCTCGTGCGCTTTCCCCCGCATATGGGCACGCAACTGACTTCGGCCGTTCGCCGCGGCGACATCGTCGAGGCGAGTGGCCGGCGCGACGAAGGAGGCGGCTTCACTGCGCAACGCATCGTCGACACGCGCAGCGGCCAGCAAGTAATCGACGAGCCGCCGATGCGCGGCGCCGCGCCGTTGCCGCGCGCAGCACGCGGAGAAGGGCTCTCGCGCCTGAGCGCACAAGGACAGGTGGCGCATGTCACGACTGCGCCGCGTGGCGAACCCGACGGCGTGATTCTCGCCGACGGCACCGTGATCAAACTCGCGCCGCCCGAAGCTCAACAGTTCGCGACACTCGTGCGCACGGGCGCGATGGTATCGGCGCAAGGCTATGGCACGCGGAATCAGTATGGGACCGCGCTTCAGGCGACTGCGTTCGGCTCTCCGGGCAACCTCACGCCGCTTTATGACCGCGCTGCGCCCAAGCCTTGAGGCAAGGCCATCGGAACACCTTTGAAACACGCTCACTTTCAGGACAACGCAAATGCACTGGATCGACCCCACATGCCTTCCGGAGACGCGCGGCAAAGTCACGCGCTTCCTGTTGAATCCACACGGTGAACTCGACGGCCTCGTCATCGGGTCCCGTCAGGTTCACTTCCCTGCGCATTTGTCGAAGCGACTCGCGCGTCATGTCGCGCTTGGCGATGTCGTTCGCGTTCGCGGCGTCAAGCCGCGCGATGCGGACATGCTTGCCGCCGTTTGCCTGACGGCGAAAAACGGCGTTCTGATTGTCGACGAAGGTCCGCATCGCAACGGCGCGAAGCATCACCGGCCACACGTCGCGCGCAAACCGATGGACGCATGCGGCGAAGTGGTCCTTTCGCTCTTTGGCCCGAAAGGGGAGTTGCGCGGCGCGCTGCTGGACGACGGCACGTCGCTGCGTATGCCGCCCCATGCTGCCGCGCAGTTGGCCGCTTATCTGAGCCCGGGTGCGCACGTTCATGCCTGGGGCCACGGCGTGAAGAACCGGCACGGGCGCACGATCGAGGTCGATGAAATAGCCGAACTCGTCGACGCGCCGCAGACTGCCTGAGAGCCATGGGTGACGCATGAACCCCGTGTACGCGCTCGAAGGGTTGAATTTTTTCATGGCCGACGTGCAGGCAGGCATTGGGCCGTTCCTCGGTGTCTTTCTCCAGGCGCACGGCTGGCATCCCGAGTCGATCGGCACGGTCATGACGCTGGGCGGTATCGCGGGCATGCTCGCGACTTCCCCCGCGGGTGCGCTCGTCGATGCCACCCGTCACAAGCGCGGCATTATCGTGATCGCAGGCGTGATGACGACGCTCGCGTCGCTCGTGCTGTGGGTCTCGCACGGTTATTGGATGGTGGCCGCGTCGCAGATCTTCACTGCTGTGACGGGCGCGGCGCTCGGTCCCGCGGTGGCCGGCGCGACGCTCGGCATCGTTCGCGAAAACGGCTTCGACCGGCAGTTTGGCCGTAATCAGGTGGCCAATCACGCGGGCAACGTAGTCGGAGCAGCGCTCTCGGGCTGGCTCGGATGGCGATATGGATTCGGGGCGGTGTTCGCCCTCGCCGGCGTGTCCGGTTTGCTGACGGTAATCTCGACGCTGCTGATCCGCCGCGACGCAATCGATCACGACAGTGCGCGCGGTCTAGGCAGGTCGACGCCGGCAGAGCCGAACCGCGAGCATGAACATGCGAGCGGGTTTCGCGTTCTGTTGACCTGCCGGCCCTTGCTGTTGCTTGCTGCTTCGCTTGCGATGTTTCATCTGGGCAATGCGGCGATGCTGCCGCTTTACGGCCTCGCGGTCGTCGCGGCGCATGAGGCGGAGCCGAGCGCCTTTACCGCTCAGACCATCGTGGTTGCGCAACTCGTGATGGTCGTCGCGGCATGTTTTGCCAATCGCCTGATTCATCGAATCGGCTACTGGGGCGTGATCCTGATCAGTTTCCTCGCGCTGCCGCTGCGCGCTATGGCTGCTGCGATGTTCATTGCGGCGTGGGGCGTATGGCCAGTTCAGGCGCTCGACGGCATCGGCGCGGGGCTTCAGAGCGTCGCGGTGCCCGCGCTGGTGGTGCGGCTGCTGCGAGGAACGGGCCGGGTCAATGTCGGGCAAGGCGTCGTCATGAGTCTGCAGGGCGCAGGGGCCGCTCTGAGTCCCGCGCTGGGCGGCGTACTCGCACAGCATTTCGGATACGCGAGCGCCTTTCTCGTGCTGGGCGCTGTTTCGACAGGATCGCTCGCGCTCTGGGTGCTCTTCGGCGCTACGCTCAAAAAAGCCTGCGGCGTCAATCCAATGCGCGCGAGTGGCGCGATAAAAGCGTGACCGGACCGGCATGCGGCCGGGCAGCGGCCGATCCAGGCGCGCTCAATAGGTTTTATACGGCAGAAATTTGCCGGACAGAACCACGTTGACCCGATCGCCCTTCGGGTCGCTTTCGCGCTGGATGTCCATCGAAAAGTCGATTGCGCTCATGATGCCGTCGCCGAACTCCTCGTGAATGAGTTCCTTGATCGTCGTGCCGTACACGCTGACGACCTCGTACCAGCGGTAAATCAAGGGGTCTGTCGGTATCGGCGTCGGCAACGAACCCTTGTAAGGGACGATCTGAAGCCATGCAACGGCTTCATCGGGCAGATCGAGCATCTTGCCGACTGTCTCGGCCTGCTTTTTGTCGAAGGTCATCTGACCAAGACACGCCGCCGTCGTCCACTCTTTTGACAAGCCCACTTCGTTGGCGATGTCGGCCCATTTGATGCCTTTGCGAACTCTTGCGGCGACGATCATTTCAGTGACCTGCGCGCGGCTGGAAATCATGTCTGCCTCCTGGCGAGTAAGGGGAATGCGCGGCAGCGGTGGGCCGCGCGCCTCATTCTAAGAGGACAAAAAAAACGGGCAGTGCGGCGCGGCGTCGACATGCACGGCGGTCTCGTCGCACGAGCAAGCCGCGCGGGCACGCGTGAACGAGGGTTAGCGTTTCGCGGAATCGTCGTGCGGCGAGCTTTCCTGCACGACTTCGACGTCGACGGTGCGACCGTCGTCCCCAAACGCACGCGCGTGCCGGCGCAGCGAGCGCGTCTTCCACCAGAGATAGCCGACAACGATCGTACCCACAGCGAACAGCACGGCGAGCAGCACCACCGAGACAAGCGCGGCCGCGACAAGCATGATCGCGCCCATGACGAGCGCCAGCAATCGGCCGAACCATCCGGAGCCGCCGATCCGGATCCCTTTCACGTATGACACGCGCGGCGGAGGCGGTCTGTCGTTTTGCATCGCTGGTCTCCTGGTCGTTGTCCGGCCCGAAGGGGCGGCGGTTGAAGGTGTCCGTCGACCGAGGCCGGCTGTCGACGTTGCTTCGCAGATGTCGCGCGGGCGGTTCACCGTCCATTTCCCGATACCGATCGACAGCCTGGTGCACACGAGCCGTCGCGTGGACCGGCAGTGGCGTCAGTGTAGCGCTCGCGGCGCCAACACGACAATGCGCGTAAGGGCTTTTGAGGCGGGCGATGTTCACGCTCGGGTGGTGCATGACAAGGGCCGTCGCCGGGGCAGATAAGCGTGAAAACGGCAGCTGCCGGACGACGCGCAACTATGTCCGTTACCGGCCGCATCCCGGCCAATCGGAGTCGCTCAGGAAATTCCGGCGAAACTCGCCTCCGGCCGCGACCCTTCGGCGCGGCCGAAGAGTCGCAGGCGCGAGACGCCGCCATCCGGGAATATGTTGAAACGTACGTGCGTGACGAGCGGCGCTGCGTCCGGCGCGAACGTGTGCGCATGATCCATCTGCAAGGACCGTTCGGCGAGGAGCGCCGGCCAGAACATCGACTGTGTGACCAGCGATTCGTCCGTCCCGCCTGTCACGCTCGCGCCCTGCAGCGAACAGCGATCTGCGAAGTTGCCCTTGAAGTGAGCGGTATCCACGACGATGCGCGCGATGCGCCCAGGCTTCGCGAGTTCGACGATGCACCAGTCGTTGCCCGGCTCGCGGCGCCGTTTCGTCTCCCAACCTTCGCCCATGTTCACCGCGCGATGCGGCAACAGCAGATTCGAAGCAAGGCCGAAGTGCTCGTCGTTCGCAGCGACGACGCGCGCGCCGTGCATTGCCGAAGCGAGGTCGGTTTCGACGGCCGCTTCGAATACAGCACTTGGGCGGCCATACACGCGCAAGCGCGCGATGCCGCCGTCCGGATAGATGTTCAGGCGGACATGCGTGTAGACAGCGTCGCCCGCAGCGATCGCGTGGAAATGGTGGGCGTGGCCGCGCAATGCCACCGAGGGCAGGACTTCGGTCCAGACCGTGTCGGTTGGCGGCACGTCGTCTGCCGACATACACGCCTGCAACGACGCCGCCGGCGGATAGTTGCCGGTGAAATGGCTCGTATCGATATCGACGCCTGCGAGCGTGCCGGCCACGCCCAGCTTGACGACACAATGGTCGTAGCCGCTCACGCGCTTGCGCCGTGATTCCCAGCCGTCCATCCACTTGCCGTTGTCGTCGTATTTGCCGGGGACGAAAACGGCCGGCTCCGGGTTCAGCATGCGCGCTATGGGAGCGAAGAAATCGTCGCTGGTCTGTACGGCCTTTGCACCGAGACGCGGGTCGGCCAGATTGATGCCGCGGCGCGCGAAGACGGGCGCGTCGTCGGGAATAGTCGGAATTGCCATGGCTATTGGTGGTATGGGATCAGGTTGCCGGGACCCACGTCTGAGTGCCGGGCAGGTCGGAATGGAAATCGTCGAGCACGACGATGTCGACGGGCTTCGGCGTGTTGTCGCCTTGGCCTTGAATTTTCACGATGTCCTGCGGACACGCGGAAAACGCCACGAAGCAGTCCATCTCCGCGCGCAGCGTGATGTACTCGCCGGGCCGGGTGACGGTGGGCAGCGTGTGCAGCGTGATGCCGTCCGGCTGCACGCGGATATTCATGAAGATGTTGAACGACGCGAGGTTGGGACGCGGCGGCGTCACGCCGAGTTCGAACATGCCCTCGAACATGTTGTCGCAACAGTTGCGGTGATAGCCGCGCGCACCAAGCAGTTCGTAGCGCTTGCGGTCGCACGCGGCCATAAAGGTGTCGTGGACGCCGGGCGTCGTGTCTTCGACTACCGTCAGGATCGGATGACGCTGGTTGGTGACGAAGCTGTCGCCCACGACCGGATTGAGTCGCTGGTTCCAGACACGCGTCGTCTCCATGCACATGTACTCGGAGAGGTCATACGCGTTCCAGGCCCAGCAATCGACGACCTGGGTGCCGTGCGTATTGACCACCCTGACGGCCTGGCCCGCCTGGAGACGAACTGCCTTGCCGTGTCCGGCGGGTACGGTGAAAGGGGAAGGAGAGGAGGTCATGAGCGGGACTCTTGCGGTGTAGAACGGTGAAGGAACTGGCGCAGACGCGCCGACGAAGGGTGATCGATGACCTGCGCGGGCGGCCCCATCTCGACGATCTTGCCGCCGTCCATGAAGACGATGCGGTCGGCCACCTCGCGCGCAAAGCCGATTTCGTGCGTGACGACGATCATGGTCGTCGCGCCGCCCGCGAGCCCACGCATCACAGCGAGCACTTCGCCGACGAGTTCGGGATCGAGCGCGCTGGTCGGCTCGTCGAACAGAATGACTTCGGGCGCCATGGCGAGCGTTCTGGCAATGCCCACGCGCTGCTGCTGGCCGCCCGAGAGCTTCGCGGGCATCGCCGCGTGCTTGCCGGACAGGCCGACCTGGCGTAGCGCCTCCACCGCGATGTCGCTGGCTTCGAGGCGCGACATGCGCTTGACGCAGAGCAGACCCTCCATCACGTTTTCAAGTGCACTCATGTGCGGCCACAGGTTGAAGCTTTGAAACACCATGCCGATCCGGCTGCGTTGCGCGCGAATCTCGTGCTCGGGACGCGCCGCGGCGTCCTCGCGCAGACCGACGCGTTCGCCGCCGATCCACACCTCGCCGGAGTCAGGCGGCGAGAGCCAGTTCAGGCAGCGCAGCAGCGTGGACTTGCCCGAACCCGACGGCCCGAGTATGCAGACCACTTCGCCGCGCGCGACGTCGAGGCTTACGCCGTCGAGAATGCGTTGCATGCCGAACGACTTGACGATGTTTCGGGCGCGCAGGGCAGGAGACGAGTTCGAATTCATAGGTGTTTAGCGTTCAGGCACGAGGCCATGGCTGCGTGCAATGCGGCGTTCCCAGTGGCGGGTGGCGTGCGCGAGCGCCGCCGTCGCCGCCCAGTAGACGAGCGCCACTGCGAAATAGACTTCGAGCGGCGCGTAGGTTTCAGACACCACGCCCTTGGCGACAAACATGAACTCGTGCACCGAAATCACGGAGAGCAGCGCCGAGTCCTTGAAAAGACCGATCAGCAGACCGGTCAGCGCCGGCAGCAGAAGGGGCAGCGCCTGCGGCGCCACGATGCGCCGCGCGATCGCGAGCGGTGGCATGCCGAGCGCGACACCGGCCTCGATCGTGCCGGCCGGCACCGCGCCGATGGCCGCCTCGATCACCTGCGCGACGTAAGGTGCGTAGTAGATGGCGAGCGTCACCACGCCGGCCACCGGCGCGGGCAGTAGCAGGCCGAAATCGGGCAATACGTAGAACGTCACGTACAGCAGCACGAGCAGAGGCAGCGCGAGCGTGAGCGTGATGTACATGTCGATCAGCACGACAAGCACACGCGGTGCGCAACGCCGGCCGACGATCAGGGCCATGGCAAGCACGCCGGCCAGAATCGCGCTGAGAACACACAGCCAGATCGTGTCGACGAAGCCGCCGAGCAGCAGCGGCACATAGCCCGCGAGGACACCGGGATCGAACCTCATGTCAGGCGCCTCGCATCGCAGTGGTCCCTGCAGTCCGTGCGGACGGCGCACGTTGCAGACGGCGGCCGAGCGCGATCACCGGCAACACCACGGCGAGATAGCCGACGCTGACGAGGAGCATGATCTGGGTAGACGTGTAGATTCGCGCGATCACCATCTGCCCGGCGTAGGTCAACTCGGTGACGGCGACCACGGAAGCGAGCGGCGTGGTCTTCAGCAGGATCGTGAACTCGTTGACGAGCGCGGGTACGCTCGCCTTCAGTATCTGCGGCAACGCGATCCGCAACGCGATGCGCCACGGCGCCATGCCGATCGCCGTCGCGGCTTCGAGCTGCCCACGCGTCACCACGCGCAGATTGCCGCGCAGGATCTCTGCCGTGTAAGCGCCGCTGTTGAGGCCGAGCGTGAGCGCGGCGGCCAGCATCGGCTTGCCGCCCAGGCCGATCAACGGCAGCGCGAAAAACACCATGAACAACTGCACGAGCGAGGGCGTGCCGCGCATGAAGCTGATGTACAGGCGCGCGAGCCAGCCGAGCGGCGCAAAGCGCGTGAGTTGCATGGCCAGCGCCAGATGGCCGCACACGAGACTGGCCGCCGCGCCGAACAGGGTCAGCTCGACGGTGACGAGCCAGCCGTTCAGCAGGGACGGCGCGCTTTGAATGACCTGAGGGTCGAGCCACATGCAGTTGTCCTCGAGGTTACAGCTCGATCAGTTCTTCCGCCGTCGCGAGCTCCAGCATGCCGGGCTTGTCGTTGCCGGGAATGCCGGTGCAACAGGCCGAGACGATGAACACCAGGTCCGCGACCACGCGGCAGGCGATGAAGTCGCCCGCTCGCGTGGCGTTCGGTTGCGGCTCGATGCTGCCGTCCTGATGCAGGTCGACGTGCATGAAGAGGTTGATTGGATCGGGCAGCTTCGGCGGCGTGAGGCCTTCTTTCGCGACGATCATGGCAACCGATTCCACGCATCCGGTCTGGCCGGTGTAGCCGTTCGCTTCCAGATAGGCGGTGGTCGATGCGGGCAGCAGCAGGTCGTGACGGCCCACGGTATCCTTGCCGAGCACCAGCAACGCGCGGCGGCGGTTGCTGACGATCCGCATGCCGGCCTGGAGGACGTACGAATTGCTGAACACGCGCGTGTGATGCACGGACATGAAGATGTCCGGATTGCCGCGGCTGAATGCGAAGATCGATGCGACTGCGCCCGCTTCCTTTGCTTCGATGCGCAGGATCTGGCCAGCCTTGACGTCGATCGAACGGCTTTCGCCGGCCGGCACGACGACGCGGGTTGGCGCGAGCGGCTCGCGGGCGGGGGTGTCTTTGAGTAGAAGCATGGTGTCGGTGCGTTACGCGGAGCAAAGAGCGGACGGAGGCGCCGCGTGGACGGAGATCGCGATGTCGGTCACGCGCAGGCCGTTGCCCGGAATGATGTCCTGCGGGCACGACGAGACCGCGCACAGCAGATCTTCGAGTACCTCGAACGTGATGCGATCGCCCGCATTGCTGGTAGGGTCGGTCACCTGCATGCGGCGATCCGGCGTGACGGGTCCGTTCTGGAACAGGTTGAACGGCTCGGGTACGTCGAACGGCGACAGGCCGTGCAGTGCCAGGCCCGAGTGCATGTTGTCGAGACAGTTGCGATGGCCGGTCACGTTGAAATCGACCGTGAAACGCGTGTCGTCGCATGCGGGGACGTTCGCGTCGTGAATGCCCACGGTATCCTCGACGACGCGCAGCAGCGGGCGGCCGAGCGACGAGTACAGCGAGTCGCCCACGTCGAAGAACAGCGAGCGCAACTGGCGGCGCGTATGAACCGGCGAGAGTTTTTCGCTCATGTCGTCCTGAACCACCGCCACGAAGTCGGCGGCCTGCTGGCCTTCCACGTCCGTGATCGTCAGAAACTGGCCGGCCTTGACCTGGAAGGCGCGGCCGTGGCCGGCCTTCACCGTTAGCGCGAGAATGGGTTCGCTCATGCCGCCCGCCTCACTGAGCAGGAATGAAATCGGCCGACGGCGTATCGAACGTCACGCCGAGGTACTGCTTTTGCAGACGGGCCAGTTCGCCGCTCTTCTTCATCGCGAGAATCTCGTCGCTGATGGCTTTGTTCAGGCGTGTGTCCTCGGGACGCGTGGCGAGCGAAATCCATTGCGAAGGTCCGAGTTCGCCCGTCAGCTTCATCTTGCCGGGGTTCTGCCTGACGACGCCCGCGAGCACGGTGAGATCGTCGAACACGAAGTCGGCGCGGCGCGTCATTAGCGCGGCGACCGTCTGGTCCACGCTATCCACGCTCAGGATGTTGATCGGCGCGAGGTTCCTGCTCTTCAGCGTTTCGTTGAACTGCTTGAGGATCGACTCCGGCGCGCTGCCGGTCTTGACGGCGCCCGTCATGCCGGCGAGCGATTCGGGCGTGGGCTTCGCAGCAATCTTCTTGAAGTCGAGGCGCACCAGTGCGCCGTTCACGGTCTTGCTGGTGGGCACCACGTAGGCGATGCGCTTTGCGCGTTCCGCCGTGACGTTGAGCGCGGAGCCTTCCATATCGAACGAATGCGCGAGCAGGCCGGGGATGATGCCGCTGAACGCCATGCGCTGATATTCGATTGTCACGCCGAGACGTTTGGCCACGGCCGCCAGAATGGCAGGGTCGTAACCGACGATCGCGTTGCTCGCATCGGTGTATTCGTACGGGGCGAAGGTCGGGTCGATCGCGACGATCATCTTGCCGCGGCTCTTGATGTCGTCGAGCGTGTCGGCGTGCGACGTCACGGCATGCAACAGCGCGGCGGCCGGGACGAGAGCAGCGAGGACGATACGGGTGAGGCGCGGCAGTGACATCGGGTTGGCTCCGTAGTGGTGGTGTGTGAACGACGTAGTGGAAAGGCATGATCCGTACCAGCTTCGCGTGAGAAACACCTGTTTCACGAATTTATCGTGTGAAACGTATGATTCTAAAGGTAGTGTTAAGAAACAGGAGTTTCAGTAATCGGGTAGGCTGTGCCAGAATGAGCGCGACGGCTTGCCGCATCGACGCACGACAGCCGTGCAGCGCATGCGGGCGGCACCGGGATGGTGCGATCCTGCACCGCGACAAACGCCTGGCGTTGCCGCGGCCGATTCGTGCCGATTTGTGCCGTTGCGTATCCACCCTGTCTTTATCGAGCATTCATGGCTGCAACACAGACGAAGAAGAACCGGCGTTCGGTATCGATAGAAAGCCGGATTGCCGAGCGCTACGACCAGTTGTCGGAGATCGATCAGCGGCTCGCGGACGTGATCCTGAGCGCGCCGGGCCAACTGGCGATGCTGACCGCAACGGAACTGGCCGCGAGCGCACAGGTGTCGAAGGCGACCGCTACGCGTTTTTTTCAGAAATTGGGCTACGCGTCATACGACGATGCGCGCGAGACGGCGAAGGCGGCGCTCATGGGCGGCTCGCCGCTCTATATGCAGGAGAGGGGAAGGAAAGAAGCGAACGGCGGGCTCGACGAAGTGGTGGAGGCGCACCTGAAGCACGAGGTGACGAATCTTGCCAGCACCTACCGGTCGCTCGACAGGCAGATGCTGGGGGAGGCGGTGAGCGGTATCGCGAGCGCGCGAAGGGTGGTGATCATCGGCTACCGGCATAGTCACACGATTGCGACGATGATCCGCCGCGAGCTGGTGCAGGTGCGCGGCGACGTGATCGTGCTTCCCGCGCCGGGCGACACGATCGCGGAGTACGTCGGCGATCTCGGCGCGAAAGACGTCGCGATCGTCATCGGCTTGCGCCGGCGGGTGCCTGCCGTCGAACTGGTGATGGCAGCGCTGGCCGAAGCGGGCGTAAGCACGCTCTACGTGTCGGACGTGATTGCGGGCAAGCCGGCGCGTCTCGCACGATGGGTGATCCGCTGCCATACCGACGGCATGATGCTGTTCGACAGCGTGGCGGGGATCGCCGCCATCGTCAATCTGATCTGCTCGCTGGTGGCCGAACGTCTGCGCGAGCGCGGCAGCGCGCATCTGCAACGCGTCGAGGTATTGCATCAGCAGTTGCAGGAACTGGAGTAAAGAACAGGCACTGGTCGCTCGGGGGCATTGTCATCCGTGCCCTGATCGGCGGCGCGGCGCCCTGGGCGTTGCGGTTCATCTAAAGAGCGCGAGTACCTGGTAAGTTGGAGTCCCAGCGTGCGCTCGGGCAGCGGGCCGCTCGTGCCGAAAAACATTGATATCTTCAGTCGCTGCGCATCCCGTCGCGAACCTTACCGGCGGCACGAATAGCGGTGCGAAGGCCGCTCACCCAGCGCATCCCGTAAATCGATAAACGGACACTAAACATGACGATACTCGAGATCGCCCGCAGATCTAACGCCATATTGGGACGCTTTATGTCCAGCAACAAAACGACTCGATATTCGCTACTCTCATTTCGAACCGCGTGCTCGAATGTGTCGTCCCACAAAAGAAATTCGCCCTCGTGCAGGCGATATTCACTGCGGTTGATTGTCAGCACGGCAGCCGGCGTGCCGTCGCCATGAGTGGGCATGCTCAGGACGAGATAGCCCCGCAACACGCCTCTAAATGGACCTCTATGCGCTGGGATGGACTTTCCCGGTCCGAGAATCGAGAAGGATGCCGAAAGCACATCTGGTGACTTTTCCAGAAAATCAGCGACAGTTGGGCACTGCGCCAGATTTCTGAAGATCGTCACGCCGTAGGCCCGCATGATGAAGATGCGCCAATCGGAGTCGTCACTCGCCGAAATGTCCTGCTGTGCAGGGACGGCCTCATGAAAGCGGGGAATATGGTGCAAACGCCGCATCGTCCGCGATGCTTCGAGACTTATTTTCTTCCAGTTCGATGTGAGCATCCTGGAATTCGGGAACAGTTCATCTCCATCAAGAATCGCTTCACCGGAGATCCGGTGATCGAACCACCAACGCAGTGCCTTGGCCACGCAATCGTGTACCCACTGCATGCGATTCCTCACGTAGTGACAAGCGGTAAGAGCCTGATGAACGTATCCTTCGTGAATAAAACACTCTGGGGAAGTCGCAATTTCTGGACACTTTGGAAGAACTGGATTTCCCATCGTTCAACCTGCGGCTTGCAACGCGTGAAGGCTGGTTTGAACGCGACAAGCCTTACGCGTGACGGTCGACTTGAGGTTGCGCCTCCTGGTTGCGCAACCTGAAACGAGCGCGTATGACGCTAACTTCGCGCGCGCGTGCGCGTGCGCGCGTCATTCGCCGGTGGGCTTGCGTTGCCTTGCCATACCGTTGAAGAAACCTGCCGCATCGGCGCGTGTATTCATCAGGGAGCCGACGACGTTCGGGTCGAGCCCCAGGCGTCGCGCAGTGCCGGTCACGAGGCTCATCTGCAGATCGTTGATCGGTTCGCCTGGCGACGGATGCTCGAACACGTCGAATGGCACCGAAATCCCGGGCAGGTCGTCGCGCGGCGTCTCGAGTGTCAGGACCTGTGCGAGCGTCGGTGCCTGCGCGATTCGCGCGCTCGTCAGCATCTGTGCCGATGGAATCGCGAGCCAGTCGCGCAGTGTCGCGAGGACCGATGTGTGATCGTAAGGCGTGGCGATCGGAGAGCGGAATACCGTGCCTCGTTCGATATACGGAGAGACGAGCACGGCCGGAACGCGTATGCCGAAGCGGTCGAAGCCAAACCCGTCGTCGCCGCTCTGGCTCGCGGCGTCGGGCGGTGTCGCATTGGCGGGCGGCAACACGTGATCGAAGGTGCCCCCGTGCTCGTCGAACGTGATGAGCAGCAACGTCTCGCGCCATGCGGGCGAGGTGCTGACTGCTTTCCATATGCGATAGAGAAAGTGGTCGCCGGCACTCACGTTGTGCGGCGGATGCTGATCGGTCGGATCGATCAGGAAGCTCGGCTCGACAAACGAGTATGCCGGCAACGAACCCGTCGCGCATGCATCGACGAATGCGGAAAAGCGCTTGAAGCGCGGCGACAGCGAGTCGTGCCACAGCTGCGGGAACATGGTGCGCGTGAGCGACGGCACGACGGTCGTGTCGTGATAAATGGCCCAAGGAATACCGGCGTCTTCGAGCACATTGAAGATGGTCCTCACATTCCATTCCAGCGGATCGGGCAAGCCTCGGGTTCCGGGGTTGCGCGCAAAGGTGTCGTTGTTGACGTGACCGTTCGATGTGCCTGCGTGCGCAAACGCGCGATTGGGCCAGGTCTGGCTCGGTACCGAGGCGAACCAGGCGTCGCTTACCGCATACGCGCGAGCCAGCGACGACAGCACGGGCACCTGTATCGGGCTATGGCCTTGCATGACCTGGCCCGCATCTCGCGTCGACGTCGTCTCGTAGTTGAGGACGAAACCTTGCATCGGCGGCAGGGGCGGCGCAATGCCGTCTTGTGGTCCGAATATCTGCGCATCGACGTTGCAGAAAGTCTCCTGCGGATCGGGGTCCGGCACGCGCGTATTCGACACGGAGCCCGTGACAAAGATTCGATTTCCTGAACGCGACGGATTGGAGAAATCGGCGCGCAGGCCGTCGAAAGCCGGCGAACTGCCGGGGGGCAGCACCCGTTGCGGCAAATCGCCATCCGGGTAGAGCCATCCGAGCATCGTATCGAGAGAACGATTCTCGAACATGACAACAACGACGTGCTTGATTCTTTCCAGACTGTTGGGCATGAAATTCCTCGCGTGTTCGCCGGTGCGATCCGCAAACATGGGTGATGTGTCGTGACGTACCGCTGCAATTCATTGGCGATAACACACAGCACCCTCACGCTATTCGTGTCGCGAGAGTCAATTGCATCTTGATCGGATGGCCCTTTACTTCTGTGTATTCGCGATAGGGTACGAAGCCATACAGCCGCTCCGGGTTGTGACGAAAATCGACTGTGGCTGCCCTATTGGGCCGGCGTTCGCGGCCGGATGAACAGCAGTGAGCACAGATCCACCGCGAGCGCCAGAATAAGCGCCGCGGTGCCAATCACAAACAGAATGCGGTAGTTGCCGCCGTCGTGTCCGAACAGATAGGACAGGCCATAGGCCGCGGCCGCCTGAATCGTTGCGAAGCAGGTCGTCGCGGTACTCCATGCGCGCTTCTGCGCGGCCGGATGGTGGGCCAGCAGTTCGTGCAGGCGGCCCAGAACGAGCGGCACGATGCCCGGCACGGCCGCGCCGACGAGCACGCTCGAGACGATGAGCGCGACGGTGCCCGGATCGAACGCGGGCAACGCAACCGTGACGATCTGCAGCACCAGTACGCCGCGCAGCGCGGGACCGAACCCCACGCGGTCGGCGATATGTCCGGTAATCAGCGGCCCGAGAATCGCGCCCAGGCCGAACATCACCCAATACTGCGCGCCCGCATCGAGCCCCTTGCCGAGCCCTCGCGCGACGAAATCCACCAGGAAGATCATGTGCGGAACCAGCCCCGCCGCATTCAACGCGTACTCGGCGTACAACGCGCGCAACGCCAGAGGGGTGACAGTGCGTCCATGCGGCCGCCGGCGGGAAGCAGCGTGTTTCGGTTGCTGTGCCGACTGCTGGGAGATGGTGGATGCGTTTGTGCTCGAGTGCGGCTTCGGCCAGCCATGCCATGCCACGACGGTGAGCAACAGCCCGCAGACGCCGAGGCCGATCCACGTTTCGGCGAGGCTTTCGCGCAGCAGCGCCGGCACGATGGTGCCCGATGCCGCGATACCGAGACCGATACCGCTGAATATCGCTCCGCCGACGAATCCGCGGCGCGACGAGGACACATGAGAAAGGATCGTCGGTGCGGCCAACACCATCAGCGCACCGCCTGACAGGCCCGATGCGAAGCGCCATGCAAAGAACCATGAAAAAGAGACCGGCACGGAGCAGGCAAAAAACGAGGCGCTCGCCAGAAGCATCATCGTGCGCAGCACAAGGGTAGAGTCGGCACGCCTCGAGAGCCATCCGCCCGCCAACGCCCCGGCCAGATATCCGCCCAGATTTGCTGCAGCGAGGTAAGCAGCGGTCGACGCTGCAAACCAGTGGGCGGCAATGATCGCGGGCAGCAGCGGCGTGTATGCGAAACGCGCGAGGCCGATCCCCACCAGACTCGAACACATGCCCGCCAGCGCACCCCACCAGACGTTGAACACCGGTGTCATCGTTGCGCTGGTCGCTGCACGTCGCATACGGGTTCCTGACTATTCGGATTGAAAGGCATGTCCCGATTCACCCGGCGAGCTTCGCGGTGTCCGACGGTGTCGGTCGGCAGAGAGCGGCATCGTCTTTCCCGAGCGCCGCCGCGTCCGCTTCGCCGGTGCGCGCATACAGGCCGCCCTCTCTGAAGAATTCGACGCAGAAGTCGACGAAGGTTCTGGAGCGCACCGGCAGCAGTTCCCGATCGGAGTAGAAAAGGCAGATTTCGCCGGCCGGGTTGCGTGCGCAGCAGTGTGGAAGAACCGGCACGAGCGTGCCGACCGACAAATCTTCGTGCAGCATCGCTTCGGGCAATGTGGCGATGCCTAATCCGGCGAGCGCAGCGGCGCGCAGCGACACCTCGTCAGCGTCGATCGAAGACATGGGAACAACGCTCGCCGCACGCTCGTCTTCGTACAGTTCGGCCGAATTGGAACCGTTCTGACGCAGGTCGGGGTGAATCAAAAGATAGTGGGCAGAGAGGTCGGCCAATCGTTTCGGTGTCCCCCATTTATCGAGGTAACCCGGCGACGCGACGAGTACGCTAGCGGACCGGTAGAGTGTGCGCCGAATGACGCCTTGCTGATCAACGAGGGCTGCCGGCACCATGGCCATATCGAACTGGCCGTCGTACAGATTGACTGCGCCACTTTTGACGGAAACCTGAAGATTGACGTTGGGCGCTATCGAATGGTAGTCCGATATAAACCGCGAAAACACCGGACTGATAAGCCCGTGATGAACGGCGAGGCGCAACCGGCCGCTGTCGACCTCTCGTTGTCGCATGATGCGTCGATGCGCCTCGTCGAGTTCCTCGATGAGCCTGCTGCAACTCTGATAGTAGGCGAGCGCAGCATCGGTCAGGGTGATCGAACGCGTCGTTCGATGCAGCAATCGCGTCTGGATGCGATCTTCGAGTTTGGAGACCGCCTTGGAAATCGCACCGGTCGTTACGCCGAGCGACTCGGCAGCCCTACTGAAGCTCCGGTGCTGCGTAGCCGCAATAAAGGCTCTCAACATTTGGAGCTCGTCCATCGACACCTCGCCGCTAAAAGTCAAAAGGCCGCCCGCGTTATCGCTCGAAGCCCGGCGATTCGGTCGCCGTCGGCGAAGCTTGCTCGTGGGACGCCAAATGCATGGATTGTTGAGCGAACGCGTGCGAATAGCTTAACAAGCTTCTCGTTCGGTCAATGGCGGTTTGTTGCGATGGGGATATCTGAAACGGAGATTGCTGGATGGCTTCCGGTGACTCGTGTCGAAGCCTTGCAGGGTCGTCACGCCGCGGCCATTCGTACGCCGAGTTCCGAACGCGCGACGTCGATAAACGACTGCATTGCGCTGGAGACATATGAGTCGCGCCGGCGGATGAAAAGCGTCTCGACGATGCCTCTGCCGCCAGGGAGCGTGTGCACGGACAGCTGGTTATGGTTGGCGTTTGCCGACACAACCGATCGTGGCAGAAGTGTGACGCCTACGCCCGCGGCGACGCAGGTGACGATTGCATCGATTGAACCGAACTCGAGCGGTGCGGAAACGAAGATTCCCATATCGGCGAGCAGCGCTTCAAGCCGCTGACGGTATGAGCAGCCTAGCCGGAACACAATCGGCTTCAGATCCGGAACGGTCGATAGCGCATCGAGCGAACGTATCGCGCACGAGCTCACCAGTACCAGCTCTTCGCGAAAGACTGCCTCGGTGAAGAGGTCTGGGTAGTCAAGCGGACCGGCGACGAATGCACCATCGAGCCGGCACTCGATCACATCGCGCGTAAGCCCGGAGGTGGTGCCGGTGGCCAACGATAACCTTACCCTCGGGTACATCCGTGTAAACGTTCCGAGGACCGGAGCGAGGCGTATGGCAGCGGTCGTTTCGAGTGTTCCGAGGTTCAGGTTGCCGCTGGGCGGGCCATCGTCCACAGCCGCCATTTTTGCGTCGGCAAGCAGCTTCGCCATGCGCGCGGCGTACGGCAGCATGCGCTGTCCTGCAGGTGTCATGCTGACGCCGTGAACGTGTCTTTGAAACAGCGGCACGCCGACCTCGCGTTCGAGCGAACGGATTCGCGCGGTAACGTTCGACTGCACGGTATGCAATTCGACCGCCGCCCGATTCATGCTGCCGAGACGGGCAACTGCTTCAAAGACCTTGAGATCGGCGATATCCAATCGATGCACCTTTCGAAAAACGGCTTCCGGCTGCGCAAAAATCTGCTCTTATCTGGAGCGCATCATGCTATATCAGTTCGGCGCGCGAAGCAGGGATGTCGCCATGAGTCTGACGGATGGCCTTCATATTGTTACGAAAATATTCATGCTGCCCGCGAAGGCCGACGCAAGCGCGAGTGAAATGTTGTCGTGCGACGTTCTTGTCCTGGCGTGGAGCAGTCGACGAACTGAGCTTTATCGCATTACGGCGCCGATGCCATCGGCGTAGTCTTGACGGAGTCGACGTCGTCGACGCGCCAGCCGCCGCCGAGCGCACGGACGAGGTCGACGTTCGCATCGAGCTGCCGGGTCCTGATTTCTATTTCGCCGCGTTTAGCCGCGAGCGCGGCGGTTTGCGCATCGACTACTTCAAGATAGCTGACCGCACCCCGACGATAGCGCGACAGCGCGAGATCGACCGACAGGTCGGCCGCGTCCACGGCCTGTTGTTGCTCGGTCGTCGCTATGCCAAGTTGCGCAAGCAATGTCAGATCATCTTCCACCTGCCTGAAGGACGCGAGGACCACGCTGCGGTAACGTTCGCCCGCCTCGGCCGTCGCCGCTTCGGCGGATTGGACTTGCGCTCGCCGCTTGCCGCCGTCGAACAGATAGACCGCGAGCGCGGGGCCGAGTGCCCAGTACGAGCTCGGCAAACCGAGCAGATCCGAGTAGACCGAACTTTGAAAGCCGCCCTGCGCGCTGAGTGTGAGCGACGGGAAGTAAGCCGAGCGCGCCACGCCGATCTTCGAATTAGCCGCCGCTACCCGGCGCTCGGCCGCTGCGACATCGGGCCTGCGTTGCAGCAACTCGGCGGGCACTCCTGCCGGAATTGCGGGCAGCGGTACCGGCCCAACCCCCGGCGCAAGGGCGAAGTCCGATGCCGAGGCGCCGACCAGCACAGCGATCGCATGCTCGAGCAGCGCGCGTTTGGCCTGGACCTGCGTGAGATCGGACCGAACGAACGACAGCTGCGTGCTTGCGCGTGCAACGTCCAGCGCCGATGCCACGCCGCCGTCGTGCCGCTTGCGCGTCAGGTCGAGCGCCTTTCGATACGCGTCGATTGTGTCTTCGAGCAGTTTGATCTGCTGATCGTCGCCGCGCAAGTCGAGCCAGGTGCGCGCCAGTTCGACCTCGAGGCTTAATTGTATCGACGCGAGATCGTCCTTCTCGGCCTCGCTTTC
Organism: Paraburkholderia sp. SOS3; assembly: GCF_001922345.1. Classification (NCBI taxonomy): domain Bacteria; kingdom Pseudomonadati; phylum Pseudomonadota; class Betaproteobacteria; order Burkholderiales; family Burkholderiaceae; genus Paraburkholderia; species Paraburkholderia sp. SOS3. The sequence goes on along the minus strand of NZ_CP018812.1, from coordinate 2,077,117 downwards.
TTCCTTGCTGGCAGCGACGGAGTCCCGCACGCGCCCCCACAGGTCGACCTCGTAATCGACTTCGGCGCCGAGCGTCGCGGCGTTGAAGTCAGTCGGTGCCGTCGCGTTGCGCAACGGCCGGGTGTCCGACTCGCGCTCGCGTTGAGCTTCGCCGCCCGCCGAAACTTGTGGATAGAACTGCGAACTTGCCTGCCTGACGAATGCCTGCGATTGGACATAGTGGTAGTACGCGGCGCGCAGATCGTGGTTGTGGGCAATCAATTGCGCTTCGAGTTCGTCGAGCCGAGGTTCGCGATACAGTTTCCACCACCCCGAGCGATCGAGCCGGTCGGCGGGCGCTGCGACCGTCCATGACGTCGACGATTGATAGCGCGCGGCGACCGGCACATCCGGAACCTGATAATGCGGGGCGAGCGAACAGCCACTCAGAGCGGCGAAGCCCGCAAGGAACGCAACTGCCCGTAACCTAGCCATGACTCGCCGCCTCGACGCGCTTACGCGCGATATGTACGCGATCGCCATCGCTGAGACCATCGGGCGGCGTATCGATCACGCGGTCGCTGCCGCTAAGCCCAGAGCCGATTTCTACGGCTTTTCCCAGATCCTGCTCGATCGCCACCGGTTTGAATCTGACTTCGTCGCGGCTGTCGACGGTTGCTACACGCAAGCCATGCTCGTCGAAGATCAGCGCGCTGGCGGGTATCTGCATCGCACCACCGGGCGCCGGCAATGCGAAATGCAGCGTCACGAAGCTACCCGGCAGCAGCAGGTGCGCCGCGTTGTCCACTTGCAATTGCACGAGTGTCGTGCCCGATGACGCATTGACAGCGTCGGCAAGACCGACAATATTCGCGGTGAAATGCCGGCCCGGATATTCGGGAACCGTGAAGTCCGCGCTGCCTCCACGTTTGACCATCGGCGCATAAAATTGCGGCACATGCACATAGACGCGTAACCGGCTCACGCTCGATACCGAGAACAGTTGCGTGTGACTGCTGCTGCCCGCGTCGATCAATGCGCCGACATCCGTGTTGCGCGCGGTGACGACGCCGTCGAACGGCGCCACGATGGTCGCGAACGTCTTCATCGCGATCAGCCTGTCCACATTCGCTCGCGCAGCCGCGACGCGCGCTTTCTTTTGCGCGTAGTCCTGCGTGCGGTCGTCCACGTCCTGACGCGATACCGCGTCGGAGCCGAGCAGCGCCTGCCAGCGTTCGGCGCTTGTCTTTGCGAGCGTGGCATCGGCCTGTGTGCTCGCGAGGTCCGCTTTTGCCTGAATCAGTTGTTGATCGAGTTCAGGCGTGTCGATGGTCGCGAGCACCTGTCCGGCTTTCACGCGGTCACCGATATCGACGCGCCACGATTTGAGGTAGCCGTTCACACGCGCATAGATCGGCGCATCGGTAAACGACTCGAGCCGCCCCGGCAGATTCAGCGCACCATCGGACGCGGGCGGGGCTGGCCGGATAACCGTGACGGTTGGGATCGCCTGCATGTCGGTCCAGGCCTTGAGTTCGCGACTGTTTCTGGCGCGTACCGCCGTGCCTGTGACGAGAATGACGAATGCGGCGGCAGCGCCGATCATTCCCGCGCGCGAGAGCATGCGCCGCGGCGCGGAACGCGGTGTGAGTTCATCAGACATGGGAGGGACCTCGGGAAATTGTCGGTAGCGCGGAATCGCGACCCTTACGTGAATGCACGATGCAAAAGACGGCCGGAACGAGGAACAGCGTCGCGGTAGTCGCGAAGAGCAGTCCGCCGATTACCGCGCGGCCGAGCGGCGCATTCTGTTCGCCCCCTTCACCGAGGCTCAATGCCATTGGCGCCATGCCGATCATCATCGACAGTGCTGTCATCAATACGGGGCGAAAACGCGTGGCGCCGGCTTCGAGCGCCGCTTTGAGCGCGTCGCCGTGCACGGCGATCCGTTCGCGGCAGAAACTCACGACGAGAATCGAGTTCGCCGTGGCGACGCCCATGCACATGATCGCACCGGTCAACGCGGGCACCGACAGCGGCGTGTGCGTGGCGTACAGCATCCACACAATGCCCGCCAACGCGAGCGGCAGCGCTGTGATGATCACGAGCGGATCCGACCACGACTGGAAGTTGACGACGATCAGCAGGTAAATCAGCACGACTGCGCCGACCAATCCGAACAGCAGGCCGCTGAATGCGCTGTTCATCGTCTGTACCTGGCCAAGCAGGACGACTCGCGCGCCCTTGGGCACCGCATGCGCATTGGCGGCAACGATGCGCTGCAGATCGGACGCCACCGCACCGAGATCGCGCCCTTGCGTCGTTGCGAAGACCTCGACCATCGGCTGGATGTTGTAGTCGTCGACGACGGCGTCGCTGGTGGTGCGGCGAATCGTTGCCACGCCGCCGAGGATTTGCCCGTCGCTCACAGCCGGGCCGCCTCCGACAGGCAGATCGGCAAGCGAGGGGAGTGTGTCAAGTCCGTACTGCGGCGTTTGCAGCACGATCGGATACTCGACGCCATTGGCCGCATTCAGCCAGTAGGTCGGGGCGACCTGACCCGAACCCGCCATGTGCACGACGAGGCTATTCGTCACGTCGCGTTCGGTGACGCCCTGCAACAGCGCCTGGCTCCGGTTCACGTCGACGTCGAATTGCGGATCGCTTTGCGATTGCTGGATGCGCGCGTCGACAACGCCGGGCACATGGCGGATCTGGCGGAGCAGCCGGTTCGCATACGTGAAATCGGCCGGTAAGTGGCTGCCGCGAATCTGCAGATCGATCGGCGCCGGTGCGCCAAAGTTCAGGATCTGACTGACGATATCAGCCGGTGGGAACGAGAACGTGACGCCGGGAAACGCTTTTGGCAATGTCTCACGCAGCTTGCGCACATATTCGCGCGTGGGGCGGTGCCCCTCCTTCAGCGAAACCTGGATGTCGCCGTCCTGCGAGCCGATCGTGCCGGTGTTGTTGTAGGCCGTGTTCAGGCCGCTAATCGACAGACCCATGTTGTCGACCATCGTGCCGAGTTCGGTTGGCGGGATGGTCGCCTGAACGTGTTTTTCCACGGCAGCGAAGATTGCGGCTGTCTTCTCGACACGCGTGCCGACCGGCGCGCGAACGTGCATGAGGATTTCGCCGGCGTCGACATCGGGGAAGAAGTTGCGGCCAAGAAACGGCACCAGGGCAAGCGACAGCGCGGCAAACGCGAAGAAGCCCGGTACGAAGACGCGGCGGTATGTGAGCACCAGTTCGAGCATCGCGCTGTAATGCATGCGGACGCGCTCGAAGCCGGCCTCGAACCGGCGCTGGAAGCGAACCAGTGGGTTCGACGTTTTGCGCGGCAAATGCGCGTGTTCCGGCGAGCTTCCTGGCAAGCGCCCGGGCGCGTGGGGCTTGAGCAGATACTTCGCCATCGTAGGCACGAGCGTTCGCGAAAGAACAAAGGACGACACCATCGCAAAGATCACTGCCTCCGCCATCGGTACGAACAGGAAGCGGGCCACGCCGTCGAGAAAAAACATCGGCACGAATACGATGCAGATACACAGCAGCGACACGAACGCCGGCGTGACGATCTGTGCGGCACCATCAAGAATCGCGTCTTCGACCGCCTTGCCGTGCTCGAGATGCCAGTTGATGTTTTCGATGGTCACTGTGGCGTCGTCGACGAGAATCCCAACGGCGAGCGCCAGTCCGCCAAGCGTCATGATGTTCAGCGTTTCGCCGAGCGCCGACAGCGCGGCGATTGATCCGAGAATGGCGAGCGGAATGGAAGTCGCGATGATGACCGTTGAGCGCCAGCTGCCGAGGAAAAGCAGAATCATCAGGCTCGTCAGCACGGCGGCGATCACCCCTTCGCGGGCGACACCGGATATCGCCGCGCGCACGAAGACCGACTGATCGCCGATCACATCGACCTTAAGAGCGTCCGGCAACGACGCCTTTGCATCAGCCACTTTCTGCTTGACCCCGGCGATGATGGCGAGCGTGGACACCGAACCGTTCTTCAGGATCGTCAGCAATACCGACCGCTTGCCATCGACGTGCACGATGTTTGTCTGCGGCGGGCTGCCGTCCGTCACATCGGCGACGTCATGCATGAAAACCGCGGTTCCGTTGGCGGCTTTGATCGGGATGTTCCCGATAGCGGCAATCGACGATGGGGCGCTGTTCAGTTGCACGATGTATTCATAGTCACCGACTTTCTCAGTGCCGACCGGTGTAATCAGATTTTGCGCCGCAAGCGCGTTTGCGACGTCTTGTGCGGACAGTCCTCGCGCTTCGAGTTCGGCCGCCTTGACGTTGATTTGCACTTGACGCGTTTTCCCGCCATAGGGATAGGGTAGCGACGCGCCCTCCACCGTGGTCAGAATCGGTCGCAACTGGTTGAGGCCGAGGTCGCCGAGGTTCTGCTCGGTGAGCCCCTTGCCAGAAAGTGCGAGTTGGACTATTGGCACGGTCGACGCGCTATAAGTCACGATCAACGGCGGTGTCGCACCAGGCGGTAATTGCTTGAGGATGTACTGGGCTATCGAAGTGACCTGAGCGTTCGCCGTGCGGATGTCCGCATGCTTCTGAAAGAATATCTTGACGACCCCGTAGCCGGAAACGGACCGGCCTTCGATGTGCTGGACGTCGTTGACCGTGGTTGTCAACACGCGTTCGAACGGAGCCATCACGCGCCCCTCCATCTGATCGGGCGGCAATCCGGTGTATTGCCAGATCACGGCGATCACGGGGATATTGATGTCCGGGAAGATGTCGGTCGGTGTCCTCAGTGCCGAGAGGATGCCGACGATAAGAATGAAGATGGCCAGCACGATAAACGTATAGGGCCTCCTCAACGCGATGCGAACGATTCCAACCATGCCGCAGACTCCATAATTGCAGAGACAGGGAAGCTCTGCGTTCGCCGCCACGTGAAAAGCGCGTCCTCGACTGGTAGGTCACAGGTCGTGCCTGACATCGTCAGCGATGGTTCAAGATACTTGCGTTAAAGCATGCACGCTCACGTTCTCCGTGTTCAATCGCTCATTTGCCAAGAATTACTTATGAATGAGTGAACAATGGGGAAGGGGATACGTGCGCATGCCGGCGATTTCAATATCGACGATGCACACGTCGTTGTTTCCCGATGCTCAACGAACGAGTGCATTGCCGGCAATGGGGCAAGAATGAGGGACTGCGTCAGTGCCAGCCGAAGTCACGACCGTCTGGTCATCCATGACACAGATGATCGATCCCGTATGCCGCGCATCGATTCACAGAAAAACGGAAAAGGTTTCTTTACCCGTTGGGTGTTACTCGCATCGTAAGAGTCCTCAATACTTGATAACGCGATCAACAGACTCTTTCGAAGGAGACGAGATGTACAGAAAGATAGTTACCACCGCCGCGGTTCTGTCGGTCACGTCGTCGATGGCTCACGCGCAAAGCTCCGTCACGCTATACGGGATCATAGACGCGGGGCTGATATACACAAACAATGTCGCAAAAGGGGCAGCGCACGGATCATTGCTTCAGGCAACAAGCGGTGAGATCAACGGTAGCCGCTTCGGGCTCCGCGGTGCGGAGGATCTGGGTGGAGGTCTTAAGGCAATCTTCGTTCTCGAAAACGGGTTCAACGTCGAGAACGGAAAACTCGGCCAGGACAGCAAGCTATTCGGTCGGCAGGCATTCGTCGGCCTGAGCAGCCAGCGGTTGGGTGCGGTAACTCTAGGCCGTCAGTACGATTCCAATACGGACTTCGTGCTGCCACTCTCGGCCGTTGCTGGAACGTTTGGTGACACGGGTTTCGCCCACCCGTTCGACAACGATAACCTGAACCACGGGTTCCGGATTAACAACGCGGTCAAATATGCAAGTCCAAACCTCGATGGTTTCAGGTTCGGCGGACTCTACGCCTTCTCGAACAATCAGGACTTCGCCCTGAATCGTGCATATAGCTTTGGAGGAAGCTATAATTACGGATCGCTAAATGTTGGTGCCGGTTATTTGCAGATCAACGGGTCGAACAGTACGACGAACACAGCCGGATCCATCGATACGGGAGAGTCGCCTTCGAATGGTACGGGAGGCTTCGTTCTCGGCTCGGATGTCCAGCGCACCGCAACCGCCGGCATAAACTATGTTTATGGTCCGGCGACGGTGGGGTTTGTGTATTCGCATAGCCAGTTTCAGGGTACAAAGGCATTCGGATCGAACAACGGCACGGTCAGGTTCGACAACTATGAACTAAACGGAAGGTATGCGTTGACCCCCGCGATCACGCTTGGCGCGTCATACGTGTATACCGACGGCCACGTGACACAAAGCAACACGTTTGGCTCTGAACCGAAATGGAATCAGATCAATGTGCAGGCCCTTTACGCATTCTCGAAACGTACCGACGTCTATATCGAGGGAATGTACCAGCATGTCTCAGGTCACGGGTACGTCGCATTTATCAATAATTCAGGTGGTGCCTCGTCGACGGGAAATCAGGTCGTGACGACGGTAGGCCTACGGACACGGTTCTAGATCGTATCGTGCGTCGGACGCGTCTGTGACGCATTTTCCGTATCCCCTTTGTGAATCGGCCAGGCAATTACAGGGTCACCCGGAGCGCTTTTGCAAAGGTCATGGGTATCGTAGCCGTGTCGGTGCCTTCCCAAATACTCCGACAGGCCACGCTCCGCTTCGCTGGCGAACGTATGATCAACCGAGTGCAATGGATGGGCCAAAAAACTCATACCGGGTTTGCGATGCTGGCACGCCAAGCGCTTCAAGGTGACCTTTGATCGCCTTCATAAACGCTTTAGGCCCGAGAAAATACACATCGACGTCGCTTGAAGCCGGCATGAATTCACGCAGCCGCGCCTCGTCGAGGAAGCCTTCCGCATCATGCGCGCTGTCTTCCGCACGCGGCTTTTCATACACATAGAAGCGCTTCAGTTGCGGGTTGCGCGTGGCGAGATCGTCGATAAAGTGGCGGAAAGCGTGCACGCCGCCGTGACGCGCCGCGTGAATGAAGTGCACGGGTCGCGACGCTTTCAGCGCAGCGCGCAGCATCGCAAGCGTCGGCGTGATGCCCACGCCGCCGCTGATCAGCACGAGCGGCTTCGTGCTGTCTTCGAGCGTGAAGTCGCCCGACGGCGTGAACACATCGAGCGTGTCTTCTTCGATCACACGATCATGCAGGTAATTCGACACCCGCCCGTTCGGCTCCCGCTTCACGCTGATCCGATACTCGTGCCCGTTCGCGGCCGCCGACAGCGAATAGTTGCGGCGCACTTCCTCGCCGTCGATCACAAGCCGCAGCGCAATGAACTGTCCCGGCTTGAAGTCGAGCAGCGCACCACCGTCCGCGGGCCGCAGATAGAACGAAGTGATCTCGTCGCTTTCGCGCACCTTGCGCGCGACCGTGAATTTGCGCGTGCCGCGCCAGCCGCCCTGCGCTGATTCCTTCGCCGCATACGCGCTTTCCTCGAGGCCGATCAGGATATCGGCAAGCTGCTGGTAGGCCGCGCCCCAGGCTTCGATGACCGCATCGGTTGCGATCTCCGGCCCGAGCACTTCGCGGATCGCCCGCAGCAGACAGGCGCCTACGATCGGATAATGCTCAGGCAGGATATTCAGCGACACGTGCTTGTTGACGATCTGCGAAACGAGCCCGCCCAGCTGTTCGAGCTGATCGATATGACGTGCGTACATCAGCACGCCATTTGCAAGCGCGCGAGCCTGGTCGCCATTAGCCTGATGGGCCTGATTGAAAAGCGGGCGTACTTCCGGATACTCGGCGAGCATCGTCCTGTAGAAATGCGAGATGAGCGCCTCGCCGCCGCTCTCGAGCAGCGGAATGGTGGCTTTGACGATTGTGCGATGTTCGGGACCAAGCATAAATTTCTCCATTGCGGCATTTAAAAGGCCGTATTTGCAGTGTCTCCCTGTGCACCGGACGATTCGCTTCCACATTCGCGTGATCGTAAGCCGGGACAACAAGGCCATATGAGATGCCGCGATGGCTCACACATTCGCCGACTGCATAGCGGTGTGGATCGGATACAAAGTCTGTTCATCCCTCTCGTTCTGCTGAGGCGGCCAACAGCGGATTCATGCTCGATACGGGCGGTCACGGACAAGCTGCAGCGATGACAAACATTCAGGTTGCTGCTCGCATACTGCAATCGTCTTCCAGAGCATCTTCTCTTCCTTGATGATGACCGCTGCCCGGTCAAACGAGGGTTACGGAACACAAAGGAGTAGCGGGAAATCGCCTCAGACGCGACTCTGGATACTTTACTTTCCGGGCTCGCTGACACGAACGCTATCAATGAATCGCGGGCGACATATCCGGCCGTCGAACGCTGGCGTCAATCAGGTGGAGTCCTCATTCTGATTATATGAACGAGCGCCTATCGGAACTGCTCAAGTACCGGGAAACATACCTTTGCCCGATAAGACGGAATAGATCGTGTGCTGGCTCGTTCTCGCTGATTTCTGGCTGGGGTATGAAACCTGCACCGTAAATGCGAGAGAGACATTTATGAAAAATCTGTTCAGTTCGTTGGCGAGCGGTAACTGGCGCGCGCTGCTCGCGTGCTTCTTCTACTTCGATACCGGTTTCACCGTGTGGGTCATGTTCGGGCCGCTCGCACCGTTCATTCACAAAGACATCGCGATGTCTCCGGCCGAACTGGGGTTTCTGGTCGCCGTGCCGGTGCTCGCCGCGGCGATCCTGCGCGTGACGCTCGGCAATCTGTACCAGGCGTGCAATGGCCGACGCATCGCCCTGATGGGCGTGCTGCTGTCGGCAGTTCCGTCGGTCGTGCTGCTGCTGATGCCGGGCGCGCCGTCTTACACGCGGCTGCTCGTGCTCGGCGTGTTCCTCGGCGTCGGCGGCGCAACTGCGCCGAAGCCGGCATCAAGGACGTCGGCGTGATCGCGGTCGAAAGCGGCTGGGAACTGTATGTGGGCGGCAACGGCGGCATCAGGACCGAAGTCGCGCAGTTCCTCGTCAAGGTGAAGACGCCGGACGAGGTGAAGGAATACACCGGTGCGTTCCTGCAGCTCTATCGCGAAGAAGCGTATTACCTCGACCGCACCGTGCATTACATCGCACGCGTCGGACTCGACTACGTGAAACAGAAAGTGGTCGAGGATGCGGCGAACCGCAAGGCGCTCTACGAACGGCTGCTCTATTCGCTCGAAGGTCTGCCCGATCCATGCTCGCCGCGCACCGCGATATCGGCAACGCCGCGCATCGCGAAGAAATCGCGCGGCTCTGGGGGCTGGCCGATGCGACGCGCCTGTCGGACACGCCGGGACTGCCCGCCCGTCGACCTCTTCGAAGCGGCGCGCAGCGGCAAGGTCAAGGCGGTCTGGATTGCGTGCACGAACCCCGTGCATTCGATGCCCGATATCGCGAAGGTGCGCGAGGCGCTCGATCAGGCGGAATTCGTCGTCGTGCAGGACGCGTTCATGCAAACCGACACGGTGCCCTACGCGGACGTGCTGCTGCCCGCGGCGACGTGGGGCGAAAAAGCCGGGACCGTCACGAATTCGGAGCGGCGCATCACGCGCGTGCGCGCCGCCGTCGAGCCCGCCGGAGAGGCGAAGCCCGACTGGTGGATCGCGAACGAAGTCGCGCGCCGTATCGCGCACAAGCTCGAACGCGAGCCGCACCTGTTCGGCTTCGAGACCACCGAAGCGGTATTCGACGAACATCGCGCGCTCACGGCCGGCCGCGATCTCGACATCGGCGGCATCAGCTACGCATTGCTCGACGCGCAGGGACCGCAGCAATGGCCGTTTCCGCCGGGCCACGCAGCGGGCGATGCGCGCCGCTACACCGATGGACGCTTCGCCACCGCGGACGGGCGCGCGCGCTTTCATGCAACGCGCTATCTGCCGGTGGCCGACGAGGTCAACGCGCGCTTTCCGTTCCGTCTGACGACCGGACGCCTGCGCGACCAGTGGCATGGCATGAGCCGCACGGGCCGCGTGGCAAGGCTGTTTTCGCATGCACCGGAACCGGCACTGACGATGCATCCGGGCGATGCCGCGCGCCGCGGTCTCGCGGAAGGCGACCTCGTGCAGGTGAAGAGCCGCCGCGGCGCCTTGGTGCTGCCGCTGCAGATCTCCGAGGACGTGCAGTCTGGCGCGAGCGTGCCCGAACTGAAAGCGAAGCTCGGCTGCGGCACGGTCTGCGGCTCGTGCGTGGCGGAACTGAAACAGTTCGTCGATAACGGGCTCTCCATCGGATCATCATCGACCGAGAATAGCCATATCTCCGCGGCAGCCAGGTAAGCCGTCTCTCACCGGTTGTGCAGCGGGCGGTGTCTCGCCGCGCCTTCAAAGACCAGCGTTGCTCGGCCACTGTGAACTGCAAAATCAGACGTTGCAGAATGCCGGTCCGAACAACTGATGCTATTGCCGCCGGTGTATGCGGGTATGGCCTAAACCAGGCACGGCCGACTATCCATCATCATCTGGTATGCGTGTCGTGGCCGGAACGGCTTTTACACTATCTCATGAATTCGGCCACCGCGGCGCGGGGAACGTGCCGAGTCAATTGGCGACCCGACCTGGTTATTCCGGGACTGCTCGTCGCCTTTTGGTCTGCCGGACGACGGGTGTGTATCGCCCGGATGTTTTGCCGCCTGCCCGCGATTCACATTGCTGATGCCGGGAAGGGGATTGCCAGCTCCTGCGCTTGGCAATGGGTCACTCGATCCCGAGTCCAACAGAGGATCACTTGTGGGTGTGTTCCCTAAAGAAGACTGATTTGTCTGCGCGTCAATCTTCTCAGCCAAAGCCATCGTCTTGAAGTATTCCGAACCCGCAATGCGCATGCTGAACTCCCATAGTGTTAAGCGCTAGCCAGGTTTAACGACGACTTCACCCAAGTCTTTAGCGGCCGCCTCAACCCATTCAACAGCGGACTCAATGATTGAAGGATGTTCAACAATCTTGACCACATGAGGCAGACCGATGCTGCCGGCCAAACACGACAATTCATACGCCGGATAAGTACTATATGGCGCAGTCAGTGCGTATCCGACTCAACGGTGGCCTCGATCTTGAAGACTGCGACTGCTTCGTGCAGGGACCTTGCCTGTTCGTCCATGGAGTGAACCGCTGCAGAAGCCTGTTCGACGAGTGCGGCATTCTGCTGCGTAACATCGTCCATCTGGGCAATCGCCTTATTGATCTGTTCGATGCCGGCGGTCTGCTCGTCGGATGCAGAAGATATCTGCTGCATGATGTTCGCGACGTGACGAACGGAAGATACCAACTGCCTGATCGTACCGCCTGCTTCTTCGACCAGCTTCGATCCCTGTTCCACGCGCCCTTCGGACTCGACGATGAGTTCCTTGATCTCGCCTGCGGCCGTCGCGCTACGTTGCGCGAGGTTTCTTACCTCCGAAGCCACGACCGCGAACCCCCGACCTTCTTCGCCAGCGCGGGCAGCTTCGACCGCTGCGTTCAGCGCGAGGATGTTCGTCTGAAACGCGATGCTTTCTATGACGGAAATGATCTCCGACACTTTTGTCGAACTCTCCGATATCTCGCGCATGGTATCGACGACCCGTCCGACGGCTTCTTCACCTCTTGCTGCCGTGCCGGCGACTGAATGCGCAAGCTGAGTTGCCTCACGCGCGCTATCTGCATTCTGTCGTACCGCACCGGTCAGCTGGTCCATGCTCGAGGCAGTCTGCTCAAGCGACGCAGCCTGCTCCTCGGTGCGCTGGGACAGGTCCGCATTACCTTGCGCGATTTCGCTGGCAGCGATCGCGATGGAATCGCTCGTCGACTTGATGCCAACCACTATCTGCGCGAGCTGATCTTTCATGAACGCCATGGAGTGCATCAGGCTGCTCGTATCCCCTTTTTTGATTATGACCGGAACCAGTAAATCGCCTGAAGCGATTTTCGCTGCCAGACTAGCCGCTTTTGAGGGCTCACCGCCCAACTTGCGCACGAGCGTAAGCGTGATCAGCATGGTTACCAGTAAGCCCGCGACGACTGCCGTGGCCGTGACGAATATGAGCAGGTGCTTCGCGCGCAGATAGGCGAGATTGGCTACGTCGCCTTCGTCGCTCGCGCCTTGCAGATTCACATCCCGGATGATGTCCAATTGCTTTTCGATGTCACCGCGTAATGAGCTTCCTTCGCCACTGAGAAGGGTAGCCGCCTCGTTCGGATGTCCGCTCTTCACCGATGTGCGAATCCGTTGGTCGAGTTCGAGATACTTTGACATCAACGCCTGAATATGGGAGTAGGCCGTTTGCTCCGCGGTCTCGTGCAGATCCGTTTCGTACTCGCCCGCAGCCTTCCGATACGCATCCAGCGCGTGGCCAACTTCCTCATCGGCCAGTTCTGCGTCTTCCGGCGTTCGCGCCACTACTTCGCGAAATTCCTTGAGAACCACTTCCTTCAATGCTGCACGCATCTCTCCACTAGCTTCAATGCTGGAAATCCAGTTATCACGCAGCGATTCGACATGGTCGTTTTCTGTATAGATACCCGAGAGTCCGAGCACACCGACGCCGATCAGCATCGACAACACCGCTCCGAATCCCCACATAAGCTGGGTGACTACTTTCATGTTGCCGAATGCTTTCACGGTCCATCCTCGCATGTTGATATCGTTAAGAAGGTGCCTCAGGAGCGCGCGGATTTCATCTCTCATACCGCAAGCATCCGCCAGGCTTTAGTCGTATTTCCACGCAGACGTTGTCTCTCAAGCGATCGCGCTTAAAGGGCAACTCGTAACCTTGCGTGGGGGAAAAGACGACGATGACCTGATTGAGTCGTTGGTCGACACCGGTAATGACAGGCACAGTAGAAAAATTATTAGCCGTGACAACCTGGCGCCGACGCGGCACTTGCACCAGCCACTCTTTACGCAATGAAAGAAAATCTGCGACGATCGATCATGGCAATTCCAGAGGCTTCATCCTGGATGAGGACGGAGTTCCACGGTCGGCGCCGAGGATGGGCGTGCATTGTTTCGCCGCGGCAAGCGACTGATAAAACATAATCTGGTCGCATATATTGAAAATGACTAGCTCTGTGGGTGTCGGGGAACTACCTTCGTCGCAAAATGCGAATCCCGCCATACCAGCACGCAAATTTCCATAAATATTCGATTCCATTCATATAATTTAGGCTTCGTATAAATATTTAGGAAGCCGGGCATGAAGACCATCGCAGCATTTTTGCCTACGGCAGAAGAGTTTTTTCACGCGCCCGTCGTTCAATTCTCAGCGCTCAAGCAATAAAGTGAAGCTATCGTTGTGTAGACGATATCTTGATAGGAGAGAACGATGAAGATGTTGTATCGTCAAAAACCAGCTGCATTCGCCATGATGATGTTTGTGTGCATCACGTCATCCGCCGTCGCACAGGAACAAACAATTCAAGGAACAAACAGGGCTCCGGTTTCGCAAGCCAGTACGCCTCCGCCCGCCACCGCGCCAGCCAAAAGCGATCGTGCAAGGACGTGGAAGCGGGTCGATTACACGGGCGGCGTCAATACCGGACGCGAGATCCAGTTCAACACGCCCGGCTGCGTTGGCCCCATCAGCTACTGCAACCTGTATTTTGGCGGATAGCAGAATAGCCTTGAACGCTGCACGTGTGCGAGGCAACGCGGGAGTTCGAGGAGACCGATGGCCGTACAGCGATGAGTGCATCATTCGCGCAAAGCGGTTTCCGGATGGTCGACAGGCGGTGCAGCCGGGCGCGACGTGCGAGGTCGGCATCCTCAAGCTGTGCGGGCAGTATCGGTACGTGTGGAACGCGATCGCGGGCGGCGGCGGGTACCACGTCACCTTCTGGCAACTCGGTCACCCGGCATGCGCCGACGTTGCATCGCCGGGCAGCGCGCGCCCCGCCAGCTGCTCGCGCAATTGCGACTTGATGCTGTGAATATGTTCGCGCATCAGCTGTTCGGCGCGGTACGGCTCGCGCGCCATGATCGCCTCGAACAGCCGGTGGTGGTCGTCGTGGCTGCGCAGCTTCCAGCGGTATTCGTCCCACAGGATGTTACGGTCCGACGACATCGGCACGTTGTGGCACTGGCGAATCATGTCGTTGATCATGCGGTTGCCGGCGGCCTGGCCGATCGCATCGTGGATGCGCACATTGACGTCGCGAAACAGCGGCTTGTCTTCCGGCAACAGCATGCCTTTCGCGAGCAGCGTGTCGCCGTCGGCGAGCGCCTCGCGATAGATCGCTTCCAGTGGCGGCGTCAGTCCGTGCTCGGCCGCGAACCGCGCAGCGAGCCCCTCGAGCACGCCGCGTATGTCGATCACTTCGAGCAGCTCGGCGGTAGCGAGGTTGCGCACACTGTAGCCGCGGTTCGGTGCGTACTCCAGCATGCCCTCGGCCGCCAGCCGATGCAACGCCGCGCGAATCGGCGTGCGCGACACGTCGAGCATCTTCGCTAGCGGCACTTCCTGTAGCTTCTCGGCGGGCGAGAACACGCCGGCGAGAATCGCTTCCCTGAGTCGATCGGTGACCGACTGCGAGCGCGTGATGCTGGCAGGATCGGCAAGCTGCAGTTGCGTGGGCTGCGCGCTCGGGTCGGCGGCGGGGACTTGCTTGGTCATGGCGGCAGGCCTTCCGAAGTGGATCGGGTGGTCGTATCAATATGCTGTCTGTTGCCTGATTGTATCCAAAAATGGATTTTGCGAGCGCGTTGCAACGATGCTTTCTATCAGCCGACGCCTGCACCGAACCGGGCAATCCGCGCACCGATTCGGAAGCCGCAATCGCAGGCTGTGCATCAGAACAGCACATTACCTCTTGTTTGTAGGCATTTTATCGGTGACCGTCAACCGGGTCGGCGGTTGTTGTTTGATCCGACGAAGCCCACGGAGACTGGGCATCGCGCATTTAATGATTGGCTACGCCTGCGAATTGGCACGCCTGTTGCTCAGTTATGTATACAAAACGTGAGTTCCACGAGGTCACGCATGCAGACTGAAGACAACGCGATCGGTACCATCACGGCGAACCTCAACGCTCACTACGAGCCATTCGGCTGGCACCACTGGCCGGAGCATCCATGGTTCTCGTATCAGTTTCGCCGCGGCCTCGGCGAAACGCAGGAGGGCGGCGGCGCGGTCAGCGAAGCATTGCGAACCGCCGCGCGCATCGTCGCCGGCGACGACGACAGCTGGCACGTCGAATGGCGTGCTACCGGCGAGCGCAATCTGCAGCGCGCGCAGGCCGAAGAAGCGCTGGGCCACGTGCGCACGTCGATCAACTGCTATCTGCGTGCTGCCAACTACTTCCGCCAGGCGGAGTTCTTCCTGAACCCGGACGATCCGCGCCGCCTCGATACCTTCACGCTGATGGAAAGATCGAGTCACGGTTTCCTGCGGCAACTGAGTCCTGCAGGCGAAGTGCTCGAGATTCCATACGAAAACGGCAGCGCGCTGCCGGCCTATTTCGTGCGCGCGCCGTTTCCGGTGGCGCGCCAGCCGGTGCTGATCTGCATGGGCGGACTCGATTCGATCAAGGACGAGATGTGGTTCATGCAGGCGCACGGCGCGCTGCAACGCGGCATCTCGGTGCTGATGATCGACGGCCCCGGGCAGGGCGGCGCGCTGCGCCGGCAACGCATCGTCAATCGTGCGGATACCGAAGTGCCGATCGGACGTTGCATCGATTACCTCGAAACCCGCGCCGACGTCGATCCGGCCCGCATCGCCGTGTGCGGTTCGAGTCTCGGCGGCTACTACGCGGCGCGCGCGGCCTGTTACGAGCACCGCCTCGCCGCCTGCGTATCGCACGGCGCGATCTCGAGCATCACCGACATGTGGGGCAGCGCCGGCGAAGACCACGGGCTGGCGATGCACATCAAGTGGGTGTTCGGCCGGCCGAGCATGAAGGCGGCCATGGACAAGGCGCGCGAGTTCGCGCTGGAAGGGCATCTGGAGCATATGCGCTGCCCTTATCTGGTGATGCATGGCGGTCACGACGTACTGACGGTCTCGCAGGCGCGCAAGGTTTACGACTACGGCGTCGCGAAAGGCGTCGACTGTACGTTGCGCCTGCTGGATGAGGAAGAGACGGGCGCCGAGCATTGCCAGCACGACAACCCGACGATCGGCCAGGAACTGCTCGGCGACTGGCTCGCCGATCGCCTGGGCATCGATCAGCGCGCGCTGCTGACGCTCTCCCGTAACAACCTGCAATAAGGAATCTTCATGAATTTCGGTGTCGACAAAGTCAGGGCGGCGGTGGTCGCGATCGATCTGCATCGCGGGCATCTGGACATGGAAGTGGCCACCATGCCGGCTGCACCCGACGTCGCCGCGCGCGTGGTGGCCACAAACCGGCGTCTGTTCGACTGGTGCCGCAGCCAGGCGATCCCGGTCGTGCATCTGGTCACGCATTACCGCGACGTCGAGGAGATCCGGGTGAATGCGTTCTGGCGCACGCGCGCCGAAGATCCGAACAATCCGCGCAAGAACGTGCTGAAGCACAACCTGACCGGCATGCCGGGCTGCACGATCATGCCCGGTCTGCACGACGCAGCGCGCGACTGGGTGGTGGACACCAAGAAGCGCTACAACTGCTTCACCGCTACCGACCTCGATTTCCTGTTGCGCTCGCATGGCATCAACACGCTGATCGTCACCGGCGTCAATACCAACAGCTGTGTGCTGTCGACTGTCACCGCCGCGTGCTCGCTCGACTATGCGGTGCTCGTGCCGAGCGATTGCGTCGACACGATGGACGCGCCCGCGCTGCACGATGCAGCGCTGCTGTGCATTCGCACCGCATTCGGTTTCGTGATGACCTCCGATGAAGTGATGGCGCTTGCCGAACTCACAACCTGAGCACCCGCGCGCAACCGACCCCGCGCCCGAGCCTGGTGCCACACCAGCGGCCGCTCCCCCAATTGAAGGAACTGCATTCATGTCCATGATTCCGCGCGAAAGAACCGGGTACTCCGCCATCGTCGACCGGCCACCGCTTAAGCTGCCCGGCGACGCAAGGGTGATCGTATGGACCATCGTCAACCTCGAGGTCTGGGACATCGCGCGGCCGATGGCGCGCCAGGTGCTGCCGGCGCCGACCGGCGCCGTGCTGCTGCCCGACGTGCCGAACTGGTCGTGGCACGAATACGGCATGCGGGTGGGCTTCTGGCGCTTCAAGAAGCTGTACGACCTGCTCGGCATCCGCCCGACGCTGTCGATCAACGCGCGTGTGTGCGTCGACTACCCGCGGGTGGCGGCGGCCTGCCGCGACGCGGGCTGGGAGTTTATGGGGCATGCGTTCGAACAGATGCCGATCCACAAGGTGGAAGACCAGAAGTCGATGATCGAGCGCAGTATGGACGTGCTCGAGAAGTTCGTCGGCAAGCGGCCGGTGGGCTGGCTCGGTCCGGGCCTGACGCAGACGCTCGAGACGCCTGAACTACTCGCGGGCGCGGGCGTCAAGTACATCGGCGACTGGGTCTACGACGACGAACCCACCACCATCGCCACCGGCAATGGCCCGCTGGTGACGCTGCCGTACACGATGGAAAACAACGACATCACGATGATGATGGTGCAGCATCACGAAGCGGCGTACTGGACGCAGAAGTGCATCGATACCTTCGATCGCTATTACCAGGAAGGCGCTGAGCGGCCGAAAATCATGGCGATGGCAATCCATCCGTATATCAGCGGGCAGCCGTTCCGTATCGGGTATCTGGAAAAGGTCTACGAGCATATCAACCGGCATGCAGGCGTGCTGCACTGGAACGGCGAGCAGATTCTCGACTGGTATCGCGGCCAGCAGGGCGCCGCCAGCGCCAGGCCGGAAACAAACACCGGAGCCGCGCGCTGATGCTCGCCACCGTCCAGTTGCTCAATGGGCTCACCTTCGCGGCGCTGCTGTTCCTCGTCGCGAGCGGCTTTACGCTGGTGTTCGGGCTGATGCGCATCGTCAATCTCGCGCACGGCGCGATGTATCTGGTCGGCGGCTACACGGCGTATTCGGTCGCCACGGCCACCTCCAGTCTGCTCGCCGGCATCGTCGCGGCGGCGGCGCTGGTGGCGCTGCTCGGTCTCGTCGAGCAGGCGCTGCTGCGGTTCGTGGCCGGGCACGAGCTGCGCCAGGTGCTGCTGACGCTCGGCCTCGGGTTGATCATCAACGATGCGGCGCTGGTGATCTTCGGCGGCGATACGCTGAACGTGCCGATTCCCGAATGGCTGCAGGGCCCGCTGCAGGTCGGCGGTCTTTATTACCCGCGCTATCGGCTGTTCGTGCTCGGCGTCGGTGTGCTGGTCTTCGTGCTGCTGTGGCTGACGGTCAATCGCACGCGCCTCGGTGCGCTGATCCGAGCGGGCGTCGACGATGCCGAGACCGTGCAGGCGATGGGCATCAACATCCGCGTCGTGTTCGTCGCGACCTTCCTGCTCGGCATGGCGCTCGCCGGCATTGCGGGGGCGCTCGGCGGCGCGTTTCTGTCACTGTATCCGACTGCCGATTCGGAAATTCTCGTGTACAGCCTTGCCGTGGTGATCATCGGCGGACGCGGCTCGCTGGTCGGCGCAGCGCTCGGCAGCCTCGCCGTCGCGCTGCTGTCGACCTTCGGACAGGTGTGGTTTCCCGAACTGTCGTACTTCGTGATCTTCGGGCCGATGGCGCTGCTGCTCGCATTTCGGCCGCATGGCCTGTTCGGACGCACCGCATGAACAACCTTCGGAAGACCTCGCGCAAGGCCGCCGCGACGGCCGCGCTCGCCGCCGTGCTGCTCGCGCTGGTGCCGCTCGTCGCGCCGGGCTACCGCACGGGGCTCGTCACGCAGATGCTGATCTACGCGTTGCTCGCGATGTCGATCGACATCATGGCCGGCTATGCGGGCCGCACGTCGCTGTGTCACGGCGCGATCTTCGGCACCGCCACCTACGTGGTGATGTACGTCGTCACCGTGGCGGGCGGTAACGTATGGGCCGGCTGTGCGCTGGGCGTGGCCGCCGCGATGGCGGTGTCGCTGATCGTCGGCCTGCTTGCGGTGCGCACCAGCGGCGTGTACTTCCTGCTGCTGACGCTCGCGCTCGGCATGGTGGTGTGGGGCGTCTGCGTGCGCTGGACGTCGGTGACCGGCGCGGACAACGGCTTGCGCGGCAACGTGCGGCCCGACTGGCTGGCCGATCCGTCGCGCTTCTTCTACTTCGTGCTGGTGCTCGCCGGCCTGCTGATGTTCGCGATGTGGCGCTTCGTCGGCTCGCCGTTCGGCATGTCGCTCGCCGGCATCCGCGAGAGCGAGTCGCGCATGCGCAGTCTGGGCTACGACACGAGCCGCCATCTGCTGATCGGCTTTGTGTTTTCCGGTTTCGTGGCCGGGGTCGCGGGCGCCTTGTACGCGCTTTTCAACAGCTTCGTCAGCCCGTCGACGGTCGCTCTGACGCAGTCGGTGATGGGCCTGCTGATGGCGATTCTCGGCGGTATCGGCACGCTTGCCGGCGGCATCGTCGGCTCGGCGCTGATCGTGGTGCTGCAGAACGTGGTCAGCTCGTACACGGAACGCTGGTCGATGGTGCTCGGCCTGCTCTTCGTGCTCGTGATGATCTTTGCGCCCGAGGGGCTGCTGGGCAGCCTGCGCAGCCGTTCGGGCAAGCGCGCGGCGCGGCTCGCGCGCGCGGCGGGCAAAGCGGGGCAGGTCTAGAACCATGCCGTCGAAAATATCAAATCGTGGGGAATCAGCAATGGATCGTCGCAGCTTCGTCAAAACTTCGGCTGCCGCATTCGGCGGGCTCATGCTGTCGACGCATGCGCTAGAGGCGCTCGCGCAAGGCACGGGGCCGGTCAAGATCGGCTTGCTGGCGCCGCTGACCGGCGTGGTCGCGGCCGGCGGCAAGGAGATCGTCGAGGGCTTCAACCTTTACTGGACGCAGGTCGGCGGCAAGGTGGCCGGCCGCGAGATTCATGTGCTGGTGGAGGACGACGGCTCGAATCCCGACATCGCGTTGCAGAAAGCCCGCAAGCTGGTCGAACAGCAGGGCGTGGCGTTTCTGATCGGCGATCTGCTCGCCAATACCGGGCTGGCCGTGGCCGAATATGCGAAGAGCAACGGCGTGCCGTACTTCATACCGGTGGTCGCCGCCGACGACCTGACACAACGTGCGCGCGTGCCCAACGTGCTGCGCGTGGCCGGCTACACGGCAAGCCAGATGTCGCGGCCGCTCGCGGACTGGGCGTATCGCAAGAAGAATCTGCGCAAGATCGTCACGGTGTCGCAGGATTACACGTTCGGCTACGAGCAGTGCGGCGGCTTTGCGCAAGTGTTTACCGGCCTCGGCGGCAAGATTGCCGGGCAGTTCTGGAACCCGCTGAACACGCAGGACTTTAGCCCCTACATCGCGCAGATCCAGAGCGCCGCGCCCGATGCGGTGTTCGCGATGGAAACCGGCGCCGATGCGAATCGCTTTATCCAGCAATGGGCAAGCTTCGGCATGAAGGGCAAGATTCCGTTGATGGGCGCACAGAACTTCACCGACCAGTCGGTGATCCGCACGCTGGGCCCCGAGGTGGACGGCATCGTGTCGTCGGCGCACTTCGCCGAAGGCAATCCGATCCCGGCGACGCAGAAGTTCGTCGACGCGTATCAGGCCGCTTACAAGAAGCTGCCGTCGCTGTACGGCTTCTCGTTCTACTCGGCGGCGATGTGGCTCGCACAGGCGATCCAGGCGGTGAACGGCCAGGTGGAGGACCGGCAGAAGTTTCTCGCCGCGGTGCGCGAGGTCACGCTGACGAACTCGCCGCTGGGTCGCCCGGTGCATCTGGACGCGTACGGTAATCCCGTCTACGACGTCTATATCCGCCAGGTCGAGAAGCGGCCCGGCGGCGGCTACTGGAACGTGCCGCTCGAAACCTATCCGCAGGTTTCGCAGTTCTGGACCTACAAGCCGGACGACTATCTGAAGCAGCCTTCGTATTCGCGGGCTTTCCAGGGCATCGGGAAGGCCTAGTGCCGGCTCCTGGCGAAACAGGCTGGCGATGAACTCCGCACTTCTCGAACTTGCTCAGGTCGGCATCCACTTCGGCGCGCTGAAGGCGGTCGATGGCGTCGACCTGACCATCGCGCCCGGCGAGCGCTGCGCCATTCTCGGCCCGAACGGCGCCGGCAAGACCACGCTGTTCAACGCGATCACCGGCATGATCCCGGCCTCGTGTGGACGGGTGGCGCTGGCCGGCGCCGATATCACGCGCATGGCGCCGAACCTGCGCGCGGCGCGCGGCATTGCGCGGACCTTTCAGATCACCAACCTGTTCTTCGGGCTTTCGGCGGAAGACAACCTGTTGCTGGCCGCGCGCGGGCTCGGCCGCACGAAGTTTTCATTGTTCGGCGCGGGGCGCGCACGCGATGACGAGCGCCAGCGGGTCGCCGATGCGCTCGACAAGTGCCATCTGCACCAGCGCCGCAGCCAGCTCGTCAAGGAGCTGTCATATGGCGAGCAACGCCAGCTCGAACTGGCGATGTCGCTGACCAGCGCGCCGCGCCTGCTGCTGCTCGACGAACCGGCGGCAGGTCTGTCGCCCGCCGAGCGGGGGGTGATGGCCGACGTGATTCGCGGCTTGCCGCGGAGCTTGTCGGTGATCCTGATCGAACACGATATCGACCTCGCGCTGGGACTCGTCGATCGCGTGGTCTGCATGTACCAGGGCCGGGTGCTGGTGGAGGGCACGCCCTCTGAAATCCGGCGCAACCCACAGGTGCAGGAAATCTATCTGGGGAGGCCGCGACATGCTTGAGATCAGCAATGTCAGCGCCGCATACGGCGAGGCGGCCGTGCTCGACGGCGTCACGATGCAGGTGGCCGAGGGCGAAATCGTCGCGCTGCTCGGCCGCAACGGCATGGGCAAGACCTCGCTGGTGCGCTCGGTGATGGGGCTCGGCTCGCCGCAGGTGACCGCCGGCTCGGTGCGCCTCGACGGCGCCGAACTGCGCGGCCTGCCGTCGCACCAGATCGCGGCGCGCCGGATCGGCTACGTGCCGCAGGGGCGCCGGCTGTTTCCGTCGCTGACCGTGCTCGAACATCTGCAGATGCTCGAGCGCAAACGCCCGGGCGCATGGACCGTGCAGCAGGTGCTCGACGCGTTTCCGCGCCTCGGCGAGCGGCGAGCCAATCGCGGCAACCAGTTGTCGGGCGGCGAGCGGCAACTGCTCGCAATCGGCCGCGCGCTGATGACCGGGCCGCGCATCCTGCTGATGGACGAGCCGACCGAAGGGCTCGCGCCGGTCACCGTCGCACAGGTGGAGGAGATTCTCGGCCGCCTGCGCGCGCATGGCCTCGGCATTCTGCTGGTCGAGCAGAACCTGTACAGCGCGCTGTCGCTGGCCGACCGCGTCTACCTGTTCGAGACCGGGCGCGTGGTCTGGCAAGGCAAGCCTGCCGAGCTGCAGGCGAGCGAAGCGACCTTGCACCGCTATCTGGGTATTCATTGACGTTCGCGGCGCGTGCCGCTTCTATCGGAACTCTTTCATGTTTCACACCTGTACCCCGGGCCGCCACGTGCCCGGCTGCCAGCATCAGAAGAACGGCGACGCGACGCTGGCGCGCAGCAAGCGCGGTCGTGCGCTGCGCATCGACATTCATTGCCACTATCACAACGTTGAGGTGGCCGCCCAGGTCGCGCCGCTAAAGCCGCACGAGAAAGAGCCGGCGATCGTGTTCGCCAATGCGTTGAGCCGCGAGATCAACCAGCGCCAGATGCAGGAGCGCGGCGGCAAGCTGTCCGGCGTCGACGAGCGTCTGCAGGATATGGACCGGATGGGCATCGATATGCAGGCGGTATCGCCGTCGCCGGGACAGTACTACTACTGGGCCGAGCCGGGCCTCGGCCGCGACCTGTCGCGCGCACAGAACGATCGCATCGCGGAGCTCGTCGCACAGTACCCCGAGCGTTTCGTCGGACTCGGCACGGTGCCGCTGCAGGACGCGAAGATGGCCACCGCCGAACTGGTGCGTTGTGTGAACCGGCTTGGCATGCGCGGTGTGGAGATCAACACCAACGTCAACGGTATCGATCTGGCCGACCGGCGTCTTGGCCTCGAACGCTTTTTCGCCAAGGCGCAGGAACTCGACGTGGTGCTGTTTATCCATCCGCTCGGCTTCGACCGTGGCGAGCGCATGGTCGACCACTACTTCAACAACGTGATCGGCAATCCGCTCGAATCGACGCTGGCGGTTAGCCATCTGATCTTCGGTGGCGTGCTGGATCGCTATCCGGGCCTGAAGTTCTGCGTCGCGCATGCGGGCGGTTATCTGCCGCACTATCCGGCGCGCATGGACCATGCATGGAAGGCGCGTGCCGATGCGCGCGTGCTGGTGAAGAAGAAACCGTCGTCGTATCTGAAGAAGTTCTATTTCGATACCCTTACGTTCGATACCACGTTGCTCGACAGCATGATCGAACGCTACGGCGCGCGCCATGTGCTGCTCGGTACCGACTATCCGTATGATATGGGCGACGACGATCCAGTCGGGCTGGTGCAAAGCGTCACCCGTCTGAGCGACGCGCAGCAGCAGGCGATCATGGGCGGTAACGCTGCGCGCCTGTTGAAGATCAAGACCCGACGGGTACGCACATGACTCTATCTTCGCAACAGGAATTCGAACTGACGGTTAACGGCACGCGTCATCGCGTGCGGGCTGAGCCGTCGACACCGTTGCTATACATCCTGCGTCAGGACCTGCAGTTGAAGGGCGTGCGCTTCGGCTGCGGCGCCGGCCATTGCGGCAGTTGCACGGTGCAGATCGACGGGCGCGCGGTGCAGTCCTGCGATCTGCCGCTCGAGGCGCTCGGCAGCGGCGCGGTGACCACCATCGAAGGCCTCGGCACGGCCGCGGCGCCTCATCCGGTGCAGCAGGCGTTCGTCGACGAACAGGCGGCGCAATGCGGGTATTGCATCAACGGCATCATGATGTCGGTGGCGGCGCTGATCGAACACAACCCCGCTCCCGACGATGCCGAACTGCTGCGTGCGCTCGATCGTCATCTGTGCCGCTGCGGTACCCACGTGCGCATTCTGCGCGCGGCGCGGCGCGCGATCGCGGCACTGGCTGCCGCCAGGGAGTCCTCGCGATGAACCTGCCTCTGTTGCATGCCGATCTGTCGACCAATCCGCGTCTGTCGAGCTGGATTCGCGTCGCCGCAGACAACCCCATCGAACTGTTTATCGGCAAGGTCGAGCTCGGCCAGGGCACGGTCACTGCGCTCGCGCAGATGGCCGCCGAGGAACTCTGCGTACCGCTCGCGTCGCTACGCGTAACGGCCGGCGCGACCGAGCATTGCCCGGACCAGGGCCTGACGGTCGGCAGCGTGTCGGTGCAGATCGGCGGCATGGCGGTGCGCGCAGCATGCGCGGAGGTGCGGCAGCGCTTTATCGCGGCGGCGGCGCTGCGGCTCGACGTGGCTCCCGATGCGGTGCATGTCGCGCAGGGGCGCTTTTCTTGCGCTGCGCATCCCGGGCGCGCGCTGACCTACGGCGAGCTCGCAAGCGCCGTCGATCTCGACGCGCCGGCCGACGGCAGCGCGATGCCGCGGCATTGGGCGTCGCGAGAAATCAGCGGCACCAGCGCGGCGCGCCTCGATCTGTCGACCAAACTGTTCGGCGCGGCGTTCGTGCACGACCTCGAGTTGCCCGGCATGTTGCACGGGCGCGTAGTGCGGCCGCCGTCGTACGGCGCGCGGCTCATCGGCTTCGATGCCGGTGCGGTGCGTGCATTGCCCGGTGTCGAACAGGTGCTGGTAGATGGACGCTTTATCGGCGTATGCGCGCAACGCGAAGAGCAGGCGGTCAAGGCCGCGCTGGTGGCGCAGCGGCTCGCGCGCTGGGACGGCGAAACGAGCTTGCCCGCGCCCGATGCCGCGCAAAGCTGGCTGCCCGCGCTGCCGTCCCAGCCGAGCACGGTCGAGGCGGCGGTGGAGCCGACCGGCACGCAGTTGCATGCGCGTATCGACGCGCGGTACTCGAAGCCCTTTCTGTCGCACGCGTCGATCGGCCCGGCCTGCGCGCTCGCGCACTGGCAAGCTGCCGCGCCCGAGCGGCCGCACCTGTCGGTGTGGTCGCACACGCAAGGCAGCTTCGCATTGCAGCGCGAACTGGTGGCCACGTTCGGCCTCGCGCCCGATCAGGTCAGCGTGACTCACAAGGACGGGGCCGGTTGCTACGGCCACAACGGCGCGGACGACGTCGCGCTCGACGCCGCGTTGCTGTCGCGCGCGTGCGGCCGGCCGGTGCGCGTGCAATGGAGCCGCGAAGACGAACTGTCGTGGGCATCGTTCGGCTCGGCGATGGTGATGCGCGTCGATGCCGGTCTGGATGCGAACGGCCGTATCGCGCACTGGCGCTACGATGTGTGGAGTCACACGCATGCGGTGCGGCCGGGCACCGGCAATGGCGCGGCCTTGCTGGCGGCCTGGCATCGCGAACAGCCGGGCGCGCTGCCCGAGCCGCGCGATTTTCCGCTCGCGCAAGGCGGCGGCGGACAGCGCAATGCGCAGCCGCTGTACAAGATGGCCGGGCGCGAGGTCGTCTATCACTTCGTGCCGGCGCGCACGTTGCGTTGCTCGGCGTTGCGCACGCTGGGCGCGTTTGCCAATGTGTTTGCGATCGAATCGGCGATGGACGAGCTCGCGGCACTGGCCAGGATCGACCCGATCGCTTTCCGGATCGCGCATCTCGACGACCCGCGCGCGATCGCCGTGCTCGACACGGTAGCGCGCGAGTCCGGCTGGCACGATGCGAGGCCCGAGGCCAAACGCGCCGACGCAATGCGCGGACGCGGCGTCGGCTTCGCCCAGTACAAGAACAGCGCGGCCTATTGCGCGGTGGTGATCGAAGTGGAGGTTACCGATCGGATCCTGCTCGAACGCGTGACGGTCGCGGTGGATGCCGGTGAGGTCATCAACCCGGACGGCCTGATGAACCAGGTCGAAGGCGGCGTATTGCAGGCTGCAAGCTGGACCTTGAAGGAAGCGGTGCGGTGGGACCAGACGCAGATCACGTCGCGCTCGTGGGACGATTATCCGATCCTGCGTTTCGACGAGGTGCCCGGCGAGTTTGCCGTGCATATTTTGCCGCATCCGGAGCTGCCGCCGCTCGGTGTGGGTGAATGTGCGGCAGGGCCGACTGCGGCAGCGATCGGCAATGCGCTTGCCGATGCACTTGGCCTGCGCGTGCGGGATCTGCCGTTGACGCCGGAGCGGCTGCTCGCGGCGTTGCACGAAGCGTGATATCAGTTCGCAAGCGGGCCTTATGTGGCAGCGAAGGCGTTGCGCTGAGGCGGGTCCGCCGTTGCGACCTCCCGGGCGCAGGCGTTGCGCCGCGGCGAAGATCGATTCGGCCGGCCTCGTAGGCGCGGCATACGAGCGAGGGCTGCCGCAACGGTCGCCGTCATCGTTGCGCCTGCAAGCATTCTCACGGGCAGGTTGCGGGACGATGTACGATACGTGGAAATTTCAGATCAATTTCTCTCGCTTGTCCCGGCCATGCCTTTTATCAGTGCGCTGTACGTCTATCCGATCAAATCCTGTGCCGGCATTGCGTTGCAAGCGGCCGACGTGGTGTCGCACGGGCTTCGCTGGGATCGTCACTGGATGGTGGTCGAGGGCGATGGCCGGTTCGTGTCGCAGCGCGAATATCCGCGCATGGCGACGATTCGCACCGCGCTTGCAGCAGACCGGCTCGAGCTTTCCGCGCCAACGCTGCACGACACGTTCGCGTTGCCGTTCGACGCACCGGCGCATGCGCGCACGGTTCGCGTCACCGTGTGGAAGGACAGCTTCCGCGCGCTTGACGAAGGCGATGCCGCCGCGCAATGGTTTTCACGGGCGCTGGCCGCGCCGGTGAGGCTGGTTCGTTTCGACCCTGACCCGGTTCGCCACGCCAGCAGGAAATGGACCGGCGAGATCGAAGCTCCGGTGCAATTCGCCGATGGTTTTCCACTGCTCGTGACCAACGAGTCCTCTCTCGACGAGATCAACCGCCGTCTTGCCGGTAAAGGTGCGAGCGCGGTGCCGATGAACCGCTTTCGTCCCAACATCGTACTGGCCGGCGATCTCGACGCCTTCGACGAAGACTATGTCGATACCGTGCGGCTGGACGCGCATGGCGAGCACCAGCGTGTGCCGGTCGTGCTGCGTCTGGTCAAACCCTGCGCGCGCTGTCCGATTACGACAGTCGACCAGACGCGCGGCGCACCCGACCCGGCGTGGCCGCACGAACCGCTCGACACGCTGGCGGGATGGCGTGCCGACCCGCGCGTGGACGGCGGGCTCACGTTCGGACAGAACGCAATCGTGATTGCCGGGCAGGGCGGCCAGCTCAGAGTCGGTGACGCAACCCGTTGCGAGTGGCATTTCCCCGGATAGCTACGTGGGCTGATCTGCGGTTTCTTTGACGTATGTGAGAAAAATGCCCGCAAGCGTCCGCGCCCAAATTGAACGGCGTTCAGCCTGTTTCGCGCCGAGATATGCTCGCGCGAGGGCCAATGCCCGAACGGCGGCCTTGAAGAGGCGCGAGTAGTGACGGTGAGAATCGAAGTTCGCCGGTATCAGATATGCATTCGGGGGCAAGCTGTGCGGCGTTCATCATGCCCATTGCCGAGTACACGCCCAGCGCCCGCGTTTCGTAAGTGGACGTGGTGACGACGCCGCGCCCGAGTGCTGGCGCGGATGGGCAAATTGCCGGCTGCCGTGGGGCAAGGTTTCAGGCGCGGCCTGGCGACCACCACCGATCACGATCGGCAAACCACGCAGCTCCGGACAGCGCAGCAGTTCGACCGACGCATAGAACGCGCCCATGTCCAGGTGGGCACATTCGTGATCAGAATTGTCGAGGGTAGTGTCAAATTATCGAGGTCGGCCAGCAGGAAGCTGCTGATCTGGGTTCGGTGGTTCATCATCGTGGATGCTCATGTTTTTGATTTGACATAAGATAAACCGTTGCGCCCCCAATTTGTTGGAGCGGCGCGGCTTGCGCGGGTGAGGGTGTCACAAAATTTGTGACGATCGCGAAGACAAGCGCCGCGCTAAGTCCCGCCATCTTCGGTGTAAAAACTTCCCATAACGATTTTTGACCTGACTTCTCCGCTCGATCGATGTCTGCAGCGATGATTATGGGTAGCGGGTTGTCCAAGTCGAGTTCGCTCGCGAGGCGGAGGCATGTTTCGTTATCCATCACGCGCTTGCCGGTCCGGTAATGGCTGGCAACGGAGTGCGACCATCCCATGTAGTCGCATAGAGCCTTGTCGTTCTTGAGGCCCTTCTTTGCAATGACTGCATCTAGATATTTCACGCTCTTCATATACGTTCCCCTTGACATCTACAGACCGTAGGATATTCTACGGTCTGTAGAATTCCTACGGCCTGTAGATGTTCCGCAGTCTATCAGCATGTACAAAAAGGTAAACCCCGCTGGAGTCGGGGAGCTGTAAGCAACTAACGGGGGTTAGCTGTGCCTGCATATCGAGTCCATGTCTATACGCAGCATGCGCACACGCGTGTTGCGACTGTCGAAGTCCGTGCGCGTGATGGTGCGGGCGCTCGCGACAAGGCCCGTGCTGAACTCTGCCGGCAGGGTCGTCAGTCCAATTTTCTTACGCTGGTGCCGGTTGAAGTCGGCGCACCGGCGAATCCCTTCCGAATCTGATCGTGGTTAAGTGCGTCGACGATATCTCCACGCCTGACCTGTTCGATGGTGGCGTTTCATCGTCTGTGATTGTGATGCCGCTGGATGTGCGGCGGAAAAACGTTAGTGCGTTATCGGTTCTCGTCGTCGATCAGTTGTGCGCATGGTGTGGTGTCGACCGTGCGGGCGGTTGTGGTGCCTGTAGTGATGTGAAATCTGTACAGCGTTGATAACCCCGGGTCATCCCGGGCTTCTTCTATGTGAATTGACTACGCGTAGTAGTCCTAATCTGGAGATTAAGAAAATGGCAACGGAAAAAGTTCGGGTGCTGACGATCAAGCATGAGGAAATCACGACGAAAAAGGGCGATAAGCGTGCGATGCGGGTGTTGCACTGCTTTATCGAGCAGTCGTATCAGGATCCTGATTCGGGCGAGCTGGTGGATGGCTCGTTCGTGGCCAAAACGTCGCTGTTCGACGAAAAGATTCAGATCGAAGCCGGTCAGGAGTATCTGGTCGATTACCGGCTTGGTGAAGGGTACGGGGCCGATGCTGGTCGGATTGTGCCGCGCATCGTGTCGTGGACGTTGGCGAATCGTCCGAAGCCGGTTGGCAAACCGGGTGCTGGCGTTGGTGTGGCTGCGGGGGCCTGACATGCCGCTGATGCGTTCGTTACGGCTCGGCCTGTCTGCATGGCTCGCGATGCGTGATGAGGGTACGCGCGAGCGCTTCGGCCTTCCGATGAATGTTCTGCTGGCTCGCCATCTTCACGCGATGGGCGGGCTGGCCGGGGAGTGGTGATGCACAGCATTCCGTTTGATGCGCTGGACAGGATTGGCGCGCAGCTCGCGTTCCTGAACGTGATGCTGTTCGTCTACCTCGTCTGCAAGGGTGTGGCGTTTGTGTCCGCTGTGATTGCGCGACGCGATCCGCCGAAGAAGTCGATTCGCGCGAAGCTGGCCCGGTCGGGCGAATCCTAATCAACGGGCCGATAGAACCTGAGAGAGGTCAACGATGTTTGCAATGACGAAGAAGGTGGGTGTGGTGGCAAAGCGCGCTGCGGTTCGTGCGGCGGCGGGTGCAGCGGCGGGTCTGGCATCGGTCGCGGCGTTCGCGCAGACGAGCGGTTCGGGTGCGACGCCCGCGTTCGATGACACGGCGATCCTGTCGTCGATCAACGGCGTGGCGCCGATCATCATCGATATCGGCGGTGCGGTGCTCGCGGTGGTGGTCGTCGCGTGGGGCTACAAGACGGTCAAGAGCTTCCTCGGTCGCTGATCGCCGTAGCAGCGTGTAGTACGGGCGGCGCTTGGCATCTGTCAGGCGTCGCTTTTTTTTCGTGTGGGGGCGGTATGGCTGCGGTGCAGGGGATGGGGCTGAACGTGATCGTGTGCGGTCCGCAAGGGGCAAGCGGCGTGAACTATATCGCCGTCTCCGGTGCGCCGGTCGTGTGCGGCATGGATGCGAACGGAAATGCGCTTGCGCTGCAGGTCGATACGGCGGTGATGGTGTCGGGCGGTGCCGACTCGCCCGATGGTCAGGACGGCGCGACGGTCGGTGCGGAGATCGGCGCGGCGGTGCTCGGTGTGCTGGCGGTGGCGTACGGCTTTCGTGCGATCCGCAATTTCGTGAATTCGTCTTCTGAGGGTTGAGGCTATGGGGTTCTGGGTTGAAGTCGCGATCATCGCGGGTACGTGCTGGGCGGCGGGCCTGATTCTCTTTCTGTGAGCGGATGCCATGCGCTACCTGTGTGCGGCTGTCACGGCATTCCTGCTGCTCTTCGCGAGCGTGGCGTTCGCTCAGAGTTCTACCGTTGCGCCGCTCGTCGTCGATGAAGTGGGCAACATTCTGGGCACGTATCCGCTGAACGGCACGGGCTTTAGCGTGGCCCAGGTCGAATCGACCGGCGTGCTTGCCGCAAAGGAAGCGGAACTCGGTTACTCGCCAAATTCGGCTCAGGCCCAGGCAACGGCGAAGGGCATTAACAGCGCGTGGGGGCTTGCGGGTAGTGCCGGGCTCGGTGCGTTGCAGGGTGCGCTGTCGTGTGCGGCCCAGGGCTTCGCGGCGGTGCTGTTATGCGGTGCGGTAGGCGCGCTGGTGAATACGGCGGTGCATGTCTCGTCGGCGCTGATTACGTCATGGCTGCTGCCGTCGATGGGCGGCAAGGTCGGTGTGGGCACGTCGGGCGGTGCGCTCGTCAGGGGTCAGCCGTACTGGCATACCGGCGCTGACACGGCCTGTACAGCGGTGTGCGCGGGGGACCCGTATTCGGCTGCGGTGGCGTATGAGCAGTATCACAGTAACTCGACGGCGACCTATACGATTACCGATTGCGTGATGAATATAGGGTTGCGGTTTGCGTGCGACCAGACGATCACGTTTGCCGGTGGAAGCCCATCACCGACTGCCGCGTTCGTCGTTGTTCAGGACGTGAACTATTCCGGGGTCGCCTGTCAGTCGGGCTTTCTGATCAGGGGGCAGTGCGTCGGTGCGCCGTCCACGCCTGTGTCGATGACCCCGGCTGCTGCGGAAACATCGCTGCCTCCTGCCGATCTGGCCGCGCCGGTCGATCCGCAGCTCGTTGCCGACACGCTGAACGCGCTGTGGCAGCTGGCAAGCGAGCAGAGCGGCTATGACGGCATCCCGTACAACGCGGCGGACCCGATCACGTCCGGTGATGTGTCGGACTGGAACAAGGCCAATCCCGACTATGTACCAACGCTTGGCGACTATACGGATGGCTCGCCATACGGTGGCGGGATGGCGATGCCGTTCTCGGGTTCCGTCCCGTCCTCGTCGGGGCCGGTTGCGTCGTCGGGTACAGGCGGCAGCACGGGGACCGGTGGTAGCACTGGCACGGGCGGGAGCACGGGGACTGGTGGCAGTACTGGAACGGGTGGCAGCACTGGCACAGGCGGTAGTACGGGAACCGGTGGCAGCACGGGGACTGGTGGCAGCACCGGCACGGGTGATGATTCGGGTGGCGACAGTGGCACGCCTCCTTCTGACACGGCCGACCTGTGCGCGCTCGATCCGACCATCGTCGCGTGTCAGCAGCTCGGCAGCGCGACGCAAGGGGATCTGCCGTCTAGCAGCGTGGCGGTGACGCTTTCTCCCGTGTCGGTCGGCGGTCCATCGTCGCCGGTGTGTCCTTCGCCGCTGTCGGTCAACGTGTTCGGTCAGCAGCTCCTCCTTTCCTACGATCCGCTGTGCCAGTTCGTGATTGCGCTGAAGCCGCTGGTGCTCGCGCTGTGCGGACTCGGTGCGGCGCTGATCATCGTCTTCGGACTCAGGTCATGACGCTCGCCACATGGTTGATGTCGCTCGTTGGTCCGCTGCTCGTCCAGGCGGCCATTGCAATCGGCGTCGGGGTACTGACCGTGACCGGTGTGGATCTGGCCGTGAATCAGGCGCTCGCGTGGGTTACAAGCGGCGTCGGTGGTCTGCCGTCCGATCTGGCGAACGTGCTCGCGCTCGGTGGCGTCTTCCAGGGCATGTCGTATATCGCGGGTGCCTTCACCGCACGCGTCGCCATGGCGGGTGCATCTTCAATGAAACGCTTCTTCATCAAATAATGATTACGCTCATTACGGGGACACCGGGAAGCGGCAAGACGCTTTACACGGTGTGGTACATCGATAAACAGCAGAAAGCGGGGCGGCGGCTGCTCGTCGATGGCATCAGGGATCTGGCGGTGGACCATCTGGACGTCGACGAGCCGTGGCTGCGCAAGTGGTTCGAGCATCGCGAACAGAATGACCTGATCGTGATCGACGAAGCGCAGCGCATCTGGCCGCCTACCTCGGTGAGCGTGAAGGTGGGCGAAGATATCGAGAAGCTGCACATACACCGTCACCTTGGCGTTGACTTCATCCTGATCACGCAGCACCCGCAACGGATCAGCAAGGCCGTACGCGACCTTGTAGGGCGTCATGTGCACGTACGCAAGCTCTTCGGGCTGAACCGCGCGATGCTGTACGAGTGGGACCATTGCCATAACGTGGGCAGTCTCAAGGATTCGGTCAAGACGATGTGGACCTATCCGCGCAACGTGTTCAGGCTCTATACGAGCGCGGAGATTCACACGAAGCAGAAAGCGGTGATTCCGAAAGCGCTGTTCATCCTGCCGATCGCGCTGATCGTCGGTGCGGTGTGGGGCTATCGCGCGTTCAAGGGCGTGCACGGTGCAACGTGGTCTGGCGTCGGCGCAAAGAGCGCGGCCAGACCCGGTGCGGCGTCTTCCTCCAAAGGCATCAGTATTGCGCCTGCTGCTGATGCGGCGTCATCTGCGGCGTGGCGTGTGGTGGGCCGCTATGCCTCGGATGGGCGCTCGTATGTGGTGGTGGCGAACCATGACGGATGGTTGCGGCTCGCGGATGCGGCGGATTTCAAGGGCGACGGTTTGCGCACGGCGGGCACGGTCGATGGCGAGCGCGCGGCGATGTGGACCGGCACCGCATCGGGGGTGCAGAAATGAGGCGCACATCTGCTGTGCTGCTGCTCGGTGCCGCCCAGCTGGTGCACGCCGAGTCATTGCCGACCTTGCCGCCGTTGCCCGCTGCAGTTGCACCGGCATCGTTGCCTGCGTTGCATCCGTTGCCGCGTGTGCGCAATGGTGCATTCGATCTGCGATTCGTGAACGTGGGTCAGGTGGTCGACCTGGTGTATGGCGAGGCGCTGCATGTGCCTCACGTGATCTCGTCAGACGTGCTTGAAGACACTCGGGTAGTGTCGTTTCAGTTCGACAGCAGCAAGGGCGATCTGCGCGAGTTCGTGAAAGCGTTTCTCGACTCCCAGGGCTTCGAAGTGCAAACGCGCAACGGCGTGGATTTCGTGTCGAAGAAAACCGTCTCGAGTAGCGCGCCGGATCGCGACACCTATGTCTATCAGCCGCGGCATCGCAGCGCTGCGTACCTCTCAAAGCTCATTGAGCCACTGTTCACGGGCCGCGTGTCGTCGGTCGCGACGCCTTCGCTATTGCCCGTTCCTTCCGTTGCGTCGCCGGCGTCGGGTGTCAGTGCGGCCATGCCGGTTCAATCGGCGCCGGCGCAATCGCCTGTCGTGAGCGCGGCCGATCAGCTGGTGTTCGCTGGCACGGCGCGTGAAGTTAAAGAGGTCCGGGCGTTACTGCCGCAGCTCGATACGCCTGCGGGTGAGGTCGTGGTGCGTGGGTGGGCGTATGAGGTCGACGATACGGATGACAGCAATACCGGCTTTAGCGTCGCCTCGCAGCTGCTCGGTGTCGGTGTGAAGCTCGGCTCGGGTTCGGCCGCTGCGGATACGAACGCGCTGCAGTTCGATTCGGGGCGGCTCGACTTTGCGATATCGGCGATGCAGGCCAATTCACGGTTTCATGAAATGTCCTCGCCTAACGTGCGCTGCGTGTCGGGGCAACAGGTGAAGCTCAATGTCGGGCAGCAGGTGCCGACCGTTGCGAGCGTGAGTTTCCAGGGCACAAGCGGGACGCCTGTCCAGTCGATTGACTATCAGGATGCCGGGGTGATCTTCAACGTGACGCCGACCGTGATGGACAACGTGATCGAGCTGAACATCGACGAGGAGATATCGAGCTTCGTGAACACGACGACCGGTGTGAATGGCTCGCCGACGAAGAACACGCGCTCGCTGCAGACCGTCGCGGATCTGCAGGACGGTGAAGTGATCGTGCTCGGCGGGCTGGTGCAGGACCAGAGCACGGTTGCGACAAGTGGTGAGCGGTTCCTGCCCGCGTTTCTCGATGGTCACACGAAGTCGAAGGCGCGCACGGAGGTCGTGCTGGTGCTGCAGGTCCAGAAAATCTAGGCGTCCAGCGTCAGGAGTGTCCAGCTCGTACCCGGAGCGACGTACGGCTGCGGCGTGTCTGCGGAGTCGTGGCGGTTGTCGCGCGGCCTAGCGCGGCCTGCTGGACCGAGTAGCGGGTACCGGCGCGGTGGCTGAACGCAGGCGAAAGCGGTGAGCGCGGCCACCCCTCCCTGCAAAGCCGGTTTGTTGTGCGCGCAACGAGCGCTGCGGCCCGTATCGGGCGCGTGGCGACGCTGCACGAAGGTGGTGGGGGGGGTGGAGTCGGGCGCGGGGGCGCGAAGCCTCCAGCGAGCCGGAGGCCGCAGAGGCGGCGCGCGCAGCGCGCCTAAACTTGTACCTCTAACACTTAACGGAAACGGCGCTGGCAAAAGGCGCTAGCGGGACCGTAGGACATGAAGAAGCCCCGCAATCGTTCGCAGCGATCCGGGGCCGTGACCAACATTGGATAAAAGGGTATCCAACATGAGTGCAGCTATTGTAGGCGGTAACGGTGCGACGTTCCAGGACGTCCTGAACGAGTACGGTTCGCGACAGGCGATCAACGCGGCTCGCGTGCGCGGCGAAGTGATTCCGGATTTTGACGATGCGGGCTTTCCGTTCAGCGACGAGTACATCGTGCGCACAAAGCGCTTTAGTGACGGTCAACAGGAGGTCGTTGCGTTCAGTACGCGGGTGCTGCGTCACTTTAACGAAATCCGCTTGCGTCCAAGAGGCGCAAGAGGTGAGCGTGTGGCACAGGAGGGCGAGTCTGATGCCGATGTGTCAGTGAGATCCGACAAGTCGTTGCGCACTTCGATAGAGCGTTCCAAGCGGATGATCCGGCAACGCTGCAAGGCGATTGGCGCTGACCGCATGCTGACGTTTTCGACGCGGGCGAACGAAACACGGCTTGAAGTGTGGGCGAAGTGGTGGGACGCGTTCCGTCGAAGGATGAACAAGCTCAAGGATTTTCACTATGTCGCTGTGCTCGAGCGTCACACTAAGAATCGGGATGGGTGGCATATCCACGTTGCCGTGAGCGGTCGGCAGGACTGGAAGATTCTCCGATCGATCTGGTTGTCGGTGCTGCGGGATTCGAATACGGACGGCGCGACCTACGACAGTATCAAGGATTTTGAGAAATACCTTGTGCGTCGGCAGTTGAGTGGCAAGGGGCGTGCAATGCGTCACCTGATCGCGACGTACATCGCGAAGTACGTCGGTAAGAGTTCGGACGCGGTCGGTTTCAACAAGAAACGGTACTGGACCAGCAAGGGCATCGTGCTGCCGGAGGTCGTGCCGTACGCGCATCTTGGCGTTGGTAGCGTCCGGGGCGAAGCGATACAGGCCGCGTATGACTGTGTTGGTGCTAACGGCGCGCACTTCGATAGCGCGCAGCTTTTCTGGAATCGAGGGATCGGCGTGTTCTGGATGGCGACTGGCAACACTGGGTAGCCTGGTATCGGCGTATCGTCGATGCGCTTTGAGTGAGGTGCGGCGTGCCGCGGTGCGCAGTTCGTCTGAAATCAGGGTATCGGGGTGTTTGGAATGGCGACAGGTAATACGGTCAGTTTAGGCAAATAGTTCACACGCAATCTTGCTTGCTACGGTGTATGCTACCTTCGCGTTATAAATCTAGTCGCTTGCACGGGGATACATCTTCATGGAGACGATCGAATTCTTGGTCCAAGGTTCTGCGCCGGACCCTTATCGGGTGACGTTTGTACGGGACAGTAATGAAGTTTCTGCGTTGTGCTCGTGTCCTGCGGGGGAAAACGGGGGGTATTGCAAACATCGCCTTAGCATATTAGACGGAGTGTTAGATGGCGTGGTTAGTACGAATGCGCATCAGGTGAGGGAGGTAGGCTCGTGGCTTCCAGGGTCGAGCCTAGAGAGTTGCTTAGCTGAAGTGGCGTCAGCAGCCAAAGCGGTTGAAAATGCAAAGCGTCTTGAAGCTCAAGCTAAAAAGAAGTTGGCGAGGGTATTGGCGGGTGGGAGAAAAAAATGATGAACGGCGCGGGGCGACGTGTTCCCCTGACTTCTATTGAGTTCACGGACAGTAAGGGCGAGACGACAGGGTATGCCAAAGGCTGGTATTTTTGGGTTCACTCTGCTTTTCACGAGGCTTTGGACATTCGCGTTATTGAGTTGATCGATAAGGAGAAAACTGCTGCCCTACGAGAGAAGAGGTCTCTTGAACTGTTCGGGGTGACTCACGATGATCTTAAGCGCAAGATTATTGCAGAGGGCAAAACGCTCGGGAGTTCGGACGAGCATAAACGGATTATGGCCTCGAAGGTTGCTGATGGTCTTCTCACGGAGTCGACTAACCCGCGCTACGAATTTCGAGTGACCGACGGTCTCGAAAGTCGGAATGGCGAATGGTATGTCCAAGTAGATCAGACTGCGGAAACCGACGCTGCGCCGGGTTTCATAGGTTTCAAGCTATTTGCGCGGAACCATTCGCCGCTTCCGAAAGATGGTATCTGGACCAAGCGGATGTGGCTGTCTACTACTCAGCAAGACTTCGCGACGCTGTTGCGCACGGGGCGGTGTTCCGTGATTGATTTAGAGGGTCCGCCTGAGTTTGAAGCTGCGGAAGATGTGGTGAGGCCTATGGCGGTATAAGGCACAACTTTTTTCCGAAAGCAACGTAACGAATTGTCAAAGACCGTGGTTCCTCGCTGAGCGATGCAGAGAGAATGTGCTGGGTGACGTGGGACAGTTAGCGTTGGCGATCGGGGCTAGGATATGGTGCAGTTGGAAATTTGGGAGCGTGAAGTTCTGTCGGCGAGCGAGTTGCGCTCCGTGGTCCGTGAGGTGCGGAATCTGTACTGGCACATCCGTACTTCACGCCCTGGAATTCACGATGCCCGTCGCCGACGCGTGTATCGTAAGATCGGCGTTCAAAAAAAACGCCTGCTCGAAGCAGGCGTCCCGAAGCGCGAGATTCTGGATTTGTTAGCTTGCTGCCGGTCGAAGCAATGCCTTGGCAAGGGATGTCTTGATTGCACAGATCGCGCGACGGAACTTGGACAACAAATTTGACATAATATAAATTAGCACCAGAACGCCTGTAACGGCCATTTAGTAATGTCTGGTTTGGGGGTGCGGCGGAATTCTTGGACTATTTGGGAGCTAGTCCATGTACTCGTACGAAGACCGCATCCGAGCGGTCAAGCTCTACCTGAAGCTTGGAAAGCGGCTTACAGCGACCGTTCGTCAATTAGGCTATCCGACAACGAAGTCTCTCGAACGTTGGTATCACACGTACGAGCGATGTCTGGATTTGCCGAAGGAACGTATTTGCCTGAGGCCGCGCTATTCGGAAGAACAAAAGAAGGCGGCCACAGACCACTATATGAGCCATGGCCAGTGTCTGGCTGCAACGACGAAAGCGTTGGGGTATCCGGGACGCGGGACGCTTGTCGCCTGGCTTGACGAGTTGCATCCCGAGCGAACGAAACGCGTTCTCGGGAAGGCTTCGGGTATTCGGCATACACCAGAGCGCAGGCGGACAGCGGTCATCGATCTGTGCACTCGACGCGAAAGCGCAGAGGAAGTTGCTAAAAAGATTGGCGTGAGCCGCCCAACGCTGTACAACTGGAGAAATCGGTTACTCGGTCAGGAGGTTGCTTCAATCATGATACGCCGCAACGATCCGCCGGAGAGCTCCGAGAAAGCGACGCTGGAGCAGCAGGTCGAATCACTCCGACGAGACATCCGGAAGCTCCAGATCGAACACGACATCCTGAAGAAGGCCAATGAAATAATAAAAAAAGGCCTGGGCGTCGACCCGCAACTCCTGACGAATCGGGAGAAGACAATGCTGGTTGATGCCCTGAAACAGACCTACACGCTGCCGGAGCTTTTTGCGGAATTGGGGCTCGCCCGTAGCTCCTACTTCTATCACCGGGCACGGATACAGACTGCCGACAAGTACGCTCGTGTACGCCTTGCCATCGCAGATATCTTCGAGCTCAATCACCGCTGCTATGGATATCGCCGGGTGCGCGCGGCACTTGGCAGGCAGAAAGTCTTCATCTCGGAGAAGGTCGTTCGGCGCCTGATGAAGCAGGAGCAGCTAAGCGCGGCCACAACGAGGCGACGACGATACGGCTCCTACGCTGGAGAAATAGGTCCGGCTCCCGAGAACCTTATCAACCGCGATTTCCGGGCAGCAGCACCGAATGAAAAGTGGCTCACAGACATCACGGAGTTCCAGATTCCTGCCGGTAAAGTCTATCTGGCGCCGGTTATTGATTGCTTCGATGGGCTTGTGATCAGTTGGTCGATCAGTACGCGACCAGACGCCGAGCTTGTGAACACGATGCTCGATGCCGCCATCGACGCAATCGGTAGTAGCAGTAGCCGACCTGTTGTCCATTCAGATCGCGGTGCGCATTATCGCTGGCCAGGCTGGCTTACCCGGATACGTGAGGCCAATCTGATTCGCTCAATGTCGCGCAAGGGCTGCTCGCCCGATAACGCGGCGTGCGAAGGCTTCTTTGGACGACTGAAAACGGAACTGTTTTACTCCCGGGACTGGCAGACCGTCAGCACCGACCAGTTCATTGA
Organism: Paraburkholderia sp. SOS3; assembly: GCF_001922345.1. Classification (NCBI taxonomy): domain Bacteria; kingdom Pseudomonadati; phylum Pseudomonadota; class Betaproteobacteria; order Burkholderiales; family Burkholderiaceae; genus Paraburkholderia; species Paraburkholderia sp. SOS3. The sequence goes on along the minus strand of NZ_CP018812.1, from coordinate 2,038,147 downwards.
GGTCGTCGACTCGTACATTCGCTGGTACAACGAGAAACGGATCAAGATCTCGCTTGGCGCACTCAGTCCGATCGAATACCGGGAGAGCCTCGGGCTCACGACATAAACCAGTCCAAGAATTCCGCCGCACCCCCTTTGAGCCAGTTAGAAATGTCCGGTTCGGGGCTCCGCGAGGCGCATGCTGTGGCGCGCGCACACGACGGAGCCTGTGATGAACGAACCCGGACTGGTGACGATCAGCATGAATGAACTGCAGCGCGTCAAGATCATCGAGGCGGTGACCGACGGACGGCTCAAACCGGGCCAGGCAGCCGGGCGCCTGGGCCTGAGTGTGCGCCAGGTCGAGCGGCTCGTGCTGCGCTACCGCGCGGCCGGCGTCGCAGGCCTCGTATCAGGCAAACGTGGGCGCCCGGGCAACCACCACCAGATTCGGAATAAACGTGTCCTTGGCGTGTTCTCAGACTGCCAATCTCTGCTGCAACTAAATGCGTCTACCTGCCCCTTTTTTAGGCTGCGCAGGACTGACTCAGCCCAAAATAACTTTCTAACCTCGTATGCCTGACTCAAATAGTGCTTATGGTGCCGGTCTCGCGACGGTTGCCAGCGATGGGACCATTCTCGACACGTGGTTTCCAGTTGTTCGCCTGAACACGGCGTCACCGGCCGTCGGATCACACGTGCTGTCCAAGCAGGAGACACTCGAAAAGTTAGGAAAGCGCGGGCTGAACGCGCTGGTGAATGATCCAGTCAGAGATGTTCAAACGATTGCGATAGAAACGCTGATCGAAGATCTCAGCCACCCGCCGGTCGACATCCATGATCTATATCTACGGTTGCATCTATTGAGCCATAGGCTGATTCGGCCGCGGGAAGCGAATCTTGACGGCTTTCTGACTTTACTGAGCGACGTTGCCTGGACTTCGCTCGGTCCGTGCAAACCCGAGAAAGTCGAAGAACTGCTCTGGCACGGTCGAGGCCGCGGCACATTAGTCGATATTCGAGGCGTTTTTAAGGTGCCACGTATGATTGATTATGTGGCGCCTTCGGACATCTGGATAGCTGACGTTAATCGGGTCTTACTCGGTGCACACCTGGCGCCGGGCACCTCTGTAATGCCAGAGGGCTTCTGCAGTTTAAACGCTGGAACAATGGGCCCCTGTATGGTCGAGGGGCGCATCAGCCTTGGGGTGATCGTCGGGGCGGGCACCGATATCGGAGGTGGCGCTTCCATCATGGGCACCACGTCGGGCGGAGGAAAGCATGTCGTGTCGATTGGCGAACGATGCCTTCTCGGCGCCAACTCGGGCGTTGGGATCTCCTTGGGCGACGATTGTGTCGTCGAAGCGGGTCTTTACATCACGGCGGGCTCGCTAGTGACCTTGCCGAGCGGAGACAAGGTAAAGGCGCTGACACTTTCCGGTAAGCCGGGCGTACTATTTCGGCGCAACTCGACCTCAGGGGTCATAGAAGCTCTTCCCACTACAAAGAGCTGGGGAGGTTTGAATCCGCAGATCCATCAACCCGGGAGTATTTCGCAGCGCAAAGCCTGACAAGCTGAACTGATCTCGATCAATGCAACGACCCGGGAAGTGCGCGAAACGATTGCCTGCATCGAACTGCATTTCGCCTGGCCGCTCACAAAACGTGGCGGCCTTTGGATCGGCCTCAAGCAACATCCACTGTTCAAGCACGGCGATCCTGCGCTGAGGCAAAACGTTCTGCATGTACGGCCATTAGAAATTCGACATCGTGGCGCCCCGGCGAGCGGTTCTAGCCAGCGAGTGGCCGTATTCCGCCCGGGGCTTCACAGTCTGGTGGCGGTTGGTGGCCGAACTCGGTCTGGTGCCTTGCTCGCGCTAGACCAGTTGTTTGAACATATGCTCCTCGTCATAAAAACGATCGCCAACCTTCATCGCGCGTGGCTCAACGCCGAACGTCCGAAAGCCGTACGACGCGTAAAGCCTCTTTGCTGGCAGGTTTTCCGCATTGACGCAAAGCATCAACTGGATGGTGCCCCACTCTTCGCTTGCGTGAGCTGTGGCTGCTGCCAAAAGCATTTGTGCAATTCCTCGCCCACGGTATGAAGGGTCAACAAAAACGCCCCATATCGTGGCCTTGTGCTTCACCTGACACAGCGGCTCGCGACGAACGCCCGTGATGCCGACCAGCAATTCACCCGCAAACGCGCCGAAGACGGCCTGTGTCGGCGTCGAACGAATGCGGCCGGCGATCTCCTCAATTGAGTGTGCGAATTCTTCCTGACGCGTAGGCCGTATGGCGGTTGGGGCGTTGTCGGCAGCGAGAAGACGCATTGCTTTGAATTGCTCCGCGTCGGGGGAATCCAGTGGGCGGACAGTGACCATGCGATATATGGCGAGGACCAAAGAGTGCTTACGGTACTCGATATCAGCCGCGCCCCCTCAAGTTTTGCGCAACGGCCTGCGGCATTGCCTACGCCGTCAAAGTGCGAGTAACGAGCCGCTCCGAAAACCCTGCCCGACGGCCGGCGGCGCAACGGGAGATGCTTTTGTCCGCGCTATCCGGAGGCGATTCAAATCTGAATCGGCGCGATCCAAAGTCGGTTCAGATACGTGAAAACCAGAGCATCCCGACGGGTACCGAGATGCGCAAGCCTTCCTGATTAGCGGGCCTTGGCGCTCACTGGACCGAACCTGGGGCGAACTAACGCTGCATGGCGTGAACCTTGCAATAAATGTCTCGACCGACGCGCGCAGCAAAGCAAAGGGGTTCGCACATACATTCAACGGTAAGCCAACCTTAAAAACAGATCTGAAGACGACCATGGCTGATCATATGGGGAGTGTGGCACCCATCGACGCGCACGCGTGGTTTGACGAAGTCAAAGTCGATAAACCCCGACGTACGGTGTTGCAATCAGTGTCGTTCGCCGTCCGGCGTTCATGAAGCGTCGCGCCATTGCGCCGACACAGGACAGCCGTCTTCCACCAGATTTTCTATCGACCGCGGAGCATGTATGCGCCACTTTACGCCAGTAAGCATTCCCGACCACCTTCGCGGCCGATTGGCCGATATTGACGTGATGCGGCTTTCGATCGAAACGATTGGTGGTGCCCTCAGCGCAGGAACGTATACCGTTGTGGAGCTGACAGCAGCATGCGTTGCTCAGATCAATCTGCTGGAACCGTATCTCAATGCATTTATCTGGATCAACCGGAACGCTTTGAGCGACGCCGGGATAGCGGACGGCGAGATCGCGCGCGGGAAGCGTCGCGGTCCGCTGCACGGCGTTCCTGTCGTGATCAAGGACAACATGGACCTCGTCGGGACGAGAACCACGGCCGGCTACTCGGGTTTCGCGTCGAACAGTCGTGTCGTCGATCCCCAGCGTGGCACTTTCAACGGTGTTGACCTCTTTCCAGATCGGGATGCCCGTCTGGTCGAGAAGCTGAAGGAAGCGGGGGCGATCATTCTAGGCAAGAGCAATCTGCCCGATTTCGGTCTCGACGGGCTGCGAGCACAATCGAGTTTTAACGGCGACACGCTCAATGTCTACAATCCGGCCTTCGCGCCGGGGGCGTCGAGTACCGGCAGCGCGTCGGCAGTTGCCGCGGGTATGGGCGTCGTCGCAATAGGAACCGACACGGCTGGATCCATTCTCTTTCCGGCCTCGGCACAGAGCCTGGTTGGACTCAAACCGAGCTTTGGCCTCGTTCCGAAAGAGGGCATCTTCCCGGGACTTTTCAATCATGACGTGGCTGGGCCGATTACAAGATCTGTGGCCGACGCCGCAACCGTCCTCGACGTTATAGCCGATCGCAAACCGGATGCGCCGAAGTACGCAGAAGCCCTGCATCGCGGCGCACTTCGCGGAAAACGCATCGGACTGTTCGAACCCGGCATCTGGGCTTCGAAGCTGCATCCGCTTGTGAAGGAGCACTACGGCGCAATGGTTGAAATCGCCACTTCCCAGCTGGGCGCGCAAAGTGTCGAGACAGTTTTTGGGGATACAGAGTGGCAGGTGCGGTGGTCCCAGCGCAAGGCTTTTGCTCAATGCAACGCCTATCTCGAAGGCGTCGATGCTTACCTCGCCGGCCTCGGCGGCGACAATCCACCGAACCGGCAGGCATTCGAAGCGCGCGCAGGCTTTCCGCTCGGGGTAGGGACGACCGCTCCTTTACATGCGCTGCTTTCTGACCCGGCGATCAACTTTGAGAAGGACAGCCCGCAGGTCGGTGAAGTGATCGACATGCAGGCGTCACTCGCGGCGCTGTATGAGCGGATTCTGGATGAAAAGCAGATCGATGCGCTTTTCCTGCCGCGCTCGACGCAGCCATTGCCGGATCTCGACGGAAACACCGTGACGTATCTCGGGGATCAGATCGCCGGCACGGAGGTCAACGAACTCGGCCTTCCGGTTATCACCCTACCCGCCGGTTATCTTGCTGATGGCCGGCCGATTGCGATCGACATCGTCGGAGCGCGGCGCTTCAGTGAAGCAGAGATTCTCGCGATGGCATACGACTTCGAACAGCACACCCGCTTGCGCAATCCGCCGACCATCGCTTTCTGAGCTTCGTTAATCCCGTAAACATCGTCTTCGACCGATCGCGTCCTGCAAGGCATCCAAGTCCGGCTTGTCATCAGGCGGACAAACCCGGTTTGTGTACAACAAGCCGCGCAGGCGCGGCATTCAGGCGCCCGTACGGGTCGAATCAGGACGCCGCCCCTTCACGCGTATCGGCAAGCGCCGGCGCGTGCCGATGCGTGCCGCTCTGCTCATACGCGTACGCATAGCCGAGCAGCGCGGCCTCGTCCCATTGGCGCCCGACGAAGATCAGCCCGAACGGTGCGCCGGACGCGTAGTATCCCGCGGGCACCGCGATGCCGGGCAAGCCAGCGATATTGATCTCGCCGACGGTGGTTTCCTGAATCGTGTCGGTGCCGCGCAGCGATGGCAGCTCGCCGCGCATCTGCGGAAACACCAGGGCATCGAGCCGGTGCTCGCAGAACACCCGCTCGAAGATGCGCAGATAGCGCGCCTTCAGTTCGATGAACTCCGAGATATCGGGCGGCAACGACGGATTGGCCAACGCGGCGTTGAACTGCGGCAGATTCGGCATATAGCGCAGCACGCCATTCGGTCCGAACGGGTTCTCGTCCTCGGTCGCTTTCGCGAACTCGGCAAACGTTTTCAACGGCGAGGCCGGCCCGAGCCGCGCCAGATAGCATTCGAGATCGTACGGAATCGACTCGAGGCCGCGCGCGTCGAAGTTCACCAGCGGCGGAGTCGGTTTGCGCAGCGCCGCGAAACCGGAGCCTGCGAACGGATCGTCGATCAGCGTGACGCCGAGTGCCGTCAGTTCGCCTTTCACGCGCTCGTACAGTGCGCTCGCCTCGTCCGACAATGGCTGCGCACGCCAGCCCGGGCCATACAGGCCGATGCGCTTGCCTTGCAACGCCTCACGCCTGAGCCCTGCCGCGTAGCCGCCCTCGGGCTGCCGGCCGACGCCCGCGAGGGTCTTGGGATCTTCGCTGCTGTAGCCGGCCAGAACGTCGAGGCACAGCGCAGCATCCGTCACGTTGCGCGCGATCGGGCCCACCACGTCGCGGTTGCCCGACAACGGCACCACGCCCGCGTTCGGCACGAGCCCGATAGTCGGTTTGATGCCGACGAGATCCTGCGCTGAAGCCGGATTCTGGATCGAGCCGCCAGTCTCTTCTGCGAGGCCAAGCACCGCCATGCCCGCCGCCACCGCCGAGGCCGTGCCGGCGCTGCTGCCGCCCGGCATCCGCGTGGGCATCGCGACGTTGATGGTCGGTCCGGCCCAGCTGTCGTTCGCGTGCGTACCCGTATGGCTCAGCACCGGTACATTGGTCTTGCCCAGCATGATCGCGCCTGCCGCACGCATGCGCGCGACCACCGGCGCATCGCGCTGCGGCATCAAATCCACCCCGCCGGTCTTGCTATAAAGCTTCGACCAGCCCGCGGTGGTAGGAAAGCCAACCATGTCCATCGGATCCTTGATCACCACCGGCACGCCGGCGAGCGGCCCCAGCGCTTCGCCGCGCGTACGACGTTCGTCGATTTTGCGGGCGTCGTCGAGCGCCGCCGGATTCAGGAAGATCAGCGCGTTGTAGGTCGGGTTGTAGCGCTCGATCCGCTGGAAGCACGCACGCGCCAGCTGTTCCGCCGTGAACCGGCCGGCCCGGAAACCCTGTTGAACCGCTTCGACCGTCAGCCCATCGAAATCGATCCCCAGCCCGGCGGAATCGCCGCCGAGGTTGATCGCACCCGCTCGTTCCATTCGACACTCCTGTTGATTTAACCTGCGGCGCGCCGCGGCATGCGCACCTGAACTTCCGACCGGCGCGCCGGCCTTCAATCTTTGGCACAACCGTCCGCTGCCGGCGCGCCACGCTTGATCTGCAGCACCTCGCCGGCCTGAATCACCGAATGGCAGATATCGTCGATGGTCACGCGCTTTTCCATTGCCTGCGCGCGCAGCATCTCGTACGCCTCGCGTTCGCCGACGTGATGCATCGACATCAAAATTCCCTTGGCTTCGTGCAGATGACGGCTATCGAGCAGCTTCTGCTCGAGTCTCGCAATCCGTTGCGTGTGCTGACGCGCGCGCTTCGCGTGATGCAGCGCCATCACCACCGTAGACAGCAGTCCCGACGCGCGGATCGGCGTGGTGACGATGCCGTCCGAGCCCATCTTGATGGCCTGATCGATGAAGGTGGGATTCTCGAAGGCCACCACGCAGATCACGGGCGGCGCATCCGGCCCGAACCACTCGCCGCGCGGGGCGCGCTCCTCGGGCAACAATGCGTGAAACACCAGATCGATACGGTCCGGCAAGGTGTCGGACGGCGGCCAGCAGCGCTCCACCTGGAAGCCCATCCGCCGCAGATGGTTGGTCAGCGTGAGCCCGTCGTCGTCGTCCGGATGGAACACGACCACGCGCGGGTTGCGCTCCAGGATCGAACTCGTCAGGCTGCGTTGGCCTCTGTCCGCGCGCGCCCTCACGTCAGTAGTCCCGTGTGCTGAGCTTGGTGACCCAGTCGCCCAGCGTCTGACGGGTCATGTACGGATCGGGGCCGACCGCGAACTTCGCCGCGCGCAGGATGCTGAACTGGCCATCCGCATTGGCGCGGCCGATGCGTGGATAAAGCGCCATATGATGATTGACCGGATCGATGCGCACCCTGCCCTGCGGCGCCGCGAATTCCGAACCGAGCAGGTGCGGCATGACCGCGGCGATCTCGTCCGAACCCGCGCGGGCGCACGCCTGCGCGAACATATGCATCTGGTAGTACGCGGCCTCCCAGTTCATGTCGGTGGGCGTATCGGCGCCGAAGCGCGCCTGGTGATGCCGCACCGCGCGATGGTTCTCGGCTGTATCGATACTCTGGAAATACGGCGCCGCCGTATAGTGCCCGGCCGCGATACCGCGCGCCATTGCATGAATCTCGGTTTCGGAGGTATTGAGGCTGCCGATCGGCATCTTCGCCGGGTCGAGATCCGCATGGGCGTACGCATCGTACAGAAACGGCACCGTGGCGCCGATCACCGTACAGAAGATCCAGTCCGGCGCCTTGCGCTTGATGTCGGCCACCACCTGCGTGAACTGCTCGCGCGTGGCATCGAGCGGCAGATAGCGTTCGCCGAGGATGGCGCCTTCCGGGTGCTGCAGCAGCAGCTCCTGCATGGTGCGATTGCACTCGTACGGATACACGTAGCGCGAGCCGACGAAGTAGACGCGCGCGCCGAAGGTTTCCGTCATGAAGTCCGCCAGCTGCACGCCGTTCTGGTTCGGCGATGCACCGCTGTAAATGATGTTGTCCGAATACTCGAAGCCTTCGTATTGCTGCGAGTAGATCAGCAGCCGGTTGTGCTTCTCGACCACCGGCAGCATCGCCTTGCGGCTGGTGGACGTATAGCCGCCGAAAATCACGTTGACGCCGTCCCGGACGATCAGCCGCTCGGCCAGCTCGCGAAACATCAGCGGATCCGAGCACGGATCGTAGTGAACTGCCACCAGCTCGCGCCCGCCGATGCCGCCTTGCGCATTGACCTCCTCGATGGCGAGGCTGGCGCCGCGCCACTGCGACTGTTCGAGCCAGGCGGTCGAGCCGCTGGTCGAACACAACAGGCCTACGCGTACAGGATCGGACAAAGCCATGTGATGAATTGCTCTCGAATGCGCGCGCAGTACAAGTGCGCGAGTGGATCGTGCTGCCGGTTCGGTTACTTCAGATAATGCTTGGCGACCATCGCGCCCACGGTATATTTTGGATCGACAAAATTGCCCAGCCGCACCTTGCCCACCTGGCTGAGCATCATGTACGCGTCCCACTTGTCGAAGCCGTAGTCCGCGGCCATCCACAGCACCAGCTCGCGGTACGCGATGCGGGTGGCGTCTTCCAGCGGACGCGCGCTGCCGATGCTCATCAGCGCGTCCTCGTTTTCGAGCCGCGGCCAGTCGATCTTCCACTGCTTGATCAGATCGACACGCACGGTGGTCGTGCTCTGATACTCGACGGCGGTTCCGCACACTTCGCCGTCGCCCTGGCACGCATGGGCGTCGCCGATGAACAGCCGGCCGCCCGGCGAACGCACCGGCAGATACGTAATGCTGCCCGGCCCCATGTCGGGCACGTCCATGTTGCCGCCATGCGAGTCCGGCGTCAGCGAGTTGATCGAATCGATTTCGGGCGACAGGCTCAACGTGCCGATATGCGGCTTGTACGGCAGCGTATTGCGTTTGCTCCAGTACACGTTCTCTTCGTCGATCTTGATCTTTCGGACGATTTCCGGCAAGGGCTCGTTGAGCAGCGCCGTGTAGTCGGTGCCGGTCAGGGCGCCGAAGTTCGGGATCATGCAGCAGAAGCCGTGCGGATCGTTGCCGCGCGGCGCCATTTTTTCGATGTACACGGCGACCACGTCGCCCTTCTCGGCGCCTTCGATCATGATCGGCCCGTTCTGCGGATTCAGAAACGGCACCTGCAGCACCTGCGAAGGCTTGTCGGTCTCCTCCCTGATCTTGCCCTCGAACGCATCGCGCGTCTCGACCACCACGCGGTCGCCCGGTTTGACGTGCAGCACCGGCTGCGAGTACGGCCCGATCGTGTAGTGGAAAGTCTTCTGCAGCGCCTCGGTCAGATGATGCTCGACCGGCTCGCGATCGGCGCCGACACCGCGCTTCATCATGATCGATTGTTCAAGCCATTTCATGTTTCGCTCTCCATCACAGTGCCAGATATTGGCGAATCAGTTCTTCATCCCCTAACTGCTCGCGGTTCAAGGTATCGACAATACGGCCCTTGTCCATCACGCAGCAGCGCGTGGCGATGCGCTCGACCATGCCCATGTCCTGCTCCACCAGCACCACGCCGATGCCGGTTTCAGTGGCGATCTGCAGCAGCGTCTCGCCGATCAGATCGACAATCGACGGCTGAATGCCTTCCGAAGGCTCGTCGAGCAGCAGCACCTTGGGCGCGCTGATCAGCGCGCGGGCAATCGCGAGCTGCTGCTGTTCGCCGCCGCTCATCGTGCCGGCCTTCTGCGCATAGCGCTGCTTCAGGATTGGAAAGTAGCTCACCACCTTGTCGCGCATCTGCGCAGCCTGTACGCGATTGGCCTGCGCGCCGACCTGCAGGTTCTCGGCCACCGTCAGCGCGCCGAAAATTTCGCGGCCCTGCGGCACATAGCCGATACCTTTTTGCGCGCGCACATAGGGCTTTTCCGCACCGATCGCTTCGCCCGCCAGCTCGATACGGCCGGCGTCCAGCTTGACGAGGCCGATCAGCGCGCGCATCAGCGTGGTCTTGCCCACTCCATTGCGGCCGATCAGCGCCAGCACCTCGCCCCTTTCAATGCTGAACGACACGCCGTTGAGCACGCGGCCGCCGCCATAGCCGGCCTCGAGATTCGACACTTCGAGCAGCGCGCTCATTTCTTTTTCCCCAGATACACTTCGGCCACGTCGTCGCGCGCGAGGATGTCGTCGAGCGGCCCGTCGGCCAGCAACTGGCCGCCGTGCAGCACGGTCACACGCGTGGCGATCTGCTTGACGAAGGTCATGTCGTGCTCGACCACCATCATGGTCAAGCCGGCCGCCGACAAACGCTTGATCAGCTCGCCCGTGGCGTGCGTTTCCTCGACGGACATGCCGGCCACCGGCTCGTCGAGAAACAGCAGTTTGGGCCGCAACGACACCGCCATGGCGATTTCGAGCCATTGCTTCTTGCCGTGCGACAGGTTGCGCGCGAGCACCTGCTCTTCATCGTGCAGCATGAAGCGCTGCAGCAGGTCGTCGAGGCTTTCGGGCCGGTCGTCTTTGGCACGATGCAGCGACAGTTGCAGATGCTGGCGCACGCTCAGATCCGCAAACACGCCGGGAATCTGAAACTTGATGCTCATGCCCATGCGGATGCGCTGGTGCGGCAACACATGGCTCATGTCCTGGCCGAGAAACAGCACGCTGCCTTCGGAAGGCCGGTGCTCGCCGGTGATCAGCTTGAAGAAGGTGCTCTTGCCGGCGCCGTTCGGTCCGATCACGCAGCGGATCTCGCCGGCGTCGATCTTGAAGTCGATGCCGTTGATCACATGCGCGCCGCCGAAATGTTTCTTCAGTCCACGGGTTTCCAGCAGCGTAGTCATGACTGGCCCTCCTCGCGCTTCAGGCAGGCGCCCACGCTGCGCCGCGCCCGGCCCGGCCCGCTGGCGACGCGCCGCAGTTGCCGCGTGACGAACGGCAGCAGGCCCTCCGGCGCGGCCAGCACGACCACCAGCAGAATCGCGCCGAGCAGGATCAACGCGTACTGGCTGCCGTACACCGCGAGGGTCTGCGACAGCCAGACCAGCAGCGCGGTACCCACGATGGTGCCGCCGATGCTCTTCTTGCCCGAGGTCGCCACCCAGATCACCGGCATCGCGGCCGCGGTGAGGCCCATCGTCGACGGCGTGATGTACGAACCCCAGATCGTGTACAGCGCGCCCGACAGGCCGCCCAGCGTGCAGCCGAGCACGAACACCAGCCACTGGTGGAGGCGCACGTCGACGCCGAGCATTTCCGCGCGCTGCGGATTCTCGCGAATCGCAATGAGCGTGAGGCCGAAGGTACCGTCGAGCAGCCGGCGCATCGCCACATAGACCACCAGCAGCAGGATCAGCACGAGGTAATAGAAGCTGGCGTTTTCGAGCGTCAGCGGTCCGCCCCGCCATGGAATCGTCAATTGCGGCATGCCGCCCATGCCGTTATAGCCGTTCAGCCGCGCTTCGCCGATCACCCATTGCGGCCCTGCGGTCTGCGCCATGAAGGTTTCGAGCACCAAGGTTACCGATAACGTCACGATGCCGATGAACACGCCCTTGATGCGGCCGAAGAAAATCATGTAACCGATCAGCGCCGCGGCCACTACGCTCACCACCAGCCCGGCGCCGAGCCCGAGCCACGATTCGAACCAGGTATCGCCGTAGTTGAGCGTGAAGATGCCGTAGCTGTAGCCCGACAGGCCGAAAAACGCCGTCTGCCCGAACGACAGGATGCCACCGTATCCCCACATCGCCGCGAGGCCGACCGCACCGAATGCCCACAGCAGGCAGTAGGCCAGATTGCCGCTCGTCGTCGCATCGACGACGAGCGGCACGCAGAACGCCACGAGCCACGGCAGGTAACGCAGCACGCGGCTCGCGCGGCCGCCTGAAGGCAGGTTGCCTGATTTCACGTCGATCTCCTAGCGCGTACGCGTGAAGAGGTTGCCAAGCCCTTGCGGCATCAGCCTGATCACGACGATCACCGTTACCAGCAGGCCGATCTGCCCAAACAGCTGACCGTACGAGGCCGTCAACGCGGTCTGGATGATTGCGAGCACGCCGGCAGCCGGCGTGGTGCCGGCGAGCACGTTGGCGCCGCCCACTACCACCGAGACGAAGGCCTGCACGATAAAATTGCTGCCCATCGTCGGCACCGCCGTCATGGTCGGTGCATAGAGCGCGCCGGTGAGTCCGGCGAGCCCCGCGCCGAGCGCGAAGGTCAGCGTGTACAGCCGGTCGGTGCGCAAGCCGAGACATTGCGCGATCTTCGCGTTCTGGATCGTCGCACGTGCGCACACGCCATAGTTGGTCTTGAAGAACAGCAGGTAAAGCGCGAACAGGATCGCCAGCGCAATGCCCGGCAACACCGCGCGGTAAGTCGAGAACGAATAGTCGCCGAGCGAGAAGGAATTGAACGGCGTGCCGATGCCTTCGAGCGACGGGCCCGCGACCAGCAGCATGGTCTGCTGCACGATCAGGCTGATTGCCCAGGTTGCCACCACCGAATCGAACAGCCGGTCGTACAGGTGGCGAATCACCAGCCGCTCGATCGCCACGCCCGCCAGCGCCGCGGCGAGCGCACCGAGCAGCATCGCGAGCGGCAGCGGCACGCCGCGCTTGGCGGCGATGATAGTGACGTACGCGCCGCACATGATGAACTCGCCATGCGCGAGATTGATGACGCCCATCATCCCGAAGATCACCGCGAGGCCCAGCGCCGCGAGCACCAGATAGGCGAAGCTGTCGCCGAACTGATAAATGATCGAGTAGACAACCGACAGCGTGGCCATGCTTGCTCCACTTTCAGAAAACCGGCGCGCCGCCTGCTGCGCGCGGCGCGCCGGTCTGGATCAGGACTTCTTGGGCAGATTCGACGGCGTGTACTGGCGATGGTCGGGCTTGTTCGGCAGGTCGCAGCCCACCTTGCCGAGCCAGTACGGCTGCACGTCGTCCCACACCTTCGGAATCTCGACCGAGTGATCTTCCTTCACGTGCACGAGGAAAATCGTGTGGCTGGCGTGATGGCTCTTCGGATCGATACACACCTTGCCCTGTTCGCCTTCGGTGCAGATGCCGCCGCTTTCCAGCGCCTTGCGCACCGCGTCCTGATTGGTCGATTTCGCTTTTTCAACCGCGGCCTTATACAGATAGATCGCGTCGTACGCGTTCGCCGCTTCCTGATTGATGTACGGCTCGTTCGGGAACTTCGCGTGGAAGCGCTTCTTGAAGTCGTTGCTGGCCGGCGTATCGACTTCTTCGACGTAGTTCGCCGTCACGTACATATCCTTCAGTGCTGGCGGTTTGAAGCGCTTGTGCTCATAGGCCTGGCCGACGTTCACCGAACTCGCCATCGGCAGATTCAGGTGCGCCGAAGCTTGCTGTTCGTAATACGACGCCTGGTTCGCACCCACCAGCAGCGTCACCACGAAATCGGGCTTGGCCTTCTGGATGTTCTGGATCGTCTGGCCGAACTGCGATACGGACAACGGAATAAATTCCTCGCCGACCATCGTGCCGCCGTTCTCCTTGACGATATTGCGCACCCATTCCGCCGAGATCTGCCCGAAGTTGTAGTCCGCGGCGATCGTGTAGACCTTCTTTCCGTACTTCTGCATCATCCACGGAATCAGCGTCGAGAACTGCTGCTCCGGCACCGCGCCCGTCACGAACGTGTTGCTGTCGCACACACCGCCCTCGTACTGGTTGTCGTACCAGTAGAGCTGATGCGCGCGGTCCATGATCGGGCGAATCGCTTCGCGCGACGCGCTGGAGAATGCGCCGAAAATCACGTCGGGCTTGTCGGTCTGCACGAGACGCCGGGCCAGTTCCTGGAACTTGGTGTTGTCCGACTGCGTGTCGTACGCGATCAGCTTGATCGGCCGCCCGAGAATGCCGCCCTTGGCATTGATTTCGTCGACGGCCAGTTCCGTCGCGTGAATCTTCGGAATGGTTGCCAGTGCGAAATTACCGGAAGCATCCTCCAGCAAGCCGATTTTGACGGGATCAGCGGCGCTTGCCGCCAGCGTAGTGATGGCGAGTCCTGCGGTAACGGCCATACGTATCCAGGCCGACGGCTTCAGCAACATGCGGTATCTCCAGAAGGTGGCGCAAGGTCCAGGGGGAAAATACGGACAAAAAAAAGCCCCCTGACGAACCGCTGGTTCGTCAGGGGGCTTCTATGCCGGTTCCGGGGCGGACAACGTTGTCAGGCCTCGGGCGATGACGCAGTCTAAAGCGCCGTATTTTTGCTTGTCAACGGTGATCAAAAATCCAGCGCGGCATGCAACGACGTTAAGGCCGATCGCTTCAACCGCTTTATTCAGCTCTGCCTTCCAACGTCCGACGATGAAAACGTAGGGGCCTTCCTCGACGAACCGCTTTGCTGTCGCAAAACCAATCCCGTTGCTACCCGCGATGACAGCGACCTCGCCTTTTAACCGGGGAAACCGGTCTGGTCGATGGGATGGCGTATAAGGATCCACGGTTCGTTCGCATGGATTTCAGCGCCCTGATGCGCCGCTCTCCTTGGGCGGCGAGCAGATGATCGTGGTCGACGCGGCCCCGCAGAAGTGGCCCGGCGCATTCCAATCCGTCGGCTCGAGAGCCGAAGTCCCGGATCAGCCGACATTGAGATTTCCGCTCAGGCGCGCATGGAATGCGGAGCTGCGTTCGTCAAACCCCACAAATTGCACGTCGATGTCGTGCTGACGATACTTCTGTTCGATCGAATCGAGAGCGGCGACCGTGGAGGCGTCCCATATCTGGGACTTCGAAAAATCGATGATGACCTTGCGAGGATCGTTCGCGTACTCGAAGCGATCCACCAGATCGTTGCTGCTCCCGAAGAAGAGCGGCCCGTGCACTTCATAGCGCACGCTTGCGTCGGGGGATATCGTGCGCGTGGCCTCGACCACATGCGCCACGCGCCGCGCGAACAGCACCGTCGCGAGAAGCACCCCGCCGACCACGCCGAGCGCCAGATTGCCGGTATGGACGGTTAGCGCGACCGATACGAGCATGACTGACGTTTCCATCAATGGCATGCGCCTGAGCGTCGCGGGGCGCAGACTGTGCCAGTCGACGGTCTTTGCGGCAACGACCATCATCACCGCCGCGAGAGCGACCATCGGAATACGCGCCATCACGGAACTCAGGCACGTCATCAGCAGCAGTAGCGTGAACGCGGCCGCCAGCGTGGATACGCGCGTGCGTGCTCCGCCGATGCCGACGTTCACCACTGTCTGCCCGATCATCGCGCAACCGCCAATCCCGCCGAATGCGCCTGCGCACAGATTGGCCACGCCGAGCGCCCACGATTCCCGCGTCTTGTTCGAGCGCGACTCGGTCATCTGGTCGACGAGCTTCGCGGTCAGCAGCGTTTCCAGCAGCCCCACGAACGCGATGCTGATGGCCGTCTGCCAGACAATCCTCAAGGTCGCCAGATCGAAAGGCACGCTCCACGGCGTCAAGCCCGGCGATTGCGCCGGCACCGGATGATCGCCGCCAACGGTCGGCACCGCCCAGTGCAATACGATCGCGAGCCCCGTCGCGACGACGATCGCGATCAGCGGCGCCGGCACCGCGCGAGTCACGCGCGGCCCGAGCAGGACGATCGCGATCGTGATAGCGAATAGCACGTAAACCGCGGCGGGCTTGTCGATAAGATGCGGCAACTGCGCGCTGAAAATGAGAATGCCGAGCGCGTTGACGAAGCCGAGCATGACCGAGCGTGGAATGAAGCGCACGATGCGCGCGAGACCGAGTGCGCCGAACGCCACCTGGATGAGGCCGCCGAGCAGCACCGCGGGAAAAATGTAGCCCGTGCCGTGCGCTTGCACCATGGGCCCGATAACGAGCGCGACGGAGCCGGCCGCGGCTGTCACCATCGCGGGACGCCCGCCGAGCAGCGACGTGACGATCAGCAGCACAACGGATGCGAACAGCGCCGCATGCGGTTCAACCCCCGAAATGAAAGCGAAAGAGATGACTTCGGGAATCAGCGCGAGGCTGGTCACCACGCCCGCAAGCACTTCGCGTAGCAGTTCTGCGCGTGATGCGGGCAAGGTGATGCGCGACGACGCGCGCAGTGCTTCTATCCTGCTCACAGGATGTGTCATGACAGTACTCTGTTGGTTTGCAACGTAACACGCGCCGCACTTCGACGACGCGTGCGCCGAGCGTGCGCAGCGATCACACGCGTACAACGCATCGAAAGCCGATATGGCTCGTCGACGTATCGAGCGTCTGGCCCTGGCGTGCGGCAGGCCGATAACGCAGGCAATAACTCGGCGCACACAAATGCGAGCCGCCCTTGACGACATGGCGTACGCCGGGCTCGCCAGGCCCCGACGACGGCACGCAGCATGATTTCGTTTCCTCGACGCCCGGCGCGCTGCCGTAACGCGTGCTAGTCCATTCCCACACGTTGCCCGCGACGTCGTAAAGACCGTAGCCGTTGGCCGGAAACGCCTTTACCGGCGAGGTGCGCTCATAGCCGTCGAGCGCCGTGTTTTGCCACGGAAACTCGCCTTGCCATGTGTTCGCCATTTGCCGTCCCTCAGGAGCGGGGTCGTCGCCCCACGGATACGCGGCGCCATCGAGGCCACCGCGCGCCGCGTATTCCCACTCGATTTCATTGGGCAGCGACTTGCCGGCCCACGCTGCATACGCGCTCGCATCCGCATACGCCACATGCACCACCGGATGATCCGCGAGACCTTCGAGATCGCTCTGCGGCCCTTGCGGATGACGCCAGTTCGCGCCTGGCACGTACGCCCACCAGTTCCGGTAGTCGCGCAGACCGACCCGCGATGACGGCTGCATGAAGACCAGCGAACCCGGACAAAGCAACGCGGGATCGGCATCGGGATACAACGCCGGATCGGGTTGCCGCTCGGATACGGTGAGATAGCCGGTGGCATCGACGAACGCCTTGAACTGCGCGTTCGTCACAGGATGCGCGTCGATCCGGAAATCGGGCGCCGTGGCGCGCCGCGACGGACGTTCCTCGCGATAGAAAACATCGGACCCCATCGTGAAGTCCCCGCCGGTAATCAACACCATGCCTTCGATATGACCGGCGTCGATCGATGGCGCGTGCGCCGCCGCCTTCGCCTGAGCGCAGCAGCATACACGTTTTGCGGGTTTCGTGTCCCTCATCGGCGCACTCATGGCATCAGGAGTTGAAGACCGACTTCGGCACGAATTCCAGTGCGGAGCCCGGCGGAATCAGCTCTTCCTGCTTCACGCTCTCGTCGAAATCGCGCACGACGCGATGCGCGTGCTGCATGACCCACCACCGCACGTAACGTTGATTCACGGCCTCGCGTTCCTTCGGGTCTTCCTGCAAATGCGTAATGCGCGCGAAGCCGAGCGGCAGTTCAGGATCGTGGAAATGCTGCTGACGCTTGAAGTTGATCTTGAAGTCCTTCCACTTGACCGCATGCAATTCGTCCTTGAGCCACACCATGCACGAATCCCGGTTCGAGTGGGTCTGCTCGCCGAGGAAGAACTGCGTCTGGTCCTTGCCGTCGATAAGCCGGTCTTTCGGCGGCTCTTCGCCGGCGAAGTTCAGCAGCGTGGTGAACATGTCGGTGACATGCACCATCTCGTTACTCTCGACACCCGCCGGGATGCGACCGGGCCAGCGTGCCAGCAACGGCGTGCGGATGCCGCCTTCCGCGGAGCTGAAGTACGAGCCATCGAAGAAGCCGCCCGTGCCGCGGCCCGCGAGGTGATCTTCCGCGCCGTTGTCGCCGCACAGAATGACGATGGTGTCGTTGGCGACGCCGAGGCGGTCCAGTTCGTCGAGCAGCACGCCGAAGTCGTGATCGAGCATGAGGAGACAATCGCCCCAGTCTCCGTTGGTGCTCTTGCCGACGAACTCGTCGCGCGGCGACATCGGAAAGTGCATCAGCGAATGATTGAAGTAGAGGAAGAACGGCTCGTCGTTCTTCACGCAACGCTGCATGAAGTCGATGCCGCGCTTCTGATACTCGAGATCGCAGGTCTTCTTGGTTTCCATCGTGAGCTGCTCGTCGAGCAGCGGCTTCGTGCCTATGTCCTTGAAGCCCTCGTGCATGTGCGAGTAACCGTCGCGCTCGGGAACATAGTGAGGGTCTTCGAGCCACATGCATTCATCGTAGGTGCGCAGCGGGCCGTACCATTCGTCGAAGCCGTGATCGGTGGGAAAGCGGCCATCCTCCGCCCCGATATGCCATTTGCCGAGGCACGACGACTTGTAGCCGCCTTTGGCCAGCAGCTCGGCGATCGTGATTTCCCACGTCACGAGGCCGCCGCCGTTGCCGCCTAACGCTATCGTGTGGTTGCCGGAGCGGATCGGGTAACGGCCCGTCATCAAGGCGGAGCGCGTCGGCGTGCATTGTGGTTCGACCACGTAGTGCGTGAGCTTCATGCCTTCCTTGCAGAAACTGTCGATGCGCTTCGTATCTGCACCGCGCAGCTTGCCGCCGCCGTAGCAGCCGAGCTCACCCATGCCAAGATTGTCGACATGGAAGAACAGGATGTTCGGTTTTTTGCTCATTTAATACTCCATTGGATCGAGAGCGTTAATCCCCGCCCTCCTTTAGGGATGCTAACTTGAAGTGCCATGTGCTCTTCCGTTTTTCATTTCAACGGGCTCAGAGCATCTCTTCTACGCCGTTCGGGCCCATGTCGATGCTGAATCCCTCGATACCGCCGCTTTGCAGTTCCGATCCCATCGCCGCCAGCGACTCCTCCCGAATCAGGTTCTTCAGGCGATGAACGAGTTCGGTGAACTCCATCGTGTCAAACATCGCAGCGGTACGCGGGCGCGGCAGAGGCACACGAATTTCCGCCTTGATGCGGCCGGGACGCGCCGTCATGACGTAGATGCGGTCGGACAGAAAGACCGCCTCTTCGATATCGTGGGTGATGAACAGCACCGACAGACGGAAGCGCTGCCACATGTTCGTCAGAATCTCCTGCATCACGGAGCGCGTTTGCGTGTCGAGTGCACCGAACGGCTCGTCCATTAACAGCACCTGCGGATTCGCTGCGAGCGCCCGGACGATGCCTATGCGTTGTTTCATGCCTCCCGAAAGCTGGTCGGGATAATGGTTTTCGAAAGCCAGCAGGCCCGCAAGCCCGAGCAGCGTGCGCGCGGTGCCTTCGCGCTTGTCGCGCGAGACGCCTGCCATCTTGAGGCCGAACTCCACGTTCTCTCTCACGCGCAGCCACGGGAATAGCGAATACTGCTGGAACACGACGCCGCGCTCCGCACCGGGCTTTCTGATCGGCACGCCATCCAGCGTGGCCATGCCGCGTGTCGGGTGCGTAAAGCCCGCGACGATGCTCAATAGCGATGACTTGCCACAACCGGAAGGACCGACCAGCGAGACGAATTCGTGCGGCTCGACGGAAATCGACACATCCTTGAGCGCTTCGGTCTGCTCGTCGCCCGAGCCGAATACGACGCCGATATTGCGGCAGTCGAGGCGTCCTTTATTGGTGTTCGTCATTTGCGCGCTCCGTTGACATAAGCGAGCCACGGCATCGACAACTGGCCAACCAGTCGAATGGCGCCGCTGCACAGCAGGCCGAGTGCGCCGATGGTAATCATGCCGAGCACGATCGCGGGATAGTTGACGAGCGAATACGCTTCCCAGGTGTAATAGCCGACGCCGTACTGCCCGGAGATCATTTCGGCTGCGATCAGCGACACCCACGCGACCCCCATGCCCACCGCGAGCCCGGTAAATATGTTCGGTAACACGCCCGGCAGGATCACATGCCAGAAAAGCTGGACCTCGCTTGCGCCAAGACATCGGCCCGCGCGCATCAACACGCCGTCGAGCGACTCGACGCCATCGACCGTATTGAGCAGGATCGGATAAAACGCCCCGATGAACGTGATGAATACGATGGAAGACTCGGTGGTCGGCCATAGCATGATCGACATCGGGACCCACGCTATCGCCGGAATGGGGCGCAGCACTTCGATCGCCGGCATCAGCAACTGGTTGACGATGCGATAGCGGCCGATCATCAGGCCCACGCCCACGCCCGCAACGACCGCGATGGCGAAGCCTATAAAGATGCGACGCAAGCTGTTGCCGATGTTCTTTCCGAACGTGTTGGATCCGATGACATGCACGGCTTCACGAAAGACATCGTACGGTGTGGGCACGTTCTGAAAACGGATATAGAACTGCACGTGATAACGCGTGCCGAGATACCACAGCATGATCACCACGCCGATCGAAAGAGCAGCAAACGCTGTCTTGACGCCGAGTGCCTGCGCACTGTCCAGCGTGGGTGCCTTGAAGCGGCGGCTCCTGCGAGCTCTGTTTCCAGACGCTGCGGGCAGTCCCGGTACGCGATTCTTGAGTTCAAGATCGAGCGAGCGTTCCATCTCATTTCCCCCCGTTGCCGATTGCGTTCAACGCCTGTGTGAAGTTCACCACCTTGGCGCCGGACTTCTTCGCGCTCGCTTCGGCGTCGCGCTTGAGCAGGAACGGCTCGAGGTCGGGATTCGTGGTGCCCTCGCCACCGAGCGCGTAGAACGCATCGTCTGCGAAGACCTTTATGCCAAGCGTCTTGTCCGTCAGATAGACGGCGTTAAGCTTCTTGCCTTGTGCGCGGTACTGGTTCACACCTTCAAGCGTGCAAGCCGGCGAACTGAACGGCACGACATCTCCACCGTGGATCCATATCTGGCCGGCCTGCGACGGGTTGCTGACCGGCGCATTGCAGACGGTGTCCTTGCCTTGGACCTGATAGTTCGCGAAGCTCGCCAGCTGTGCACCGTAGTCGCGGCCCGATTCCTTGAACGCTTCTCGTACGAACGCGTCGTCGACCCAATGGTCAATGTCGAGGTCCTTGATCATGTCGAGCTGTTTGAGCACCGCATAGTCTTTTTTCAGCGCGGCAATCCAGCGTGGCTTGATGGTCGGATCGAGCGTATCGATACCACCCGGGCCGAGAAAAATGTAGGCCACTTCCTTGTCGACCCTGGTCCAGGCTTCAATCTTCCGCGCTGCCTGCTCCGGGTTTTTTCGCACCCAATCGTTCGCATCCATCAGAGCCCTGATGTAAGCGGTGACGATCTCCGGATATTTCTGTCCAAAGTCCTTTCTAACGACAACACCATGGAACGTGGGTTGGCCCGTTTCTGCGCCGTCGAAAATCTTGCGTGCGTAACCTCGATAAGGGAGCAGTTCGGCGAAAGGGACGAAGTCGGCGTGTGCATCGACGCGCTTTTCCTGAATGCTCGTACTGCCCACTTCGGGCGACTGGTTCGCGAGCGCGAAATAGTCGCGAGGCAAGTTTCGGCTCTGCAATGCAGCGAGCAGCATGCCATGAGCGGCGGAGCCAAACGGCACCGATACCCGCTTGCCTTTCAGGTCGCGCAGGTCGTAGTAGGGCGAATCCTTGGGCACGACAACGCCATTTCCGCCGCCTTGCGCGTTATATGCGATCACGGCGACGAGCTCCGTGTCGTTGCCCGTCGCGTGTCCGGTCGCACCGTTCACGAGCAATGGATAGTCGCCCATCATGCCGATCTGCAGGTTGCCGGCGATCATGCCGTTGGTGATCGGCGGCCCGGAGGTCGCGTTCTGCCACGTCACGTTGTAGGTGACGCCCTTGTATTTGCCCGTATGCGGAAGATATTTGTCCAGCAGACCGAGCTGCTTGATGATGATTCCGCCGGTGACTGTATTGGTCGTTGTGTCCTGCGTGCCGATGCCGATGTCAATTGTTTCCGCGTGCGCGGATGTTCCAGACGCCAGCACCGAGCCTATCGCGACGAGTGAAGCACAGCATAGTGTGTGACCTGCCAAGTCTCTGATTCGCATGATGTAATCCTAAAGATTGAACGACATGAAACGGTTCAGTGCAGCGTGTGCCGGAAAGTGACGACCGCGATGCCGGTCGTGCCCCGAACGTGATCCACCCGCAAACTCAAATCTCGGCGCGAGGCGTCTGCCTGTCGACGTGCACCTTGAACTGGAAGGCGTCTCCCCGGTAATACAGTTCTTCGTATTCGAGCGGCAATCCTGCGCTCGTATGAATGACGCGCTCGATAAACAGGATCGGCGAGCCTTCTTCCCCGCCGAGCAGGCCGAGCAGCTCTGCCGTGGCAAGCACCGAGCACATCCGCAGATCGGCATGGCCGAGCGCGATCTGACAGTCGTTTTCGAGCACCGAAAACACATCGCGATTCGTGAGATCGGCGCGTGCGACGCGCATGCCGATTTCGGAGGGCAGGTACGACACGTCGAGCGAGATCGGCGCCCGGTTCAGGAACCGCAGACGCTTCAGTTCCGTGACACGCTCGGCGCTCTCGAGACGTTCACGCACGTGTTTGGGCGGTACGATGGTTCTCAGCGACAGCACCTTGGAATGCGTTTCGTAGCCCATTTCACGCATTGCGCTTCCGAACCCGCGCAGGCTGCCGAGATCCTGGAATGCCCGTGGTCGTGACACGAAAGTCCCCTTGCCATGAATGCGAAAGATCAGCCCTTCGCTTTGCAAGTTCCCCAATGCCTGCCGGACCGTTATGCGACTCACGTCAAAGGCATGCATCAGTTCGCTCTCCGACGGCATCTGCTGATGCGGACGATATACACCCTGCAAGATGCGGTTGCGCAGAATATCCGCAATCTGCGCATACATCGGGCTCGGTCCGCCGAGATGCTCGGGCGACGCGGTTGCCGGCGCAACGTTCGTCCCGGTAAAAGTCAGATCAGCTGTAGGCATGGCCGTCGATATAACTCGTCATTACAAGTTGATCTGGATAAGGCAAAAGATATGCCATGCTTTTTCGCTGCCAAAACCTTGGGATTCACCCGCTTTTTTTGCCTCTGCGCGCCCCACTTCCGAACTTGGCTGCGGCACACGGTGCATTCCGCGTGTCGCCGTGGTGCACGGCGACACGTGCCGTTTAACGGTTCAAGCCAGCGAATAGATCCATCCCAACGTATCGAAGCGGATCAGCAAAGAGAGGCCTATCGCCGTCGTCGCGAATGGAGCGATACGCGTCGCCACGCGGCGCAGCACGGCGATCGAGAGGTGCGAGCGTGAGGTCAGGAAGGCGCTAGCGCATAAAAGCACGGTTAGCATGACGAAGATCGCAGCGACCGACGAAATCTCCGCCAAAGGCCTGCCGATCAGCAAACTCGAGTAAACCAGCACATTGTCGACCGCACCGCAGGTTGCGACGATCGCCACCGTGAGCGCGCGACCCGCGCCGCCCGCTCGCGGCATCGCTTCGGGCTCTCCGCTGCGACTCTCGGGCCCACGGCGTCGGCCGATCCGGGCAATGCGCGACACGCCCGCGACGAGCGGCACGATGCCAGCCAGGCCGATGAACGGCGCGTCCGGCAGCCACGCGGATTGAGCGATCGCAATGGAAAGAGCCATCTGCGCCGCCACGCTGACGAACTGGCCCGTCACGATCTCATAGGCGCGATAACGCGCGTCGCTAAAGAAGTTAAGCAGAAGCACGTAGCCATCGACATTGGTCGACACATACGCGGCTGTGAAGGCAGTCAGCAAGGCAGGCAAGGTATTCAATCTCTTCTCCGCTCCGTCGCATCATGGAAGGGACGCCGAAGACGAAGCCGAAGCATACGTCAACACGTTATGACACGATATGATTTCGCGGAAAATGCAAATACAATGCCAAATGGAAAGGTAAGCCGGAAAGGTAAGCAGCGATCGTGACTTGCGATAATTGGTGGGCTCGCGCGCTGACACTTGCGCGACGGTATAATCAACGAACCTCACCGCTACACGGTTGAGATTTCCGTGCCCGCCACTCATCGACCATGCACACCCGCCGCCCCATATTCGAGTCAAACTCGCCTGTTCCTCTCTACCAGCAAATCAAGGACGCACTACGCGCTGGCATTCTCGATGGCGAATATGCGCCTCACAGCCGCATGCCCTCGGAGAGCGAGTTGCAGGACATGTTCGAAGTCAGCCGCATCACGATCCGGCAGGCGTTGGGCGATCTGCAGAAGGAGGGGCTGATCTTCAAGGTGCACGGCAAGGGTTCCTTTGTTTCTCAACCGAAGACGGTTCAGAACATCACGTCGTTGCAGGGATTTGCCGAATCGATGTCGGGCGACGGACACGAAATCGTCAACCGTGTGGTGTCGTTCGACTTCGTCGCGTCCAGTGAGGAAGTCGCGTCGCGGCTGGCGCTCGAACCGGGCACCGCGGTCGCCGAGATTCGCCGGGTGCGGCTCGTCAATCGCGAGCCTACGTCCTACGAAATCACCTTCCTTCCGGAAGCACTGGGAAGAAAGGTCAAGCGCGCCGACCTGGCCACGCGCGACATTTTTCTGATTCTTGAGAACGACTGCGGCGTTGCGCTGGGCGGTGCCGATCTGAACATCGACGCGATTCCGGCATACTCCCCTATTACGCGCGCGCTCGAGTTGAAGAAGGACGCACCGGTGCTGCGTGTCGAACGGCTCACCTATGACAGCGAGCGGCAGCCGATCGATTTCGAGTATCTGTATTTCAAGGGCGGAACGTTTCAGTACAGATTGCGCGTGGACCGGAAGCGGTCGAAGGCCCCGCGCAAATAGGCGCGCGAACCTTCGTGCACAGCTTCAAGTTCATCAGCGAGGCGTCTTGAACGCGGCCGGATATACGGCTTTCGTTTACTACGACCGGTTCACATATCGCGATATCGCAAATGCGCCCGTGTGAGCAGCCATCCACTCATGCAGCCGGTTGTCTCGCAACCCGGAGTGCCCCAGTGCCGGCACTCCGGTGTACCGCGCACGTTAGCGGCTTTGCAGCCTGATATCGCGTGACGACGCGCCGACATACACCGCACTGCCCGGCACGTACTTCCAGTCGTTATGCGCCGTATCCCAGACGCTCTGCCCCCGCTGCGTGACCGTGACGTGCATCTGCTTCGCTTCGCCGGGCTTCAGGTACGTCTTTTCCCAGCCCACGAGGCGCCGCGGCGGTTCGCCGTTGTAGTTCACGCCGAGATAGACCTGAGCCGTTTCCGCTCCCGCTACACGGCCGTCGTTACGTACCTTGAACGAGGCCGTCAGCGTATGGTCCGGACCGCGCTTGACCGACAGATCCGAATAACTGAAGTGCGTGTACGAGAGGCCGTAGCCGAACTCGAACATCGGCTGGATGTTCTTTGCGTCATACCAGCGATAGCCCATGTCGAGTTCTTCCGAGTAAATCGGATCGGTAGGAATCTCACCGTTCGAGCCCCACGTCGGCGTGTCCTGGTCGCGAACCGGGAACGTAACAGGCAATTTGCCCGACGGATTGACCTTGCCGAACAGCACGTTGGCGATCGCCTGTCCGCCGCCCTCGCCCGGGTACCAGGCCTCCACGATCGCAGCCACGTCGTCCTTCCACGGCATCAACACCGGATTGCCGCTTTCGACGATGACCACCGTATGCGGGTTCGCCTTCGCCACCGCTTCAACCAGCTGATCCTGGTTGCCCGGGTTCGCAAGACTCAGGCTTTCCAGTTCGCCGAAATCCTCCCCTCCTTCCTGCGTAACGACAACGAGCGCCACATCGGACTGGCGAGCCAGCGCGACGGCCTGATCGATCTCCTGTTGCGTGTAGTTGCGGTATGGCTGCGTCTGATCGGTGTTGCCCGCGAAGCTCACTTTCGCGGCAGGCGCGAGTTGCTGGATCGCCTGGACGATCGGCACGGGAATCGTCAGCCACGGATTGGGCCACCAGCCGCAGCCTGTCTGACGCGGGAACACAAGACCGCCGCATCCGGAAAAGTGACCGGTGACCGGATCTCGCGTATTGCCCGAACCGCCACCGGTAAGCACGGCCACATCGGCATGGCCCCCGATGACGGCAATTCGGTTCAGTGCAGGCGCGGCGAGCGGCAACTGGTTGCTGTCGTTCTTCAGTAATACGATCGATTGCTCTTCGGCCGACTGCGCAAACGAACGATACTTCGCGAAATCGATCGTCGCACCGCCCTTGGCCGGATGGTCGAACACGCCGACGCGGATCATCACGTACAGCTTGCGCCTGACCATATCGTCCAGGCGCTGTTGCGTGATCTGATGCGTCGCGAGCGCCTGCTTGACGAGTGCAGGTGTCAGATACACGGTTGGACCGACGTCCTCCTCCTCATCGAGGCCAGCGTTGATCGATGGCGCCGTGCTTTGCGGCGCACCCCAATCCGACTGAACCTGCCCCTCGAAGCCCCAGTCGTTCTTGAGCACGTCGTTCAGAATATGCGGATTCTCGCACGCGTAAATTCCGTTCACCCGGTTATAGCTGCACATCACGCTGCCCGGACGCCCTTCTTTCGCGGCGATCTCGAACGGCAGCAGATACAGCTCGCGCATGGTTCGCTCGTCGGCCTGGCTGTTGCCGCCGTTGCGGCCCGTTTCCTGATCGTTGAGCACATAGTGCTTGATGGTCGCGATAACGTGACGTTTCTGCGTGCCAACCGTACGCGCGGCGAGCATGACACCCGCGAGCACGGGGTCTTCGCCAAGGTATTCGAACGCGCGGCCACCACGCGGGTCACGCGCGAGGTCGGTGCCGCCGCCCAGGCCCATACCGAAACCCTGCTCGCGCAACTGATCGGCAATCACAGCCCCGAACTCGTGCGAGAGATACGGGTCCCAGCTCGCAGCCAGGCCGATCGTGGCAGGGAACGTCGTACTAGGCTGAGTCGTGCTTCCCGAACCGGTCGACGAGTCGATCATGTTCAGATCGGGAATGCCCAGACGCGGCACCCCCTGAATGTAGCCGGCGCCGCCGCCGGGCACATCGGACATCTGATACTCGGAATGGATGAGCTGTAGCTTTTCATCCAGCGTCATTTTCTTGACGAGCATGTCGGCGCGCGCGTGCGCGCCAAAATCCTCGGCTGCGGCCGTCAACGGCTGCGGCAACGGATAGGGTGAATCCTTGCCCGTAACGGTTGCATGCGCAGATGCGGCGAGCGCGACCATCAGCGCGGCGGCCGGCCAGCGAACGATCCTCATATCTTCCTCCATCCATATATGTGGACTACTTAATAGGCGAGCGCGATCACCACCGGTTCGTCGAACGGTGTTGTGCCATCGGACAGGTGCGAGCATCGCGGCACGGGTCGCCGCAGACGATCGTGCCGCGCCTCGAGAGGCCGCGCCACGGATGTCGCCAGTCGTGGCGATGTAGCAAAACTCCAAACATCTTATAAAAGCTTTCGGAGGTGCGTCCGTGTTTTCACGTCAGGGCTTTCCCCTGTAGCGGCCTCGCTGGTGTTACGGCGGCGCATAACAGACAGCGCAATGAAATACGATTGTTTATTAATAGAAAGGAAATAGAGCCACAATGTGGTTCGGTCACGCAGTATGCCTGGCTGATGACCGCCCGGAATTCCTACGAATGCCTTACGTCGAGAAGAATTGCATTGCATGACCGATCGAGTATTTTTGTAGTCGAACTACGGCATTCAGGCGACGCAAAGGGCCGACCCGCGGGCAAACGCAAATGCACCGGCGACAATGCCACACTCACTGCCGCCATAAAGCATGAACCCGGCTTCACGCCGGGTTCAGTTCCACTGCTGCATACGCGAAAGCAAAAGTTTCGACCACGATCGATGTCCTCGGGGAATGAAGTCCTGAACTTGTAAGCATCAAGGATGGTTGTACAACCGATCGAACTGCGACCGATCGTCGACACTTCCGTCGGCGCTCGCACGCTTGCCCGATGCACTGCGGCCCGTCGTCGATGCGCCATATGAGGTATCACCATCGGTTGCCTGCGCATGGCGTGCCGCATACGCAATGCCCCGGTCCGGCGCAGCTTCCGGATAGTGCGCATAGACTTGCGGATGCTGACCGGTGCGCGCAGCGGCGAACAGTTCGGCGCGCACATGAGCCCGCGAGACGTGTTCTGCGTCGGCTGCGTGGCATAAAAAGCGGAACTGCGGCAAACGATGCAATCGCGAGAATCCGGGCTAAACGCTTCATGATGTGCTGCCTCCTGTCGGGTTACCGTTGTCGACGGCATGGGTGAAGATTACGGCCCGACATGCGCCGCGTGAATCGCATCGCGGCTCAGGAAACTGCTCGATCGAATCACGGCGGTTGCCGCCCGCATACGATGTTTGCGGCGCCTCGCCCGGCGCGCGGTAGTCGATGCAAATGCCGATGCAGCGGCTGCTCGCCGCGGCGATCGAGGCGCTGCGCCAGCCAGTCGGACAACATCGTGCCCGGCACCAATGGCTCCTTTGTTTTCGCAAAGATGGCTCTCTAATCAGGAGCCAAAGCTGGTTATAGTCGGCGACATCGGTCGCTCGTGCACGCAAGCAGCGCAGCGCACCCCAACCGCGTCACGAGGAGTCTCGATGAGTACCGCCAATTCCGAACTGCAACAGCGTAAAGACGCCGCGACGCCCCGCGGCGTCGGTGTGATGTGCGACTTCTACGCCGAGCGCGCGCTCAATGCGCAGTTGTGGGATGTCGAAGGCCGCCGCTTCATCGACTTCGCGGCCGGCATCGCGGTGACCAACACCGGCCATCGTCATCCGAAAATCGTCGCGGCGATTCGCGAGCAGCTCGATCGCTTCACGCACACGGCGTATCAGGTCGTGCCGTACCGCTCGTATGTCGAACTCGCCGAAAAGATCAACGCGCGCACGCCCGGGAAGCACGCGAAAAAGACCGCGTTTTTCACGACCGGCGCCGAAGCGGTCGAGAACGCGGTGAAGATCGCCCGCGCCGCCACCGGCCGCCCGGGGGTGATCGCGTTCACCGGCGCGTTTCACGGCCGCACGATGATGGGCATGGCGCTGACCGGCAAGGTCGCACCGTACAAGCTCGGCTTCGGGCCATTTCCGCCCGATGTCTTTCACGCGCCGTTCCCGACCCCGCTGCACGGCGTCACGACGGCCGATTCGCTGAAGGCGCTCGAGCATCTGTTCAAGGCCGACATCGATCCGCAGCGCGTCGCAGCGATCATTTTCGAGCCCGTGCAGGGCGAAGGCGGATTCCACCCGGCGCCGGCGGAATTCGTGCGCGGCCTGCGCGCGCTGTGCGATACGCACGGCATGCTGCTGATCGCCGACGAAGTGCAAACCGGCTTTGCGCGCACGGGCAAGCTGTTCGCGATGGAACACTACGACGTCGTGCCCGACCTCATGACGATGGCCAAGAGCCTCGCCGGCGGTATGCCGCTATCGGGCGTGACGGGCCGCGCCGAGATCATGGACGCGGCGGCGCCGGGCGGACTCGGCGGCACCTACGCGGGCAACCCGCTCGCCGTCGCGGCCGCGCATGCGGTGCTCGACATCATCGATAGCGAGGCGCTGTGCGATCGCGCGGCTTTGCTCGGCGAACGCCTGAAGGCCACACTGAAAGAACTTCGCGCAGCGGTGCCGCAAATCGCCGATGTACGCGGCCCGGGCGCGATGATCGCGGTCGAGTTCGGCAAGCAAGGCGCCGCGCACGAGCCCGATGCGGCGTTCACGAAGCGCGTGCAGTCGCGCGCGCTCGAGCGCGGCCTGCTGCTGCTCGTGTGCGGTGTCCATTCGAACGTGATTCGCTTCCTGTTTCCGCTCACCATCGAGGACCACGTGTTCGACGAAGCCATCGCCATTCTCGAAGACGTGCTGAAGGAAACCGCAAGCGACGTCGAGTGAACCTGCGTATGGCGATGCAATGCACGCAATGCGCCGCAACGCTTCGCGCCGATCGTCGCGAAGAACACCCGCACAAGATGCAACTGGCCCGAGACGAGACGTTCGGGCCGCTCGCCGCGATCTTTCGCTTCCGCTCCGACGACGAAGTGATTGCGCTCGCGAACGTCTGCATGGGCGGGATCTGACCGGCGGCCCGACTCGGGTCCGGGTGTCGGTCTAAGGTGTCGGTCGGCATCCGCCCAGCGCGCGCCGCTAACGCACGAGAAGTTCGAACGGCGCCGGGTCTTCCCAGATGAAATTGCCGTCGGGCTGCCGGATCAGTTCGGGAAAATGGCCCGGCACGATACGATCGGCGCGCTCGAGAATGCGCTGGATCGTGCGCGTGCCGACGTCGACTTCGTCGAACGCCATGTCGCAGCGTTTGAGAATCGCTTCTTTGGCGTATTTGATCGCGTCGCCGGCAACGATCACGCGGCCGCGCTCCGCGGTTTCGAGTTCGAGGCCGTAGCAGCCCGGCGTATGGCCCGGCGCCGGGAAGAAGTTGACCCCGGCGTCGAGTTGCCCTTCCCCGCTCAGAAACTCGACCTTTGACTTCGACAGTTGCTCGCGGATCCCCCACGGCAAAAGCTGGTCGTGCGGATGCGGGTGGGCCGCGTATTCCCATTCGCGTTCGCTGACGACGAAACGCGCATGCGCGAACAGATCGACGTTGTGCGCGTGGTCGAAATGCAGATGCGACAGAAACACCGTGCCGATATCGGCCGGCGCGAGACCGCGATCGGAAAGCGCCTTCAGCAGCCCGAGCCGCGATATGTAGCCGCCGGTATCGAACAGGATCAGGCCGTCTTTGCCTCGAATCAGCGTGACATTAGCGATGCCGAGGAAGTCGTTTTTCAGGCGCAGGTTGTTTCCCTGCACGAGAATCTCGTAGGTCGGTTTCATCCGGTCTCCGTTCCGGCTGGGCGGGCGCCATGAACGACGCACTGGTGCGATGCGCGCGCCTGAACGCATCGAGCGGCGGCACGATATGGTCGACGGCGAGTGCGACGAAACCTTCGCGGTCGCCGCTGCGCAACTGCTCGATCATCGTCGCGTGATGCTCGCGCGAATGCGTGAGCAGTTGCGGGTCGCCGACGCCGTACCAGCGGATGCCGGTTGTCTCGACCCACAATTTTTCGATCGTTTCGGCAAGGTACTGATTCGGGCAGGTCGCCCAGATGCGCCGGTGAAAGGCGTCGTTGAGCACGTTCACCTGCAGCAGATTGCCCGCGTCGAGCTCGCGGCAATATTCGGCGTGGATCGCCTCGATTTCCGCAAGCGCCTCGGGTTGCGCCGGCATGGGAATCCGCAAGGCCGCCTCGCGCTGCAGAATCATCCGGACTTCGTAGATCTGCTCGACCTGGGCAAGCGAGAAATCACGCACGATCACGCCGCGATTGGGCCGCCGCGTGACAAGGCCCATTCCCTCGAGTTGCATGAGCGCTGCGCGCAGCACATGGCGCGACACCCCGAACTGCGCGCTGATCTCCTCTTCGACGAGCCGCTGATGCGGCCGCAGACGGCCAATGATGATGTCCGTCTTGATGCCCTCGACCAGTTGCGCCGCCTGTGTGTCCGTCCGTGTAACCAAGCCCTCTCCCTCGATCCGTTGTCGTCTGGGCGCTGCCGCAGCACGGCGGGCCCGCTTGCAGCCATATTGCCGCGCATTCTACCGGTCTCCATGGTTGACAGTATTGGCGTTTACCTTGACCACAATTAAATTGACAAAATTGTCGACAAAATCGAGACTCGGTCTCCGTCGCCTTCCGGCACTGCCGGATCGCAAGCCGAACAAACGCAAAAAGGGACACGGAGACATGCTTCGAACGGCCGAAACCAACGGCATCCAGACGCGCTACTCGCTGACCGGCCCAGCCGGCGCGCCGGTCGTCGTGCTGAGCCACGGACTGGCGGCGGACCTGTCGATGTGGCAGCCGCAGATCGACGTGCTGTCGCGCTCGTTCAACGTGCTCGCCTACGACATCCGCGGCCACGGCGGATCGGGTACGACGCCCGGCGAATACACGCTCGAGCTGCTCGCGCAAGACGTGCTCGCGCTGCTCGATACGCTCGATATCGACAAGGCTCATTACGTCGGCCTCTCGCTCGGCGGCATGATCGGCCAGCAATTCGGCGCCGCGCACGGCGAGCGGCTCGCGAGCCTCGCGTTGTGCGCGACGACGAGCGACGCGCCGAAGGCCTCGTGGCAGGCGCGCATCGTCGAAGCGCGCGAGACCGGCATCCCGCCGCTCGTCGAGGCGACGGTCGACCGCTGGGTCACGCCGGCCTTCCGGCAGTCGCAACCCGAACTGATGGCGCAGATGCGCGCGATGGTCCTCGGCACCTCGCTCGACGGCTATCTCGGCTGCGCCGCGGCGATTCGCGACATGACGATCGCCGCAGGGCTCGGCCGCATCGCGGTGCCGACGCTCGTGATTGCCGGCGCAGCGGATACATCGACGCCGTTGCCCGTGCTCGAGCGCATCGCCAGCTCGATTCCGGGCGCCGAGCTGCAGATCGTCCCGGACGCAGCGCATATGCCGACGATGGAGAGCCCCGAGCTCTGCAACACGCTGCTCGAACGCTTCCTGCTCGCGCACTCGCGCGGCTAGTCATCCTCTTTAGTCAGGAGTCCAACCATGTCAGGTCGTCTCTCGGGAAAGCGCATCGTCATCACGGGCGCCATCGGCAATATCGGCAAGGAAGCCGTGCGCAGCTTCGTCGCGCAAGGCGCGCGCGTCGTGATCGGCGATATCGATGAAAACGCCGGACGCGCCGTCGTCGCGGAGCTCGGCAGCGCGACGCATTTCGTCAAGGTCGACGTGAGCAGCGAAGCGAGCGTCGCGAATCTGATCGCGCAAGGCGTCGAATGGCTCGGCGGCCTCGATGTGCTCGCGCAGAACGCCGGCCTGCAGCGCTCGGGCCCGATCGCGGAATTCAGTCAGACCGATTGGGACGCGCTCTTCGCGGTCAATGCGCGCGCCCATTTCTTCGGCGCGAAACACGCCGTTGCGCATCTGAAACGCTCAGGCAAAGGCTCGATCATCAATATGTCGTCGCTGGCCGGCAAGCGCGGCGGTCCCGGTCTCGTCGCCTACTCGGCGTCCAAGGGCGCGGTGATCGCGTTCACGACGGCGCTCGCGATGGAACTCGCGCCCGACGCGATCCGCGTCAATGCGATCTGCCCCGGCTGGGTCGACACCGCGTTCAATCAGCCCGCGATCGACTTCATGGGCGGCGAGTCCGCGCAGCAGCAGAAAATCGCCGCGCTGGTGCCGCTCGGCCGTCAGGCGCGCGCCGACGAAATCGCGCCGCTGTTCGTCTATCTCGCGTCGGACGAATCGGCTTACGTGACCGCGCAGTCGTTCGGCATCGACGGCGGTGTCTACAATGGCTGACGCGCTCGCGCGGTCCGGGCCCGCATCGTCCGCGGGCGGCGCACCGAGAATTCTCGAGATCGGCGGCATCGCGAAGTCGTATGGCGCGACGGTCGCCGTGCGCCGCGTCTCGTTCGACATCGAACCGGGCGAGATCCACGCGCTGCTCGGCGAAAACGGCGCGGGCAAGTCGACGATCGTCAAGGTGCTGTCGGGCATCGTCGCGCCGGACACCGGTTCGCTGACGCTCGACGGCCGTCCGTATGCGCCGGCCGATCCGATGGCCGCGCGCGCGGCAGGTGTCTCGACCGCGTTCCAGGAACTGAGCCTGCTGCCGAATCTGAGCGTCGCCGAAAACCTGATGCTGCCGCGCCAGGCGAAAGGCGCGGCGGGCCTCGTGTCGGTCGCGCAAAGCCGCGAACGCGCCGCCGCGATGCTCGCCGCCTACGACCTCGCGCATATCCATCCCGGCGTGCCGGTGCGCTCGCTGTCGCTGGCCGAAAAGCAGCGCATCGAAATCATGCGCGCGGTCGCGCGCGAGCCGCGGCTGCTCGTGCTCGACGAGCCAACCGCGGCGCTCGCCGACCCGCAATGGCTGTTCGATATTCTCGAGCGCCTCACGGCAGCCGGCACCGGCGTGCTGTACATCTCGCACCGGCTCTCCGAGGTGCGCCGCCTGTGCCGCCGCGGCACCGTGCTGCGCAACGGCGAAAGCATCGAGACCGTGTCGCTGGCCGGCATCGAAGACGCCGGCATCTTCCAGATGATGGTGGGCTCGGCGGCACGCGACGCACACGCGGCGCGCCACGCGCCCAAAGCATCGCAGCCCGAAGCATTCGGCGTGAGGCACCTCGCCGGCGGCACGGTCGCGGACATCTCGCTGAGCGTCGGCAAGGGCGAAATCGTGGGCGTGGCCGCGCTCGAAGGGCAAGGCCAGCGCGATCTGTTCCGGATGCTGGCCGGGCTCGCGCCGGTGCGCAGCGGTGAAATCCGCATCGACGGCAAGCAGGTGCGCCTCGCAAGCCCCGCGGCCGCGGCGCAGGCCGGCATCGGCTTCGTTCCCGAAGAGCGCAAGACCGAAGGCGTGTTTCTCGGCTTGCGCACCGACACCAACATGACGCTGCCGGTGCTCGGCCGGCTCGGCCGCTTCGGCATCGTCGATCGCGCGCGCGAACAGGCCGTGGTCGACAGCGAAGCGGGCCGCGTCGATCTCGCGAGCCGCTATCTGAAGCTGAAAATCGGCGCGCTCTCGGGCGGCAACCAGCAGAAGGCGCTGATCGGCCGCGTGCTGATGTCGGGCGCGCGCTATCTGGTGCTGTTCGATCCGACGCGCGGCGTCGACGTCGGCACGAAGGCGGTGATCTACGACGTGATCCGCAACTTCGTCGCGCAAGGCGGCGCGGCGCTCGTCTATTCGACCGAACTGGCCGAACTCATTCATCTCGCCGACCGCTGCGTCGTGATCTACGGCGGACGCGTGGCCGGCGAAGCGGCAGGCGAGCAACTCTCCGAAGCACGGCTGGTCGCGCTCGCCGCTGGACATGGAGCAAAGATCCAATGAACCACAGCCCCTCCTCTTGCGCGCCGTCTGCCCGCACGGGCCAGACGCTGCGCCCGGATCCGTGGTATCGGCGCACGCTCGGCGACGGCACGACCGTCATCATCGTGATCCTCGCGGTGCTGACCGTGATTTTCGCGGCCACGCAATCGGACGCGCTCAGCGCAACGGTGCTGACCGACATTCTCAACAACAGCCTGCCGCTCGCGCTTGCCGCAGCCGGCGGCACGCTCGTCGTGCTCACGCGCGGCTTCGATCTGTCGGTGGCCGGCGTCGTGTCGCTGACCAATGTGCTGGTCGCCGTGCACGGCGGCAGCGGCCCCGCGGGCGCGCTCGAAGGCGCTGCGATCGCGGTCGCCGCGGGTGCCGCGGTCGGCGCGGTCAACGGCTATCTGGTCGCGTACTGGAACCTGCAATCGATCGCGCTGACGCTTGCGTCGATGATCGTCTGCTCGGGCGTCACGCTGCTGATTCTCGATGCGCCGGGCGGCGACGTATCGGACTTCATGACTTACACGATGACCGATCGCATCGGCGGCATCGTTCCGGTCGCGCTCGCGATCGCAGTCGCCGTCTACGCGCTGTGGCGCGTGTTGCGGCGGACCGACTGGGGCGTGGGCCTCTATGCGACCGGCGCCGACGAATCGGCCGCGCTGCTCGCCGGCGTGCCGGTCCGGCGCGTGAAGCTCGTCGCATACATGCTCGCGGGCGTCTGCTACGGGCTGGCCGGCTTCATGCTGACCGCCTTGACGTCGACCGGCACGCCGAACGCCGGCGACCCGTATCTGCTGCTCGTGTTCGCGGCCATCGCCCTCGGCGGCACGTCGTTCGCGGGCGGCCGCGGCGGCGTGGCCGGCTCGATGCTCGGGGCGTTGACGCTCACGCTGTTGCAGAAGGTGTTGTTTTCCACCGGCGTGTCGTCGTTCTACACCGGCATTTTCCAGGGCGTGGTGATGATCGCGGCGGTCGTGGTCGCCGTATTTTTCGCACGCGTCGCCACTCGCGGGGAGGCCCACGCATGACACAAACGCCATTGACCGGCGGCCGGCCCGCCGACACGCGCGACGGTCACCGCGCGCCCGGTTTGATCGCCCGGCTCGATCGCGACGTACGCACCTCGATCGCGCTGTTCGCGATCTCGTTCGCGCTGATCGTCGCGTCGCGCGCGCTCGGCCCGAATTTCGGCAGCCTCGCGCAGATGAAGGCGATTCTCGTGATCTCGAGCTTCCTGATGGTGGTCGCGTTCGGCCAGCAGATGGTGATTCTGCTTGGCGGCCTCGATCTGAGCATCGCGTCGATGATGACGCTCGGCGGCGTGCTCGCGTTCAAGTGGATCGGCGCATCGGATGCGGCCGTGGTCTGGGGCGTGCCCGCCATTCTGCTGATCACCGCCGCACTCGGCGCCTTGAGCGGCATCGGCGTCAGCGTCGTGAAGATTCCGCCGTTCATCATGACGCTGGCGATGGGTGTGATCCTCTACGGCGTCACGCTCGGCTTCACGCAAGGCACGCCGACCGGGCAACCGTCGGCCGCGCTGTCGGCACTGTTCGCGAACACGTCCGCCGGCACGCCGATTCTCTATCTGATGGTGGTGGCGGTCGCGGCCGGCTGCTTCCTGCAGATGCGCACCGGCTTCGGCCGCAAGCTCTATGCGCTCGGCACGAATCCGACTGCCGCCTACGTTGCCGCCCTGCCCGTGCACCGGCTGACGATCGCCGCCTATGCGATCAGCGGCGCGAGCGCGGGACTTGCCGGCATCCTGATGCTCGGCTACGTGCGCGGCGTCACGCTGACGCTCGGCCAGAGCTACCTGCTGCCGTCGGTGGCGGCCGTCGTGATCGGCGGCACCTCGATTGTCGGCGGCCGCGGACTGTATCTCGGCGCCGCTGCCGGCGCCATCCTGCTCACCACGCTATCGACCATCGTCGCCTCGCTCGGCATCGCGCAAGGCTGGCGCACGATCGTCTACGGCGTCGTGATCTTCGTTGCGCTCGTGCTGTTGCGCGACGACCTCGCCACGCTCTTCAAGCGCAGTGGCATTGCCTCGCAATCAAAACGATCCTGAAGCACCACCCTGAAGACCGGGACATCCTAAAAGACATACGGAGGAAACATGAGAATCCGCTTCGCCCTCGCGCAATGCGCCGCCGCGCTAACCGTCGCAGCGTTTGCCGGCACCGCCGCACACGCGCAAACGCCGCCGAAAAAGTACAAGGTCTATCTGAGCATGAGCTACAGCGGCAACGGCTATCAGACCGAGACGTCGAACCTGATCAAGGCGCTGGCGGCCACGCCGCCGTACGACAAGCTCGTGGATCTGAAAACGGTGATTTCGGGCACCGACGTGCAGGCCCAGGCGGCCGCGTATCAAAGCATGGTGTCGGCCGGCGCCGACGCGATCATCACCTTCCCGATTTCATCGACGGGCCTGAACCGCGCGATTCACGAAGCGTGCGAAAAGCACGTGCTCGTGTACACGTACAGCGGCACCGTCACCGAGCCGTGCGCGCGCACGGTCAGCTACATCACGGCGGGCTTCGCGCAAAACACGGCGCAGTGGCTCGTCAACAAGCTGAACGGCAAGGGCAATGTGTTCATCGATCGCGGCGTGGCGGGCAATTCGGTCGACAAGATGAATTACGACGGCGCCATGAGCGTGTTCAGGAAATATCCGAACATCAAGGTCGTCGCCGAGTACTACGGCATGTGGAATAGCCAGACGACGCAGCAGGAAACCGCCAAGGCGCTTGCCGCGCACCCCGATGTCGACGCGATTTTCGGCGAGAACGGCGAAGATGGCATCGTCGCGGCGCTGCTCGCCAGCGGCCAGAAAAAGCTCGTGCCCGTGACGGGCGAGAACACCAATGGCTTCCGGCTTGCACTCGCGAATCCGGACCTGCGCAAGCGCGGGCTCGACGGCATCTCGTCCGGCGATCCGATCAACGTGTCGGGCTATGCGTTCAAGCTCATGATGGAAGAGCTGACCGGCAAGCGCAAAGTGACCGTGCACAATATCGAGTACCCGCTGCCGTGGGTGCCCGCCGACAAGGTGAAGGTCTGCACCGGCGACTCGTTCGTGAACGGCTGCAACGCATTTCCGTCGACGAAGGTGCCCGACTCGTTCAACACCGAAGTGTTCGATCCGGTCCTGACGCCCGAGTTGTCGCTGAATTCGGCGCTGCACGGCACGCCGACGCCGGGCGCGACGATTCAGCCGCTGCCGGCCAACGTCGTGAAGGAGGCGCCGAACGTGCCGGGCGTGAACTGCCAGCACTGCCAGGCGCCCGCGGATCTGTTCAAGCTGACGAAGGTATCGGCAACCGTCAAGCCTTGAGCGTCGCGTGAACCATCGTCGGCATGCCGGGCGCGGCTTTACCGGTCCGCGCTCGGCACGCCGCGAATCGCATTGCCTTTTTTCGTTCGTTGTCTGCTATCCATGGAGGTCGTTTTTGTGAGCATCCCCGTCTGCGCTCCTGCTCGCCCGCTATTGCGCGCGCCGAAAAAACGGCTGCCGGCCGGCACCGTCGACTGTCATTTCCACATATTCGGTCCCGAGCAGCAATGGCCGTACGCGCCTGATCGCAGCTATACGCCGCCCGACGCGACGCTCGCCGATTACGAAGCGCTCGCGGACAGCTTCGGCATCGCGCGCTCGGTCATCATCCAGCCGAGCCCGTATGGCATGGATAACCGGCGCAGCCTGCAGGCGATCGCGGACAGCCGTCTGCCGATGCGCGCCGTGCTGGTGGTCGAACCCGGCGCCGGCGATAACGATCTCGCCGAGTTCCATCGGCTCGGCGCGCGCGGCGTGCGCCTCAATCTGCTGTTCGGCGCAGGCCTCGCGCTCGAGACCGCACAAACGCTCGCGCACCGGATTCGCGGGCTCGGCTGGCATCTGCAATTTCTCGCGGACGTGTCGACGCTTACGGACCTGACCGGATTCGTCGAACGCCTCGGCGTGCCCGCCGTGTTCGACCACCTCGGTCACGTGCCGGCGCACAAGGGCATTCATGATGCGGGCTTCCGGAATCTGCTCGCGCTGGTTCGCGAAGGGCTCGCATGGGTCAAGCTGTCGGGCACCTATCGCAGCACCGGACTTCGCGCGACGCCTTATGTCGATACGCGGCCGTTTATCGATGCGCTGATCGAGGCGAACCCGCGCCAGCTGGTATGGGGTACCGACTGGCCGCATCCGGCCCATGCGGTCCCGATGCCCGACGATACGGACCTCATCGACCAGTTCGACGAATGGGTTGACGACACGGCCGTGCGACAGTCGATTTTCGTCGACAACCCTGAGCGGCTGTACGGCTTCGAGCCCTATCGCGCATAACAGAAGTCCGATCGGGCGAGATCGACACGTCGTCAAATGCCAGGTTTGACGAATCGAAGCCCGATTGCAACATGCGTTCTCGACAAGTGAAGGCGTTCTCGCAGAATGAATAAACGACGCAGGTTATATTGACGCGGCCACGTCAGCAAAAGCACTTCCTTCGTAACCCCCTCGAGAAGGAATTAACGGTGAACTCCGAAACGTTGAAGCCCACGATCGTGCTCGTGCACGGCGCTTTCGAAGACGCGTCGATCTGGAACGCAGTCATTCAGCGGCTGCAGCGGGACGGCTTCCCGGTCGTGGCCTTCGCCAATCCGCTGCGGGGTGTGGGAGTCGACGCGGCGTATCTGCGCAGCGTGCTGGATACGATCGAGGGACCGGCGATCCTCGTGGCGCACTCCTACGGCGGCGCCGTCATTACCGAAGCCGGCGCAGACGACCCCAAGGTCAAAGGCCTCGTCTATGCAGGTTCCATTTTGCCCGCGGCAGGCGAACCGCCGCGCGTGTTGATCGAACGCTTCCCCGGAAGCTCATTCCTCACGTCCACCTATCCGGTTCCCTACACGCTGCCCGACGGCACGAGCGGCGCGTATGTCCTTTACCAGGCGGACAGGTTTCATAGCCAGACTGCCGCCGACGTGACAGCTGGCGAAGCCGCCCTGATGATCGCCACCCAACGTCCGATGGACGTGGCCTGTTTGACCGAGGCGCCGAGGTCGGCTGCATGGACGAGCAAGCCCACCTGGCAAATCATCACGCTTCGCGATCTCGCCATCCCGCCGGCCGAACAGAAGTTCGAAGCCGAGCGGGCGCAATCGACCGTGATCGAGGTCGACGCTTCGCACGCCGTTACCGTGTCGAACCCGGACGTCGTCGCCGATGTGATCGTACAGGCTGCCCGCGCAACGGCGAATTGACGACGGTGGCCCATCACGAAACAGCTGCTCATGTCACGTTTCACACTTTCATCGAGCATGAAAGTGCGGGCGGTCGAATTGAACAAGCCGCGCTGGCGAGTGTGACCGAGGGACGCGCGCTTCGCCAACCGCGGCGAAGCGCATCGCCGCTTACAGCGAGTAATACAGTTCGAATTCGACCGGGTGCGTGGTCATGCGCACGCGCTGCAGTTCCGCTTCCTTCAGTTCCATGTAAGCGTCGAGCATCGCATCCGTGAACACACCGCCGCGCGTCAGGAACTCGCGGTCCTTGTCGAGCGCTTCGAGCGCCTGGTCGAGGCCGGCACACACCGTCGGGATCTTTGCATCCTCTTCCGGCGGCAGGTCGTACAGGTTCTTGTCGGCCGCTTCGCCCGGGTGAATCTTGTTCTGCACGCCGTCGAGACCCGCCATCATCAGCGCCGAGAACAGCAGGTACGGGTTCGCCATCGGATCCGGGAAACGCGTTTCGATACGGCGGCCCTTCGGATTGCTCACGTGCGGAATGCGGATCGACGCCGAACGGTTACGCGCCGAGTAGGCGAGCTTCACCGGTGCTTCGAAATGCGGCACGAGACGCTTGTACGAGTTCGTCGTCGGGTTCGAGATCGCGTTCAGCGCGCGGGCGTGCC
Organism: Paraburkholderia sp. SOS3; assembly: GCF_001922345.1. Lineage (NCBI taxonomy): Bacteria > Pseudomonadati > Pseudomonadota > Betaproteobacteria > Burkholderiales > Burkholderiaceae > Paraburkholderia > Paraburkholderia sp. SOS3. The sequence continues at coordinate 1,997,829 of NZ_CP018812.1, read as the reverse complement.
TGATGACGCCGCCGATGTAGAACAGCGCGAACTCCGACAGGCCCGCATAGCCGTTACCCGCGAACAGGTTCTGGCCGTCCTTCCAGATCGACTGGTGCACGTGCATGCCCGAGCCGTTGTCGCCGACCACCGGCTTCGGCATGAAGGTCGCCGTCTTGCCGTACGTGTGCGCGACGTTGTGCACGATGTACTTGAGCTTCTGCGTCCAGTCGGCACGCTGCACGAGCGTCGAGAACTTCGTGCCGATTTCGTTCTGGCCCTGCCCCGCCACTTCGTGGTGGTGCACTTCGACCGGAATGCCGATCTGCTCGAGCAGCAGACACATTTCCGAGCGCATGTCCTGGAACGTGTCGACCGGCGCGACCGGGAAGTAGCCGCCCTTCGGGCCCGGACGGTGACCGGTGTTGCCGCCTTCGAATTCCTTCGCCGACGACCACGGCGCTTCTTCCGAGCCGATCTTCACGAAGCAGCCCGACATATCGGAGCTCCACTGCACCGAGTCGAAAATAAAGAACTCGGGTTCCGGACCGAAGAACGCCGTGTCGCCGAGGCCCGTGCTCTTCAGATAGGCTTCAGCGCGCTTGGCCAGCGAGCGCGGGTCGCGTTCATAGCCCTTGCCGTCCGACGGCTCGATCACGTCGCAGGTCAGCACCAGCGTCGATTCTTCGTAGAACGGGTCGACGAACGCCGTGTCCGGATCCGGCACGAGCAGCATGTCCGATGCTTCGATCCCCTTCCAGCCGGCAATCGAGGAACCGTCGAACGCATGGCCGCTTTCGAACTTGTCGTCGTCGAATGCCGACACCGGCACCGAGACGTGCTGTTCCTTGCCGCGCGTGTCGGTGAAACGGAAGTCGACAAACTTGACCTTTTCTTCGCTGATCAACTGCATGACCGCCGCGCTTTTACTTTTGTTCATAACCATCCTTCAATCATTGAAAAGCTCCGCGATGCCGGCATTACCGCTGCGCCGCGCATCCTTTAACGGAGTGTTGCCCCAACGGTCCTTTGCGTCACGGTTGCCGCCGTTCTGCAATATGTACTGGACCGCGACTGCCTGACCTTCGGACGCCGCGATGTGCAGCGCCGTCCGTCCGTCGTAATCCGCGCCGTTGATGTCGATCCCCGACGCCACGAGCCGCTGGATTTCCTTCGTATCGCCTTTGGCCGCGGCCCAGCACAGGTCGACGATGCGCGCGTTCGCGGTCGCCGCCTTGCGGCGTGTCGGGTCGATCTTTTCGCCGCTGGCGCCGCTCACGATGTCGAAATTGTGAAACGAGAATTTCGACGTGAGCAGCGTACAGAACTCGATGCCCCTTACGCTATTGCCGTGCTCGTCGAGCGGAGGCGACCAGACGCACAGCCCGAGCACCTTCGGTATCACCACCATGATCCCGCCGCCGACGCCTGATTTTGCGGGCACGCCGATCAGGAACGCGAACTCGCCGGAGAAGTCGTACATGCCGCACGAATGCATCAGCGACAGACAGTTCTTCACCGTGTCCGTCGAAAACACCCGCTCGCCCGTCAACGGGTTGACGCCGCCGTTTGCAAGCGTGGCGGCCGCGACCGCCATCGAGTCGCAGGTCAACTCCACCGAGCAGCACTGAAAATAGAAATCGAGCGTTGCGGTAATGCTCGTGCCGGCCGGCAGAGCGGCGTTTTCCCGCAGGAAATACGCGAGCGCGAAGTTGCGGTCCGCCGAATCGCGCTCGGACAGGAACACCGTATTGTTGAACGAGACATGGCGGTCGGCCGTCAGCTGCTTCCATACGTCGAACACATGTGCAAAACGCGTCGACGCCGACTGATCGCTTTTGATCAACGAACAGCTGGCGATCGCGCCGGCATTGATCATCGGATTGTGCGGGCGGCGCTGGGCGTCGAGCGTAATCGCATTGAACGAATGTCCGCTAGGCTCGCGGCCGATGCGCTGATGAAGCGCATGCGCGCCGACTTCCTCGCACGCGAGGCAGTAACTGACGGTCTTCGAGATCGACTGAATGCTGAACGGATCTTCGGCGTCGCCATAGTGCGCTCGCTGTCCGTCGACGCTGCAAATGCTCAGGCCGAATTTATCGGCCGGAACGCGCGCGAGTTCGGGAATGTAGGCTGCCACCTTGCCGCCTGTCGCCCGCCCTGCCTCATGGAAGATATCGCCAATCGATCGGCAGAACAGGTTCCAGTCCGGTATGGCCAGCGAATCTTCCACGACGCGGCGAAACAGACTCGGATTGATCGCGAACAGCATACGGAATTCGTCGATGGATAGCGTCGCGCGCGCACCTCCCGCCGCGCTCAGGCGCGCGAAGACGTCCTTTGCGCGCGGATCATCCGCAAGAATGCCGGCCGCCTGAAGCCGCTCTGCGATGTTCCTGACGGTCAGCTCCGTCTGTCCCGGCTCGAGAAAAAAGCGGTAGCGCGTTTCGTCCTGAACGTCTTCCGGCGCCGAAGCCATCGCTTCGGCCACTTCGGCAGCGGGGCTTTTCTGTACGGTCCTCATCTGTGGCCTGTTCATAAGCGCCCCGTCAGCGCGACGCGTGCGACCGGAAAACACGGCGTCGAAACAGCTCCGATCGTTGCCGGCACCGCTAAAGACGACCGGTGAATTTCATGTAACTTCGTAGACTGCATCTGCGATATCTCCTGTTGATCCTTCGCCTGTCATCCTTCTGTCACGCGTTCGGCATTGCGAATACGCACACCATAAAGAACGTCTGAAATTCGCATAGGAACGTTACCGGGCGTATCTTCGCCACACACGGCAAGAATGGTCTTGACGACCGCGTGGAGGAGCGCATCGTCGATCACCGTTTCAACCATGCATCCGGCCGCTTCGTCCGGCCGGGCTGCCGCGTCGCTTACCGTCATGCCCTTGACGCCTGCCGCCACCAGCACATCGCGCAACGCATCGAGCGAGGCTGCCGGGATCAATGCGCAAACCAGCTTCATCTTTGACACCCCTACCCGGGTCGCGCGCGACCTCTCAAACTGCGCGTGAACTCGACATAACGCTTGGCGATATCAATAAGTTATTCTTAGCGTTACAAGGTTTCGACGACTTCATTCGCGGCGTTTCCTGCAGTGAGAGTTTCTGGTGGGCAATGCCCTGCTGATTCAGAGAACAGTCCTCGCACGAACTCTATTCCGTGCACGCACACATAAACGTACGTACGCGCACAGCGCCCGAGGCGCGAAGCGATTCGCGTGCAAGCGATGTTCGTTACGTTTGTTCAGGCCAGGTTGAATGTGGGCGCAGCGGCGCGGCAGCCCCCGCGGCAACCGCGATTGCGTGCGGCGCGCAATACTCAATCGGCGTGAGATCGGCCGCGATGCGCCGTAGCGTTGTCTATCGCGGCGACGCAGGCACAAACATGGTGCAGTTGCACGAGGGGTATGAAAGAAGTATCGCGCCTGGCGAGAGCGGGAACGCGTTCTCCCGTATCAAACCGGCTCGGCAAGAAGCTTGAGCAAGTCGCCGAGCGGTTGCCGATCGATCGCGAGAACCGCGTCATGAATCCGACTCGCCTGTGCCGGAGAAAGAACGCCGCTCACGTTCGACCAGTACTTTTCGGCAACTTCATCGTTGCCGAGCGGTCGATCGGCACTGCCGCGGTTGACGCTTTCGCGATGCGCGAGACGGCGCCCGTCGGCAAACTCGACGATGACCTCGCCCGTGTGATGACGCGGGAACGTCGTATCGGGATCGACCTCATAGTCGACCTTCGTCGCGAGCGCGAGAACCTGCGGGTCGGCTACTGCGTCGTCGTCCAGTTCGCGAAGCGTAAATGCCCCTTTCAGCAGACCGGTCGCCACCACATAGGGGATGCTGAACTGGGCCTCATACGCATTGGCAGGCCGCCGTTTTGCCTCCACGGGCTCGCAGACGGTCTTCACGACCTCGCGCGGCACCTTGACGCGCACGCGCTTCACCGCCTCGATGGCGGCCGCGCCGCGTTCATCGCGCTCGCGCTGCCATTGTCCGTGCAGCATGATGGCGGCATCGATCGCCGCATGGGCGAACACGCAGGCAGGGATAGGTTTGACGGCCACTTCCATGGTTTGCCACGTCTGTCCGAGTTCGCTCGTCGCCAGTGCGAGGTCCGCCGCGGCTCGCGTCTCTCCGAGATAACTCGTGAACAGACCGAACCTCCCTTCATAAGGCGCCTTCGGACCGATGAAGCCGTGCTTCGCGAGCGTGGCGGCGGTCATTCCCGCCGCGGCCGCCCAGCCCGGCTGTATGCGCTTCGACCAGGCCCCGCCCTGCAGGAACGCCTGGCTGCCGCTGGCCATCGATAGCGCGATGCCCTGTGCCATCCAGGCTTGCTGCGGCGTCAGCCCGGCGAGGCGCGAAGCCGCGACGGCGCTCGCGAACGTGCCGATCACGCCGGTCGGATTGAAGCCGACCTCGTGGAATCCGCCCTTGCCTGCCGACGTGAGGCGCGCACCGACTTCCACGCCGGCGATGTAGGCAGCAAGCACTTGCGCACCGCTAGCGCCTTGCAGTTCGGCCGTGCCGAGCGTGCAAGGGAACAGGCTCGCCGTTGCGTGAATCACGCCGCCCATATGGGTATCGTCGAAATCGAGTCCGTGTACGAGCAGCCCGTTCATGACCATGGCGTCCCTCGCCTGCAGGAGTCGCCCATGTCCGATCACTGTCGAAGATCCGCTCCCGAGCGACTGCATGGCGGCGAGCGTAACCTTCGTGAACGGATAGCGCTTCGTGGCATAGGCAAGCCCGAGCGCATCGAGCATCAGGTATTTCGCGCGCTGCCGCACCTCGTCGGGGACATCGTCGAGCGTCATGCCGATCGCGAAGTTCGCGAGCGCGGCAGCAATGCCGTCTTCATGCGCGGCATGCGCGTTCGTAGTCTGATCCATCACCAGCTCCTTCCACCATCGAGTGATATCGAACCCGCTTTCAGCCCGGTTTGCGCGGCGTTCTGCGCAGGAAATCGTCCGCGATCTGTTCGAACGTCACGAACCGCACGCCGTCATGCTCCGCGAAGTAGTCCATCAGCCGCTCGAGCATCAGCAGAACCTGCGGACGGCCCGATACGTCCGGGTGAATCGTCATCGGAAAAACCGCGTAATCCATCTCCCGATAGACCCAGTCGAACTGGTCGCGCCAGAGCGATTCGATATCGCGCGGGTTGACGAAACCGTGGCTATTGGGCGCCTTTTTGATGAACATCATTGGCGGCAGATCGTCGAGATACCAGCTGGCCGGAATCTCTACCAGCGCGGTTTCGCTACCGCGCACGAGCGGCTTCATCCATGCATCGGGGTGCTTCGTATAGTCGATCTTCGTCCACGTATCGCCAACCCGCACGAAGTATGGTTCGAAATCCTTGTGCATCAGGCTGTGATCGTATTTGACGCCCTTCCTGAGCAGCAGCTCGTGGGTGATGGGGCTCAGCTCCCACCATGGCGCGACGTAGCCGGCCGGCGGCCGGCCCGTCAGGGACGTGACCAGCGCGATGCTCCGGTCGAGCACCGCCTCTTCCTGCTCGGGCGTCATCGCGATCGGATTCTCATGGCTGTAGCCGTGAATGCCGATCTCATGGCCCGCCGCCGCGACCGCCTGCATCTGCGTGGGGAACGTATCGATCGAATGCCCGGGAATGAACCAGGTGGCTTTGATCTTTCTTCGCTCGAACAGGTCGAGCAGACGCATCGAGCCGATTTCACCCGCGAAAAGACCGCGGGATATATCGTTCGGAGAATCATCTCCGCCGTATGACCCGAGCCAGCCGGCCACCGCGTCGACATCGACACCGAACGCAACGAGAATTTCCTTGGGCATCTCCACTCTCCTCAGTTCAGCAAGCTTGCATGTGCCGCTCTACCTGCTGTGCGATGCTCAACAACGTGTCATCGTCGTTCGAGCGACGGATCAGCTGGACGCCGGTCGGCAGGGAATGGCCGTCGGCGCCCGACGGCATGGCGACGACCGGCGCATCGAGAAAGCTTGCGGGCATCGTCATCGCCAGTGTTTTCATATTGACCGCCGCGAACAGCTCCGGGTCCGCCTCGAGCGGCGCGAGCAACGGTGGCGTGTGGCCGACCGTCGGCACGATCAAGGTCGCCTCCTGCAACTCGCGCGCAAACATCGCTTGCAGCCGCTCTCTTAGCGCCAGCAGTTCGCCGCGCCGTGACGATGGAACATGCCGGGCAAGTTCAAGGCGATCGCGCACACGCGCATCGAGCGTGGCCGCGGCCTCCGAGTCAAGCAAGGCTCGATGCGTTTCGAACGCCTCGATCGCACCGATCCATCCCTTCGCTGCAATGACCCGATGAACTTCGGCGAGCGCCGCAAACGCACACTCGTCGACGCGTGCGCCACTTTCCCGCAAGCGTTCGATAAACGCAGTGAAGCGCGACGCGACTGCATCGGACACCGCATATCGTTCGAATAGCGAAGAGTCGATGACGAATCGCTCGTTGTGCAAACCACGGTTTGCGTTGCGAAAAGGCACGCCTTGCACCACGGCGTCGAACGCGACGCAATCGCACACCGTGTTCGCAATGGGGCCGATGGTGTCGAGTGTGCCCGAAAGGCCAACCATTCCCGCACGTGAATAACGGCCGATGCTGGCCCTGTAACCGGTAAGGCCGTTGAATGCCGAAGGAATCCGGATCGAGCCGGCTGTATCGGTCCCGACGGAAATCGGCACGACTGCCGTTGCAACGGCAATTGCCGCGCCCGACGAAGACCCGCCCGGCACGCGCAGGCCATGATCGATATCGGGGTTGGTCGGCGTACCGAAATGCGGATTCAGGCCCAATCCCGAATAGGCGAATTCGCTGAGGTTCGTCTTGCCCACGGAGATCATGCCGGCCTGTTCGGCCCGTGCGACGAGCGCTGCATTCGCCGCTGCCGGCGCGTTTGCGGCCCCCGTCGCAGAACCCGCCGTGGTGGCGAGCCCGGCAAGATCGAAGAGGTCTTTCCACGCGATCGGCACGCCATCGAGCACGCTGAGCGGCATTTTCCGGCGCCAGCGTTCAGCCGCTTCTTCCGCCTGTTTCAATGCCCGATCCGCGGCGACTACCGAAATGAAAGTCGTGCGTCTGCTGCGCGCCTGCTCGAGCGCTATGGCCGTCACGGCAACCGGATCGGCGCTCCCCTGTGCGAACGCCTGCGCCATGGCGAGCGCCGTAGAGGGTTTCATGCGCGTGTCGTTCATCGGGGTCTCCTGTCGAACCGGGGCTCAGGTCGGGCGCGCGCGTTGCGCGAGCAGGCGAGCGACACGCTGCAACGCGGCGACCGGCGGCATGTCCGCGGTCAACTGCGCCAGCGTGCACCACGGATACGGCCGCGCTCGCGCCCATGCGAGGATCGGCGCTGCGATGTCCTTGTCCAGCACGCGCATCTCCTCGATCGAAATACCCAGCTTGACCACGAGGCCCGCGGCGCTACGCCACTCGTACTGGCCGAATCCCAACCGCGCCGCACCGCCAGCTTTTTCTGTCATGCAGACAAGCCAGTCGCATACGAACACTTGCGTGTCCGAAGGCGGATCGCCGATGCAGAACGTGTAGACGTTTTCGTATTGGGCGGCAAACTCGCGCACGAGCACCGAGCCGATCGCGTCCCGGCCATGCACGCCCGAAGGAAACGCAATGTCCGGCGTTTTGACGAGCATGGACAGTTCCGCGTTTTCCGCGAAGGCGTCGACGAGCAGATGCGGCCGGTTTCCGTCCTTGGCGCGAATGTACGTTTCGATATTCCGTTTCAGTGACATCGTCTTCGTCCATACGGAAACACGCTGGCTGGGCTCGACATTTTCTGCTCGCTCGGTGAATATCGTCAGCGCATGGTAGGCCTCGCAGGACGTTGCGAACAGGCAGGCGAATGTGAAGCCGCCGTATCGATTCCGGATATAGTCGATGTCCTTGCGGTATTTTGCGCACACTGCGTCGCCAGACGTTCCAGAATTGCCCGTCGTTCGCTTTCGCCAGTCGCGCCGTGCTTTTGCAGTACCGGCGGCTGAGGGCCTCGTAAAGCAGATGTTATGGGGTTACACGCGGAGCGACGTGCGACGTGCGCGGCGTGTGCGGCTCGGCCAAGGGCGGTCTATGACGTGCTTCTTCCAACCGACGTTGAAAACGCCAGTACGAGTTTTGTATTGCGTCGAACGCAAGTGCGGGTGGGGTTGCGGATTTTCAGTCAGATCACATCATCGGCATATGCAGATGATGCGGATCCCTGAGCGTTTCGGCGACGCGTTTCAGCGCCTCGCGGCAGTCGTCGCGATCCTGAGGGCCGCCGAGACACACGCGAATCGCATTGGGCGGATTGCCGTCGGTGGAAAACGCCGCGCCCGCCACCGTGCCCACGCCCTGGTTGCGCAGTTGCAGCGCAAGCTCCGGCGCGCTCCAGTTGCAGTACGAAGGAATTCCGAGCCACAGATGAAAGCCGTCGCTCTGCGCATCGTATCGCCACTCGTCGAGCTCTTCCGCCGCGATGCCTTGACGCGCATTCGCTTCGCTGCGGATCGCCGATAGCATTTCGTGCGCGGTGCCGTCGTTGACCCATTGCGTCGCGAGCATCACCGTGAAGGGACTGGGCATCACGGTGGTTGCGCGTAAAGCACCCGACACGCGCTGCGCTTGCCGCGCATTCGGCGCGCGAAGATAGGCGACACGCAGCCCCGCCCCGAGCGTTTTCGAAAACCCTGTTACGTAGTAGGTCAGATCCGGTGCAAGCGTTGCCAGCGCGATCGGCTTGCGTGCCGGCAGCCAGCCGTACGCGTCGTCTTCGACGATCGGCACGCTGTAGCGCAAGGCGACATCGGCGAGCGCTTCGCGCCGCTGCGTCGACAGCGTCAATGTGCTCGGATTCTGCAAGGTCGGGTTGCAATAGAACGCGCCGGGCTTCTCGCTCTTGCATAGCGCTTCGAACGCGTGCGGCAACGGGCCTTCGTCGTCGCGCGGCAGCGGCTGCAGGCGTACGCCCAGTTGCGAAGCGATCGCCTTGATGCCCGGATAGGCGAGCGTATCGAGGCAGATCGTTTCGCCGGGCCGCGCGAGTTGCGAGACGAGCGCGACCAGCGCGCTATGAATGCCGGGGCAAACGAGTACCGTGTCTTCCGTGCAATCGGGCAGCCGGTCCTTGAGCCACGTGCGGCCCGCCGCGCGGTCGTCGGGCGTGCCGCCGAAATCCTGATAGCGCAACAGCCGGTACGGGTCCGCCTGCGCAAAAAGCCGCGAAGCCGAATCGCGCAGACGCGCGACCAGTTCGGGCGGCTCAGGCGGCATGTTCATCGACATCTCGACGCTGCTGCCGCCCGCAAGCGGCAAGGTCTGCGTGCGCCCTCGCACGAACGTGCCGCTGCCCGCTCGCGCATCGAGCAACCCGCGCTTGCGCGCCTCCGCATAGGCGCGCGCAATCGTCGTGTAGTTCAGTTGCAGTGCGCAGGCCAGATCGCGCAATCCGGGCAGGCGGTCGCGCGGCCGCAGACGTCCGCTTGCGAGGTCTTCCTCGATCAAATCGGGAATCACGAGATAGGCAGGCTTACGGCTTTCAGTCAGCCGCTTGAGCCAATGATGCGTGAGACTGTTCACGATATGCATTCCTTAACGGGCCGCCAGAAACGGTTCGCTAAAAAGTAACACGACGTCCGCACCGGAAAACAATATTTCTCGATCTGCCGCGCGGCCTGATCGGATTGATCGCATCAGTGCACGTTTGCGGGATATCGCGCACCACGCCCACGCACAACGCGCATCGCCGTTGCGCTGAGACGGTGCGCACGCGATCGATGCAATCAGCCGCAAAGCCCCATCCAGCAAGCGTTGCGAAGAAATTTTCGGGTCGCTCGAACGTTTCGGCGCTGATTGATCGGCAATTGATCGCATGAACCGCGCCGGAAATTGGCATATCCGTTGCGTTATCAAGCACGCCGGTCAACCCATTCATGCGAACCGGTTCACTCGATTCCTCATGCGATTTACTGGAGAACGCGCCATGCCCGCCGTCACGCAACCGTTGCATCAGAAAGGCGATTATCTGGTCGACTACGAAGAGAAAGTGTTTCCCGACGTCAAAGCCGAGCCCGGCGAAAAGGCGCTCGTCACGTTTCATACCGTCGCATTCGAAGGCTCGATCGGTTTCGTCAACCTGCTGCAAGCCACGCGCTTGCAGCGCAAAGGCTTCGATACGTCGGTGCTGCTATACGGCCCGGGCGTCACGCTCGGTCTGCAGCGCGGCTTTCCGACACTCGGCGACGAAGCGTTTCCCGGCCATCTGAACTTCAACAAGCAACTGATGAAGTTCATGGAAGAAGGCGGCAAGGTCTATGCGTGCCGTTTCGCCTTGCAGGCGCTGTACGGCCACGGCGAAGCGTCACTGATCGAAGGCATCCGGCCGATCAATCCGCTCGACGTGCTCGATCTCCAGTTGATGCATCGCAAGGAAGACGCACTGATCATCCATACGTGGACCGTCTGACGGGGATCGTCATGTCCGACCAGCGAATCATCCGTGCGGCCGCGGTGCAGATCGCGCCCGACCTGGAGCGGCCCGGCGGCACGCTCGACAAGGTGTGCGACGCGCTCGACGAAGCCGCGGCGAAAGGCGTGCAGCTCGCCGTCTTTCCCGAGACCTTCGTGCCGTACTACCCGTACTTTTCGTTCGTGCGTCCGCCGGTTGCGTCGGGCGCCGATCACATGCGCCTCTACGAGCACGCGGTCGCGGTGCCGGGCCCGGTCACGCAGGCAGTCGCGGAACGCGCGCGGCGCCACCGCATGGTCGTCGTGCTCGGCGTGAACGAGCGCGATTACGGCAGCCTGTACAACACGCAGCTCGTGTTCGACACGGACGGCCGTCTCGCGCTCAAGCGCCGCAAGCTTACGCCGACGTTTCACGAGCGGATGATCTGGGGCCAGGGCGACGCGGCAGGTCTGAAAGTCGTGCAGACCGCATATGCGCGCGTCGGCGCACTCGCGTGCTGGGAGCATTACAACCCCCTCGCCCGCTATGCGCTGATGACCCAGCACGAGGAAATCCATTGCAGCCAGTTTCCCGGCTCGCTCGTCGGACCGATTTTTTCCGAGCAGATCGACGTGACGATCCGCCACCATGCGCTCGAATCCGGCTGCTTCGTGGTCAACTCGACGGGCTGGCTCACCGACGCGCAGATCGAATCGGTGAGCGCCGATCCGAAGCTGCAAAAAGCGTTGCGCGGCGGCTGCCATGCGGCGATCGTGTCGCCCGAAGGGCAGCATCTGGCGCCGCCGCTGCGCGAGGGCGAAGGCATGGTGATCGCGGACCTCGATATGACGCTGATCACCAAGCGCAAACGGATGATGGACTCGGTCGGCCATTACGCGCGTCCCGAATTGCTGAGCCTCGCGATCAACGACCGGCCGGCGACGACCTCGATGCCGATGGCTGCCGCTGCATCCGAACCGGCCTTCGGAGCCGCGCTTCAACCCAGCTTCGGACCCGCATCCGGTCCGATGCAAGCCGCCGCATCCGCCGAGCCGTCAACGGCGGCCACCGATCCCACTTCAGGAGGCGCGCATGAACGCCAGCACGAACCTGTCGCCGGTTGACACGCATGCGAGCGAGCAGCGCATGATGGAGCTGCGCACCGAACTGCAATCGGCCGGCCTGCGTCTGGTCGACCCGCACGCGGGTGCCGCGAGCCGCCGCGGCGGAGCGGGCCCGTCGGACCACAAGGCAGTGATCGTCGACGGTGTGACGATCATGGTGCCGGTCCATACGAGTTCCGCGTGGGATTCGCCGTTCGTCGCCGGCGTGCCCGATGCGTCGGGCCAAAGCACGCTGATGCGCGGCACGATTCCGATCGCCACCGTCGGCTTCGCGCAGGCGCCGCGTTTCACGCGCCTGCAAACGCTCGACGGCGTGCCCTATTCGCATATCGCGACACTGCACGGCACCGACGTGCTCGCAACCACGGTACTGCAAACCTGCATTCGCTACGAAAGCCGCAAGAAAAGCTGCAAGTTCTGCGCGATCGGCCAGTCGCTCGCGGCAGGCCGCACGATTGCGCGCAAGACACCGGAGCAGCTTGCCGAAGTCGCGCGCGCCGCCGTGCTGCTCGACGGCGTCAAGCATATGGTGCTGACCACCGGCACGCCGCCCACGCCCGATCGCGGCGCGCAGCTCCTTTGCGAAAGCGCGTTCGCGATCAAGGCGGCCGTCGATCTTCCGATTCAGGCGCAATGCGAGCCGCCCGACGACAACCGCTGGTTCGAGCGCATGAAGGCCAGCGGCGTCGATACGCTCGGCATGCATCTCGAAGCAGTCACGCCGGCGGTTCGCGAACGCATCATGCCCGGCAAGGCGAGCGTGCCGGTGTCGCGCTACATGGAAGCGTTCCGCGCCGCCGTCGCGGTATTCGGCCGCGGCCAGGTCAGCACGTATATTCTCGCGGGCCTCGGCGACAGCGCGGACGCGATCCTGTCGATGTCGCGCGAACTGATCGCACTCGGCGTCTATCCGTTCGTCGTACCGTTCGTGCCGATCAGCGGCACGCCGCTCGAAGACCACCCCGCACCGACGCCGGAATTCATGAAGTCGATCCTCGCGCCGCTCGGTGCGATGCTGGGCGCCGCGCGGATGCGTTCCGCCGATATCAAGGCCGGTTGCGGCAAATGCGGCGCGTGTTCGTCGCTTGCATCGTACGAGGCCTGAGCCATGTATTGCGACACTTTCGATCTGGCCGACGCCGCGCCGCCGCTCGAATTCACGCCGGCCGAATATCGCATCAAGTGGGCGACGCTGCCGTGGGAAAGCGACGGCGCGTATGCGCTGCGGCGCGCCGTGTTCTGCATCGAGCAGGGCATTTTCGTCGGCGACGACCGCGATGAAATCGACGCTCACGCCAGGCTGCTCGTCGCGCTGAGCTGCGTCGCCGGCATGCCCGAGCAGGTGGTCGGCACCGTGCGGATTCACGAGAGCGCACCGCGCGCATGGCTCGGCTCGCGCCTCGCGGTCCATGCGGCGTTCCGTTCGCACGGACGGCTCGGTTCGACGCTGATCCGGCTCGCCGTCTGCAGCGCGCATGCACTCGGCTGCGATACGTTTCACGCGCATGTGCAAGGTCAGAACGTGCCGTTGTTCCGGCGCCTGCATTGGCAAACGGTCGCCGAAGAGACGCTGTTCGGCCGGCTGCATCATCGGATGCAGGCGGACCTCGCCTGGTATCCGCCGTGCCACACCCCCGAAAGCGGGTTCGTCACGTCCGGGGCGCGGGGGCATTCATGAGCCTCGACGCGCTCGTTCAACGGCTGCGCGAGAGCCGCGGTTTTCGCCATAAAACCGATATCGCGAACGTGGTCGCGTCGCTGTCCGAGCGCCTGCCCGGCGGCGTCGCCGCGCTCGCGCAGGCGGTTGCGGTCGGCGACGATTGCGCGGCTATCGCGGATCGCGACGGTTATCTGCTGTTCGCCATCGAAGGGCTCGTCAGCGATTTCGTCGAAGCGATGCCGTGGTTCGCCGGTTATAGCAGCGTGATGGTCAACGTCAGCGATATCTACGCGATGGGCGGCCGGCCGCTCGCCGTCGTCGATGCGCTGTGGAGCGACGGACATGCGCGAGCGCGCGAGATGCTCGCCGGTATCGCGGCCGCCTCGTCCGCATATGGCGTGCCGGTCGTCGGCGGCCACAGCAATACGCGCAGCGCGCAGCCGCAGCTCGCGGTATCGATCGTCGGGCGCGCGCGCCGGCTGCTGTCGAGCTTCAACGCGCGCGCGGGCGACCGTCTCGTGATGGCGGTCGATCTGCGCGGCCGCTTTGAAGATCCGTACCCGTTCTGGAATGCGTCGGTCGGCGCGCCGGCCGAACGCTTGCGCGGCGACCTCGAGCTGCTGCCGATGCTCGCCGAAAGCGGCCTATGCGATGCGGCGAAAGACATCAGCATGGCCGGCGTGCTGGGCACCTCGCTGATGCTGCTCGAATGCTCGGGCGCCGGCGCGCGGCTCGATCTCGATGCGATCCCCTGCCCCGACGGCGTCGACTTCGAGCGCTGGCTCAGCGCGTTTCCGAGCTTCGGCTTCGTGCTGTCGGTGCGCGAGCCGCTCGTCGATGCGGTGCTCGCGCGGTTTCGCGAGCGCGGTCTTGACTGCGCGGCAATCGGCACCGTCGACGCCTCGCACGAAGTGGTCGTCACGCAGAACGATCACGCGGCGCTGCTGTGGAATTTCGCGGACAGTCCGTTTATCGGCGCGCCTTCGAACCAGGCCGCAAACGCACCAGCGGCACACGCGCCGCGCAAGGAGCCGGCATGAACGACACGCCGTTGCGTATTGCCCTGTTCACGCATTCGGTGAACCCGCGCGGTGGCGTCGTGCATACGCTCGAACTCGGCCGCGCGCTCGTCGCCGAAGGGCACGACGTGACGATTTTCGCCCCGACCGAAGACCATGCGCCGATGTTCCGGCCGTCGCCGTGCCGCATCGTGCTCGCGAACGTCGCCGCGCGCGCACTCGACACGGCATCGATGGTGCAGACACGCATCGATGCATTGAAGAGCGCATTGCAAGCCACACTGCGCGCGCAGGCGCGCCCCGGCTTCGACGTGCTGCACGCGCAGGACAGCATCAGCGGCAACGCGCTCGCCGAACTGCGTGCCGAAGGCACGATCCGCGGTTTCGTGCGCACCGTTCACCATCTCGACGCTTTTCGCGACCCACGCCTCGCGCAATGGCAGCACCGCGCCTATGCCGATGCCGACGCCGTGTTCTGCGTGAGCGAAGTGTGGACGCAGACGATGAAAACCCGCTTCGGCATCGAAGCCGTCACGGTGAACAACGGCGTGGACGTGCAGCGTTTTCGCGCGGCGCGCGAACTCGACGACGTCATGCTGCCCGCCGAACTCGGCGTGCACGGCGACCCGGTCGTGCTCGCGGTCGGCGGTATCGAGGAACGCAAGAACACGCTGCAACTGCTCGAAGCGTTTGCGCTGCTCAGAAAGACGCGGCGCAACGCGCAGCTCGTCATCGCGGGCGGCGCGAGCCTGCTCGACCACGACGCCTACACGCGTCGCTTCGCGGCGCGTGCGGCCGAACTGGGCCTGCCGATCGGCCTCGGCGAAGCGATCGTCGTCACCGGCGCGCTCGACGACGACGCGATTCCGGCGCTGATGCGACGCGCCGACGCAGTTGCGATGGTCTCGCTGCGCGAAGGCTTCGGCCTCGTCGTGCTCGAAGCGCTGTCATCGGGCGTGCCCGTCGTCGTATCGCAGATCGCGCCGTTTACCGAGTATCTGAATGGGCGCGTCTGCTACTGGGCACAGCCGCACGACGCGCACAGCATTGCCGCGGCCCTGCTGCAGGCATTCGACGATCGCCGCGGCATCGATTTCACCGATGCGGTGTCCGCCCTGCTGCAACGCTTCAGCTGGCGCGCGAGCGCGCTGCGCCATCTCGCGCTGTATCGCGATTGCATGCAGCTGGCCCCGGCCTGAATTCCAATCCAGAGGAGAACCTGATGCCAGTCATGCACTTCCGGGTCCAGTGGCCCGACGGCGATGAGGTCAACTGCTACTCGCCGTCGACGGTGGTCGCCGACTTCTTCGTCCCCGGCCAGCGCTATCCGCTTGCCGATTTCGTGTCGCGCGCCCGCGAGGCGCTGCATATCGGCTCCGAGCGCGTGCGCGAAAAGTACGGCTTCGCCTGTTCGGCCGCGCTCGACCAGCTCGCGCAGATCGAACAGCATGCGGAGCGCTTCGCCGCCGACCCGGCCGCCGAAGTGAAAGTGATCGAACTCTCGTGAACAGGGCAAGCATCATGTCGAACGTATCGTTGGCGTCGCCATCCGAAGGCGACGTGCCGCATCGCACGGTGATCGTGATCGGCGGCGGACAGGCTGGACTCTCGATCAGCTACTACCTGAAGGCAGCGGACATCGATCATCTGGTGATCGAAAAAGCGACGCTCGCGCACACGTGGCGCACGCAGCGCTGGGACACGTTCTGTCTCGTCACGCCGAACTGGCAGTGCGCGCTGCCCGGTCATCCGTATCGCGGCGACGATCCGCACGGCTTCATGAAGAAGGACGAGATCGTCGCGTATCTCGACGGCTTCATCGCGAAGCTCGATGCGCCGGTGCTCGAGCAAACCGAGGTGAAGCGCGTCAAGCGGCAGGCCGACGGACGTTTCGCGGTCGCAACGTCGAACGGCAACTGGACCGCCGATCACGTGGTGGTGGCGTCGGGCGGTTACCACACGCCGATCGTGCCGCGTATGGCCGAGCGGCTGCCGGCGGAAATCGCGCAATGGCAATCGTCGGCTTACCGCAACCCGCAAAGCCTGCCCGACGGCGCGGTGCTGGTGGTCGGCTCGGGCCAGTCCGGCGCGCAGATCGCGGAGGATTTGCACCTCGCGGGCCGCAAGGTCTATCTCGCGGTCGGCGAGGCGCCGCGCTGCGCGCGCTTCTATCGCGGCCGCGATGTGGTGGACTGGCTCGCGGACATGCGCTATTACGATATGCCGGTCGAACAGCATCCGCTGCGCGAAGGCGTGCGCGACAACACCAATCACTATGTGACCGGCCGCGACGGCGGCCGCGATATCGACCTGCGGCGTTTCGCGCAGGAAGGCATGGAGCTGTATGGCCGGCTCGACGATCTGCGCGACGGCTGCCTGCAATTCGCGCCGAATCTGACCGCGAACCTCGACAGCGCCGACGACACGTACAACCGGATCAACGCGAGCATCGACGCGTTCATCGACAGGCAACGCATCGACGCGCCGCCGGGCGAACCGTATCAGCCGGTGTGGCGGCCGCCGCGAGAGCGCACGTCGCTCGATCTTGCGGCGAGCGGCATCGCATCGGTGATCTGGTGCATCGGCTTTACCCCGGACTTCAGCTGGCTCGACGCGCCGGTGTTCAACGGGCGCGGCTATCCGGCGCACACGCGCGGGATCACGCCGCAAGCGGGGCTGTACTTCATCGGCTTGCCATGGCTGCATACGTGGGGTTCCGGACGCTTCTCGGGCGTTGCGCGCGACGCCGAGCACGTGGTCGATGCGATTCGTGCGTCCGCGACAGCTTCGCAGACGACGTCCGCGAGCCTTGCCGCATGATGCCGCCCGACCGCTATCGGGCCGGCATGCCGCAGTTGACGTACACAGGCCTGTCGGAAAACTGGCTGCTCAAGGAGTGCGGGCATCGGCATTGGGAAGCGCTCGCGGCACATGCGGGCCGCGCGACGCACGACTTCGGCGACGACGGCGGGCACCGCTCGTACGCGGCTTTTACCGCGATCCGGCTGCAGGCGTTCGGGTTCGATTCGCTGTGCGAGAACGACGAGTTCGAGATCGGCAGCAGCCTGCATCGGACCGGCGCGGTGCGGCATGTGAGCACGCATCGCGTGCAACGCGGCGGCGCGCCGCTCGCACAGGTATCGATGTCGTCGACGTTCGTCACGCGCGGCGGCGCGCGCGGCAACCGCGGCGTCGCGCGCGCCGCGCTGTCGGCACTGCGCGGCGAGTTGAGCCCGGTGCCCGACGAAGCGGTGCCGATGATCGAGCTCGGCAAGCGGATGCGCGCCGGCGACGCCGCGCTTGCCGACGACTTGCCGGCCACAGGTTGCGCGCCCGCCGAGTTCCTGCCGTGTCCGAACAGCGACTTCAACGGCGCCGATTTTCTGTATTTCGCGAACTTCCAGTCGTTCGTCGATCGTGCCGAGTGGCAGCGCCATCGCTTCCCTGAGCCGCCGGTCGTCGCGAGCCGCGCGCTGTACTACTACGGCAACGTCGACCTCGGCGACGCGCTGACCGTGCATGTGATCGGCGAGCGCAGCGGCGAGCGCGGCATCGCGCACTGGAGCGAAGTGCGCCGCACGAGCGATGGCCGCAAGATCGCCGACGTGATGACCGAAAAACACTGGAGGCGCCGATGAAGCGATCGTTCGGGCGCAGGCGTCGCCGCGCCGTTACGCTCAAGCCGCTTTACACGCGCGCGGACACCGAAGGTCTCGCCCATCTCAACAGCCTGCCCGGCGAAGCGCCGTTCGTGCGCGGTCCCTACACGTCGATGTACACCGGCCGGCGCTGGACGATCCGCCAGTACGCGGGCTACGCGCAAGCGGCCGACACCAACCTCGCGTTTCGCACCGCGCTTGCCGAGGGCGCGCAGGGCCTGTCGGTCGCGTTCGATCTGCCGACGCAGCGCGGCTACGACTCCGACGATCCCCAGGTGGCAGCCGATGTCGGCGTGACCGGCGTCGCGATCGACACCGTCGAGGACATGGCGCGGCTCTTCGCCGATATCGCACTCGAACACACCTCGGTCTCGATGACGATGAACGGCGCGGTACTGCCCGTGCTGGCCGCATTCATCGTCGCGGCCGAAGAGCGCGGCGTGGCCGCGGCGCAACTGACCGGCACGATTCAGAACGACATTCTCAAGGAGTTCATCACACGCAATACGTGCATCTTCGCGCCCGAACCGTCGTTGCGCATCGCGGCGGACGTCGTCGAGTATCTGGCGAGTCATGCGCCGCGCTTTCATGCGCTATCGGTGTCGGGCTATCACTTTCAGGAAGCGGGCGCCGACCCGGTGCTCGAACTCGCGCTGACGATGGCCGATGCGCGCGCGTATGTGCGCACGCTCGTCGAGCGCGGCATGGGCGCGGACGACGTATGCGAGCACCTCAGCTTTTTCTTCGGCGTCGGCACCGATTTCTATGCGGAGATCGCCAAACTGCGTGCGGCGCGGCTCGTCTGGTCGACGCTTGCTGCGCAATGCGGCGCGCGTTCCGACCGTGCGCGTGCGCTGCGCATGCACTGCCAGACGTCGGGCTGGTCGCTGACCGCGCAAAAGCCGCTGAACAATGTCGTGCGCACCACCGTCGAAGCGCTGGCTGCGGTGTTCGGCGGAACCCAGTCGCTGCACACGAATGCCTACGATGAAGCGTTGGCGCTGCCGTGCGCGGCATCCGCGCGCGTCGCACGCGACACGCAACTGGTGCTGCAGCACGAAACCGGCATTTGCGATGTGATCGATCCGTGGGCCGGCTCGTACATGATGGAATCGCTGACCGCCGATATTGCCGCGCGTGTGCACGCGTTGCTCGACGAGATCGACGGCGAGGGCGGCATAGTCGGCGCAATCCGCTCGGGATGGGTGCGCGAGCGCCTCGACCGGTGTGCGCTCGAAGTGCAGGCGCAGATCGAAAGCGGCGAACGCGCGATTGTCGGCGTGAACGGCTACCGTCAGGAAGACGATGCGCCTGACGAGAGCGGCGCCGCGCGCGGCCCGGGTCTCGATGCGGCGCAAGTCGCACGGCACCAGGCGCTCCGGATAGCCGACGTGAAAGCGAAACGCGACATCGCGCGCGTCGGCGCCGCGCTTCGTGCGCTCGAACGGGCGGCGCGCGACGGCGACGGCAACCTGCTCGCGTTGACCATCGATTGCATGCGCGCGCGGGCCACGGTCGGCGAATGCACGCGCGCGCTCGAAGCCGTATGGCCGCGGCATACGGTGGCGCTGCGGGTCGGCGCCGGTGTCTATCGCGATGCGCTATCGGACGACCCCGCATGGCGCGCCGCATGCGATGCGCTCGCGCGCGTGAGCGCGGCGTTCGGCCGGCGGCCGCGCGTGTTGATGACCAAGCTCGGCCAGGACGGCCATGACCGTGGCGCACGCGTGGTCGCCGCCGCACTGACCGACGCGGGCTTCGATGTCGTCGCGAGCCCGCTGTTCGCGCCGGCCGCCGACATCTGCTCGCAGGCGATCGCGGCACAGGCGGATTTGATCGGCGTATCGTCGCTGTCCGGCGCGCACGGCGCATTGGTGCTCGAGCTGCTCGAGCAATTGCGCATACGCGGCGCCGCCATGCCCGTCGTGGTCGGCGGAAATCTCGATGGCGAGAGCACGCGTATATTGCAGGCCGCCGGCGTCGCAGCGTGCTTTCCGGTCGGCAGCAGCGTCAGCGATATCGTTTCCGGTCTCGCGCGAATCTGCGGGTATCTCGATCCCGCTCGATTACATGATGTAAGGACGGCGTCCCTCCCTTGAAAACAGGCGTTCGCTCGCGACGCAACCCGCGCTGACCACGAAAATTAAGAATCTTTCACCAAGATGGTTAAGGCGCGTTAATACCGAACACCGATCATGGGTTCATGTTCCCAATTGACCTGATTCGGCCATGATCCTGTTCCACGCGATGCAAGCCCTCTGCCGCTGTGTCACGCCGCGCGAGCGCGATGCGTTATCTCCGAACCGCGGTCTGGACCGCGGCGCGACACGCGCGCCGCAGTCACGGCGCGAACCGACTCCGTAACCGTAGCGCATTCGCATGCGCTGTCTTCCGTTCAGCTGGCCGCGCCGCACGCGCCACGCCGGCAGGTGCGCCGCTGCGCCCTCGCCCGGCGGATCAGGCCCAGAAAAACGTCCGATGCACGGATTCAACCCGAAGCCGCCAAGTCCTTCTTCATGAACGCCATTGTCCTCGTTGCCCTGCGCCGTCCGCTCACCTTCGTGGTGATGAGCATCCTCATCGTGCTCGCCGGCGCGATGGCGATCGTGAAGACGCCGACCGATATCTTTCCGGCGATCCGCATTCCGGTGGTCGCGGTCGTGTGGTCGTACACGGGCCTGTCGCCGCAGGACATGTCGGGCCGCGTCGTCTACTACTACGAACGTGCGTTGACCACGACGGTCGCCAATATCCAGCACATCGAAAGCCAGTCGCTCTATGGCACCGGCGTCGTCAAGATCTTCTTTCAGCCCGGGACCAACATCGCAGCGGCTCAGGCACAGGTGACCGCGGTCTCGCAGACCGTGCTCAAGCAGATGCCGGCCGGCATCACGCCGCCGCAAGTGCTGTCGTATAGCGCATCGTCGGTACCGGTGCTGTTTCTGCAGGTCTCGGCGCCGAGCATGACGGCCGCGCAGATCTACGACATGGCGTCCAATCTGATCCGGCCGGCGCTCGTCTCGGTACCGGGCACGGCGATCCCGAACCCGTACGGCGGCAGCTCGCTGAACGTCGAAATCGACCTGAACCAGGCGAAGCTGCTCGCACATGGCCTGTCGGCCACCGACGTCGCCCACGCGCTCGCCAAACAGAACGTGGTGCTGCCGGCCGGCGACCAGAAGATCGGCACGCTCGATTTCATGGTGCAAACGAATTCGACGCCGGTCGCGGTGCCTTCTTTCAACAATATGCCGATCAAGACGGTCAATGGAGCGACGGTCTACCTGCGCGACGTCGCGTACGTGCACCGCGGCTCGCCTCCGCAAATCAACGCCGTGCTCGTAAAGGGCAAGCAGTCGGTGCTGATCGAGGTGCTGAAAAGCGGCGATGCGTCGACCCTGTCCGTCGTCGCGGGCATCAAGAAAGCGCTGCCCGGTATCGTCAAGACCCTGCCGGCGGGCGTGAAAATCACCCCGCTCAACGACACCTCCGGATTCGTCAAGGATTCGGTGCGCGACGTCGTGCAGGAGATGGTCACGGCCGCGTTGCTGACCGGCCTGACGGTGATGCTCTTTCTCGGCAGCTGGCGTTCGACGCTGATCGTCGCGACCTCGATTCCGCTCGCGATTCTTTGCTCGGTGATCATGCTGCACCTGACCGGTCAGACGATCAACGTGATGACATTGGGCGGGCTCGCCCTCGCGGTCGGCATTCTCGTCGACGATGCGACCGTGATGATCGAAAATATCGACGCGCACCTCGAAACAGGCGAAGAGCTGGAGCCCGGCATCATCGCGGCCGCGAATCAGATCGTCGTGCCGACGCTCGTCGCGACACTGTGTATTTGCATCGTGTGGCTGCCGATGTTTCAGCTCGGTGGCATTTCCGGCTACCTGTTTCGTCCGCTCGCCGAAGCGATCATCTATGCGATGCTCGCGTCGTTCATCCTGTCGCGCACGCTCGTGCCGACCATGGCGGCGTGGCTGCTGCGCGGGCAAGTGCATATGCCGGCCCATATTCACCTGCACAGCCATGCGGCCGGCAAGCCGAACGTTTTCATGCGCTTTCAGGGCGGCTTCGAGCAACGCTTCAATGCGTTTCGCGAGCGGTATCGCGACGTGCTGACGCTCGCGGTGCTGCATCGCAAGCGCTTCATTCTGACGTTCGTGCTGTGCGCGGTCGCATCGATGGGCCTCGTCGCCTTTCTCGGCCGAGATTTCTTTCCGGGCATCAAGTCGGACGAGATCGATATGCATATGCGCGCGCCGGCCGGCACGCGTCTCGAAGACACGGGCAAAATCGCCGACCTCGTCAATCACGGCGTGCGCCGCATCCTGGCGGGCCAGGTGACGAACCTCGTCGACAACTGCGGCTTGCCGACCAGCAGCACCAACGAAGCGTACAACTCGAACGGCACGATCGGGCCGCAGGACTGCGACATCACGATCAGCCTGAAAGACGAGGCATCGCCGGTCGACGCATACCGCGCGAAGCTGCGCCGCGAGCTGCCGAAGATGTTTCCGGGCACCCAGTTCTCGTTCCTGCCGGGCGACATCACCGCGAAGATCCTGAACTTCGGTTTGCCCGCGCCGATCGACGTGCAGATCGCCGGCCGCGGACAGCTTCAGAACATGGCCTTCGCGCAAAAGCTCGCCGCGCGTCTGCGCCGGATTCCGGGCGCGGCCGACGTGCACGTTCAGCAACTGTTCGACGAACCGACGCTGAAAGTGGACGCCGACCGCAGCTTCGCCTCCGGCGTGAATCTGACGGAAGCGAGCATCGCCGACAACGCGCTTGCCACGCTCTCCGGCAGCGGGCAAACGGCGCCGACCTACTGGCTCGACACGGCCAACGGCGTCTCGCACCTCGTCAACCTGCAAACCCCGCAGGACCAGCTTTCGTCGATGAACGACCTCGAGACGATTCCGATCGACGACGGCAACGGCTCGCCGGGTGGCAAAAGCACGCAGTTGCTCGGCGCGCTCGGCTCGATTTCGCAGACCGGTTCGCCGCTCGTGGTATCGCACTACAACATTCTGCCGGCCATCGACGTGTACGTGAGCAACCAGCAACGCGACCTGGGCGCCGTCGAAGGCGATGTGGAAAAAGCCGTGAAGCAGATGCAGTCGCAGTTGCCGCATGGCGCGAGCATCCACCTGCGCGGCCAGGCGACGACGATGACGAGCGCCTATGTGCAACTGCTCGGCGGCCTCGCGATATCGGTGCTGCTCGTGTACCTCGTGATCGTCATCAACTTCCAGTCGTGGCTCGACCCGTTCATCATCATCACCGCCTTGCCGGGCGCACTCGCGGGCATCGTCTGGAGCCTCTTTCTCACGCATACGAACCTGTCCGTCCCAGCGCTGACCGGCGCGATCATGTGCATGGGCACGGCAACGGCGAACTCGATCCTCGTCGTGTCTTTCGCGCGCGACCGTCTTGCCGCGCACGGCGACGCCGTGGCCGCGGCGATCGAGGCAGGCCATGCGCGCATCCGGCCCGTGCTGATGACCGCGCTCGCGATGATCATCGGCATGCTGCCAATGTCGCTCAGCAATTCGCAGAACGCACCGCTCGGCCGTGCCGTGATCGGCGGTCTGCTGATCGCGACGTTCGCCACATTGCTTTTCGTCCCCTGCGTATTCGCGATCATGCATCGCAACGACACAGACCCCACGGAGTCTCGTCCATGAACATCCCCCGCGAGGTGCTGGCGCCAGGCCAGAACCGCACCAAATGGTCTGTCGCAATCGCCGCACTGCTACTCGGCGGCCTCGTCGCCCACGGCATCGTGCAACGGCACGACAGTTTCGAGGACCTGAAATCGGCCACCGATGAAGAATCCGTGCCCCAGGTTCAGGTGATGGCGCCCGCAGCGGGCCCCGCCACCCGTACCGTCAGGCTGCCCGGCAATATCAAGGCCTGGTACACGGCGCCGATCTATGCGCAGGTGTCGGGCTACGTGCAGAAGTGGTACGTCGACTATGGCGCGTTCGTCAAAAAGGGCTCGCTGCTCGCCACGATCGATGCGCCGACTGTCGACCAGCAATATCAGGGCGCGCTCGCCGATCTCGTCGTCGCGAAAACCAACAGCAAACTGGCCGACGTCACGGCAACGCGCTGGAAAGCGCTTGCCGGCACCGAAGCGGTCGCGCAGGAAGATGTCGACATCAAGGTCGCCAATGCCGACGCGAAAGATGCGATGGTGATGGCGGCGCAGCACAACGTCGAGCGCTACCATGCGCTCGAGCAGTTCAAGAGCATCGTCGCGCCGTTCGACGGCGTGATCACGTCGCGCGATACGGACCTCGGCAACTACGTCAATGCGGCCGGCGGCGACGTCAGCTCCGGCGGCGCCGCCGACGAACTGTTCTCGGTGGCGGACGTGCACGAGATGCGTCTTTTCGTATCGGTGCCGCAGGACTACGCCGGCATGCTGAAACCGGGCCTCGACGCGACGTTTACGGTGCCGCAGTATCCGGGGCGCAAGTTCCATGCGAAGCTGCTGACCACCGCGAACGCATTCGATCCGCGCACGAGAACGGTCGTGACCGAACTGGTCGCCGATAACCCCGATCATCTTCTATGGCCCGGCACCTATGCGACGGTAACCTTTAAAGTGCCGTCGGACCGGAATGTACTCGTGGTGCCCGAACAGGCGCTGCTGTTCCGCGAGCAAGGCATGCAGGTGGCCCTCGTGGATCCGCACGACCGCGTGCATCTGCAGAACGTGAAGCTCGGACTCAATCTTGGCCAGCGCGTTCAGATCGTTTCGGGGCTGACGCCGGCCGACCGCTTCATCGTCAACCCGTCAGCGGGGATACTCGACGGGGAGAAGGTCGATATCGTTCAGGGCGTGCCCGGCATCGGGCAAAAGGTCGCGGCCGCGCAACCTCCCCAACCCGCGCAACTCGCACAACCGGCGCAACTCGCACAACCGGCCGCCCAGAGACTGGCCGATGCCGACCCCGCTGCAAAGGATGCGAAATGAGGCGCCACGTCAAACCAGCCCTCGGCCGCGCCAGCGCGCTCTTCGGCGCAGTGCTGACGCTCGTCGTGCCGCTTGCCGGCTGCAGCCTCGCGCCGGTCTATACGCCGCCCGACGCGACGCTGCTGCCGACGAGCTACAAGGGAACCGGTCCGTTCGTGCTTGCGCATCCGGACGACCAGCTCGCCCACGGGCCATGGTGGAAAATGTTCGGAGACAGCGAACTCGACCGGCTCGAAACCGGACTCGATGCAGCCAACCCGGATCTGCAGGCCGCGCAGGAGACTTATACGCAGGCGCGCGACGTGGTCGGCGAAGCCCGTTCGCAACTGTTTCCGCAGCTGAGCGCGCAGGCGTTCGCGTCGCAAAACGCGGAGTCGGCACATACCCTCTTTCACAGCCTCGCGTCGAGTCCGTCGCTGCCGCTCGAAGAGTCATCGCTCGGCTATGGCGCGGCGGCGAGCTGGGAGCCCGACTTCTGGGGCGAGATTCGCAACCGGACGAACTTTGCCAAGGCCAACGCGCAAGCCACGGCAGCGCTCGTCGCAACGGCACGGCTCAGTCTCGAGATGCAGTTGGCGAGCGACTACATGATGCTGCGCGGGCTCGACGCACAGCATGCGGTCTATACGAAGACGCTCGTCTACTACCGCGACGCGGTGAGAATCACCAAACTTCGCTACACCGGCAAGATCGGTTCGGGGCTCGATTTCGAGCGCGCTCGCGACCAGCTGGCGACCGCTCAGGCAGCCGATACGGACATCGAGGCGCAACGCGCGGTTCTCGAACACGCGATTGCCGTGCTGGCGGGCCAGAATCCATCGACGTTCACGCTGCCTTCCGGCGATCTAAAATCGTTCGAGATCCCGATCATCCCCGTCGGCGTGCCGTCGGCGCTACTGCAACGGCGCCCCGACATCGCGGCATCGGAGCGTGAAATGGCGGCCGCCAACGCGGCGATCGGCGTCGCGCGCGCGGCGTTCTATCCGAACATCCGGCTCAGTGCCAATTTCGGCTTCGAGGACAACGGTATCGGGCTCGCTTCGCTGCCGGACAGCCTGTGGAGTGTCGGCGCAGCGGCGATGCTGCCGCTATTCGAGGGCGGACTGCGCCGCGCCGAAGAGCAGCAGAGCTGGTCTTCGTTCCATCAGGCCGCGGACACCTACCGGTCGACGGTGCTCAAGGCATTCCAGCAGGTCGAAGATCAACTGTCGCTGACGAACAGACTCGCCACCGAGTACAAACAGCAAAGCGACGCGGTGACGGCGTCGCTGAAGGCGCAGGACATCGCCATGCAGCTCTATACGAGCGGTCTCGACGATTATCTGAATGTCACCGTGGCACAGATTGCCGCATTGACGGCCGAACTGTCCGAGGTTCAGGTCAAGGCGCGCCGGCTGCAGGCATCGGTCGATCTGATCGGCGCGCTCGGCGGCGGCTGGTCGACCCACGATCTGCCGCAGCCGCAAGACACCGTGCCGTTCAATCCGGTCGCACTGCAAGCGTCGCGGCAGCACGAGCAAACACCTTGAGGGTGATGCCGGTGCTGCCGCAGTTCGTTTCGTCTGGCTGGTCCCGCGCGCTGGCCGGATCTCAATAGAATCCGTCCGCACCGCCGCTGTAGATGATCGGCGAGGTCGGCACCTTGACCTTCTCGCCGAGACAGTCGGCGCGGTACTTCAGCCTCAGGCGCGCTTCTGCCTGCTGAATTTCCGACGGATAGTAGCTGTCGTCTCCGGCCGATGCCTGGTAGCCCACCGATTCGAGTTCGCCGAGTTCCTGCATCAGCTGGGCGTGCGTGACCGGCTTGCTCAGCGGCGTGAACGGGTAGTCGTTGCATTCTTGCGGCGTCAGCTTGGCGCTGGCCGACGCGGCGCCGCTTGCCAGTACGATGCAAAGCGCCATCGTGGTCTTGATCCAGAAAGGTTTCATGTCATCCGCTCCTTGTGCGACGTTGTGACGATACAAGGATGGTCCGCGCGTCATATCGAACGGCCATGAAACAGATGAAGTTTTTGTCAGGCATCGACGCCCGCCGGCATGCCCCGATACCGCTGCCTAGCCGAGCATGTAACCGGAGCCGCGCACGGTCTGGATCATCGCGCGTGCTCCGGGCGGATCGATTTTCTTGCGCAAACGGCCCATGTGCACGTCGATCAGATTGGTGCCCGGATCGAAGTGATAACCCCATATCGCCTCGAACAGCATCGTCCGCGTGATCGTGCGGCCGGCGTGACGCATCATGTATTCGAGCACGCGATACTCGGTTGGCAACAGCGGGATATCCGCGCCGTCGCGGCGCGCTTTGCGCGAAATCAGGTCGAGTTCGATCGGTCCGACCGACAACAGCGCCTGCGCTTGCGCCGCGGGCGCGTGGTGTCTGCGCACGAGCGCTTCGAGCCGCGCGGCCAGTTCCTCCGCGTCGAACGGCTTCGTCAGATAGTCGTCGCCGCCTGCGCGCAGACCCTGCACGCGCTCATCGACATCGCCGAGCGCGCTTAGCATCAGTACCGGCGTCGCGACGCCGATGCCGCGCATCGTCGTGACAATCGTCAGACCGTCCATGCCGGGCAGCATCCGGTCGAGCGTGATGACGTCGTAATCGTCGCTGAGCGCGCGCGCCACGCCTTCCTTGCCGTTGTCGATCCAGTGCACGGCGAAGCCTCTGCGGCCAAGTTCGTCCACGATCGAGCGCGCGGCGATCTCGTCGTCTTCGATCGTAAGCACTCGCAACATAGCGGTTCAAGCCACTCGTGCGCCGTCGCAGCGCACCGTGAACCGATCGGGTTCGTTCATCGCCGTCGCCTGTTTCATTACTGCGAGCTCATTACCGCGAGCTCAATACTGAAAGCTTAGGCGGTATCGCCGTTCGACCTTTGTAGGCCGTTGAAAGGTTTTTCGCGTTCGCACGGCGGTTTGCGCGCGCCGCGCAGCGTGCGAATGCGCGAAGCAGCGATTACACGGGCTCACGTGCCGAACCGGCAAAAAGACTGCGGGCGCTTATCCGTTGCGGATCACCTGCCGCATTTCCTCGGTCGACGGTATCGCCGAAAAGGTGCCGGGCCGCCCGACCGTAATCGCGGCGGCGCGCTGCGCACATTCGATCGCGCGCAGAAACGGCAATGCCTCGTTGCGTGACGTGCGCAGCGCGGCCAGCACGCCGCAGAACACGTCGCCCGCGCCCGACGTATCGACGGGCACGACCGATACGGCGGGCATGCGAACCCGCTCGTCGCCGCGCGCGATCAGCGCGCCGCGCGCGCCCAGCGTGACGATCACCCATTGCGGCCCTTGCACGAGCAGGCGTGTCGCACCCAGTTCCGGGTCGTCGACGCCCGCGATCGCACAGATCTCGCCCTCGTTGGCAATCACACCGTCGCATGAGGCAAGCGCCGAGGCATCGGGCCAGCACCACGGCGCCGCGTTCACGATGACGGCCGCCCCCGCCGCCCGGGCGTAATCGATCACCGCACGGCTGCTTTCGAGCGACAGATTGCCCTGCATCAGCAGCGTATCGGCCGCCGTGATATCGGCGATCTGCGCGACGAGCCCGGCCGCGTCCAGCGCGCGCGTGCAGCCTGCCGTCGTGATGATCGAGTTTTCGCCGTTGCGCGCGACCGTGAGCACCGAAAGATCCGTCGGCAGCGCATGCCGCGCGAGCCTTAGTGCATGCATGCCCTCTTCGTCGAGGCGCGCCGCGATATCCGCGCCCTCGCCATCGTCGCCGATGCTCGCGTGAAACACGACCGCGGCGCCTGCGCGGTGCGCGGCCACGGCCTGATTCAATCCCTTGCCGCCGGGTGCGCGCTGCATGCTGTCCGCGAGAATCGATTCGCCCGCGTGAGCCGCACGCTCGACTGTCAAGGTCAGATCGGACACCGCGTTGCCGACCACGAAGAGCCGGTTCGCCATGCTCATGCGCGCGCCTTCACAGCTTCTTTCATGAATGTCGCGACGCGGTCGGGATCGACCGGGTTCCACCAGACCCCGTCCTGCTTCAGGAAGCTCGCCACGATCACCGCGTCGGCCACGGTGAACAGCTCGCCGACATTCGACGGATTGACGCCCGACCCGATCACGACCGGTAACGACGTGCCTTGCGCAATCGCGCGCAACTCGTCCATCGTCGCGGAATCGCCGGTGCGCTGGCCGGTGACGATCGCCGCATCGGCGTCGAAGAATTCGACGTCGCGTGCGAGTTCCGCGAGCGACCGGTCGGCCGTGATCGCATGCGCCCCATGTTTGACATGGACGTCGGCGAACACCTGAATGTCCGCTGCGCGCAAGCGCGCCCGATAGCGCGTGGCGAGCGCCGCAGGGCCTTCGATAAAGCCTTCGTTCGCCACATACGCATTGGCCCACTGATTGACGCGCACGAAGGTCGCGCCGGCCGCTTTCGCGACGGCGAGCGCCTGCACCGCGCCATTCGCGAGCACGTTGATGCCGACCGGCAGCCCGACTGCACGGCGCACCGCATCGGCCACGACGGCCATCGACGCGGCTGTTTCGGGGCCCAGATCTTCGGGCTTCGAAAACGGAATGTCGCCATGGTTTTCGACCACGAGACCGTCAAGTCCGAACTGCGCGTACACCTTCGCTTCGCTCACCGCGAAATCGACGATCTCGCCGATCGGTTGCCCCTCGTAGCGCGGCGCGCCCGGCAGCGGCAAGCAATGAATCATGCCGAGTACGGCCTTGCGCTTGCCGAACAATGTTTCGATGGCGTTGGGCTTGGTCCTGAAGACCGGTTTGCTTTGCGTATTCATCGCTTCTCCCCTGTAGCGTCGGGCGCATCAGGCTTCATAAGCCGCGCTGTGGAAATCGATCTCGAGCGCGAGCACTTTGCGAAAGATCGCGCTGCTGCGCTCGAAGTCGAACCGTTGTGCGGACCATCCATCGACCTGTGCTTTAAGCCATTGCACCTGGGCGAGGAAGGTCGGCTCCGCATGCAGCGCGACCCAGTCGCGCACATACGGATTGCTGATGGATGCGCGGCTCGCACGCGTGCACCAGGTGCCGTACATCCATTCGGCCGCGAGCATCGAAACGATGACCTCCTCGTAAGTCCCGTTTCGCGCGATATCGAGCATGCCCGAATCGAATGCGCTGACGGCGCGCGGCAACGGGACGTCGTCGTACGAACGCGGCAGGTCCAGCGCAGCGAGCGTGCGCTCGAAATACGGCACTTGCTCGGTCGATAGCGCATGGAGCACGCCGATCAGCCAGTGCTTGTGCGCGATCGTATCGGCCTTCACGAGCGCGTAGCCGAAGATTGCCATTGCCGTTTCGACGAAGCGCCCCTCATACGACAGGTAGCGCGCGAAGGCGTCGGCGGGCAGCCGGTCGCGCTCGATATCGACGACAAAGCGATGTTCCTGCATCGCCTGCCATTCATCCGTCGCGGATGCGAGCAGGCGCTCCGAATGACTGTTCTGCGAGTGATGTGTAGCCATCTGTGCGAATGCCTTATTTCTTTGCTGACTTGTATTGACCGAAAACACGCGTGTTGAGCCAGATCGCGCCGAGAATGATCAAACCCGTGATGATCTGCGTGAAAAACGGCGAGATATGCATGAGGATCAGTCCGTTGCCGATAACGGCAATCGTCAGCGAGCCGAGAATCGTACCGATGATCGTCGCGCGTCCGCCCATCAACGACGTGCCGCCGAGCACCACGGCCGCGATCACATCGAGCTCGAAGCCAACCGCCGCATTGGACGAGCCCGAACCGAGGCGCGAGGCCAGAATCAGGCCCGCGACCGCGGACGCGAGCCCGGTCAGCAGAAACACCGAAGCCTTGATCCGCAGCGTCGGCATGCCGGCGCGCCGCGCCGCTTCGGCATTCGAGCCGACCGCGATGACGCGCCTGCCGTAGCGCCCGCGATTCAGATAGACATAGCCGGCCACCGATACCGCGACGGCAATCAGCGCCGGCACGGGAATACCGAACAGCGTGCCTGTGCCGATCAGGTCGAAGCCCGTGCCGGGATCGATCGCGACCGAAAAGCCCTTGGTCGAATACAGCGCGATGCCGCGCAACGTCGTCATGGCCGCGAGCGTGACGATGAACGATGGAATGGCCTGGCTCGCCGAAATCCAGCCCTGCAGCCAGCCGATCGCACCGCCGAGCGCAAGCGTTGCGAGCACCGCAACGGGCCACGGCACGCCATGCTGGATCAGGATCGCCACCAGCGCGTTGGTGAGCGCGGCCATCGAGCCGACCGACAGATCGATGCCGCCTGTCGTGATGACGAAGGTCATCGCGATGCCGACCACGAGAATCGGCGCAAGCTGCCGCAAGATGTTCAGCGCGTTGCTCGCGGAAAAGAAGTTCGCGCTGCCGAGCGAAAAAAACACACAGCAGCCTACGAAGAATGCGGCGATCGACAGCACCTGGGCATGGGCCGCGAAGTAGTCGCGCGAGCGCGAGCCGAGTTCGCGCTCGGTATACGATGTGGTGCTCATCCGTGCCTCCCTCCGACAATCAGCTGAACGAGGTCCTCGAGCGTGGTCTCTTCGAGCCGGCGCTCGGCGATCTTCGTCCCTTCGTACATCACCGCGATGCGGTCGCAAACGCGAAACAGGTCCTGCAGCCGGTGTGTAATCAGCACCACGGCCACGCCCTGCGCCTTGACACGGTTGATCAGTTCGAGCACCGCTTCCACTTCGGCCACGGCAAGCGCCGAGGTCGGCTCGTCCATGATCAGCACACGCGGCGAAAACGATGCCGCGCGCGCGATGGCGATCGACTGGCGCTGCCCGCCGGACAACTGTTCGACCGTGTTGTTCAGATTCGGAATGCGGATCTTGAGCCGTTCGAGCAGCGTGCGCGCTTCGGCCAGCATGCGTCTGCGCTGCAGCATGCCGCCCTTGCAGATCTCGCGGCCGAGAAACAGGTTGCCGGCCACGTCGACCGTGTCGCACAGGCTCAGATCCTGATAGACCATTTCGATGTGACGGGCGCGCGCGTCGGCCGGACCGGCGAGCCGCACCTCCTCGCCTTCCATATAGATCGCGCCGTCGTCGGGCAGATAGGTGCCCGCCATGACCTTGGTCAGCGTCGATTTGCCGGCCGCGTTATCGCCGATCAGACCGAGGCATTCGCCCGGGTACAGGTCGAGATCGACGCCGCGCAGCGCTGGAAACGAACCGAAGTTCTTGCGGATGCCCTTCAGCGCGAGCACGGGCACACGCGCTGACGCGGCGTGCGCGGCAGCGAACGGCTGCGCAGGAGTGAGCGGGTTCATGGTCGGGTTTGCCGCAGGGATGGTCACTTTATTTGCCCTCGCGTGTTCGCTACTTGGCCGCGAACTGGCTGCGATACGCGCCCACGTTCGCCTTGGTCACGATCGTGAGCGGCGTGGCCACCACGGCCTGCACCGGCTTGCCCTTGTGCGCGTCGTTCAGTGCGTCGATCGAGGCACGGCCCATCGCGGCCGGATCCTGCTGCACGACGCCGAGCACCACGCCGCGTTCGATGCCGCGAATCACCTCGGGCGCGAGATCCCAGCCGATCACCTTGACCTTGTCCGCGCGCCCCTGTGCCTGCACCGCCGCGATCGCACCGAGCATCGCCGGCTCGCCGGTCGCATAGATCGCGTCGAGGTCGGGGTTGGCGGTCAGCAGGTTTTCGGCGGCCGATAGTGCGACGTCCTGAGTATTCTGCCCGTCGACGACGCCCGCGATCTTCACGTTGCCGTTGACGGCAAGCGCGTCGACGAAGCCTTTCTGGCGCGTGTTCTGGATCACCGAGCTCAATGCGCCGACGATGCCGACCTGCGCCTTGCCATGCAGATTCTTCTGTACGTAGTCGAGAAAATGCGTGGCCATCTGCTTCGCGCCGACCGTGTTGTCGACGCCGACCTGCGCCTTCTGCGGTCCGGGCGGCAGCACTGCATCGACGCCGACCACCGGAATGCCCGCCGTGCTCGCATTGCGCAGTGCGCCGCGCACCGCGTTCACGTCGATCGCATCGATTGCGATGCCGTCGACCTTCTGCTGCACATAGTCGTCAATCGCGTTTACCTGCGCGGACGACGCGTCGTTCGCGTTGAAGACGACGAGCTTCGCGCCGAGCTTTTTCGCTTCTTCCTCGGCGCCGCTGCGCATCTGGTTGAAGAACACGGCCTGCTGATTGATCAGGATCAGCGCGTAGGTCGGAGGCTCGGCGGCCTGTGCGCGTGCAACGAGGCCGAACGGCACAGCGCAACACAGCATCGCAATACGTAATGCCTTGTTCATGGAACTCCTCCAGAAGGTTGGACAAGCAGTCAGACAGACGACGAAGACGACGAGGATCAAGAAGACGGCGGTCGCGCC
Organism: Paraburkholderia sp. SOS3; assembly: GCF_001922345.1. NCBI lineage: Bacteria > Pseudomonadati > Pseudomonadota > Betaproteobacteria > Burkholderiales > Burkholderiaceae > Paraburkholderia > Paraburkholderia sp. SOS3. Next base: position 1,964,625 of record NZ_CP018812.1, on the reverse strand, counting down.
ACCGATGCGCGTTTCACGAGCTCCACCGGCAAACGCGTTTCAGGTTGCTCGGCATCGCCTTGCGAGGCGGCCAGCACGAGATCCACGGCGAGGGTGCCCATTTCGGCGATCGGTTGACGGATGGCCGTCAACGGCGGATTGAACAGATGCAGCGGGCCGGCATCGTCGAACACGATCAGCGACAGGCGCTCGGGCACCGCCACGCCGGCGCGATTGAGCGCATCGAGCAGCCCGAATGCGATCTCGCCGCTCGATACGAATACCGCCGTCGGCGGCCGGCCGACGCTCAGCAGTGCGCGCGCGGCGTCTTCGCCATGCACGGCCGAGTACGGCCCATAGAGCTCGAACGCGATCTCGGCGCCGCCGGCCGCGGCGGCATCGCGCAGTCCGGCAAAGCGCTCGCGCGTGCTCGCGAGCTCCGACGGTCCGCCGATGAAGGCGATACGCCGATGCCCGTAGCCCGTCAGATGCTCGCCGGCAAGCCACCCGCCGCGATAGTTGTCGCACAGCACTTTCGCGCACTGCACGCCCGGTATGTCTTCGTCGATGAGCACGAGTCCGCGCGTGTCGTTCAGCGCCTGCGCGAGTTCGCTCGTGTGGTGATGCGCGCTGACGAACAGCAGGCCGCTGACCTGATTGCGCCGCATCCGCGTCACGTATTGCAGTTCCCGGTTCGCGCTGTTCGACGTGGCGCTCAGCAGCACGCCGAGCCCCTTCGCCTCGGCGGCCTGTTCGACCGCGGACGCGAGCATCGCGAAGAACGGATTCGCGATGTCGGGAATCACGAGCCCGACGGTGTCGGAGCGGCCGCGCCCGAGACTGCGCGCATGCAGGTTCGGCACATAGCCGAGTTGCCGGATCGCCGCATCGATGCGCCGCGCCGTGTCGGCCGGCAACACGAGGTCGGCGTTCAGATAGCGCGAGACGGTCGTCATCGAGACGCCTGCCGTGCGGGCGACATCTTTGAGACCTGGTACGAAACGGCGTTGCGTCACACGTGCCTCGTTAGAATTCGGAAATCCGGGGTTGCGGCCGGCCTGCCCGCCTGCTTGTAAAGCGCTTTACTTCGTTTGATGCGATTGAACGTAGCCATATCTCGCGTGTCAAGCACTTCAAAATAACCGGCGTGCTAGTGTTTTCCCGAACCCGCGAACCGGCCGGGCGCCGAAAACCCCATGAAACGAGCGATGAAATGCTGATCGACACGAGAACTGGGGCCGCCGCAATTTTTTGTCCGGTTGACATCGACGCCGACATCGACATACCTTGCCGTGTAAAGCGCTTTACTTGCCCTACCTAACGCGCGCTGCGAGGCTATCGATGACCCACTCCCAACCCGTGTCGCGACCGACTGCCGCTTTGCCGATCGGCGTCGACAGCGGCTATGTGATGACCGTCTGCGGTCCTGTGCCCGTCGACGAGATGGGCGTCACGCTGATGCACGAACACATCCTGCTCGACGCATCGAACAAATGGGTGCCGCCGTCCTGTTGCGCGGGGCGTCATATCGGCGAACAGAAGGTGCACATCGGCATCCTTGGTGCGCTGCGCATGAACCCGCTCATGAATCGCGACAATTGCCGGCTTGTCGACGTGGACCTCGCCGTCGACGAACTGATGAAGTTTCGCGAGCGCGGCGGCGCGACCGTCGTCGATCCGACCAACATCGGCATCGGCCGCGATCCGCTCGCGCTACAGGAGGTTTCGCGCCGCACGGGGCTGCACGTCGTGATGTCGACGGGCTTTTATCTCGAGTCTTCCCACCCGGCCTATGTGCGTGAACGGAGCATCGAGGAACTGGCCGCGCAGTTGATGTTCGAGGTCGGCGCGCTCGAGCAAAGGCCTGACGTCATCGCCGGGCTGATCGGAGAAATCGGAGTGTCGGCAGCGTTCACCGCGGAGGAAACGAAATCGCTGCGCGCGGCCGCGCGCGCGAGCGCCGCCACCGGCGTGCCGCTGTCGATTCATCTGCCGGGCTGGGTGCGCCATGGTCACCGCGTGCTCGATATTGTCGAAGAAGAAGGGGCGGACCTGCACCATACCGTGCTGTGCCACATGAATCCGAGTCACGCCGATCCGGGCTACCAGCATGCGCTTGCACGGCGCGGCGCATGGCTCGAATACGACATGATCGGCATGGACTACTACTACGCCGACGAGGACGCGCAGTCGCCGTCGGACGAAGAGAATGCGCGCGCGATCCGGTCGCTGATCGATGCCGGCTACATCGACCGGCTGCTGATGTCGCAGGACGTGTTTCTGAAGATGATGCTGACGCACTACGGCGGATTTGGCTATGGCTACATCCTCGAGCACTTCGTACCGAGGCTCAGGCGCCAAGGCGTGACGGACGAGCAGATCGATACGATGCTCGTTACGAACCCGGCGCGCGTGTTTTCCCGCCGCGCATGCGCCGGTGAAGGCGGCGCTCATTCACGGATTGGAAAGGATATCGAATGAAAAAGAAGATCTTGCTGGCCGGCGAATCGTGGACCTCGACGGCCACGCATGCGAAAGGATTCGATCAGTTTGCGTCGATCACCCATCACAGCGGCGCGGAGCAGTTTCTCGCACTATTCGAACACGGCGACTATGCCGTGACGCATATGCCGAGTCACGACGCGCAGACGCAGTTCCCGTCGACGCTCGCGGCACTTCGCGAATGGCATGCGGTAATCCTGTCCGACATCGGCGCGAACACGCTGCTGCTGCATCCGGACACGTGGATCAAAAGCCAGCGCACCCCCAACCGGTTGAAGCTGCTGCGCGACTACGTGGCCGCGGGCGGCGGGCTGATGATGATCGGCGGGTATCTGAGTTTCCAGGGCATCAATGGCAGCGCGCGCTTTCGGCACACGCCGGTCGAGGACGTTTTGCCCGTGCGTTGCCTGCCCTATGACGACCGCGTCGAGGTGCCGGAAGGCTTCACGCCCGAACCCGTGACCGATCATCCGGTGCTTGAGGGCATCGCTGGCGCATGGCCGCATCTGCTCGGCTACAACGAAGTGGAGCTCAAATCCGACGCGACGCTGATCGCGCGGGTGCCGGACACGGGACATCCGCTACTGGCCGCCGGCGAATTCGGCGCCGGCCGCACGCTGGCCTGGACGAGCGATATGTCCGTGCATTGGCTGCCTCCCGAGTTCTCGTCCTGGAATGGCTATGCGCGGCTGTGGCGCAACTGCTTCGACTGGTTGACGCATGGCGAGGGCGAGCCACGCTGATTGCACTGGCTGCATGTGCGCGAGCCGGCGAATATACCCGGCTTCTATCCGCCAGTCTCGATCGTGTCGGCCAGCACCGCCCATCGTTCATGGTCTTGCCATTCGCCATTGATGCGCAAATAGCGTGGTGAGAAGCCTTCCTTCTGAAATCCGAGTCGGCGCACCAACGCGATCGACGCGTGGTTAGCCGGCTGGATGTTTGCTTCGAGCCGATGTAATCCCAACTCGCCAAAAGCATGGTTGACCGCGCTTCCCACTGCTTCGGTCATCAACCCTCTGCGGCCGAATCGGGCCATGCCGTAGTACCCCAGATAAGCGCTCTGAAAAGCCCCTGCCACGATTTCATTGATATTGACGACGCCGACAATCTCGCCAGTGGTCCGCAGCCGGGCGACGAGACCGATGTTGGGTCCAGTCAGGCAACGCGCGAACCAGGCATCGAAGCCTGCTTGATCCGTGAATGAGGTAACCCATGGAAGGTGATAGCGCTGATTGTCGCAGTTGGCCGAAATCAGATCGGCAGCGTCATTGCGAAGCACACGACTGAGTTGGATCGAACTCATAGTTTGCGAAAGCCCCGAAAGCCTGCTTAGGAATCGCCACGACTGCCGGCCGGCATCAAGCCCGACTCGCGGGCGATCCGGCAGATGGCGGAATCTGCAACGTCATCATCACATCGTCCACCATTCGCCCCATCAGCCGGAAACGATCGCGCCTGCGGCCCGATTCGGTGAAGCCAAACCGCTCGTACAAGGCGATGGCCGCCGTGTTCTCGCCGAATACGAACAGATCGATCCATTCGATGCCGTGCACCAACGCAAAATCGATCGCGAGACGCATCAACATGGTTCCGGTTCCCCGGCGTCGAAAGGCCGGCTCGCAGCCGATACCGAGCGTCATTCGATGGCTTTCGGAAGGAATGTTCGACCCTGAGAGATCGAGATGGCAGACGATTCGCCCCGCCGGATCCTGTACGGACCATGCGCGCATCCAACCGGGCTGTCTGACCGGCACGACGAGGCTGCTCTCGAACCGGCTTTGTCGTTCGGGCGATGAAGCGCTCGGCGCCTGCTCGAATGGCGAGAATAACGGTTGTCCATTGCGTCCGGACTCCGCGAACAGGCGGTCGATATGGTCGGTCCAGAGCCTGAAGTCTTCGGGTGTGACGGCAACGATATCCGGCATGGCAAAGTGCTTCCGTTTTTAACAGCCTTGGACTTTGAAATGCGGGCCGGCATTCTCCGGCGCTTCGACCGGGCCATAGAACGCGTTTGCCTGCTGCTTCACCACGGCCCAATACTTATCGCCATATGACCCGTGCCACCCTTCGAATGGGTGATTGACGAAGCCTGCATATTCCAGAGCGGTGAACATCACCGAGCGGTATGTGCGAGCGTGCAAGCGCGAAATTTATAACAGACGTCAATAAAATCGGCTAGCAAGCGAATAAACGAGGTGCCCCGATACCGGCCGCATCACGCGGCCAGCATCCGCATCGCGGGCTGCGTTGCCGCATCGAGCCGGAACGCGTTCACGGCCGTATCGAGCTCGGCGCCCTGATCCTCGAGCGAGCGCGCGGCGGCCGCTGCCTCTTCGACCAGCGCGGCATTACGCTGCGTAACCTCGTCCATCTGCATGATCGCGCGGTTGACCTGCTCGATGCCCCTGCTCTGCTCCTCCGACGCGAGCGCGATTTCGCCGATCACGTCGGCCACCTTGCCCACCGCGGCCGTGACTTGCGAGATCGCTTCGCCGGCTTCATTGGCAAGCGACGACCCCGCGTGAATCTTCTGCACCGAAAGCGCAATCAGATCCTTGATCTCCTTCGCCGCGCTCGACGCACGCTGCGCGAGGCTGCGCACTTCACCGGCGACGACAGCGAAGCCACGCCCCTGTTCGCCGGCGCGCGCGGCTTCGACCGCAGCGTTCAGCGCGAGAATGTTGGTCTGGAACGCGATGCCCTCGATGATGCCGGTAATCTGCGCGATGCGGTCCGAACTCTCGTCGATTTCGCTCATCGTGCCGACGACCTGGGCTACCACTTCATGCCCTTTGTGCGCCAGTTGCGCCGCGCCGCCGGTCAGCGTGCTGGCCTGTTTCGAGCTGGCGGCGTTGTGCTGTACCGCCGTGGTCAACTGCTCCATGCTCGAGGCCGTTTCTTCGAGCGACGCAGCCTGCTCTTCCGTGCGCGACGACAGATCGGCATTGCCCGCCGCGATCTGCGCAGCCGCCGTGCGTACCGAATGGCTCGAACCTTGGACCGTGTGCAGCACGGTCTTGACGCGCTCGATCAGCTGATTGAACGCTTCGGCGGTCTGGCCGATTTCATCGCGACGTTCGACCGGCGCGCGCAGCGACAGATCGAGCGAATGACTGACCGTAGCGAGCGTCCGCCGCAACCCGGAGAGCCCGTTGCGGACACGGTTGAACAACCGCCACGCCAGTACGCCCGTGAATGCGAATACGGCCAGTGCGGTGAGCGCGAGCGTCCAGACCGATGCGGTGGCGGCACGCTCGCCTTTGGCGCCGAGCGCGATCGCCTGTGCAATGTTGTAGTCGGTCTGGTTCTTCAGGCCTTTGACCACAGCTGCGGTGGCGGGCGTCAGCGGCGCAAGCGCGGCGTCGAGCTGGCTATCGTCGAGCGCGTGCGAAGTCTGTTCGATGAATTTCGCCTGAACCGAACGATATTCGGCGAGATTCGCGGCATCCGCTTTGAGGAACGCCTCGTCCTTGTCGTCGATGACGTGATCGTGCGCGTAGCGCGCGAGGATTTCGTCGAGGCGCCGATGCGCGTCGCTAATGCGCTGATCCCTTTGCAGACGCAACTGCGGATTCGAAGTCATCGCACGCGACAGCGTGGCTGCACGGATTTCCGACATCTGCGCGGTCGCTTCGGCGAGGTCGACGAGAGCCGGTACCGTGTTGGCTTCGACATACGCGTAACGCGCCTCGGAGCGGGTCAATTGCCACAAGCCATAGCCGGTAATGAACAGAAGTGCCAATAGCGCGACTGCCAGTGTCAGCGCCATATTCTTGATGATCGTCACGCCTTTCCCCGCGAATTTCTCGAATGCAATGTTCTGGTTTTGTAAGCGCGATCGAATCTGCCGCTCTGCTTCAGACAGGCCGATCCGCAGACGGCAAACTATCCGCGCCGCATGCGCGCCTGAAAATCAGGCGGTCCTGATTCGGCTGTAGGGCGTTCCTGATACGCGTATCGACCGATGACCACGCTGCAAGGCATGGCCAGCCCATCGCGCCGACGCTCGAACCGCAACGAGCGGCGCAGCCGCGCCTAGTCGACGAGCCGATGCGACACCGCGTAGCGCACGAGTTGCGCGTTGTTGCCGCAGTTCAGCTTCTGCATGAGGCGCGCTTTGTGCGTGCTGACGGTCTTGTTGCTGATCGCGAATTCCGCCGCGATTTCATTGACGCCGAGCCCGCGCACCAGCAGGCGGAAGATGGCGAATTCGCGCGCCGACAGCCGTTCGTGCGGCGCGCGTTGCAACGCTTGCGCTGCATCGAACACCATGTGCTCGGCCAGTTGCGGATCGATAAAGCGGCCGCCGGCCGCGACCTTGCGGATCGCGGCGAGCAGCGTGTGCGGCTGGTTGTCCTTCGTCAGATAGCCCGCCGCGCCCGCCTTGAGCGTGTAACGCACGAAATGGAGTTCGCTGTGCATGCTGAGCACGAGAATCGGCGGCGCCGCTTCGTGCGCCCTGATGTGCTCGATCAGATCGACGCCGCTGATGCCGGGCATCGACAGATCGAGCAGCAGCAGGTCGGCCGGCGTGCGGCGCAGCGCGGCGAGCACGTCGCCGCTGTTGGCGGCTTCCCCGACCACTTCGAAATCCCTCTCCAGCGCGAACAGCTGCTTGATTCCTTCACGCATGATGGCGTGGTCGTCCGCGATCAGAATGCGGATCATGAGGCCTCTGACAATACCGTGGCAGGAACGCGAATGCGCAACGTCGTGCCCGCGCCCGGCGACGTAAGCAGATCGAAAGTGCCGGCGAACATCAAGACCCGCTCCCGGATGCCCACCAGCCCGAACGAGGTCGGCTTCTTTTGGGTCGCATTGAAGCCGATGCCGTCGTCGCGGATTTCGAGCAGCAGGCCTGCGGCTTCGCGCTTGAGGAGCAGGCATGCACGCGTGGCGCGCGCGTGCCGCATGATATTGCGCAACGCTTCCTGCGCGATACGGAACAACGCGGTCGTTTCGCTTTCGCGCAGCGCGACGGTCGACAGATCGGTATTGAATGTGCATGGAATTCCCGTTTCGCCGGTGAATTCCTGCACGAGCCATTCGAGCGCGGGCAGTATGCCCAGATCGAGCGCGACCGGACGCAGGCTCGTCACCGCGTTGCGCACCACTTTGATCGCGCTGTCGACGTGGCCGACGATCAGATTGGCCCGCTTTGTCAGCGCCGGCATGTCGGCGCCGAATTCGAGGCTCAGTACACTCAATTGCATCCGCACCGCAAGCAGCGACTGCGCGAGGCCGTCATGCAGTTCGCGTGCGAGATGCTTGCGTTCTTCCTCGCGCGCCGCTTCGCTGCGGCCCGCGAGTTGCCGGATCAGGTGCCGCGATTCCTCGACGCGCATTTCGGCCTGTTTTGCTTCGGTCACGTCGCGGCTGATCGCGATCGCACTGACGATCTCGCCATCGGCGTCGCGTTCGGCCGCAATGCGCACCGAGTTGTAGGTGCGTGAGCCGCCCGCCGCCGTCCAGATGCCCGACACTTCGTCCGGCTCGCCCGAGCTCAGCACGCGGCGAACGATCGCTTCGTAATCTTCGACAGCGATGTCGCACATCCAGGTTTCCCTTAGCGGAGCATTCAGCACCCGGCGGGCGGACAGATGGAGCTTGCGCTCGAAGGCAGGGTTCACGTAGATGCGTTCGCAATACCGGTTATATCGAACCACGCTGTCGGGCAGATTTTCGGCGAGCGTGCGGAATGCTTTTTCGCTTTTGCGCAGCAGGTCTTCGGTCTGCTTGCGCGCGCTCACGTCGACGGTCGTGCCGATGTACTCGACGATGCGCCCGTCCTCGTAAGACAGCGGGCGCCCGGTGCCGAACATGTGACGGATCGTTCCGTCCGGAAGCACGATCCGGTATTCGCATTCGAACGCGCTGTTCGCTTCGACCGCCCGTCGCACGATGTCGCGCACCATCTCGCGGTCGGACGGGTGAATGCGCCGCCGGATCATGTCGAAGTCGGGTGGCGCGGCGGCGGGCGTGTAGCCCAGAATCCGGTAGTGCTCCTCGGACCACACGAGCGTAGCGGACCGGATATTCCAGCGCCAGCTGCCGGTCCGGCTGATCTTCTGGCCTTCGGCGAGAAACGCGCTGCTCAGCCGCAACTGCTCGGCAACGCGCAGATATTCGGCGTTCTCCCTTTGCAGTGCTGCGTTCGCCTCGGTCAGCATCGAGACTGTGCGCGCGAGCCGCCGGTGTGCTTCGCGCAGCGAGCGCGCGGTGCGGTGCTGCAGCGCGCCGAGGCAGCCTATAAAAGTCGCCGTGAACGAAAACATCATCATGCGCGGCAAATCGGTCGGATCGACGTGCAGCGAGTGCAGCGGCTGCACGAAGCCGTAGTCGAATGCGACGAGCGACACCACCACGGCCCATGCGCCCGGACCGATGCCGCCCAGCCACGCACTGAGGACGATCGCGCACAACGACATCGTCGCGGCAGCGGACACGAAGTGCCGCGACAGCCAGAACGCGCACGCGAAGGAGACGGCCACGAAGCAGGTCGCCGCGACGTATCGCGTGGCCACGGTTCTGAACGGCCAGACTGCTTCGTTGTCCATTTCACCTTTCCGTACGAGAAGACGAGCGTGTCGACGCAATGGAAGACAGGCCCGATCGGAACAGAACGGGACGGTGGCTTATGCCGGGAATATCGGATGTCCCGTTCGCGCTTCAGGCGATCCGACGACTCGCGCCCCAACTGAGGGGCGCGGGACACAGGCGTGGTTCGCAGCGCGACCGCGATGATAGCCGAAACGTCACGCACGGGTGGTCGCGGCCAGCGTGACCCGGCTCCACCGTTCGGTGCGCACGCGTCGGTCTCGCGCGCGCCCCGCCGCGCATGTCATTCCGGAAGCGCCACCAATCGGAAGAAGTTACGCGTCTCGGTGTCAGGCTCTCCGAACCATCTTCCGTACAAGCCAGGAAATTCGGGCGATCTGAACAGACGGCTAAGGGTTTCGTCTGCGTGCAGGCGCAGGTCGTCGGCCGAGCGTGCCATTGCGATTGCGACCGGCAACGTCGTGAAGCGACGGTCGAGTATGGTCAGATCGCGCGCCGCCGGACTTCTGCTGACGACAGCGATCAGCAGCGAGCGCTCCGCGAAGAACACGTTCGCCTCGCGGTCGATCACCTTCTGCACGCCCGCCTGGATCGAGGGCACCGTAACGACGGTCGATGCGATCTCGAGTTCTCCGAGTTTGCCGGCGAGCCAGCGCTGGGCCGGGGAATCCGCGACGACCGAAATGGTCTGCCGCGACAGCAGTTGCGCGGGCGACGCGCGCCAGGTCGGATGCGACGGGCCCGAGCCGCTCAGGATCTCGCGAAGACCGGCAGGCGCATCGCGGCGCATCAACGCGCTGATACCGCCGGAGTAGACCGGGATCGAAAACGACATGCTCTTCCGGTTCGCCAGTGTGTCGGCGGCACCGCACAGCAGATCGACCTCGTTGTCGCGCACGGCCCGCGCCTCGTCGCCTGGCGTAAGCTCGACCCACCGCACCTTGACTGGAGCGGTTCCCGATCCGCTCCCGATCTGTTCGGCAATCTTCCGGCACAGCGTGGCCGTATAGCCGGCGACCTGCCCCGCATCGTCCATGTAGGCAAACGGACGCGCGTCGCGAACATAACCGATGCGGATGCTGCCCGCTTGCCTGATGCGCTGCAGCGTGCCACCCGACGCGCCGTCCTGCGCATGCGCCGGTTGCGGCACGAACGCGGACAGCACGAGAAGCGCGATCGCCAACGCAGCGGCCGCGGGTCCGGCGATCGCGCCCGCTCTCGAACCCGACACGTTCAGGCGCGAAGCGACGAAGCCGTAGACCGCATAGCCGATCGCCATGACCAGCATGCCGCCGAGCACCGCATCCTTGCCCGAGGCGTAGATCGCGTAGATGGAATACGCCAGCGCCACGACGGTCACCGCCGCATTGAGCCGGTACTTCGCCTCTCCCACACCGGCGTTGCGCATCATGACGAACAGCGCCGACAGCGAAATGATGTAAGGCAGTACGTTGGTCACGACGGCGAGATTGACGAGTGCCTGGAACTGTTCGGTGAGGCTCGGGGAAATCGTCGACAACGCCATCAGCGATTGCACGATGCCCATGATCACCATGCCCGCGATTGGCGCGCCCAGCGCGTTTGCCTTGCCGAAGATCGCGGGGAACATGCGCGTGTCGGCCGCGTCTTTGGCCGTCTGCGCCAGCGTGAACTGCCATCCGAGCAGCGAACCGACGCACGCCATCGCGGCCAGCGCCATGACGATGGAGCCCACCGCCGGGCTGAACATGTGCGCGAACGCGAGACCGAACGGCCCGGTCGATCTGGCGAGATCGGCATTCGGTACGATGCCCTGAATCACGGCCGTCGACAGGATATAGATCACGGCCGCGCCGAGCGTGCCGAACATGCACGCGAGCGGAACATCGCGTTTCGGATTGGCGACAGCCGACGAATTCTGTGCCGCCGACTCCATGCCGAGGAACGCCCACAACGTGAGCGAGATGCTCGAACTCATGCCATCGAAGATCCGCAGTCCATTCGGATTCCACGCAGCCGCGAAGGTGTCGCCGCGAAACCAGAACCAGCCGGCCACCGAGATGAATCCGACCGGCAGGATCACGCCCCATACGGTCACGGAGCCGATGCGTCCCGTTATCTTCGGTCCTCCGAAATTGGCTACTGTGGTCAACCACAGCAATCCGATCACGCCGGCACACGTGAGCGCGGGCGAGGACGTCAATATCGGGAAAAACGCGGCCAGATAGCCGAGTGCCGAGCTTGCGACGGCCACGTTCGCAATCGCGATCGACAGGAAATACAGCAGAAAAACCTGGAAATAGCCGTCACGTCCGTACGCATCCTCCGCATAGGCGGCCATGCCGCCCCTGCGCTGATTGAAGAGCCCCGCCTCCGCAAAGCCATATGCGATCGCGAGCGATCCGATTGCGGTGACGAGCCAGGACAGCAGCGAGATCGCCCCCACTTTAGCCATGTTGGCGGGCAGCATGATGATGCCCGATCCCATCATGTTGACGGTGACGATGAACGTCAGCTGTACGACGTTCATTTTCTTGGGTTGATCAGCCATGGTAGATCTCCCTGATCGGAGCACGCGGCCTCAAGCCGGCTTGCCTTCGCCGGGCAACGTTCCCGGCCCCGCGTCCGCTGCGATCGCGGACTGCGCGTCGACGTCGCGCGCGAACGTTTCGATTTCGTCGTCGACGGACGCTCGTCGCGCGAATTCTCCGGCCTGCTGCTCGAGCCCCTCAGCGCGCAGAATGTCGCGCGCGTAGGCATGCGCCGAGACGAGGCGCAGAGCGATGCCGGCGTCGGCCAGGCCGGCGCGCAGCGTCGCGAGCATGCGCGCGCCCGCGATATCCACGGTCGGACAACTGGACAGGTCGCAGATCACGAGCTTCACCGGACTCGCGCTCGAACGGATGCTTTTCCAGACCGTCGCGCGCACATGTTCGGCATTGAAGTAAAGCAGCGCCGCTTCGGCACGGAAGATCAGCACGCCGGGAATCGCTTCGTTTTCCGGATGGCGGTCGAGGTCCGAGTACTGGCGCGTGCCCGGAATGCGTCCGAGGATCGCGACATGCGGACGCGCGGCGCGTCTGATCAGCAGCAGCATCGACACCAGCACCGCGAATATCACGCCTTTGAGGATGCCGAGCATCAATACCGCCGCAAACGCGACGATCGATACGAGGAATTCGTAGCGGCTCACGCGCCAGACGTGGCGCAGCTCGCGAATATCGACGAGCCCCTTGACGGCTACGAGCACGATCGCCGCGAGCACGACGCTCGGCAGATTGGCGAGCAGGTTCGAAAGAAAGATCAGACAGAGGCCCATCGCAATGGAAGCGAACACGAGCGCAAGCGGCGTCTTCGCGCCTGCCTTGTCGTTGACCGAGGACTGCGACAGGCCGCCCGCCACCGGGTAGCCCTGAAACAGGCCCGCACCCAGATTGGCGGCGCCGAGCGCGAGCAGTTCCTGGCGCGGGTCCACTTCGTAGCCGTTCTTTTGCGCAATGGCGCGGGCGGCCGACACGCTCTCCACGTACGACAGCAGCAGACACGCGAACGCAAGCGGAACGATGCCGTCGACGTCGCGCACGCGCAGCGCCGGAAAATGAAAATCGGGCAGACCGGGCGGCAAAGCGCCGACCACCTTGAACCCCAATCCGGCAAGCGGCGTCACGGAAAGAAGCACGATGGACAGCGCCACGACGAACAAGGCTACGGGGCGGCCCGGCAGATATTTTTCACCGAGTATCAGCAGCACCAACGCACCGAGACCGAATGCAAGCACGATCAGATGCGTATCGGGAAGCTGGCCGGCCAGAATCGCAATGCGTTCGAAGAACGGCTCGCCGCCGCCCTTGACGCCGAACAGCTTCGGCAACTGGGTCAGTGCGATGGTGAACGCCGCGCCGGCCTTGAAGCCCAGCAGTATCGTCTCGCTGATGAAGTTGACGAGCGAGCTTAGCCGCAAGATCCAGGCGAGCCCACACATGAGCGCAACGAGGATCGCGGTCATTGCGGCAATCGACGCGAAGCGCACGGGGTCCGCGCCAGCCATATCCACGACCGTGGCGCCGACCAGCATCGAAATCGCCGAAGTCGGCCCGATCGCCAGTTGACGCGACGAGCCGAACAGCGCATAACAGAGCCCGCCCGCCAGATAGCAGTAAATGCCGTACTGCGGCGGCAAGCCCGCAAGCGTTGCATAAGCGAGCGACACAGGCACGCCATAAGCGGCGAGCGTCAGGCCCGCCACGATATCGGACGTTAGCCATTGCAGTCTGTAATGCGGCAGCCATTGCATCGGCGCGACGATCGCGCGCCAGTTTTTTGCAGGCGCCGTATCGGCAGCGTCAACCACGGAAACCTGTTCTTGAGCCATCGTCCCCTCCCGCGCAACATGGTCCCGGCACTGCCGCAACGGCTATGCGTCCGTCGTCGCCTCGATCCGGCCGCGGCGGATCGCCTGAATGAACTCGCGGTAGTCGCGCCGGTTTTGCGTGCTGTATTCGGCTGCAAACTCGGTAATCGCGTCGTCGAATGTCTGGCCGGAGCCCATGTAGCCGGCGATCGTCGCCGCATCGCCCGAACGCGCGTGAGCCCGCGCGAGCGCATGCGCGCACATGCGCGCGTATTGCCGCAGCAGGCCTGTATCGAGCGATTCGATGACGACCGACATTTTCATATCGCGAAGCTGGCGCACATAGAAGTCACGTCCGTTCTTCGCGCGGCTCCAGCCGAGAAACACATCGCTGGCCGATTGCATGATGCGCTGGCCGGCAATCACGCGCTGACCGTGATTCGGGTGGACGCTCGCGCCTGCATACGGCTCGAGCACCGACGCCCTCGCCTCCTTGACCTGCAGAAACAGCGGATCATTGTCCGATGCCATGAAGAGCCCCACCGCGCACATCGTTCCGACACTGCCCACGCCGACCACCTTGATCGCGAGATCGGCGAAATGGAATCTATCGAACAGCACGCGCACATGTTCGGCGAGGCTCTGACGGTAAAGAGCGATCGCTTCGGCGTAGCCGGAGTCGAGACCGGGCGCGAGCTCCGCGCTGGGGTGGAAGATCAGCGGCGGCTCGTCCTTGATGTGCGGTTCCCCGCCTTCTTCCGTGACGAGCCGCGGATACAGATAGTCGGGCACGGTCTTGCGGCGCTCGATTTCGATGCGCTCGGCGAAGCGCTTGCGCGCGGCCTCGACGAGCGCCGGATCGCCCGACCGGTCCTCGTACTTCTGCATGTCGATGCGGTCGTACCAGACATCGAGCGCGCGCATCGAGGCGTAGTCATGCATGCGTTCGCGGTATTGCCGCACGAGATCCGCGACGATGCGAACCATATCGCCGTACGAAAACTCCAGATGCTGCGCGGCAATCGCCGCGCTCGCGGCGAGCCGCTTCAGGTCCCATTCGAACGGCGCAGGCAGCGTCTCGTCGAGATCGTTGATGTCGAAAATCACGTTGCGCTCGGGCGTCGCAAAGCCGCCGAAGTTCATCAGGTGAGCGTCGCCGCACGCCTGCACGCGGATTCCGCTCGTCGGCGTCGTCGCGAGGTCGGCCGCCATGATCGCAGCCGCGCCGCGGTAGAACGCGAACGGACTCGCTGCCATCCGCCCGAAGCGAATCGGGACCAGTTGCGGCAAACGGCCCTCGTTGGAGTCGTCGAGCAGCTCGACGATATCGCGGCGTTCCGCCGGTGCAGTCCATCCGGCCTGCGATGAACGAGGCACGAGGTCGCGAATGATGCGGCCTTGCGCCGCCCTTTCGTCAGGCGTGCGATACGGCGCAGTCTTCTCGCGTGCATGGCCCGCGTGTTTGCGTGAAACGGCTTTATCCATGACGCCCTCCGGTCACTTCGCTTCGACTTGTCGAGCAGCGCTATGACTCGCCACGGCATCGACGCTCTCGCCAGGCAAGGTCGCGGCAGGCTGGTCCCTCACCCACCGCCAGAACAGTTGATAACCGACCGCCAGCATCACGGGACCGATGAACAGGCCGATCACGCCGCCCGACACCATGCCCCCAAGCGCGCCGATCAGCACGACCGGCATCGGAACGGCGACGCCGCGCCCGAGCAGCAACGGCTTGAGCACGTTGTCGGCCAGCCCGGCGACGAACACATAAACGGCGAACACGATCGTCGCCACGCTGATGCCTTCGGTGACCATCACGAAAGCGATCACGGGGATGGTGATCAACGTAGCGGGCAATTGCATGATGCCGATCAGCAATACCGCGAGCGCGAGCAGTCCCGCACCGGGAATCCCCATTGCCACGAAGCCGATACCGATCAGCAGCATCTGGATGAAGGCGATGCCGACCACGCCTTGCGCGACGGCGCGAATCGTAGCAGTACACAGATCGGCGATGGTCTCGCCGTTTCCCGGGCCCGAAATGCGCGACGCGATCTGCACGGCGTTGACGTGGCACTGTTCGCCATGGGCCATGAACAGACCCGCAACCACGAGCGCGACGAAGAAGATCACGAGCCCGGCTCCGAGCCCCGTCACCGTGCCGAGCACGACAAGACCGGCTTCCTTCAGTTGCGGCGCGAATTTGTGCGCGAGCCCCATGAGATCGGTCGAACCCTGTTGCCAGAACGCGTACACGCGCTCGCCCACCAGCGGCCATTGCGCCACCGACTCGTCGGGCGGCGGAATCTGTATGCCGCCGCTCCTGAACGCGGCCATGACATGCTGGATCGAATCGGCGACGGCAACGCCGAGCATGAAGGTCGGCACGAGAATCACGCAGAATGCGACGGCGATGATCAGCGTGGCGATGAGCCCTTCCCGATCTGGCAGACGCTTGCGCAAGCGCACCTGCAGCGGATAAAGCGTGATGGCGAGAATCAGCGCCCACGCCATCAGGTTCAGAAATGGGACGAAGATTCGAAAACAGAAGATCGCGAGCACGGCAATCAGGCCGGCGCGTATCAGTACATCGAGCATTTGCCGGGAGAGCGCCTGCTGCGTTCGCGGTGTGGTGAGCATCGAATCCTCCATGACGGATTGCCGGCCTCAGGCGCCTTCGGCGGCTGCCCGGTCGGCGCCGGACGTATCCTGATCGAGCTCCGGCGCGTTGTTTCCCAGCGATGCGGTGGACTTCGCGTACCAGCCGGTCGCCGGAAGCGCCGTCAGGCCGTGCGCAAGAATGCTGAGCAGGACGGTCGCCATGACAGCAAGCTTGATGACCGGTTCTCCGGGCAGACCCGTATTCCCTTCCAGATAGACAAGCCCGAGAACAATCGAGGCAAGCCCCCTCGGCCCGAACCACCCCATGAAAAGAACCGTCGGGCGGCTCAGGTGCGTACCGCGCAACGCCACCGCCACCGGCAGCATGCGCACCAGTGTCAGACTCAGCACGGCATACAGCAGGATCGCGAAACTGAACTGAGCCCAGACTTGCGTGACAAGCAGACCGAACAGGAAGAAAACGAAATAGTCGAACAGTTGGCCCCAATCCTCCGCGAACTCGACGCTATGCTTTCCGACTTCGCTAAAGCCGATCTGCGTCGTGAGGCCCGCGACGAATGCCGCGATGAACATGCTTGCCCCCGTGGCTTCCGAAGCCACCACGCAAGCAAGCGGAAGCGCCACGACGCCGAGCTGGGCGACGGGCTCGGCCATCCACTCCTTGCGACGGGCAAGCCCCAGCAGATAGCCGCCTGCGAGGCCGATGGCGAGCCCCACCAGCGTTCCGTAACCAAGCTGTTCGATCAGGAAGCGCGTCAGCACGGAGCCGCCATTGCCTGTTTCGCGCGCCTCGGCCAGCGCAATGAAGAACATCAGAAAAGGCACGGCGAGACCGTCGTTCAGACCGGCTTCGACATTCAAGGCCTGACGAATCCGCCGCGGCACGCGCGAACTATTGACGATAACCTGCCCAAGGCCGGCGTCGGTCGGCGCGAGTATCGCGGCAAGGATGCCGGCCTCCCAGAAGGTCATGGTCCTGAACACGCCCATCGCACAGAGCAGGCCGAGCACGATGGTGAGCAGCATGCCCGTGCTCAGCAGACGCACCGGCAAATTCGTTTCGCCCTTCAGCATCGACGGGCGCACGCGCGAAGCATCGGTGAAGAGCGTCATCACGAGCCCGAGTTCGGCGAGCAGCAGCAGACCTTTGCGGTCTAGCGCGAGCTCGCTCAACGCTTCATGCGAGAAAGACATGAGCACGCCGGCCGCTGTGAACAGAAGAGGTGCGGTGAGAACTGTCCGCTCGAGCCGCTTCGAGACCAGGCTATACAAAAAGACGGACAGGATGAATGCAGCGATGATGATCATCGGTCATCTCCCGGGGCTGCAGGGACATGCGTACATCACATCGCTAATCGGGCGCAAACCGATTGATTCATGTCAAGCCGGTACATCTTGGGCAGCTCGGGCCGGTTTGCCGCGAATCATTTAAAGACGCCGTACAGAGCGCACGACTGGCACGGCCACACCACACAAATACGCGAGAAAAGCGATTGACGGACCTTTGCCGGGCGTCAACGCTGACGCATATCAAGCCGGCCGCGCCGTTCACCGCTAGCGTGACGGCAAACAGGTCACGGCCAGTCAAACGCGTTTCAGTGGGCTCACCATGCGGGCTGCACGTCTCCTCTCCATGCGATTCGATGCGCGACCATCGCGCCATCTGCTGCACGCGCTTCGCATCCGCAGAGGCGGCAACGTATTGGCCGGCGCATCGCTGCTGCTGACCGCGCTGCATGCGGCGGCGCAGGAACTGGAGCCGCGCGCCTACTCGCCTGCGCCGATAGGCACCAATTTCATCGGACTGACCTACACGCGGCTCAGCGGCCAGGTCCTCACGGATCCGTCGTTACCGGTTACCGACATCAAGGCGAACATCAACTCGCTCGCGGCGGGGTACGTGCATGTATTCAGCTTTGCCGGACGCGCCGCATCGATCGGACTCGCCGCGCCGTTCGTCAGTGGCGATGTGTCGGGGAAGGTATTCGATGCGCCCAATCAGGTGCATCGTGCGGGCGTGGGAGATCTGCGCTTCAGGCTCGCGATCGATCTGTTGGGCGGCCCCGCGCTTACACCTGAGGAATTCGCTCGCCGCGAGCCGGACACGATCGTCGGCATGAGCCTCGCGGTCGTGGCGCCGACGGGACAGTACGAGCCCCGGCGCCTCATCAACGTCGGCAGCAACCGGTGGGCATTCAAACCCGAGGCCGCCGTCTCGCAGCCATTCGGAAACTGGTTTGCCGAAGCGTCGGTGGGCGTATGGCTATTCACCGACAACGACGCATTTCTCGGCGACAGGCGACGCAGCCAGGCGCCTCTTGCCGTGCTGCAGCTTCATGGCGGCTACACGTTCCGTCCGGGGTTGTGGATCGCCACCGACGTCGGCTTCTATGCCGGCGGCGCGACCACGGTCGATGGCATCGGCAACGACGACAGGCAAAACAACGCACGCTATGGCCTCACGCTTTCGGTGCCGGTCACGCGCAACTGGTCGGCCAAGCTCGCCGTATCGAACGGGTTCATGGTGAGGGCCGGAGGCAACTACAAGGCAGTTTCGCTGACGCTTCAGTATCTGTGGTTCAACCAGTGATGTGACGACCGTCGGCAGTTGCTCAACGGGAAGCGATTGACGTATGTCAACGAGGTGCTTGCTGCGGACCCTATTCTTTGACGTGCGTATGCGACGATTCCCTGTGGGTATCGGTACGCGTTTGTGCGAGGTGATCGCCATGAGTCAGCCATCGGTCTGGATTACGTCCCCCGTACTTCACGGGTCTATCGTGTGGTTTACGGCATACGGTTTCGGTTGGGGATATCGCGCGTTCGCGGTTCCATATCAGGTCATGGCGGAAGCGCCCGACGCCGATGCAGCCGATGAAGAACAGATTCGACTGGCTTTCGAGTCCGTCCGGGCCGACATTCTTCAGGCCGTATTGCGGCATGCACTGTCGCCCTATAGCGGGCAGCGGATATCGCTTTCGCTGGCAGGGTCGCATGAGCGCGGGCAGGCGGAGGTAGCGCGGCGAAGCCCTGCAGCGGCAGCCCCGACGCACGCCGCGCACCCTACGCACCCGGAATCGGCACCGCGTTACGCGGGCGCATAGAACCGTATTCCATGCTCGCGCACGCCGATGCGCGTCCCGGCCGCGCGCCCGACGATCGCGACGATGTCGGGCAACGCGCCGATCACCGCGTCTTTGCCGGTCTTGCGCGCGAACTCGATTGCCGCTGCGATTTTCGGTCCCATCGATCCCGCTGCGAAGCCGAGCTTTTCGAGTTCGTCGGGATGCGCGTAGGAAATCGCCTTTTGCGACGGCGTGCCCCACTCGACATAGGCCGCGTCGACGTCGGTCGCAATGACGAGCAGATCCGCGTCGAGTTCCTGCGCGAGCAATGCGGAGCACAGGTCCTTATCGATCACCGCCTCGACGCCCCGCAGCTTGTGGTCTTCCCCGTAGCAGGTCGGGATGCCGCCGCCGCCGGCGCAGATCACGATCGTGCCTTTTTCGAGCAGCCATTTGACGGGCCTGATTTCGAAGATTCGCTGCGGCTTCGGACTGGCCACCACACGGCGATATTTGTCGCCGTCCGGCGCGATGCTCCAGCCCTTCTCGCGAGCGAGCCGCTGGGCTTCGTCCTTTGTGTAGACCGGCCCGATCGGCTTGGTCGGATGGCTGAATGCCGGGTCCGCCGGATCGACTTCGACCTGCGTCAGAATCGTCGCGAACGGCACCTCGAAGGGCAGCAGGTTGCCCAGTTCCTGCTCGATCAGATAGCCGATCATGCCCTCGGTCTGCGCGCCAAGCACGTCGAGCGGATACGGCGCGACGTCCTTGTAGGCCGCGCTTTGCAGCGCCAGCAGACCGACCTGCGGACCGTTGCCGTGCGCAATGACAAGCTCGTTTCCCTTTGCCACTTGAGCGATCTGCGCGGCGGCAGTCCGGACGTTTTCGCGTTGCTGGCTCTCGGTCATCGGCTGACCGCGTTGCAGAAGCGCGTTTCCGCCCAAAGCAATGACAATGCGCACGATATTCCCCTTTCATTCCACGAGCCGAGCCGCTCGATCAGAGATCGGCCAGCGTCGCGACGAGAATCGCCTTGATCGTATGCATCCGGTTTTCCGCCTGCTCGAACGCGATATTGAAGTCGGACTCGAACACGTCCTCGGTCACTTCGATACCGTTGGCCAGATGCGGATAGCGTTCGGCGATCTGCCGGCCGACCTTCGTTTCGCAGTTGTGAAACGCGGGCAGACAGTGCATGAACTTCGTTCTCGGGTTGCCGGTCGCCTCGATCAGTTGACGGTTCACCTGATACGGCAGCAGTTCCTTGATGCGTTCGTCCCACGTTTCGACGGGCTCGCCCATCGATACCCAGACATCGGTATGAATGAAGTCCACCTGGCTCACCGCTTCTTTCGGATCTTCGGTCAGCTTCATGCGCGCGCCGCTTTCCCTCGCGAAGCGTTCGCAAGCCTCGATATGCGCGGCGTTGGGCCAGAGCGAGCGCGGCGCGCCGATGCGCACGTCCATGCCGAGCTTCGCGCCGATCAGCAGCAGCGAGTTGCCCATGTTGTTGCGCGCATCGCCAAGATACGCATAGCTGATGTCGTGAAGCGGCTTATCCGAGTGTTCGCTCATGGTCAGTACATCGGCGAGCATCTGGGTCGGATGGTATTCGTCGGTCAGGCCGTTGAAAACAGGCACGCCTGCATAGCGCGCCAGCTCTTCCACGACGTCCTGACTGAAGCCCCGATACTCGATCGCGTCGTACATGCGGCCGAGTACGCGCGCCGTGTCCTTCATGCTTTCCTTATGACCGATCTGCGACGAAGCGGGATCGATATAGGTCACGTGCGCGCCCTGGTCGTGCGCCGCCACTTCGAACGCACAACGCGTGCGCGTCGACGTCTTTTCGAAAATCAGCGCAATGTCCTTGCGAAGCAGGTGTTGCTGCTCGGTACCCGCGTACTTCGCGCGCTTCAGATCGCGCGACAGGTCGAGCAGATAGCGCAGATCGCGGGTGCTATGGTGCATCAGGCTCAACAGGCTTCGATTTCGCAGATTGAAAGCCATCATTCGTCTCCGTCGTTTCCCATGTTTCGCAGTCGCTCAATAGTCGACCGCGTCGCGCATCACCGGGCAGGTCATGCAGTGGCCACCGCCGCGTCCGCGGCCCAGCTCGCTCGCCGTGATCGTGATCACTTCGATGCCGGCCTTGCGCAACAACGTGTTGGTGAAGGTATTGCGGTCATAGCCGATCACGACGCCCGGTTCGACGCAAACCATGTTGTTGCCGTCGTCCCACTGCTCCCGCTCCGCGGCAAACCGGTTGCCGCCCGTTTCGACGACGCGCAACTCCTTCAGGCCGAGCGCATCGCCCACCGCCTGGACGAACGGCTTGTCTTCGCGGTGAACGCTTATGCCGTAAGCGCTTTTCTCGTCGGGTCTAACCGAAAAGGTGACGATTTGCCTGACCACCTCGGGGAAGATCGTGACGAGATCGCGGTCGCAGAAGCTGAAGACCGTATCGAGGTGCATCGCCGCGCGCGATTTCGGCAGCCCGGCCACCAGCACCTGCTGCGCGGCGCCCTTTGCAAACAGCGCCCGCGCGACCTGTCCGATCGCCTGACGCGAGGTGCGCTCGCCCATGCCGATCAGCACGATGCCTTTGCCGATCGGCATGACGTCGCCGCCTTCGAGCGTCGCCGCGCCATGATCGATATCGGGGTCGCCCCACCAGACATCGAAGTCGGCGCCTGCGAAGGCCGGATGAAATTTGTAGATGGCCGCGGCGAGCAGCGTCTCCTGTCTGCGCGCCGGCCAATACATCGGATTGAGCGTGACGCCGCCGTAGATCCAGCATGTCGTGTCGCGCGTAAACATCATGTTCGGCAATGGCGGCAGCAGGAAGCTCGAGTAACCGACGTATTCGCGATAAAGCTTCAGAACCGGCGCGTCGCTGCCCGGGATGTCGTCGATCGATACGCCGCCGATCAGAAATTCGGCAAGCCGGCGCGGCTCCAGTTCGTTCATCCATGCACGTACTTCGTTACTGAGGCCGACGCCGACGCTGTTGTCGCTGATCTTGCGGTCGAGTATCCAGTTGCGCGCTTCGGGATTGCCGAGCGTCTGCGTCAGCAGATTGTGCACATCGAGCACTTCGACGCCGCGCTCGCGCATCTTCGTGACGAAATCGAAATGGTCGCGCTTGGCCTGGCTGACCCACATGACGTCGTCGAACAACAGCTCGTCGCAGTTGCCCGGCGTCAGGCGCTGATGCGCGAGCCCCGGCGAAGAAACCATGACCTTGCGCAGTTTGCCTACCTCGGACCACGCGCCGAGCTTGCCGACTTCGGTATTCATCGCATTTCTCCTACGTTTCGATCGGGGCGGCGAAAACACCGTGCAAAGCGCGAATGCCGCGATCATGTGCTGCAGTTTCGCAGCCTCGATCGCCGACGCCATGACATGGATCAAAAGAGGCGCTGACGTTGCGTCAGCGTTCCGGCGATTGCTTCAGTGCGCATGCTTCAATGCGCATCGAGCCCGAATGAAGGCCTCGCCGGGCCCAGGGGACGCTGCGCGCGTCATCCCGGCGGCGCGACAGCCCGCGCAAACGCGGTCTGCGCTTGCTCGATCTGCGGCGCGCACTGCCTATAGGTCCATCCGGGGCCGCCCACGCTGTCGTACATGCCGCGGCACAAGCCCTTGAGCCGGATACGCGTCGATCCGTCCTCGCAGGCGATGCGTTCGGCCCAGAAGTAGGCGACGCCGAACTCGTGCGGCCGCTCGGTTTCGATCGCGCCCGCATCGGCGCGACGGATGCGCGTCGGCGAATGCTCGGCAACATAGGCGCGCGTGCGCTGCCAGATCGCGTCGCACACGTCCGGCGCACGACATGTGATGGACGCGCGTTCACGCGCCATCGCAAGCCCGGCTTCGCTTTTTTCGAACGCCGAGCCGCGGTCGTCGTGGCCGTGCCCATACGGATCCTGCCAGCTCGTGATTGCACAGCCGGCCACCGCAGCGCCGCACGCAATCGCGAGGCCGGCGCGCAGGATCCGCTCGCCTACATCGTCCATTCAATCGTCTCCAGCGTTGCGAGACGGTGCCGGATCTTGTGCGCGAATTCATTGACCAGCGCATGCTCGCGCCCCGCGCGCAAATCGGCGCCGGTCACCGCGCACGTCGCGAGCGGCGACAAGCCGACGCTCGCATGCATCTGTTCGAATGCCTTTTCGCTGCCGCGGCCGCCGAGGCTGCAAAAAAATGCCACGTGCCGGAATTGCCTGTGGTGCGCGGCCAGCCACGTCGCGACCGGCGTCGATGCGCAACTGGCCCAGACCGGCGTGCCGACCACAACGATGTCATAGTGCGAGGGGTCGTGCATCGTCGGCCGCAGATTGGCGCGACGATGCGCAATCACATCGACGATCGAGCGCGCATAGCCGCGCGTGCCGCTTCGCCAGCGCGGGCCTTCGCGTTCATACAAGGTTTCGCAATCGGCCGGCAATGTCGCCGCGAGCATATCGGCGAGGCGCTGTGTCGTGCCGCTCCGGGAAAAGCAGACGACCAGTATTCGAGGACGATCCTGCATGGCCAGTTCTCCTTCCAATCATCGCCGCCATCCGGCCGCTCCCTCCTGCACGGCGAGCGGCCGCATGCGCACCTAGTCCACTTCGATCAGCACCTTTAGTGCGTGCGAGTCGGCCGCATGGCTGAAGGTCTCGTACGCATCCATCGCGCGGCTCAATGCGAACCGGTGCGTAATCAGCTTGCGGGGATCGAGCCGCCCTGCACGCACCGTCTTCAGCAGCATCGGCGTACTGACCGTATCGACGAGGCGCGTCGTGATCGAAATATTCCGGTCCCACAGCTTCTCGAGATGCAGATCGGCCTTCACGCCATGCACGCCGACGTTCGCGATCACGCCGCCCGGCGCGACCAGCGCCTCGCAGAGTTCGAACGTCGCCGGCACGCCGACCGCCTCGATCGCGCAATCGACCCCGACCGAACCGGTCAGCTTCATGACCTGCGCGACGGCGTCGCCGCCGCGCGCATCGACGCAGGCGGTCGCACCGAATTGCTGCGCGATCTCGAGGCGGTTCGGGTCCTGGTCGATCATGACGATCTGCGCGGGCGAATAGAACTGCGCGGTCAGCAGCGCCGCGAGTCCGATCGGGCCCGCACCGACGATCGCGACGGTGCTGCCCGGTTCGACCTTGCCGTTGAGCACGCCGCACTCGAAGCCGGTCGGCAAAATGTCGGACAGCATGACGAGCGCCTCCTCGTCGAGCCCGGCCGGAATGCGGTACAGGCTCGTTTGCGCGTGCGGAATGCGCACATATTCGGCTTGCGTGCCGTCGATCCGGTTGCCGAGAATCCACCCGCCGGTCGTGCAATGCGAGTACATGCCGCGGCGGCAGTACTCGCACTGGCCGCATGACGAGATGCACGAAATCAGTACATGGTCGCCGACGGCGAGCCCCGATACCGCCTGGCCGACGCTGTGCACGATGCCGACGCCCTCGTGGCCGAGAATCCGCCCCGGCTCGCAGCTCGGCACGTCGCCCTTCAGGATATGCAGGTCGGTGCCGCAGATCGTCGTGCGCGTTACCTTGACGATCGCGTCGGTTGCACCGGCAAGCTCGGGCATCGGCCGTTCGTCGAGCGACTTCTTGCCCGGGCCGTGATAAACGACTGCTTTCATGGATGAGTCCTCCGTGGATGGCGTATCGGTTGCCTGCTGCACGTCGCATAAACGTATGTCGTCAATCTACGAGGCAGCAGCAGGCGGGCGCTTGACGTCGATCAAGTGCATGGCGAACCGCGCGGGGAAATCACGACACGACAGACGACACGGCGCGCTGCGCGGCTGACGGCTGACGGCTGACGGCTCACGGCTCGAGCACATAGGAACCGGGCGCATCGGCCAGTGCGCCGTCGATCTGGCGCGCGTCGACGGCGCCGCTCGAATGCGCCTGCAGCCACGCGGCCCAGCGCGGCCACCACGATCCGTCGACCGGCGGCGTGTCTTCGAAGAAGTCGTGCCGGCTGCGATACGGCGCGTCCGGTTCGCGAATCGCGCAGCGGTAATAGCGGCCCGCGTGGCCGGGCTCCGAAACGATGCCCGCGTTATGGCCGCCGGCCGTCAGCAGGAAAGTCATTTCGTTATGCGTAAGCAGGTGCAGCTTGTACACCGAGCGCCACGGCGAAACGTGGTCGCGTTCGGTGCCGACGATGAACGCCGGCGTCTCGATATCGGACAGCGCGACCGGCCGGCCGTCGACGCAATAGCGCCCTTCCGCGAGATCGTTGTTGAGCAGCAGCCCGTTCAGATACTCGATGTGCATGCGGTACGGCATGCGCGTCGCGTCGGCGTTCCACGCCATGAGATCGTTCGGCTTCGAGCGGCGGCCGAGCAGATACTCGCTCATCATGCGCGACCAGATCAGATCGCGCGCATTGAGCAACTGGAACGCCGCAGCCATTTGCGAGCCGTCGAGATAGCCCTGCCGCCACATCAGCGCATCGAGCGCGGCGAGCTCGCTCGCGTCGATGAACAGTCCCAGTTCGCCGGGCGCGCTGAAGTCGGTTTGCGCGGCAAGCAACGTGATCGACCGCAGTGCAGCGCTTGCGCCGTCGCGCGCGAGCGCTGCCGCGGCAATCGCGAGCAGCGTGCCGCCAAGGCAATAGCCGACCGCGTGCACGGGCTCGCCTTCGCAACGCGCGCGCACCTGTGCGAGCGGTTCGAGTATGCCAAGCGTCAGATAGTCGTTGAGGGCGAGGTCGCGGTCGGATGCATCCGGATTGCGCCACGACACCGTGAATA
This sequence comes from Paraburkholderia sp. SOS3, assembly GCF_001922345.1. Classification (NCBI taxonomy): domain Bacteria; kingdom Pseudomonadati; phylum Pseudomonadota; class Betaproteobacteria; order Burkholderiales; family Burkholderiaceae; genus Paraburkholderia; species Paraburkholderia sp. SOS3. The sequence continues at coordinate 1,938,797 of NZ_CP018812.1, read as the reverse complement.
CGGTAAAGCCCGCGTCTACCAGAAAACGGATCAGCGAATTGTGCGGCTGCAGATCGAGAATGTAGTACTTCATGATCCACGACGGCACGATGAAGATCGGCTCCCGGGCAACGCGCTTCGACGTCGGCGTGTACTGCAGCAGTTCGCAAAGCGCGTTGCGCCAGACGACTTTCCCCGGTGTGATCGCAAGCTCATGGCCCGGGCGGTAGTCGGACTGGCGCGCGACCCGCTCGCCGCGCAAGGCGCGCGCGATATCCGCGAAATCTTCGATCCAGTTGCGCGCGCCGGCCGCGAAATTGCTGCCGCCGGTGCGTACGGCCGTTTCGAGCACGGCCGGATTGAGCATCGCGATGTTGCTCGGCGAGCAGGCGTCGAGCCACTGACGCGCACTGAAATTCACGATGTCTTCGTGATGCCGGCTCACCCCGGGCACGCCGGTCGTCGCTTCGTGCCACCAGCGCTGCGCGCGCAGGAAGCCGTCGCGAAACAGGCAGTACGGCCAGTGTGCCCAGCCCGCGTTCGAGAATCGCGGGTCGGCGACATCGGCGGCGTGATGCGCGTAGCCGGGCACGGCCGCGGACCACGCGTCGGATAACTGCAGCGACAGGTCGAGCCATTTGCCGGGCGCCATCGCGCTGTGCATGACCCAGTCGAGAAAGGCGAGCGTCATCGAGGCCGGCGAAAGACCGCCCGTCAGCACGGCAAGCGCGGCCTGCGCCGCCTGATCGAGCGGATCGCTATGCGCGGACAGCACGGCTGCACAGTCGTGCTGTTTCGCCATCGACGGTTTGGGCTGCCGGCGGTGTTCGCGCAGGCGGTCACGGGCGCCTTGCGCGTCGAGCGCCGCCGCGCCGGGCACGCCGCGCAGAGATGGCGGTTGCGTTTGCGTTGGCGGTGCCGATTGCGGCGCGGCGCCGGTCTCTTCTGCCTGCGTTCGAGTGATATCGCTCATCGCATATGCATGCCGCCGTTGATGTCGATTTCGGCGCCGGTGATGAATGCCGCCTCGTCCGAACACAGAAACGCGATCAGCGCCGCGATTTCATCGGGCCGTCCCAGCCTGCCGACCGGAATCTGCGGCAGGATGCGGCTTTCCATCACCTCGTGCGGCACGGCTTCGACCATCGCCGTGGCCAGATAACCGGGCGCCACCGTATTCACCGTGACGCCATGCTTCGCGACTTCGAGCGCAAGCGCCTTGGTGAAACCGTGCACGCCGGCCTTGGCCGCCGAATAGTTCGCCTGGCCGTAGGCGCCGCGCACGCCGTTCACCGAGCCGATATTGACGATGCGGCCGAAGCCGCGCGCGAGCATCCCCGCGAGCAACGGCTTCGTCATGTTGAAGATGCCGTCGAGATCGGTGCGCATGACGCGGTCCCAATCGGGCTTCGACATCTTTGCGAATGTCGCATCGCGCGTCACGCCGGCGTTGTTGATGAGGATATCGACACGTCCCAGTTCGTCCAGCACCCGGCGCGCGCAGGCTTCACACGAGTCGAAGTCGCTCACGTCGGCTTCGAATGCGCGGAATTCGCGGCCGGCGTCGCGCTCGTGCATGAGCCACGTCGCAACGTGATCGTTGCCGGGCGAATGAGACATGGCCACGATCACGCCGGCCTGATGCAGACGGCGGCTGATTGCCGAGCCAAGGCCGCCCATGCCTCCCGTCACGAAAGCCACTCGCTTATCCGACATGCCGTTCTCCTCGTGCGGCGCGCCTCTGACTCGCGTCGGGCGCTGCCTCGGCGAGGTTGGCGGCGAATCCCGCGGGCGCCCCCGTGCCGGCCATCATCCGCTCGAAAATCGACATCCATTCGCGCGCGGGCTGAGCGGAAGCGTCGAACGCGGGCAGGCCGCGCCACCATCCCGTCGACGCGGCAAAGCCATTGCCGCTCGCGCGTTCGAGTGCGCTCGCGAGCGCCCCCTGATTGCCGCCCGCGATCCGGATGCCGTCCTGCCAGATCTGCGCAGTGGCGCTCAGATAGTCGCGCAACGCGGATTGCGCGTCGGCGGAAAACGCGTGCCAGTCGACGGCGCGCGACGCTTCCTGCATGCGCCGCGCGGCCGCATGGTCGCGCGCGATCCGTTTGCCTTCGAGCTCATGCAGATCGTTGCGCCAGCCTTGTGCGAGCGCCGCCAGTTCGAACACCGTCGCCATTGCGGCGCGGCATTCGTCGAACCACGCTTTCGAGACGTCGATCATCGTGCCTCCAGTCCGTAGTGAGCACCCGAGAAACGGGCGCGTGCGCCGATGGGGCACGTCGCAGCCGTGTCCGCATCGCTGTGCATCGACTCTAATCCGCGTGTCGCGCAGGCCGTTGACATGGGTCAATCAAAGCCGGTGCGGCCGCGTCTCGCATGCTGGAATTCAGGTTGATCTGCATCAACGCGACCGTTGCAGGGCCACTTAGACTGAATTCGGTCCCGGGCCTCGCGCCCATGCAACGGAGCACACGCGATGAGCTATCGAAGCATCCTCGTCCATCTGGACAACAGCGAACGCAGTGCGCCACGGCTCGACGTGGCGCTGCGCATCGCGAAGCAATTCGGCGCACAGATCACGGGATTGCACGCGATCTTCACGCCCGACCCGCGCGCCTTCTTCGTGATGGCGGGCACGGCGCAGTACTACTCCGACCATCTGCGCGCGCGCGAAGAGCGGCGTGGCGCCGTGCAACGGCTTTTTTACGCGGAATGCGTGCGCGCGAAGGTCACCGGCCATTTCCTCGCCGCCCGCGAACACGGCAACCAGGCGGTCGCGCAGTACGCACGTCTGGCCGATCTCGTGATCGCCGGGCAGAGCGACCCGAACGATCCGGAGTCGTACATCGACGATCACTTCGCCGAACACCTCGTGATGACCGCAGGGCGGCCTGTATTGCTCGTGCCCTACGCGGGCGTATTCCCGAGCATCGGCAGCCGGATTCTGATCGCCTGGAACGGCGGTCGCGAAGCGGCTCGCGCCGCCTTCGACGCCGTGCCGTTTCTCGCGCGTGCGAAGCAGAACACCGTGGTCACCGTGCACGGCGCGGCCGACGAATTGCCGGGCGATCGCATCCCGGGCGCCGATATCGCGCTCACGCTCGCGCGTCATGACGCGGTGGTCGACGTGCTCGAACTCGAGGCGCCGACCGGCGCGCGCGCCGGCGACGCGCTGCTGTCCTGCGCACACGATCGCGGCTGCGACCTGCTCGTGATGGGCGCGTACGGACACGCGCGCTGGCAGGAGGCCGTGATGGGCGGCGTCACGCGCACCGTCCTCCGATCGATGACGCTGCCGGTGCTGATGTCGAGATAAAAAGCGGCGCGCCAGGCCGGCGCCGCGCGTTCCACAGAGGAGGAAGCCTCATGTATTCGAATATCCTGGTTGCGCTCGACGGCAGCGAGACGTCGATGCGCGCGCTCGGTTTCGCGTTGCGGCTTGCGCAGGAAAGCCACGCATTGCTGCACCCTGTCTACGTGATCGATGTGCCGCTGATCGCATTCGATACGCCCGGCTTCGACCCCGTCGTCGTGCGCGATGCGTACTGCGAGGAAGGCAAGCGCGTGATCGACGTGGCGCGCGGCCGGATGGAGAAAGCCGGCGTCAAGGGCCGTGCGCGCGTGGTGGAAGCGACTGCGCCGGCCGAAGACGTCGCGTATCGCATCCAGCGCACGGCCATCGAGTGCGGCGCCGATCTGATCGTGATGGGCACGCACGGCAGGCGCGGTTTCCGGCGGCTCGTGCTGGGCAGCGTGGCCGAGCGCGTGCTGCGCAACGCGACCTGCCCGGTGCTGCTGATTCCAGCGCAGGCGGGCGTGCCGGACGCGAACGAACCGGCGCGCCACGGCGCCGAAAACGAAAAGGAACTGTCATGAGCTACAAGACCTTGCTCGTACACCTCGACGACAGCCCGCACTGCACGGCGCGCACCACGGTCGCGCTCGATCTCGCCCGCCGGTACAACGCGCACCTGATCGGGCTTTACACCGTATGCAGGGAGATCTTCCAGCCGCTGTGCCGCCCGAGCGACAGCGTGCGGCTCGATATGCTCGAGACGCAATATGCCGAGCGCCGCGAGCAGGCGCAAGCGGCCTTCATCGACGCCGCGCAACGCGCGGCGTGCAGCTTCGAATGGCGCGCGCCGCCCGGTCCGGCAGTCGCGGCCGCCGTGCTCAGTGCGCGCCACGCCGATCTGATCGTGCTCGGCCAGTTGGACCCGCACGAACCGTCGAACTACATCGCGCGCCATTTCATCGAAGACGTGCTGATGACGTCAGGACGGCCCGCGCTGATCCTGCCGTACGCGGGTCAGGTGAAGACCCTCGGCGAAAACGTCGTGATCGCATGGGACGCAAGCCGCGAAGCGGCCCGCGCCCTGACCGACGCGCTGCCGCTGATCCGGCGCGCGCGTTTCGTGACGATCGAAACGGTCGGCCGCCAGCGCGACGACGGCCGACTGCCCCCCATCGACGTCGCCGCTTTTCTCGAACGCCACCAGATACAGGCATCGTTCTCGACGACGCCGCACATCGCGGCCATCAGCGCCGGCACGACGCTGTTGAACCGCGTCGCCGACCTGCACGCGGATCTGCTCGTGATGGGCGCGTACGGCCACTCGCGCGCGCAGGAGCGCGTGCTCGGCGGCTCGACGCGGACCGTGCTCGAATCGATGACGGTGCCGGTGCTGATGTCGCATTGACGTCAGGCCGCCGCAGCCGGCGCGCGCACGAGCAATACGGGCTGGTTCGCAGTCCGCACGACGGCTTCGGCCACACTGCCGAGCAGCAGGCGTTTCACGCCGCGCCTGCCATGCGTGCCCATCACGATGAGTTCGGCGTCGGCCTCGTCGGCCGCGAGCGCGATCAGGCTCGACACTTCCACCCCGCACGAATCGATCATGCGCACCGTTCCTGTCACGCCCTCGCGGCTAAACCGCGCTGCCGCCTCCTCGAGCGCGACCGACGCCTGCTTGTATGAAGCGGTCTCCGTCTGGTATTCGTCGACGAAGCCCGAGTCGACATCGACGAGTTTCATGCCGTGCGACACCACGCTCACCGCTTCGACCACCGCGCCCGAAACGCGCGCGAGCGAAATGGCCTCGTCGAGCGCGCGCCGCGAACACCGGCTGGCGTCGAGCGCGAGCAATATCCTCTTGTACATGGCTCCTCCGTCGGGCATAAGCCCGCTGTGCGTCGCGGCCTCGTCCTCGCGATGCCGTGTGGCCAGTTTGACGGCGCCGCGGCGTGCGCCCTTGATGCCGATCAACGCTTGCCGTGTTGACTGGCCGGCCGCAAAAACGGGCAATACGCGATGCCATGGAGGCCGGCAGGCTCGGGGACGGCACGAATTGGCGCGTCGCGAACAAGCGTGCACAATCACGCGTAGCAGTCGCTGCGCGACAATGCCGCGCAGCGCGATGCACGGGCGCAAGCGTTGCCGTGCGCAATGGACGCGGCGAGCCGGCACGTCGGCCTGGTGAGTCGGGTTGGCTCGCGGGTTAGCTCGCGGGTTGGCTCGCGGGTTAGCCCACGGGTTGGCCCGCTGTTTGGGCCACGGGTTGGGCCACGGGTTGGGCCACGGGTTGGCCCATCGAGTCGGCACATCTATTGGAGGCGTTGTCGATGGCAACGGACAATCAGGGGAATTCGCCCATGAAAGTGCGCCGCTGGGTCAGACGCGAACGGCCCTTGGCGAAACCGGCCATTGTCTGCGCGCTCGTCGTCGTGATCGGTCTGATGGCAACCTTCGCGGTCGCGCGAGCCGTCATGCACGAACTGCGTCAGTCGGCGCAGGCGCGCTTCGAGCGGCGCATCGAGCGCATCACGACGACCGTGCGCAACGAACTGCAGACAAGCGCGCTCTGGCTCGCAACGGCGCGCGAAGTCGTCGAAGCGTCGCCGCGCGCCCCGCGGCAGGTGTCGCGCGAATTCGCCGACACGCTCGATCCCGGCCGTGCGGCGACGCCCGTGCGCGCATTCGAATATGTGCCCGCCGACACGATCGCCGATGCGCAGGCGCCGCGCGACCCCGCGTCGTCCGCGCCCGCCGACGGCCCGCCGGAAGGCAACTCCTATGCCGACCCCGCGGTACATGCCGCGCTGCGCGACGCGGCGCAATCGGGACAGGTTGTGCTGACCGCGCCCGCTGCGCCGTATGCCAGCGCTGACCAAGGCGAGCGCGGCAACGCGCTGTTCCTCGTGCTGCCGGTTCGCACGCAGCATGCCGGCGATCCGGCAGCAGCGTCCGCAGCGACTGTCTCAGGCTTCCTGCTCGCATCGATCGATCCCGGCCGCCTGTTCGAGCCCGCCGGCATTTCCGAACGCGGCCTCGACATGTCGCTTGCGATCGGATCGCCGCCGCAGACGGTGTACTCCGCAGCACGCGGCGACGAAGACGCGCCGGGCGCGCGCGGCGCATTCGCAGCGACGAGACCGGTTTCATTCGGCGGCGCGATGCTGACGCTCGCATTCTCCGCCGACGCGGGCATGGCCGACGCAGGCGCGGCCGGCCCGGTCGCCATCGTGCTTGTCGCGGGACTTGCCGCGACCGTGCTCGCGGCGCTCGCGTGCTACTGGATTTCGTTGCATGCGAGCAGTCCCGCGCGCGTGGGCGACGCCGTGCTCAACGAGGCCCGCATGATGAACGTCGTGCAGGCCTCGTCCGATGCGATCATCACGATCGACGACACGCAGCGCATCGTCATCTTCAACCCGATGGCGGAACGCGTGTTTGGCGTATCGGCCATGGAAGCGATCGGCACGACGCTCGATCGCTTCATTCCGGCACGCTACCGCGCGGCGCACGCAGGCCATGTCGAGCAGTTCGGCGTAACCGGCGTATCGACACGGCAAATGGGCCGGCAGCGCGTGCTGAGCGGCATCCGCGCAAACGGCGAAGAATTCCCGCTCGAGGCGTCGATCTCGCAGGTCCGCGACCGGATGGGCAAGCTCTACACGGTCGTCTTGCGCGACGTCACGGAACGCGTGTACGCCGAAAACGCGCTCAAGCAGTCGCGCGAGGAGTTGCGCGACCTGTCCGCCAATCTCCAGCAGGTGCGCGAAGAAGAAAAGATGCGCATTGCGCGCGAGCTCCACGACGACCTTGGCCAACAGCTGAGCGCGCTGAAAATGGATCTGTCGTCGGCCGAGCAGGCGCTCGCCCCCGCGCAAACGGGCCAGCCGGCCGGCGCGCAGGCCGCCGCCGGCGAAGCGCTGCAGCTGCTTGCCGGCATGCGCAAGCTCATCGATTCCACCGTTGCATCGCTGCGCCGCATCGCCGCGGACCTGCGCCCGGTCATGCTCGACGACCTGGGCCTGCTGCCGGCGATCGACTGGCTCGCGCGCGACTTCAATCAGCGATACGGCATCCCGGTCGAGCAGCATATCCACGCGGAGCAGACGAATTTCACGCGCGAGGCGGCCACCGCGATTTTCCGCATCGTTCAGGAAGCGCTGAACAACGTCGCGCGCCACGCCGACGCGACGAATGTCCGCTTGCGCCTCGCGACCGACGAGGGCCTCTGCACGCTGCAGGTCATCGACGACGGGCGGGGCGCGGGCGAGCCGCCCCGCTGGCCCGGCACGCAGCAGCAAGCGGAGCTGAGCAGGACTTTCGGCCTCATCGGCGTGCGCGAGCGCGCACGCATGCTTGACGGAACGGTTACTATCGAGACAGCGAAGGACAAGGGCTTTATCCTTACCGTTTCCTTTCCGTTACGCGCCGTACAACAGGAAGAGACGCTCCTATGACCCGGGTTCTGATTGCCGACGATCACGCGATGGTGCGCGACGGATTGCGCCACATCCTGCAGAGCGCAAGCGGCTTCGAGGTCGCCGGCGAAGCATGCGACAGCATCACGACCATCGCCCTGATCCGCAAGACGCCGGCGCAGATTCTCGTGCTCGACCTCTCGATGCCGGGCCGCAACGGCCTCGAGCTCATCAAGCAGATCAGGGAAGAAAAGCCGGAGCTGCGCATCCTCGTGCTGACGATGCATGCCGAACAGCAATACGCCGTGCGCGCGTTCAAGGCCGGTGCGTCCGGCTACCTGACGAAGGAAAGCGCCAGTGCGGAACTCGTCGGCGCCTTGGCGAAAATCGCGTCGGGCGGCGTCTATGTGAGCCTTGCGATGGCCGAGCGGTTCGCGCAAAGCCTGAACGAGCCGGCGGACACATTGCCGCACCAACGGCTGTCCGATCGCGAATTCGACGTGTTCCGGCGCATCGCCGCTGGGCAGACGATTACCGAAATCGCGCAGGCGCTGTGCGTGAGTTCGAAGACCATCAGCACATACAAAATGCGCATCCTCGAAAAGATGCAGATGCCGCACGAAGCCGCGCTCGTGCGTTACGCCATGCGCCATCAGCTGTTCGACGACCAGGACGAAGCCTGACGCGCGAGACCCGCTCCACACGCAGCTGTTCCGTTTCGACTCCCTCCGTGTAGGAAACCGCCTACACAAAACCGCAGCGCCCTACTCGAACTTCCACCGTCGCCGATTCTTTTTTGAGATAGCAGCGACGATACTGCGGTGCATGGATACCGATGTGCACCGCGCCCCCCTCAAAGTGTTCCTCGTCGAAGATGCGGCGAGCGTCAGACGCAATATCGCGCAACTGCTCGAACTGCTGGCCGGCGTGCAGATTGTCGGCGAAGCCGAAGACAGCGAAACGGCGCTCGAAGCGATTCGCGCGTGCCGTCCCGATGTCGCGGTCATCGACCTGCGGCTTTCGGCAGGCAGCGGCATCGAACTGATTTCAGCGCTCGCGAAAAGTCTGCCCGACATCGTGATGATCGCGCTGACGAACCATTCGGGACCGGCGTTCCGTGCCGCGTGCAGCAAAGCCGGTGCGCATTACTTTTTCGACAAGACTGCCGAGTTCGACGCAGCGTGCCACACCATCCGAGACCTTTCGTTAGCGCGCCGCTCGCGCGCCATTGAGTAACGAGGAGCCGATCATGTCATTCGCCTTCGCCGAACAGGCTGCGCCGTCCGCCGGACCGACACATGCCTTCCATCGTATTCATCCGGTCGATCCGTCGCCGGGCGCCGAATCCGGCAAGCGGAGCGCCGTGCGCTGCTCGGGCTGCTCGATGCGCTCGGTCTGCATGCCTCCTGGCCTCTCCGCCGCGGAGCTCGCGCAACTCGATGCGGTGATCTGCACGACGCGCCCCGTGCATCGCGGCGAGGCGCTGTACCGCGCCGGCGACGCGTTCCAGAGCATTTACGCGGTGCGCGTCGGCTCGTTCAAGACCATCGTCATGCATCGCGACGGTCGCGAACAGGTCACGGGCTTCCAGATCGCGGGCGAAGCGCTCGGCCTCGATGGCGTATGCACGAGTCGCCACAATTGCGATGCGATCGCGCTCGAGGACAGCGTCGTCTGCGTGATTCCGTTCATGCAGCTCGAAGCCGTCTGCCGCGAAATACGCGCGATGCAGCATCACGTGCACCGGATGATGAGCGGCGAGATCGTGCGCGAATCGTCGCTGATGATGCTGCTCGGCACGATGACCGCGGAACAGCGCGTGGCAGCGTTCCTGCTGAATCTGTCGAAGCGTTTCAAGGCGCTCGGCTATTCGCAGTCCGAGTTCAATCTGCGCATGACACGCGAAGAGATCGGCTGTTATCTCGGCATGAAACTCGAAACGGTCAGCCGCATGTTCTCGAAGTTCCAGCGCGAACGGCTCGTCGATACGCGCGGCAGGCAGATTCGCATCGTCGATCTCGAGGGACTGTCGCGCGTTTGAGCACATGCCTGCGCCAAGCGGGCTCTCCCGACGTTGCGCTCCTGCAATCGGCACTTGATGTGCGTCAACGGCGCTATGGCGGCTTTCTTTAAAGTGGTGGCGAAAAGGAGCCCACGACTATGCCAGCATTACATTCGCGCCTGATCGCAGCCTGCCTCGCCGTGTCGGGCTTCGCCGTATGCGGCACGGCGCATGCGCAGCGCGTCGAGCCCACGGAGCTCGTCGATCAGCAACACTGCATGTTTTGCCACACGTCGGACGCCCCTTTTCTCGCACCGGCGTTTCATCAGATCGCCGAGCGCTATCGCGACAACCCTGACGCGATCCGAATGCTCGAACAGAAGCTGCGTGCCGGCGGCCGTGCGCATTGGGGCGACATGCCGATGCCGGTTTCCGCCGAGCGCGGCGGCCCGCCGCTGTCCGCCCAGGACGCGCATACGCTTATCGAGTGGGTCATGAGCCAGTGACTTGCTGGCCGCGCCTGAATCTGCGTTTTGCCGCTGCGGGAAGACACTCCACACCGGGAAGAGCCATGCGAATCACCGTACATCTCGACACCTTCGACTGCGCGGACCCTTCGGTCTACGCCCTTCTGTGGCTCGACCTGGCGGCGCGCAAATGGTCGCGCGAAGGCCACGCCGTCATCGATCTGCCGCAATGGGGCGAGTTCGAAATCTCGGGTTCCGATACGCGCATCGACGGGCAACATACGGGACACGCGCTATGCGTGCTCGAAAAGCTCGATCTGTCGGATGCGCAAGGACCATTCGAAGGAGAAAGCGGCCGCGCGCTGTGGTACCGCCACGCCCATCACGCGCCGATCGTCGGACGGTGGCATGTGCAATGCCTCGACAGCACCGGTTCGGCGCCCGAGCACGGCGTATTCGCGGATGACCAGATGTAATGTCCTTCTGCCGCAGCGCCGGCGGCAAAACCGCGGTTGCCATCGGCGCGTCGTTTTTCGAAGAGGCGTCGGCGCGAAGCGCCGCCTCATGCAAGCGCCTATCGGATTCTAGTGCGCGTTCTGGTGCACGGATTCCAGCGCGCAGGTTCCAGGGCGCGGATTCTAGTGCGCGCGCGCCGTCGCGCGCCCCGCGAGCGTGGCAAGTTCGCGCTCGGCCAGATCGAACGCACGCTGCAGCGCGAGGCGCGGAACTTCATCGGAACAGTGCTCGAGCGGCTTGAAGCCCGATGTTTGCAGCAGCAGATCGAGGCGCACATCGTAGACCGGGTGGCTGCTGCGCGCACGCAATGCCTCGATCGCAAGATGGCAGCCCGACAGCAGATTGCTGTAGCGCTCGAGGCGCACGAGCTGCGCCCCCGCTTCACCCTCGAGTTCACGCGAGCCGGCAAAGCCGAGATACACGATCTGCATGCCGATGCCCATGATGCTCCTCCCAACGTAGCACGTTGCCATTCACGCAATCGGCGCCGTTCTGGCGTCCTGGCGGGCATCTGCTGCGTTTCATCATGGTCCGATCGTTGACGCGGGCCTTGACGTGTGTCAATCGGCTGACGACGCGCCGACACATCCGGGCGCGCTTGACGTACGTCAAGGGCCGCCGGCGGAGACCGTGTCGAATAGGCGCATTGGCGCAGGCGAGCCACAGTGGACACAAGTCATGGCATGGCCGCGTTCGATCCATTGCCGGCAAGCCATGGCGGAGGAACCTATGACCACGCTCGACGAGCCCCGTTCGACCCGGACCGCGGACGCACGGACAACACTGCTCGACATCGTCCGCACGCTCGCCGACGAATCGCGCGCAGGCGAGGCCAATGGCGATGCGGCGGCGCCGCACGGCTCACCCGTTCAGGTGACGCTCGACACGCAGTTCGAACGGGATCTCGGTTTCGACAGCCTCGTCCGCGCGGAACTGCTGACCCGGATCGAAGCGGCTTTCGGCACGCATCTGCCGGTCGACGCATTCGCTTCGGCGAGAACGCCAGCCGATGTGCTTGGCGCGCTCGCCGGCGCGCCCGAGGTGTCGGCACCTCCGTCAGTCAGCACGCCGGCGGATGCGGCGTTCGCCCCGTTCGCGGACGAACGCATCGATGCGCCGCACGCGGCTGCCACGTGGTCCGACGTGATTCGATGGCACGCCATGCGTCATCCGGACCGTACGCATCTCGTGATCGTCGACGAAGCCGCCCGCGAAACGCCGGTCAGCATCGGCGCGCTGTACCGCCAGGCCTTGCTTGCCGCAGGCGGCTTGCGCGCGCTCGGTATCGAGGCCGGCGACAGCGTCGCGCTGATGCTGCCGACGGGGCTCGACTACTTCGTCTGCTTTACCGCCCTGCTCTTCTGCAACGCGATTCCCGTACCGCTCTATCCGCCCGCCCATCGCAGCGAACTCGAAGATCATCTGCGCCGCAATATCGCGATCCTCGCCAATGCTCGCGCAAAAGCGCTGATCGCCGCCGGCGAAGTCAGCCTCATCGCCCGGCTGCTCGCGATTCAGGCGCCGACGCTGCGCCACGTGTTGACGCCGCAAAAGATCGCGCCACAGCCGATGCCGGCGCCGCTTGCAGCGCACGCCGACGACATTGCGTTGTTCCAGTACACGTCGGGCAGCACCGGCGCGCCGAAAGGCGTGATCCTGAGCCACCGGAACCTGCTCGCGAACATTCGCGCAATGGGCGAGCGGATGCGCGTCACCGAACGGGACGTGCTCGTCAGCTGGCTGCCGCTGTACCACGACATGGGACTGATCGGCGCGTGGCTCGCGCCGCTTTATTACGGATTCCCGCTCGTCGTGATGTCGCCGCTCGCCTTTCTCGCGCGGCCAGCCGACTGGTTGCGCGCGATCGGCCGCCATCGCGGCAGCATTACGGCGGCACCGAACTTCGCGTATGAGCGTTGCGCACACCGCCTCGCCGAACGCGATCTGTACGGGGTGGATCTGTCGTCGCTGCGCTTTGCCTTTTGCGGCGCCGAACCCGTCAATCCGCAAACGATGCGCGCGTTCGCCGCGCAATTCGCCGCCTATGGACTCGCGCCCAATGCAATCACGCCCGTCTACGGACTTGCGGAAAATACGCTTGGCCTGACGTTTCCGCCGCCCTCGCGCGGCCTGCGCGTCGACCGTATCGTGCGCACGGCGCTTCACGAATCGGGGCTTGCGTTAGCGGCATTGAATGGCGACGACTTCGTCGAAACGGTCGGGTGCGGGTTTCCGCTCGACGGAACCGAACTGCGCATCGTCGGCAACGATGGCGAGGAACTTGCGCAAAGGCACGTCGGCAGGATCGAATTCCGCGGCACGTCGGCCACGCGCGGCTACTGGCGCAATGCGCCGCAGACCGAGGCGCTTTTCGATGACGGATGGCTCGATACGGGCGACCTCGGTTACGTCGCCGACGGCGAGCTGTTCGTGACGGGACGCGTGAAGGACATGATCATTCGCAGCGGGCGCCATTACTTTCCCTACGAACTCGAAGACACGATCGGCCGCATACCGGGCGTCGTGCATGGCGGCGTCGCCGTCTGCGCAGGCGTCGACAAACGCAACGGCACCGAGCGCGTCGTCATCATCGCGGAAACGACGCTGCCCGCCATCGACACCGATGCGCGCAGTCATCTGAAAGCGCGCATCAATGCGGCGGCTATCACGCTGTTCGGCGCGCCGGCGGAGCAGGTGGCACTGGTGCGGCCGCGCAGCATCATCCGCACGCCGGGCGGCAAGATCCGGCACGCGGCGACACTCGAGCGTTTCGAAAGCGGTGCGCATGCGCTGGCGCCGCGTGCGTTCTGGCGGCAGTTCGCCGACGCGATACGCCCCGGTTGCGCGGCGCTCACGCATCGCGCGATGGACCAGGTGCGGCACGTCGCACGCGGGACTGTCTGCTGGAGCGCCTTCGCCGCGATTGCGACGGGCGTGTTCGCCGGCATTGCGTTTCGCCGCGACGAGGCGCGCAACTGGCGCATCCTCGCGCGCGGGTGCCGCCTGTTTCTGCGCGCGGCAGGCTTGCGCGTCACGGTCGAAGGCGATCCCGACGCGCTGCGTGCCTCGCAGGTGGTGATCGTATCGAACCATACGAGTTATCTCGACGTCGTCGCGCTGGTGGCGAGCTTGCCGTCGCCGGTCGGCTTCGTGACCAAACGCGAACTGTCGCGCAAGCCGTTCGCCGGTCCGCTGCTGCGCGCGATCGGTGCGCGTTTCGTCGAGCGCGGCGTCTACGCCGGCAGCCTCGCCGACGAAACACGCCTGATCGACTACGCGAAGGCCGGCGCACGTCTGCTGTTCTTTCCTGAAGGGACGTTTACGCATGAAGCGGGCTTGCGCGCGTTCCATCTCGGCGCCTTCCGCTGCGCATGCGTGACCGGATACCCGGTCGTGCCGATTGCCTTACGCGGTTCGCGCCTCGCGATGCGCGACGGCGAGTGGATTCCGCGTCAAGGCGCGATTGCCGTTACCGTGCTGCCGCCGATCGCGCCTGATGGCACCGATTTCGCCTCGACCGCGCGTCTGCGCGAACGCGCGCGCGCGTCGATCCTCTCGCACTGCGGCGAACCCGATATGGCCGGTCGCCTCAGTGCGCCGACCGCTTCGCGCATCCCCGGTTCGGTCATGACCGACGGTCTGTAGGACCGCGCCGCGTCGGGAGCGTGAACGCGACGCCGCTTGCAAGCGACGCGGTGCTCAAAACGCTGCACAGGCTTGTGCAGCTTCGACTGCATGCCAGAGGGCCGCAACCGCGGACAATGACCTGTATCAAGACCGCCGGCCGGATCGCATGACCTAATGAAGACTCCATCCACCAGGGAGCTTCATCATGAGCAATCCCGCAGGGCATCTCGGCCAGCCGCCATCGAGCGCGCCGGCGCAAGCGGCGGGCAGCGCAGCCCCGCCGCACAAACTGCCTCTTTCGCTGCTGAGCGCTGTCGTCATCGGATCGATGATCGGCAGCGGCATTTTCTCGTTGCCGCAGAACATGGCGGCCGGCGCGGGCGCCGGCGCGGTGCTGATCGGCTGGCTCATCACCGGCGCCGGCATGCTGTTGCTCGCGCTCTGCTATCAGCGTCTCGCGACGCGCGCGCCGCAGCTCGACAACGGCATTTATGCCTACGCGCGCGCAAGCGCCGGCGAATTCGTCGGCTTCAATTCCGCGTGGGGTTACTGGGTCAGCGCGTGGATCGGCAACGTCGGCTATCTCGTGATCGTATTCGGCACGCTCGGCTACTTCTTCCCGATCTTCGGCGAGGGCAACACACCGGCGGCGATTGCCGGTGCGTCGATCGCGTTATGGATCATGCACGCGATGATCCTGCGCGGCATCCGCAGCGCGGCGATCCTGAACGGGCTCGCGACGGCTGCCAAGATCGTCCCGCTGCTGCTCTTTATCGTGGTGGTCGCCGCGGCATTCCACGGCTTGCAGTTTCGCACCGACTTCTGGGGCAACGCGAAACTGCCCGGCGTGCTCGAGCAGGTGAAAAGCACGATGCTCGTCACCGTCTGGGTTTTTATCGGCATCGAAGGCGCGAGCGTGCTTTCCGCGCGCGCGAAAACGCGCGAGGACATCGGCCGCGCAACCGTGCTCGGCTTTGTCGTCGTGCTGGCGCTGCTGATGGGCGTATCGCTGCTGTCGCTCGGCGTGGTCGGGCAGCCCGAACTCGCCGCCATGAAAAATCCGTCGATGGCGGGCGTCCTGGCCAAGGTAGTCGGCACGTGGGGCGCTGTACTGATCAATCTCGGTCTGCTCGTGTCGGTAGGCGGTGCGCTGCTCGCGTGGACGCTGCTCGCGGCGGAAACGCTGTTCACGCCCGCCTCGGAAGGCGTGATGCCCAGGCGTCTCGCTCGCGAAAACGCGCATGGCGTGCCCGCCAGCGCGCTGTGGGTCACGAACGGGCTGGTGCAGCTGTTTCTCATCGTCGCCCTGCTTTCGAATGCGACGTATCTCGCGCTGATCTCGCTCGCGACGTCGATGATCCTCGTGCCGTATCTGTTTTCCGCCGTCTACGCGTGCGTGATCGCATGGCGCGGCGAAGGCTATGGCGCGGCCGACGCATCGGCCCGGCACCGCGACACGCTGATTGCCGCGGGCGCGGCCTTGTACTGCTGCTGGCTGCTGTATGCGGCCGGGCTCAAGTATCTGCTGCTGAGCGCGCTGCTGTACGCACCGGGCGCGATCGTCTATGGCTGGGCGCGCCGCGAACAGCATGCGCGGCTCTTCCGGCCTTACGAAATGGCGATACTCGCCGGGCTGATTGCGCTCGCCGTCTGCGCGGCCGCGCTGCTGGCGACCGGCGATCTGGGGCTTTAGGAACGAGCGAACGGCAGTTGCGAACCGCAATGCTGCAAATCGAAGACGGTGCCTCGGGAGGCACCGTCTTCGATCGAACTCAGGCTGACGCCGTTCGAAGAAACCGGAACCGGAACGCGGAACCGGAACGGCGTGCCTTCAACCGCTCTGAAAACTGAAAAGCGCACGTCAGACGTGCAGCGCGCCCGACGTCTTCAGTTCGATCCACGTCATACCCTCGCGCAGACCCTCGAGCAGAGCCTCGCGTTCGGTCACGAAGACGGAACTATGCTGGAAGTCGTGCGCGAATGCGCCATGCGCCGATTCGTGTGAGACGTGGATATCGCACCGGTATCCGCCGACCTCGGCGGGGGACGTCACGACGTCCACCGACCATTCGGCCTCGTGTGCATTGCCAGTCAAAGTCATCTGAACTCTCCTCTAGCGTTGAACTCATTCGATCCGCAATTCGTCGACCACGGCGCGTACGCCCGGCGCGCTCCATGCGGCGCCGCGCATGACCGCGCGTTCCGCGTACGAATCGACCTTGCCGGTAAGCGTCACGGTGCCATCGTGCACCGCGATATCGATGTGGTTCGCTTCGCGCTGGGCGTGCCGCTGCATCGCTTCGCGAATCTTCGACGCGACGTCGCCGCCGTCGACGTCGCCACGCACCTCGATCTGGTTCGATACGCCGAGAACGCCGCGCATATGCGAAATCGAGCGCAGCGCCACATGGCTCTGGTAAGCCCAGTCGACCGTGCCGCTCAAGGTGACCCACCCGCGTTCGACCTGCACCTTGACGGCTTCGTCGGGCACGCAGACGGTCCAGTGCAAAATCGAGCGGACCGCTTCCGCGATATCGGCGTCGCTGCGCGTGTCGCTTTGCGGCAGGCGCACCTGCATTTCGACGACCACGCCCTTGACGCCCGCGACGCGATGCGCGGCCTTTTCCGCTGCGAGCTTCTCCGCGTAACTGAGCGGATGCCCCGACAAGGTGACCACGCGGCCGCTCACTTCGACGCCGATGTCGGTCGCCGTGACGGCGGGGTCCCACTCGAGTTCGTCTTCCACTTCCTGTTTCAGTTGCCTGTCCGATTTCATCGCACGCTCCTCGTTCCAGATCGGGAATTCCGATGAAGACGAGCATTGCACAGGCCGTGCGCCGTCATCTGACACAGGTCAAAGCCGGGCGCGAATCCGACGGTACCTTGAGGAATCGCGCGCCTCGCGCGTGCCGACGCTCTTTCATCATGACCTTGACCCTGATCGCGTTGAACGCGTTCGTATTCCTGCTCGAAGCGGCAGGCGATTCCCGGCTCGTCGAGCAGTTCGCACTGTGGCCGCCGCGCACGGACGGCGGCGCCGCATTTCATGTCTGGCAGCTCGTCACATACAGCACGCTGCACGCCAGTCTCACGCATCTCGTCTTCAACATGTGGGGGCTCTATCTGTTCGGGCGCCCGATCGAGCGCACCTTGGGCGCGGCAAGAACCGGCGCGCTATACGGCGCCAGCGTGCTCGCGGGCGGACTCACGCAAACGGCGATCGCATGGCTCGCGCCCGCACGCGCCCATCCGACGGTCGGCGCATCGGCTGGCGTATTCGGTGTGCTGCTCGCGTACGCGCTGCTGTTTCCGAAGCAGCGCGTCGTATTGCTGTTTCCGCCGATCCCGATGCCCGCCTGGATGTTCGCAACCGGCTACGCGGCCCTCGAACTCGTCCTCGGACTATCGGGCAGCGCGCCGGGCATCGCCCATTTCGCGCATCTGGGCGGCATGGCCGGCGCGCTCGCGCTCATCGTGCACTGGTCGCGCCACGCACCGCGCGACCAGCTTGACTGAAGTCAAGCTGCGCGCCGCCACGATGTTTATCGTGGAAAGCGGCACCGCGCCGAATCGTGCGCTGGCCTCCATCCTTCGGAGCCTGAAATGACAGATATGCAACTGCTGACTTACGAGCCTTCGCCCGCCGCTCGCCCCGTGGTCCCGCGAAGCCATGCACCGGCTTTCATCGAATTGCCCGAGCCGGACCTCGGTGCCGGGCTGCCGCTAATGAGCGCACTGTCGATGCGGGCAAGCACGCGCGAGTTCTCGGACGAAGCGCTGCTGCCGGCCACGCTCGGCGCGCTGCTGTGGGCCGCAAACGGCGTGAACCGGCCGGCCACGGGCGGACGCACTGCCCCTTCGGCGCATGCGTTCAATGAAATCGACGTCTATGCCGTGCTCGAAGACGGCGTTTACCGGTACGACGCGCCTGCACACCGGCTCGTGCTCAAGCACGCGGTCGACGCGCGCAATATGACCGGCTATCAGGACTTTGTCGGCAACGCGCCGCTCGATCTCGTCTATGTCGTCTGCATGTCGAAGCTGCTCGCGATGGCGCCGCAGCAGCGCGATATCTTTTCGGCCGTCGCGGCCGGCGCGATTGCGCAGAATGTCTCGCTTTACTGTGCGTCGGCCGGACTCGCCACCGTCGTGCGAGGCTGGATCAATCACGCGCTGCTCGCCGGCGCGCTGAGTCTGAACGAAGACGAACTGCCGATACTCGCCCAGACCGTAGGCAAACGCGCAACCACATTGAGTTCGCTTGCCGATTGACGCCGCACGTCGGGCATTGGGCGCTGGACGCCGGCCGCCGCGGGCCGGCAAACAGAAGCGCGCCGCGGATCGCTGCAGTCATGCGATCGGGAGGCGCGCAGAATTTTTTCGCCTTCTTCGTGCTTTAGCTGATCGACACGCGCTTGCGATCGGCGGGCGCTTTTTTCGGCAGCGAAAGCGACAGCACGCCGTCCTTGTATTCGGCGCTCGCCGTATTTTCGTCCACTTCGTTCGCGAGCGAGAATGCACGGCTGAACGAGCCCGAATAGCGCTCGCGGCGGATCACGCGTTCGCCTTCCTTCTGTTCCTGATTACGCTCGACTTTCGCATTGATCGACACGCGATTGCCGTCGATCTGCACGTCGATGTCTTTCTTGTCGACGCCAGGCAATTCCGCTTTGACGAGGTAGCCGCCGTCGCTTTCCGTCACGTCGATTTTCATCGACGCGAGATCGCTGTCCTCCTGATTCAGGATGCCGCGCATCGGCCGGAACAGACCCTGGAACAGGTCGGACACCGGGTCGATCGAGAATGGGTCATATCGCGTCACGTTGCTCATCGCTTGCTCTCCTTGAATATCCATCGATACGATGGGGTTGGGCTGCAAACGCGCCGGTCCGGCGCGCATCGGATACTGCACCGCTCAAACAAGCGTAACGGCGCCCGTCCTGTTGCCATTGACGTAAGTCAAGCGGCCTCCGATCGCGCCAAACGCGCGTGCCGCCGAACGCTTCTGCTAGTCGAATGCCGCGCACGCGAACGAGGTATCGCGCGCAAACGTCTCCGCGGAAAAGACGCACATCGGCAAGTTGCCTGCGTGCGGCACCATAGCGTCATCGAACTGACTACCGAGCCCGGGATACTTTCCTTGAATGACAATTGCGAGCAAAATGACAGCGAATGCAACCACTACCGAAAATGCGGCTCTTTCCAGAGCGCGAAAGTCCAGTTCCATTTCTGTCTCCTCCGAAAGCAACGCGAATGCACTGTGCGTGATGCCTGTATGCGATGTTCGGTCGGCACGACCTGAATTCGCCTGACGCAGATCAGTCTTTTGTCGATGTCGTGACTTGATGTGCCGCCTTCCTTGAGTTGCGGCTTCATTCAGCGTGGAGATGCGTGGCTATGGCCCCTCACGATTCACCTTCCGGCGCAAACCCATCGCTGCCGGATATCGCAATCGAAGACCGTTATCAGTTGCTCATCGAAGCGGTGCGCGACTATGCGATCTTCATGATCGACACCAATGGGCTGGTGGCGAGCTGGAATTCGGGCGCGCAGCGAATCAAAGGCTATTCGCCCGAAGAAATCATCGGCAAACACTTCGGCGTTTTCTATACTTCCGACGATATCGCCGCGGGCAAGCCCGCCCGCGAGTTGCACACCGCAGCCGCAACCGGTCGCATCGAGGACGAAGGATGGCGCGTGCGCCGCGACGGTTCACGCTTCTGGGCCAACGTCGTCATTACGGCGGTGCGCGATGCGTCGGGCAGCTTGCTCGGCTTCGCGAAAGTCACGCGCGACATGACCGAGCGCATGCGCCTCGCGGCGCTCGAGCATGCAAGCGAAGTGTCGACGCAGATGCAGATCGCACGCGAAAACGAACAGAAGCGCATTGCGCGCGAATTGCACGACGACCTGGGCCAGCAGCTCACTGCTTTGAAAATGAGCGTGGCGTTGCTCGAAGCGCGGCTGCAGACGGTCGCCGGTTCGAGCGAGCTGCTGCCGCAAACGCGTGAACTGCAGGCGCAGGTCGATGCGATGACCGCCGCGCTCAGGCGGATTTCGGCGAATCTGCGTCCGCCGCTGCTCGACGACCTCGGCTTGTCCGCGGCGCTCGACTGGCTCACCGACGACTTCTCGAAACGTTACGGCGTCGAGGCCTGCGCCGACGTATCGGACGACAGCGGCATAGGCGAGTTCGCCGCGCTGACGATCTTCCGCATCGTTCAGGAAGCCCTGACGAACGTGGCCCGACATGCTCAGGCGAAGACCGTGTCGGTTCGCCTGACTCGCGCGAACCGCATCTGCGAGCTCGAGATCGTCGACGACGGTACGGGCGCGCCCGCTGCCGCCGCTGCCCCGGCCGGGCGCAAATCGTTCGGCCTGCTCGGGATGCGCGAGCGTGTCAGGCAATTGCATGGAACCATCGAGTTTCATAGCGCGCCCGGCGCCGGCTTCCGCGTGCATATCCGCGTGCCGGAGCGCTACTTGACGAGCGCGGAACCGGGCTGAGCCAACGACGCCAATGAAGCCGACGATGCCAACGATGCCAACGATGCGTCGCGTGCTTCGTCCGCGGCCGGCGTCTCGCCGTTGACGAGCGCGAGCAACTCCTTGCGGTCGATCACCTCGCGCTCGAGCAGACGCTGCGCGATGCGTTCGAGCAGCGCGCGCTGTTCGACGAGCGTTTGCGTGACGCGTGCGTGAGCCGCTTCGAGCAGCTCGCGCACTTCGTCGTCGATCAGTTGCGCGGTGTGCTCGCTGCAATGCGCGCCGCCGGCTCGCGCGAATACCGGCTGCAGATCGTCGCCGTCGACATCGCCGAGCGTGGCAAGCCCGGCGCGTGCGCTCATCCCATAGCGCGCCACCATGTGCCGCGCGATCATGGTCGCCTGTTCGAGGTCGTTCTGCGCGCCGGTCGAAACATCGCCGAACGCGATTTCCTCGGCGGCCCGGCCGCCAAGCAGCGCATCGAGGCGGTCGAGCAGTTCGCTACGGCGCAACACATAGCGGTCTTCGGTCGGCACCTGTTGCGTATAGCCGAGCGCCGCGACGCCGCGCGGAACGATCGACACTTTCTTCACCGGATCGCAATGCTTGCGGCTTTGCGCGACGAGTGCGTGGCCCGCTTCGTGATAGGCGATCGTCAGCTTCTCCTGCGCGTTCATCACGCGGCTTTTGCGTTCCATGCCCGTCATCGCGCGGTCGATCGCCTCGTCGAAGTCGCTCATCTCGACCGCCGGCTTTTCCTCCTCGGCCGCGTGCAAGGCCGCCTCGTTGACGATGTTCGCGAGATCCGCGCCGACGAAGCCGGGCGTGCGCGCCGCGACCTCCGCAAGCTCGACGTCGGGCGCAAGCAGCACGCGACGCGTATGGACCGCGAGAATCTGCTTGCGGCCGGTCGGGTCCGGCCGGTCGATCGCGATATGCCGGTCGAAGCGCCCCGGGCGCAGCAATGCCGGGTCGAGAATCTCGGGCCGATTCGTCGCCGCCATGATGATCACACCGGAATTGGGCTGAAAGCCGTCCATTTCGACGAGCAACTGGTTCAGCGTCTGTTCGCGCTCCTCGTTGCCCGCCAGTGCCCCCGCGCCGCGCACCTTGCCGAGCGCGTCGAGTTCGTCGATAAACACGATGCACGGCGCCTTCTGCTCCGCCTGCTCGAACAGGTCGCGCACGCGCGCCGCGCCGACGCCGACGAACATCTCGACGAACGCCGACCCGCTGATCGAGAAAAACGGCACGCCCGCCTCGCCGGCCACGGCCTTCGCGAGCAGCGTCTTGCCCGTGCCCGGCGCACCGACGATCAGCACGCCCTTCGGAATCCTGCCGCCCAGTCGCCGGTACCGTTGCGGGTCGCACAGGAAGGAGACGATCTGCCTCAGTTCGGCCTTGGCTTCGTCGATGCCCGCGATGTCGTCGAAGGTGGTGTCCGTCTCGCTCTGCACATAGAGGCGCGGCTTGCTCTTGCCGATGCCCGAGTAGTCGCGCAGACCGGACGAACGTCTTGCAATCCAGCTCCATAACGCGAACAGCACGATCAGGGGCGCGGCCCACGAGAGCAACGCGCCGAGCCAGGTACTGTCGGGGACGCCGCTATAGCGGATGCCCGCGGCATCGAGCCGGGCCGCGAGCCGGTCGTCGGCCACGCGCTCGGTTTCGAAGCCCGATTCATTGGCGTGCACGTCGAGCGTGGCCGCGTCGGATGCCGGCAGCAGCGCCGCCGCGCCCGGCACCTTCAGCTTGCCGGTGATGCGCGACGAACCGATTTCGAGGTCGTCCACCTGCTTCGCGTCGATCAGTCGTATGAGGTCGCTATAGGCCACCGGATGGACCGCTTTCCTCAACCCGTTCAGCTGGACCGTGAGCAGCAACACCACGAGCAGTATGGCTACCACCGTGACCATGTCGACGCCGTAAGACAGTGGGCTCTTGTCCGGTTCCTTGCGGCGGTCTTTCATCGGGCGTTTCATCGCGTATCGGCTCCCCAGCGGTTCCAGAACGGCTCGTCGACGGCGCTCTTGCGCTTAGCGGCGCGCGCCGGCCGGCACCATCAGCAACGGCAATGCGCCGAGCTGCGCGACCTGCTCGGCGATGCTCGCGAAGCGCCACTTTCCGGACGGCTCGCCCGCATGCGTGCCCAGCACGAGCAGATCCGCGCGCCACTCGAGCGCGGCGCCGACGATCGCATGCGCGAGATTGCCGTGCCCGGCCGCCTGCAGCACGACGGAGTCGAGCGTGTCCACGGGCGGCGCGCCGACCGGGTCGAGCACGACGCGCGCGACGCGCAGTGCGTCGCCTGCTTGCATGAGGCGCGCCACTTCGTCGACCGACACGCGCGACGCATCGCTGTCGTCGCTTGCAACGAAGAAGCGGTGTGGAGGCGCGTCATGGTGGCCCGATGCCGCATCGGGCAGCACGAGCACCGGGCAATGCGCGGCGCGCGCGAGATGGGCCGGGCCCGCGCACGACGTGAGCACGAGGTCCGCGCCCCAATGCGACGCGGCATCGGCAAGCAGCCATGCGCTGCTTGCCCACGCACGCGAGAGCGTCAGCAGCTGAGCGCCCGCGCAGCGTCCGCGCGCGGTCAACAGACCGCATGCGGCCTGCACCATGTTCGACGCCTCGCATCGGGAGCGTGCGTTCATCACGGGGTCGTCGTCGGGCGGCGCGACCGCCACGACGTGGAAGATCGCGTCCGCATCGAAGCAGGCCGTGGCGTAGTCGATGAGCCGTGCAGGCAGACGGCCATCCCACGCCGCGATCATCACGCGCCGGTATGGAAAGCGCGCGCGCCGTGCTCCGGGCTCGCGATCGGTAGTCGCATCGGATTGCATTGCCGATCCCTGTATCTGCGGTTGGCGCGCGAACGCGCTTCATCGCAACGGCAGGCCGTCGCGCGTGATATGAATCGCCGTGGCTTCGACGTAATCGACATGCACGCTATCGCCGACCTTGAGCCGCTCGAGCAGGCGCGCCGACGAGGCCTGCAGCGTGACGGTGCGGCTCGGTCCGCGCAACGTGATGAGCCGCCTCGCGCGATCGATGTTCGCGATGGTGGCGACCGCTTCGACCCGATGCATGGACATCGACGAGCCTGCCGACGCGGCGCTCGTCACGTCGGAATCGACGCGCTTGCGGATCGCATCCGCGCCGGATTTGTCGGCGCGCAGCAACAGCGCGCGGCTATAGGTGATCTCGACCTTGTCGCCCAGCCGCAGCTTGTTCACTTCGCCGAGCGACTTGTCCACCATCACCACGACCGGCTCGCCCGTGTCTTCCCAGAGCGTGATGCTGTTTTGCCGAGGGTCTACGCCGAGCACGATCGCATTCGCGCGCGTCAGGCTCTTGCCCGAAAAGATCGGCGCCGCGCCGGCTTCGCTCGCCGGTCCCGATCCGGCACTCGACGGGGTGGCGACGCCGACGGCTAGCGCGGCTGCGAGGCTGCCGCACACGAGTGCTGGCCAAGGAAGTTTCACGATCGATGCTCCCGCATAGTGGATGTTCGAACCCAGTCTATGCACGGGTCCGCATCGAGCCTTGATCTGAAGCAATCGCCGCGCGGTTTCACGGCTTTCGCGGCTTTCGCGCTGTTTCACGGCCTTCGCGGCCTTCGCGGCTTTCGCGGCTTTCGCGGTTCCCATGCAAGCCGGTTTGCGCACGCGCGCCTCGCCGGTCGGCGTACTCGCTTGATCGTGATCAAACAGAGCCAGGGCGGAGCGCGATAAAAAGCCGTTAAGGGATCGCTTCCGAAGAAGCCAATGCGGCGAGATCCGCCGCCGCAATGGAGCCCGACCCGGCACTGCGCGCCACGCTAGCGCGCGTCGCCGCCCGCCCACCTGCCCTCGCCGAGCCCATGCTTATGCAAGTCCCGTCCACTCCCGAAACGCTCGCCGGAACAGTCGCAGCGGTGCGCGGCGCGGTCGTCGACGTGGCTTTCGGGCAGGGCTCGCTCGCACCGCTGAACACGGCGCTTTCGATCGCAATCGACGACGGGCACGCGATCGTGGGCGAAGTGCAGGCGCATCTCGACGAGCACACCGTACGCGCGCTCGCGATGCAGTCGACCAGCGGACTCGCGCGCGGGGCGCAAGCCACCGCCGGTTGCGAGCCCATTGCGATACCGGTAGGCGATGCGACGCTTGGGCGCCTGATCGACGTATTGGGCACGCCCGGCGACGACGGCGAACCGTTTCCCGCAGACGTCCCGCGGCGCCCGATCCATCGCACTCCCCCGCCGCTGTCCGCGCAGGACAGCGCAACCGGCATCTTCGCCACCGGCATCAAGGTCGTCGATCTGCTCGCTCCGCTTGCGCGCGGCGGCAAGGCCGCGATGTTCGGCGGCGCGGGCGTGGGCAAAACCGTGCTCGTGATGGAACTGATCCATGCGATGGTCGAGCGTTACCAGGGCATCTCCGTATTCGCCGGCGTCGGCGAGCGCTCGCGCGAGGGGCACGAAATGCTGCTCGACATGCGGCAATCGGGTGTCCTGCCGAGAACCGTGCTCGTCTACGGGCAGATGAACGAGCCGCCTGGCGCGCGCTGGCGTGTGCCGCTTACCGCGCTGACGATCGCCGAACACTTTCGCGACGAAGCGCATCGCGACGTCCTGCTGCTGATGGACAACGTGTTTCGCTTCGTGCAGGCAGGCGCGGAGGTGTCCGGCCTGCTCGGCCGCCTGCCGTCGCGAGTCGGCTATCAGCCGACGCTCGCGAGCGAAGTCGGCGCGCTGCAGGAGCGCATCGTGTCGGTCGGCGGCGTGTCGATCACGGCGATCGAAGCGGTCTACGTGCCGGCCGACGACTTCACCGACCCGGCCGTCACGACGATCGCCGCGCATGTCGACAGCACGGTCATGCTGTCGCGCGCGATGGCGGCCGAAGGCATGTATCCGGCGATCGACCCGATCGAATCGACGTCGATCCTGCTCGATCCGTTCGTCGTCGGCGCGGAGCATGTCGCGATCGCCGCCGAAGTACGGCGGACCATCGAACACTACCGCGAGCTGCAGGACGTGATCTCGCTGCTCGGCGTGGAAGAGCTGGGCCTCGACGACCGGCGCATCGTCGGCCGCGCGCGCAGGCTGCAACGGTTCCTCACGCAGCCGTTCGCCGTGACCGAAGCATTGACCGGGGTGCCGGGCCGTTCCGTCGCGCTCGCCGACACGCTGGCGGGATGCAAGGCGATCCTCGCCGGCGAATGCGACGACTGGCACGAAAAATCGCTTTACATGACCGGAACGCTGGACGAAGCGCGTGAGCGCGAACAGGGTGCGTCATGAATGTGCCATCGCGGAGCGCGGCGCTTCACCTGACAATCGCCACCCCATCCGGCGTGCTGGTCGACAGCACGGACGTGGTCGCCGTTCGCGCGGAGGACGCGACCGGCAGCTTCGGCATCCTGCCGGGCCACGCGGACTTTCTGACCGTGCTCGTGCCCTGCGTACTGCGCTGGCGCACCGCAAACGGCGAAAAGCGCTTCTGCGCGGTGAGCGGCGCGGTGCTGCGCGTCGTCGACGGCGGGCACGTGAGCATCGCGTGCCGCGCGGGCGAACCCGGAGAGGCGCTCGATACGCTCGAGGCGCGCATGCGGGCGCTGCGCGAAGCGCGCCTCGACGCCGTGCGCCGGGCGCGCGTGGAACAGATGCGCCTGAACGCACAGGCGATCCGCCAGATACTGAAGTATCTGCGGCCCGAAGGGGCACAAGCGGGCCGCGCGGACGGCGCAAACGAAGGGGGCCCGCATGACGGACAGTGAACCGCCACGGCCGGACCAGCGCGGCGCGCACGCGTACGCGCACAACGGCAAGCCCGACAGCAGCGTGCTCGAGCAGACCGCGCGCAAGGCCGCGCGCCTCGAGCAGCAGGCGCGCGACGTGCCGGAGCCTTCGCTCGGGTCCCGCCTCGGCCAGATCGGCATGCTCGGCTGGGTCATTGTTTTCCCCGCGCTGCTGTGCCTGTGGCTCGGCCATTGGCTCGACCGGCGGTTCGGCACAGGCGTGTTCTTCTCGGCGCCGCTGCTGATGATCGGCGCGGCGATCGGCCTATGGTGCGCGTGGCGATGGATGCACCGGCAAAGTACGAGGAGCTGACCCATGCCGCTGTCGCCTGCGCTTTCCCCTGCCCTGCAGATCGCCACGGGCGCCGTGGCGGGCGGCGCAACGGGCGTCGCGTACTTCGCGGCGCTGCTCGTGAACGTGCGTTGCTATACACGCAGCGCAACCGGCTGCGCGGTGCTTCTGCAACTGGCCCGCTTCGCCTTGCTCGGTCTCGTGCTTTACGGCCTCGCCAGACTCGGCGCGGCCGCGCTGGCGAGTGCGCTCGTCGCGATCGTCGTGGCCCGGCACGCGATGGTGCGGCGCGCGAGGTGGGCACGATGATGCATTCGCCGCTCGCAACCGGCCCGCTCGTGACGATCGGGTTCGTGCCGATCTCGGCGCCCGTGATCACCACGTGGGCCATGATGGCGCTGATCGCCTGCGCCCTGCTTGCGCTGCGGCGGCAGTTGTCGCCGACGCCGTCGAAGCTGCAGGCCGCGCTGGAATTGCTCGCGACGTCGCTCGATGCGCAGATTCGCGACACGATCCGCACCGACCCCGCACCGTATCGCTCGCTGGTCGGCACGCTGTTCGTGTTCATCCTGGTGTCGAACTGGTCGTCCCTCGTGCCCGGCGTCGAGCCGCCGACCGCGCATCTCGAGACCGATGCCGCGCTCGCCTGCATCGTGCTCGGCGCGACGATCTACTACGGCGTATGCGCGCGCGGCCTCGCGCGATACCTCGCATCGTTCGCGCAGCCCGCGTGGATCATGATCCCGCTCAACCTCGTCGAGCAGATGACGCGCACCTTTTCGCTGGTCGTGCGTCTGTTCGGCAATGTGATGAGCGGCGTATTCGTGATCGGCATCGTCCTGTCGCTGGCCGGGCTTCTCGTGCCGATCCCGCTGATGGCGCTCGATCTGCTGACAGGCGCGGTGCAGGCCTACATTTTCAGCGTGCTGGCGACCGTCTTCATCGGCGCCGCAGTCGGGGACGACGCGGCCGTCGCATCGCATCCGCGTCAAGGAGCATCATGACCAACTGGCTCGAATTGATCAGCATCGCCGCGGCGGCCGTCGCCGTCTCGTTCGGCGCAATCGGCCCCGCGCTCGCCGAAGGCCGCGCGGTGGCCGCCGCGATGGACGCCCTCGCGCGCCAGCCCGAATCGGCCGGCACGATTTCGCGCACGCTGTTCGTCGGCCTCGCGATGATCGAAACGATGGCGATCTACTGCCTCGTCGTCGCGCTGCTCGTATTGTTCGCGAATCCTTTCGCGAAGTAGACGCATCATGCGAATCGACTGGTGGACACTCGGCTTTCAGACCGTCAACGTGCTGGTGCTCGTGTGGCTGCTGTCGCGCTTTCTGTTCAAGCCGGTTGCGAAGATCATCGCCGATCGGCAGCAGTCCGTGGCCACGCTCATGCAGGAGGCGGCCAACGCGCGCGCTGCGGCCGACGGCGAGCGCAAGCAGGCCGCCGCCGAACTGGCCGCGCTCGCCGCGCGCCGCGCGCAAGCGCTGCAGGAGGTTTCGGCCGAAGCCGAGCGCCTGAAGACATCGCTGCTCGCGCAGGCACGGGCCGATGCGGACGCGCTGCGCGCGTCGACCGTCGGCGAAATCGCCGCGCTGCAGCGCGATGCCGCGCAAGGCGATGCGGCGCGTGCGAGCGGGTTCGCACTCGAAATCGCCGCGCGGCTGCTCGGACGGCTCCCGTCCGACGTTAAGGTCGACGCGTTTATCGAGCCGCTTGCCGCCGCCGTGCAGGCGCTGCCGCACGACAACCGTATCGGACCCGATGCGCAACGCGACGCGCTGCGCCTGCTCGCGCCGCGCAACCTGAGCGAGCGCGAAGTCGCGCATTGCCGCTCGGCGCTGGCGGCCGCGCTCGGTTTCGAGCCGGCGCTCGAGGTCGAGGTCGAGCCGGCATTGATCGCCGGGCTCGAACTCGAAGCGCCGCACGCGATCGTGCGCAACAGTTTCCGGCACGACCTGGCAAGCGTGCGGTCCGAGCTGCTGTCGAGCGAGGGCGCGCGCAATGCATGACGTGGCACAGCACGCATGGCTCGCCGACAGCCGCGCCGCGCTTGCACGCGCGAACCTTGCGCCGCAAGCGGAAATCGTCGGGCGCGTCGAGCAGATCGCCGACGGCATCGCGCGGATCAGCGGGCTGCCGCACGTGCGGCTCAACGAGCTGCTGCATTTCGAAGGCGGTCAATCGGGCTTCGCGCTTGCGCTCGATCGCGATGCGATCGCCTGCGTCCTGCTCGATCGCGATACCGGCATCGCCGCGGGTACGCGCGTTTCAGGTACCGGACGCGTCGTAGAAGTGCCGGTCGGTCCGGCCCTGCTCGGACGCATCGTCGATCCGCTGGGCCGGCCGCTCGATCGCCGCGAGCCGCCCGAATGCACGGTCGCGCTGCCCATCGAGCGCCCCGCGCCATCGATCATCGAGCGCGCGCTCGTATCCGATCCGATCGAGACCGGCATTCTGCTGATCGACGCGCTGTTTGCGATCGGCCGCGGCCAGCGCGAGCTCATCATCGGCGATCGCGCGACGGGCAAGACGTCGATCGCGGTCGATACGATCGTCAACCAGGAACACACGGACGTGATCTGCCTCTATGTCGCAATAGGCCAGCGCGCCACGGCCGTCGAACGCGTGATCGAGGCGATCCGCGCGCATGGCGCGCCGCAGCGATGCATCTGCATCGTCGCCACGGCGGCCGATCCGCCGGGCCTGCAATGGATCGCGCCGTTTGCCGCGTTCAGCATGGCCGAATTCTTCAGGGACCGCGGCCAGCACGCGCTGGTCGTCATCGACGACCTGTCGAAGCACGCGGCCACGCACCGCGAGCTCGCCCTGCTCGCGCGCGAGCCGCCCGGTCGCGAGGCCTATCCGGGCGACATCTTCTACCTTCACGCACGTCTTCTCGAACGCGCGGCGCAGCTGTGCCCCGCACGCGGCGGCGGATCGCTGACGGCGCTGCCGATCGCGGAAACCGACGCGGGCAACCTGGCCGCGTACATACCGACGAACCTGATCTCGATCACGGACGGGCAAATCGTGCTCGACGCACGGTTGTTCGCCGCGAACCAGCGCCCGGCCGTCGATATCGGACTCAGTGTCAGCCGCGTCGGCGGGAAGGCGCAAACACCGGCGTTGCACGATGTGTCGGGACGGCTGCGGCTCGACTACGCGCAATTCCTCGAACTCGAGATGTTCATGCGCTTCGGCGGCCTCAGCGATGCACGCGTGAAAGCGCAGATCGCGCGCGGCACGCGCATTCGTGCGTTGCTTGCGCAGCCGCGCTTTTCGCCGCTGCGGCCCATCGACGAACTCGCCCTGCTGGCGGCATTGTCCGACGGCGCATTCGACGAATGTCCGCTGGACGCGCTGGCATCGATTCGCGATGCGCTGCCCGCACGGCTCGACGCTGCGGGGGTCACAGCGGACATCACAGCGGACATCGCAGCGGGCGCCCGCGCTGTCGCGCCCGGTGCCGCGCTCGATCCGTCCGCCCGGCGCGAACTCGTGCGTATCGCCCGCGAACTCGCGGCCCGCTCGACCGATGCACGGAGCGGCCCATGACCAATCGGCTCGCAGACGTCGAAGCGCGCGCGCGCACCGTCGACGAACTGTCGTCGGTCGTCACCGCGATGCGCGGCATCGCCGCGGCGCGTGCGCGCGACGCGCTCGAGCGTCTGTCGGGCATCCGCGCGTGCGCCGAGGTGATTGCCGCCGCCATCGCCGATGCCATGACGTTGACCGCGCCTGCATCGCCCGCTGCGCCGAACGCTCGGCCCGCGAGCGGGCAGATCGTTGTCGCGATCGGCACCGAACAGGGTTTCGTCGGCACGTTCAACCATCGCATCATAGAGGCCGCGCAACGTGCAGCCACAACCGGCACGGCATACCTCGTGATCGGCGAACGCGCACGGCTCGCCGCCGCGGAGCTCGACGTACCGGTTGCCTGGTCATCCGAAATGGCTGCGCATGCGAACGCCGTGCCCGAGATCGCCAACCGGATCGTCAACGAACTGTATGACCGCCTCGGCGATGCGGATGTGTCGCATGTCGCGCTCGTGCATGGCGCGCCGCAGGCCGTCGAGGCGGCGCGGATCGTCACGACGTCGCTGTTGCCGTTCGACTTCGCGCGATTCGGGCCGGTGACCCGCCCGTTCCCGCCGCTCGTCACGCTGGCCCCGCGACCACTGCAGGAAAGCCTCGCCGAAGAATATGTCTACACGCAGATTTGCGAGGCGATCGTGCTCGCGCTCGCCGCAGAAAACGAGGCGCGCATGCGCGCGATGATGGCCGCTCGCCGCAACATCGACGATATGGCGCGCCGGCTAAGAATCGAGCATCAGCGTTTGCGCCAGGAGCAGATCACCGCGGAGATCGTCGAACTGTCGCCGCGCTGACACGGCCGGCATCGCGATACGGCTTGCGCAACCGCGCGCTCGGCGAGCGGCGCGCGATGTCCGGCCGTTGATCTGGGTCAACGCCGGAAATGACCGTCGTGCGACGATGGACCGCAGGACACCATGACTCGGCTTGCCCTTCGCCAACACCTTCTCGGATCGGGGAAATCAACATGGCCTCGGTAGAAACAACGCCGTGCATCACGCCGGCCGATCACGAACTGGCGCGACGGGCCGCAGATAATCTGCGTCATGACCCGCTGCTCGAGCGCGAATCGATCACCGTGGACGTGCGCGGCGGCCGCGCGACCTTGCGCGGCACCGTGTCCAGTTACGCCGCGAAAGTGGCGGCGTGTTCGACCACGCGTTGCGTCGACGGACTCGCGGCGGTCGACAATGAACTGTCGGTCCGGTTGCCCGCATCCGCGCGGCGCGCCGATGCCGTCCTGCGCGACGCGGCGCTGGCGGCGCTTGTCTGGAAAGCGTGCCTGCCACGCGGAATGGTCGAAGTCGGCGTTCGCGACGGCGCGCTCACGCTGACCGGCCGCGTCGACTGGTCGTACCAGAAGAAGCTCGCCGAGGCGGTCGTCATTCCACTCCAGGGCGTCACGTCGATCGTCAACCGGCTTCGCGTGAGCGACCGCCAGGTCCAGATGGAGGTGCTCGGGCAGATTCGCGCGGCACTGCGCAGCGATGCGCAACGACATGCGGATGCCATCCGGGTGCAGGCGCAAGACGGCACGGTCACGTTGAGCGGCACGCTGCCTACGGTTGGCCAACGCGCGCTTGCGTGCGCGGCGGCCCGCGAACATCCGGAGGTGCGCGAACTGCGCGACGAAATACACGTGCCGTTGCAGCGATAACGGACCTCGCGGACCTCGCGGACCTCGCGCGGGCCCGGCTCGCGGTACGTCAACGCTTTGCGCAAAGGTCGGCGATACCGGCCGCCGTGCCGTTCACGACGAGCGGTCTTTCGCCCTTCGCGTACGCACGAACGACGTCGCGCGCGTCGCACAGCCGCGTACCCGGCTGGCGCAGCGTCGCAGCCGCGGCTGCGGCGGCATAATGCAACGCCTCGCCATCCGACGCGCCCTGGTCGAGCGCCCAAAGCAGGCCTGCCAGAAAGCTGTCGCCGGCGCCGATCGCGCTGCGCACTTCGGTCGGCACGGCGGGCATGAAGCAGGTCTGCCTCGACGTGACCAGCAGCGCACCCTGGCTGCCGAGCGTGATCGCCACGATGCGCGCCTTGCCCGCTTCGATCAACGCGCGGCCCGCGTCCGCTTGCGCGTGCGCGTCGGACAGCGCCTTTCCGGTCAGCTCGCGCAATTCGGCGAGGCTCGGCTTCACGATGTCGACGAGCCCGCTGTCGAGCGCGGCGGCAAGTGCCGGCCCCGACGCATCGACCGCGATGCGGATGTCGGGACGAACCTCGCATGCGTCGCGCGCGAGTTGCGCGTACGCATCGCGCGACAATCCCGGCGGCAGACTGCCGCTCAACACCATGAAGCGCGCCGCGCCGACCCCCGCTTGCACGCGGCGCCGGCAGGCGGCCCACTCGTCCGGCGCAACGGCCGGGCCGGGCAGGACGAAGCGATATTCACGGCCGGTCGCGGTCTCGAACACCGAGAAATCTTCGCGCGTCTCGCCGGCGATTTCGAGCGCTTGGGTGTGCAGTCCTTCGTCGGCGAGCATCGCGAGCAAGGTGTGGCCGCTGCCTCCACCCGCGAGCAGAAACGCGGTGCAGTCGGCGCCGAGACGGTGCAGCACACGCGCGACATTGATGCCGCCGCCGCCCGGGTCGCGGCGCGCGGCGGCGCAGCGCAGCTTGTGCGTGTCGGCGATCCGCTCGACAGACGTCGAAATGTCGACGGCCGGGTTCAGCGTGACGGTCAGCATGTTCATCGACGTTCGCCCGAAAGAAGTGCAGCCTCGAGCGCCTCGCGAGGCGCCTGTGGCTTGCGCAGCGACGCTTCCGCCTGCGCCACGTGCCGTTTGACTGCGATAAAGCTGTCGGGGCTGACCGAAATCGAGTCGATGCCGCACTCGACGAGGAACCGCGCGTACTCGGGGTGCGCGCTCGGCGCCTCGCCGCACAGGCCGACTTTCGCACCGGCGCGATGGGCACGTTCGATGACTTCGCGGATCATCCACCTCACCGCGTCGTTGCGCTCGTCGAATAGCGCAGCGAGTTCCGCCGAGTCACGGTCGACGCCGAGGGTCAGCTGCGTGAGGTCGTTGCTGCCGATCGAAAATCCATCGAAACGCCGTGCGAATTCGTCGGCGAGAATCACGTTCGAAGGAATTTCGCACATCACATAGATCTGCAAGCCGGCCTCGCCGCGTTTGAGGCCATGTTCGGCCATCGCTTCGAGCACGCGGTCGGCTTCCTCTGGCGTGCGGCAGAACGGCACCATGACGATGACGTTGGTCATGCCCATCTCGATGCGCAGCCGCCGCAGCGCGCGGCATTCAAGCGCGAATCCGTCGCGGTAGCGCGGCGAGTAGTAGCGCGACGCGCCGCGCAAACCGAGCATCGGATTTTCCTCCGTGGGCTCGAACGCGGCGCCGCCGATCAGATGGGCGTACTCGTTGGTCTTGAAGTCGCTCAGGCGCACGATCACCGGCTGCGGATGACACACGGCGGCGATACGGCCGAGCCCGCATGACAGACGGTCGACGAAATAGTCGGTTCTGTCGCGGTAGCCCTCGGTCATCTCCGCGATCGTGCGGGCGGCCTCGGCATCTTTCAGATCGTCGAAGTGCGCGAGCGCCATCGGATGAATCCGGATGTGGTTGCTGACGACGAACTCCATGCGCGCAAGTCCGACGCCGTCGGCCGGCATGCGCCACCAGCGCAAGGCCGCGTCGGGGTTGGCGAGGTTCAGCATGATGCGCGTGTCCGTGCGAGGAATCGCGCAGAAGTCGATCTCTTCGACCTGATAGTCCGCGGTTCCCTCGAAGACGTGCCCGACCTCGCCTTGCGCGCAGGACACGGTGACATCCTGCTCGTCGTGCAGCACGCGCGTCGCGTGGGCGGTGCCCACGATCGCGGGAAGCCCGAGCTCGCGGCTCACGATCGCCGCATGCGAGGTCCGGCCGCCGTGATCGGTCACGATCGCGGACGCGCGCCGCATGACCGGCACCCAGTCGGGATCGGTCGCAGCGGTCACGAGCACAGAGCCATCGACGAAACGCGCCATGTCGCGCGGGCTTTCGATCACGCAGACCGGTCCCGCCGCGATCGCCTGCCCCACGCTCACGCCCGCGAGCAGTTCGCGACCCGCGGATCGCATGCGGAAGGTTCTGATCGCAGTCGCCTCGCGCCGCGACTGAACCGTTTCGGGGCGGGCCTGCACGATGAACAGCTGGCCGCTCACGCCGTCCTTCGCCCATTCGATGTCCATCGGCCGGCCATAGTGGCGCTCGATCTCGCAGACCCAACGCGACAGCAGCAGCACGTCGGCGTCCGCGAGCACGAATGCCGCGCGCTCCGCCTTCGAAGTCGGCACGTTCTTCGTCGGATGCGGGCCGCGGCTCGCGTACACCATCTTTTTGAGCTTGCCGCCGCGCTTCTTGCCGATGATCGGCGCGCATGCGGTTTCGTCGAGCAGCGGCTTGAACACCTCGTATTCGTCGGGATCGACCGTGCCCTGCACGACGTTTTCGCCGAGCCCCCACGCGGCGTCGATCAGCACGATCCGGTCGAAACCCGTCTCGGTGTCGATCGAAAAGGCGACGCCCGATGCGCCGAGATCCGATCTCACCATTTTCTGCACGCCTATCGAGAGTGCGACTTTCAGGTGATCGAATCCTTTCGCTTCGCGATAGCTGATCGCGCGATCGGTAAACAGCGATGCGTAACAGCGCCGGCACGCGTCGAGCAGCGCTTGCGTGCCACGAATCGCCAGCGACGTTTCCTGCTGGCCGGCAAAGCTCGCGTCGGGCAGATCTTCGGCGGTCGCGCTCGAACGCACGGCGACGTCGGGGTCATCGCCGCCGACGCGCGAGGCCAGTTCCTCATAGCTTCGGCAAATGGCCTCTGCGGTGGCGGCCGGCCACTGCGCGCGCAGAATCGCGTGCCGGATCGCTTCGCCGGTCTCCGCCAGCGCGCGCCGGTTCCCGGCGAACTCGCCGAGCAGGCCGGCGATCGTGTCCCGCAGACCATTCGCATCGATGAAGTCCCAGTACGCGCGCGCCGTCGTCGCGAAACCCGGTGGAACGCGTATGCCGGACGCGGCAAGATTGCTCACCATTTCGCCTAGCGAAGCGTTTTTGCCGCCCACACGCGGCACGTCGTTGCGGCGCAGGTCCTCGAACCAGACGACGAGTTCGTCCTGATCGCTCATGTGTCGCTCCTTACGTTGACCGGCGGCCTTGCGAACCGGTCAGATGCTGACGTAGCCCGAGAAGAACCACGGCAGCTTCATCTGGTTCGCCGGCTGCCTCGCGTCCTCGATCGGCATGCTTTCGCCGACGAAGCCCGGTGTTCCGTCGGCTGCGAATACAGGGGCAAACGAGAAATTCCGGTTGATTACGACCACCGGTTCGCGGTTGATCGCCGATGGCGCGTAGATCGAAATTTCGCGAAAGAAGCCGGATGGGTCCGCAATCGCTTCGGCATGCGCGGCGGCGCCGGCCGCAACGGCGCTTTCGTATCGCGCCGGCCATTCGTAGACACGCTCGCCGCGCCGGACTTCGTCGGCGGCGCGGTAGGTCAGTTCGATGCCCGGATACGGCAGCGAAATCACGGGCTTGACGATCGGACCATCGGGCCCGAGCACCGCGGGCTGAAGTGCCCAGAGCGTCAGGTTCAGCGTGGGGGTTGCTTGCGCGAAATACTCGAGTAGCCAGTTCATATGCGTCTCCTTCCTTCAGCCGATATGCAACTGGTCCACGACCCAGCGCACGCCCTTTGCCTTCCACGCGGCCTCGCAGGCGATTTCCTTCTGCTTCGTCGAACTGCAGGTGCCCGTCAGGCGCACGATGCCATCGCGCACATCGACGACGATCGATTCGGCCGCATGCAACCCGGACCCTTGCAGCGCCGTCGCGATGCTGTCCGCGACCGTGCGTTCCGCTTCGCCCAAACGCGTCGCGATCCGGTTTTCGATGTCGGCAATGCCCGGAATATCCCTCAGCAGCACGGCGGCCTCGTCGCGCTGCGCCGGCGCGTCGACGAGCCCCGTGAGCGTCACGCGGCCGTCCGCCACGGCGACGTCGATCGCCGCATGACGCAGCCTTTCGCACTGCTCGAGCGTCGCGCGGATCTCGTCGGCCAGCGTCGAGTCCGCACACTGGCCGTTATCAGGACACTTCACGATCAGATTGTCATGAATCACCACGTCCGGCGCGGCCCGCTGGGCAGCCCGCAGTGCCTCGTTTCTTTGTGCGTTGTTCAGGACGGTTCCGTTGAGTGCGACCGCTCCCCCGACCAGCTTGACCTTGATCGCGCGCGCGTCGACGCCCCTGTCCCAGAGCAACTCCTGCTCGACGTCGCGCTTTACGCTTCCATGCGTCTTCACTGTGTTCTCCTGCTGTTCCGATAGATACGATGCGCCGGAGCTTGCCGGCCTTGCCTCATGCGAGCGTGAGCCGGTCTTCGACTGCCGTCACGCCGCGTGTTCCGCGTGCCGCGCCGCACACGAGCGCGCGTTCCGCCGGCGAACTGACGCGCCCCGACACCGCAACCTTGCCGTCCTCGATCTCGATGCCGATGTGCTTCAATTCGCGTTCGGTGTGCCGCTCGATCGCTTTACGGATGTTCTGCTCGATGTCGACCGACGACGCCGTGCCGCGAATCCGGATCTGATTCGACACGCCGACCACGCCCCGCATATGGGAGATGTGCTGTTCGGCAATGCGGCTGCGATACGCATCCTGCAGTTCGCCGACCAGCGTCACGCATCCTTTCTCGACCTTGACCTTGACGCTGTATTCGTCGAGGCCCGCGATCCAGTCGAGTACGCCGCGTACGCCGACCGCGATGTCCTCGTCGGTTCGCCGGTTGCTTTGCGGCACCTTCACATCGAGCTTGACGACGACCGCGTCGACACCGGAGATGCTCATCGCCGATTTTTCCGCGGCCAGTTTTTCGGCGTAGCTCGCGACCTCGCCCGATAGCGTGACGATGGCATTCGAGGCGGATACGCCGATATGGTTTGCATCGACGGCCGCGTTGGCGGCCAGTTCGTCTTCGACTTCCTGTCTGATCTGACTGTCGGGCTTGATGGGATTCATACGCGCGTCCTCGCCATTACCGGAATAAGGAAGGGCGATGCCCGCAAGATCGCGTTGCCGCCCGGTTCTCGTGTACTAGCGTAGTGCGCATGCGCGGGCCCGATTTGACCGGCATCAAGCGAAGACGTCTTCACACGGCGCACGCTTGCGTCACGTCCGCGCCTGGCGCGCCCGGCAGCTACGGCGCTTCTACCGCGGAGAACGATATGCCTTATGCCAGTAACGAAGACTTGCCCGCGTCGGTGCGAAATCATCTTCCGCCGCACGCGCAGGACATTTACCGCGCCGCATTCAACGCCGCATATGATGAATACGCAGCCTCTGTGCGGCGCGAAGCAATCGCGCACCGCGTGGCATGGGCGGCGGTCAAGCGCTCCTACGTGAAGATCGCAGGTCAATGGATGGCGCAGTAGTGAAAACGTGTTCGGCGGTGCAGCGGCCGACTGTCTGTAGGACTACGCGGCAGGTCGCCAGTCGCGGATGACACCGACTTCAGAGGCGCCTGATTGGATCGCGAAAGAGCGCGCACCATACTTTGGTTACCGATCCGGCTTACGTCGGATGCCATCGGTGCCGCGCAGCAAAAGCGGCATCGAACGCCTGACAGAAGGAGACTCGCCATGTCCAACGTCACCTGCGCTTGCGCCCTTTCCGGCCTCGCCGTCGCGGCTGCGTCCGTGCCGACGGTCCATGCATGCGGCGAACCGCCTGTCTTCGACGAACCCGATGCACTGCTCGCACTCGCACGCGACGCCGGCATGCTCGTGCTTCTCGACGCACAGATCGGCCGCGAAAAATATCAAAGCGTGGTCGGCTCGCTTGCATCGCTGCAGCGTTTCGCCACCGTGTTGAGCGACCGCCTGCGCGCGTGCGAGGCGGCCTGAGCAGGGCATGCCGGCAGCGCCGGCACAGCCCTCGTGCGATGCGGATTCCCTTGCGTCAAGCGCGGCGCTTTTCCTCGAAATACGGCTGCCGCCCCGCCGCGTGACACAGCGACGACACGAGGCCGGACGCGGCTTCGAGCAGATCGTCGAATGCGATCACGCCGATCATCTCGCCCGACTGGCCCATCACGGGCATGCGGCGCACACCGTGCAGCCGCATGCGGCTCGCGACTTCCCACAGGTTTTCCCATGCATACGCGAGTATCGCGGGCGAACTCATCACTTCGCCGACGAATAGCGTGGACGGATCGACACCGGGCGCGACGACTGCGAGCACCACATCGCGGTCGGTCAGTATCCCGACCGGCGATGCGCGCTCGGGCGGCCCGTCGACCACGATCAGATCGCCGACATGGCTGTCGCGCATCAGCCGCGCCGCGTCCAGTAGCGTCGTGTCACGGCGGCATGAGACGACGTCCCGTGTGCAAATGCTCGCTGCGTCCATTTCGGTTTCCTTGCCGGTTCAATCGGTTGAACATTGCGACGTCGGATGTGACGTCGATCCGATGGAAATCGCCATAACGGCGCGTCAGGCGCCGATCGACAGCTGATCGTCACACCGGCGACCCGCCTCACCGAGCGTAGCCGCGTACGGCTCCCCGCACTTGACGCAGGTCAAGCGGCAGCGCGACGCAATGCGTCCCGGCGAAGCGGTCAGGCAGTCGGCCGCACGAGCAGCACGGGTACGTCGGAGAGCCGGGCGACACGCCGCGCCACGCTGCCGAGCAGCCAGCCCGACAGTCCGCGCCGGCCGTGCGTGCCGACCACGAGCAGGTCGGCCTGCAGGCGGATCGCTTCACGCACGAGCGCATGGGCGATGTCGTCGCCCACGGTTCGCGTCGACAGCAGCGCGGTTTTCGACGGATTCGGGCAACGCGCAAAGATCGTCGCCGCGTGACCGAGCGCCCGCTCGCCCTCGGCGATATACGCATCCTCGAGCAGCAGCGCGGGCATCGATTGGAACCGCAGTGCCCGATCGACGACATAGACTGCGAGCAACCGGCTTTGCGCCGGCGCCAGTTGCAGCGCGTAACGCATCGCATGCAGCGATGCGGCGCTGCCGTCGATCGCGAACACGATGCGCTCGAGCGGCCCGGTGTGCTTGCGCTCGAAGCGCTCGGGCACGATCAGCATCGAGCAATGCGCGTCGCGCGTAACCGGTCTCGAGACGCTGGCGTCGGTCCAGCGCAGCATGCCTCGATGCTGCCGCGCTCCGACCGCGAGCAGATCCGCATGAAACGTGCGTGCGTCGGCAACCAGTGCATCGGCGATGGCACCGTCCTCGTGCGATTGGTCGATGAGACGCGCGTCGACGTCCGCACCGCTTGCGCTGACGATGCCGCTCGCGCGTCCCAACGCATCGCGCACGGCGCGGCGCATGCCCTGCCGCGCCGTCGCGAGCATCGCGTCGTCGAAGGCCAGCTGCGGCGTGAGCACGCGCGGATTCTCCGCGATGCCGACCACCGACACATGCATGCCGGGACGCACCAGATCGCGCACATACGCGGCAAGCCGCTGCGATGCCGGCGAAGCATCGACGGCCATCGTGACGCGAGTAATCGCTCGTACGGAATCGGCAGCAGTTGCCGTTGCCAGTTCGCTCATGATCCAGTGCCCTCCCGTGCGCCACGCGCTGCGGCCGCACTGTCCGCGCACCTCGCACCGTGGGTCGATGCGGCGACGGACCGCGCTCCCCCTGAAGCATCGCGCAACACGAAGTGCGCGATTTGATATCGATCAACGCCCGCGCGCGTCGAGCGGCGCGCGGCCCCCGGGTGGCCGCTCGGGGCGGATCCAGCGGCCGGTCCGTTGATGCAGATCAACAGCGTGCGCGCGCGGTCCCGGTTCAATGATCGAAACAAAACGGCATGCAGCGCGGCCGTGCCCGTCAGCGACGAATCCATCCACGGAGCCCATCGTGTCAGCCAGAAACCTTGTCTTTCATCAGGACGCGCGCCAGCTGCTGCTGAATGGCGTCAATGCGCTCGCTGAAGCCGTCAAGGTCACGCTCGGGCCCGGCGGGCGCAACGTGATCGTCGAAAAGCCGGATGCGGCGCCGCTCGTCGCCAACTCGGGCGTCGTCGTCGCGGGCGCGGTCGACCTCACCGACCCGTTCGCCGAGATGGGCGCGCGCCTGCTGCGCGAAGTCGCGACGCGCACGAGCGAAGTCGCGGGCGACGGGACCACGACGGCGACCACGCTCGCGCAGGCAATCATGATCGAAGCCGGCATCGTCGATCCCGTCAAGGTGTCGCGCACCGCGCTGCAAAATGCGATCTCGGTCGCATCGCTGCTGCTGACGACCGATTGCATGATCGCGCGCCCGCCCATGCGGCAAGCCGGCAGCGACGGCAGCGACGCTTTCGCGCGGACGTTCTGATGGCCTGCCGCCCGGCTGTGCATCACGGCGCCGCGCCGTTGGTCCGGTACGAGCTTGCGCTGCGCGTCGTCGTGGCGATCGCATGCGTGCTCTGTCCGCTGCTCGCGCCCGCCGCACCGGCCGCATTCGCAGCGCTGCCGGACGGCGCCGTCGCCGGCAACGCCGCCGTGCCGGTGGTCGCGATCCTCGTCTACCACCGTTTCGCGCAGTCGGCCGACGATTCGATGACCGTGCGCATCGCGACTTTCGAGGCGCATCTCGCGTTTCTGCGCGAGCACGGCTACAAGATCGTGCCGCTCGCGGACATCGTCGCATGGGTACGCGACCGCGCGGCGACGCTGCCGCCGAAGGCGGTCGCGGTGACGGTCGACGACGGTCATCGTTCGGTGTACGACGCGATGATGCCGATCGTGCTGCGCGAGCGGTTTCCCGTCACGCTGTTCGTCTATCCATCGGCGATCTCGAACGCGCCGTACGCGCTGACCTGGGACCAGTTGCGCGCCCTCAAGGCGACCGGCTTCTTCGACGTGCAATCGCATAGCTGGTGGCATCCGGATTTTCATGTCGAGCGGCGCCGCCTGTCGCCGGACGAATTCCGCCGGTTCGCGAGCCGGCAGTTCGCGCACTCGCGCGAAGCGATCGAGCGCGAGGTCGGCGGTCATGTCGATACGATCGCGTGGCCGTTCGGCATCTATGACGACGAACTCGTCGAGCTCGCCCGCGCAGGCGGCTACGTCGCCGGGCTGACCATCGAAGCGCGCCGCGTGTGGCGCACCGATGCGCCACTCGCGCTGCCGCGCTTCCTGATGGTCGACGGCTGCACGCCGCAACTGCTCGGCCGTCTGCTCGGCGAAACGAAGACGGGTTCGCCGCCAGGCCCAGGAGCGCAGCGATGAGCGCGCGCTGGCGAGCGGCCTTCGGAACCGCTTGCGCAGCTCTGGCGCTCGCCGCGGCCTCGTGCGGGAGAGCGGCGGCCGGCACGCAGACGGCCCCTGCGACGGCCTCCGTGCAGACGCGCGGCGTCGTCATCGACGCCGCGACGCGCAAGCCGATACCGCACGCCTGGGTCGTCGTCGACGGTGCGGCGCAGAAGGTCGCAGCGGACGGCCGCTTCGCGAGCATGGCGGGCGTCACCGTGATCGATGCGCGCGCACCCGGCTATCAACGCGCGCGCACGCCGGTGACGGGCGACGCGCCGGTCACGGTCGTGCTGACGCCGTTCCGGCCGAAGGCCGTCTATCTGTCCGTCTATGGCGTGCTGAGTCCCGTACTGCGCGACGCCGCGGTGAAACTGCAGGAAAGCAACGGCATCAATGCGCTCGTCATCGACGTAAAAGGCGACCGCGGCATGACGCCCTATCCGAGCGCCGCGCGCGTCGCAATCGGCGCGGCCGCGAAACTGCCGGTTCATCCCGCGCCGATGCGCGACTTCGCCGCTCTTGTCGCCGAACTGCATCGCGACGGTTTGTACCTGATCGCGCGCATCGTCGTGTTCAAGGACGATCCGCTCGCGGACGCTCATCCCGCCTGGGCGGTGCATGACGCACAGGGACAGGTCTGGCGCGACCGCGAGCAGTTGCAGTGGATCGACCCGTTCGTGCGCGAGGCATGGACGCACAATCTGGACCTCGCCGAGGAAGCCGCGCGACTCGGCTTCGACGAAGTCCAGTTCGACTACGTGCGCTTTCCCGACGCGCCCGGCCTGCGCTTTGCCGAGCCCAACACGCGCGCGAACCGCACGGCGGCCATCACCGGCTTCCTCGGCGCCGCGCGCGAACGTCTGGCCCGTTACAACGTGTTCGTGTCGGCGGACATCTTCGGCTACGTCTGCTGGAATGCCGACGATACGGCGATCGGCC
Source organism: Paraburkholderia sp. SOS3 (assembly GCF_001922345.1). NCBI lineage: Bacteria > Pseudomonadati > Pseudomonadota > Betaproteobacteria > Burkholderiales > Burkholderiaceae > Paraburkholderia > Paraburkholderia sp. SOS3. Next base: position 1,896,120 of record NZ_CP018812.1, on the reverse strand, counting down.
AGCAGATCGAGCAGCTCGGCGCCGCGCTCGATTACATCTCGCCGATGCTGTACCCGTCGGGCTTCACCTGGGGCCTGCCCGGCTGCACGCGGCCGACCGCCGATCCGGGCCAGATCGTGCGCCGCTCGCTGGCCGAGGCGCAGCGGCGCACCGGTTTGCCCGGTGTGCGCTTCCGGCCGTGGCTGCAGGCGTTTCGCGACTACGCGTTCGACCATCACGAGTTCGATGCCGACGAAATCCGTGCGCAGGTCGATGCCGCCGATGCGGAGCACACCAACGGCTGGATGCTATGGAACCCGCGCAATCGCTACGACCCGGCGCAGTTGCCGCGATGAGGCGTCGCCACGCAGGCGCAGCGCGCGCCGCGCTGCTGTGCGCCGTGCTGCTGACGTCGCCGGGCGCGGCAGCCGGCACGCACGATCCATTCGATGCGCCAGTGCGCGAGGAAGCGCAGCGCATCGTCGCCGGCCAGATCGCAGCCGGCCGCGTGCCCGGCGCGGTCGTGCTCGCGGGCGACGCGCAACGCGTGCTGTACCGGCTCGCCGCAGGCAACCGCGCGCGTCTGCCTCGCGACGAGCCGATGACGGCGGACACCGCGTTCGATCTCGCGTCGCTGACGAAAGTGGTCGCCTGTATCCCGCGCGCTTCGATTTCGCGGCGACGCGCGCTGCGATCGGCTCGGCCGAGGTCTGGGACAGCCTTGCGCGCGGCGCGAGCGCCACCGACGCCGCGCATCTCGCTGCCCGCGAGCGCGCTGCATTCATGCCGCTGCGAGCGCTACCTGATCTATCGCGACACGCGTACGGGCGAAACACCGGGCGCCGCGAAACCAACCGTCGATGCGACCCCACCATGATCCGATCGAACGTCGAAGGCACCCCCACGCTGCACGCGGCGAACCGCCAGCGCGCCGCGCGGCGCGCATGGCGCGCGCTCGAGCGCACGCTGCGCCGGCCGGACTTCTACCTGCACCCCGCGGGACGCATCGAGCGCCGCGAAACGCATCTGTCGGTTGTCTATCTCGCCGGGCGGTTTGCGTACAAGATCAAGAAACCCGTCGCATTCGGCTTTGTCGATTTCACCGACGCCGACGCCCGACGGCGTAGCTGCGAAGCCGAACTGCGCCTGAACCGGACCCTTGCGGGGCCGCTTTATCTGGGCCTCGTGCGTATCGCGCCCGGGGGCCGCGCGAGGCAGGTTGCCGCAAGCCGTGCAGGCGGCGCCGAATACGCGGTCAGAATGCGACGCTTCGACGAGCGCATGCTGTTTTCGCGGCTGCTCGCGCGACGCGACCTGCAGCGCGCGGATATCGACCGCGCAGCGGCACGGCTCGCGCTGTGCCACCTTCACGCGTCGCGAGACGTGCCGCGGCACGCGCTCGGCAGCGCCGCGCTGCTGCGCGCGCAATGCGACGCCGTGCTCGACGGCTGCGCCACGCATATCGGCGCGGCTCGCATCGAGCCGCTGCGCCGCTGGTGCGCCGCCGAATTGGCATGCGTAGCCGATACGCTCGACGCGCGCCGTGCAACGGGCTTCGTGCGCAGTTGCCATGGCGACCTGCATCTGAACAACATCGTGCGGTGGCGCGACACCGTGCTGATGTTCGATTGCATCGAATTCGACGATGCGTTGCGCTGGATCGACATCGCCAACGACCTCGCCTTTGTGCTGATGGATCTGCGCGCATCGGGTCGGGCCGATCTCGCGACGCGCATGCTCAATCGCTGGCTCGAGACGAGCGGCGACTACGGCGCGCTCGTCCCGCTGCGCTTTTACATCGTGTACCGCGCGCTCGTGCGTGCGTACGTCGCGCGGCTCGGTCCGCAGGAACCGGCGTCGCGCGCCGCAAGCGAGCGCTATCTCGATACGGCTGTCGCTGCCGTCAACGAAACCGCGACCGGCCAGCGCCGGTGTCTGCTGCTATGCCATGGGTTTTCGGGGTCGGGGAAATCGGTGGCGAGCCGTGCGCTGGCCGATCTTTATCCCGCGATACGTCTTTCGAGCGATGCGCAGCGCAAGCGGATCGGCACGCACGCGCCGCCCGGGCGGGCGGCGTTGCGCGCCGACTCGTACGCGCCGGACGAAATCGACCGCGTCTACGGCGCGTTGCTCGAGACAGCGGAGCACATCCTGCGCAATGGCTACAGCGTCATCGTCGACGCCACGTTTCTTCAGCGCAAACACCGCGCTGCATTCCTGGAGCTCGCGCATGCGCTCGGCGTGCGCGCCGTGCTGCTCGATTTTCACGCGAGCGACGCGTGCATGGCAGCGCGCGTGAGCGCCCGCGCGCGGGCACGCAACGATCTGTCCGATGCGGACCTGGCGGTGCTGGAAATGCAGCGCACCCGCGCGGAACCGCTGACGGCCGACGAAAGAACGCTCGCCGTGAGGTTCGATACCGAAGTTCCGCTCTCGCGCATCGAAGCGGCCGAATATTGGGGATCCATTCTGACGATTGACCAACGTCAGCCCGATGCGCAAACGCGCCAGCATCATGGAAACAAACCCCAATTGCGAGGCCATTCATGAAGGACAGAATTTTTGTCATCGGTGCGTCGCATGGCGGCATCGAGGCGCTGTCGCAGCTGGTCGCGCAGCTAGCGGCCAACTCTCGGGCGCCGGTGTTCATCGCGCAGCATCGCGGCAAGCGAAGCTCGGCCTGCGCCTGCTCGATTCGCCGATTGCGCGCGCCGCGCAAACGTTGCCGCGCTGAACGCACAAACCGGAAAAGCCGAGCGTGCGGCGGCCCAGATCCGGCAAAGGATGTGCAACGGAGCCGCTTCGAACGAGGCGCCGCCGCATCGCTCAGTCGACGACGTCCGGCATCGGCCGCCTCGGCGAGTGACCGACCTGCGGACCGCGTCCGACACGAAGCAGCAACTGCGGAATCGCGTCGACCTTCAGCAGCGCCCGCAGCGGTTCTCGCAGCGTGGTGACTTCGATCGGCTGATTGAGGTAAGACGCCGTGAGCCCTTCGGATGCCGCAACGAGCAACATGCGCTCGAGCGCCTGACCCGCGGCGACCCACTCCGCGCGATTGTCCTGCCGCGTGGCGATGCCGACCAGCAGCGGCGAGCCTTCGATAAAACGCCGGTCCGTGGCCGGCGCTCCCGCGCCCATGTCGAACACCCGCAAGGCGGACGCGACGAACGGCGCAGCGAGGTCGAGCATGCGCCCCACCGACGCTCCGTACGCGGGCATGCCGTCCGCCGTGCGCGACGGATGGATCCAGCTGGCCAGCTCGCGCCGGAAGCGCGGGTCCGCGAACTGGATGTGATCGGCCTCTTCGATCAGCTCGGCGATCGCCTGGCGCGACGACCGGGCATCGACGCAGCACGCGATCGCGCCCTCCGTATCGCACGCATCGATCAGTTTCGCCTGCAGTGCCGTTGCCACGTTTTCGCCCGAGAATGGCGCGCGCGTCGTGACCCGTTCCGTGATGGCGCCGAAGAGCGCGGCGAGCCCCGCATCGCGATAGCCGTCGTGCGACACCTTGATCTGCGCGACGATGTCCGGATCGAGTTCGGACGGAAACACCGTGATCGCGTAGGAGAGCCCGAAATGACTCAACGCAACCCGCAGATTGAGCAATGCCGCGCCGCAGCCGATCAACAGTTCGCGGTCGAACGGATCGACCACCGGCAATGCGCGCGTGCGGTCGGCGCACAGTTCAACGGTGTCTGCGTCGACGATGAATCGCCACGGCTGCGCGTTGTGATTCGACGGGGCCAGCACGGCGTATTGCAGCGCAAAGCGCACTTGCTGCTCCATGGGCGCGGATGCGTCGAACCGATGTTCGTCCAGATCCCATGCCGACGGCGACGTATCGCTGTTCATCTCGGCCTCTCCTTATCGACGCCGTCGCGCGAGCCGTTTTGCGCGTGCGGGTAGAAGCGGAAGTATCCGCTGTGCAGCAGTACCGGGTTGCCCCCCACTTCGTTGAGCATTGTGTCCGCGGCCTGTTCGATTTCGAAACGATGTGCAATGAAGGCGTCGATGAGATCCGGTTCTCGCAGCGATGCCGCGCCGAAATGGTCCTCGAGCGCCTCTGCGGTGATCGCGCACTGAACCGCTTTGCCGTCGACGAGTGCCGCAAACGCGACCACGAGGTCGCGCCCGCGATACTCTGGCGCATCGTGTGGAAAGGAAATATGCATGGCGGACACCTGTGCGAAACATGATCGCGCGGGGCGGATCGGGAACTCACATCTAGCCTACGGCCCTGCGGGCAGCGCGCGTTGACGCAAGTCAAACGCCGGCGTTCGGCGCGACGCCATGCAACACGCTTGACCTGCGTCACGTTCGACGGGCCGCTCTTCCCTCCCGAATCGGGCCGCAACGGCCATGCGCGCAGCGCGTACGAACTCAACGAGGGCGCCGCGCCATGGCTGCGCACCGAGAGTTTTCTCGATGGCGAGCCGCTGCACATCATGGCCGGTGTTACCCTGGCCGCTTTCGTCGAACAGATCGAATTGGCGGGCGGCGAAGTTTTCGCGCCGCTCGGCTGGGGTTGCTTGCCGAGCTTGCCGCCTGAATCGATTGCGGATGCGCAGTAGCGAAGTAGCCGCCGCGCGAGGCGAGGCGGCGCTTCGGCCGCCCGCGGGAACGTGGTCACACGTCGCTGTCCGCATGGCTCCAGCGCGCACGCAGCAGGCCATCGCCGTCGCGATACTCGATCGAAAGCCGGCCGTGGTGAGTGCGTAGCAGCGCAGCGCCGATCCGGCGCAGCAGATGCGTGCCGGTCGTGGTCACCTTCATGCCGCCGGCCTGCTCGTCGATGCGCATCAGCCGCTCGAGCGCGTGGCGCTCCTGCTCGCCCTGCGCCTGATGATGCAACAGCGCGAGAACCTCATCGCGGTGCGCATCGAGATAGCCGCAGCCCTGCAGCCACAGTTCGGCCGCGGGGGCATGCTCGAGAATCCGCCGGCACGCCGGGCATACGAGCTGACTGGTGCGTCGCGTCGTGGCGCACCACAACCAGCGGCCGTTGTCGTAAACGGCGCCGCATTCGCGGCAGCCCGTGCCGCTTGGCACGCGCAGCGGCGCCCGGTAGCTGTCGCCGGTATGCGGTTGAGGTTGTTTGTCGCGACGCAGCGCGGCCGATGTTGGCTTGTTGTCGTGAACGCGGTTCAAAGCCGGCCTCCATGCCATGGGCAATGCACGCGGAAAACCGCGCGTTACATTGCGGGAAACGGAGCCGGGTACGCGAGATGGCTGACCACCTCCTTCACACCCGGTACGCTTTGCGCGGCAATGCATAGCGCCTTGCTCTCCTCGTCGCTCGTGATCGAGCCCCAGAGATGCACCACACCGTCCGCAACGATGACGTTTTCCCGCGCCAGTCCCCAGCGCTCGCCTGCCATCGCGGCAAGCACCGCCTCGCGCAGTTTCGCATCGTCCGGCGTCACGAGCGGCGCCGCGGGCGGCTCGATGCTCGCCAACGCGCGCACGAGATTCGCACGGCTCACGATGCCCGTCACCTTGCCGTTTTTCAGCACCGGGACACGCTTGATCCGGTGCCGCTCGAGCAGTTCGGCGACCTCGCCTAACGGCGTGTCCTCGTAGACCGTCATTACGTCGGTCGTCATCACGTCCTTGACGGTCTGCGCGTGCTCCTTCACGTACTCGCGCGCCAGTTCGCGAGTCGACGAAAGGAACTGCAGCCACCATGAGCGCCGGCGCGCGCCGGTGCCGATTTCGCTACGATGCAACAGGTCGCCCTCACTGACGATACCGACCAGATTGCCGTCGGCATCGACGACCGGCGCCGCGCTGATCGAATGTTCGGCGAGCAGGCCGGCCGCTTCGCGTATGTTCATCTCAGGGGTTGCGTAGATGACCGAAGTGGTCATCACGTCGATTGCACGCATGGGTTTCTCCTCGAATGGGTTCATCCGGTCCCGCTCCGCACGAGCGGCGCTCATGCTCTGCGAACCGGCCATAGGGAGAATGGTTTGCCGTACCGGCCGCGCCGGCCTTGATCGAGATCAAGCGAAAGCATCACCGTATTCGCGTGTCGCAGCGCCCGCAGTTCGCCGCTGCGCAATAACGCCTGAAACAGCGTCCCATGTGGATACTGAACGCCGGGCAGGATGCCGGCAGGCAGAACACATGGCGCAGCGCGACGTTCGACCGTTTGCCGATCGCGCGATACTGACTTCGCGGTCGCGCAAAAACAGAACTGTCGCAAAAGCCCGTTCCGATCAAAGAAGTGACTCGATTTGACTATTACCGCCTAGTTGCCCGACATGTCAAAAAGAACATGCGTCGACAGAATGATCAGCGCTGCATTCGACGAATATAGCAAGATCTGCTTTTTCGTAAGCCCATTCGAAAGCACTTCGCTTAGGCTGCATGCGATGCGTAGTAACGTATAGCACCAGCCTATAAAATAATCGAACCTGTTTCCACTCTGCGTTATGGTGAGCGCCAATGAAAAAACATAAAAAATGATCGGGGCGTGCAGCAAACCGGACCGGTCGGGTCCGATCCATGTGCCATCCTTGTGCGCATCGAATACCATTACCCGCGTTCGCGTCCAGCAAGCAGTTCTCCTGAGCGGAATGCCGATTGCGATCGCAAACAGGAATTCAGCGAGACCGATGCCCCATAGCCAGATACAGGTCCACGTTGCCAGCACCAGCGCGGGAAAGAGAATGCTATGAGATTGCGTCACAGGTAGGTTGCCGAAGAATTATCGAGGTCCAACCGTAGAACAGCGGAACCCCCGATCTATTCCCTATCCGATTCGGCAACCGCACTGTAACTGTTAAAACGGCATTCGATAACGAAGCACATTCCCGCTAATCGCCAGAATTTGCGTGGACGTTCAGCCCTGATTCACAACAGGCTAAACACTTTCGCTTGAACGTGTGCAGAATCTTCCTCGCGTATAGGACTTCCCGCGAATGCGGACATTGCGTCACAAGAGTGTGGATAACGAATCGAATATCGATCTAGCTTCACGAATTGAAAGCCCCGCTCGTCTGATTCGGGCGCGGTTCAATTCGAGATCGGCACCGCTGCGGCCGGCGGCTCTTCGTTCCAGCCGCCGCCAAGCGCTGCATAGAGCGCAACCGTATCCTGCAGGCGCTGCGCGCTTGCCTGCAGCCACGCAATGCGTGCCTCGTGGTACTGGCGATCGGCGATCAGAATCTCGAGATAGCCGACCGTACCGGCCTCATAACCGGTCTTCAGCAAGCGCAGCGCTTCGCCCGCGGCGTCGACCGCGCGCGTTTGCGCGTCGAGCGCGGCGGCGTCGTGTTCGAGCGCGCGCAGCGTGTCGGCAACCTGCGCGAACGCGGCAAGCACGGTCTGCCGGTAGCCGGCGTTCGATTCGTCGAAGGCCGCGAGCGCAGCCTTGCGCTGATGCCAGAGCGTGCCGCCCTGAAAGAGCGGCGCCACGATTCCCGCGCCGATGCTCCAGACCCGTCCGCTGCTGTCCGTCAGGCTATGCATCGAGGTGTTGTCGAAACCGCCGCTCGCCGACAGCGTGATGTTCGGGAACAGCGCGGCCGTCGCGACGCCGACATTGGCGCTCGCGACATGCAATGCAGCCTCGGCCTGCAGGATGTCGGGACGCCGGCGCACGAGCGTCGACGGCAGCGTTTGCGGCAAATCGGCCGGCACTGCGATATCGGCGAGCGATACCGGCGGCGCGTGCCATTCGGATGGAAACTGTCCGGCCAGCAAAGCGAGTAGATCGTCGGCCTGCGCCTCCTTCTGCGCGAGCGCCGGCACCGATGCTTCGAGCGTGGCGCGTTCGTTCTCGAGCGTGACCACGGCCGAGTAAGCGCTGGCGCCGGCGATCACCTGCGCGTTCGTGATATCGATCTGCTGGCCGACGAGCGCGACCATTTCTTCGGTCGCGGCGATCTCGTCGCGATACGCGGCGCGCGCGATCATCGTGTTGACGACGTTCGCGCTCAACGTCAGATACGCGGCTGCGACCGCATAGCGTTGCGCCTCGGTTTGCGCCGCGAGCGCCTCGACCTGCCGCCGTTCGCCGCCCCAGATGTCGAGCGCATACGAGACCGTTGCCGAGAGCGTGAACAGATTGAAGATCGACGACGGCACGTCGATTCCCGATCGCAGTGGCGCGAACCTTTGCCGCGATGCGCTGAACTGCGCGTCGACTTGCGGGAAGAATATGCCCGCGCCCGCGCGCAATTCATGCTCGCTGCGCCGCAGCGTCGCCTGCGCGGCAGCGAGCGTCTGGTTGCCGGTCAGCGTTTCGTCGACGGCCACATCGATCGCGCGACAGCCGAAAAGCGTCCACCAGTCGTTGCGTACCGGCGCACCGGGGCGAAATACCTGTGTCGCGCCGGCAGCCGCGAGCGTCGTTGCGGGCGCGGCGCCGTTGACGAACTGATCGACACGCGGCGCGGGCGGACGCGAAAAATCCGGCCCGACCGCGCAGCCGGCGATCGACAGTGCCGCGACCGTCGCAACGATCGCGCCGCTCGCGGCCCACACAGCCCTCGCCGGCGACGCGCGCAGCATGCGATCGCGGCGCCGCCGCCGCGTTGCGCGGAGCGCGCGAATCGCGTCAGTTCGAGGCAATGTAGACATCGACGATCTGGCCTGGATAAATCCGCACGCCGTTCTGCGGCACCACGCGGAAGATCACCGGCAGCACGCGCACGTCGACACGCTCGGTGCGCTGATCCGACAACTGGATTTTCGGCGTGACGTACGGCTGGATGCGTACGAATTGCAGTGCCGCCTGCACCGGCGTGCCGCGGATGAACATCCGCGCTTTCAGCGCGTGCGGATCGGGCAGACGGTTGATCAGAATCTCGTCGACATAGCAGCGCACCGCGAGCTGGTTCGCATGCGAGCCGAGCACGACCGCGGGCGCGTTGCCTTGCGCATAGGTGTCGTAGACGCCTTGCGGCGACAGATATGCGCCCAATGCAGCGTTCAGCGACAACACCATGCCGTCGGCCGGCGCGCGCAGCGTATAGCGATCGAGCAGCGCGGCCGAGGCGTCGGCTGCCTTCCTGAGCGCGGCCGCCTGCTTCTCCTGGTTGCGCACGTCGTAGATCCACGCGCCCGCGCGCGTCAATTCGAGTTGCCGTTCGACCACATCGAGATTCGCGCGCGCCACTTTCACGCCGTTGGCCGCATTGTCGAGCGTGTCGCGGCTGACCGCCTTCGGCTCGATCGCGTAAGCACGCTGCTGTTTGTCGAACTGGTCTTGCGCCATCTTCAGACTGGCGGCCGCGGCACGCACCTGCGCCGTTGCGACGCTGAGCGTCTCGGGCCGCGGCTGCGCGCGCAGCTCGTCGAGCAGCGCCTGGGCGGCATCGGCCTGCGCGGCCAGTTGCGCGGCCGTGGCGCGCTGCACCGAGTCGTCGATCGTGAGCAGCGTATCGCCGCGCTTCACGACATCGCCGTCGTGCACGAAAAGCCGCGTGACCGGCCCGGTTACATCGGGATAGACATTGATGTTCGAGCCCGCCGGCTGGTCGCTCTCGACGATACCTGTGGCGTAGACGCCGTGCGCATACGGATTCGATGCGGGATCGAAGACGGGCGGCTCGGGCGGTTGCTGGATGCCGTAGACCCACGCCGCCACGACGCTGACGACGAACCCGACGAACGCGGCGGCGAAGACGAGTTTCTGCTTCATTTGCCGCCTCCCTCGTCGATGCTTCGCAGCTGGCCGTCTTCCATGTGCAGGATGCGGTCCGCGTAGTCGAAGATACGGCTGTCGTGGGTGACGACGACAACGCAGCGATGCGCGTTGAGCACCTTATGCTTGACGAACTCGATGATCGTGCGGCCGGTATCGCCGTCGAGCGACGCGGTCGGTTCGTCGAGAATCAGCAGATCCGGTTCGCTGACGATCGCGCGCGCAATCGCGACGCGCTGCTGTTCGCCGCCGGATAGCTTCACCGGCGGCAGGTTCGCGCGATTCTTCAGGCCGACGACGTCGAGCCAGGTTTGCGCCTGCGCAAGCGCGTCGTCCCAGTCGCGCCGCTTCAGGATCAGCGGGATCGCGACGTTCTCGAGCGTCGTCAGGCGCGCAAACAGGTGGTAGTCCTGAAACACGAAGCCGATCCGGTTCAGGCGGAACTCGGCAATCGCATCCGCGCGTTGCTGCCAGAGATCGACGCCGTCGATCCGCACCGACCCGCCGTCGGGCCGCAGGATGCCGGAAATCACGCTGAGCAGCGTCGTCTTGCCGCTGCCTGACGGGCCCACGATCAGCAGCATTTCTCCGAAATGCGCCTGCATCGTCACGTTGTTCAGCGCCCGGGTCCGCGCCTCTCCTTCGCCGAACCATTTGTCGAGCCCACGCGCGTCGATCGCCGGTGCCGGCATCGTCAGCCCCTGAAAATGTCGAATGGTTCGATGCGCAGCACGCGGCGCACGCCGAGATAGCTCGACAGCGCCGCAATCACGACGACCATTGCGAACGCCAGCATGAGATTGCCGTAGGTGATCATCGCTGCGTAGCCCGGCAAGCGCAGCCGCGCGAGAGTGATCGTGCCGGCGCACAGTCCGACACCGAGGCCGTAGCCGGTCAGCGCGGTGAAGGTCGCCTGAAACAGGATCATGGCGACGAGCTCATGGCTTTTCGCGCCAATCGCCTTCAATGCGCCGAATTTCTCGAGGTTCTCGAGGATGAACGTGTAGAACGTCTGCCCCGAGATCGACAGTCCGACGATGAAGCTGATCAGCGTCATGAGCAGAATGTTCGTGCCGAGGCCGGTCTCGTACTTGTAGAACCGCGAGATGCGCTGCATGAACTCGGCCTTGGTGAAGGCGACGTAACCGAGCGCGGCGACTCCAGCCTTGATGCGGGCAACGTCCGATGGCGATTTCGGTTCGACCAGAATGTACGAGGTGGTGTAGCGCGTCGGCGGAACATACTGGATCGCGCGCTTGTACGTCGTATAAAGCGTCGGCGTGCCGAACAGCCCGCTGCTCGCGACGGTCGCGATGCCGACGATCACGCCGCGGTGATCGTTCAACTCGAAGTCGGCGCCGAGCGCCGGGCTATGCAGCTTCGGATACTCGGCATCGTCGATGCCGATGAAGCCGTTCTCCGCGTAGATGTCTTCGATGCGCCCCGCTTTCATTTTCGGGCGGCCGAACAGGCTCGCATCGTCGAGGCCGATCACGGTGGCCGCCTGGTAGGTGCCGTCGCGCAAGCGGACCAGCGCGGCCCCGGAATACAGCGGTACGGCGAACTTCACGCCATCGATGCTGCGCACCGCATCGAGCACGTAATCGGGCATGCCGATGCTGCTTGCTATGGTCTGCACCGCCGGGTCCATGACCCACATTTTCGCGCCCACGTTGATAACCGTGGACGACGACTTGTTCAATATGCCGGCGAACAACGATGTCATCTCGACCATCAGGAAGACGGCGAACGTGATGCCGATAATCAGCGCGGTAAATTTCGCGTTGTCGTTCACGAGCAGCTTGAACGCGAGTCTGAGGATGCCTTTCATGTTGTTTTGATCCAGGCCGTGCCGACAGGCGGCGAGTCATGGCGCCTTCAGCTTCGACGGTTGCGCACCCTCTCGAGCAGCACCGTAGCGGCGACGAGTCCGCCGCATAACGCGACGCTGCCCGCATAGAACACCTTTTCGTCGCTGGTCACCATGCCCTGCAACGCGGCGGCAAGCCCCATCATCGAGGCCAATACGGCGCTCATCGCTAGCGAGATGCGCCACTGACGAAGGAATTTCATGTCGGCTCTCCGTATGGCTGCGCCTGTCACTCCTGCGCTGGCGCTTTCGCATCGGTGTCGTCCATGCGCACGAGCAGCACCGGGCATTCGGAGAGGCGCACGAAGCGCTCGGCGACGCTGCCGAGAATCGCGCGCTGCATGCCACGCCGGCCGTGCGTGCCCATCACCGCGAGCTCGGCGCCGAACCGCTGCGCGCACCGGTGCAGACAATGCGCGACGTCCTCGCTGACCGATTCGGTTTCGACGAGCTCCGCTTCGCCGCTGATACCCGCGGCGGCAAAGCGGGCCGACGCATCATCGAGCGCAATGCGTCCGTCGCGGCGGAACGCATCGATCATCGCCACCGGATCGTAGTAGCCCGCGTAGGGAAAGAGCGCGGCCTGGTCGACGACATAAACCGCATGCACCTTGCCGTGCGTCATCGCCGCGACACGCACCGCCTCGTTCAATGCCTGCTTCGACGTGTCGCTGCCGTCTACGGCAACCAGGATCTTCTGATACATGATGACCTCCAGTGAACGCTGATGAAATCGGACAATGCGTCTAAAGAATGATCGGCGGCGGCTCCATGCCGGTGGCGACCATGGGGCCGTCGATAGTCTGTGCGAGCTTTTCCGCGACCCATGCCGGCGGATAGACGATCACCGCGCATGGAGGGTCGCGTAGCGCGCGGGAAGCCACACGTCCCGGCAACGTTTCGGAAAGCGCATGCCGGCTGCGCAGCCCCATCACGATCACGTCCGCTTTCCACTGCTTCGCTTCGCGCGAAATGGCATCGGGCACGTCGTCGAGCTCGCCCTGCGTCTCGAGCAAGGTTGTTCGCGCATCGACACCGTGCTCGCGTAGCACCCCGGCGGCGGCTTCCAGTGCGCGTTCGCCCAGGCGGCGCAGCAGATCGCGCGGACACCATGTGCGCAGATGGAACAGGCCGTCGATCACGTAGGCGACCTTCAACTCCGCATCGGCGGGAACCGATGGCAACGCGGCGCGCAGCATCTGCAATGACGCGTGTCTGCCGTCGACGAGTATCAGCACGCGCGCGCGGCGTGGAATCTCGGTCGAAAGCTGCGAATTGGGAACGTACAGCACCGGGCAGTGAGTCGAGGCGGCCACTTCCTCCGGATTGAAATGGCAGGCCCAATGGTGCTTGCGCGAGGGCGACGAAATCGCCACGAGATCGGCTTGCCAGCACGTCGCGGCGCGGCCGAGTACCACGGCAGTGTCGATATGCAGGGCCGGCGAGTCGAGCAACTGCGTGTCCACGTCGATGCCGGCGCGGGCCAGTTCGGCCGATGCCTGCCTCAACATCGTCGATGCCGCATGAGTCATCGCGCGATGCGCTTCGCTCCAGTCGGGGTAGCTCAGCATCAGCGTCGGAAACAGCGATGCCGGGTTGCTAACGATGTCAATCAGTCTGACAGCGGGATTGTTCGCCGCGAACATCAGCGCGAATCGCGCGAGCATCAGCAGACCGCTGCCGCGTTCGCATGCGACCGCGATTCGCGAAAATGCGCGTGGCGCATCCGTTGCGCCCTGCGAGCCTGCCATATCCGCCTCCATCCCATCGGGTGCCCGGCCTCTGCGAGCGGTGTCGGGAGGCGCGGCGTGCTATCACCGGTTCATCATGGGCGGCATTGACGGGCGGCCGCTTGACGTACATCAAGCAGACGCGTGTGGCAGGCGGCGGTGCGCTAAAGGATCTCTGGCATGGAGATGGGGATAGACAGCGAGATAGCCGAGGCTCGGCGAGCGGGAGGCAGCTTGAGGCGGATCTCGGTTTGCCGGGTATGCGGCGACGAAATGCGGATCGCCGCTTCTCGCCTCGGTATCCTCAGGAGTATAGGAAAATATGTGCTCGTTCCCACTGCCCGCATCGCGCGTCGCGAGCGACGATCAGGACGAATGCGGCGATAGGCCTTGTCACGCGCATCGATCGTCCCGGCTCGCCTTGTCAATCAGTCCGCTTGCGGCGCGCAGACGATCGCACGGTCCACGGCACCATGCGATGCATGACGTTGTCCTTCAATACGAGGTGATGGAAAAGCGCAGCCAGAATATGGACCGCGATCAGCGCGAGCAGGACCCAGGCGAGCACGCCATGGACGTCGCCCATCGCATGCCCGAACGAAGCGCCCTTCGCGGAGAGGGCCGGTAACGGCACGCCGCCGGGCAGCGCGACCGTCCATCCTCTCGACGATGCATTGATCCAGCCGAGCACAGGCACGCTTACGAGCACGACATAAAGCGACACGTGGGTCGCGCGCGAAAGCATGGCGACCGCCTTGGGCAGATCTTCGGGCGGCGATCGATGGCTAATGCGCCACAGAACGCGCAGTGCCATCACCGCGACGATCGTGGCGCCCACCTTCAGGTGCCATGCGATCAGCCCTTCTGGCACGGTGTCGCGATGGATGTCGGGCATGGTCCAGCCCAGCAGGAACTGCGCGACGATCAGCAGGACGATCAGCCAGTGCAGCGTGCGGGCAATGCCGTCGTATTGGACAGATAGTTTCGTCAAGATAGGCTGAGAGTGTTAAGCGGCCGGAGAGATCGATGCTCGCCACACGCGTTAGTGTATTGAGGCGACAGACCCGTCGCCACCCGGAAATGTACTGGCCTTGCCTGAAGAAAACCTTAAGCGGCGGCCGGTATGCCCGCCAGGCGGAAACGGCTAGACTGCGTGTCGTATCGAGTAACGATTGATCTCGTGGAGCACCTGATGCGTATTCTCCTCGTCGAAGATGACGACCTGATCGGTAGCGGCGTCGACGCAGGCCTGCGTCAGGCAGGATTCGCCGTCGACTGGACGCACGACGGCGTCGAGGCGCTGCTCGCGTTGCGCACGATGAGCTACGCGCTCGTCGTACTGGACCTCGGTTTGCCGCGCATGTCAGGAAACGAAGTGCTGGCCGCGATTCGGCATTCGGGCAACGACGTGCCCGTCATCGTGCTGACGGCGAAGGGCACGGTGGCGGACAGGGTCATCGGCCTCGAGGCGGGAGCCGACGACTATCTCGGCAAGCCGTTCGATCTGACCGAACTGATCGCGCGCTGCCGCGCGCTCGTGCGCCGCTCGCATGGACGCAGTACCGAAGCGATCGAGTACCGGAACCTGCGCGTCGACCCGCTTTCGCAAACCGTCACCGTCGACGACACGCCGGTCTCGCTCACGGCAAAAGAGTGGGCCATGCTGAATCACCTGCTCGCTCATCTTGGCAAACCTCAATCGCGCGCACGTCTCGAAGATAGTCTGTACGGATGGCATTCGGAGATCGAAAGCAATGCTATCGAAGTGCATATCTCGAACCTCAGAAAGAAACTGGGCGGCGACCTCATCAAGACGGTGCGCGGTTTCGGATACGTGATGGATAAATTGTCATGACCACTTCCATCCGCGCCCGCCTGCTCGCGCTGATGCTTCCGGGCATCGGCGTGGTCTGGTGCATTGCGATCGCGTGGAGCTACCACCAGACGGCGCACGAAGTTCGCCAATGGGACCGCACGCGACTGCTCCAGATCGCGTCGTTGCTAACGCCGCTGGACACCAGCAGTCTCGCGCGCGTGGCCTCCAGCGGCGTCGACGTGCGCAACGAATACCCGGACGGCCCCGGTTCCAGTTCGAACACCGATGGCGACCAGGTTCCTCGCCGGGCGCTGCTGGAAGTCCGCGACCGGGACAGCCGAATCGTTGCAAGCAGTCCCGATTTCGGGCGCTTTTCCGCATACAAACGCAGTTTGCCCGACGCAAATGGCTTGTCCACTTTCGTCGTCGGCGACGCGCTGTGGAACGCGGTCTCAGTGCGCGATGCGGATAGCGGAAGGACCATCGACCTCATCGAGCCCGCGCTCACGGGCAGCGACCTCGTGAGCGGCGTCGCGGGAAGAATCGCGCGGCCGATGCTGATAGGACTTCCGGTGCTCGCGTTGCTCGTGTGGGTCGGCATCGGACGAAGCCTTGCGCCACTTGCGGCGTTGTCGCGGGCCGTGCGCGCGCGCGATGCGACGCGCCTTGATCCGATCGCGCTCGGGCCGGAGCCTGTCGAGGTCAGGCCGTTGGTCGAAGAACTGAATCAGTTGCTCGCGCGCGTGCAAGCCACATTCAGCCGCGAACGCGCCTTTACGTCCGACGCGGCGCACGAACTGAAGACGCCGCTCGCCGCGATCAAGGTGCAAGCGCAAGTGGCGCTCTCGTCATGCGACCCCGAGGCATCGCGTGTCGCGATGCAGCGTGTCGCGCAAGGCGTCGACCGCAGTGCGCGGCTTGCGGAACAGTTGCTTCTGCTCGCACGTCTCGACGAACACGAAAAAATTGCGGCGGCCGACGTCGACATGGTTGCGATCGCCCAGGACGCCGTGCTTGCGCGGCACGATGAAATGGAACAGAAAGACATCGACCTGTCGTTCGACGCCGCGCACGCGGCGATGGTCCGCGCCGACGCGACGTTGATGCGCATTCTGATCGACAACGTGCTGGACAACGCAATCAAATACGGTGGCGCGGGCGGGAAAATCGCCGTCGGGATCGCACGCGAACGGCAAACGATCGTGCTGAGCGTGTCCGACGATGGGCCCGGCGTATCCCCGGCCGAACGCGAGCGGATTACGGATCGCTTTTTCCGGGGCTCGAACGTGACTGCGCGAGGGACCGGACTGGGACTTTCGATTGTCGCGCGTATCGCTCAATACTTCGACGCGACGCTGCACTTCGGCCCAGGCATCGGCGGGCGCGGACTGTCCGTGCAGCTTGCGTTCGATGGTGCGCGATCCACATGACCAGCCGGAAAATGAAGACGAAACAGATGACGTAGGTCAAGGAAAAGCGGTGAAACGAAGCCGTTTCAAATGTCTTTTCCGACACCCTGAATACGAAAATCAGGCCGAGTACCGGTAACTGGAGTGTCAGGCACGCCGCTGCCGCGATCGAAAGGTACGTCCGAACAGTCCGCGCAGCCTGGCCGCTCATCCTTTCCTGCCACATGGTTCGACACACTCCCGTCGAAAGCAAACTTGTCAGAGCCGATCGGCATAGAGTGACACGCGGCGCTGAGGAAGCACTTAAGGTTCACTTTCAGGGGCGTAATTCACATCCGTAAAGACGTTCCCTCTTTTGCCATTCGTCGCATCGTTGCGGCATTGGCGTCGATTCAGCTTTTTGGCACGCAGCTCCCACGAATCGGCCTTGCTTGAAGCATCCGTCCGGCGAAGCATTTGAGGGTTCCTCACACACGCATCGCCAATACTCAAAAACGAATAATTCTCTCGCGGTGCGTATGTCCCTGCACGCCATGAAAAGGCCTGAACGCGATCAGACGGCGTCCGGAAATCAAATACGACGAATACAAGGAATATCGCCGCGCCGCCGCGCGTTCAGATGAGTACCGTGCGCATGCGCACCGACCGCCTGGAGCACCGCGCCCATGAAATTCACCGATTTTCAAACTGCATCGTTCTTCGAGAACCCGTATCCCGTTTACGCCAGCCTGCGTGCGGAAGGTTCGCTCGTGCCGATCGCACCGAACATGGTGATGACCGGGCATTACGACATCGTCGACGCATTGCTTCATGACCGCCGTATCGGCAAGGCCTATCTGGAGAGCATTCGCGCGAGGTATGGCGAAGCCGGGCCGCGGCTGCCGGTGTTCCAGACGCTAAGCCGCATGATGTTCTCGATCAATCCGCCCGCCCACACGCCGTTGCGCAGCCTGATGATGAGAGCGTTCAATGCGCGGCAGGTCGAGACAATTCGCGAAATCGCGCGCACGACCGCGCACGAACTGATCGACGCGATGACGAAAGCCGACGGTGCGGACCTGATGACAAGCTACGCATTGCCGTTGCCCGTCCGCATTATCTGCCGCATGCTAGACGTTCCCGTCGAAGATGCCGGCGCGCTGGCCGACGACACGCGCGAGCTGACGCGCGCGCTCGACGCGGTGCCGGTTCCTTTCGACGAACTCGCAGGTCCGAACGAAGCGTGCGCGAAGCTCGAACGATATTTTGCCGACGTCATCGAAGCGCGCCGCAAAAAGCCCGGCGACGATCTGATCTCGCTGCTGCTGCGCATCGAGGAAAACGGCGCGAAGATGAGCGAAGCAGACATCATCGCCAACGTGATGCTGTTGTTCGGCGCGGGTCATGAAACGACGTCGAATCTGCTCGGCAACGCGCTGATTGCGCTGCATCGCCATCCGGAGCAATTGCATGCACTGAGGCGGCATCCCGATCGGATCGCGCAAGCCATATTCGAATGCGCGCGCTACGACACGTCGGTCCAGTCCACGGTGCGCACCGCGCTCGAAGACGTCGAAATCGGCGGCACGACGATACCGCGCGGTACCGTCATCATGTTGATGCTCGGCTCGGCGAATCGCGACCCTGCGAAGTTCGACGCGCCGGACCGGCTCGACATCGCCCGCCATGACGCGCGGCTCATCTCGTTCGGCGCGGGCATTCATCATTGCCTCGGGTATCGGCTCGCGCTGCTCGAACTCGAGACCTCGCTGACGGTGTTGCTCGAACGTTTGCCGCGGCTACATCTGACGGCACTCGACGATCTGCAGTGGCGACACCGCGGGAATCTGCGCGGCGTCAAGGCGTTGGCCGCCCAGTGGTGAGTGGGCTACGCACCACCGGTTGCGGATCATGCAGGCCGCCGAAATCCGTTCTTTTTCTGCATCCCTACGGATCGGTCCGGTCCAGATTCCTGGAATCTGCGACCATCGAGTGTCAACCCGCTTTCGCGGAATAAGCATGGCAACGATGCGTTCTCAGAAGCGGGAACGCCGCCGCTTCGCGCTCAGGCTTCGAGACTATCCTTCGCCGCATCGAACTGCGCAGCAAGCTGCCTGATCTTCGCGACCACGGGCTCCTCCCTGAGTGCGGACCCAGGCTTGAGCAGCGACATCACCTCGACCACGAGCTTGTGGATGCCGGCGTCGACGCACGCCGCCTGCTGCATCATTGCGTTGAATCCGAGCGCGTCTTCGAAGTTGTCGGGCCGCACGCCATGCGTCTCGCGAAACGCGAGATCGGGCATCGCGGCGAGCGTCCAGATATTGTCGAGCACCGGGCTCGCTGCTTTCATCAGCGCTTCGAACAGGCCGTCGAGCGGTCGCGCTTCATTTTTGCGGCTTGCAAGCAGATCGCGCAGCAGCAGCGCCTCTTTTGCCGCGGCCGCCATGCCCTGTCCATAGACCGGATTGAACCGGCAAATCGCGTCGCCGAGCACGATCAGTCCGCGCGGCCAATCGGTGTAGCGCTCGAAGTGCCTGCGGCGATTCTCCGGAAACTTGTGCCGGAAGATCTTGCCGTACGGCTTCGCATGCATCAGCACGTCGTAGATCGTCGAGGTTTGCAGCGTCTTCGCGAACTCGAGAAGGTCTGGCCATTCCGACGGCGGGGCATCGTCGCCGCGCGCGCCGAATCCTGCGAAGAAGCGGTCATCTTCGCGGACGAGCAGCAGGCCCTGATGCGTGTTGCCCGGGGGCGCCGGCATCGTGCGCAGCACGTCGTACGCGGGCCGATTCTCGGGTGAGAATTCGACGATCGCCGTCGAGTAATTCATGTCGATGCGCATCACCGTTTCTTCAGGCGCCTCGCGTCCCGTCGCACGCAGAAACTCGAGCGTCGGCTCGCCCCGGCCCGATGCATCGAGCACAAGGTCCGCCGCGATCGTTTCCTGTGCGCCCGCTGGTGTTTCATAGCGCACTGCGGCCACCGCATTGCCATCCGGTGTCGCGACAATTCCCGTGACGCGGCGCCCATCGAGTTTCGCGATGCTTGTTTGCCGCTGCAACTCGCGCCGCGCGACCCATTCGATCAGGCCGCGCGAACACTTCACCACAGGAATCCCGAGCTGGCGCGCAGGTAGCGCCGCTTGCGCCGAGAATTCCAGCAGAAGCTTCTGGCCGAAGTCCGACTGCTTCGCACCCGCATCGCACAGCTTCGTCGAAAAATCATCGAACAGCGCATCGAGCGCCGCCACGCAGCCCGGCAACAGTCCGTGCGGATGCCGGCCCTGCGGCACGCCGGGGCGCGCCTCGGCCTGCGCGGGCAACACGTCGCGTTCGATCAGCACGATGTGCTCGAAGCTGCCCACAAGCGCCTGCGCGGCCGCCAGTCCGCCGACTCCGGCTCCGATCACGACTGCGCGCTTTCCCAGATACATGGCCTTCTCCAGATGAGTCAGGTGAAAGGCACGCGCGTGGTGCTTCCGTGGTGCTTCGGACGGCGGACCCAAATAATCCGCCGCCCACGCGCGCCATTGCAACACCGACAACAACCGGCCAAGGCCGATATTCCGGACCGGGGTTGATGTTGAGAATTGACGAACCCCCGTGTGGATGAAATGAAACGCGTCGACGAGCAAACGTGGACAGCTGCGTATGCCGCCGCAACTGCCCGGGTACAGCATCGAGATGCATGCGGCTTCGCTCGACAAGTACGGCTTTCCCGCGGGCGAAGCGTGGCGTGCGTGAGCAACGCCAGATGGCGTGATTACTGCGCACCGCCCGCGAGCGACGTGAGAATCTCGTGTGCGGCGGCCACGCGGTCCGCGATCGGAAAATTACGGTTGCCGAGAATCACGATGCCAAGCCGTTTTGCCGGTACGAACGCGACGTAAGCACCGAAGCCGTTCGTCGAGCCCGTCTTGTTGATCCATACGTTGTTCATGGGCGGCAGCGGCGGATCGATCGCGGTTACGGGTATCCCGGTTGTGACCATCGACGGCGCATTGCCTTCGAGCAGCGAGTTCAACGTAACCGGATACGGGTACTGCTCCCAGATCAGGTCCTGTGTCATCGGCCCTGCCTTGAAGTATCCGGTGTGCGTATCGGCGATCGCGCGCTGCAGCGGCGCATCGAGTTCGATCAGATTCATGTTCGCTTCGATAAAGCGCAGCATGTCCGCCGCCGTCGATTTGACGCCGTACGCTTCGGGCGCCAGTTCGCCGCCCTTCAGCCGGATCGGCTTGCCGTCCTTTGTATAGCCTTGCGCGTAATCGGACGCATGCTCGACAGGAATGTCAATGAAGCTGTGCTTCAGGCCGAGGGCCGGAAAAAGGCGCTGCTCGATCAGCGAAGTGAAATCGTCGTTCATGCTCTTCGCCGCGATCAGGCCGAGTGTGCCGATGCCGGGATTGGTATAGGTCCGGTACGTACCCGGCGCATACTGCGGACGCCATGCCTTGAAATAACGCATCAGTTGCGCGTCGTTTTCGATTTCATCGGGCACCTGGAGCGGAAGCCCGCCAGGCGTATGCGTGCCCAGATTGAGCAGGCTCAGATTGCCGAACGGGCTGCCGCGCAGCGTCGGCAGATACTTGCCGACGCTATCGGACAGCGACAGCTGCCCGTTCACTTGCGCCCACGACGTCAGCGTGGCCGTAAAGGTCTTGCTGACCGAGCCGAGCTCGAACAGCGTGTCGTTCGTGACCGGCTTGCCCGTTTGCGTCGACGCGACGCCGAAGTTGAACACCTGCGGCTTGCCGTCGACGATAACGCCGACCGCGACGCCTGCAATCTGGTCCTTCGCCATCATCGGGCGTATCGCATGATCCACCGCGCGCTCGATGCTGCTGCGAGTGGCGCCGCCGGCACGCGCGGCCGCGCCCTCGACTGTGGCCGCGACTGTGGCCGCGTTCGCGTGGCTCATCGCAGATGCGATACATAGCGCACCAAGCAGCGACAAGGTCCGCGCAGCCGATGAGCCATATGCGCGAGCTCCAATCCCAGCTATCCCACTACCCGATGCCGTCAATATGAATCTGCGCCGCGCGATCATTGTTTCTCCTTGAAGAGCCGCCAATATCGCGTTTTCACTGCAGGCTGACAAACGATGATAAATTGCCCGCTGCCCCAGAAAATCTAATGTCTCGATCATGCGACCGTATCTGCCTTTAAACGCGCTGCGCGCGTTCGAATCGTCGGCCCGGCATCTGAGTTTCACGCGCGCGGCGCTCGAACTGAACGTCACGCAGGCCGCCGTCAGCCAGCAGGTGCGCATGCTCGAAGAGCGCCTCGGCGCGACGCTGTTCAAGCGCCTGCCGCGCGGCCTCGCGATTACCGATGAAGGGCTCGCTTTGCGCCCCGTGCTCAGCGACGCATTCGATCGCATCGAGGCCGTATTGCGGCAATTCGAAGGCGGACACTTTCACGAAGTGCTGACGGTCGGCGCCGTCGGAACCTTCGCGGTCGGATGGTTGATGCCGCGTCTGAAGTCGTTTCACGACGCGCATCCGTTCGTCGAACTGAGGATGATGACGAACAACAATCTCGTCGATCTGGCCGGCGAAGGCCTCGATTTCGCCATTCGTTTCGGCGACGGCACCTGGCCCGGCTCACGTGCGCTGAAGCTCTTCGATGCGCCGCTTTCGGTACTGTGCGCACCCGACGTCGCGCAACGTCTGCGCGTGCCCGCGGACCTCGCAGGCGAAACGCTGCTGCGCTCGTATCGTGCCGACGACTGGGCAAACTGGTTCGACGCCGCGGGGCTCGCGCCGCGTCCGGTGCGCGGCCCCGTGTTCGATTCGTCGCGCCTGATGGTCGAAGCGGCGATGCAGGGCGCGGGCGTGGCGCTCGCGCCCGCGTCGATGTTCGAACGCGATCTCGCGATGGGACGCCTTGCGCAACCATTCGACATCGACGTGCACGCGGGCAGCTACTGGCTCACGTCGCACAAGGGCAAGCCCGCCACGCCGGCAATGCGCGCGTTCAGCCAATGGCTCGTGAGCGAAACGCAGGCCGACGGCAGCCTCGCCTGAGGGAGGCCATTCAGCTCTTGCGCGCGATGATGACCGCATATTTGCAGGTCGACGAACTTTCGTTCCTGAAGACACAGTCGCTCGGCGTGCCGAGTTCGAGACAGTCTCCGGCGTTCAGTTCATGACGCTCGCGGCCCTCGATAAACACGAGCGAGCCATCCAGCACCCAGATCAACTGCTGCCTGTGCCGAAACGCTGCAGCCGGCATCGGAATCACGGCGGCCGGCGGCAGATCGATTTCCACGAGATTCAGCGCGGCCGCCGACTTCGGCGAGACATGCCGCCGCAGATAGCCGCTTTGCGGATCGACCCATAAGGGCTGGTCGGCCACCCGCAGCAGCCGCCCCTCCTCGAGTTCGGCGAGCGCCATCAGCGCCGACATCGTCATGCCGAACGCACCGGCGAGCTTGGCCAGCAACGAAGCCGTCGGACTGCTCTCGCCTCGTTCGACCTTGTGGATCATCGCCCGCGATACGCCGGACTTCTCGGCAAGCACGCTGAGCGACCAGCCGCGCGCCTCCCGTTCGGCTCGAATGCGGGCGCCTATTCGCTCATCGACATCGCTCATCTGTGTTGTCTATTATCATGTACACTCGTCTCACTATAGTGGATCAATGCGGGGCACAGCAAATGGAGATCCGTCACGCGGGCCCAGAACATATCGAAGGCATCACGGCGATCTACAACGACGCGGTTCTGAACACCACGGCGATCTGGAATGATTTGACCGTCGATCGCTTGAACCGTGCGGCCTGGCTGTCCGCGCGCGAGAACGCCGGCTATCCGGTGCTGGTCGCCGTCGACGGTCGCGGGGCCGTGATCGGCTTTGCGTCGTTCGGCGACTGGCGTGCGTTCGACGGCTACCGTCACACGGTCGAGCATTCGGTCTATGTGCGTCGCGACCAGCGTGGAAAAGGCGTCGGCCGTGCGCTCATGGAACAGCTGATCGACAGCGCGCGCACCATCGGCAAGCACATCATGGTGGCCGGTATCACGGCGAACAACGTCGAGTCGATCCGGCTCCACGAGAAACTCGGCTTCGAGCATGTCGGGCTTCTGAAGGAAGTCGGCATGAAGTTCGGCGCCTGGCTCGACCTCGCCTTCATGCAACTCAAGCTCGATGCCCGTCCGACTCCCGGCGACGTCTTGCCGCGATGACACCGTTTCGTCCGTCCGGTGCGCACCGCAACGGTGCCCCGGTGACAGACGCAAGCCGTTCGTATCTCGCGCGCCTCGGGTTCCGAGACGTCACATCGGAGCATGGCCAGGCGGAGTTCAAAGCAGGTATTAATTGCGCAATACCCGATTTCGCAGATAATTTTTCAGGCACTTTATAGCCGCGTTTATCCGTTATTCATTCGATTCGCATTCGCTCGCGCTTATTTTCCAATTAACCAAAGACGCGACCATTCGTAATTTCCGGATCTTATGCGAGCGGCATTCTCCCGAACGCGAAACTCCGTAACGCTAACCGACACGAGTCGAGCACGAGTATTTTTAGCACCGCCTATGCAATGGAATGGCAGGTTCGTCCGATATTAATTATTTCTGTCTCGTCGAATATTTTTCAGGCAAGAATGAATCAATAAAAATCCTGAATCGCACCCGCTCTTATTCATTGCATCGATTCCCCTTCCATCGGCCGTCGGCCGTGCAGGAGTCATCTGGCCATGAAACGACTCAGTTCCGTATTCGTTGCAGTAGCGTTCTGTTTCGCAATGGCTCCAGCGAGCCAGGCGCAATATACGACCGACTGGGTTGCAAATACTTTCGGCACCGACAGCACTCATGTGGGCAATACTGCCCGCTCGATGTGGGTCGCGCCCGATGGCACGATCTACACGGCTTCGCTATGGGACGAAGTTTATGGCGGTATCTCCATTTATCAGAACGGCAAGACTGTCGGCTCGATCGGCCTGCACAACGATTTTCAGGGCAGTTGCATTACCGGCAACAGCACATCGCTGTTCGCGGCATTGCAGTTCAGCAGAAACTTCGGCAGCGGCTATGTCGGCCGCTATAACCGCGCGACAGGTGCGCAGGACTTCAGGATTCAGGTCAGTGCCGCAACGAATGTCGCGCGCGGCGACGTGATCACTGGCTGTGCGACAGCGAACTCGCTGTTCGTCGCCAGCGACAATCCGGGCAACCGCGTGCGCATGTACACGACCGACGGCGTCTGGAAGCAGGACATCAGCGTGCAGGATCCGGGCGCGCTCGCGATCGATAGCGCCGGCAATATCTGGGTCGCGCAGAAAAGCGAAGGCCGCATCGCCGAGTTCAGTCCCACCGGCGCGCCGATGAACACGATCCAGATGCCCACCGGCGCACAGCCGTCCGCGTTATTTTTCGATCTGGCTTCGAGCCGCCTGATGGCCGGCGACGAGGGTCCGGATATGGATATCAAGCTCTATGCGGCCGTCGCCGGCAGACCCACGCAAGTCGGTACGTTCGGCGTGCAAGGCGGCTTTCTCAACACGACCACCGGCGCTAAAGGGCAAGTGAGCCAGACGCGTTTCACGCGCGTGGTCGGTATCGGCAGGGATGCCGCCGGCAATCTGGCCGTGCTCGACAACCCGTGGGGCGGCAGTTGGGATCTCGGCCGCAACGGCGCGACGAGCATCCACGTGTACGACCGGGCGGGCAATCTGACAACGACGCTTCAGTCGCTGAACTTCGAGGGCAACGGCGCGCCCGACCCGCTTACCGACGGCGCGCTTTTCTTCGGCGGCACCAACGTGTATGGCGGCACCGCGGGCGGCGCGGCCGGCGGCTCAACCCCGGGGTCAACCCCGGGCTCAAGCGCAGGCACGCTCGTCGCGAACACGGTCGACCCGATCGCGTATCCCAACGATCCGCGGTTGAACGTCAACAACCCCGAGCGCGACACGCACTTCGCACAGATTGCCGCCGTCGGCCCGAACCGGATTCTCGCGGCGTCGGGCCAGAATCCCTCGACGTTCTACCTTTATCACTTCAGCCCGCAAAGCGGCTACATCGCGATACCGGACGCCACGCTGCCGGGCGCGGCATTCGCCACGACGCGCCCGGTGACGGGCGGGTTCAGCCTCGACAGCCAGGGCGGCGTGTGGGCCGGTCTCGACCGCACGAACCAGATTTTCCACTACCCGCTGACAGGCGTCGACGCGACCGGCAAGCCGACATGGGGAGCGCCCATGACGACGCTCGTGCCGGTCTCGATCCGGCCGCTCACGCGCATCGTCTATCTGCCCGAAAGCGACACGATGATTCTCGGGCAAGGCGTGACCGGCAGCGCCGACTTTACGTCGATGGGCAACCGCATCGAGGTCTATCACGGCTGGACGGCCGGCAACGACACCACGCCGAACCCCGTCATCACGTTCCCGAGCGGCGTCGAGCCGAAGTCGATCGCGGCGGCGGGCAATTACCTGTTCGTCGGCTACATCACATCGCCCAATATCGACGCGTTCAATCTGACGACGGGCTCGCTCGACATGACGCTCGCCAATACGAATCCCACGCAGGTGAGCCTCGGCGCCAACGTCGATTCGATGTACGGCGTGCGCGCGTATCTGCGTTCGACCGGCGAGTATGTGGTGACGAAGGACAACTACAACGACTCGAACCTCGTCGTCTATCGATGGACGCCGGGAACGGCGGCCACGGCTTCGGCGCCCGCGCAGTAATCGATTCGATGCCCGGGTTTGCCGGGCTCGAGAAAAATGCCCGAGCAGGCGCGCTTGCCGTCGTCGAGCAAACGCATCGCCCATCCCCGCTTCTCCCGTTCGACACCGCCCCGCAAATCGCCGACAATGTCCGCGACCAGCAGCACTCGATGCGGCGTATCGGCTCCGATGCCGATGCCCGCGCATCTCGCAACCCGACAGGATGGGACGGAGACAGCCTGATGAAATGCACAATCGTGGGATCGCGCTATTTCGGCGCCTCGGTGCTCGAAGCGTTCCGCGCCGACGGCATCGAGATTGCCGGCGTCGTGGCCCCGGCCGCCGAAGATCGCCTCGCGGCGGCGGGCCGTGCGGCCGGCCTGCCGACAGCGATCCACGACAACCCGCGGCTCGTCGAAGCAAGCGCGATTCCCGAAGGCACCGACCTCATCATCGCCGCGCATACGCATGCACGCGTGAACGACGAGGCGCTCGCGCGCTCGCGCCTTGGCGGCGTCGGCTATCACCCTTCGTTGCTGCCGCGCCATCGCGGCATCGCGGCGGTCGAATGGACGATCCTCGAAGGCGACCCGATCGCCGGCGGTTCGGTCTATCACCTCGCGCATGGCTGGGATGCGGGCGCGATTGCCGCGCAGGACTGGTGTTTCGTCAGGAAGGGCGAAACGGCGCGCGAACTCTGGGAGCGCGCGCTCGCGCCGATGGGACTCGCGTTGCTGCTGCGCGTCGCGCATTACGCGCGCGATCACGGCGAACTGCCGGCGCACACGCAGGACGAGCAATTCGCGACGCGCGCGCCGATCATTCGCCGGCGCATCGAATTGACCGAAGAGCCGTCCGGGCCGCTTGCGTCGCTCGTCGTGACCGCGATCGGCGCCGACCGTCCCGGCATCGTCAACCTGCTTTCGGAGCGTGCACGCGCGTTCGGCGCGAACTGGACCGGCAGCCGCATGGCGAGCCTCGGCAGCCAGTTCGCGGGCATGGTGCAATTCGAAGTCGCGCAGCGCCATGCCGATGCGCTTACGACCGCCTTACGCGACCTCGAAAGCGCGGGCCTGCGCCTCGTGATCGCACGCAGCGATCTGCCGCCGCTCGGGCACGGCCTGCGGCGCGTGTCGCTGGAACTGACCGCGCCGGACCGTCCCGGCATCGTGCAGGATCTGTCCGCGAGCCTGTCTTCGCACAACATCAGCATCGAGGAACTGAGCACCGAACTCGCGCATACTTCGGTCGGGCCGCATCAGTTCGGCGTCAAGGCCGTGCTCGCGGTACCCGCGGCGCTGTCGATCGACGCGTTGCGCACGCTGCTCGAGTCGCTCGCGGCCGAACTGATGGCCGATATGGCGCTCGGCGAAAGCGGCGTCTGATCGCGGCGCGACGCAACGCAACAGTTCGGTGTCAGGCGGCAGAACGGGTTGACATGGGCGGCTAAGCGGGCCACGCGTCGCGCTAAACTACAGGCTACCCCGCCCCACTGACCAGACCCGATGCCCTCGCGCAACGCCCGCTTCGCCCCGCCGACAGTCTCGCCGCCTCGAGCGCGCAACGCCGCCGTCGACGCCGGCGCACTCGAGGATCCCGCCCTGCTGCGCCGCCTGCTGCGCGCCAAAGACCGCATGGACGCCGCCTCGCACGAGGCCTGGCCCGTCAAACGCCTCGCCGAAGTGAGCGGCGTTTCCGAAGCGCATTTCGCGCGTTCGTTCAAGCGGGCCTTTGGCCTGCCGCCGCATCGCTATCTGTTGACGCGCCGCATCGAACAGGCCACGACGCTGCTGCGCGACACCGATCTCGGCATTACCGACATCGCGTTCGCAACCGGCTGGGAAAGCCTGGGCACTTTCGGCCGCACGTTCCACGACATCGCCGGCAAAAGCCCGAGCGCGATGCGCATCGACGCGCGCGCCGCGATGCACGCGCTAGACCGTGTGCCTGCCTGCGTGCTGAAGGCCGCACAGCGCCCCGACCTCACGATCGCAGTTTTGGAGAAGCGCCGCCGCGTCGCCGACGATACGCTGCCGCCAACACTCAACAAGGAGGACATGCCATGAACGAAGGGATCGATGTGGTGGGCTTGTACGTCGACAACCAGGACGAAGCGCTCTCGTTTTACGTCGATAAACTCGGCTTTCGCGTGCATACGGACGTGCGCAACGGACCATACCGGTGGCTCACGGTCCAGCATCCGGATCAACCGTCGTTTCAGCTCGGCCTTTTTACACCGGGGCCGCCGATCCACGACGAAGCGACCGCGCACACGCTGCGCGCCATGGTCGCGAAGGGTGCAATGCCGCCGCTCGTGCTCACCGTGGCCGACTGCCGCGCGCGCTACGCACAGCTGAAAGCGCGCGGAGTCGAATTCACGCAGGAGCCGGTCGACCGCTATGGCAGCGTCGATGCGGGTTTTCGCGATCCCGCGGGCAACGGATGGAAGATGATCGAGGCGCGCAAAGGCTAAGCGCGCTTGCGTGAGTTTTACTGACGCAATACGCCAGAAATTCCGGGTTGTATGAATCGATCGCTCCCGTCATCATTCGAAGCGAATGGAATGACACGGGGGACGAGTGAGCTATCTGCTCATACTGGGCGTCGGCCTGATGGCAGGCCTGTTAAGCGGCGTGGTCGGCACAGGCTCGTCGATGTTGCTGATGCCCGTGCTCGTGATCCTCCATGGGCCGCGCGAGGCCGTGCCGATCATGGCGATCGCGGCCATCATGGGCAACCTCGGCAAGGTGCTGTCGTGGTGGCGCGAGATCGACTGGAAGGCGTGCCTCGCCTACTGCGTGACCGCCATACCCGGTGCGATGCTCGGCGTTCGCACCTTGCTCGCCTTGCCGCCTCGCACCGTCGACATCGCCCTGGGCCTGTTCTTCGTGGCGATGGTGCCCGCCCGCCGCTGGCTGTCGCGTCGCGAATCGTTCCGCGTTACGCGGTTGCATCTGTCGCTGATCGGCGGCGTGGTCGGCTTTCTGACCGGCATCGTCGTATCGACCGGGCCAATTACAGTGCCCGTCTTCGTCGGATATGGCCTGGTAAAAGGCGCGTTTCTGGCGACCGAGGCCGCCGCATCGCTCGGCGTGTATGGTGCGAAAGTCGCGATCTTCGAACAGTTCGGCGCGCTTCCCCCGCGCATCGTGGCGAACGGACTGATCACGGGCATGTCGATCATGCTCGGTACATTCGGCGCGCGACGCATTGTGGCCAACATGTCGGCGCATCATTTCAAGGCCGTCGTCGATGGACTGATGCTGACATCAGGGTTATCGCTTCTGTTTGCCGCGGTCCGGTAGCCAGGAGCCGGCAGGCGTCAGCGCGCGTACGCCGGCAGTCAGCCCTTTCGCCCCGCAAAAAACCGGTTCTCCGGACGCGCGAGGCCGAGATGCTCGCGAAACGTCGAGCCTTCATACTCGCGCCGGAAAATGCCGCGTTTCTGCAGCTCGGGCACGACCTTGTCGACGAACTCGTCGACGCCCGCGGGCACATACGGAAACATCACGTTAAAGCCGTCGGAGCCTTCTTCGACGAGCCACTGCTCCATCTGATCCGCGATCGACTTCGGCGTGCCGACCATCTCGAGCCCCGAGTAGCCGCCAAGGCGCTGCGCGAGCTGGCGGATCGTCAGCTGCTCCGCGCGCGCCCAGTTCACGACGCGCTCGCGCGAACTCCTGCTCGCGTTCGACTCGGGAATGTCGGGCAGCAAGCCGTCGGGATCGAAGCCCGATACATCGTGGCCCAACGCGATCGACAGCGACGCGATGCCGCTGTCATAGTGAACCAGCGTGTCGAGCAACGCGCGCTTCTCACGCGCCTCATCGAGCGAATCGCCGACCACGACGAATGCCCCTGGCAGAATCTTCAGATGCTCGCGCGGCCGGCCCAGTTTATCGAGCCGGCCCTTCACGTCCGCATAAAAACGCTTGCCTGCTTCGAGATCCGGCTGCACGGTGAAGACGGCATCGGCGGTTTCGGCTGCGACCTGGCGCCCCGCTTCCGACGAACCCGCCTGCACGACCACGGGCCAGCCCTGCACCGGCCGCGCGATATTCAGCGGTCCGCGCACGCGGAAATGCTCGCCTTTGTGATCGAGCACGTGAACTTTCTCAGGATCGACAAAGATGCCGCTTTCGACATCGCGCACGAACGCATCGTCGGCCCAGCTATCCCACAATCCGACGACGACGTCGTAGAACTCCCTTGCACGTCGATAGCGCTCGCCATGTTCGACATGCTCGTCAAGACCGAAATTGAGCGCCGAGTCGGGGTTCGCGGTCGTCACGAGATTCCACCCGGCGCGACCGCCGCTTATATGATCGAGCGAGGCGAAGCGGCGCGCGACGTGATACGGCTCGTCGAACGTCGTCGACGCGGTGCCGACCAGACCGATTCGCTGCGTCACGGCCGATAGCGCCGAAAGCAGCGTGAAGGGTTCGAACGACGTCACCGTGTGACTGCGCTTTAACGCATTGACCGGCATGTTCAGCACCGCGAGATGGTCGGCCATAAAGAATGCGTCGAAGCGGCCGCGTTCGAGCGTCTGGGCAAATCGCGCGAGATGCGCGAAGTTGAAATTCGCATCGGGGTAGGCGCCCGGATAACGCCACGCGCCCGTATGAAGACTGACAGGCCGCATGAAAGCGCCGAGGTGCAGCTGGCGGAACTGGGTCATGATGTCGAGGCGCACGCGCGCCGTCCGCAATAGGAAGGCCTCTAACATACGCCGATTTCGCCAATCGGGCGCAATGCGTCACGGCGTGCTATGCATACGGGCGAACGTGGAATATCGTTTGAGGCAATCGTTGTTTTGCGCACACCCAACGGGCGCCTTACGATGACCGGCTGGTTCGCTGCTCGCAGCCATGCCGCAATTGCATCGGCGCAGCGATTGAATGACCGCGCTTTTCGTTGGCGCGGCACACGGTGTGCTAACTCTGCCTGACTTCGCCGCGCGAAGCGAGCCCTCCTCACACTCCATACTCGAATGAACAACGCTCCCGCTTCCACTCCATCATCGCCCGAATCGCGCCCGCGCCGGCGCGCGTTGGCCCGCCTCGCGGGCGGACTGGCCGGCGGCGTCGCCGCGGCGACACTGCCGGTGCAACGTGCGTTGGCCGTTGCCGACACCCACTCGGGCGCGGCTACCGCGTCGCAGCCTCCGCTCGCGCCCGCGAGCTGGACGCTCGAACCGGGCGCACCGCTCGTCTCGCCGCCTTACGGTCAGCCCGCATCGTTCGAGCATGACGTCATCCGCCGCGTGGCGAGCGCACCCGCGATGCCGGGCTCCGGGTCCGCCATGTCGCCGCTTGCGGACCTCTACGGCAGCATCACGCCGAACGGCCTTGTCTACGAGCGGCATCACGCGGGCGTGCCGGCCATCGACCCGGACCAGCATCGGCTCGTCGTGCACGGCCTCGTGCGCGAGCCGCGCATCTATACGATTGACGACGTGATGCGCTTTCCGTCCGAATCGCATATCTACTTTCTCGAATGCTCGGGCAATACGAGCAGCGAATGGAAAGGTCCGAGCGGAAAGCCCGTGCAGTTTACGCACGGATTACTGTCGTGCTGCGAATGGACCGGCGTGCGCCTCTCGACGCTGCTCGACGAAAGCGGCATCTCGCCTTCGGCCAAATGGCTGCTTGCCGAGGGCGCCGATGGCGCGGCGCTCACGCGCAGCCTGCCGCTCGAGCGCATCCTCGAACGCGCGCTTGTCGTCTATGCACAGAACGGCGAGCGGCTGCGGCCCGAGAACGGCTATCCGCTGCGGCTCATCGTGCCGGGCTTCGAGGGCAACACCAATATCAAATGGCTGCGGCGGCTCAAGCTGATCACGGCGCCCGAGATGACGCGCGAGGAAACATCGAAGTACACGGACCTGCTGCCCGATGGGCTCGCACGGCAATTCGTGTTCGAAATGGACGCGAAGTCCGTCATTACGCGGCCGTCGCCGGGTCACACACTGACGGCGCAGGGTTACTACGCGATCAGCGGCCTTGCGTGGTCCGGCCGCGGCCGTATCCGCTCCGTCGACGTTTCCACCGACGGCGGCAAGACCTGGCGCCCGGCGCGCCTCGTCGGCGCGGTTCACGACCGCGCGTTGACGCGCTTCGAAGCGGACTGGCGATGGGACGGCGGCCCCGCGCAACTGCAAAGCCGCGCGACCGACGAAACCGGCTACGTGCAGCCGACCCGCGATGCGCTCGTCGCCGCGCGCGGGCTGAACTCGTACTACCACTACAACGGCATTCAAAGCTGGCGCGTCGATGCGAATGGCGAGGTGCGCAATGCTTAAGACGCTGGTTGCGGTTGCAACGATATCCGCATGCGGCGCCGCCTATGCCGATGGTGCGCCCTCAGCCGGTTCGGCGTCCGCCAATGCGGACAGGTATGGCATCGGCAAACCGATCGACAGCGCGGCGATTGCGCGCTGGAATATCGACGTGAGCCCTGACGGTCGCGGGCTGCCTGCGGGCTCCGGCACGGTCGCCGCGGGCGCAAAAGTATTTGCCGCGAAATGCGCGATGTGCCATGGCAAGGCGGGCGAAGGCGGCATTGGCGATCCGCTGGTCGGCGGCGCGGGCACGTTGACCAGCGTCAAGCCAAGGAAAACCGTCGGTAGTTACTGGCCTTACGCGACGACGCTATTCGACTATATTCGCCGCGCGATGCCGTATAACGCGCCCGAGTCGCTGAGCGCCAACGAGATTTATTCGGTTAGCGCATGGCTGCTGTACAAGAACGGCATCGTACCCGAGCACACCACGCTCGATGCAAAGTCGCTGCCGCGCGTGAAAATGCCGAATCGCGACGGGTTTATTCCGGACCCGCGGCCCGGTACGCTTTAGGCCGTCGTGCACGTAAGAAGCGCCGCGGCACTGGCGGCGCGTCGTTGATTGTCAGGCATGTTCTGTTTATCCCGCTGTCGTCGGGAGACGGCGCCATCGGCGGGACTGTTTCTTGCGCAAACACTGGCTCACCACCCAACGAAAATCACAATCGGAGCCAGTCGATGACAAAAGCCGAACGCTATCGGCGATGTGAAGAGGCCTATCAGGTAGAACTCGCTCGAAGCGCGTCGTACCTCGCCAGTTGCTTGACAGCGGAGTCGATGACGCGGTGCGTCGACGAGGTGTTGCGGGCGCTGGTGCGAGATCGCGGGGCGGACGACCTGCCGATCTTTCGCAAGGTGCTGGCCGACCGTCTTCTGTCGCGTCGGTGCCCAAACGCGGCGAAGCTCGTGATCGAGTGGAAAGCCGTTGCGCGGTCCACCATTGCCGCCAGCCCGGCCGCCGGCGATCGACGCGACAAGGCGACCGCGTAGCGATTACAACGCGACGTTATGCGCCACGCGATGCGCCCGCAGCCGGCGCGTTCAGAATTTCTCGACCCAAGGCCTGACTTCGAGCTCCCACGACCACGCACTGCGATGCTGACGCAGCACAGCGAGATACGACTCGGCGATCGCATCGGGGTCGAGCGTGCTGTCGGGCCGATCGGCCGGGTCGGGACGATGCCCGGCGCGCACGCTGCCGTCCACCACGATATGCGCAACATGAATGCCCTTCGGTGCGAGTTCGCGCGCGGCGCTTTGCGCGAGGCCTCGCAGCGCAAACTTGCCCATCGCGAACGGCGCGGACAGCGCGAAGCCTTTGACGCCCGCGGTCGCGCCCGTCAGCAGGATCGCGCCCTTGCCGGCCGGCTCCATGCGCTTTGCCGCCTGCTGCACCGAATAGAACGCGCCCAGCGCCGAGACCGCCAGCGCAGCGTCGACCTGCGCCGGGTCGAGTTCCGCGATCGGTCCTGGCACACGGCGGCTCGCGTTGTAGACGACGATCTCCGGTGCGCCGATCCGCGCATCCGTTTCGGTGAAAAGCCGCTCGACCTGCGCGGCGTCGGTGGCATCGACGGGCAGCGCGATCGCGCCGGTCTCCTTGGCAAGCGTTGCGAGCTTGCCCGCATCGCGCGCCGCGATCACGACCGGAAGGCCGGCCGCGCGCAGCATGCGGGTCACCGATGCGCTGATGCCGGGACCCGTTCCGATGATCAAGGCGTTGCGGTAGGGAATAGCGTGGGACTTGTCGTTCATGAGCTTCACCGTCCTGTCGGGTGTGAACTACGGTAAAGCGCAGAGTACATGCAAGCCGCAGAAAGTGCAGGCTGCCCTGCTCCGCCCGCGCGGCTTACGCTGCGGCCGCTTCAGTCACGACAGCCGCTTCGCGCTTCGCGAGCGCAGCTGCGTGTTCGCGAATCAGACGATAAACCGTCTCGCCCGGCACCGTCTCCGATTCAAGCAACTGTTCCGCGATCGCGCGCAGCACCGGTTCGTTGGCGCGCAGCAGCGCAAAGCACGCATCGTTGAGATCGTGCAGCAGCGCGTTCGCGTGCTCGATCGAATTCTTCAGTTGCAGTCCCGCATACTGCTGCGGCAGCGACGCAAGGCTGAACAGATTGCCGTCCGCGTTGAAGCCGTGCTTCGAAACCATATCGAGGCCGATGCGCGACGCCTCCTGCAAGTCCTGCGCGGCGCCGCTCGATGCTTCGTCGAACACGAGCAGTTCGGCGTTGCGCCCGCCGAGCAGCACCTGAATCTCGTTGCGCATTTCCGTTTCGCGG
Source organism: Paraburkholderia sp. SOS3 (assembly GCF_001922345.1). Taxonomy (NCBI): domain Bacteria; kingdom Pseudomonadati; phylum Pseudomonadota; class Betaproteobacteria; order Burkholderiales; family Burkholderiaceae; genus Paraburkholderia; species Paraburkholderia sp. SOS3. The sequence continues at coordinate 1,861,376 of NZ_CP018812.1, read as the reverse complement.
TACAGGTACTTGTCCTGGGTCTTCGTGATGAGGGCGACGCCGAGCGCGCCGCCGCGCGGCAGGATCGTCACCTCTTCGAGCACGCCCGTGTCGAGCAAGGCGGCAACGAGGCCGTGCCCCGCTTCGTGCACGGCGATGCGCGTGCGCTCGTCATCGGACAGCGCGCGCTCGGCGCCGTTGATATCGCCAATGCGCGCAATCTTGATCGCTTCGAGAAAATGCGTCGCGGCCACTTCGCGTTCGCCGGCCTTGCGCGCAACGAGGCCCGCCTGATTGACGATCATCGACAGCGTAGCCGGCGACAGGCCCGTCGTCAGACGCGCGAGCTGGTTGAAGTCGAGCTCGCCCGGTTTCGTTTTCAGCTTCGCGGCATAGAAGCGCAGGATTTGCGCGCGATCTTCGAGATCGGGCAGGCGCACTTGCACCGTGCGGTCGAAACGGCCCGGACGTCTGAGCGCTTCGTCGAGGTTGTCCGGATGATTGGTTGCGGCAACAACGACCACGCCCTCGTTCGACTCGAACCCGTCGAGCTCCGCGAGCAGCTGATTGATGATGCGATTGCTTTCGGCTTCGACGGGGCCGCTGCCGGTATCGGTACGCTTGCCGAGGCCGTCGGCTTCGTCGATGAAAATCACCGTCGGCGCATTCTTGCGCGCAAGCTCGAACAGATGCTTGACCTTCTGGATGCCGACGCCGTAGTACTTCGCGCTGAAGTAGCTGCCCGTGATCGCGATAAAGTTCGCGCCGCATTCGCCGGCAAGCGCCTGCGCGAGGCGCGTCTTGCCGACGCCCGGTCCGCCCGTCATCAGAATGCCGCATGGCGCGCGCACGCCCATGCCGCTGAACTGCGCGGGCTCGGTCAGCCAGGCCTGCACGTCGGCGAGCGCCGCTTTCGCTTCGCCGGCGCCGATCACGTCGTCGAAACGCAGCGTCGGCGACTTGCTGAGCAGGCGCGCGCCGCCCATCATCTCGCGGCGCATGAACCAGACAATGCCGCCCAGCATCAACACCGGCAGCAACAGGCTCAGCGCGTCGCGCGCGTGATCGACGACCTCGGTCCAGCGTGCCCCCGCCGTTCGCACATCGGCATCGGGCAGCCAGACGAGCTGATACGGCGACTTGCCGCCCGGCTTCAGGTCGCCAAGCAGCAGCGCATTCGAGAACGTGCCGTTATGGTCGGCCACATAATATTTCTCGCCCTGCAGCGTCGACACGAGAATCGCGTTCCGGCTCAGGCCAATGGCCGCGACATCGTGATCCTGTACGTCGCGCACCATCTCCGACGCACTCTTTTCGTGGCGCGTCCACGCCGACGCGTCCGCGCGCATCTGGCTCGCGATGCCGCCCAAAGCCGTCGAAGACGCCTGCGTGACGCGCTCTTCGTGACGCCAATGCAGGAACATGAATGTGGCGGCAAGCGCGGACGCAAGCACGCCAAGGGTCACGTATCGGCCGATACGCGACCAAAGTGAATTCCTTACCGGTTTCATCAGCTGGTTCCTGAAAGGCCCGCGATACGGCGGCGCCGGAGTGAGTCTGGAGATTAAGTGGGCACAGGCGCAGCGCGTTCGTGCACTGGGATGACTGGCAATGCGCTGTCGAAATAAGGCAGTTTTACCGTCGGTAAAAGACGCCCGATATTCAGCAATGCGAACACGACCCTCATTGATTGCATTGCACCATCGCTATTATGCCTGGAGTCGACCACAGGTAAAAATCTGATCAAAAGGCTAAAACCGGTCAATTCGCCACTTTGCGGGCGCGCAGGCTTCGAGACAGGGTCGGGAACGGACATTGCAATCGCATCGGTACGTCCGTGCAATGGTCGCACGGTGTCCCCACCCGACGGAGGTCACATCATGCTTTATTACGCGCTGGTCTTCTTCATCATCGCGATCATCGCCGCCGCGCTGGGTTTCGGCGGAATCGCGGCGGGCGCCGCCAGCATCGCAAAAGTGCTGTTCTTTATCTTCCTCATCATCTTCCTCGTCACACTCGTGATGGGCATCATGCGACGGTGACGAAGCAGGCCGCGCAAAGCAACGCAGCCCGGATTCGCTGAGTGAATCCGGGCTGCGTTGTTTTATACGTTCGAAACCGGGCGCGTCAGCGCGAATGCGATTTGAACGCTTCCCCCTGCATGCCGGCGCGATCGACCGCGGCGATGCGATTGCGGCCATTTTCCTTCGCGTGATAAAGCTGCGCGTCGATCAGATTGATAAACGTGGTCTTGTCCGTGCGCTCGTTCGGCACGATCGTGCCGACGCCGAAGCTCGCGGTCACGCGCTGCTGATGCGGTGAGCGCACGTGCGGGATCGCTGCTTGCGCGATCAGCGCGCGGCACTGCTCGGCGATTTTGACGGCCGCGTCGGCGTCGGTATCGGCCAGCACGAGCACGAACTCCTCACCGCCGAAACGGCCCAGGAAGTGATCGGGGCCCGCCGCTTCCGCGAGCACGCGGGCGACACGCTTCAGGCATTCGTCGCCCTGCAGATGTCCGTAATAGTCGTTGTACGACTTGAAGAAGTCGATATCGACCATGATGACCGACAACGCGCGGCCGGACCGTTGCGCCGCGGTCCACGTGCGCGCCATGACGTCGTCGAATCTGCGGCGATTGCCCGTGCCCGTCAGACTGTCGTGAAACGACAGATATTCGAGTTCCCGTTGCAATTGCGCGAGCTGGTCTTCGGTGCGCTTGCGTTCGCTGATGTCGAACATGAATCCGATCAGCGCCTCGACATCGCCTTTGTCGTTGCGCACCACATGCACGACGTCGCGCAGCCACACATAGCCGCCGTCGCGCGTCAGCGCGCGATAGTCGGCTTCATGATCGGTACCGGCCTTCGACTGCGCGACGCAAAAATCGACCACGGCCTGGCGGTCGTCCGGATGCATGCGCTCGGCCCAATCGTTGACGGTCTTCCACGTCGACGGCGCCCAACCGAGCAGCGTTTCGATCTGCGGGCCGATGTAGGCGAACTCCATGGTCGCCCAGTCGATTTTCCACGGAATGGCTTTGGTCGATTCGAGCAGCGTGCGGTAGACGGCACTATCGTCGTCGCCGAACACGCGGTTCGGCGGTGCGAGGGATTCCTCGTGCCGCAGAAAGGCCGCCTGCAGAGAATGCTTCGGGTGTTCGTGGTCCGTCATGATGTGATTGCCGGTGGTTGCATGCGTTTGTCTTCCGTCATGGCAGTTCTCGGATCGTTTCCCGATCTTTACCGGCCCGACGCGTAGCTCTATCTACGGTAACGACGGGCTTCTTCTGAAGGGCGGTCACGGGTTTTCCACTATCACGAACGCTCGGTCGCCTGTTCGAGCAACGGCAGCGCGAGGTCGCATTCCTTCTTGCTGACTGTCGGCGCGGCATTGGCGCTCGAGCGCGACCCTCCAGGCATGGAACCCGGTCCATGCAGGCTTGTCGCACTTAGTTTGCGCCGTTCGCACACAGCGTTGCTCGCACCGCGTGAGTGCGTGCCGGACACCAACCCGTTCATTTATTGGGAGCATGCATGCGATACCTGACAATTCCCCTTGTCTTTGCTTTAACCACGCTAACGGCGTGCGGCGCGTTCAGAACGCACGAAGCACGCGATCCGCAAGGCGAGTTGATCGGTTCCAACATTCTCGATCTGGTGCAGTCGGTCGGCATTCCAGACAAAACGATGAAGCTCGTCGATACGGGCGGTCCAAATGACCGGATGGAGGCGCAATGGAACTTCACGAACTCGGACGCAGCGCTCGACCTGAACGCGCTCGTGCTCGACCTGAAAATTGGCGGCGCCGGCAAATGCAGCATGACGGCGACGGTCGAGCGCTGGGGCGGCAAAGTGCTCGAGGTCAATTTCCCGCAAGCGCATAGCGATAGCGTCGGGTCCGATTACGGCGCGTGCGAACCGCTCGTTGAAGAAGCGCTCGAGCACAACCCGCATACGCCGGTCGATCAGAAGTGGGATGCGTTTTCGCTGGTTGGCGCAGCGAAGTAACGGCGATGCAACCGTGCCGGTGTTCGTCGTCCGGTCCTGCTCTTCAAGCGCGTCGGGCTCGATATGGCCGTCGTGCTCGGGCGCAGCACCCATCGCGAGTCGTTGCGGATTATCGATGCAGAGCGCTCTGCGAATTCTCTATATGTCTCGCGAAATTGATTGATAAAGCTTGAGATTTATCTCGTGTCTTATTTATTTATTTCGGATCCGAAATTTTAATATTTTGGTAAGCTCGAAAATCGCTTGTTCGGTTGATCTTCGATCGCATGATGCACTCTATACTTCGGATTCCATCACGATTTGATGGCTCAGGTTTAGCGGCCTGATCAGTCGAAACCGGCACGCCTGCGCAAGCAGGCCGTGCTTTCCCTCTGCACGTCTGCCCTCAACGGGCGGGCCTTGGCAGGGAGGCCTTCGGGTCTGCCGGTTTTGGTTTCGACGCCGGTCCGCTAACCCTGTCATGTGCCCGCTCACCCTTTCATTCGGTGGGTCGCGGGCCTTCTCTTATAGCGGAGGAAGCAGAATGACCAATCACACCAAAACAGTTTCGAACGAACAACGGACGCTTCGCGACGAGGCATTGCGAAACGCGGAACGGATCGCGCTCGACGCGGCCCAGGGTGACGCGTCGAACGACACGCGCCAATCCATTTCGCCCAAACAGCGCCAGAAGCGATACGCGCATCTCGAGCGCTTCAGCGTAGCGGCTGTCCATCAGGCGATCCGGGCGAGCCGGCAACTCGACCAGATCAGCGCCATGGCCGGCATGATCGCGCGCGATCAACGTTCGTCGCGAGAACAGAAGGCGCTCCTCGAAGGGCTCGAAAGCCTCGCGCGAAATTACGCGTCCGAGGCACGCATGGATATGGAGCATATGTCTATCGCGCAGTTGAAGCACACGCCGCGCTGGAAGCGGTTCAAGCAGCAGATCGGGTGAGCGCTGCCGGCACGCGCCGGTGCCGTGGCTCGTGCGTTCAAAAGCTTGCTGCCGGCGAGACGCCAGGCCTCACGCGCGCAGTCGGGAATCCCGCTGGTTTGTACGGCGTGGTTCCCGCGAACAGATCGGGGTCATAGTCTCGCGTAAAGTTGCTCGGGTCGCGCGAGTCAATCAGCGCGCGGCATCGACCACATCGATGTTCTGCTCGCGGCCATGGATGGATGCTCGAGCGTCGGCCGAGGAGAAGATTCGTTCGCCGGGCGCGTCGTCGAAGATGCCGGCCGCTGCGGCATCCGTGAACGGCCGAATGCATGGTCAGCATCTGCCCGGTACCCGCTCGTTGAAAAGCGTCATGCTGTCGACCGCTCATTTTCCAGTCCGGGAACCTTGCCGTAGTGCAGCCGGGAATGCGACAGGATAAAACCTGCGCGCTCGATGTTCCGATAAGCTGCATTGGGTGGGACATTCGCGCTGGGACTGTCGGTCTCGATGGTTAGCAACTTGACACCGCTTTGAGCAGCATCTCCAATGCGCGTGGATAGAAGCGCGCCATGAATGCCCTGCCCCCGGAATGCGGGCACAGTCGCATCAATACCCAGCCAGGCCATCTCTGCGTCGATGAACATCGCGGCAACGCCTACTGGAGTCGCATCGCGAAAGGCGAGATAGGTATGCCATCCGGGCCGCCCTGGAAAAGCCGACATCCACGATCTAAAGCTAACCGGCATTCCAAAACAGGTCACCGCCGTTGTGCCAAAGACATCGGCGTCTTCGACATCGGCCCGGCGTATGACGAACCCGGTTTCGGGAGACTGCTCCACCTGAATGGCTTCACGCCAGAAGGTGGCAAAGCCTCCGGGCATGGCACGCAATCCTCGCGCCTCGATCCAGTCCGGCAATGCAGCAGGCAACGCCGCCGGAGTCACTTCCAGACCCCAGATGCTGCTCGCGTGCTCTGTCATCCAGCTGATTGCCTGGTCGACTGCCTGCTCGGTCGCAGGCCGATCGACCCCGAGTCCCAACCATCGATTGAATGGCACGCTTGGGACGTTCTTCAGTGCTACGCCCAAGCCATCGTCGCAATGAAATTGGCTCATGGCGGTCTCGCGCACAAATTCAGGCGGAGCGGCGGCCATGATCTCTCTGCGAACCGTAACGTAAAATTGCTCTATTTTCCGGATCCGGGCCGCTTCCGATTCCTTACTTTCGCCGAATCCATCAGTTTGCAGCGTTGAGATCATTGTTCGCTATGGATGATGTCGAGGGCAAAACGGACTGCTCCGGATGAGTCTGCGAGCCATCGACGGGCGTCATGACGGGTCGTTACCATGCCCGGCCCCGCAATAAGGGCTGAACCTGACTAAACACCTCAAGCCCCCTAACTATTCCGCCTTCACGACAGGAGACGTCGCTTCTAACGATGCACATCGCGCTCAGATGGCATAGACATCCCTCACGGCCCGCACCGCCGCACCGATATCGACCTTCACTTCGCGCCGCTCGAGAACCGCGCCAAACGCCGTCACATTCGCGAGCACCGCGTCGAACGACGCGCGCAAACCGGTGTGATCGAGCCGCACGATCCGTCCTTCGATTTCGCCGAAGCCCGGCAGCAATTCCACGCCGAGCTTCGCCGCATCCGCGATCAGGACGTTTGCATGAATGCCCTCCGGCGCCCGCACCGATGTCACCAGCGCGGACGCCGCCTCGTCCGCTGCGATCCACGGCTCGACGCCGAGCGCACGCAAGCCCGCACGGCTTGCCTGCGCCGCCTGCCGATGCCGCGCGATAACCAGTTCGATGCCCTCGGCTTCGACGCGATCGAGCGCCGCATCGAGCGCCCAGAATTCGAGCGCGGGCGGCGTGCCCGGCAACGCAAGCCGGCCACGGTCGAGCCAGTTGCGCTTGAGTTCCGCCAGCGACAAACTCGACGGCGCGAAATCCGGCTGCGCGTCGATATGCGCCCACGCACGCGCGCTGACCGCGACCGCCGAGATGCCGGCCGGCCCCGCAAGCGCTTTCTGCGCCCCGATCACCGCGATATCGATGTCATGCTCGTCGAAGTCGATCGGATGCCCGCCCACCGAAGCGACCGCATCGACAACGAACAACGCTTGACGCGAACGCGCGAGCGCCGCCAATGCGCCCAGCGGATTGAGCGCGCCATTCGACGATTCCGCATGCACGGCCGCGACGAGATCCACCTGCGGCAAGCGGTCGAGACAGGCGGACACCGCGGCGGCCTCGATCGGCTGCCCCGGCGCCGCGTTCACCTGATGAACCGTCGCGCCGCCACGCGCCGAACCAGGCGCCATACGGGCTCGTCACCACGTTGACGGCGACCAGTCCGGGCCGCGCGATGCTCGTCGCCACGGCCTCGAGCGCCAGAATCGCCTCGGCCTGCACGAACACGACGTCGCCTCGCGTCGTCGCGAACAGCCGCTTGATGCGATCGGCAAGCGGCGCGTAACGGTCAGCGGGATAACGCGGCGGATCGAGCAGCAAGTGAAGATCGAAGCGGGACATCGAATACCTTTACCTTTGAGCGTTTTGCCCGATAGCGCCGACGGCTTACGCGCACGCGGTCTGCGCAGCGTGTTCAGGCGAGAAACCTTGCGACGACGAGCGCTGCCGCATCGCCCGATACAACAGCGCCGCCACCGCAAGCATCGCCACCGTAAAGACGAACACCGCCGACGCAGCCGCATACACGGCCGGCGACGGACCATACTGCAGGCTGCCGTACAGATACACGGGCAGCGTGCCTGTTTGCGGCGTCGTGAGGAAGGCCGAAATCACGAGATTATCGAACGAGAACGTGTACGCCATCACGCCGCCTGCCGCGACGGCCGGCGCGAGTTGTGGCAGCACGATATGGCGCAGCGTCGCGGTGCGCGTGGCGCCCAGATCGGCGGCGGCGTCTTCGAGATCGCGGTCGAGCGTCAGCATGCGCGCGCGCACCACGAGCGCGACCACGGCGATGCCGATTGGCGTGATACCCGCGACGAGCGTCGCCGTGTCGAGCGGCACGCCCGTCACCGCATAAAACAGCAACAGCGAAATGCCGATCACCGATTCGGGCACAATCAGCAACAGATACGTGATCAGCGTGAGCAGGCGCCGCACGCGGCGCGCCCGATGCCGCACGACGACAAACCCGAGCATCGTGCCGAGCAGCACCGACAGCAGCGCGCACCACGCCGCGACGATCACGCTTTCTTCAACCGCATGCCGCAGCGACAGGTCGTTCCACGCGGCTGCATACCATTGCAGCGTCCAGCCGGTCAGCGTCGCGGTCTGCTTGTTGTCGACGCCGAGATTGAACGAATACACGATGCCGGTCGCAATCGGCACGAACAGAAACACGACGACGAGTGCGTACCAGGCCCCGAGGCCCGTTTGCGCGACGTTCAGGCGTGAACTGAAACGCGGCCGCGTCGCAGCTCGTTGCGCACGCAACCTGTCGGACGACGAAGCACGCTGCCCGTTCATCGCCCCGTCTCCTCAAAGCCTGCTGTTACGCGCGCCAGCAACGCGACGAGTACCGCGACGGCAATCAACACGGCCATCGCCATCGCCGAACCCAACGCATAGTTCTGCGCATCGAGATACTGCTCGGCAATCGCCTGCCCCATCAACACGCCGCGTCCGCCGCCAAGCAGCGTCGGAATCACCATTTCGCCGAGCATCGGCACGGCGGTCAGCAACAGCGCGGTCGCGATGCCGGGGCGGCTCAGCGGCAGAATCACCGCACAGAACGTGCGCCAGCGCGTCGCGCCGAGATCTTCGCTCGCGTCGATCAGTTCGCGCGGAATCCGTTCGAGCACGACCGCAAGCGGCACGATCGCAATCGGCAAATAGACGTAGACCATGCCGATAAACACCGCGACCGGCGTATCGAGCACATCGAGCGCGCCCGTATGCAGTCCCACCGCGTCGAGTAGCGCTTCGGCCAGGCCGTGCCGCGCGAGCACCATGCGCAGCGACATCACGCGAATCAGGAAGCTCGAAAAATACGGCACGAGAATCAGCGTTAATGCGAGCAATTTGCGGCGCGCGTGAAACGCGATGAAGTAAGCAGCCGGATACGCCACACCGACGCATAGCAGCGACGCAGTCGCGGCAAAACGCAGCGTTCGGGCAAGCGTTGCGCCGTAGAAGCCGGTCAGCACCAACGCATAGTTATCGAGCGTGAAACCGGCCTCGACACCGCCGAACGTCGAATGACCGAACGAAAATACCGCCGTCACTCCAAGCGGTACGAGAAAGAACACCGTAAGCCACGACGCCGGCAACGCCGCAAGCAGGTGATCGGAGGCCTCGCGCAAGGCGAGCGGCACCGCGCGCGGCGGCGTTTTAGCCGACCCGGACGCCGACGTGGACGAGTCGCCGTGCAAGCCGCGCATCGCGATGCCCCGCCCTTAGCCCGCGGCCGCGCGGATTTCGGTCTGCATCTGCAGATAGACGCCGATCGTTTCCGGGTTGACGACGAACGACGTCAGCTTGCTGAAGTCGAGCCCCTTGCCGCCGAAGATCAGATCCGCGTCGTGCACGTCGGGCCCGATCTTGTCGCGCAGGCCCGCGATCGCCGCCGGAAAACCGAGGTAGCGCGTTTCGGCGACCTGCACTTCGGGCCGCAACTGATACGCGAGAAAACCGTACGCGTCGTCGAGATGCGGCGCATGCTTCGCAATCGCATAGTTGTCCACCCAAAGCTCGCTCAACGGACCTGGCACGACCCATTTGAGCCGCGGATTCAGCATGATCGCCGCGCGCGCGCCGGCCTGATGCGTCTGCGCCAGCACGATCGAACCGTTCGCCGCCGCATCGGGCTGCAGAGTCGCGAAGGTTTTCACGTGCTTCGCAAAGCGTTTGACGGGCTCGGCCGCCGCACGGATCTGATCGGCGCTGGCCTTGTTCCAGTCCTGCCCGCGCATCCACAGTTCGGGCCCGATCGTCTCCCAGCCCGATACCGACAGCCGCACCTTGCCCGATACGCCCGGCTTCTCGCCGGCCTTGAAGAAGTCCTCCCATGTGACGATCTCGCCCGTCACTTGCGGATCGTAGAGCACGCCGAGCAGCCCCCAATCCTTTGGTATCGAATAGCGGTTGCCCCGGTCGTATTCGCGATCGAGCAGCTTCGGGTCGAGCGACGCGAGATCGAGCCGGCTGTGATCGAACTCCTGCAACAGGCCGCGCTTCGCGAACTGCGCGATCCAGCTCGACGACGGAATCACGATGTCGAACCCCGCGCCCGCCGGGCTATTGAGCTTCGCGAACAGGGTCTCGTTCGAATTGAATGTCGATACCGCGGGCGTGACGCCGGACTGCTGCGCATAGGCACGCAGATCGGTCGTCGAAAAATAGTCGGGCCAACTGTAGATGTTCAGTTGACGCGACGCCGCCGCACGCGCGAACGGCGAGCCGGCGAACGGCGCCATGAGGGCGGCGGCTCCGAGCATCCGCAAGACCGAGCGACGCCGCTCGATGCGGCCAGCCGCGCGTCCTCGCAGGCCAACGTGCGCGATCGGGTGTTGGGGTGGGTGTTCTTTCACGTCGATTTTCAAGCCTCGTTTGCAATGAACGCGGTGCGCATGGTCGAAAGACAACACCTGACAGGGCCTGATTATTTCATCGTTTTTGCTATCGTTCAGTGTCGAGCCGCCTCGCGCGGGGCTCGCCCGACCTTTACCGACTCGCACAACACCACCGGGGACATTCGATGCCGCTTCGCCTACCGCCCTTATCGTCGCTGCGCTTTTTCGAAGCGGCCGCGCGGCATCGAAGCTTCAAGCTCGCCGCGGCGGAGCTCAACGTGACGCCGAGCGCGGTCAGTCACGGCATCGTCGGGCTCGAAGAGGCGCTGGGCGTCGAGCTGTTCGTGCGCGAGCCGCGCGGACTGTCGCTCACGCGCGAGGGCAAGCTGTATCTGCCGTATATCGCCGAGGCCTTTGCGCTGATCGCGATCGGCACGCAGCGGCTGCCCGACCGGCGCGCGAACCGCACCATCGCCGTCAGCTGCGCGCCGACGCTCGCGATGCGCTGGTTCGTGCCGCGCCTCGCGCGCTTTCGCGAAGGCTGGCCGAACGTCAACGTCAGCGTCGACACGTCGCGGCGGCTCGTCGGCTTTCCGGCCGACGGCTTCGATTTCGCGCTGCGTCTATCGCGCGGCCCGATTGCCGGCGCAACGTGCGACCGCCTGTTCGGCGAGCGGCTCGTGCCCGTGTGCAGCCCGGCGTATCTCGAGACGTTGATCGGGCGCGACAACGGATCGGTCGACCTGCGCCGCGCGACGCTGATCCAAGTCGATACCGCGAGCGCCGACTGGCAAGCGTGGCTGGACGGCGCGGGCGCGGATGCCAACTGCAAGGACCTCGACGCCTCGAGCGGTCTGCGCTTCGATACGGTCCAGCTCGCGCTCGAGGCCGCCGCCGGCGGGCTCGGCGTCGCCATCGGCCGGCTGCCGCTCGCCGACGCCGACCTTGCCGGCCGCACGCTCGTCGCCGCAAGCGGCCTCGTCGTCACGGCCGAGCCGGCCTATTGGCTCGTCAGCGCACACGCCGACGACGAACGCCCCGAAATGATTGCGTTCAGGCGCTGGCTGCTCGCCGAAGCAGCGAGCGTCGAACCGGTTGCGGATGCAACCGGTTCCGGCGTGCCGGAAGAGACATGAAAATTTCTCACCTGTCGTCAAAATCTTTTCTTTTGTCGCCGTTCCGAAGCGCTGCCACCATGGCCGCGAGGAGGAACCCACCATGTCGACGGCCCTGCGCCATCCTGCGCAACCCTTTAAGTCCCACCTGCTGCTCGTGATCGCCGCGGCCGCGCTCGTCATGAGCGCGGCGATGGGCGTACGGCAAACCTTCGGCCTCTTTATCGGGCCGTTCTCGTTCGACCGCGGCGTGCCGGTCACGCTGATCGCATTCGCGATCGCGCTGCACAACCTCGTCTGGGGCTTTGCTCAGCCCTTTGCAGGCGCGGCCGCCGACCGTCATGGCGCAGCGCCGGTGGTCGCCTTCGGCGCTGCGGTGTTTGCCGCGGGCCTCGCGCTTGCGGCGGCTTCGTCGTCGGGCTGGATGCTCGTGCTGGGCCTCGGCGTGCTGGTCGGCGTCGGCATCAGCTGCACGAGCTTCGGCGTCGTGCTGAGCGCGGTGGGACGCGTGGCATCGGCGCAACAGCGCAGCCTTGCGATGGGCCTTGCAAGCGCGGGCGGATCGCTCGGCCAGGTGCTGATGGTGCCGCTCGCACAGACGGTGCGGCTCGATTCAGGCGTAGGCACGTCGCTGCTGGTCCTCGCCTTCGTGATGTTGCTCGCGGCGCCGCTCGGCATCGTGCTCGATCGTCGAGGGCGCGCGCAGCCTGCCAATGCACCGCGCGCCGTGGCGGCAACCACCAGAACGTCCATCACGGCGGCGAAGCCGTGCGAAATGCAGCCGGCCTCGTTACGCGCAACGCTCGCCTATGCGTCGCGCCATCGCGGCTACCGTCTGCTCACGCTCGGCTTTTTCACCTGCGGCTTCCAGCTCGCGTTCATCGCAACGCATCTGCCCGGCTATCTTTTCCTGTGCCATATGCCGATCGGCCTCGGCGCAACCGCGCTATCGCTGATCGGGCTGTTCAACATGGCCGGCAGTTGGGCATGCGGCTGGCTCGGCGGACGCTACCGGCAACAGATCGTACTCGGCTGGCTCTATCTGATTCGCGGCGCGGCCATCGCGGCATTCTTCCTGCTGCCGAAGACGACGACGTCGGTCGTGCTGTTCGCGGCCGTGATGGGACTGACATGGCTCGGCACCGTGCCGCTCACGAGCGGACTCGTTGCGAAGGTGTTCGGCACGCGGCATCTCGGCACGCTGTTCGGGGTCGTCTTTCTGAGCCACCAGCTCGGCTCGTTCCTCGGCGCGTGGCTCGGCGGCTTCGTATTCGACGTGACGGGCTCGTATTCGCTGGTTTGGGGCGCGACCGCGCTGGCCAGCCTGTTCGCGGCGCTACTTCACTTTCCGATCGACGACACCGTTGTCGAAGATGCGAAGTTACCGGTCGAAGCAGCGCGCGCGTAACAGGCGCAATTTCAGGCGTAATTTCAAACGCAATAGCAGGCGCGATCGCAACCCGCGTCGCCTAGCGGGTCGGTTTGATGTTCTGATTGAGGCTGAAGAAGTTCGACGGATCGTACTTCGCCTTCAGCTCGGCCAGGCGTGCATAGTTATCGCCATACGCAACACGGCTTTGCTCAGGCACTTCGTCGCTGAAGAAATTCGGCAGATAAGCGCCGTTCGAATACGGCCGGAGTGCATCGAACAGGCCGCGCGCCCAGGCGACGTGCCGATCGTTGTCGGCCGGATCGAGCCACTGCGGCATGATGTTGATGTAATACAGATGGTCGCGATGCGGAAACGCCGTTTCCGCGGCCGGCACGCGCGTCGCCGCGCCGGCGTAGTACTCGACCACGACCGCGGTCAGCGGCGAAACCGGACGCGCCATATGCTCGATCAGCAAATCGATCACATCGTCGCTGAACGATTTGACGAACGTCGATTTCCAGTAGTTGTGCGACTTGTCCGGAAACGATTGCTCGAGGAACGACTGCATGACCGGGAACGGCATCGGCTCGATCGCATCGAGCATCGGCGTGCCGAACTGGCGCAGCGGCGCAAGCACGCGCTCGCCCTCGGCGAGGTCGCCGCCGCAATAGCACACGATCATGCCGACCGCGGGCACACCGTCCGGCGTCGACAGCAAGCCCGCATAGGCAGTCAGCTCTTCGGGCGCGGTCGCCATGAACTCGCGGAAATGGCGCAACACATCGCGCGCATCGGCGCGCGGATAGAGCAGCAGGCCGCCGAGCACCGTCTTCACCGGATGTGCGCGGAACACGAACGACGTGACGACGCCGAAGTTGCCGCCGCCGCCGCGCAGCCCCCAGAACAGATCGGGATTCGAATCGGCGCTCGCGGTCACGAGCTCGCCGTTCGCGGTCACCACTTCGCACGACAGCAGGTTGTCGATCGTGAGCCCGTACTTGCGCACGAGGAAGCCGACGCCGCCGCCGAGCGTGAGCCCCGCGATACCGGTCTTCGACACCACGCCGGCCGGCACCGCGAGGCCGTGCAGATGCGTCTCGCGGTCGAGATCGGCGAGCAGCGCGCCGGCCTGCACGTGAACCGTGCGCGTTGCCGCGTCGACCGACACGCGCTTCATCGCCGACAGATCGATCACGAGGCCGTCGTCGCATAGCGAGCGGCCCGCGACGTTATGGCCGCCGCTCTTCACCGACACGAGCAGGTCGTTCCCCCGCGCGAACTTCACGGCGCGAATCACGTCGGACGCGCTCGAACAACGTGCGATCAGACCCGGATGCCTGTCGATGCTCGCATTCCAGATCGTGCGCGCCGCTTCATAACCTTCATCGCCGGGCGACAACGCCTCCCCTTTGAATTCGCTGCGGAACGTGGCGATGGCTGCGGGGTCGACGTGCTTGCCGTCGCGCTGCTTCAGCGTGGCTGCGTGCATTGTTTTTTCCTCAGAAAGAGTCGAAGGGGTTACATCTCGGCCCGGATGTCACCGGACGGGTTGAAAAAGGCGTGCCGTCAACAGCAAAACGCATGAGTACGGCGGCGGCGATGCAACCAGAACAGCTAGCATCCACGCGTTATTCCATAACCGGTGTGGCATGACCTATTACGTTCAGCTCATGCGGGCGTTCGCTGCGCGCGCGATTGCGGCGATTGCGGCGAACCCGGCGGTAGGTGCACGATGCATGCGCCTCAACAACCGGGTGCATGCCGATGCGACGTGGTCATTGAAGACAAGCGCTCCTAACTTCCCGATCCGGCGCGTACGTGCGGCGCTCTCGTCATGCGCCGACGGATCGCCTATCATCGTGACGGTCGGCGCCCGCGCGCGAATGTGCGCTGCCGCACACAGGTATGCACCGCGTTTCAAGCCGAACCGGAACACACGGAGGACGACGGATCATGCAGAACACCACCGAGGTGCTGATCGTCGGTGCGGGCCCTGTCGGCCTGCTGCTGGCCACCGAATTGCGCCGCGACGGCATCGATGCATGCGTGATCGACCGCCAGGCGAGCCGCGCGTTTTTCTGCAAGGCGCTCGGCGTCACCGCGCGCACGCTCGAAGTGTTCGACGATATCGGTATTGCGGCTGACGCCATCGATGCCGGCGTATGGCTGACCGGCATCGAAACATGGCAGGACGGCGCGCCCGCGGGCGGCATGCAGCTGTCGCAGTTGCAAGGGCTGCCGTATGGCGCGCTGTCGCTCGCGCAATTCGATACGGAACGCTTGCTCGAAACAGCACTGCAGCGGCACGGCGGCCACGTCGAATATGGCTGGGCGCTCGAGGCGTTTAGCGAAGCCAACGACGACGTAGAGGCCCTGTTACGCGGGCCGCAAGGCGAGACACGTACGCTGCGCTGCCAATGGCTCGTCGGCTGCGACGGTGCGCGCAGCACGGTGCGCGCGCAACTGAATCTGCCGTATGAAGGCGCACGCTATCCGCAGACCTTTGCGCTTGCCGACGTCGATGTCGACTGGGCACTGCCGCGCGGGCCGATGTACCGCTTCAACTGGTCCGATGCCACGCGCGCGGTGTCGTCGCTCGCGGCCGTGCCGGTGCGCGGTTCGGTGCAACGCTATCGGCTTTCGGTGATCGTTGCGTCGGAAGCGCTCGCGACACAGCTCGCCGAGCGTTTCGCCGCGAACGACGCGCCCGGTCTCGAGCAGATCCGCGCGTTGATGCTGCCCGCGCTGCCCGAAGGCACGGGCCTGTCGAATCAGCGCTGGTCGTCGGTGTATCGCGTGAGCCACCGCATCGTGCCGTCGTATGGGCACGGGCGCGTGTTCATTGCGGGCGACGCCGCGCATATTCATCCGCCGGTCGGCGGCCAGGGCATGAACACCGGCTTGCAGGACGCACACAACCTCGCGTGGAAGCTGTCGCTCGTCGCACGCGGCCTCGCGCGGCACGCGCTGCTCGACAGCTATTCGAGCGAGCGGCGGCCGGTCGGCCTCGATGTCGTCGAAGCGACGACGCGCGCCATGAACAACGTACTCGCGCAGCAGGCCGCGATGCCGGGCATGCGCGAAACGCAATTGCTGGTCGGCTATCGCGATAGCGCAATCGTCGCGGACGAATGCGCGCAACTGCCGCCTGAACTGCCTGCGCCCGGCGACCGCGCGCCCGACGCGGGCGGCCTCACGCACGCATTCGTCGGCCATCCCGTGCGCCTTCACGAACGCATCGGGCGCGGCCGCCATACGCTGATCGGTTATATCGATGCGCATGGCGCCCGGCTTTGCGCACAACTTGCCGCGTTCGCCGGCGCGGGTCGGGCCCTGCAGGCAGGTCTCGGCTCCGCGGCTTCGGCTCTGCTGATCGCCGCGCCCGGCTGTACGCCGCCGCATGACGAAACCATGACGAGCTTGTCCGATACGGCCGGCGCATTCGCCGCCGCGTTCGGCGCCCACCGCGGCGTCAGCGGCGTCAGCGGCATCAGCGGCATCAGCGGCATCAGCGGCATGGGCTGGATCGTGCGGCCCGACGGTTATATCGGCTGGCGCAGCGCGCAGGTTTCGGCCGACGCGATCGACGCGTGGCTCAAGCACGCACAGATCGTCTGAAGCGCGACCGGCGGCGTGTATCGAAGCGCGGTCCCGGGTCGATCGTCGATCCGCATGCGCCAGTGCCCTGGCACCGTTTCGCGGAATAAACCAAAGCCCTTCGTTGTTTTCCTGGGCGGGTGAACGCGTCGTTGCGACCCGCCCCATCACGAACGAAGGGAAATCGCCCGATGACGCCGCCGTCCGCCCGCCCTCGCCTGCAGCATTCGCACTGGCTCCCCGATCCGTCGAACCCGGTCATCGAACGAACCGTCGGCGACGCGCTGCGCAGCGCGGCACGCGTCTATGCCGGCGAAATCGCACTGGTCGAGGGGAGCGCGGACCGCCACGCGCGCCGCGCGTGGACCTACGGCGAATTGCTGAGCGCAGCCGAGCGCATCGCGCTCGGCCTCTCACGGCGCTTTCAGCCCGACGAACACATCGCCGTATGGGGCAATAGCAGCCCCGAATGGCTACTGCTCGAATTCGGCGCCGCGCTCGCGGGCCTCGTGCTCGTCACGGTCAATCCGGCCTTCAAGGAAGCGGAACTCGCGTACGTGCTCAAGCAGTCGCGCGCGGCCGGCTGCTTCGCCGTGCCGCACTATCGCGACCGCGACATGCTCGCCACGCTCGCCGGCGTGCGCGCACAATTGCCCGCGCTGCGCGAGATCGCCTCGCTGCACGACCTGCCATACGCAAGCGCCGACGAGTTGCCGGGCGCGCGGCTGCCGGCCGTGCAACCCGGCGACATCGCGCAAATCCAGTACACGTCGGGCACGACGGGCTTTCCGAAGGGCGCGATGCTGCATCATCGCGGGCTCGTGAACAATGCGCGCTTCAACGCCGAAGCGGCCGGCGTGCGCGAGCGCGACGTCTGGATCAACCCGTTGCCGATGTTCCACACCGCCGGCTGCGGCCTCGTCACGCTCGGCGCCCTGCAGACGGGCGGCACGCACGTGATGCTGCCCGGCTTCGATGCGGGCCTGATGCTCGAACTGATCGAGTCCGAACGCGGTTCGTTCACGCTTTCGGTGCCGACCATGGCGATCGCGGTACTCGAACATCCGACGCTCGCGCAGCGCGACCTGTCGTCGTGGCGGATTGCGGGGCTCGGCGGCGCGCCGGTGTCGGCCGAACTCGCCGAGCGCATCGAGAACACGGTGCCCGCGCGCGTGACGATCGGCTTCGGTTTGACCGAGCATTCGCCGTATATCACGCACACGCGTCCCGACGAGCCGTTCGAGCGGCGCGCGTTGACCGTAGGCCGCCCGCTGCCGAACACCGAAGTGAAAATCGTCGACCCGCACACCGGTGCCATCGTGCCGGTCGGCGACATCGGCCAAATCTGCGCGCGCGGTTACGCGGTCATGCGCGGCTACTACGACAATCCGCAAGCGAGTGCCCAGACACTCGATGCCGATGGCTGGCTGCGCACGGGCGACCTCGGCAGCATCGATCCCGACGGCTATTGCAGCATTCACGGACGACTGAAGGACGTGATCATCCGGGGCGGCGAAAACATCTATCCGCGCGAGATCGAGGACGTGCTCGTCACGTACCCGGGCGTGGCCGATGCGGCCGTCGTCGGCGCGCCGGATCCGACGTGGGGCGAAGTGGTGGTCGCGTTCATTCGCACGACCGCAGGCGCGCAACTGACCGAGGACGAACTGTTCAACCACTGCCGGCGGCATCTCGCGGCGTTCAAGACGCCAAGGCATTGGCGCTTCGTCGATAGCTTTCCGCAAACGCCTTCGGGCAAGATTCAAAAATACGTGCTGCGGGAACGCTTCGCGGCCGAGGCGTGAACATGCGGATGCCGAGCGGTCGCGTGGTCACGCGTGGTTGAACGCGATGCGCGGCGCCGGCCCGACCGACTCGCGCATCGTCACCGTTACCGGAAATTCGCGGACGATCTCCCACGACGTGCGATAGCAACGGTTGATCAGCCACCTGACAGCGTTCTGCGTGAGCTCCGCGGTCGGAATATGCACCGACGTCAGCGCAGGCGCGGCGTATGCAGCCGCATAGTCGTCGTCGTAGCCGATCACGGAGACGTCGCGCGGCACGACGATGCCCGCCTGCTGGAATTTCGCGAGCGCGCTGATCGCCATCGTGTCGTTCGCGACGAACAGCGCCGTGAAAGGCCGCTTCGCATCGAGCAGCGCTTGCGCGGCCGCATAGCCGCCTTCGGGCGAAAAGTCCGATTCGATCAACGGCACCGTTTCGCGCGCAATGCCGTGCCGCGCGAGTTCGTCGAAGAAACCGGAGAGGCGCTCGATATTGTCCGATGCCGTGAACGGCCCGGAAATCACCGCGATCTGCCGGTGGCCGTGCGCAAGCAAGGTCGACGCCGCGAGTTCGCCGCCGCGGCGGTGATCGGCGCAGAACGACGCGTCGGGCAGCGCATCGAATGCGCGGTTCAGGAACACGACGCGCGGATGCATGCGGTGCAGCGCGTGCAGGTCTTCGTCGTGCAGATCGTGGCTGATGACGACCACGCCGTCGCAATCGCGCCCGATCAGAAAGCGCACCGCTTCCATGGCCTGATCGCGCGGCGACGCCTCGCCGCAGCCTGTCGCGACCACCACGTGACGGTGGACGGCGCGCAGCTGCGTGTCGGTTTCCTTGAGGATCGTGCCGTAGTACGAGCCGAAAAAGGTCGGCACGAACAGGCCAATGATGCCGAGCGAGCGTGTCGCCATCGCCCGCCCGATCGACGACGGCCGGAAGTTCAGCTCCGCGATGGCCGCGTGCACGCGCGCGGCCGCATCGGCCGACACCGGCCCTTTACCGGAAATTGCGCGCGAAGCCGTCGAAAGCCCGACTCCGGCGCGCCGCGCCACGTCTTTCAGGGTTGCCACAGTGCCTCCATCTGCCGGTGTGCTGGTCAGAGGCGCATGCTGCCGGCCTCGTCGAACAGCGAGATATGCGCGCCGTCGACCGTAAACGCAGTGGTTTCGCCCACCGCGACCGGCGTTTTCTGTTGATCGATCGACGCGATCTGCGCGCCATGATAATCGAGCCAAATAACGCGGTGGTTGCCCATCGGTTCTACAAGCGACACTTTTGCCCGCTCGCCGGCATGCCCGGTCATGTCCGCGCCGCTGTTGCCGATATGCACGCGCACGTCTTCGGGCCGCACGCCGAGCACGCATGGCCGGCCCGCCGCAGGCGCTTCGCGAAACGGATAGCGCGACACGTCGAGCGTGAAATGTGTGCCGGCGAACCGCACGCCGTCGTGTTCCACCACGAGCGTGCCATTGAGCAGATTCATCGCCGGCGAGCCGAGGAACGTCGCCACAAACAGGTTCTCGGGCCGCGCGTACACCTCGGCCGGCGTGCCGAACTGCTGGATCACGCCGTTTTTCATCACGGCCATGCGCGTGGCGAGCGTCATCGCCTCGACCTGATCGTGCGTCACGTAGATCATCGTCGCATTCAGACGCTGATGCAGTTGCTTGAGCTCGCGGCGCAGTTCGGTGCGCAGTTTCGCGTCGAGGTTCGACAGCGGTTCGTCGAACAGAAACACGTCGGCCTCGCGCACGATCGCGCGGCCGATTGCGACGCGCTGCCGCTGCCCGCCCGACAGTTGCGCGGGCTTGCGCTTGAGCAGCGGCCCCAGTTGCAGCATGTCCGATGCGCGTGCGACGCGCCGCTCGATCTCGGCCTTCGGCGTGCCGTTGATGCGCAGCGCGAACGACAGATTGCGCTCGACGCTCATCGTCGGATACAGCGCGTACGACTGGAACACGAGCGCCACGCGGCGGTCCTTCGGGTCCGCCCATGTCATGTCTTCGCCGCCGATCTCGATACTGCCGTCGCTCACGTCGATGAGCCCCGCGATGCTGTGCAGCAGCGTCGACTTGCCGCAGCCTGACGGGCCGAGCAGCACGACGAACTCGCCGCCGCGCACGTCGAGATCGAGCGCGTCGATGACGGTGTTTGCGCCCAGTTGCACCTTGAGGTCGCGCACCGCCACATTCGCGAGGCCCGCGCCATTCGCTACCGTCGCCATCTCCCCCCCTTCATTACGATTCCGCTACGGTTCCGTTACGGCTTTCGTTCAACCTTTCACCGCGCCGGACGCGATGCCGCGCACGAACCAGCGCCCCGAAACGAAGTAGACCGCGAGCGGCACGAGCGACGTCAGGATCGTCGCGGCCATGTTCACGTTGTAGAGACGCTCGCCGGTCGTCGTATTGATGATGTTGTTCAGTTGCACCGTCATCGGCAGGTTTTTCGTGCCTGCGAACACGAGACCGAGCAGGTAGTCGTTCCATATATTGGTCACCTGCAGGATCATCGCGACGACGATGATCGGCAACGACATCGGCACCATCAGTTGCAAAAAGATGCGCCAGAAGCCGCCGCCGTCGATGCGCGCGGCCTTGAACAGCTCGAGCGGTATGCCCGCGTAGTAGTTGCGAAACAGCAGCGTCATGACCGGCATGCCGAATATCGTGTGGATCGCCACGATGCCGGGCAGCGAGCTGAACAGGTGCACGCTCGCGAGCACGCGCACCATCGGATAGATCATCACCTGATACGGAATGAACGCGCCGACGAGCAGCACGCCGAACAGCCAGCCCGCGCCGCGCGGCCGCCAGAGCGACAGTGCGTAGCCGTTCACGGCGCCGACCGCGATCGACAGCACGGTGCTCGGCACGACGATGCGCACCGAGTTCCAGAAACCGACCTGGATGCCGTCGCAGTCGAGGCCGGTGCACGCGGCCTGCCATGCGTCGACCCACGGCCGCAGCGTCAGATGCGCGGGCCACGCGAGCAGATTGCCGAGACGGATTTCGTCCATCGGTTTCACCGACGTCACGAGCATTACGTAGAGCGGCAGCAGGAAGAACAGCGCGCAGACGATCAGGAACGCGTAGATGCCAAGGCGTGCCGCAGAAAATCGCGGGCGGCGCGCACGCGGACGCGGCGCGCGCGCCGCCGCGGCTACGGTGTGTTTGCCCGGGCCACGCCGTTGCGGTGAGGCGGCGGCGCCTTCGGCAGGATCGAGCGTGCTCATGTGTCACACGTCCTTTCGCGCAGCGGCGCGGCTTCTTGCATAGAAAAACGGCGCAAGGATCGCGAGCACCGTCAGCAGCATCACCACCGATGCCGCCGACGCGAGCCCGATGTTCGCGCGGCCGAACAGGTAATCCATGATGAACTTCGCGGGCACTTCGCTCGCGGTGCCGGGGCCGCCTTGCGTCATCGCGACCACCGCGTCGTAGAGCTTCACGACCATCACGAACAGCAGCACGAACGCCGTCGAAAGCGACGGTCCGAGCATCGGAATCACGATGCTCGCGTACACGCGCCAGCGCGGAATGCCGTCGAGGCGCGCGGCTTTCCACAGCTCGTCGTCGACGCCGCGCAGCCCCGCGAGCATCAGCGCCATGACGAGCCCCGACGCCTGCCAGACCGTGGCGATGACGACCGTATAGACGACCCAGTCCTGATCGACGATCCAGTCGAAATGCGCATGCGCGAAGCCGATTTTTCGGAGCACGGCCTGCGCGCCGAGCGAGGGATTCAGGATCCACTGCCAGACGAGGCCGGTCGCGACGAACGACATCGCATACGGATAGAGAAAGATCGTGCGCAACACGCCTTCGGCACTCACGCGCTGATCGATGAAGATGGCGAGCAGCATGCCGAGCACGATGCACGCGACGATAAAGCACGCGCCGTACAGCACGATATGCTGCAGCGACACGAGCCAGCGGTCGTTATGAAAGAGCCGCGCGTACTGCGTGAAACCGGCGAAGTCGTTCGACGGAAACGTGCGCGAGTTGCTGAACGACACGCGCACGGTCCAGAGCATCGTGCCCAGATACGCGAATATCACCGTCAGCAGCATCGGCAACAGCGCAACCCAGGCAGCGAACGGCCAGCGCCTGCTTAACGGACGCCTGGGCCGCAAGGGCCGGCGCCGATACACGGCGGCAGTTTCGCCGCCGGTTCCTGCGCCCGTTCCTGAGCCTGAACCCGCGCCCGCATGAGCGCCGCCACGACGCGGCTTGCCGGCCACGTCCGCGAGAGCCTGCGATTTCAGCGCGCCCATCGCTCGCTCAGCCCTTCAGCGCGCCGGCGAAGGCCTTCTGCGCATCGTCGACCGACTGGTTCCTGTTCCAGAAGTTCGTGATGACGTCGGTCAACGCGCCCTGCACATCGGGCGAAATCAGCATCTCCGGATTCGGCAACTGCCGCGACTTGTCTTTCATGATCGCAATGCCCTCCTTCGCGCACATATCGAGCTGGCTCGTATCGACGTCCGGGCGAATCGGAATCGAACCCTTGCGCTCGCTGAACGCCACCTGCGCCGTGGGCGACGTCATCACCGTCGCAAGCAGATTCTGCGCCTTGATCGCATTCGGATTGTCGGTCTTCGGAAACACGAATACGTCGCCTGCCACCAGATACGGCGAATGCGGTCCGAAGCCCGGGAAACAGCCGAAGTCCTTGCCCGCCGACTGCTTCGCCGCCGAGAACTCGCCCTTCGCCCAGTCGCCCATGATCTGCACGCCGGCCTTGCCCGAAATGACGAGCGCGGTCGCATCGTTCCAGTTGCGCCCCGGCGAACCCGGGTCGACGTAGTCGTGCAGCTTCTTGAATGAGGCGAGCACCTTCTTGAAGGCATCGGACTTCACCGCGTTGACATCGCGATCGCGGTAGACCTTAAGATACAGGTCCTGCCCGCCGACGTCCGCGAAAATCGCGTCGAACGTGATTTTTTCCTGCCACGGCTGCCCGCCGAACGCGAGCGCAATCGCGCCGGTTTTCTTGAGCTTGTCGAGATCGGCAACGAACTCGTCGAAGTTCTGCGGTTCGTTCGCGATGCCGGCTTTCTGGAACAGCGGCTTCGAATAGAAGAACCAGCCCTGCATGTGAATATCGACCGGCGTGGCGTAGTAATGGCCGTTCACACGGATGCTGTTCAGAATGGACGGCGGGAAAATGGCCGCCCAGTTTTCTTTCGCGGCCACCGTATCGACGTTGTTGAGCAAGCCCTGGTCGATCAGGTCGTGAAACTGCTTCGACGTATTGAATTGCGCGGCAGTCGGCGGATCGCCGCCGACGATGCGGTTGATCGCGGTCGCGCGCGCCTGATCGGCGCCGGCCACCGCGTTGTCGACCCACTGGCCGCCGGCCTTGTCGTACGCCTCGGCAAACTGGCGGATCGCGGCCGATTCGCCGCCCGACGTCCACCAGTGAATCACGTTCGCCTTGAGCGGCTCGGCCGCCTGTGCGGGTACCGGGGCGGCCAGCTGGGCGAACGCGCCGCATAGGGCCAGCGCGCAAGCGCTTGCCACGGCGATGTTCGTGCGCGCTGCGGGTCTTCTGCTCTTCATCGCATCTCCTTGAGGCGTTGCGCCTGCTTGTTTGAAGTCGGCTGCATGCTTGCCGGCGCGCCGCCGGCAAGCCCGATGAAAACGAGGACGAAAGACGCAGGATCAGGCGCGCGCGGCGCGTTCCTGCAGGAACTTCGAGATCAGTTGCGCGCTGCGTTTGACGGTGCGCTGCTGGGTCCGGTAGTCGACATGGACCACGCCGAAGCGGCGCTCGTAACCGTACGCCCATTCGAAGTTATCGAGCAGCGACCAGACGAAATAGCCGCGCACGTCGACGCCTTGCGCAATCGCTTCGTCGACAGCCGCGAGGTGGCGCTTCAGAAACGCGATGCGCTGCGCGTCGTCGACATGGCCGTTGTCGACCTTGTCGTCGGAGGCCATGCCGTTTTCGGTGATGTAGATCGGCGGCAACGCGCGATAGTTGCGGTGAAAGCCGGTCAGCAGATCGCGCAGGCCGTCGGGATAGACTTCCCAGCCCATCTGCGTGCGCTCGACGCCGGCGAGCGGCACTTCGATATAGCCGTTCGCGCCGTCGCTTTCCACGTTGGTGCGAAAGTAATAGTTGATGCCGAGGAAATCGAGCGGTGCACCGATGGTCTGCATGTCGCCGTCGAGCACGAGCGGTTCCGCGCCGGGCCATAGCGTCCACAGATCGGCCGGATAGGTGCCCTTCAGAAGCGGATCGAGAATCCACGCGTTGTGCTGCACTTCGAACAGATGCGCGGCGTGCGTATCGGCCGCGCTCTGCGTGTTGGCCGTGCCGCGCCCGACGTTCGCGACGATGCCCTTCTTCGATGCGGGATCGTTCTCGCGCAGAACCGCAAGCGCCTCGCCGTGCGCGAGCAGCAGATGGTGCATCGCCTGAACCGCATAGCGCAGGTTCGCGCGGCCCGGCGCGTGATGGCCGTTGCCGTAACCGAGAAACGCCGAGCACCACGGCTCGTTGAGCGTCATCCAGGCGTCGACATGGCCCGCGAGTTCGCGGCTCATCAGATCCGCGTAATCGGCAAAGCGATAGACGATGTCGCGGTTCAGCCAGCCGCCGCGATCTTCGAGATGCTGCGGCAAGTCCCAGTGATAGAGCGTCGCGAAAGTCTGCAGGCCCTTGTCCTTCAGCTTGCCGAGCAGACGCTTGTAGAAGTCGAGCCCTTTGCGGTTCGGCCGCCCCGCTTCGTCCATCACGCGCGGCCAGGCGATCGATAGCCGGTACGCTTCGAAGTTCAGCGACGCAAGCAGTTCGACGTCGCTTTCCCAGCGGTGGTAGTGGTCGCACGCGTGTTCGCCGGTATCGCCGTGCAGCACCTTGCCGGGCGTGGCCGAGAACGTGTCCCAGATCGACGGCAGGCGGCCGTCTTCGTTGACGGCGCCTTCGATCTGATACGAGGCCGTCGCCGCGCCGATCAGGAAGTGCTTGCGCCATAGCGCAGAACCGGCAGCGGGCGTGAAAGGATCGCCGCCCAGATTGCTGCCGCCGGCGACATCGAGGGATTCAACTGCGTCTTGAGCCACGGGCACTCCTCAGGCAAGGTTGAACCGCAGGGATCGTTGATCCAGCAGGAATGGAAGCGCTTCCATCCGTTCGTTGCGCACGATATCAGCGGCGCTTTTGAGGCAGCAATCCGGGTTTGTCTGGAGGAGAAGGCAACGTGCCGCAGCGCGCATGAAAAGCGCGAGATCCTGCATGCGCGCCGCATCGGGCGAGTCCGTGTGGTGCGTGCCGATCTTCGCCGTGTACGGAAAGGCGCGCGATATTGACTGTGCACGCTCAATGATTTGACTGTACGCAGCGTATATCAGCATTCGTCGACTCACACGGCGCGAACGGAATATTCTTCGCTTCTGCGCTGTTCTCATCGCTTATACGGGGGTGCCGCGTACCGGACCTGGTTGCACCGCCTCAGTGCCGCTCTGAGCGAGGCATGACGATCCACGGGCCGACTCGCAGCAATGCCGCATTCGCACTCATCCAAGGCTTCGCGCCCCACAGGAAAGGAGATGTACGGCCGTGGATACCCGTTTTATCGAAAACAGCTGGGACGGTGCGCCATCGGGCCGCAGCGCATGGATCGACGCGATCTCGACGACGCATGGTTTGCACTGCCGGCTCGACGCGACCTGCTCGGCCCCATCGGTCGCCCATCTCGTGCACGCGGGGCAAACCGACATCATCAACGTCGACATCGCGTGGCAGTCCGTTTCGCCGGTCATGCAGCGTCCTGCGTCCTGGAACGGCGATCATCTGTTCGTGAAGGTGGTCAGAAGCGGGATGATGTCGGTCGAACAGCGTGGACAGACAGTCAGGTTCGGCCCCGGCGACATCGCCGTGGTCGATCCGCTGCATATGTTCAACGAATCCTTTCGCGAGCGCACGCGCCTCGCCGTCCTGCGTTTTCCGAAAGCGGCCTTGCGCGAGCGCGGCTTGCGCCACCGCTTCCCGACGGTGTGCCGTCCCGATGCGGCGTCGGCGGACGTCGGCGCCGTTCGCGAGTTCGTGCTGAATCTGACCGCGCAGGCCGGCAAGGCCAGCGAGCCGCTGCTCGAGCGGCTCGGCGACCAGTGCCTCGATCTGATGGACGTGCTCGTCACCGAACGCGATTCGCGTGCGTCGCGCCGTGCGAGTGCCGCAACGATGCTGCGCGCGAAGCAGGTGATCGCGCGCCGCATCGGCGATCCGGATCTGAGCGTCGTGCGCATCGCCGAGGAGCTCAATATCTCGGCGAGCTGTCTCACGCGCGCGCTGAAAGCAAACGGGCTGTCGCCGATGCGCTACGCGTGGACGCTGCGTCTCGAACACGCGACGCGGATGCTGGCCGGTGCGCCGCAGGGCGCGATCCAGGAAATCGCGTATCGGTGCGGCTTCGCAAGCGCCGCGCACTTCAGCCGTGCGTTCAAGGAACGCTACGGCATGACGCCGCGTGCTTACGCGGCAAACAGAAAAACCACGGCCGCGAACGGCGCCGGCGAGCTCGATGGCGATGTCGTTTGCGCTTCCGACGACGACGCGTCGGAAGCCGCGCAGGCCGTGCGTTTGACTGGAGCCGCCCGGTCGGCGTGAGCGAAGCGGTGCTCGCGGCGGCGCGCGGCGCCTCGCGCGTGCCGCGCTCTTGCGTTGCCGCCCGCTCGTTCTATTGCCTGTTTGCTTTTTACTTCAATCGCGCCACGAGCCACGCGCGCAGCGCCACGATCTCTTCCGCGCAGACCGAATGCGGCATCGGATACGCATGCCATTGAACTTCGTTGCCGTGCGCGCGCGCATAGTCGCGCGCCGTTTCGCCGAGCGTGACCGGCAGCACGTCGTCCTGCGTGCCGTGCGCGGCGAACACGGGCGTGCGGCGGTTCGCTTCGCTCGCACGGCTTTCGACATACGGCTGCGACGGCATGTAGCCCGACAGCACGATCAGGCCGGCGAGCGCGTCCGGATGCGTCAGGCCGGCCGAGTACGTCATTGCCCCGCCCTGCGAGAAACCCGCGAGAAACACCTTCGATGTCGCGATGCCGCGCGCGTTCTGTTCGGCGATCAGCTGCCGCACGGTCGCACACGACGCGTCGATGCCCGCCTCGTCGACCTGCCGGTTGATGCCCTGAAGCGACAGGATGTCGTACCACGCGCGCATCACATAGCCGTTGTTCGCTGTCACCGGAATCTCTGGTGCATTCGGAAACACGAAGCGCACCGCAGGTGCGCCGGCGAGGCGCAGTTCGGGGATCAGCGGCACGAAATCGTTCGCGTCGGCGCCGAGGCCATGCATCAGGATCACGGCGAATTCGGGGTTCGGCGCGGTTTCGATTTCGATCGTCGACGTCGGATCGTTCATGTGTTCAAGGCTCCTTTCGTGACACGGGTGGCAATGGCGGCGCTCGTGGAGAAAGGCCGGCGTCAGATCAGCCGGCCGAGAACCAGCAGGATACCCGCTAGCGACACCACCCATACGAGCGAGCGCACATACGGCACGCCGGCCGCGTAGAGCGGCACATACACGACTCGCGCGCTCAGATAGAGCCACGCGCCGAGCGCGGTATGCGCATCGTCGCGGCCCGCGACGTGCGCGATCAGCACGGCCGCGGCAAACACGGGCAGCGTCTCGAACAGATTGCTCTGCGCGCGCATGAGCCGCCCGGTGATCTTGCCGACCGGCGCGCCCGGCTGGTCGCGTGCGCCGCTGTTGTACGCAATGCCGGTCTCGCGGTTACGCAACAGCGCGGGCAATAGTACCTGGATCAGTGCGAGCAGGAGCGTCCAAGCGAGCAGCGTCAGTTCGATGGTCATTTTTCGTTTTCCCTGGCTTCCGGCGAAAACACCGGTTATGGCGAACGGGTGTCGCGGTCAGTTGATTATTGCGGTGTGCAGATACTCAAACTTACCCTGCTTTCTGACGCGCCCCGACGCATCTTAAAATAGCGGCTTCGACGAATTCAAAGCTGCCATGCCCACTTTCCCGCCAGTCCCCTCCCCGATCGATCCGCTCCCGCACGGCGACGCCACGCCCAGCGACGACGCCGATATGTTCGAGCTCGCCCCGGTCTCGCTGTGGCTCGAAGACTTCAGCGGCGTGCGCGCGCTGTTCGACGACTGGCGCGCGCAAGGCGTGACCGATCTGCGCACGTTCCTGAAGGCCAATCCGCCGCGGGTGGCCGAGTGCGCGGGGCACATCCGCGTGATCAAGGTCAACCGCAAGACGCTGGCGCTATTCGACGCGACCGATTTCGGCGAGCTGACCGGCAACCTTTCGGCCGTGTTCCGCGACGACATGCTGAAGACGCATCTCGAAGAACTGTGCCAACTGTGGTCCGGCCAGACGCATTTCACGAGCCAGACCGTCAACTACACGCTCGGCGGCCGGCGTCTCGACGTGCTGCTCAAGGGCCAGGTGCTGCCCGGCCACGCGTTGCTATGGGACCGCGTGCTCGTGTCGGTCGAAGACGTGACCGAACTCGAACGCACGCGTTCCCGCATCGCGCACGCCGAGCAATACGCGCGCGGGCTATTCGAGCATTCGCCGGTGTCGCTATGGGTCGAAGATTTCAGCGCCGTCAAGCGCCTGCTCGACGATGCGCGCGCGCAGGGCATCGTCGATTTCCGCACGTTTACCGATGTGCACCCGGAATTCGTCGAGCGCTGCATGCAGGAAATTCATGTGCTCGACGTCAACCAGCACACGCTCGAAATGTTTGCCGCACCTGACAAACACACGCTGCTCGCGCGCCTCGCCGATGTGTTCCGCGACGATATGCGCCCGCATTTCCGCGAGCAGCTGATCGACCTGTGGGACGGCAAGCTGTTCCAGCAGCGCGAAGTGCTCAACTATTCGCTCGATGCGAGCGAAGTGCACGTGCACCTGCAATTCTCGGTGCTGCCGGGCCACGAACAGAACTGGGATCTCGTACTCGTCGCGCTGACCGACATCACCGCGCGCAAGAAGGCCGAAGCGTACCTCGAGTACCTCGGCAAGCACGACGTACTGACGAAACTGCGCAACCGCTCGTTCTACGTCGACGAGCTGAATCGGCTAGAGCGTAAAGGCCCGTATCCGGTTACCGTCATCATGGCGGACCTCAATGGCTTGAAGCGCGTGAACGACCAGCTCGGGCACGCGGCCGGCGACGCGCTGCTGCGTCGCGCGGGCGAAGTGCTCGCGAAGGCGATGGAAGTGCCGTTCGTCGCCGCGCGCATCGGCGGCGACGAGTTCGCGGTGCTGCTGCCCGGCACCGACGAGCGCGGCGGCGCGGCGATGATCGAGACGATCCGGCAACTGGTCGAACTCAACAATCAGTTCTATCCGGGCACGCCACTGAGCTTTTCGATGGGCGCGGCCACCGTGCAGCGCGGCGAACGGCTCGAAGCAGGCGTGCAGCGCGCGGATCTGCTGATGTACGAGGACAAACGCGCGCTTTATGCAACCGACGAAGCGCAGGCGCGCGAGGCAACCAAACCGTAGGCCGTTTCAGTGCGGCAGCTTCGCCGCGAGCACGTCGATCTTTTCGATTTTCGGCGGCTCGGCGAGCAGGTCGCCCGCTTTTTCCATTAGCGCGGCCGCGACCTTGCCTGACAGATGCGCGTTGCGGCCCGCTTCATCGTTGAATGCGTCGAAAATCGCGAATGTCGACGGGCCTAGCCGCACGCCGAACCATGCGATCGTTTCCGGTTCGGCTTCGACAAGCGGCAAGCCGCCGCGCAGAAACTGCTCGACATCGTTTTCCTTGCCGGGCTTGGCTTCGAGACGGACGTAAAGCGCGAGTTTGACCATTTGCATCTCCTGTCGTTGAGTACATCGCATGGGTCGAATCAGTATAGTCGCGCATCGCGCGGCGCTTCAGCGAAGCGGGCAATGACGCACATTTCGCCGGTTTTCCGCGCCGTGTTTTCCGCGCCGTGTTTTCCGCGCCGTGTTCGCCTCACCTTTTCTTACGCGCCGCCTTCGGAGCGCACCGGCACGCCATACATCGCGACGATGCGGCGATCCTGCTCACGCGCGGAGAACTGCTCCCATTCGATACCGTTCACGTCGACGGTGCTCGTGAACCCCTCGGCGCCATCGTCTTCGAAGCCGACATGACGCAGTTGGCCCGCGCGCGGCGGATTCTCGTTGATCGAAAAATTGAGCAGATCGGTGCGCCACATGGCGTAGCGGCCTGGCACGACCGCCGCGGGCGTTTGCCCGAGACGGCGGCTGTAATCTTCGATCGATGCTTCGAGACTGGCGACGGCCAGGGCGATATGAAAGCGTTTCATGGGTCTTTCTCCCTCTGTGCGAATGGGGACTGCGAAAGACCATCGTATGAAAGCCGCGCGGCTTTAACCAGTCAAGCGCTCATGCTGGTATAGCGATTACCACGGTGCGCCGCTGCGCAACAACGGCGGCGCGTGGATATTCAGCGCGCCTCGACCAGGTGCCGCGGCGGCGGCGCGATGCTTGCCGGTGGCGCTTCGAGCGCACCGCGCATGCGCCGCACTTCGTCGGTCGGCGTAAGGCCGAAGAAGCGCTTGAATTCGCGGCTGAACTGCGACGCGCTCTCGTAACCGACGCGCGCGGCCGCCACGCTCGCGTTGACGCCGTCCTGGACCATCAGCAGACGTGCCTGATGCAGGCGCGTCGTCTTCACGTACTGCATCGGCGAGGTCGACGTCACGATCTTGAACTGCGCATGGAATACCGCGAGACTCATACCCGCTTCTCGCGCGAGCGTGTCGACATCGAGCGCGCGGTCGTAATCGCTATGAATGCGCCGTAGCGCCTTCGCAATGCGCCCGAAGTGCTGTTGATGCGTAAGTGCCGCGCGAATGGCATGGCCCTGCACGCCGGTCAGCACGCGATAGCAGATCTCGCGCACGATCGATGGCGCAAGCACGCGCGCGTCGAGCGGCGCAGCGAGCGCTTCGAGCAGACGTTCGACCGCATCGCACAGCGCCGGGTCGAGCGGCGTCGAGTAGATGCTGCGCGGCGCCTCGTGCGTGTCGGTACGGCTCTCTTCGAGCAGCATCAGCAGTTCGGCAACCATCGCCAGATCGACATCGATCGCAATCCCGAGGAACGGCTCCTCTTCGCTCGCCTCGGTCTCGCATTCGAACGGCAGCGGCACCGACAGCACGAGGTACTGCTGTGCGTCGTACACATACGACTGGCCGCCGAGAAAGCCGCGCTTGCGCCCCTGGCAGACGATCACGATGCTCGGCTCGTACATGACCGGGTGGCGCGGCATCGGCCGGCTGGCGCGCATCAGCTTCACGCCATTGACGCACGAATACGTAAAGCCGTCGGTCGGCGCGAGGCGGTCGAACAACTCGACCATATGCCGCTGCGCGCGGCTGACCGGACGCGGCCTGGGACGCACGTCCGGCGCAACGGGCGAAGCGGGGATAACGGAGAGATCGGGAGCGAAGGTCATTGCCATACCTGAGATGAAACGGCGTTGCGTCGAAACGGTGTGGACGGACTGCGTCCGGCCGCACACACAATTCTCGCGCGCAACAGAATAAGGCTTGAAATCTAGCACTAAATGGGCTTTTCAGTGAGGCGGCGCGAGAAATAGGCAAATATTCAAGACGTTCAGGTATTCCCCGGGATGCTTGCGCTCCGTAGTATAGGAACCCTGACGAGAGACCTTCGATTCGCGCTTCGATCCACGTCACATAGTGTTCGCCGTGCCGATTGCGTACCTCAGCTACGCCTGCTCCGATGCCGATGCCGGAAACGCGCCGACCGGAACGAAGCGAGCCTGCCGCCTGTTTAAAGGCGGCGGCCGCAAGGCCTCTCTTGCAGGAACCTACATGACCACGACGGGCGGCAGTACCGCGTTTTCGGCGTCGCGCCGATCAACTGCCCATTAACCGCCCAATAAGCGCCGCGCGCAGTCCAGCGGCATGACCGAGTTTCGCCCCTGCAGTGCCGGCGTGCCTTTCGACAGGTGCGCCGGCCGCTCGTCGTTGCTGCATGTTTTTTCAGGTAGCTCTCCTTGGAGAAGTCACTGTGATTGACCGTATTCAGGCTATGCGCACTTTTATCAGGATCGTCGATACGAACAGCTTCACGCGCGCCGCGGAATCGTTGAACATGCCGCGCGCGACGGCGACGACGATCATGCAGAACCTCGAAGCCTTGCTCGGCACCGCGTTGCTGGTCCGCACGACGCGGCGCCTGAGTCTCACGCCGGAAGGCGCGGCGTATTACGAGCGCTGCGCGCAGATTCTCGCGGACATCGACGAAATGGAAGCGAGCCTGCGGCAGACGGACGCGAATCCGAGCGGCCGTCTGCGCGTCGAAATGCCGGGTGCGGTCGCGACCGCGCTCGTGCTGCCTGCGCTCGACGATTTCCACGCTCGCTTTCCGAACATCGAACTGTCGATCGGCGTAAGCCACCGCACGGTGGATCTGGTCGGCGAGGCCGTCGATTGCAGCATCCAGCTGGGCGAGCTGCCCGACTCCGGCCTCGCGGCACGGCGCCTCGGCACGCTCGAGCATGTGACTTGCGCGAGCCCGGCGTATCTCGAACGATGCGGCGTGCCGGCGACGCTCGACGATCTCGCGCGGCACGTCGCGGTGAACTGCACGGCGCGTCAAAGCGAGCGTTCGGCCAGCTTCGATTTCGAAGTGGACGGCAGCCCGCTTGCGGTGAGGGTCGACGGTTTCGTCAACGTCAACGACGAGCAGGCCTGTTTGACCTGCGGCCTGCAAGGCCTCGGACTGATCCAGCCGGCGCGGATCGCGGCGCAGCAGTGGCTCGACGCAGGCTTGTTGCGCGAGGTGCTGCCGGAGTGGAAACCGGTGCCGACCGCCGTCTCGATCGCGTACGTGAAGGGCCGGCGCGTGTCGCCGCGCGTGCGCGCGTTCGTCGACTGGCTCGCGGATCTGTTCGAGCGCACGGGACATGTGGAAGCCGACATGTCGCGCGTGCGCGAATTGATGCGCGGGGGATTGCATACGGCGTGAGGGAGGCCGGCTGAAAACCCGCTGCATCGACTGGACGATCTCGCGGGGCGACCGCGTTTATCAAGCGACACTGCCCCGCGAGTCCATCGATTCGTTTGAAGCGAGTTTGAAGCGAGTTTGAAACGGCTTTGAAGCAGGTTTGAAGCGATCGAGGCAGGCGAGTCAAGACTCTTCCGACCAGACCATATTCTCCCGCGTCACCAGCGCAGTCGATGCGCCCGGCCCGAACGTGCCCGCCGTGTAAGGCCGCGGCCGGTCGCCGGCCTGCTTCCAGCCTTCGATGATCGGATCGGCCCATGCCCATGCGGCTTCGAGTTCGTCGCGGCGCATGAAGTGCGTGAGGCGTCCGCGCACGACGTCGATCAGCAGGCGCTCGTACGCTTCCGCGCGGCGGCCCGTGAACGCCTGCTCGAGATCGAGATTCAGGTTGACCGGCAACGTGCGCATGCCGCTGCCCGGCTCCTTCGCGAGCATCTGCAACTGGATCGACTCGGCCGGCTGCAGCTGGATGACGAGCCGGTTGCCGCAGCTGCGCGGACCGCACGGGCTGTTCGGCATGATCGAGAACGGCAGATCCGCGAATTCGATGACGATCTCCGACAGCTTCTTCGCCATCCGCTTGCCGGTGCGCAGGAAGAACGGCACATGCGCCCAGCGCCAGTTGTTGATGTGCGCGCGCAATGCGACGAAGGTTTCGGCGCGGCTGCCCTGCGGCACGTTGTCTTCTTCGAGATAACCCTTCACTGGTTCGCCGCCGACCGCGCCCGCCGTGTACTGACCCCGCACGGTGTCGCGCGCAATATCCTCGGCCGTCATCGGGCGCAGCGAGCGCAGCACCTTGAGCTTCTCGTCGCGCACGGCATCGGGATCGAGCGACACGGGCGGTTCCATCGCGACGATGCACAGCAGCTGCAGCAAGTGGTTCTGCACCATGTCGCGCATCGCGCCGGTCTGATCGTAGAAGCCGGCCCGGCTGCCGACGCCGACCGTCTCCGCCACCGTGATCTGCACGCTGCGGATATACGGCGCCTGCCACAGCGGCCCGAAGATCGCATTGCCGAAGCGCAGCACCATCAGGTTCTGCACGGTCTCCTTGCCGAGATAGTGGTCGATCCGGTAGATCTGCGTTTCTTCGAAGTGCTTGCCGACCGAGTTGTTGATCGCCTGCGCCGATTCGAGGTTATGGCCAAGCGGCTTTTCGAGCACGACGCGCGAATGGACGTCGATCAGCGCATGCGCGGACAGGTTGTCGCAGATCGTCGTGAACAGTTCCGGCGACGTCGCGAGATAGAAGATGCGCCGCGCGTTCGGTCGCGACGACTCGGCAAGACGCGCATAGTCGTCGGCCTTGTCGACGTCGATGCGCACATAGTCGAACAGCGCAAGGAATTTGTCCCACGCGGCCGCATCGAGCGCCTTGCGTTCGATAAACGGCTTCGAGTGCTCTTCCATGAAGTTCACATACTGTTCGCGCGTCCAGTCGCGGCGGCCGATCGCGAGAATGCGCGTGTCGGCGGGCAGATTGCCGTGCGAATGCGCCATGAAGAGCGCGGGCAGCAGCTTGCGGGCGGACAGATCGCCGGCGCCGCCGAAGATGATCATGTCGAGCGGGAGATCCGGCGTAGCGGAAGCGTTGGAAGTGGTCATAGCGCGGTCGCACCAAATAAGAAGCAGCGGTCGAGGAACTGGATCGGCAAAAAACGCGGCGGTCGAGCCCGGCGTGACGTCATGCGGGTGCGGCGGACCGGGCCGGTGGTCGCCGGTGGCGGCCGGTACGGTAGTCGCCCTTGGCCGGCCTTGGTCGCCCTTGGTCGCCCTTGGTCGCCCTTGGTCGCCGGTGGGAGCCAGATCGAAGCTCCGACTCCGGTCGCAGCATTTTTCGCGAGACGCCTATGTTGCAACGTTTTCGCATTGTTTGCACGTTGCGCGCGGCCGGGCCTGGATAGTGAACGGTCGTGCGACTCGCGCGGCGAGTCCCGCTAACCGGCGTCCAGCACGCCCCGGGCGACGCGCCCCGCGGCGAGATCCCACGCCGCGCAGCCGACCGTTTTGAAGACCCGCGGCGCACCGTCACCGTCACGCACCGAGCCGCTCAGCGCGGCGGCGATCCCCGCGACTGTCGCCCAGTCCACGTTCGCCTGAATCAAATCCCCCGCCTCATGCCGTGCACCGGCCGGGTCGTCGACAAACAGCGCGCTGCCATGCAGCGTCCGTGCGCCGAGTTCCGCCATATCGGGCTTGAATGCGCCGACGCCGATCACGAGCCGTTCCGCGCGCGGCGCTTCGTCATAGACGGCCGTGCGGCTCGTCGTCAGCGTGATGACGAGATCGACCGAAGCGGGCACCGTCGTTTCGTCGAGCGGCTGCAAGCGGCACGCGCGTGCCTGCGCCCTCGCCTGCGTCTGCAACCTCGCCGCCTGTTCGCCGCAGAACGCATGCGAGCGCGCCGGCGTGCTGCCGCGCACGCGCACGAGCGCCTCGGGATACAGTTCGCTCAACGCCTCGACGTGATTGGCCGCCTGCGTGCCGGTGCCGATCAGCAGCACATCGCGCGGCGCAGCACGGCTCAGCACGCGCACGCCGAGCATCGTCATCGCGGCGGTGCGGCGGCCCGTTACCGTCGGACCATCGAGGATGAACAGCGTCTCGCCGGTGTCGGGGTCGATCGCCATCACCTGGCCGTGGATCGTCGGCAGCCCGCGCTCGCGGTTGCGCGGACAGACGTTCACGAGCTTGTGGATCGCGAGGTCCGGCGCAGTGGCCGGCATCGACAGCAGCACGCCATCGTCGTTGAGCGGCACGACAAGCCGCTCGGGGCTCGCGATGCGCTTCTCCGTGTAATCGACGACGGCACCGGCCAGCGCGTCGACCAGCGCCGCATACGGTGTGAGCCGCGCGGTCTCGGCGGCATCGAAAAGCGGTGTGGACAGGCTGTGCGACATATCGATGAAGCCTCCGTCAATGCGATCGGTCGAGGTACGACCGGGTCGGGCTGCGCCTGCGCGCGGCGCCTTCCCGTGTTGCGTGCGTGCAGCGCAAACCGGGCGCCGCGTCAGCGCACGAGAAACCCATACGACAACGGATCGCGCTCATCGACAAGCCAGTTCGCGAATCCGCAAATATAGGCATCGCCTTCGATCTCGGGAATCACCGCATCGAAACGATCGAGCTTGGTCTCGCTCAATACGCGGCCGCGAAAAATCGTGCCGATCACCGATTCGTTGACGAGCGTTTCGCCGTCCTTCAGCTGTCCGCGCAGATAAAGCTGCGCGACGCGGCCCGCGGTGCCCGAGCCCGTCGGCGACCGGTCGACCTCGCGGTCCGCGAACACGCAGCAGTTCGCCTGCGTCGAGCCCGCATGGCGCGGCGCGTTATCGATGATCGTGCCGTACACGTGGTTGATTTCGGGAATATGCGGATGCCGGACCTCGAACGCGTCGTTGGCCGCGCGCTTCACTTCGGCGCCGAAGCGGATCAGCCGGTCGATCTGCGACTCGCGCACCGCGAGTTCGAACGGCGCACCCGACGTATAGAAATAGAACGCCCCGCCGAACGCGATATCGCCGCGCACCTCGCCGAAGCTCGGCGTATGCACGGTTACGTCGCGCTCCCAGATAAACGACGGCACGTTGACGAAGCGCACGCTGCCCGCATGCGTGCCGTCCCATTTGACGAACGCTTCGATAAATCCGCACGGCGCATCGATGCCGACGCGCGTCTCGGGTTCGGTCCGCTCGACCCAGCCAAGCGATACGGCGGCGGTGGCCAGCGCGATCACGCCATGCCCGCAGTGATCGCTATATCCCTCGTTGTGAACGAAGACGATGCCAAAGTCGGCGCCCTCGCTGACCGCATCGGTCAGATACCCGCCGTACATATCGGCGTGACCTCGCGGCTCGAAGATCAGCGCGCGGCGCAGATGGTCCGCGTGCT
Source organism: Paraburkholderia sp. SOS3 (assembly GCF_001922345.1). NCBI lineage: Bacteria > Pseudomonadati > Pseudomonadota > Betaproteobacteria > Burkholderiales > Burkholderiaceae > Paraburkholderia > Paraburkholderia sp. SOS3. The sequence goes on along the minus strand of NZ_CP018812.1, from coordinate 1,824,116 downwards.
CCTTGAGCCAGGCACGCCGTTCGACGATGGTTTTACCCGGAATTTTCGGCAGACCACTGGTGACGATGCGAAACGGCTCACCCGCGGTATGGACTTCGACCGTGCTGATCACGCGGTTCAATTTCATGGCTTCCCGGCTCCCTGCATTGCTTGTGGCAATGCCGACGAATGATCCTTTATGCAGACCATTGTTGTCTCCGACTCAGACTGTTCTATACTGGCGCTGAATGTAGACCAGCTTTGGTTCCATATCAACCAATTTCAAAAAAACAGCGTCGAACTGGTTTGATTCTGGATCAGTCGACCGAGGCGCTTCCCGGTCATGACATTGCTGCCGCCCGATAACCCGTTTCGTCCCAAACAGATCTACGAACAGGTCGCCGAACGGATGCGCGCCGATATCCGCAACGGGCAGTTCGCGCCGGAGTCGCGTCTGCCGTCCGAGCGCGATCTCGCGGCGCGCTTCGGCGTCGGGCGGCCCGCCGTGCGCGAGGCCATCGGCGCATTGCAGAACGAAGGGCTCGTGCTGACGCGGCGCAATTCCGGCACCTATGTGTGCGCCGATGCGCTGCAGCGGCTCGCCACGGCCCCGGGCGGCGGCGCGGCGTTCGGCGCCGATGCCGACTTCAGCCCGACCTCGGCGCTCGACGTGCGTCTCGTGCTCGAACCCGCTATTGCAAGGCGCGCGGCCATGCACGCGCGGCGCGACGAGATCGCCGAGCACTATCTCGCGCAGATGGATTCGCTAACCGATGTAACCGACGCCGCGCAACGCGCGCTGTGGAACGACAGCGACCGGCTGTTCCACCGTCAGCTCGCCATCATGACCGGCGACGCGCTGTTCGTGAAGATCGCCGATGAAGTTGCAAAGGCAATGAACCAGCCGCTGTGGAAGCGTCTGAAGGACGACGCGATCTACGACATCGGCCGCATCCGTCTCTATGTGTCCGAACACCGGTTGATCTACGAGGCGATCGTGAACGGAGACGGCGATGCCGCGGCGTTTTACGTCGAGCAGCACATCATGCGTGTGCGTCGCGACATTGCGCCCAAATGAGCGCCCCAGAATGAGCGCCCCCAATGAGCACACCCGAATAAACGCCACGCGGCGACGGTGACGTAGTGAAGGGAGCACTTCGTCTTATCGGCGCCGGACGTCATGCGTCAATCCAGTAGTCATCCTGATGCAATTCGCATGCACTTCCTCGTTAGAATACGTGAGGCGCACGATGCCCAATGAATAACTCGACGACCGAACCTACATCCAGCATGTCTAACGACGCCCTTTCCGCCGACTCTCTCGCTGTTGCCGAACGCGTGCGCGAACTGATGAGCCGGCACGGCATTGCCAAGCGCCAGCAAACCAGCGAGTTGTGCCGCATCCTGGACCTGAGCTTCTCGCAGGGCCATCGCAAACTGCGCGGCAACAGCCCATGGACGCTCTCCCAGATCAGGAAAGTCGCCGAAGTGTTCGACGAGCCCGCCGCGCAACTGTTCGGCGCGCAGTCGCTCGACCCCGGCATGGTCGGCGCAACGGCACAGGAGGCGCTGTTCAGCGTCGGCACAGCCGAGATCGCCTGCACCGCCTGGGTCGGCGCACCGATCGAGCCGGGCAGCCGGCCCGAATTCATCGCGTGGTCGAAGCAGGACCAGTGGCGCGTCGTGCGCTGCGACGGCGCGCTCTATCAGAACGCGTTCGAAGTCCACAAGATCGAGATCTACCCGCGCCGTGCCGAGAACGACAAGCCGCTGATCGCGGTCGTCGACGACGATCGTGCATCGGCCGACAACCTGCGCGACTATCTCGAACGCAACGGCTTCGCGGCCGTGGCACTGTACGGTCTCGCGGCGTTCAACGAATCGTTGCAGACGCAAGTATTCGACGGCGTCGTGATCGACTGGCTGTTCGGCGATCAGACATCGGCCAACGCGATTCGCGCGGTGCGCGCGTCGGAAAACCCCGACGCGCCGATCTTCGTGCTGACCGGCGAACTGCTGACGGGCAAGGCCAGCGAGTCCGATATCAGCGAGATCGTGCGCGCATTCGACGTTGCGTGCTATGAGAAGCCCGCGCGGATGGCGATTCTGGTGGCCGATCTGTCGAAGCGGCTGCGCCGGGTATAGGTTACGCACGCGGGTCCTGGCCGCGGGTCACAGGGCCAGGGCCGGTGGTCACGGAACCACGGCCGCGGGTTACAGAACCGCGGCCGCGCCGCCCGCCGTGCTCCCTTGCGCGGCCAGCGCCCGATGCACGGCCGCATGCAGCACGTCGTAATGCACGGGCTTCGTCAGACAGTCGAAGAAGAGCGGCGCCGCGCCATGCGTCTGCAATTCGGGCGCGTAAGCGGTGACCGCGATCACCGGCACGCCGCGCGCACGCGCCTCGTCGGCGTTGAATTCGACGATGAACGCATAGCCGTCCTTGTCCGGCATCTGCAGGTCGAGCAGGATCAGTTCGCACCGCTGCGTCTCGAGCCACGCGAACGCGGCATCCGCGCCGCCGACCGCCGCGCCTTCGTAGCCCATGTGCTCGACCATCTCGCACAGCGATTCGCGCACGGGCTGGTTGTCGTCCACCACCAGTACGCGCGGGCGCGCGCCGCGCCGTCGCGCTCGCGGGCCCAGGCTTGCCGCGGCCGGCGGCTCGACCGGTTTCACCGGGATCGTCACCGTAAACGTCGTGCCGACGCCGACGACGCTGTCGACCGCAAGCTCGCCGCCAAAGAGGTCGACGAGTCCCTGCACGATGGCGAGCCCCATGCCCGCGCCGTCGAAACGCCGCGCGCGCGATTCGTCGAGCCGCGTGAACTCCTTGAAGATCAACGGAAGCTGCGCCGTCGGCACGCCGGGCCCGGTATCGCTGACCACGATCGCGAGCGCGTCGCTGCGTTGCTCGAAATGCAGCGTTACCGTGCCCTTTTCGGTGTAGCGGATCGCATTCGTCACAAGATTCGTGACGATCTGACGGATGCGGTGCGGGTCCGACTCGACGAGTCCCTCGACGCCGCTTGCGCCGCTCGCGAATGCAAGGCCGCGTGCGTGCGCGGCCGGCTCGCTTTCGTCGACGACCGACGCGAGCAGTTCGCGCGGTTCGAACTGCTCGTCGCGCAGTTCGAGCTTGCCCGCGCCGAGCCGCGCATAGTCGGTCAGGTCCTTCATCTGCGTTTCGAGCTGGCGCGCAGCCGATTCGAGACGGCGGATGACCTTGCGATCGGCTTCGGAGTGGAAATTGAAGCCGAGCAATTCGATCGACGATACGATTGCGTGCAGCGGCGTGCGCAGCTCGTGGCTGATCATGCCGAGAAACGCGTCCTTCGCGAGGCTCGCTTCGCGGGCCGCGCGCGTGGCCTGATGCTCGGCTTCGAGCGCGGCGCGCTGCTGTCTGATGAGCTTCGTGCGCCGCCGGGCGTTGACGACGAGCTGCACGCTCGCCGCCGCCGACAGCAGCATCAGCACGAGGACCGCCGCGAACAGCATGCGCCGCTTCGCGAGGAAATCGGTATCGAGCGCCGCGCGGGTCGCGACTTCCGAAGAGCGGCGCGACAGCGCGAGATGGTTGATCTCGTTCCAATGGCGACGCAGTTCGAGCACGATGTTGCCGGCCAGCGTCGGGTCGCGCGGCAGTGCGTCGAGCGTCGGCCCGAGCGCGTCGAGCATTCCGGCCAGCGCCGCGATTTCACGCTGCTGCTCTTCGGACTGCACGGCCTTGCCGGCAAGCTGGCGCGTCGAGCCGGCCATCACGCGCAGCTTCGACTGCAGCACGTGATATTGCAGCCGAAGCTTCGCGTAGTCGCCGTCGATGCCCGTTTCGTATTGAAGCAACTGGCTTTCGAGACGCGCATAGGCAATCTGCAACTGCGCCGCGTCCCAGTAGACGCCGTCGTATGAATCCGCGAGCTGCGTGACGCGCGGGCTCAGCAGCGTCGCGTACAACAGGTAGCCGATCGCCGCGGTCGGCGCAGCAAGGGCCGTCAGCCAGATCAACACATAAACGATGCGGCGCCGCCACGGATGCAGCGCGCGGCGCATCGACGCCGGCGACGTCGGCCGCCCTTGCGTCACTTGATGATCAAAGCCTTGATCTGCCATACGAATTTCGCATCCGTGGCCGCGCCGGTCAGCTCCGCCGGGTACGCGTCACGCGGATAAATGAGGAAAAGCGGTCCGAAATCCCTGATCCTGAGCCGCTGGCCGTTCATGCTATACGCGACGATCACGCCGTAGCGATCGGTGTCCGACACGGGCACCGTGTAGGTGTAGTCGTCGTATGTGTGCACTTCGATGCGCTTGCCGAACGCGCCCACCTTTTTCAGGATATCCGCGAGCAGCGGGCCCGTGAAGGTCGATTTCGGCGTCCAGGAGGTGGAAGTCGTAATCGAGTGCGCGGGCAGTGCGAGAATCTGCGCTTCCGAAAAATGAAACACGTGATGCGCGCTGTCCGTCGTGTTCGCAATCTTGCCTGTCACGTCGAGCGCCATCGGCGTCGCATGAGCCGCCGCTGCGACGCAGCATCCGAGTATCGCAAAGGTCAGCTTGTGACATATCGCATCGAGTCCCCGGCGGCTCGCATGCCGCGCCGGCACACACCGCGTTTCGCGCGGTTTCCCGCGCAGTTTCCCGCGCAGTTTCCCATGTTCTTCCCGCATGACCTGGCCTGTTCTTTTCCGTTGTTCGTGGTGGTCCACCGTGCGCTTGTTCGCATGCGAAGCACGATCCTGAGCGCGCACCCGGTGAACCGCATGCATAATATCGCCTCCATCCCGAAAAAGCCGTCACGCCGGCGGCGCATGCGTATCGACCCATCGGCTCTCTTCCAACATCAATTCGCGCCCAGAACGCAACCGAACGCCAGCCCATGAAAAAGCCCGTTCTTCCGCTCACTTACGAACAGCTCGACCACTGGATCGAATCGTTGCAGCCCGCCTTGCTCGCAGAAGGATTTTCAGCCGCCATCGGCATTCTGCGCGGCGGCGCGCCGCTCGCGCTGATGGCCTCGCACAGCATCGGCGTGCCCGTCGCGTTCCTGAGCTACGAGCGCCGTGCGCGCCACGTCACATGGGATTCGTCGCTGCCGCTGCCGTCGCCGGGCTCGAAAGTGCTGCTATGCGAAGACATCGCGGGCCGCGGCTTTACGCTCGTCGACTGCATTGCGTTTCTCGAACAGCATGGACTCGTCGTCAAGACGCTGACAGGCGCCTTCGACGAACTGAGTCGCATCCGCCCCGACTTCGCCAACGATGCGAGCGGCTATTTCGCGCTGTTCCCATGGGAGCGCCAGGCATACACCGACGGGTATCGTGAAGACTGGCTGCAGGTCGAAGCCGGCGCCGCACAATCGATGTCGCACGATCACGAGTATGCAACCTACGCGATCGACCTCGACGGCATTCTGCTGCCCGATGTGCCGCTCACGCGTTACGACGCCGACCTGGCCGCGGCGCTCGCCGAGCGCGATGCGCTGCAACCGTATGAGGCGCTGCCCGGCATCGACTTGCAGCATGTGCGCGCGGTCATCACGGGCCGGCCGCAAACGGACCTCGAACGCACGCGCGCGTGGCTCGAACGCCACGGGTTCGGGCACCTCGAACTCGTGATGCGCGTGCCCGACAGGCACGACGAAACGCCGCTCGGCGCCGCCGCGCACAAGGCCGCGGCGGCATTGCGCTGCGGCGTCACGCATTTCATCGAAAGCGATCCGGTGCAGGCGCTGCGCATCGCGCAGGCGGCGCCGCTGCTGCGCGTGATCTGGTGGGATGCGCAAACGCGTTCGGGCACGCTCGTCAATGCGTCGCGCTGGGGCTGACCGCGGCCATCCCGGCGTTTTCGCCTGCTTCGCCCGTGCCTCGCTGCAGATGCCGCGCGGCACGCTCCGATGCGACGACGATCAGCTTCATCGTCGCGCGCGTCGCACCGACGAAAAGTTTCCTCGCGCTGCGCTCGTCGAATGCATCGAAGTCGACTTCAGTGAGAATCACGCACGGCGCGGCCTGCCCCTTGAAGCGATAGATCGATTCGAGCAGCACGTCGCCATCACGGTACTCGGGGTTGCCGAACAGATCGTATTTGCCGGTGAAGCTGCGCACGCGGTGCGGCCCCAACTGATCGAGCGACGCGAGCACCGAGCCTTCGCGCCCGCGAAACGACAACACGACGATGTCCTGCTTGCGAAAGCCGAGCGACAGCGCCTGCGTGATCGCGCGCTTCGTCGCGTCGACGCAGCTGTCGGCGGCTTGCGCTTCGTCGTAGATCGATAGCGCGATGTCGGAGCCGTCGAACGGACTCGCCGCGGTAAGACCGGCCGCATGCGGCACCGTTGCGCCGACCACGTCGCGCAGATACTCGAGAATGTCGCGCGGACTGCGGTAGTTCGTCGATTCCTTCAGCACGGTCCAGCCCGGCAGCGCGACCGGCTCGCGCATATAAAGATTCTGCAGCGGATCTTCGAGCCACCACCACGCGCCGCCCGGCCGCAGCACGCGCTCGAGCGCCGGCACCCATGCCTCGCGGAAGTCCTGCCCTTCGTCGACGATCAGCACGTCGTATTGCCAGCGCGAATCGATCGGCGTCTGCGCGAATACCGTTTCGAGCTGCGCAAATACGTCCGGCGCGGCGAAGTCCGGCGTGCGGCCGCTGTCGCGCGCAATCCAGTCGCAGAGCTGGTGATAGTTCGCGACCTTCGCTTCGGGCGGCGCGACGCGCGCAATATGATCGGCGAGCGGCCGGTTGAAGCACACGTAAAGCGGCCGCTCGCCGCGCGCGACCGCGTCGTTCATCACCTGCACCGCGAGCTGCGTCTTGCCCGAACCGGCCGTGCCGATCACGCGCAGCCGGAACGGTGTGAATTCGAGGCGGCGCGCCCACGTCGCGAGGCCGCCAGCGAGCCGTGTGACGAGCGTGCCCGCCTGTCCGACCAGCGCGCTCGCATCGGGCGTCAGCGACAGCTCGTCGGCGAGGAAATGATGGATCTTGGCCGCGCATGGCAAACGCGGCTCGTCGGCCGGCAGCGCTTCGCGGATGATCGCGGCGAGTCGCTCCTTCTTCGTCGCGTCGACGATACGCGCCGGGTCCACGCCGGCAATTGCCGCGTCCTTGACTGCATGATCGGGGCAGTACAGCAGCCCTTCGATGAAATACGCGCCCGCGCCGAAGGCCGCGGTGAAGCGGCGATGAAGGCCTTCGATCGTGCGCGCGAGCGCAATCGCCACGTTACGCTCGGTCTGCAGGTACGCCTTGACGAGGCCCTTCGGCGTTTCGCGCAGAAAGCCCGTTTTCTGCTCGACGATCATGACGCGCCCCGACGGCGAGACGATCACGAAATCCGCTTCGCCGAATACCGAAAAGCCCTGATTGACGCGCGTCCAATGCACGCCGTGATAGACGGTGTAGCCGGCGGGCAGCGCCTCTTCGAGCAGCTTCAGCGTTTCGATTTCGCGGGCGGCGGCGCCGGCGGCGGCGACGTGCTTCCAGTCGTCGGGAACGATGCGGGCCATGCAATGCCTCGTGGTCAGTGACGCGTGTTGTCGATGCCGCTCTCGCGGCGAGCGCTCATTGTACGCAATGCCTACGACGCGAATAGGTCGCGCGCCGCGGTGTCCTTGCGCTTCGGTCGGATGATTCGGCTTCGTGTATCGTTAACGATTGAACGCCGCGCATGTGGGCGGCTTGCCAACCTTGTCATAAAAGGGATTTCGCCGGTGATTACGATCTGGGGACGCAGCAATTCCGTCAACGTTCAGAAAGTTTTGTGGTGCTGCGACGAGCTCGTGCTGCCATACGAGCGCATCGATGCAGGCTTGCAATTCGGGCGCAACGACACGCCCGACTATCTCGCGATGAATCCGACCGGCCGTATTCCGACCATCGTCGACGGCGACTACGTGCTGTGGGAATCGCACGCCATCCTTCGCTATCTTGCGATGCAATACGGGGAATCGAGCAGCCTCTATCCGAACGACCCGAAAGCGCGCGCGAGCATCGACCGCTGGCTCGACTGGACGCTCGCGATGCTCGTGCCGGCCGAACGGCCCGTGTTTCTCGCCGTCGTGCGCACACCGGCCGAACAACGCGACACCACGAAGCTCGCCGCCGACGTGAACGCGGTCGGCGCCATCTGGAAGATGCTCGATGCGCAATTGCAGAAGCATTTTTACATCGAAGGTGAAAAATTCACGCTGGCCGACGTGGTGATCGGCTCGTATGCGAAGCGCTGGTTCGGCCTCGAAGGGGTCGAGCGGCCGTCGCTGCCGAATCTCGAACGCTGGTATTCGCGCCTCGCGACGCGTTCGGGTTTTCGCAAATACGTCGATTTCCCGCTCACCTGACGAACGTGAGACTGCGTGCGTGCGCAAGACGCAGACATACGCAGACGCCTCGCGATCAACTCACTTTCACTCCACCACGACATGACAATCACGCTCTACGCCTGGGCCACGCCGAACGGACGCAAGATCAGCGTCGCGCTCGAGGAAATGGAACTGCCGTACACGGTCAAGCCGATCGACATCGGCAACAACGCGCAATTCCAGGAGGAGTTCCTGCGCATCAGCCCGAACAACAAGATCCCGGCGATCGTCGATCCGCAGGGACCGGACGGGCAGCCGATCAGCGTGTTCGAATCGGGCGCGATTCTGCTTTATCTCGGCGAAAAAACCGGCAAATTCCTGCCGAAGAGCCTGCGCGATCGCGTGCCGGTGCTCGAATGGCTGATGTGGCAGATGGGCGGCTTCGGGCCGATGCCTGGCCAGGTACATCACTTTGCAGCGCTGCAATCGGAAAGCGACCGCGCGTACGGCTTCAAGCGTTTTTCCGCGGAAACGCGGCGGCTTTACTCGGTGCTCGATACGCGCCTCGGCAAGACCGAATACGTGGCGGGCGATCTGTCCGTCGCCGATTTCGCGATTCTCGGCTGGGCGTGGCGCCATGAACGCCATAAGGTCGATCTCGCCGACTACCCGAACGTGCATCGCTGGTATCAGATGATGTTCGAGCGGCCCGCGGTGCGGCGCGGTTTCGAGGTCAAACTCGACTGAATCCGCGCCTGCGCCGGCCCCTTATAATCACCGCATGAAAACCGCAAAGGCATGGGTGGCCACCGACAAGCCGGCCCCCGAAAAACGGGCGCCCGCCCGCGCGCGCGCGCATACTGCCCACACTGGGAACACCGCGCATCGCCATCCCGCTTCGCCCGAGGCGGCGCTCGCGCTTGCCGATGAATACTGCCGCGAGCGCGGCGAAAAACTGACGCCGATCCGGCGCAAGGTGCTCGAACTGTTGCTCAATTCGGGGCGCGCGACCAAAGCGTATTCGCTGCTCGACGAGATGCGGCAAATCCATCCCGGCTCGGCGCCGCCCACCGTGTATCGTGCGCTGGATTTCCTGCTCGCGGCGGGCCTCGTGCACCGCATCGAATCGATCAACGCGTTCACCGTTTGCCACGATCTGACGCAATGCCAGCACGGCATGCTCGTGGTGTGCCAGCAATGCGGCAGCGTCGCCGAATTGCACCAGCCGAAGTTGCGCGAAGCGTTGATCGCGCAGGTCGAAGACGCGGGCTACCGGCTCGCCGGCGAAGAGATCGAACTCAAAGGGCTGTGCGCAGCGTGCCAGGCGGCGCAAGCCGCCGGCAACTGAAGCACGAAACACACGAAACACACGACGCCGGGCAGAAGGGGCACAAGGCCCCGGACACTCGAAAATGCATGCCGACGCCGATGCGTGCAAACGCGCGAAGCGTGCGTCGCGCTAGCTAACCCGCCGCACGCGCGCCGATCGCGTCGTGCAGCAGCGTCACCAGCGTCTCGGGGCGAGCCGGTTTCGTCATGAAGTGCTGGAATCCCTCGCCGATGCTGCGCAGGCGGTAGGCTTCGTCGGTATGGCCGGTAATCGCGACCGCAACCGCAGGTGCGTGATCGCCGCGAATCTCGTGATCGCGCAACCGCTGGATCAGATAGAAACCGTCCATGGCGGGCAAGTCGATGTCGCACACAACGGCGTCGGGCATCACACGCACCGCCGCTTCGACTCCCTCCTCCGCGTCCGACACCGCCACCACATGCGCGCCTTCGGACTCCAGCAAACTCTTGAGCGACTCGCGATTTTGCGGGTCGTCTTCTACAAGCACGATCGTCGCCTGATCGAGCCTTAATGCACCGTTCATTTTTGCGTTGTTACCTAAAAAGCAGCTGTTGTTCAGCTGTTTATGCATTCTGACGTGGTCTTGTCAGGCACTTGCACCGCGCCAGCGCCGACAGCGAATAGCCTGTACGAGCTTCACCACCCTTGCAGATTTACACGACGTACCTGCTCGAAACTGCCGGCGCGCTGTTCGCCAGGCGGTTTCCATCAATCTACCGTCCATTGACCTCACTGCGTCCGACGAGTTGCAAGGAAGTGTACGCTGCTGCGCAATGCACCGCAGCGACGCGGGCGACGCCAACATAGCCCAACTTTAAGGCGCGCGCGTGACCATGCGGACCCTGAACAATGCTCAATCCGGTGCGCGAAGACTGTCGTGATAGCCCCGTCGTGCCGAAATTGCACGCCCGGCCTCTTTTAGCAACGCAACATAATGAGCTTTCGTATCGGCGCCGCCACGCATGGCCGGAACGAAATCCAAAGCCCCGCGATCACCCGCCCGAACCGCTCGAATACCGGCACTGCGATGCATTGCAGCCCTTCCTCCTGCTCCTCGTTGTCGTCACCGTAGCATTGCTCATGCACACGCGCACTCACACGCGGCAGGAACGCCTCGTACGGCTTCGGCCGACGCGGGTCTTCTGCGTCGACTTTCCGAACACCATCCTTCGTAGCACATTGCGTGCCTCCCCGGCTTTCATCAGGCGAGCAACGCGGCCATAGGCATCAGGTCAATTGTTTTCGGAATAGCGGTCCGCAATTGTTTGCTCCGAATACGCCGATGCGACGCACGCGATCGCACCAGCGCATCTTATGCTGCATGAATGCCCATTACGACAACGAAGTAGGTGTAAACGATCGCATAGCAATGCGAATATTTTCAGAATACTGCGCGGAACCGGTGATAAATTGCAGTCCAGCACTGTTCGGGGCGCACGACGCACCGGCCGCGCACCCAAAAAAAACCGATCGGGCACGACCCGTTTCGTGGAGGAGCACTCCGGCATGAAGATCAAACAGGCCATCGACCGCATTCCGGGCGGACTGATGCTGGTTCCGCTGCTGCTCGGCGCATGCGTGCACACCTTCGCGCCGCACGCAGGCAAATATCTCGGCTCGTTTTCGAACGCGCTGATCACCGGCACGCTGCCGATTCTTGCCGTCTGGTTCTTCTGCATGGGCGCCAGCATCAGCCTGAAGGCGACGCCGGTCGTACTGCGCAAAAGCGGCGTGCTCGTCGTGACGAAAGTGGCGACGGCCGCGCTCGCCGGCGTGATTGCCTCGCACTTCCTGCCGCCGGGCGGCATCACGTCGGGATTCCTCACGGGTCTCTCCGCACTGACCGTGATCTGCGTGATGAACGAGACGAACGGCGGCCTCTATATGGCACTGATGCAGCAGTACGGCACGAAAGAGGAGGCGGGCGCGTTCTGCCTGATGTCGCTCGAATCGGGACCGTTCATGACGATGGTCACGCTCGGCATCGCCGGCCTCGCGAGCTTTCCGTATGCGACGTTATTCGGGGCGCTGCTGCCGTTTCTGATCGGCTTCGCGCTCGGCAATCTCGATCCCGAACTGCGGCGCTTCTTCGGGTCGGCCGTACCGGTCATGGTGCCGTTTTTCGCGTTCGCGCTCGGCAATAACCTCGATTTCGCGGTGATCGCGAGCACGGGCCTGCTTGGCATCGTGGTCGGCATCTGCGTGATGCTCGTGACCGGCACGACGCTCGTGCTCGCCGATATTTTTCTTGCGAGAGGCAACGGCACGGCGGGCGTGGGCGCCTGTTCGACGGCGGGCGCGGCGGTCGCGGTGCCGCAGATCATCGCGGGCATCGAGCCGCGCTATGCGGCGGTTGCACCGGCCGCAACGGCGCTGGTTGCGACCTCGGTTGTCGTGACGGCGTTGCTGACGCCGATCGTCACATCGCTCTGGGCGCGCCGCTGGGGCGTGCTATCGGCGAAGTATCGCGATGCGGCCTATGCATCGCTCGATGCGCTGGCCGATTCGCAAGCGCTCGACGCGCAACTCGAACGCAGGCCGCTCGAACAATGAGCGACCGGGAGCCGGGTTCGCCGGGAAACGCGAACTGCGACGACGGTCCGCGCAGTTCGCGCCGGCCGCGCGCGGGCAGCGTGACATGAACGACGCCTGTTAGCGAGGTCCGACGCCGCCTGTCAGCAACGCGACTGCATTGCGCGCAATGTCGTCGGCCTTGAGCCGGCTGCGCGCGGGATCGTTGCGCCATGCATTCGACGCGGCCAGCGGCAGAATCGTCAGCCCCAGTATCGACACGTACAGTAGCGACGGCTCGATAGACGGATTCAACCGCCCTTCCTTCTGCCATTTCGCGATGCGTGCCAGCGAGGCCTTCTGTTTCGCATCGCCGAAGCGCTCGTTCATGCGCCGCTTCAGCAATCCGCCTTCGCTGATGACTTCGCGTACCCAGAGCGATGGAAACCACGGATAGTCGCGAGCCATCGCGACAAGCCTGCGAGCCAGTTCGGTAACGGCCGCGACCGGATCTTCGCTGTTCTCGTGAAACGCGCCCGCGAGCGCGGCCCGCAACGGCATAAAGCGCTCGTCGATCAGCACGTCGATCAGTTGATCGCGCGTCTTGAAGTAGTAGTGAACCATGGCCGGTGTGTAGCCGGCTTCGCGTGCGATCGCGCCAAGCGTCGTATCGACGATGCCCTGCCGCGCAAATAGCGCGAGCGCGACGTCGAGCAGCCGCGCTCGCTGCTCGGGCGCGCGCGCGGCGCCCAGCGGCCGGCCGGGACGGCGTGCCCTATTCAACAGTGGCGCCTCTGCCGCCGCTGCCGCCGCTGCCGCCGCATTACCCGATTGCGCTGCCTTTGCCATAAACCAGCCTTTCATAAGACTTAATTTTCCCGCTTCAACTATAGGGCCTCGTTCCCGACCGCCATCGCCGGAACCCGAGCCGCGTTCGAATTTGACGAAACGGCTAACGTCGAATAATATTAATCTTCGTGTTAATTAATTTCAAGCGTACTTCCCGTTCGCTTGCCGCATCATGGACCTGGACATCGACGTGAATTCCCCCGCTCCCGCGCCCGTCGAACACACGGCGCAGCGCCCGTCGCTGCGCCTGCTGTTTCCGGCGCTGCTGCTCGTCATGCTGCTCGCCGCGCTCGACCAGACCATCGTGTCGACCGCGTTGCCGACCATCGTCGGCGAGCTGGGCGGGCTCAGCAGCCTGTCGTGGGTCGTCACCGCCTACCTGCTCACTTCCACCATCGTCGTGCCGCTGTACGGCAAGTTCGGCGATCTGTTCGGCCGCAAGATCGTGTTGCAAACATCGATCGTGCTGTTCCTGATCGGCTCGGCGCTATGCGGCGTCGCGCAGAACATGACGCAGCTCGTGTTGCTGCGCGCGCTGCAAGGTCTGGGCGGCGGCGGCCTGCTCGTCATCACGATGGCCGCGATCGGCGACGTCATTCCACCGGCGGAACGGGGCCGCTATCAGGGCATATTCGGCGGCGTGTTCGGTCTTGCCACCGTCGTCGGCCCGCTACTCGGCGGCTTCCTCGTCGACCACCTGTCGTGGCGCTGGATCTTTTATATCAACGTGCCGCTCGGCATCGTCGCGTTGGTGGTGATCGGTGCCGTATTCAAGCCGCGCACGTTGCAGGTGAAACATTCGATCGACTACATGGGCGCCGCGTTTCTCGCGGGCGCCCTCACCTGCATCATCCTGTTTACGAGCGAAGGCGGCGGTTTGTTGCCATGGTCGTCGGCGCAGTTGTGGATGACGCTCGTGCTCGGCGCGGTCTGCGTGGTCGGCTTCATATACGAAGAACGTCACGCGCGCGAACCGATCCTGCCGCTCGAACTGTTTCGCCAGCGCACGTTTTTATTGTCCAGCGCAATCGGCTTTATCGTCGGCGTATCGCTGTTCGGTTCGGTCACGTTTCTGCCGATGTATCTGCAGGTCGTCAAGCACTCCACGCCTTCCGAAGCCGGCATGCAGATGCTGCCGATCATGGGCGGCGTGCTTGTCATGTCGATCATCAGCGGCAGGCTCATCAGCCGCATCGGCAAATACCGCATGTTCCCGATCGTCGGTACGTTGCTCGTCGCCGCGGGCATGGCGCTGCTCGCCACGCTGACCGTATCCACGCCCGTGCGCACCATGTATGTGTACATGGGTCTCGTCGGCTGCGGCCTCGGCATGGTGATGCAGGTGCTGATTCTCGCGGTGCAGAATACGGTCGAATTCAGGCACCTCGGTGTCGCGACATCGGGCGCGACGCTGTTCCGTTCGATCGGCGGTTCGGTCGGCGTTGCGGGCTTCGGCGCGATCTTTTCGAATGGGCTTGCGGCGCGCTTGCAAGCGGCGTTGCCTGCAGGTACCGAGCTGCCGCATTCGCTCGGCCCTGTTGCAATTCACCAACTCCCCGATGCATTGCGCAGCGTGTATCTTCAGTCGTTTGCGGGGGCGTTGCATACCGTATATCTGACAGCGGCCTGCGTGGTCGTTCTTGCATTCGCGCTCGCGTGGCTCATGCGCGATCATCCGTTGCGCAAGCATTGATGAGCCGCATGTGCGATACGGCTCGGATGCGGCAACACGTCGCGTCAGTCGTTTAGCTATTCTTATGATTAAAAAAGCGGCTTACGCAATCGTGTTTTCGCTGTGAAAATTCCCTCGCGCCGATCGTTCAGATCCTTGAGGCGGCAACGCGTGTGTGCGGTAGGTAACAACGGCGATTGACGCGCTGTTGGAAAGCACCCATATTTTCTTCGAGCGGCTGTGCTCGGTCCAGCCTCGCCGCTTTCCTGCGCATGTAGATCGTGAGTTCCGCGAGTCCTCGCCGATCGCATCAACGACGATCCGGAGCATGCCGAAATGGCATCGCCATAACGGTGGGTCGACAGCATGTCTGCTCAGATTACTCGTGACCAGAGTTTCCCCACGCCGTGCAAGCGTTGTGGCGGTGTGCTCTATCAGCATGTCGATTTTTGCCCTTACTGCGGCACGGATCGACCGCTCGAAACCGTGGCACGCACGCGCCCGGATGCGACCTTGAGAGCCGTGGGTCCCGCAGCGCCGGCCACGCCCGTGCCGGTCGCGCCGGCCGCATTGTCGACCGGCGAGGCCGCGGCAACCGATCAGCCGCCGGTCAAGCCCGACTACCGCGACGACTCCGCGATCGAGCGGCAGTCGCCGTTCTGGCATACGACGCAATGGATCGTCGCGAAGGGACTGCTGCTGCTCGCGTTCATCGTCGCGCTCGGCTACGCGGCGTATGTGCTGCTCGGCGAAAACCGCAAACCGGAGTCGGCACCCGATGACCAGATCGCCAGTTCATCGGGCGGCTCGATTTCCCCCTACTCGACACAACAGACGAATGCCGTGCCCCCCTCTGCGGATGCACATACGCCGTCGCCCGCGCCCAAACCGCGCGTCATGCCGCAATTCAAGGACCTACCCGACAGCCTTCGCGCGGCACGCGCCAGCCTCGCGCAAAACAACCTGTCCGATGCGAAGGCCGCGACGAACGCCGCACTCGCGCGCGAGGCCGACAACGAAGACGCGCGCGACCTTCAACGCGACATCGCCGTGCGCGAACAGCGGCGCGACACCGCGCTGCAAGGCGCGGACCGATGCGCAAGCGAGCGCGCATGGGGATGCGTGCAGCGGCAGGCATCGGATGCACTCGCGATCGATTCGAGCAGCGCGCGCGCGCAATCGCTGCTCGAGCGCGCGATCCTGTCGACCGGCTGGACACCATTGACACCGCCGAAGGGATCGCAGGCCGGCGCCGCGGCATCCGGCACGACGGCGGCGTCCGAGCCGCCGCTACCGCGCGGCGCAAGCAGCGTGCGTTTGCCGTCGTCGCAGGATTGGGGCGCATCGCCGGGCGGCACCGCGGCGCTGCCTCCGTTGCCGCGCACATCGCGCGCGCCTGCCGGCGCGACGACCAGTGCGCTTACGAGCGCGCCCACAAGTGCACCGACAAGCTCACTCACAAGCGCACTCAAAAGCGCACCGACAAGCGCAACAACAAGCGCGCCATCAGCCGCCAACCCCGGCGCGAGCACGAATCAGCCGGTCGCCGCCGGCAGCACCACCCCGGCAAGCAACGACAACGGTATCGATGCACAGGAGCGCACGATCAGGCAATCGGGATGGAAGCATGCCGCGCCGCCCGATGCCACACGTTAGCTGCACGTCAACCCTACGTATTCCAAAGTGTCTTGAGATCTGCCGCACATCGATGCCAAAAATGGGAGAGAGACCATGCTGAAAATCATTCTGACGGGACTGGCGGGCCTGACCGCCCTGCTCTTCGCGGCACTCGCCGTCGCCGCGCCGGCGAACGCGCACTACAAGATCGTGACCGGCCCCGAACGCGGCACGTATATCCAGATCGGCAATGACCTGTCGAAATGGGTCGCGCAGCCGGTCGGCATCGATCTCGAAGTGATTCCATCGAAGGGTTCCGCGGAGAATGTCCAGCGGATGCGCTTCGAGCCTGGCGTCAAGCTTGCGCTCGTGCAGTCCGATGTCTATCAGGCCTATGTGGACATGGCCAACTCCGGCAACCAGGATGCCGGCACGACGATCCGCCCGCTGCGGCTCATCATGCCGCTCTACGACGAAGAGATCTATTTCGTCGTGCGCAACGATTCGCCGATGAAGAACATCAACGACATCAAGGACAAGGTGATCAGTGTCGGGCTGATCGGCAGCGGCACTGCGCAGTCGGCAACGACGCTCTACCGCCTGATGTTCAACCAGCCGATTCCCGAGCAGAACGTTCAGCACCTGAGCAATGAAGATGCGCTCGCCGCGCTGATCGTGAAGAAAATCGACGTCGCGATCGTCGTCGCCGGGCAACCCGCCAAGCTCTTTACCGACATGAACCCCGATCTGCTGCAGCAGATCCGCTTTCTGCGCGTCGATCCGAATGCGCCCGAAAGCGCGCGCGCGAGACAAACCTACTTCCCCGCGACGATCCGCGTATCGAGCTACCCGAACTGGCTCAAGGAAGACGTGCCGACGTGGACCGTCAAGGCGTTTCTTGTCACCTACGACTACAATCTGCGCGACACGGTCGGCAATCTGAACCGCTTCGCCGACTCGCTATGCGAGAACTTCGACAACCTGCAGGAGCATGGTCATCCGAAGTGGAAGCAGGTGAAACTCGAATTGCCGAGTCTCGGCAAGGGCTGGCAATACTACCCGCCGGTCGAGAAGCATCTGAAGGCGTGCCTCGCGCATCGCGCCGCGATGCAGGCGGCGGGCACGGCGGCCGCACCGGAGCGCGCCGCCGCCACCGCCCAGAAAACGAACCGGCGGCCATGCTCGGATCAGGAGCGTCTGCTGCTGCTGTGCGGGAAGTAATGCGCGAGCGTCGGATTGCCGGAGAAGGGTGCGCATTGCGCACCCTTCTCTATTGCGCAAAGCGCGTTAATCATGCGCGACACGTGCGACATAAGACATCGGCCATTAAGCGAAGCGGCGTAACGATTACTTCTTAAAGCGCAATGCATTATTGCATTGGCGCAACAACGATTACGCGCATCGCGTCTACTCCCGTTGCGCGACACAACAGTCGACCAGTGTTATGTAAGCAACATTGCGGACGACTTAATCCGGATTGCCTGATTTTGCCCGTTTTCATGACTTTTCGACCACAGTCTTTTCGCATTGGACGATCAGACTTCGCAATCGACATCGTGCGAATTCAAAAATTCGCGTATTTCCAATAGTCGCCCGGCGTATATTTTTTCATTAAGCTTACACACCTGTTTTGCATGGCCATTGTTGTTGCCGCCATACGAAACACGCTGTAAACAAAACATGCAGTCATAACTTCACTCATACCGACTAGAATCGCCGAATGCACGACGAGCGTTCGTCACAGAGCAAAGCTATACGTTCATTTTTGCAACCGTCGCATTTCACTTGCCACTCGATTCCTTGACAGGAAGCCTGCGTGAAAATTGTTTCGCTGATTGCCCCATCGTTATCTGAAGCGCCGCGCGCCTTGCCGCCCTCGCCGGCATGGCGCCTGTTGAAGAGCGGCGTCGCGCTCGCCGCCACGCTCGCCGTCACGGCATGCGCGCTCGGCCCGGACTTCAAGCGGCCCGATGTCCAGGTGCCGCAAAGCTTCAAGGAAGGCGCCAACTGGAATCGCGCCCAGGCCAACCCGCAGGCATCGCTGTCGAGCGACTGGTGGCGCATGTATAACGACGACAAGCTCACCGAACTCATCGAACAATCGCAGAAGGCGAACTTCACGATCGCCGCCGCCGAAGCCGCGTACCGCGCCGCGCTCGCGATCGTTCAGGAGAACCGGGCGCAGCTGTTCCCGATCGTCACGGCGGACCTGTCCGGCACGCGCAGCGGCACGCCGGCCGGCGCAACGTCGCGCTCGGCCACGGGCTCGTTTGCGCCGGGCGTGAACAACGACTTCGTCGCGAGCGCCACGGCGTCGTGGGAGCTCGACCTGTGGGGCGCGATCCGCCGCCAGGTCGAATCGGCGAGAGGCACCGCGGAAGCCACCGACGCGCAACTGGCCGGGCAGCGGCTCTCCATCGCCGCGAGCATTGCGATCGACTATTTCGAATTGCGGCAGGCCGACGTCGACATCCAGTTGCTCACGCAACAAAAGGACATCGACAGCCGCATCCTCTATATGACGCAGGAAGCGTATCGCGAAGGCCAGGCGTCGAACGACCAGGTGCTCGCCGCGCAGGACAACCTCGAGGTGGTAATTGCCGACCTGCAGACCACGCTGATCGCGCGCGAGCAGGACGAGCACGCGATCGCCGTCCTGGTAGGCGTGCCGCCCGGCAACTTCTCGATCGCGCCGGATCCGAATTATGCGTTCGTACAGCCGCAAATCCCGCTCGGCGTGCCGTCGCAACTGCTCGAGCGCCGCTACGACGTGGTGGCCGCCGAACGCACGGCGGCGTCGGCCAATGCGTTGATCGGCGTGGCCGAAGCCGCATTCTTCCCGACCGTCACGCTGTCGGCCACGGGCGGCTTCCAGCACAATACGTTCGCCAATCTGTTCTCGCTGCCGAACCGCTTCTGGACGCTCGGCCCCGATATCGCCCAGACGATTTTCGACGGCGGCGAACGCACAGCCGCGGTACGCCAGGCCCGCGCCACCTATGACCAGGATGTCGCAACCTACCGCAACACGGTGCTCACCGCGTTCCAGAACGTCGAAGACAGCCTCTCCTCGGTCAATCACCTGCGCCAGCAGGCGCAGTCGTTCACGGATATTCTCAAGCGCAACCAGCAGCTGTTCGCCAGTTCGAACGCGCAGTTCGAGGCCGGCGCGGCCAGCCAGCAGGACGTGCTGACCCAGCAGCTGACCCTGCTGCTCGCCGAGCAGAACCTGAGCGACACGCAGGCGCTGCTCGCGCAGAGCAGCGTCGCACTCGTCAGGAATCTCGGCGGGGGCTGGGACTACAAGGACATGCAGGCCGCCGGCAACGGCGCGTCTTCGAAGGCAACGACCGCTTCGGCGCCGGATGCGGCGTCGGACCAGCAGCAGGCGTCGACGCCGCCGCCGCGCTGAACCGCGCCGGTCCTGGATGTTTGAATCCCCGCTACTCGCGGCGCTCCGGCTGATGTTCGGGCTTCGTCATGCGACGAATACCGCGCCGGATGCCTCGGGCTGTCGTCATCACTGCCGTCAAGCAAGAATGGAGTCTTCATGAAGTCATTCCCGCTACGCGGGCCTTTGCTGTGCCTTTTACTCGTGGGCCTCGCCGCTTGCAGCAAACAGAAGCCGGCCGCACCGCCGCCGCCGCATGTGTCGGTGGTGACCGTGCACAAGCAGGACGTGCCGCTCACGAGGGATCTGGTCGGCAGGCTTTCGCCGTATTACAGCGCGAACGTGACCGCGCGCGTGTCCGGTGTGCTGCTCAAACGCGTCTACAAGGAAGGCAGCCAGGTGCGCGAAGGGCAACTGCTGTTCCAGATCGACCCGACCTTCTACAAGGCGCAGCTCGACAACAACCTCGCGCAGCTCGCGCAGGACCAGGCGACCTACGTCAACGACCACATCACCGCGGTGCGTAATCGCAAACTGCTGCCGGTCGGCTCGGTGTCGCAACAGACCGTCGACAACTCCGACGCCGCCGAACGCAGTGCGGCCGCGAAGGTGAAAGCGGATCAGGCGCTCGTCGAGAGCTCGCGCATCAATCTCGACTACACGCGCGTGACCTCGCCGATCAGCGGCATCGCAAGCCAGCAGCTCGTCACCGCGGGCGCGGTGGTCGGCAGCGGCAACAGCGACGCCGGCGCGGCGGGCACGCTGCTCACCACGGTCCAGCAGATCGACCCGTCGTACGTGAACTTCACGATCAGCGCCGCCGATCTCGTCACGCTGCGCCAGGCCGCGACGAAGGGCTCGGTCGCGCTGTCGAACCAGAACCGGACCACGGTCGAAGTCACGCTGCCCGACGGCAGCGTGTACGACAAGGTCGGCACGCTCGACTTCACCGACGTGACCGTCAATGCGACGACCGGCGCGGTCAATCTGCGCGCGCTCGTGGCCAACCCGAACCATGTGCTGTTGCCCGGCATGTACGTGAACCTGACGATGAACCTCGGCCAGCAGAACAACGTGATCCTCGTGCCGCAGCAGGCGCTGCTGCGCGACACGGTCGGTTCGTACATGTACACGGTGAGCCCGGACAACAAGATCGTGCGCAAGGACATCACCGCGGCCTACCAGTACAAGGACAGCTGGATCGTCACGGGCGGACTCGACGACGGCGACCGCGTGCTCGTCACGCAACTGCAGAGCGTCCACGAGGGCCAGCCGGTGGTGCCCGTTGCATGGCAGCCGCCCGCAGCCGCCGCATCAGGCGCCGCGGCCGCAAGCGCCCCAGCAGCGGCGGCCCCGGCCCCGGCCGCATCGGGCGCCATGACGGCGAGCGCCGCGGCGGCGTCCGCACCCGACACGGCGAACGCGGCTAGCCGCGCGCAATAGGAGTTTCCGGCATGCCGAGTTTCTTTATCAAACGCCCGGTCTTCGCGTGGGTCGTCGCGATCCTGATTTCGCTGTTCGGATACATCGCGATGCGCTCGATGGGGATCGACTCGTATCCGGACATCGCGCCGCCGCAGGTGACGATCACGTCGACCTATCCGGGCGCGAGCGCGCAGACGATGGAAACCACCGTCACGCAGGTGATCGAGCAGCAGCTGACCGGCATCGACAATCTGCTGTACTTCAGTTCGAAGTCGAGTTCGAACGGCCAGTCCGTCATCACGCTGACGTTCGCGACCGGCACGAATCCCGACATCGCGCAGGTGCAGGTGCAGAACAAGATCACGGTCGCCCAGCCGCTGCTGCCGTCCGCGGTCGTGCAGCAAGGCGTCGTGGTCGCAAAGGCGAGCCCCGATATCCTGATGTTCCTCGCGCTGCGTTCGGATAATCCGGCGATCGACGCCGGGCGCCTCTCGGACATCCTCGCGTCGGACATCCAGCCGCAGATCGGCCGCGTGAACGGCGTCGGAAATACCACGCTGCTCGGCTCCGAATACGCGATGCGTATCTGGCTCAACCCGGACAAGCTGCAGTCGTATGGGCTGTCGACCACGCAGGTGGAAACCGCGATCAGCGCGCAGAACGCGCAGTTCGCGGCCGGTTCGCTCGGCGCGGATCCGGCGTTGCCCGGCCAGGTGTTCACCGCCACCGTCTCCGGCGATTCGCTGTTCTCGACGCGCAAGCAGTTCGAGGACATCATCATCGTGGCGAACAGCAACGGCACGGTGGTGCGTCTGAAGGACGTCGCGAACATCACGTTCGGCGCGCAAACCTACGGCATCGCGCCGGTCTGGGACGGCAAGCCGGCCGGCGGCCTCGCGGTGTTCCTGCTGCCGGGCGCAAACGCGCTGGCGGTCGCGAAGGCGGTGAAAGCGGAAATGACGTCGCTCGCGAAAGACCTGCCGAACGGGGTGTCGTGGAGCGTGCCGTACGACACCACGCCATTCATCACCGCGTCGATCGCGGACGTCGTGCACACGCTCGCCGAGGCGATCATCCTCGTGTTCCTCGTGATGCTGCTGTTCCTGCAGAACTTCCGGGCCACGATCATTCCAACGCTCGTGATACCGGTCGCGCTGCTCGGCACGTTCATCGGCCTGTCCGCGCTTCACTACACGCTCAACCAGCTGACGCTGTTCGGGATGGTGCTTGCCATCGGCATTGTGGTGGACGATGCGATCGTCGTGATCGAAAACGTCGAGCGCATCATGACGGAGGACAAGTCCGACCCTCGCACCGCCACCATCAAGGCGATGAAGCAGATCACGGGGGCCATCGTCGCGATTACGGTCGTGCTGTCGGCCGTGTTCGTGCCGTCCGCGCTGCAACCGGGCGCCACCGGCATCATCTACGCACAGTTCGCGTTGACGATCGCCGTGTCGATGATCTTCTCGGCCTTCCTCGCGATGTCGTTCACGCCGTCGCTGTGCGCGGCGATCCTGAAACAGGGCTCGCATGTGCAGAAGAACTGGCTGTTCCGCAAGTTCGACAGCGGCTTCGAGTGGCTGACGCACCATTACGTGCGCCATGTCGGCCATTCGGCGCGCCGCGTGCCGATCTGGATGACGCTGTTCGTGATCGTCACCGTGCTGGCCGGCTTCCTGTACACGAAGCTGCCGACCGGCTTCGTGCCGGACGAAGACCAGGGCTTCATTCTCGCGCTGATCAATCTACCGCCGGGCGCGACGATCCAGCGCACGAACCACGTGATGACCGAGGTTCGCCAGACGCTGCTGAAGAGTCCCGTCGGCAAGGACATTTCGAGCATCTTCCAGCCGGAAGGCTTCAGTTTCGTCGGCACGAGCGAAAACGTCGGTATGGCGTTCATCAAGCTGACCGACTGGGACAAGCGCTCGAAAACCGCCATGCAGCTGATTCCCGAGGTGAATCAGATCCTGCACGCGATTCCCGATGCACAGATCTTCGCGACCAACCTGCCGACCATTCGCGGCCTGAGCCAGTTCGGCGGTATCGATATGTATCTGCAGGCGCGTGAAGGCCAGTCGCGCGCGGAGCTCGACGCGGCGACGGCGACGCTGGTCACGGACGCCACGAAGAGCCCGGTGCTGTTCGGCATCCGGCCGAACTCGCTGCCGACCGCGCCGCAGCTGGACATCGCGGTCGACCGTGTGCAGGCCGAAGCGATGGGCCTGTCGTTGAGCGATGTCTATGCGACGATCCAGATGCAACTGGCGCCGTTCTATATCGATCAGTTCACGTACGGCGGCCGCGTGAAGCGCGTGTATATCCAGGCCGACGCGCCGTACCGGATGGGTCTCGATGCGTTCCAGCATCTGTATACGCCGACCAAGGCGACCAGCGGAACCAACGGCATCACAAGCGGGACGTCGAGTGCGAGCACCGCGACAACGGCCAGTACGTCATCGTCGAGCTCGACCGGCGCGGCCAACAGCAGCGGATATCTGACGCAGGTCAATCCGTCGGCTGCGAACACCGGCATCGCACCGTACAACATGGTGCCGCTGTCGAGTGTCGTGAAGACTCAATGGACCATCGGTCCGCTCGTGTTGCCGCGTTATAACGGTTACTCGGCGATCGAGATCGTCGGTAACTCGGCGCCGGGCTATTCGACCGGTCAGGCGATCGACACGCTGCAGAACATCGTCGATACGAAGCTGCCGAACGGCTTTGCGGCGGACTGGACCGGCCAGTCGTATCAGGAACTGCTCGCGGGCAGCTCCGCGACCGTGCTGCTCGGGCTGTCCGTGCTCGTGGTGTTCCTGTGTCTCGCGGCGCTGTACGAAAGCTGGACGATTCCGGTGGCCGTTCTGCTCGTCGTGCCGCTCGGCATGCTGGGCATGCTCGCGTTCTGTCTGTGGTTCAAGGTGCCGAACGACATCTACTTCAAGATCGGTCTCGTGACGGTGGTGGGTCTTGCCGCGAAGAACGCGATTCTGATCGTCGAGTTTGCGGTCGAAGGCCAGGCGCGGGGCATGACGCTCTACGATGCGGTCATCGAAGCGGGCCGCCTGCGTCTGCGGCCGATTCTGATGACCTCGATGGCGTTTATTCTCGGTGTCGTGCCGCTCGTGCTGTCGACGGGCGCCGGCGCCGCGTCGCGTCACGAGATCGGCACGGGCGTGATCGGCGGGATGCTGTTCGCGACGTTCTTCGGGCTGATGCTGATACCGGTGTTCTACGTCACCGTGCGGCGTCTGCTCGGCGACAAGCTCGATGAACCGTCGAAGAAGATCCACCATCACGACGACGGCGATCCGCAGGAAGCGAACGTGTAACGGCAATGAGACGGACACGCGAAGACGCGCTGAAGACGCGCGATCAGATTCTCGACGCGGCCGAAGTGACGTTCTTCGAGCACGGCTTCGCGCATACGACGCTCGCCCGGATCGCCGGGCACGCGGGGCTCACGCGCGGCGCCATCTATGGACACTTCAGGAACAAGGGCGAAGTGTTCAGTGCGATGGCCGAGCGCGTGAAGCTGCCGATGGAAATGCTCGTCACCGCCACGTTCGACCCTCGCGAAGCAGATCCACTGGGCCGGATCCGCGATCTTTTCATGTTCTGTCTCGCCAAGGCCGCCATCGAGCCGCATAGCCGCCGCGTTTTCGAAGTGCTGTTCACGAAGTGCGAATACACGGAAGAAATGGCGCCGGTGCTCGAGCGGCAACGCATCGCCGCGCGCGACGGCCGCACGCGCATGGAACTGGGCCTGCGCAACGCGATCGACAAGGGCCAGTTGCCGCGCGAACTCGATACCGCGCGTGCCGCGGGCCTGATGCTGATGTTTCTCGGCGGCGTGCTGCGCGACTGGCTGCTCGACTACGGGTCGGTGGACTTGCCGCGCGACGCGAAGCTGATTGCCGATGCGTGTATCGGCATGCTGAGGAATTCGCCGGCGCTGCGGCGTCAGGAAACCGCGGCGGGTTAGCCGGCTGCATTTTTAGCGCCCTTCCGCCGCCCGCTTCTGGCAGCGCAACGCTGCCAGCATGGCAGGATCGCGCATCGACTGCACAGCGGTTGTTTTTGACGCGCTTCAATTTGCACGACTGATCGGGCATATTGAGGGCTGCCAAAGCACGACCGATAACGAACACCAATGAATGCCCCTGGTTCCGCCGTTTCTCCCCCTTCGTCCGGCCCGGCGATCCGCGACGCAACCGATGCGGATCTGCCCGCCATCCAGGCCATCTACGCGCACCACGTGCTGACCGGCGTCTCATCGTTCGAAGAGACGCCGCCTTCGGTCGACGATCTGCACGCGCGGCGCGCCTCGGTGCTCGCACTCGGCTTGCCGTATCTCGTGGCGGAAACCGACGGCCGCGTCGCCGGCTACTGCTATGCGACGCTGTACCGGCCGCGCATCGCATACCGGCACACGCTCGAAGACTCAATCTATGTCGACGATGCATTGCGTGGCCGCGGCGTCGGGCGCGCCCTGCTCCAGGCGCTGATCGAACGATGCGAGCGCGGCCCGTGGCGTCAGATGATCGCGGTCATCGCGGACGGCGGCACAGGCGGCTCGCTGTCGCTGCATCGGCAGGCCGGGTTCGAGCTTGTCGGCACGCTGCGCGGCGTCGGCTTCAAGCATGGGCGCTGGCTCGATACGACGCTGATGCAGCGCGCGCTGGGCGATACGGGCGAGATGTCGGCCGCGGGCTAAACGCCTCGCTGCCGGACGATGCGCCCGCCGACCGGCTCGCTTCGACATAACCCGCTATCATCCTCGTGCTGATGCTTCGCATCCGCCCTGTACACACGAGGAGACATCCATGTCGTTCGCCCACACCCCCGCGAGCCGCGTCGCCGCGTCCGGCCCGATTTCCGAGGCCGAGCAGCGCACGCGCATCGACCTCGCCGCCGCCTACCGGCTCGCCGCGTTGAACGGTTGGGACGATCTCGTCTACACGCACATCTCCGCGAGCGTTCCCGACGAACCGGGCCATTTTCTGATCAACCCGTTCGGCTTCGGCTTCGATGAAGTGTGCGCCTCGAACCTCGTGAAAATCGACATCGACGGCAATATCGTCGGCGCGAGCGAGCATCCGGTCAACGCGACAGGTTTCGCGCTGCATGCGGCCGTGCACGCGGCGCGCGCGGACGCGTTCTGCGTCATGCATCTGCACAACACGGCGGGCATTGCGGTGTCGATCCAGCCTGCCGGTTTGCTGCCCGCTTCGCAGCACGCATTGCGCTTTCACGGTTATCTCGCGTATCACGATTACGAAGGCGTGACGTTCTCGCCGGCCGATGGCCAACGGCTCGTCGCCGATCTCGGCGACAAGCCCGCCATGCTATTGCGCAACCACGGCACGTTGACGGCAGGCCGCACGGTGGCCGAAGCGTATGTGCTGATGGCGACGCTGATCAAGGCGTGCGAAATCCAGCTGCAGGCGCAGGCGGGCGGCACGCATCTCGTGCTGCCGTCCGCGGCGGTTGCCGGGCGCGCGGCCGAGCAACTCCACGATGGCGGCGCCATTGAAGGCGGCATCGAATGGCCGGCCTTGCTGCGCAAGCTCGATCGCATCGACCGCTCGTATCGCGACTGAAGCCGGAGTGCTTCAACCATTTCATAACCAGGAGACGTAGTTATGCCTACCTTTCGCATCGAACTCTTCGAGGGACGCACCGTCGCGCAGAAGCGCGAATTCGTCGAAGCGATCACGAAAGCGACTTGCGAGTCGCTGAAGGTCGAGCCTTCATCGGTCGACATCATTCTCGTGGACGTGCCGCGTGAAAACTGGGCCACGGGCGGTCGCCTGTGGTCCGATCCGCAGACCTGATTTCGCCCGCTTCCCGCCTCGTTCAGCCGATGCTGCAGCGCGGTGGATTGCCGCACGCCGCATCGGCGCCCGGTTCGCCGCGCGCTTCGATCCAATGCGCATTTCCTGATATCAATCAAATATTTATGCCGCCTGCAGCCGCTGCGGCAATGCGCCTCGCTGCGTAATTTCGACACACGTCGCAGCGCAGCACGATTTTTCACACTCCCTTACGCTTGCGTTCACCTGCCAAACAAAAAGGCAGGTGCGCGCCGACATGGGTCGCCGTGCGTGGTTCGGATTCCCGGTATCGAAAAATGCACACCGCCCTCTCCGCCTTCGATCTGGCTCGTCTCCAGTTCGCCTTCACCATTTCGTTTCACATCGTTTTTCCCGCGCTCTCGATCGGTCTCGCGAGCTTTGTCGCCGTGCTCGAGTGGCGCTGGCTGCAAACCGGCAAGGCGTACTACAAGGACCTGTGCCTGTTCTGGTCGAAGATCTTCGCCGTCGCGTTCGGCATGGGTGTCGTGTCGGGCGTCGTGATGAGCTACGAGTTCGGCACGAACTGGTCGGGCTTCTCCGCTTTCGCCGGACCCGTCACGGGCCCGCTGCTGATGTACGAAGTGATGACCGCGTTCTTTCTCGAAGCGGGTTTCCTCGGCATCATGCTGTTCGGCTGGCAGCGCGTGAGCCCGCGTGCACACTTCGCCGCGACGCTGATGGTCGCGATCGGCACGTTGATCTCGACGTTCTGGATTCTCGCGTCGAATAGCTGGATGCAAACGCCGCAAGGCATCGAGATCGTCGACAACCATGTCGTGCCGGTCGACTGGTTCAAGATCATTTTCAATCCGTCGTTTCCGTATCGCCTCGCGCATATGGCGCTCGCGGCTTTTATCGTGACCGCGCTCGTGGTGGCGGCCGTCGGCGCATGGCATCTGCTCAAGGGCCGGCGCGACGCCGCCGTGAGAAAAATGTTTTCGATGGCGCTCTGGATGCTGCTGATTCTCGCGCCCGTGCAGGCATTCGTCGGCGATCAGCATGGTCTGAATACGCGCGAGTATCAGCCTGCGAAGATCGCGGCGATCGAAGGTATCTGGGACACCGAAACGAATGGCACCGCGCTGAATCTGTTCGGCATTCCCGACATGCAGGCAGAAACCACGCGCTATGCGCTGTCGATTCCGCATCTGGGCAGCGTGATTCTCACGCACAGCTGGGATGGCCAGATTCGCGGCCTCAAGGAATTTCCGCCGCAAGACCGCCCGAATTCGACCGTCGTGTTCTGGAGCTTCCGCGTGATGGCGGGCCTCGGCATGCTGATGATCGCGTTCGCGATCACTGCCTGGGCGATGCGCCGCCGCGATCGGCTGTATGAAGCGAAATGGTTCCAGCGTTTTGCAGTCGCGATGGGGCCGACCGGTTTCATCTCGCTGCTGGCCGGTTGGGTCACGACCGAGGTGGGCCGTCAGCCATGGGTCGTGTACGGCATGAAGCGCACCGTCGATGCGGTCTCGCCGCTCACGGCGCAGCAGGTTGGCATCTCGCTGATGGCGTTTATCGTCATCTACTTTCTCGTGTTCGGCACCGGCGTCTACTACCTGCTGAAGCTGATGCGCAACGGTCCCGCGCTGCCGGGCACGACACCCGACGGCGTCCCCGACGACGCGCGCGGCCGCCCTGCCCGCCATGCGCTGCCGGTTGCGTGATTCGAATACCGCGTTTGCATCGCGCGTTGAACCTGATCGATATTTGCGAGGAACAAGATGGACGTCACTGTAGTGTGGGCCGCGATCATCGCGCTTGGTGTGTTGCTGTATGTCGTGCTCGACGGCTTCGATCTCGGCATCGGCATCGTGTATCCGTTTTTTCCAGACGAGAAGGAACGCGACCTGATGATGAACACCGTCGCGCCCGTCTGGGACGGCAACGAAACGTGGCTCGTGCTCGGCGGCGCAGGGCTATTCGCCGCGTTTCCGATGGTCTATGCGACCGTGCTCCCGGCGCTGTATCTGCCGCTCGTGTTCATGCTCGGCTGTCTGATCTTCCGCGGCGTGTCGTTCGAAATCCGCGCGAAGGCGAATCGCACCAAACATTTGTGGGACCTTGCGTTTATCGGCGGGTCGACCGGCGCTGCGTTCTTCCAGGGCATTGCGCTCGGCGCGTTCCTGCAGGGCATCCCCGTTGAAAACGGCAGCTTCGCCGGCAGCGCGTTCGGCTGGCTCACACCGTTTTCGCTGCTAACGGGGCTTGGGCTCGTCGCAACTTATGCACTGCTCGGCTGCTGCTGGCTCGTCGCGAAGACCGAAGGCGATCTGCAACGGCGCCTGCATCGCGTCGTATGGCCGCTGACCATCGTGCTGCTCGTGTTTATCGCACTCGTCAGCCTGTGGACCCCGCTGCAGGATCCGAACATCGCGCAACGCTGGTTCGAGTCGGATCTGTTTGCACGGCTTTTGCCGGTGCCGTTCCTCGTCGCGCTGTGCGCGTTCTTCATGTATCGCGCGGTGCGCGAGCGGCATCACAACACGCCGTTCATGCTGGCGCTCGCGCTGGTGCTGCTCGGCTATATCGGCCTGCTCGTGAGCCTCTGGCCGTATGCGATTCCGTCGAGCGTCACGCTCTGGCAAGCGGCCGCGCCGCGCTCGAGCCAGATGTTCACGCTTGCGGGCGCCGCGGTGATCCTGCCCATCATCATCGCGTACACGACGCTCGGTTACTGGGTATTCCGCGGAAAGGTGCGTCATGGCGAAGTCCACTATCACTGAAACTGAAGCGAGCGCGCGTCGCCTGCCCGGCTGGCTGTGGTTCGTCGCGCTGTGGTGTGTCGGTGTCGGCAGCGCGATGACGGTCGGGTTCGCGTTCAAGGTGCTGATGAACGCGACGCTGTTCGCCGTCAGCCGCTAGGCCGGATGGGCTCGTCCGCATGCATCGGACATGCGGCGAACCCTTCCGTCTCGTGCGTCGCCCGTCCCCGTCGCGACCCGCGTGCGGATAAGCCTTTCGGCTATCACTTCGCCGCGCGGACATCCCTTCAAAAACGTTTCGGCGTACTCGTCTACGTAGCAGGCCGCGGCGCCTGCGCGTCGCGCCACTCGACATCGCATTGCGCCGCCGCTGCCGCGCCGGCCCGGTACCGGGCCGCGCAGCCGGCAAGCCAATCGCGGTGGCGCGAGGGACCCGCCTCCGGCGACGGCATGATTGCTTTCGCCGGCGAGGACGCCAACAATAAGCAACCGGCAATCAGAGCGGGACGCCGGACGCGGACTTCGAGCCGCGCCGGCTGGCCGTCAGGGGCGCGCATGCCGCAACGCGGAAATTCTCGATGCGGCGTGGGCGGCATGGACGGTCCGGCGGTAGCAGGACGAACCAGCAGGGCCAATTCGCGGAGACATCATGAAGTTTCTTGTGGCCGACGACCATGAACTGATCCGCCAGGGTGTCAAAGGACTGTTGCGCGGACTCGATCCAGCCGCACAGTTCGACGAAGCCGAGAGTTGGGAAACGCTTGCCGCGCTGGCGCGGCCCGATGCAAACCACGACCTTGCGATCGTCGATCTGCATATGCCCGGCATGAGCGGCGCCGCATCGCTCGAGAGCCTGCTGAAGGCGAATCCGGCGCTGCCGGTCGTCGTGCTGTCCGCCGAGGAGTCGCCCGACGAGATGCGCGCGGTGCTGGCCGCCGGCGCGCTTGGCTTCGTGCCGAAGCGGCAACCGTCGAGCGTCATGCTGAAGGCGATCGAGCTCGTGCTGTCGGGCGGCGCGTATGTGCCGATGGAGGCACTCAGCCTGCTCGGCGCGCGCGACGCGACCTTGCCGGAAACTGCAGGCGCGGCGTCGGGCACGGCGTCCGGTTCGACGTCGAGCGCGGGGGTTGCCGCGGGCGCGGCCGAGGCCGAACCGATTGCGCGCGTCGAAGCGCTGCAGCCGCATCAGCGGCATCTGCTCGAAAACCTGTCGCCGCGCCAGCAGGAAATCATGCGGCTCGTGCATCGCGGCTGGACCAACAAGATGATCGCGCGCGACCTCGGCGTGGCCGAAGGGACCGTGAAGGTGCATCTGTCGGTGATTTTCCGGGCGCTCGGCGTGCATAACCGGGCAACGGCGATCGCGGTGATCAACGGATGGCTGGAGACGGGAAAAGTGCTGTAATGGGCTGCGTCGCCGATGCGCCCGAACGGCTCGCTCGATGGGCGCCCCGGATTCCGGATCGGGTCGTCGCGAGCTATCGGCGCTCGCGAACGGCAATGACGCGGTGCTGGGCGATTGCATAGATCGCCGCATCGTCGGCAAGCTGGTTGACGACGAATCCGCCCGTGAATGCGCCGAACGCCGGAAGCACGCCGTATTTCGCCGCAAAGCGAAAGCATGGCACGCGCACGGAATCCGACCTGCTCGCGATCACATAGACCGGGTGCTCGTGGCCTGCGAGCGCGTATGCACCGTCGACCACCTGCGGGTAGTGGCACAGCGCCCATGGCCCATGCATCCACGGCTCCTGCACCGTCTCGATGCCAAGCGAAGGCGGCAAGATTCCGGCGCTACGGTCATGATTGCCTTCGATTGTCACGACGCGCACAGACGCATGCCGCGCACGCCATTCGCCGAGCGCGCCCACCGTTGCGCTGCCGAGCGATGCCCTGCCATGCAGCAGATCGCCGAGGAACACGATCGATACCGGCCGGTGCGTCGCGATCAGCGAATCGAGCCGCGCGAGATCGTCATGCGTACCGCCGGCCGGCACCGGCACGCCGTGCGCCCGGAATACGGCGTCTTTGCCGAAATGCGCATCCGCGACGAACAGGCTGCGCAGATGCGGGTCGAACGCGGCGCGCTGTGCGCACAGTTGCAGCGCGAAGCCGCCCACTTCGGCAGTCAGGGTCTGGAAAGTCATCAGCGTCCGGCCTTGTCGAGCTCGGCCAGCATGCGCTCGATGCGGTCGGCGAGTTTTTCGGTGCTGAGTCTTTCGCGGATGCGCGCGACGATCAGCGGGAATGCGAACGGTGTTGGCTTCTTCGGATGCGTCAAAGCAAGCCGGCAAGCATTCATCGCAACGAGCGCGCGCTCGATGCGGCGTAGTTCGAGTTCCTGCAACCTGACCTCCGAATCGGCTTGCGCGAGCAGCAGGTTGTTGCTGTCATGCTTGCGGAACACCTCGTAGAAGAGACCGCTCGAGGCTTGCAATTGCCGTGCGCTTTTGTGCTGCCCCGGATGGCTTTGGTAAATGAGCCCGGAAACACGGGCGATTTCGCGGAAGCGACGCATCGCCAGTTCCGATGCGTTGAGGCTTTCCATGATGTCGTCCGTGAGGTGCGTGGCGGAAAACAGGCCGCCCGCAATCAGGCTCGCCCAGTCGAACGGTTGCGACGACAACAGTTCGAAGCCGTAGTCGTTGGCGGAGATCGAGAATGTGCCCGGCTGATGTCGCGACGCGCGCCAGCCGAGCAGCGATGCGAGGCCGATATGTGCAATGCGTCCGGCGAACGGATAGCAAAAGAAGTGATGGCCTTCGCGGGTTTGCAGCGCTTCGACGACGAGTACGCCGGCTTCCGGCAGCGCCGACCAGTTCGCCTGTAGTTGCAGCAAGGGCCGAACCGCGATCATCTCGGGCTCGATGTAGACGCCGCCTTGGGCTTCCCCAAGCATCGCCAGTGTCGCGTCCGCCAACTCCGACGACAGGGGCATTTTGCTGCCCGCCCACTGCGGCATCGCCCCTCGCGACGAACTCGCGCGCCGCACATACGCTGTCATGTCGCGCACGCGCACGAGTTCCAGCGCCCGGCCGCCGAATGTGAAGATGTCGCCGGGCTTGAGCCGCGAGATGAACGATTCTTCCATCGAGCCGATGCGTCCGCCGCTGAGCCAGGCGACTTGCAGCGTCGCGTTCGAGACGATCGTGCCGATATTGTTGCGATGGCGCCTGATCAGGTCTTCACGCGGCACGCGATACATGCCGTCATCGTCGCGTGCCACACGGTGATAGTCCGGATACGCGTGCAGCGATGCGCCGCCGCGTTCGACGAAGGTCAGCGCCCAGTCGAATTCTGAGGCGCTGAGGTCGCGGTATGCGAAGGTCGTACGGATTTCGTCGAGCAGATCGGGCGCGGTGAAGCCGCCGCCGATCGCGACCGTGACCAGATGCTGGACCAGCACGTCGAATGGCTTGTGCGGCGTGTCGCGGCCTTCGATCCGCTGCGCCTCGACCGCGCGCCGCGCGGCGGCGGCTTCCACCAGCTCGAGTGCATGGGTCGGCACGATCGTGATGCGCGACGCGCGGCCGGGCGCGTGGCCCGAGCGTCCCGCGCGCTGCATGAGCCGTGCGACGCCCTTCGGCGAGCCGATCTGAAACACGCGCTCGACCGGCAGAAAGTCGACGCCGAGATCGAGGCTCGAGGTGCACACAACCGCTTTGAGTTTGCCGTTCTTCAGTCCATCTTCGACCCATTCGCGCACTTCTTGCGCGAGCGAGCCGTGATGAAGCGCGATCAGCCCGGCCCAGTCGGGCCGCGCTTCGAGCAGCGCCTGATACCAGATCTCGGCCTGCGAGCGGGTGTTGGTGAAGACGAGCGACGTGCGTGCTTCGTCGATGCCCGCGGCGACCGGCCCCACCTGCCGCGTGCCCAGGTGGCCACCCCACGGAAAGCGTTCGATCGTCGCGGGGATCAGCGTGTCGATGATCAGCGCCTTCGGTTGCATGCCGCTGACGGTTGAGCGCGGCGTGCGAACCGGCGCGAGCAGCACATCGGCGGCGAACTCGAGATTGCCGAGCGTCGCCGACAGTCCCCACACTTGCAGATTGGTGCGCCAGCCCGCGAGGCGCGCGATCGCGAGCTGCATCTGCGTGCCGCGCTTGTTGCCAAGCAGTTCGTGCCATTCGTCGACAACCACGAGGCGCACGTGCTTGAGCTCGTCGCGTGCGTCGCTGCGCGTGAGCATCAGCGCGAGGCTTTCCGGCGTCGTGACGAGTGCGCTCGGCATTCGCCGGTTCTGGCGCGCGCGTTCCGCCGAGCCGGTGTCGCCGGTGCGCAGGCCGACGGTCCAGGGCACGGCGAGTCCTTGCGCGGAGCTTTGCAGCGCCCGGGCAGTATCGGCGGCGAGTGCGCGCATGGGCGTCACCCATAGGACCGTAAGCGGATCCGCGAGCGCGCGCGGCGGGTGATCTCCGAACGCCGCCATTGCGCCGAACCATACGGCCCAGGTCTTGCCGGCGCCGGTCGTGGCGTGCAGCAGGCCGCTCGAGCCGGCCGCAATCGCGCGCCAGACCTCGCGCTGGAAGTCGAATGGCTGCCAGCCGCGGGCGTCGAACCATTGCTGCTTGCGGCTGTTGAACGGCAGTGCAGCGTGTTCGGGATCGGGCGAGTAGACGGTTGATGTGAACGTGTCGTGCGGCGGTTCGACGCGCGCTTTCGGTATCCGACGCGGGCGCGGCGCGCGGTGGCGCGTCGGCGGCGTCGTGGAAGCGTCGGGCTGGTCGCCGTCTGTGGTGTCGGTGGCGGTGGCGGCGGTGTCGCGCGCTGCGTGGCGGGCAGGATCGATCGGATCAGTCATTGGCGACATGGGTGACAGACGCGAGATCAGACGCCTGGTGTGATCGATGTTCTGTTGTGACTTGCGGGTGGGAGCAAGCGGCATGCCCGGGGTGGGGGTGGATTTGGGCCTTGGTTACCCTCGGCGCATGTCATGCGCGGGGCTCGAGCAGATTATCGGCTGGCGGGGAAAGCGGGCTTCAAACTCGGGAGATCAGCATGCGCCCAGGCCCATTGGCTAACCGCACAAGCATGCTCTCAGCCGATCTTGAATATCCGCAGTTTCTTCGCAAATAAAGCAGTGTTCAGGTATTCGTTAATCGTGCCGTTCGGAAGCTTGTAGGCACTGTAGTTGAAGGTCGTCCCGTTCACAACAACGGTGCCTGTGCACTGCCCCTGAGGCAACGACGCCCCGATATTGTTGAGGTCACCTGTCACCGCGCTTTGAACTGCGGTTGCATCAGAGCCGCCGCCGATAACGTGACGGAAGGTGTGGGTGCTCTGATTGTCGTTAGCCCCGAACTGAATAGTCGAGTCACTCTCGGCTGCACTGTTTGTGGCAACAAGTCACCAACACCGGCATTCGCGACGGCACCCGGCTAACCCTGATAGTCCTCGAATTCCCAAGCACCAATCCTCGCCACCTTCTGCGCCAACTCCCAAAAATTCTTCCCCGTACATCCTTCAACATACCGAGCAATCTCACTCTTAATGCGATCGCAGTCGTAATGAGAGACGATCAACATATGACGCCCCCATACGGCGCCCGCATGAAGATATTTCGTCTTGATCCAATCGGGGGTGCATACCAGTATCTGATACAGATGTCCCCCCTCTTCGTTATCTGGCCCAACTTGCACGGTGACCCAGAAGCCGAAGCACATCTGGTCCTCCGGCAAATCTTTGTCGAAGGCCACATGGCTACCGGTATCGATACTCTTAACGATTGCTTTCATGGCTTTGAGATGTTCAAGTGTCCGTTGCTTATAACCACGCCATTTTCCAGTTGCTGGAAATTTGCCTGCACACCGGTAGGGGCGTATTGCACAGGGGTGTTTGGTTTAGCCGTTGGTGGCCTATACACCCGAGTTCCGTCGGCGCTCACTAAACCGCCCGGCACGCCATTTATAGGCCGAGCGCCGTCCCCGACCCACGTTTGCCCAAGGGTATCAGCTTCCGCCGCGGTACCTGTTCCAATGGGGAAGTTGATATTACTGGTGCCACTACCGTTCACCGCAGCCGCCAATCGTGGGTCCTGCGCAGCGATATTGGCCAAGTTTTCGTTCGCGAGCTGCCCCTTCAAACCCTGAAGGGTTGCTGCGTTGGCCGTGCCTTCTGACGTACCCGCCGTGTTTGCGGCAAGTGCACCTTCGAACGCCGACAAAGCGAGCGCGCCAAGCCCCAAGGTTGCGTATGTCTCACCCAGCGCGCCAAGCGCCGGGTTGTTGTACTGGAAATACGGCACGAAACTGTCGCTGCCTGGCAGTGACCCACTGCTAATGTTCAGGGCGGTATTCCCGATGCCCGCTAGCACGTCAGTTCCCGCGGCCGCATCCATTACGGGAACGTCCGCGCCAGCGTTCAGCGCCGAGCTAACGTTGTTCAGGAATGCGGTCAGTGCCGCGCCACACGAATTGTGCTCACAGAAGTTGTTCAGCGTCTCGTTCTGGGCCGCCGTTGCTGCTCCCTGAACATTGAACCCGAGCGCGCCCGCAACACTCCCGCTCACCAGCATTTCGATGCCGGCCAACGCCGCTGGCGAAAGATTGCCACTGCCGTTGATGATCGGGTTCACCCCGGCCGACACAGTCCCACCAATCGCCCCACCAGCGCACCCTGTTCCTTCAGCGGCCCCAGCGGCACATCCGAGTCCTGCATGAGCAATCACATAAAGGGGGCTATTCCCACCCGCCGACATCGCACTCGTATCGCTCGGCAGATACACCTGCGGCATCAGCGCGGTGATCGTCGGACAGGTGGCGTTACCGGTCGCCTTGCAATCCGGATCGGGCACGGTCTGCTCGACGTACCACAGCATCGGCTTGTCGAGTTCACTCACCTGTGCCTGCGTCAATGCATCGCCAAGCTGCAGGTTGTTCGCCTTCGCGTAGTCGATCGCGTTCTGATACAGGTACGCCTTCTCCTGCTCGGTCACCGTCGCGCCGCTCATACTGTCGTAGCTCAGCCCATCGATAAAGCTGGCCTTGCCCGTCTGCTGCAGCGCGGCCTGCTGCAGCAACACGTCCTCTTCCTGCGGGTTGTAGTAGAACAGCGTCGAGCCCGGCTGCAGGTTCGACGGCAGGTTGTTCAGCAAATCCTGCGGACCAAGGTCGCCAATCGCCGAAGGCGCGAGCGAGCCGTCGACGAAGGCCGCCTGACCGGCCACCGCGGTCGGCAACGGATCACCGACACGGCGCGGCGTCGAAAGATTGAGCCCCGGCAAATTCACCGGGCTCAACGAAATAACCTGCGACGGCGCATTGACGCGCGGCGTATACGTATTAGCCGTCGTGATACCGTTGATCAGTTGCTGACCCGTCAACGAAACCGATGTGCCGATCACGTTGCCGACGTTCTGGATCTGCCCGTTCGACGTGATCGACAGATTCGGCGCCTGGATCGTTGCTGCGATATTGCCGACCGGCGTCGGCGGATCGATCGCGCCGCCCGTGTTCGTGTACGCGCTGCCATACAGTTGCGTGCATTCTTCCGGCGACCCGCACGCCCACGTATCGTGCCGCTTGTCACTGCTGAACATGCCCGTTTCCTGCACCCAGTGCGAGTGCCAGTACGCGTTCAGCGTCTGCGCCTCGTTCACGACGGGGCCGGCCACCGAAATCGTCGCGCTGCGCGGCTAGCGTCGGCGTCGTGCCGCCGCCGAGCGCGCGCCTTACCGCGACAAAATTCCGAAAACACCTGTGAATCAACTGCCTGTCCGCCGGCTGCCTATTTCGAGGAGTCGCTGCAAGACGACTATCGCCTGGCGATCCGAATCGCGTGATCGAGCCCGGCGTCAGCGAAGATCCTTTTCGGGTCCAACTGCGGTCGTTCGCCGTCATTTGGCATACCGCATTTCAGCCCAGCCAGTTCACGTAACGCGGACTACGCGGACGAAGCTCGCATTTGCTCCTGTGCATACCGTGTTGGCGACAGTCCGACGTGGCGGGTAAATGCAACGCTAAAGGTGCTGGCAGAACTGTAACCAACGCGTTGTGCGACTTCCGCAATACTCCGCTTATCGTGCCGCAGCATGTTCCTCGCGATTGCCATACGCCAGGCGAGCAGGTACTCAATTGGCGGGACGCCCACTGCTCGGGTGAACCGTTCGAAGAATGCCGAACGCGATAGCGCTGCTTCCTTCGCCAGTTGCGCAACCGTCCAGGGCCGGGCCGGACTTCCGTGAACCAGTCGGATTGCAAGCGCAAGGCGCTCGTCGGCAAGCCCGCGCAACAGGCCCGGCGACGCCGCCGTGCCCGCAGTGAACCGCAACGCCTCGATCATCAGAACCTCGAGCAGCCGTGCTAGCACGACCTCTCGCGCGGGCCGTTGCGCGTGAGATTCGTCACCCACTAATTGCACAAGCGTGGCCAGTCTCTTCTGTGCGCGAACGTGCACGAGTTGCGGAAGAAGCGAAACGAGCAAAGCTGCGTCAGGCGAGCCGAAGGTGAAGTGCCCCACGAGCAGTCGAACGTCAGGTGGACCGCTTTGAGCGCCGACTCTGAACTCGGCAGCGGATACCGCAACGGGCGCCATATCGAAGGCCTTCGATGTCGTTGGCTCGATGCTCGACATCGTGAAGTCATACGCCGCGGGAATCAGCACGAAGTCGCCTTCGTTCAGGGCGATCGGCTTCGGTCCGTCGACTGCAAGGCGGCAGGAACCTTCAAGGATCACGCAGTAAAAGGGTTGGCCGACTTCCGAACGGCGAACGCCCCATGAACCCGCGCCATTGACCACTTTCGCGAATCGTGCGCGAGGCTGAAGCAACGTGACCACCTCCGCCAAGGGGTCAATCATGTTTGGACTCTTGCAAAGAAAATGTGGACTTTCGATTGTAGCAAGTCCGGTTGCGGCGTCTTATCGTCTCGATTCCGCAATCAACCCACGGCATGTCCTGATGAAAACCGTTCTGATCACCGGATGCTCATCCGGCTTTGGCCTCGAAACCGCGCGCTATTTCCTCGACCGCGACTGGAAGGTGGTCGCCACGATGCGAACGCCGCGCGAGGATTCGATGCCGCGCTCCAAACGTCTGCGTGTGCTCGCCCTCGACGTCACCCATCCGGACAGCATCCGCGAGGCCG
This sequence comes from Paraburkholderia sp. SOS3, assembly GCF_001922345.1. Lineage (NCBI taxonomy): Bacteria > Pseudomonadati > Pseudomonadota > Betaproteobacteria > Burkholderiales > Burkholderiaceae > Paraburkholderia > Paraburkholderia sp. SOS3. Next base: position 1,785,369 of record NZ_CP018812.1, on the reverse strand, counting down.
TGCAGGCGGCAGGTCCGATCGACGCTTTGGTCAACAACGCAGGGATCGGCATGCTGGCCGCGCTGGAAGGCACGTCGATGCAAGTCGCTCGCGAGCTGTTCGAGACCAACACGTTTGGGACGATCGCGATGACCCAGGCGGTGCTGCCTCAATTCCGCGAACGCAAAGCGGGAGTCATCGTGAATGTCAGTTCGAGTGTGACCTTGAAGTCGCTGCCTCTGCTGTCCGTCTACACAGCGAGCAAGGCGGCGGTCAACGCATTCACCGAGTCCCTGGCGCAGGAACTTGAGCCGTTCAACGTTCGGGTGAACCTGGTGCTGCCAGGCCGGGCGCCGGAAACATCCTTTGGCGAAAACGCGCGGTCCCGCATGCAAGGCACCGCGCCCGAGGAGTACGCGGCCTTCACGCAGACTGTCTTTGCTGGAATGGGGCAGACGTCGCTGGTCACGCGCGCACTGGACGTTGCGCAAGCGGTGTGGCGCGCGGTGAACGACCCATCGTGTCCGCTTCGCATTGCCGCCGGCGCGGACGCCTTGGTCTTGGCCGAATCATGCTGAACCTGAACGTTCCGACGACGTTCGGTCCGCTTTGGTCGACCGGCGGAACCGCTCCATCCGATAAGGTTTTCATGCGCCGCGTGCGACGCCGTTCCCCAGATCCGCAATCTGGCGATGAGTCGTTCAGTTGACCGCAACGAACGACCGTTATTGGCTATGAGCGGTTCGGCAACCGCGCACGGTTTGTTAAGCTCGTTACTCCACTTGCAAGGATCCTATGCCCAACAGCCCGCAGACCTGGTTCACCACGCCCATATCACTCGAACTGTTACGTGGCGCCCTCGAATTGGAACCGACCAGCCGCGGGCACATGCCGCACCGCCTTCCCGCTCGAGCTCGGGCTCAATGCGCGGATCCGCAACTGGCAATGGCCGAGGCGCAGCCCTCGGGAGTGCGACTGGTGTTCCACACTCATGCGACAGTCATCGAAATCGATGTGCTTCCGACCCGGTACATCTATGCCGGTATCCCGCCGCGGCCTGCGGGCGTGTATGACCTCCTCATCGACGGTCGACTCGTCGGGCAGAGCAGCGCGGCCGGCGGAGACGTCACCACGATCGACATGGCCGTCGGTACCGCTTCGAAACAGTCAGGTCCAGTCGGCACCGTTCGCTTTGGCGATCTGCCGGGCCACGACAAGAAAGTCGAGATATGGATGCCGCACAACGAAATGACCGAGCTCATTGCGTTGCGTACCAACGCCCGCATCCGCCCTGACTCCGACCATGGTCGAAGGGTGTGGCTGCACCACGGCAGCTCGATCAGCCAGGGATCCAATGGCGACAGCCCCACGGCTATCTGGCCCGCGCTCGCTGCCTCGCGCGGCAACGTGGAGCTCATCAATCTCGGCTTCGGAGGTAGCGCTCTACTGGATCCGTTCACTGCTCGAGCGATGCGAGACACCCCGGCCGACCTGATCAGTCTGAAAATCGGCATCAACCTCGTCAACACCGATTTGATGCGTCTACGCGCCTTTACGCCAGCGGTTCATGGTTTCCTCGACACGATCCGCGAAGGCCACCCGACGACGCCGCTGCTCGTCATTTCGCCGCTTTACTGCTTGATTCACGAAAACACGCCAGGTCCCGGAGCATTCGATCAAAGTGCGCTGATGGCAGGAAAGGTGTCGTTTCGCGCGACCGGCGACCCTGCCGAGCGCACGGCTGGGAAATTGACACTGACCGTCATCCGGGAGGCATTGCGGCGTATCGTGCAACTGCGTGCGGTGGCCGATCCACACCTTCACTACCTCGACGGACTTGACCTGTACGGACAGCGGGATTTTGCCGATCTGCCGCTTCCCGACCAACTCCACCCTGATGGCCGTGCGCATCGTCGCATCGGCGAACGGTTCGCCGAGATCGTATTCGGCCGCGGCGGCCCCTTCTTTCAAGGCCGTTATCAAACCCGATCTCAGTAAGCACGTCGACGCGCGTCCCGAATCGAGCGACATGACCCGCTACCAGCCTGTCGACGCGCAGCTTCGTAATCGTCTCCATGGCGGAGAAGCGTTTGTTTGCGGTCAGGCCAGCCAGTCTTCGTCTGACGTAGACGAGAATGTGCCACTCCGTACGTTCAGTAGCCGTCAGCGACCGCGCACTACTTTCTCCCTCGTCTTCCCCCTTTGCGAAGCATGACAACGCCCAAGCAGTTCGACCAACCGTGTCTCGCATTCGGAAAACGAGTACCCGCGCCGGTGCGAGATCATGAACGTGAGGGCGCGCATGTGCCATGCACGTCGTTGAAGTTTGACCAGTGTTCCCTTTACAAGATCTTCCTCGACCATATGGCGCGGCATATGCCCCCAGCACAAGCCGCCCCTGAGCAGATCATGCTTCGCGCCGAGGTCGTTCACCCACCACTGGCGTTCACTCGCGACCCCCTGTTGCGTCTTTTCGGCATCGGGCTGATTGTCGGTGACGACAAGCTGGATGTGCCGCCCAAATTCCTCGCGCGAAACCGGCCCCCCGCTTGAGGCCAGCGGATGCGATGGCGCACAGACGGTCACCATCTGCGCATCGCATAAATGATCCCTTTCTATGGTGCCCGGGCTCAGCTCCGGCACATCCGTGATCGTCACCGCCAACGCGCAGGTGCCTTCGAGAACCAGACGCTCTCCACCCTGCATGGTCGTCATGCGCAGATTGATGGCAACCGTCGGAAAGTCCGCCTGCAGCGTGCGCAGGCATTCAATCAGATGCGCGCGAGAAAAATAGGTATCCACAGCAATCGAGACCTGCGGAACCCCGGCCTCCGCGATCGAAACCGCGCGCATCTTCATTTCCTCGGTGCGCGAGATCACCCCACGAGCATCAGGCAGCAGACTGCGACCCGCAGCGGTAAGCGTCGCTTTGCGCGTGTTGCGCTCGAACAGCGCTACATCGAACGCGTTTTCGAGCGCGCCGATCGCGTGACTGATCGCCGACTGTGCACGCCTCAACTCCCGTGCAGCCCCTGAAAAGCTTCCCTGATCGCACACGGCGACGAAGGCGCGCAATTGATTGATGGTGACGTTGTCGAGCATAGATATCTAAAAAATAGATGGTAACTATACATCTTTCGTCAATTGGCTTCATGAATCAAGAGCCGCAGAATCGTGTCTGTCGAATTTTTCGAAGGATGCACGAATGAACAGACTGAATGGAAAGACCGCCGTGATCACCGGCGGCGGCACCGGTATCGGCCGTGCCGCAGCGAGGCGCTTCATCGAGGAAGGCGCCTTTGTCTTCATCTTCGGCCGCCGCCAGGAAGCGCTCGACGCCGGTGTGGCCGAACTTGGGCCGAATGCCCGCGCGGTGAACGGCTCGGTCTCGAGCCTCGCCGACCTCGACCGGCTTTATGCAGCGGTGAAGGCCGAGCGCGGAACGCTCGACATCGTCTTCGCCAACGCCGGAACTGGAAGCCCGCTTCCGCTCGGTCAGATCACCGCCGGGCACATCGACGACACGTTCGACACCAATGTCAAAGGAACGATCTTTACGGTGCAGAAGGCGCTGCCGCTGATGGGCCCAGGCGGTTCGATCATCCTGACCGGATCGAGCGCCGGCACCACGGGAGCGCCGGCATTCGCGGCCTACAGCGCGAGCAAGGCAGCGGTGCGCAACCTCGCCCGGACCTGGGCCGAAGACCTGAAGGGCACCGGCATCCGGGTCAACGTGCTGTCGCCCGGGCCGACCGCGACCGAACTCGCGAAGGCAGCGCTAGGCGAAGAAGGCCAGAAGGTCTTCGCCTCGATGAATCCGCTTCAGCGTATGGCCGATCCAGCGGAGATCGGGGCGGTAGCCGCCTTTCTCGCGTCATCGGACAGCAGTTTCATGACCGCCAGCGAGGTCGCCGTCGACGGTGGTCTCGCGCAACTCTGAGGAGAAAAAACGATGACACCATCGCTAAAGGGCAAAACAGCGCTTGTTACCGGTGCATCGCGGGGCATCGGCCGCGCCATCGCAGAACGTCTTGCAATGGACGGTGCGACAGTCGCGCTCACCTACAACGCAAGCAAATCGAGCGCGGATGAAGCGGTCGCGGCCATTGAGAAAGCGGGAGGCACCGCGTTCGCGATCCATGCGGATCTCGTCGATCCGGCCACCGTCCCCGCCTTGTTCGAGAATCTCGACGACGAATTCACCCGGCGCAACGGCAGCACAACCCTCGACATTCTGGTCAATAACGCGGGCAATACCGGCTGGCTTGGCTTCAGGGAAGCGACGCCGGAAAGTTGGGATACCTTGATGGCGGTCTACGCGCGCGCGCCCTTCTTCATCGTTCAGGCCGCGCTCGATCGCCTCGCCGAAGGCGGACGCATCATCAACATTTCTTCCGCTGCCGCCACCAAGCCCGTGACGGTTGCGCCCGTCTACTCGATGGCAAAAGCGGCCATCAACACGCTGACGCATACGCTCGCCATCGAACTGGGGCCGCGCGGCATCACCGCGAACGCCGTAGCGCCGGGCTTCACGCGAACCGATGCGAACGCCGATTTTCGGCAGAATCCCGAACTCGTCAAGGCGGTCGAAGCCCAGATCGCGCTGGGCCGCTTTGGCGAGCCTTCGGAAATCGCCGCCGTCGTGGCGTTCCTGGCCTCGGACGAAGGCCATTGGGTGACCGGCCAGACAATTGAAGCGAGCGGCGGTTACAAGCTCTGAGCGCAACGGGAAACGAAGGAGGAACCTATGAGTTACGCCATCATTGGCTTCGGCAAGATCGGCCACGCACTTGCCAGGGCGTTCGCCCGCAAAGGCATCGAAGTGGCCGTTGCAACCACGCGCGATCCGGCAAGCTTTGCAGCCGATGCGGCCGCGATCGGACCGACGATCATTCCCACAACCGTGGCCGAAGCCGTCAAGGCAGACGTCATCTTTTTGGCAGTCCGTTTCGAGTCGCACCCGGAGGTCGCAAAAGCATTGCCCGACTGGAGCGGGAAGACCGTCGTCGACGCGATGAACACTCAGGCCCCGCTCGAGGACCTGGGCGGTCTCCCGTCCTCTGCTTTCGTCGCGAGGACGTTCACCGGCGCGAGCGTGGTGAAAGGCTTCAATCATCTGGTCGCTGCCGTTCTTGACCAGGATCCGGCCGTACACGGTGGCAGGCGGGTCGTGTTCCTCGCGAGCGACGACGACGGCGGCGCCGCGGGGAAGATCGGTGCGCTTGCGCAACAGCTCGGTTTCGCGCCAATCCAGCTCGGCGGGCTTTCTGAAGGCGGACTGCTCGTGCATGGGCGGGGGAAAACCTGGGGCCACCTGATCTTCAAGGACCTGATCGCGTTCGGCCGCTGAACACCGTAGCCGGTTATTTCGCTGAGTGTGCAATTCGCACGAGGGCGGTCCACTCCCACCGGCCATTGATGCACTAGCCTCGCACAAAGCGGCATGTCGAGCTGATAATTACGAACAGACACGAGCAGACGCGAGCAGACGCGAGCGGGCATGAGCGTTGCACGAAGCACGCAACGCTCACCGACCTGCAGGAGCCGACATGCCCCAAACTTATTCGCGCAACTCATGCAATCCAGCAATCGCTTTTATCAATGCACAGCTGCTGAGCCTCTCCGCATACGCGAGCATGCTTGCCGAATGGATCGATAAAGGCGAAAAAGCACCGGACCTCAGTGCAGCGGAGCCGCTGTTCGCGGTCACGCGCACCACCGGCGAAGACCGTGCGCTCGCCGCGGACGGCGCGCCGACCAAACGCACGCCGCCGGCGGATGTGCCCGAGTGGCCGGCGTTCAGCGACGCTGCTCGGCGCCTCGCCTTCGCGACGCGCATTCCGAGTATGAACGCGATCGTCGCGGTGGCAGACTTCTTCGAAGTTCATCAGATGTCGGATTCACGAGCGCCCGAGGTGCAGTTTCTGATGCGTCTGCGCGACGCGGCGCTCAACAACAATACGTTCCGGCTCAACGCGGATGAATACCGCCCGCATGCCGCTTACGGCGACCTCGTCATCGATGCGAAGCTCGATGGCACCCTCCTGTTCTCCGATGGAGAGCAGCCCGGCTTCATGGAGTTCGGCGATACGGTCGGCTTGCTGCGATATCTGGCACAGATGCTGAGCAGCATTCAGAGGGTCATCAGCTCCGGAGACGCGGGCTAAGCCACTGCGGTGGAAACCGTGATCGAAACGGACGAGATTCGCAACGCAATGCACGCGCAGCGACATGTCTTTTCAAAACGCGAAAGCGCGCACGATAATCTGCGCGCTTTCGATTGCGTTGCTACCAGAGACACACACCGTCTGAAGCAAAAACGTCGTGCGGCCCTGTGAAATTCAACGCGGCGATTTATGAACCGAAGTAAATCGGCTTCATCCCATCGTTTGCATCGGGACGAATCGAACCTTGAATCTTGTGGCCCAGGCGCGATACATCGCTACGGAACGCACGCAGATGCTGATGGCTTCCCGACGCCGACGTGCCATCCGCCACGCCGCCGGAATCCTGGGTCGCGTCGTTCACATGCGATACCTGCGGATTGACCGGTGCGCCCGCCGCATTCGATTGAGCGAACGACGACACAGCGGGAATAGCAAGAGCGGCAGCCACGACGAGCGATTGAACGAGTTTCATGATCCTTACCTCCAGAGCTTGATTTTCCGCAAACACCCGTTTGCGTTTCAGTGATTACAGTCTAGGCCGGAACCAGCTTCTGATTAAGCGCCTGCAGAACAAATGAAAGTTGCTGAAATAGGTACAAACCCTGGGTACCTTAAACGCATGCCAATGTCGGCTCGAGCGCCGTGACCGGTTCAATGAAAGCGGTCGATGCGAAACGGTTCGACCGGCAGCGCGCTACGGCCGCTCGTCACAAGGTCCGCGACGATGCGGCCGACAGCCGGAGCGAGCTCAAAGCCATGCGCCGAGAAGCCGAATGAGTGAACGAGCTTCGGCGCCGTCCGGCTCGGACTGATGACGGGGATGCCGTCGGGCATGAAGCCTTCGATGCCGGCCCAGGTCCGGTTGATCCCAACGCCGCGCAGATGGGGAAACAGATCGAGTGCGGTACGCGCGTTCGACGCGAGTTGCGCGAAGTCGACGTCGCCGCTGCGAGCAGCCATGTCGACCGAGCCGCGAACGCCACCGCCGATCAGCACCGTCCCATTGTCGAACTGCTTGAACGATAGTGGACGCCCAGTGGCGCCGACCACGGGCGTACAGAACGCGGGCACGCGATGCGTGATGGTCAGCAGCAACGCAACCGGCTCCTCCGGAACCGGCTCGCCGACCTGCTTTGCGATACCGCTCGCCCATGCGCCCGCCGCGTTGACCACGTATTCGGCGGTGAAGCGTCGCCCTGCCGCCGTGACTTCCCAACGCTCGCCGACGCGCCGCAGCGCGTCCGCGCGCATACCTTCGTGAACCGTGACGCCGAGCCGCTGCGCCGCGCGGCGGAAAGCCGTGACCGCGCGAAACGGCAATGCATGACCATCGTCGGCAGCCCAGATGCCGCCCGTCACATGCGGCGCGACAGCGGGCAGCAGCGTGCGCACGGTGGCCGCGTCGATCAGGACTTCATGCCGATAACCACGCTGGTTGAGCTCGGCGACGCGCGTGCGCAGCAGTTCCAGCTCGGCGTCGGTTTCCGCTACCTTGATCTGTCCGCTCGGCACGAAGCCGGCCGTATCGCCGACCAGTTCCGGCAGCCGGTGCCATAGTTCGCGCGAGGCGAGCGCAAGCGGAATCTCGGCGAGATGGCGGCCCAGCGTGCGTACCCCGCCCGCGTTGACGCCCGATGCATGCCGCCCGCAGTACTCGGCTTCGAGCACGATGACCCGGGCGCCGGCGCGGGCGAGATGCAACGCGCTCGACAAGCCATGAAAGCCACCGCCAACGACAATCACGTCTGCCCCCGCCATCCCCGACGCGCTCATCGACGGGCCCGCCATCACGCTTGCCGGGCCAGCTCGCCGAGCGTGATCGGCTTGATCGGCGGTCTGATCCGGTAGTAACCGACCTCATCCGGCGAGACCTGCCTGGCGTCGGCAATGACCTCGGTGACGGTGAGGCCGCATAGCCGGCCCTGACACGGCCCCATGCCACAGCGTCCAAACGATTTCGCCTGGTTCGGGCCGGTGCAGCCGAGCTTCACATGTTCGCGCAGCGTGCCGGCGGTGACTTCTTCGCACCGGCAGACGAGCACGTCGTCGGCGGGAACACGGTTCTGCGCTTTCGGTCGGTACAACGCATCGAGGAACGGCCGCACCCGCATGTGCGCAGCCAGTTCCGCGCGCAGCGGCAAAGCGCGGCGATCGCGTTCGTCAACCGGCAGCCGACCGAGTGCGCATGCCGCGCCGAGCGCCGAAAGTTGTCCCTGCAGCGCGGCCGCGAGCGCACCGCCAATGCCGCGACCGTCGCCGGCAACATAGAGACCGGGCAGATCGAGCGCGCCCCAGTCGTCGGTGACCGGGACAAAGCACAGCTGTGCATCGTCCCAACGATGCGCGGCGCGAAGCGACCACGTGAACTGCGTATTGGGCACGACGCCCTGATGCAGCAGCACCACACGGCTTTCGATCCGCTGCGCGCGGCCCGCGCTGACAAAGCGCAACGCATGCGCGGCATCGTCGCCTTCGACCTCGAGTCCGCTCGCGCCTCGATAGAACGGCACGCCGGCGCGCCGCAAGGCGCGCATCATCGCCAGCCCTTTCTCCAGATAGCGCCAGCCGGCGATCGCGCCGCCAATATGCGCGAGCGCGCGGCGCCGGTCGGCGGCATCGGTCGTATCGACGATCGCGCGCACCCGAACCCCCGCGCGCATGTATTGCCAGCCGAGCAGATAAAGCAGCGGCCCACAGCCCCCCAGCACCACCGGCGCCGACGGCCTCGCGTCCGCGGTCTTGAGCAGGATCTGCGCCGCGCCCGCGCTCAGCACGCCCGGCAGGGTCCAGCCCGGAATCGGGAACGGCCGTTCGAGCGCGCCGGTGCATAGGATCACCTGCCGCGCCTGCACCGATTTAACCTGGCCATCCTGAAGATAATGGACCATTCGTTCGGCGCTGACGTGCCACACGGCCGCTGCGCCGATGTGGCGTGCGGTGGATCGCTGGAACGCGTCGACCAGGGCGCGGCCCGCGGCATAGTCGGGACCGAGCACGTCGAGCCGTCCCGGCGGCGCGGCGGCGACATTGCGATAAATCTGGCCGCCGGGCGCGGTTTGTTCGTCGAGCAGCACCACCGATACGCCCAGGCTCGCCGCGAGCGTGGCCGCGGCCATGCCTGCCGGTCCGCCCCCGACGATTGCGAGATCGACCTGCTCACCGTTCATGATGGCCCTCCACCGCACCGGCCATGAGGTCCCGGGCGCCTTCCTGGCTCCGGATCTTCATGCCGTCGCGCACTTCGATCAGACAGGTCTGCCGGTTCGGCTCGCCATCGATCTCCATCAGGCATTCGAAGCAGACGCCCATCATGCAGTACGGCGCGCGTGCGCTGCCGCTGACCGGCGTGCTGCGAAATCGCGTGACGCCGGAGACCAGCAGCGCCGCCGCGACGCTGCATCCGGACGGCACCTGAAGCGCTACGCCGTCGAGTTCGACGGTGATGCGCGGGGCACCGTCGCCGGCCCGTGCCGGCACACTGAATAGACTGCTAGTGGGCATGATCGAAGGTCCGTTGCGGATTCAGAAAGCGGTCGCCCGCGAATACGTCCAGGTCCTGCGGCGCCGCCGCGCCGGCAATCCACGGCGCGATGCGCAGCACGTGCGCCGCCGCGAGCGTCACGCCACTGTGACAGGTGACGACGAAGGCGCCCGGCGATGAACGGGATTGCTCGTAGATCGGGAAACCATCGGGGCTCATCACCCGCAGCGCGCTCCATGCGCGCACCAGCTTGAGCCCCGCGAGAACCGGGAAGCTGCGCACGCCGCGCCGGGCGATGGTGCCGAGCACGTCGATGGTCGTGGTGTCGTCGTAGCCGACATCCTCCATCGAATCGCCGAGCTGGATCGTGCCTTCGTCGGTCTGGCGCACGTAGGTGGTCGGATAGTCGAGAAAGCGCGTCGTGCGCTCGCCGATCAGCACCTGCCCGCGGTTCGGGCGCACCGGCGCATGCAGGCCGACCCACGGTGCCAGGACGGCATTGCCGAGGCCCGCGGCCAGCACGACCTTCTGCGCCTGCCAGCTGCGGCCGATGCCGTGCACCGTGAACACGCCTTGCGCCGGGTCGATCCGCTCGACGCGCTGGTTGCGCACCCATTCGACGCCGCGCTTCCCGCACGCCGCATAGAGCGCACGCAGCAACTTGAGCGGATTCGCGTGGCCGTCCATCGGCGTATAGCTCGCGCCGAACACCTCGGGACCGACCGCCGGCAGACGCGCGCGGACCGCCGCATGGTCGAGCATCTCGAACGGATACGCACCGCGAAGCGCGTCGCGCAACCAGCCAAGCCGCGCCTCGCGTTCGCGCGCCTGCGCTTCCGAGTGGACGAGGTGGAAGCCGCCAGGCTGCTTCAGCTGCACGTCGACGCCCGACTCGTCGACGAGCGCCGCCGCCAGTTGCGGCCACAGCCGCGCCGATTCCATGCTCCAGCGCGCATAGGCCGGCAGCCCGTAACCCTTGCCCTGCACCCACACCAGCCCGAAGTTGCCGCGCGACGCGCGCAAGGCGTCGTCGCCTTCATCGAGCACGGTGACCTTCGCGCCGTGACGCGCGAGACCGTATGCGACCGCCATGCCGACGAGACCGCCGCCGACCACGATCACCTCAGTTGCTTTCATTGAAGATATTCCTGTCATCAACCTTTGCCGATGAGGACACGGTCGAGTCCGACAACGCGGTCGAGCACGATCATCAGCAGCACCGTACCGACGATCAGTACGGCCGAAATGGACGTCACGAGCGGATCGATGTTCTGTGCGATGTCGTTGTACATCGCGACCGGCAGCGTCGTGGTGCCGGGCGTCGCGACGAACACGGTCATCGTCAGCTCATCGAAGCTTTGAATAAAAGCCAGAATCCAGCCGCCCGCGACACCCGGCAGCAGCAGCGGCAGCACGACGCGTCGAAACGCCGTGAAACGCCCGGCGCCGAGCGAGCGCGCCGCGCGTTCGCCGTCGCGCTCGAGGCCGGTGGCGGATGCCAGCACGAGACGCAGCGCATACGGCATCACGACGATCACGTGAGTCAGCGCCAGCCAGAAGAACGAGCCCGTCATTCCCGCGAGCGTGAAGAAACGCAGGAATGCGACGCCCAACACCACGTACGGAATCATGAGCGGCGACAGAAAGAAACTCGTCAACGCGCCGCGCCCGGCGAACCTGTAGCGCGTCAGCGCGAGCGCGGCCGGCACCGCGAGCGCGACCGCGACGGTCGCCGCGACGATGCCAAGCCGGATCGACAGCCAGAACGCGGAGATGAAATCGTCGGCCTGCCCGAGCGCACGGAACCAGCGCAGCGACAGCCCGTCGGTCGGCATCGAGATATAGCCCTTGCCCGTGAACGACACCGCGACCACCACGACCAGCGGCGCGACCATGAACGCAATAAAAAGCGTGTGATAGAGAAGCGGGAAGACACCATTCCTGCGCATCGTGGACGCTCCTGTCAGGATTCGAAGATCGCCCGGAAGCGCCGTTCGATGAGCCGGTTGCATCCGAGGATGATCGCGACGTTCGCGATCAGCAGCAGGACCGCGATCGCCGCGCCGAGCGGCCAGTTGAGCGTACTCAGGAATTCGTCGTAAGCGGCTGTCGCGACGACCTTGAGCCGGCGGCCGCCCAGAATCGCCGGCGTGGCGAACGCCGACGCGGACAGCGCGAACACGATGATGCTGCCCGACAATACGCCCGGCAGCAGTTGCGGCAGCACGACGCGCCGAAACACCGTGAAGCGCGGACCACCGAGCGACAGACCGGCGTTCTCGACCTGCGGGTCGAGCTTCTGGATCGACGCCCACACTGAAATCACCATGAACGGCACCAGCACATGCACGAGCGCGATCGTGACGCCCGTCATCGAAAACAGCAGCCGGACCGGCGAATCGGTCAGATGCAGCGCGAGCAACGCCTCGTTGATGAGGCCGACGCGGCCCATCAGAATCGCCCAGCCGAGCGTGCGCACCACGACCGAGATCAGGAGCGGCCCGAGGATGATCAGCAGAAACACGCTGCGCCACGGGCTTCTCATGCGCGCGAGAATCAATGTTTCCGGCACGCCGAGCACGATCGACAGCGCCGTGACAGCAAGCGACAACCCCGCTGTGCGCAGGAATATTTCGTGGTAGTAGGGATCGCTCAGCACCTCGATATAGTTCGACACCGTGTAATCGGGCAGGACGCCGCGAGTGCCGTCGAACGCATGGAACGACAGGACCGCGATCAGGAACATCGGCACCACCAGAAGGCCGACGAACAGCAGCAATGCGGGCCCGGCCAAAAGCCAGGGGGCGCGCTGCGCCTGCCGTTCCGGGGCGAGCGCGAGGTCAGCCATGGGATGCCTCCGCGTCGAGAATGCGCAGATCGTCGTCCGACCACGCAACGTTGACGGCCTCGCCCTCGGTCGGCGGCGGTGTGCCGATATTGGGCTGGCTGACGCGGAACGTGCCGAGCACGCTATCGACCTCGAGCATCCAGTGGCTGCCGAGAAACAGGCGTGTGCGGATGCGGCCCGGCAGCGCGCCCTCGCCGCCCGCTGTCAGACGCAACTTTTCCGGGCGCACGTAGACGTTCACCGCGTCGCCGACCTCGCGGCCATCGTGCGGCACATGCACCGTGCGCGCGCCGACCCGCACGACGCAGCAGTGCGGCTTACGTTCGAGCACGGTGCCCGCGAGCGCATTGGTGCGGCCGAGAAACGTCGAGGCGAACGGCGATTCGGGACGCTCGTAGGCGTCGAGCGGCGCGGCGATCTGCACGATGCGTCCGCCGTGCATGACGGCGATCCGGTCGCTCATCGTCATCGCTTCAACCTGGTCATGCGTGACAAGAATCGTCGTGATGCCGAGTTGACGCTGGATCGCGCGCAGCTCGATATGCATCTCCTCGCGCAGCTTCGCATCGAGATTCGACATCGGCTCGTCGAGCAGCAGTACTTCCGGCTGGATCACCAGCGCACGCGCAATCGCGACGCGCTGGCGCTGGCCGCCCGACAGTTCGCGCGGGTAACGCTTGTCCAGTCCCTCGAGCCGCACCAGCGACAGCGTCTGCTGAATCCGCTTCGCACGCTCGGCACGCGGCACCTTGCGCATGTCGAGTCCGAAGCCGACGTTCTCCGCGACGCTCATGTGCGCAAACAGCGCATAGCTCTGGAACACGACGCCCATCCCGCGCTTCTCGGGCGCGAGTGGCGAGATGTCGCGCCCATCGAGCAGGATGCGGCCGGCACTCGGCGTGACGAAGCCGGCGATCATCTGCAGCGTCGTCGTCTTGCCGCAGCCGGACGGACCGAGCAGCGAGATGAACTCGCCGCGCGCCACGTCGAGCGAGAAGCCCTGAACGGCGTTGAAATCGCCAAAGCGCTTTGACAGGCTGTCGAGTTGCAGAAATGTCATGGTGGCACGCAACGAGGATCGCCCGTTGCGCCGTCGGTTTGGAAGAGAACGCAGTCAGGTCGGCGCGCGGCCGTTTAGCGCTCGACCTGCCGGTTCCACTGGTTGGTCCAGTCGGCGCGCTTCTCGTTGACGACGGCCCAGTCCGTGGTCTTCAGATTCGCAATCTGGTCTTTGCCGTAAGGCACGGTCGCCGCAACCGCGGGCGCAAGCTCGGTCTTGCTGTTGACCGGTCCCCAAGCCTGGGTTTGCGCGAGGAGGGTTTGAACCTGCGGCGACAGCAGGTACTGCACGAACTGCTGCGAGAGTTCCGCCTGCCTGTTCTGCACGACCGGACACACCGCAGTCAGCAGTGCCATCGCGCCCTCCTTCGGATACACGAAGCGGATCGGGAAGCCGGTTTGCGCGAGCGTCAGCACGCGGCCACTGCCCCATACCGCGAGCGTGACGTCGCCGTCCTGAAACAGTTCGGTCATCTTGCCCGGCGACGGTTCCCACGCGAGCACGTTAGGCGCGACCTGCTTGATGAGTGCGTCGAAACCCGGCGCAATACGGGTTTCACTGCCGCCATTCAGGCGTGCGAACATCAACAGCGTCTGCAAGCCATAGGTGTTTGAAATCGGCGGTATCGCGATCTTCTGGCTGAAGCGCCTGTCGGTCAGCGCGGTCCACGACGTCGGCGGTGGCAGGCCGGCCTTCCTGAACGCATCGGTGTTGTAGGCAAGGCCAGTGGCCACGACGCCCAGCGCGACTGCCTTGTCGCTCATATGCGCGAGCGGATACAGGTCGTGATAGACCGGCGCATCGGCGAGCTTGTCGCAGAAACCGAACTGCACTGCCTGATACATCGGGCCGTCGTCGAGCAGCACGACGTTCAGCTCTTCCTTGTCCTTCTGTGCCTGCAGTTTGGCGAGCGTGTCGGTCGAATTGCCCGGCACGTAGACAATCTTGACGTCATGGGCCTTTTCAAACGCCGGGATGATGCTCTTTTCGAACGCAGTCTGCGTCGAACCGCCGTATGAGCCGACATAGAGCGTGGGCTGCGCCGATGCCGTGAGCGCGGTCAGCGACATGCAAGCCGCGAACGCCGCGGTGGCCAGTCTGGTCTTGATCAATATCTTCTCCCCGGTTGTCTGCACAATGGCAGGAACGCGCGTCCGAACACAAAAGGCTATGGCTCGAACGATTGCGAATTGCTCTGCAAAAGCGGATTGGCTGTCACAATAGGCAGAGAAAAATCGGATGGAAAATTCTTTTTTTTGGCCAGTCGATAATATTTTGTTATGGACCTTGCACAATGAAACTCCGCCAGCTCGAAGCGTTTCGGGCCACCATGCTTTGTCAGACGGTCACGCGAGCGAGCGAGATGCTGCATATCTCGCAGCCTGCAACCACACGTCTTCTGGCCGATCTCGAACGATCGCTAGGGTTTTCACTATTCGAGCGCGTGAAGGGCCGGCTCTATCCGACCGTCGAGGCCCAGGCGCTTTACGAAGAGGTGCAACGCTCGCTCTTCGGAGTCGACCGGATCGCACGCGCGGCCGAAGAAATCCGGGCGTTGCAACGCGGCACGCTGCAGATCGTGGGAGCGCCTGCTATCGCGCTATCGTTTCTGCCGCATGCGGTTGCTGATTATCTGAAGACGCATACCGAGGCCCATGTGTCCGTGCTGGTGCATTCGTCGCCATCGGTGGTCGATATGGTTGTGGGCCAACGCTGCGATGTCGGCTTCGCGATCCTGTCGATGAATCATCCGAGCGCGCACGGCGAGCGATTGATCTCCACGCGCATGGTATGCGCGTTACCGGCCGGGCATCGGCTCTGCGCGCTCGATACGATTCGCCCGCACGACATTGCCGAAGAGCGCTTCATTGCGCATCCGCGCACGCTCGATTCGCGGCTGCAGATCGAAGCGTTGTTTGCGGCTCAAGGTATTCGACTCAAGGCGCAGCTCGAAACACAGGTGTCGCATGCCATCTGTTCGTTCGTCGAGGCTGGAGTGGGAATTTCGCTGATCGATGCAATGAGCGCATGGAGCTATCGCGGCACGGGCGTCGTGTTCAAGCCGTTTGAGCCCGCGCTTGTTACGGATTTTTCGATTTTGACGCCGTCCCAAAGGCCACCTGCATTGTTGTTGAAGTCATTTGTGCAGCACGTGCGGGAATTTGCCGTTGCCAATCTGGACCCGCGGTTTGTTGCCGTCTGACAAGGCCTACGTCGTCTCGACAACGAGGTCGAACATCGCCTGACTGCTCGGCGATAAAGACCGGCCCTTCATCCAGACCATGTGCAGCGGTCGTTCGATGCGCAGGTCGTCGACAGCGATCGTCGTCAGCTCTCCACGTCGTATCTCGTCCTTCACGCTGAGTACCGACAGATACGCGAGCGCATGCCGCGCAAGCAGCATGCGTTTGATTGCTTCGGTATCGCTGACCGACATCAAAGGTTCGATACGCGAGCCGGCCCGCGCATAGGCTTCCTCGACAACCGCTCGCGTACCCGATCCCGGCTCGCGCATGATCACCGCGTGATCCACGAGCTGGCGCGCGAGCAACGACGTTCCCGCGCGCGGATGAGACGATGCCGCGACGATCGCAATTTCATCCGAACCGATGCGATGCGCGTGGAAAATCGAATCGTCGAACGGCCCCTCGATGAAGCCGAGTGCATAGGTGAGGTCGCGCAGTCCGGCTTCGACGCGTTCCGTGTTCGTCACCACGAGGTCGATCGACACACGCGGGTGCTGCGCATTGAACTGGGCGATGATGTCCGGCACGAAATAGACGCCAAGTGTCGCGCTTGCCCCGATCGTGATATGCCCTGCGTCGAGACCGGATAGTTCTTTCAAGCGGTTTTCCGCGCCGTCGGCCAGTTTGAAGATCCGGTCTGCGTAGTCGTACAAAATGCTCCCCGCCTCGGTCAGCGCGACGCCGCGCGGAAGGCGATCGAACAGGATCAAGCCGAGACGGTCTTCCAGTTCGCGAATTTCACGCGTCACGGCGGGCTGACTCACGTGCAGACGCTCGGCACCGCCGCTGACGCTCCCGGCGCGGGCAACTTCATAGAATGCGTAGAGGTGAATGAAGTTCATCGGAATTCGTGTCGTCGGGTGGGACCACTCGTTCATGGAGCGGGTACAAGCGTGCAAACACGAGCGCACGGCGGTTATTCCCATAAACCATGAATGTTTTCGCAAAGCGGCGCCGTCTAATCCGGCGCAAGCCGGCTGCGACTTCATGCCGCTCTCGAACAGGCGACGCACCCCGATGGCGAATCGCGAAACCAGCATCGCGGCTATCACGAGTAGCGCGCCGGCGACGCTGTTGTCGGTGCGTGTCAGCACCTCGGCCAGATAGATCGCAATGCCGATCACTGCTGGGTGATGCAGGATGCGGCGGCCTGACAGCACGTTCATGGTTTGACCTCGCAGCCGCTAGAGGAACGGGACGTCACATCGTGCCCTGACGGCACCGGACAGGTGCCGCAGCCACGCCATGGCATACCCGTCCCGGTGGACATACATAGCTGTCACGATGTCTCACTCGCCGTAGTAGATATCGCAGAAGCTCGCGGGACCCACACATGACGAGGACGAATCACGGGGCGCGGCGGCCCGCTTCCCGGCATCCGACGTGCCGTTGCCAGCCGTGCCGCCGACTGCGTCATTCGACGTCTGCCGCGCCTGCTCAGCCGCGACTTTTGCTTCGGCTGCCTGAATATTCGCGGGATAGTAGACATTGTCTGCCGATGCCGGGTTGTAGCCGGCCTGCTCAAGGCGAAT
The DNA here is from genome assembly GCF_001922345.1 of Paraburkholderia sp. SOS3. Taxonomy (NCBI): domain Bacteria; kingdom Pseudomonadati; phylum Pseudomonadota; class Betaproteobacteria; order Burkholderiales; family Burkholderiaceae; genus Paraburkholderia; species Paraburkholderia sp. SOS3. Next base: position 1,768,056 of record NZ_CP018812.1, on the reverse strand, counting down.
CAGATCGGCTCTGACCTCGGCGCGCGTGAGCGGAGCGGCGGTTTGCGCGAAACACAAAACAGGGCTGAAGAGCGCAGCAGCGGCAATGGAAGCGAATGTGAGCGATTTCATGATGTCGACTCCTTCGGGTCATAGGTTGTCAAGAGATCCACAAAGATTCAGAGGGGGTTAGCCGCCGAAATAGATGTTGCAGAAGCTCACCGGGCCGACGCAGTCGTCGGGGTGCGCGTTGTGACTGGCCTTCTCCGGCTTGCTGGTTTGCGAAGTGCCGGCAGGTGTGCCACCGATGCCGTCTGGCCGCGCGCTTGTGGACCTGGCCTGATGCGAGTAGATAAGACCGATGTCGGGATAGGACGTCTCGGTCACGAGACGTGAGCCGTTGTTTTCCGCGTCTATGAGTTGCTGGCGTACTTCGGCACGGCTGAGGCCCTGAGCGGAAGCAGGGGAGGCAAAGCCGGTCGTCGCGAGAACGAGCAAGGCGCCAATCGTAACTGTTGGATAGATACGCATTTCGATATCCTTATTTAATTCGACATCCATTCATCGACAAGGCAAACCGCAGAGGTTCCTGAGCGTTGCCGGAGACGTTTCGCGGTGCTGGCCACAGCGGCCTGTCAAGTGCGATTCGTTGAGTGAAAGATTAGCCAGGTAAGGAAGAGGCGAAAAATACCTACTTTCGATGCGTCCCATGCCTTCGGGTTATGCCTCGCTGACGACGCACTTCCTCCGCTATCGCCGCGGCTCACCCTCTTTTTTTTGCTGTCCGTGGAATAAGCGGCGAGCGATACCGTTTCCCAAGCAGGAGATCGGGCCTTCGCGCGAATCTTCGACTGCGATGCATCAAACCGGATACCGGAGTGCCATTGAATGAACACCTTCTCGCATGAGCCGCCGCGTCGTCTCGATGCCCGCTTTTCAATCAACTTCCGCGCAAGCATTTTTGCCGGTGTTCTGGCGATTCTCCTGAACACGGCAATCCTGATCGCGGCTGAGTCCGTTCATATCGTGACTGCGCGTGGAGGACTTCTGACGCTGCTGGTCAAACTGGCTGGGGTGCCCGTTCCCCCGTTAGTGGCCACGTGGATGTTCCAGCAGGCTTTTCATATTGTCATAGGCGTAGCCATGATGGTCGCCTATGCCGTCGTACTCGGCAATTGGCGCGCGCCCGCCTTGGCGAAAGGTCTTCTTGTCGCCGCTCTAGTCTGGCTCGCCAACGCTTGCCTCGTGCTGCCGATGATCGGCCAGGGATTCGCAGGCTCCCGCATTCTTTCCCTGACCGGCGCGCTGACGTTTGCGGTAGCGCACACCGTCTTCTTCGTCGTTGGTGCCGTGCTTTATGAACGCTGGCGATGACGAAGGCACAGGCGGCACGGGAAACTCGCGTGCCCTGCACAACAGAGCACGGCAACGCGAAGCAATACGCACCGGCTACTGCGCGGGCACCGGAACGATCGACGCAATGCGCCAGCCGTCAGCGGTTCGCACGGCCGTTTCATAGACGAGAAACGACGCGGTCTTTGCGGTGGCTTCCGAAGCGCCGACCGTGACCCGCGTAGGAGCATACAACTGCGCAACGTCAGCGGTGAGCGGAACAATGCGGATCTTCGCAGTGTCCGGCTCGAACTTCCACACGCCCTCGAACGTTTTCTTGAAATGCTCGATCAGAGCCGGCTTGCCCCAGAACTGATAGGACCGAGCGAGCAGCACAATCGGATCGGGCTCGCCGGCCGGCGCCGAGACCAGCACACCCTCGAACGCGTTGATGTCGTGCGCGGTGGCCGCCTGCGCTTGCCGGATGAAAACCGCTTCAACGGCCTGGCGGTCCGCATCGGTAAAACGATGCGGCGTTTCAGCGTGCGCGAGACTGACCAGCGAGGCAGCCGCGCAGCAGGCCAGCATGGTATGAATATTCATCTGCTCGTCCCCTATTGCGCTCTATTGCGCCGGCACCGGAATCACCGCGGCAACCTTCCAGCCGGACGGGCTGCGGATCATAAATTCGTTGATCAGAAACGTCGCGGTCTTCGCGGGCTGACCCGGCGCGCCGATCGTCACTTTGGTCGGCGCATACACCTGCACCGTATCGTGGTTCAGCGCAATGACGCGCAGCGCACTCGGGTCTGGCTCGAGACTCCATGTCCCGGCGAAGGTCTGCTTGAAATGCTGCATCACGGCGTCCTTGCCCCAGAAGCGGTATGCGCGCGCCACGAACGAAACGGGATCAGGCTGCCCTGGCGCGGCAGGCGCGAACATGCCGTTCAGCGCGTCGATGTCATGCGCGGTCTCGGCGGCCGCCTGCTGGAGAAACAGCTTGCGAACTGCCTCAGTGTCGGCAGGTGTCACGTCCGCCGTTTGCGAAAAAGCCGGTCCTGCCAGCAACGAAAGCAGTACCGCAAGCGGTAGCCCGCGGCGGGCGCGCAACGATCGATTGTTCATCACTTGTCTCATGTCCCCGCAAGATTTCTATGGAGTTATGGCCAGACTGCGGGAAACTCTGGCCGTTCCAATCCGCCTCCAGGTACCAACCTTAAATCGGCACGCTTTCAGCGCCTCGCGAGTGCGAGCGATGAATGCGCTTATTGCTGGAAGATCGCGATGTTTTCTCTCAGCCAGTCAGACAAGGAACGCGGAGGCTGGCCTGTCAGTTTCTCGACGGTCGAGGTGGTTTCTGCGAGCGCCGATTCGCTGAAAAGCAGGTCCAAACCGACGAGCAGGTCGGCAACCAGCGCGGGCTGCCCATCGGCAAGCAAGGCCTCGCGATGCTCCGCCGGCGACCGATGGTGATACACAACCGGCCGGCCGAGCAGATGCGATAACTCGTCGGCTATCTGCTGCATCGTCCAGTTGCGCGGCCCGCTCAGGTGATATGCGCGCTGGGACTGGTCAGCGACGTCTTCGAGCAAGGCAACGCGTGCCGCTTCGGCAACGTCTCGCGTATCGATGAAGTTCGCACTGCCGTCGCCTGCTGCCCCGGCCCAACGGCCTGCCGCTACGAGGGCGCCTGCGCGCTTGAGCACGTCGGCGAAAGTGGCGGGCCTCAGTGCAGTCGACGCGACCGGCTGGCGGGCCAGATGGGCTTCGATCTGCATGTGCCAGGCAAACGGATTGAGCCGCGTTGCCGGCCCCATGACCGAAAGCTTGACGATGTGGCGAACACCGGCGGCTACGGCGGCGTCGATAAGCGCGATCTCGTTCTGCACCTGCCGGGCCGATGTGCCGTGTGCGACAAACAGCTTATCGACGCCGCGAAGCGCCTCCTGAAGCGTAGCGTGCCGGTCGAAGTCCACCGTCGCGGCAGCCACGTTCGACGCCCAGTGCGCTGCAGCGCTTTGCCGCGTCAGTGCAATGACATCGACGGGATCCGCGCCCAGTCGATCGATTAATGTGGCGCCGACACGGCCCGTCGCGCCTGCGACGGCGACGCGCAAGCGGCGCGATACCGGGTGAGGTGGCTGAGGTGACTGATTGAGCACGGCACTTCCCCTGATGTATGATGGAACGATCGGTACAAGAATCATGGAACAATCGTTCCAGTTTGTCAACAGGAGAATGTATGAGTGGAAAGCCGCAATATCACGAGGGCGCCGTCATCGCCGCCGCGATCGACGTCTTCTGGCGCCACGGCTATGCGACCGCTTCGATCCATGACCTCACGGAGGCGACCGGCTTGTCGCGCTCGAGCCTCTACCTGCGCTTTGGCGACAAGGACAACCTTTTCCGCGATGCGCTGGAGGTCTACACGGAGCGGGTGATCAAACGGATGACTTCGGCGCGTGCCGATTCGGCGCGCGCAAGCGTGGAGGCGATATTGCGCGATTTCTTGCCGAAACCCGGTGCGTCGCGGCGCCCGGCCGGTTGCCTGCTGTCGCGAAGCAGCGTCGAATTGATCGATCTCGCCGCTGCGGGCAAGGCAACTGCACTTGCCGGCATTGCGAGACAACGCGAAGTTTTCGCGAATCTACTGCGCGAAGCCGTAGCGACGGGCGAGCTTGGTCCCGAGAGCGATGTGGACGCGTTGGCCTGGTACTATCTCGGCGTCTTGCAGGCGGTTCTGAACTTTCCGCAGAGTGGCGCGTCGTCTGAAGTGCTCGAGCACATGATCGACATTGCGATGTCTGCCTGGCCCGAAGCGGACCAAAGCGCTTCGCGCAATCAATGAGGCGCATGCCGCATGCAATGGCAGCGCTCGCGCGAAAAGCAGTCATTCCGTTACGGCTTGGCATCTATCGGTCAGAATATATACTGAACGACAAATAATTGGAGTTCGCGATGGGAACCCGTGGAAGACCGCGTGGCTTTGACCGGGACGTGGCCCTGGCCCGCGCGATGGATGTGTTCTGGGCGAAAGGTTTCGATGGCGCGTCGATGGTCGACCTGACGTCTGCGATGGGCATTGCGTCGCCGAGTCTGTATGCGGCGTTTGGATCGAAAGAAGCGCTTTTTCGCGAGGCAGTCGCGTTGTACGTCAAAACGGATGGGGCTTCGATATGGGGAACCGTCGCGGCCGCGCAGACCGCCTATGACGCAGCAGAAGGATTTCTGATGGAGAGCGCACGGGCATTTACGCGCAAAGGCAAACCAACCGGATGCCTCGTTGTGTTGTCGGCACTCCACGCCGCGGACGACAGCGCCTCGGTCCGCGACGAGCTCATACGCAGACGAAGCGAATGCGCGAAAACGCTGGCGCGCAAACTGGCGTCCGGCGTGAAGACCGGAGAGATTGCGGCTTGCACAGATGTCAACGGGCTGGCCACGTATCTGATGACGGTACAACAAGGCATGTCGATCCAGGCTCGCGATGGAGCGAGTCGCGCCTCGCTCGCCAAAACCGGCAAGGCTGCGTTGGCAGGCTGGCCTGTATTGACGGGAAACACGGCCGCGCGCCGTTGAACGACGCAAGAGATCGCCGCACGGTCCAGGCACCACGAAACAGGACGCCTGCCCTACAGGCAAGCGACTGTGACCCCTCTGCCTGCACGATGCGGGTCGTGCCAGTTCTTCACGCGTTGATGCCGCCGTCGATGCCCAGATTTGCGCCTGTCACGAATGCCGCCTCGTCGCTCGCGACATAGGCCACCATGCCGGCGATCTCGTCGGCCGTGCTATGCCGCTGCACCGCCATCAACTCGTGCAGCTTCGCTCCGAACTCGGTGTTCTGCGGATTCATATCGGTGTCGACCGGACCCGGGTGCACGTTGTTTACGGTAATGCCTCGAGGCGCGAGGTCGCGCGCCATGCCTTGCGTCAGGCCGCGCAGCGCCGACTTGCTCATCGCGTAAGCGCTGCCGCCCGGAAACGGCATGCGCTCGGAATTGCAGCTGCCGATCGTGATGATGCGGCCGCCCTGTCCCATGTGTGGCAACACCGCCTTCACGCCGACGAATACGGCGCGGACATTGACGGCCAGTGTCTTGTCGAAATCTTCCAGCGAGAAACTGTCTACGGTGCCGAGATACAGCACACCGGCATTATTGACAAGAATGTCCACCTTGCCCATTTCCTTCGCCGCATCGTCGATTGCACGCGTGAGCGCTTCGTCGTTCGCGACATCGGCCTTGATCGCCAGCGCATTGCCTCCGTCTTTCCTGACGCTGTCGGCAAGGGCCAGCGCGCTGTCCGCCGAACTGTGATAGGTGAATGCGACCGCCGCCCCTTCCCGCGCGAGACGGCGCACCACCGCCGCGCCAATGCCCCGCGCTCCGCCCGTGACAAACGCAACCTTGCCGGAAAGACGAGATTCCATGATCAGATTCCTTTGTTTGGAGAAGAACGAAGCGGTATGGCAGACGGCTCGCCCCCAGCGCGATAAAAGGTCCGGCAAGCGCTACTGAAAAGGCCCGCCAGCCCACCAATTTCCCCGCTGTCGCCAGCGGCGCGGGCGAGGCCCTTTGTCCAGCCGATAATTGCCGCGCGATAGCAGCGCCGATACCGCGCTCGCACCGGCCACAAAAACGCGGTTTCTTTCTGACGGCAACGTGAAAAATACCTTTCTGAAACATTCGATACATATCATAGTTACGACGAGCCCTCTGTCAAGCCAAATATGTATCGATTGGCAAACAAAAGAGCAGGCATGACGACCTTGCCCCGCGGCCACGCATCCTGCATGCGTATTGGGCTGCTACAAGGACATGTATCGGAATATCGCGAGGTGGTTCACGGAACGGATCGTTCCGGAACTGTTGAGCCGCGTCTACAGAGGGGAAGTCGACTTTACCGTGATGTTCGGGCGCGAGCCAGAACGACATTCTGAACTGCGAAGTGATTGGCGAGGATACCCTCGTCGGCGTGTGTGCAACTCATCCATGCTCTCGCCAATCGCACCCGGCTCTCGCGTGCTCGCACCTGGCCGGGCATCCGATCATCGCCTTGCGATCGGCTAGCGCGGCCCGGATGCGGGCCGAGCAGCGGTTCCCCGCGATCGGTCATATGTTTCGCCCCGTGCACGAGGCGGCAAAAAACGTCAAGGCGCCGCGAACACACGCGCTGCGATGTGCTCGGCGAGCATCATCGTCGTCAGGTTGGTCGGCGCGCTCGGAATGCAGGGCATGATGGACGCGTCAACCACCATCAGCCCTCCCACGCCGTGCACGCGGCCTTCGCTGTCGACCACGCCGTCGTCGCCCATCGGCGCGGTCGACGTCGGATGTGCATAGCCGTCGAGACTAGCGAGGATCACCGGTTCGAGCTCGGCGTTCGACACCTTCGCACCTGGCGCCAGTTCCTCGGCGACTGTCGCCGAAAACGCCTGCGAGTGTCCGATGGCGCGCGCAATCTTCACGCCTTCCGCACACCGTCGTCGAGAAAGGCGATGCCGGTGTTGATACGGCGCCCCGAGATAACGTTCAGCGGGTATGGAGACACGCCTGCCTGATCGTCACCATTGAAGTCCTCGACATAGGCGAAGCCGCATTCGAGCGCGCCGTCGACGGAGGCGTTCAGCGCGGGCGTAAGTTCGTCGCGGCGGCGGTGACGCACCGGCAGCGGACCGTGGCGTCCCCGATAACGGTCGTCGCCGTCAGGCGTGATTTCGATCGACTTGAAACAAGGCAGCACGTCCTCGAACGTCCAGCTGGCGAGACCGCGCGCAGTCCACTTCGCAAAATCCGCCGGACGGGCGCGGATCGCCACGGCGGCGTTCACCGACGAGCAGCCGCCGAGCGCCTTCGCGCACGGCGCCGCGATCGTGCGGCCGCCTTCGAAGGTAATCGCCTGATAGCCCCAGTCGTGCGCGGCGTCGCCGGCGGCGTGGTCGGCATTCCAAAGCACGGCCGGGAACTCGTTCGGACGATAGGCGTTGCCGGCTTCCAGCAGCAGTACCCGGCGCGCCGGTTCGCTGCTCAAACGGTTCGCGAGCACCGCCCCTGCCGAACCGCCGCCGACGATCAGAATATCGAATCGATCGCTCATCGTGCGCACCCCGCGGCAACCTGGTCCGCGCGCGTGGCGAACGGCATGTGGAGCGCGGCATAGACCTCGCCGGCTTTGGGGATAGCGTTGCCGGCCATGATCTCGACCATCAGCGTCGCTCCCCGGTGAACAATCCGAGCTGGCGGTCGATCGGCAGCATGGCGGTGTCGTAGCGGGTCATGCGCGATTGCCTCGATGTCATTGTCGTCGTCTCCATAAGTGGCATTGATGCAGCTCAGGCGCGCCTGAATGCTAAAAACAAGGTGCGGAACCCGGACGCGGTGTGCAATGAGTTGGACGATCGTCGGGAAACTCATATGTATCGATAGAGAAGCCGCTTCGCGCCCGATACAAATCTCATACTTCATCAGGCATCAGTTTCAACACGGAATGCGACGGCCGTTCACCTGTTTTGAAATCGGAGCCTGTGTTGCAGCAGAGCATCGATGCCTTCGATGATTTCCTGCAGCGTGGGCCGACGAACTGCCTCACTTCCAATGAATCTCACCAAACAGGTACAGCAATGCTCAAGACAGATCAGGACGCCCTGCTGCGCGCAAACCTTCGCGCATTGAATCACGCCATTCGATCACGGCCCGGTCCGCACAGCACGTCCCGTTCGTTGACGACGCTGATGAAGCATGGGGGCCTGTACACAATCCTCGATAAGGACATGATGACCGCTCGCCTCAATGCGCTTGCCGCGCATACACCCGAGCATGGGTCGGCCTTGATGGCGCTGGTGCCGCATCTTCAGTCCACGGCCGAAACATTCTTTACCCGGCTTGTTCCCGACGCTCCCTATCTGATTCCGTCGAGTCTGATGTCTCATATCGTGCTGCCGCACGAAGGCACCACCTACTCACCCGATACAGAAGAAAAACGCGATCCTGCGAAGTTCGAAAGCCGCGACATCCCTGCGGTATTCACCTTCGTGGGGCAGTTCATCGACCATGACCTGACAATGAACGCGGTCAATCTCTTCGAGCCGCAGCAAGACCCGCTTCCTCCGGCAAAAGCCGGAGCGCCTGTCACCGCAAACTCCGTCGTGGACGGCGCGTCGCCTTTGATCGACCTCGACAGCGTCTATGGCACGCGCGTCAGTTCGAGCTCACCGGCGGGCGACCTGTATGAAGGAGACAAGTTCAGACTGGTTACGTCGAACGGCATGACGGACCTGCCGCGCGAGGAAGACGGCACTGCAGTCATTGGCGATAGTCGCAACGACGAGAACCAGCTGATTCTGCAGATCCATCTGCTCGTGCAACGCATGCACAACAAGTTTGTCGACGAGGGAAAGTCATTCGCCGAGGCTCGTAAAGAGACGATTTACAACTGGCAACTGATGATCCTGAAGGACCACCTGCCGAGAGTCATCGAAGCGGATACGTTGCGTTATGTCCTCGAGCAGGTGGCGCTGCCGGATTTCGGCGCGCTCAAGCACAAACCCGTCCTCGATCTGGCCACGGGGCAGCTCAAGGTGAGCATGCCGCATGAGTTCGCGATCGGTTATCGCTTCGGTCATAGCCAGCTCAAGCGCAGCTACCGCCTCAACAGCCGTCATCCGGATGGCACGGTTCTGTTCGACAACAGCCTGGTCGGCACGGGGCCGCGCGGCAACGAATTCGACGACCTTCGCGGAAGTCAGACTCTGCGTGAAAAGAACACGATCGAGTGGCCGGTATTTTATGCACGTGCAAAGCCGGTTCTGGGTAACCGGATTGACGGCAAGGTGACGTCGCGAGTATTCGACCTTCCGGAAAGCGCAATTCCCGACGACATCAAATACATCGGGAACCTGCCGCATCGCAACCTCATCCGCAGCCGGCAGGTCGGCGTTTGCTCGGGTGAAGCGCTGGCTGCGTTCTACGGCATTACACCGTTTGCGCCGGAAGCGATCGAACCGGATGCATCTGCGCGTGCGCTTTACATGCAGAACGAAGCTGTTCCGGCGGAGAGTCGCCAATTCGAAACGCCGCTGTGGTACTACTTTCTCAAGGAGGCTGAACTGACCAATGGCCCCGGCGTCAATTCGTCGAAACTGGGCCCATTGGGAAGTCGTCTGATTTCTGAAGTCATTGTCGGTGCAATTGCCTATGCGCCGCTGTCGATCATGAACGACAAAACGTGGACCACCACGATACCCGGCGATCCGGCAGACCATTTGAAAAACATTATTCGCTGGGTAAACGACTTGCCTGCGTTCTGACACGCCGGCGATAGCCCGGCATCGCACGGCGTCGCATCGATATTTCGCCGTGCGGTGCAGGCAGGCACTTTCTGATCGCGCGCGGTCCGTCGACGGCCGCGGTCAAGAGTGCGAACTAGCCTGGCGTTCCGATAGCCATGTGCCCGGCGAACCAGCTCTTGAGCGATTGCACGGCTTGTTGCGGTTCGCTGGTGTCGGGATGGACCAGATAGTAGCCACGCGCCAGTGGCAGCGCCTTGTCGAACGGATCGACGAGTTCTCCCCGTGCAAGCTCCGCTTCCACCAACAGCGGACTTGTCAGCACGACGCCCTGAGCAGATACCGCTGCTCCGATTGCCATCAATGACTGGTCGAACTGCAGGCCGGCAATAGCCTCTATCTGAGATTCGTCGAGTTCAGTGAAACGCTCGAGCCACGACTTCCAGTACGGATGCAACGTGTTGTGCAGCAGTGTGGCCGACCGCAAATCGTCGGGCCGCCTCAACTTGCGTTTCTTCGCATATGCAGGGTGGCAGTACACACGAGCTTCGTCGCGGCAAAGCAGTTCTACGGAGAGATGCGGGGCGTTACCGTCGAAGTGTCTGACGGCCAGGTCGACTCCATCCAGCTCGAAATCAACCATCGTTGTGGTCGTGCTCAGACTCAGTGACATTCCCGGGTTCGCTTGCAGAAAATCCGCCATGCGCGGCCCAAACCACTTCGCGGCAAAGCTCGGCGGCATGGATAGCCGGACACCTTTCTTGCGGCGCTCACGAAGACGATGGCTCGCGCTAACGATTTCCGCAAGAGCAGGCCGAATCTGCGCAAAGTACGCTCGACCTTCCGAAGTGGGCGTCACCTGCCGAATCTGCCGAACGAACAGCGTCACGCCGAGCCACGCTTCGAGTTTCTGGATTTGTTGACCGATCGCGCCGGGGGTCACGCGCAACTCGTCGGCGGCGAGCGTAAAGCTGCCCCGCCGCATCGCGGCCTCGAACGCGGGAAGTGCCTTCAGTGGAGGATAGCGTCGCATGGTGCAGATTTTCTATTCCATCGTAAAGATTAAATGGTTTGTAGCGCATCGGCGCCGCGAAGACAATCAAGACCTCATCATCCGCTCGCGCCATTTTGCCGTTATGAACCCCGCTTATCTCGCCTTCGCAGCGCTCGGCCTCGTCTGGGGCACGAATTTCCTGTTCATGAAGTGGGCAAGCGTTGAGATCTCCGCCAGCCAGATCGTGTTTCTTCGCGTGCTCTTCGGCTTCATGCCGCTGCTCGCGGTCGCGCTCTTCACGCGGGCGCTCAGATGGAGACACCTGCGCCACGCACACCATTTCATCGTGATGTCGCTGCTTGCCACCGTGATCTATTACTACGCGTTCGCCAAAGGAACTGCACTCTTGCCATCGAGTGTCGCGGGAATGTTGAGCGGCGCAATCCCGCTCTTCTCGTTTCTGTGCGCGTGGGCTTTGCTGCGCGAGGAGCGCCTGAATGTACGCATGATCGGCGGCATCGTCCTTGGGTTCGTAGGCGTGTTGATGATCGCCCGGCCGTGGAATGCGCACGGCGGCGGCATCGATCCGCGAGGCGTCGGTTACATGATCGCCGGCTCGCTGAGCGTTGGATGCTCGTTCGTTTACGCGCGGCGGTTCCTGTCGAACCTCGACCTTTCGCCGCTCGTTCTCTCCACCTGGCAGATCGGCTTCGCTCTTGTCATCATCAGCTGCATCACGGACTTTCGCGGCATGATGCACGTCACCGACTATACGCGCGCGGTTTTGGGACTCGTGCTGGGGCTTGGTCTGACGGGCACCGGCCTCGCGTATATCCTTTACTACGCGATCGTGGCCCGGCTTGGTGCAGTCGCCGCTTCGAGCGTGACCTACGTTCCGCCTGTCATCGCACTACTCATGGGATCGCTGATCGCCCATGAGTCGGTTCGGGGCATCGAGCTGATAGCGATGGCGGCAATACTGGGTGGAGTTTTTCTTCTGCAAACCGGAAGGGAGTTCAACGCGTCGACGCCCGGTGCAAGGAAGGCGACGCAGGCGACGAGGCGAGCATAACGGCTCACCGACCCGGTTGCGCTGCTTTGCACCGGTCAGGACACGAGCGGCAAACGCGCTACGCGCGCCTTCCTGACAGCGCTTGCGGCATCGCCTGCTGTTGTATTGCCTGCGCCACCTGAGGAGGCACTACCGCGCCCTCCTGCTCGTTTGGCGCGAACGCCACGACGATCGGCGTCGGCGTCTGCGGCTGCTGCCACAGCATCTCGAGCGTACGGCGCAGCCGCGCCGCGGTCACGGGCTTGTGCAGTACCGGAATGCCATCGCGCGCAAGCGCCTGCAGTTCGGCGGACGCCATATCGCCGGTAATCAGCAGCGTGACGACCTGATCGCGGCCACGCTGGCGCAATGCGTCGCGCACGGCGGCCAGCGCCTGCGCGCCGCTCAGGTGGTTCGCGAGCTGGTAGTCGCACAGCACCGCGTCGGGCATGAAGCCCTCATCGATTGCACGCAACGCCTGCCCCTCGTCGCGCGCGCCGCGTACGATGCAGCCCCAACGCCCAAGCAGACTCGACAGCCCTTCGAGAATCGCCGGTTCGTCGTCGATGCACAGCACATGCCGGCCGAGCGCCGCCGACGCCCCGCTCGCCGTTTCGTCGAGCCCCGCGACGATGCGCGCCGGGTCGCCCGCATCGACGCTAAAGCGGAACACCGAACCGCGCCCCGGCCGCGAGCGCAGTTGCAGCTCGCCGCCGAGCAGTTCGACGAGGCGTCTGACGGTCGGCAAGCCGAGACCGTGCCCTTGCCGCGCGTCGCGCTGCGGATTGGCCACCTGGTAGAACTCCTCGAAAATGCGTTCCTGTTCATCGGGCGGGACGCCGATGCCGGAATCGCGCACCTCGATATAGCCGCCCGCAAGGCAGCCCGAGCGCCTGAAGCCCATCCAGATCGCACCGCTTTCCGTATAGCGCACCGCGTTCGACAGCAAATTGCTGAGAATCCGCTCGAGCAGCACAGGGTCGCCGTGCACGACGGCCGAGGTTGGCGCGATACGCAGCGCGAGCCCCTTCGCCGCGGCCTGCGGCCAGTACTGGTTGCCGACGCGGTCGAACAGTTCGGAGAGCCTGAAATGCAGCTTGATCACCTGCGTCACGCCGCTTTCGAGCCGCGCAAGGTCGAGCACCTGGTTGAACAGTTGATTGAGCGCCTCGACGTTGTTGACGATATGGTCAGCGGTCTTCGTGTGTTGCTCACGGTTGGCCGCCGGGTCGTTCAGCGACGCCGCCAGCAGACCGATTGCGTGCAGCGGCTGGCGCAAGTCGTGGCTGGCGGCCGCAAAGAACCGCGACTTCGCGAGGCTCGCCTCTTCGGCAACGAGCTTCTGCTCGGCCAGCGATTCGGCCAGCGTCTGTTGATCGACGCGCGCCTGCACGACGCGCTGGAACAGCTTGCGATAGCTCAGCGCATAGACGTTGATCGCGCAGAAGAAGAACGCGAGGACGATCGCCAGAATGGTGCGGTCGAACGTGTGGACGCCGAAGTGCAGCACGATCGACGGCAGCAGCAGGAATGCGATCGACGTCGAGAAATTGACGACGTCGAAGCCGTTCGACATAAACACGCCTGCGGCCAGCGTGACGATCAGTACGGTGTGCAGCAGCGGCAGGTTCGTATGCGTGCTTTGAAACGCAAACCAGATCGCAAGTCCCGGCGCCGCATACAGCAGCGCGTTGCGCACCGCATGCAGATAGATCCACGCGCGCGCCCGCAGTGCGTCGGGCCAGCGCCGATGGCACATCCATAGCGCGAGACCCGCGCAGTTCGCGAGCGCGTAGAAGATAAAACACGCGGCGAAGCGCTGCGGATACGGCATATCGGCCCAGTACAGCGCGACCAGCATCACAATCGAGAACCAGTGCGAGAAAAAGGCAATCGGGTCCTGCGCGTAAAGCACGCGGACGAGGTCTTCGTCGATGGCACGCTGGATCGGATCGGCCCGCATCGTGCGGTCTCCTTGAGGTAAAGCAGGCGCGCTTGCAAGGGCGAACGGCTGCGTTACTTCGTGGTCGTTTTTCGTGTACGCAGAGTCTACCGCTGCAATATTCCAGTCGGGTGTCGGGTTGCGCAGCGGATGACGCACCGCACAAGCGCTTACGCCTGCACGCGTACCTGGTTTACCCATCGGTTTACCCTCCAGCTATCACTTAATCCATATAGGCGATGCGCCGCGCGAAAACCATACTGCATACCAATTCCAGCGCGGCATGCGGTCTTCCGAAGCACGCGAAGACCGGCTCAGCAGCTTGCCCCCAAGGCCCCGGCGGACTTCCCGCCTCCACCGCGCTTCTTTGCCCTTCAACCGACGGAGGCTTCCATGAGCGCGGTATCGAGTCACGAATTCGCACGCACGTTCGACGATGCAATCCTTCCCGAACTGTGGCGGCGCCGCACGCAACTGTCGGACGACGAAATGGTCTCGATGTACGACCTCGTGAAGCGCGCGCTGCGCAGCTATCATCCGCTCGAACTGCATGCGCTCGGCGAGGACAAGGAAGAACTCGTGCATCAGTTCATCTATTCGAAGGTGCTGCGTCTCGCGCCCGGCCATATGGAGTCGCATGCGTGCCCGGAAAGCGCGCCGTCCAACAGCTATGCGATCTGCGCGTACTTCCGCCGTTATCTGATCGACTGTCTGCGCAGCGCGAGTCATCAGCGCAACGTATCGATGGAAAGCGAAGGCATGGCGCAGGAAATCGATCTGCGCGCACACGCGCTCGACGATCCGATCGGCAGCGTGCTGCTGCAACACGGTCTCGACGAGCAGCGCGTGCGCACCGCCGCACGCGCGTTTATCGCGAGTCTCGACGAACCCGAGCGCATCGTGCTCGCCGGCAGCCTCGGCTGGTGCTCCGAATGCAAGGGCGGCCTGTCGGCCGTGGCGACGCGGCATCGCGTGCCGTCGTATCACTATCGCGCCGTCAAGCTCGGCGTCACCATGAAAAAGACGGCCGACGCCATCGACTTTTCCAACACGAAGATCGGCCGGTGGCTCACCGGCGAGCTCGGCATCGAAATCGGCATCGAAAACCGCGCGGCGATCCTTGTCGTGCTCAACCTGCTCGCCGTCGAATCGAGCATCGAAGGCGAACCGTTTGAAGCGGCCGCGTAACAGGCGGCCGCGTAGCACGCCAAAGCATTGGCCACGGCAATCGTCGAAGTGCGCCCTGGCACCGTCCGCATTTGCATTCGTATCTCACGAACTCCTTTGCATTTTCTGTCACGCAGTCCAGGATGATCGGGTTGCATGCCTCATTGCAGATCGGCTGCGAGCGCGCGAGCCGTCCTCGTCGTCAGGGTCTCCCCCGCCCTGCACATCGAATCTAAAGAGGTGGTCGAAATGAACCGCTTGTCCAGCGCCCTCGAGGCGATGAAGCCGCATTACGAGGTAGTCGTGGTGGGGTCCGGCTACGGTGGTGCGATCGCGGCGAGCCGCATGGCGCGCGCGAAACGCGACGTATGTCTGCTTGAACGGGGCCGCGAGTTCATGGCTGGCGAATACCCGAAAACGCCGGTCGAAGGGCTTACGCAGGTGCAGTACAACACGGGCATTGGCCAGGAAGGCTCGCCGCTCGCGCTGCTCGAAGTGCACGTGAATCCCGACGTCAACGTGGTGGTCGGCTGCGGTCTCGGCGGTACGTCGCTGATCAACGCCAACGTCGCGCTGCAGCCCGACGAGCGCCTCTGGGACGATCCGCACTGGCCCGCCGCCATCCGCGCCGACAAACCCGGCCGCGATAAAGGCTATGCGCTTGCCAGCGCGATGCTGCAGCCGTCAAAGGTGCCCGACGATTTTACGCACGACTCGAAGCCGCTGCCCAAGCTCGCGGCGCTCGAGTTGTCCGCGCAAAAGCTCGGCATGGGAGACCGCTTCTACCGCCCGCCCATTACCGTCACGTTCAGGGACGGCAAGAACGCCGCGGGCGTCGATCAATGCCGCTGTGTCGGCTGCGGCGACTGCAATTCGGGTTGCAACTACGACGCGAAGAATTCGACGCATATGAACTATCTGCCTGATGCCGTCGCGCACGGCGCGCAGATTTTCACGGGCGTCGACGTCCACTCCGTGCTGCGCGATCAGGCCCGGCAGAAATGGATCGTCCGCTATCAGCCGGTCGCGCTCGGCCGCGATCTGTACGGAGCGCCCGAGATGTCGATCACGGCCGATATCGTGATCCTGTCGGCCGGCACGCTCGGCTCGACCGCGATTTTGCTGCGCTCGAACGAAGCGGGTCTGCCCGTGTCGACGCAACTCGGTCACCGCTTTACCGGCAACGGCGATGTGCTCGCGTTCGCGTTCAATACGGACCACGACATCAACGGTGTCGGCTGGGGCGCGCAATGGCGCGGCGATCTGCCGCGCGTCGGGCCGACCATCGCCGGCATCATCGATCATCGGAACACGCCCGATGTGCGCGACGGTTTCGTGATCGAGGAAGGGTCGCTCGCGTCGCCGATCGGCGGCTTCCTCGCCGGCGTACTCGGCGCCGCCGCGCCGGTCGAAGGCGTGTCGATGCCGGACCCGGAAGGCGATCCGCCGCTCGCGGACGAAGCGCGCGTGATCGAAAGCATGCTGCGCGGGCCGCACTACGGCGCGATGCGCAACACGCAGACCTTCCTCGTGATGGCGCACGACGACGAAAGCGGCCGCATCACCGTCGACGACGATGGCCGTCCGCGCGTCGCCTGGCCGAACGCCGGCAAGCAGCCGATTTACGACGTCGTCGAGCACACGCTCGAAGCGGCAACGAGCGCGCTCGGCGGCGAATATGTGCGCAATCCGATCTCATCGGACATGTTCCGCAACCGCACGGTGACCGTGCATCCGCTCGGCGGCTGCGCGATGGCCGACGACGCGCAACAGGGCGTCGTCGACGAAGCCGGACGCGTGTTTTCCGGCATCGCGGGCCGTGCGGTGCATCCGGGCCTCTATGTGATGGACGGCGCCGTGATCCCGATCTCGCTCGGCGTGAACCCGCTGCTGACGATTTCCGCGCTCGCCGAGCGCAACTGCGCGCAGCTCGCCGCCGCACGCGGCTGGCAGATCGACTACGCGGCCGTCGGCACTGCCGCTACGCCGCCGCAGCCGAAAATCGGCCTGCGCTTCACCGAGACGATGAAAGGCACCTATGTGCCGAGCGGCGCGACCTCGGACCAGGGCGTGCCGATGAGCTTCACGGCAACCGTCGAATCGGCCGATCTTGCCGACATGCTCGCCAATCCGCAGCACACGGCCGCGATGATCGGCACGCTCACTTGCGCGGCGCTGTCGCCCGAACCGCTGCAGATCTCGAACGGCCGCTTCAATCTGTTCGTCGTCGACCCGGAGCATGTCGAGCGCCGCAACATGAACTACCGGATGACGCTCGACGCGACCGATGGCAAGACGGTCTTCCTGTTCGGACAGAAAATCATCACCCGTTCGTCGCTGCTGAATCTGTGGGAGCAGACCAACACGCTTTATCTCGAAGTGCGCGCGTCCGAAGCAGCGGACGCCGCCGTCCTTGGCCACGCGACGCTGATCATCACGCCCGAGAATTTCCTCAAGCAGCAGCGCACGATCGAAGTGACGAATGCGCCCGATCTCGCCACGCGGCTCAAATGGACGCGGAAATTCGGCGAGTTTTTTGCGGGCGTGCTGTTCACCGAATATGGCGGCGTCGCCGCGCCGCTGCAATTCGCCGACGACGATGTCACGCCGCGCGTGCGTCGCGCGCTGCGCACGCCGGCACCGCAGGTCAGCTACTTCAACACCCCCACGCCCGATAACAAAACCCTGCGGCTCACGCGTTATCACGGCGGCACGAAGGGTCCGGTGCTGCTCGTGCACGGCTCCGGCGTATCGAGCCGCATTTTTTCGACCGATCTGATCGAAACGAACCTCGTCGAATTCCTGTGCGCGGCGGGCTTCGATGTCTGGCTCGTCGATCTGCGCGTGAGCATCGAATTGCCGAGTGCGACGGAGCCGACCACGGCCGATGCAATCGCGCGCTACGACCTTCCGGCCGCCGTCGCGAAGGTGCGCGAACTGAGCGGCGCGCAAGACATTCAGGTGGTCGCGCACTGCCTCGGCGCGGTCGTCACGACGATGGCGCTGCTATCGGGCCTGCATGGCGTGCGCTCGGTCGTGCTGTCGCAGGTTTCCGCGCATCTGGTGCCGGGACTGTTGCAACGCGTCAAGGCAGGACTGCATACGCCGCAGATTCTGCGCTTTCTCGGCGTCGACGATCTGACCGCGTACACGCGTCACGAAAAGTGGCCGCACAATCTGCTCGACGAGGCGCTGCGCTTCTTCCCGAACGAAGACGACGAAGCATGCAACAGCGCGGTCTGCCATCGCGCGACATTCCTCTATGGACTCGTCTACGAGCATGCGCAATTGAACGAGCCGCTGCATGCGAACCTCGACGAACTGTTCGGCGTCCACGATATCGAGCTTTTCATGCAGCTCGCACGCATCGTGCGCGAAGGCCATATTGTCGATGCGCAAGGCGAAGACGTCTATCTAAGGAATCTCGAGGGAATGAAGCTGCCGATCGCGTTTATCCACGGCGCTGAAAATCGCTGCTATTTACCGGTCAGCACCGAAATGACCTTCGATATGCTGGTGGAGCGATTCGGGCCGGACAATTACGAGCGGCATCTGTTCGACGGGTATGGGCATATCGACTGCATCTTCGGCAAGAATGCGTCGATCGATGTGTATCCGACGATTGCACGGCATCTGAATGCGCATTGAGCGCGCCGGAGCGCTTCAAAGCGAGGCTTTGAAGCCAGGCTTCGATACCAGGCTTTGATACCGGGCTTTGAAGCGAGGTACCAAAGCCGGCTCGCACGCAGGACGTGCAACGCGGAAATCTAAAGCGCGCCAGCAAGGTGAAAGCGCGACGCCGGATGCCACAACTGCACCGACGTCGCAATCTCGGCGCCGACCCATGTGCGACGCCACAGCATCAGGCAGGGCTCGCCCATCTCCATCTGCAGGTGACGGCGCACCTGCGCCTCGGGCTTTTGCGCGTGAATCTCGAACTCGGCGCGCTGGATCGGCACGACGCGCACCATATACTGGTTCGGCGTTTCGACCGTGAAGTCCTGCTCGAGATACTGGGGAAAAAGGCGCGGGTTCACGAAGCGGTCTTCGTACTGGATCGGCGCGCCCTCTTCGCAATGCACGATGCGCGAGTGGAACACGGGCCCCTCGTCAAGCCCGAGCGCATCGAGCGCGCTTTGCGCAGCGCTTGCTTCGAGCATCAGCACATGCGCCGAATGCCGATGGCCGCGTGCGGCGATTTCATCGGCGATATTACGAACCGCATGCACCGTCGATTCATAGCGTGGCGGCGCCACATAGGTGCCCGCGCCCTGCACGCGCGTCAGTACACGTTCGTTCGTCAGTTCGCGCAGCGCGCGCGAAACCGTCATGCGCGCAACGCCGAATTGCTTGACGAGTTCCGTCTCCGAAGGAATTGGCGCGCCGGGTGTCCACGCGCCCTCGGCAATGCGCGCCAGCACGTAGCGCTTGATCTGCTCATAGGCGGGCATCGTCTGCGCCAGCAGCGGGTTAGCGTGCGCCGCGCGTGCGCAAACGGCTTCGGCCTGACTGTTCATGTTCATTTTGTTTCGACCTCGTGGGTTTGATGCGCCTCTCGCTTTCGTCAATCCGGTGGGTAAACCGGACGGCCGGCAGTTCGGCCGCGACGTTGGATCGAACCTCGCCGCCGGTCGGCGGCGCGCCCTGATCGCGCATTTCGCGCAGCATTATCCACGATTTGCCGCGCGGTCAATTTTCGCGCTGCGCAATATGAACGATTCGTGACGCAGGCGCCACGGCGCGGCACCCGCCGGATTGACTGCCGCGACGCCTTGTCGGCCGAGCGCGTCCTTCTCGCGTCACCAGACATGCGGCACGAGCCGGTA
Organism: Paraburkholderia sp. SOS3; assembly: GCF_001922345.1. Lineage (NCBI taxonomy): Bacteria > Pseudomonadati > Pseudomonadota > Betaproteobacteria > Burkholderiales > Burkholderiaceae > Paraburkholderia > Paraburkholderia sp. SOS3. Next base: position 1,748,478 of record NZ_CP018812.1, on the reverse strand, counting down.
GCGCACGCGCGCCGCATAGTCGGCGTAGCCTTCTAGCCCGTCGATCAGCGTGCGTTCCTCGAGCACCGCGCGGTAGCCGAGACCGCCGATCATCAACGGCACGCACGCGAGGCCCCACCACGAGCCGAGCATCAGCGGCGTGCCGGCAAGGTACAGGCTCGCGGCGGTGTACATCGGATGGCGCACGAACGCATACGGTCCGCTATCGCTGACCTTGTGGCCCCGCTCGGTTTGTATCTTCACGACCGGCGCTGCATAGCTGTTCGCACGGAACACGGACCGCGTCGCGACGATACAGACGCAAACGGCAGCCGCCCCGCACACGTTGAGCCAGAGCGGCATGTCCAATCGATGCACGCGCCCGCCATCGATGCCGATCAACACGAGCCAGCCGAACCACCCGATGCCCGCGCACAGCATGAAAAGTTTGTCCCAGCGGCTTTGCGCCGGCTGCATGAACATGCTCATGCGTTCGGCAAGCAAGGCCGGATCGTGCCGCGCAAGCCATACGCCGAGCCACAGACCGAGCACGCCGACTTCGACGAGATAGAACCATGCAAACGGCCATGCGAGCGTGCCCGCGGACGCGAACAGCACCGCGCCCATGACGAGGAGCCAGACGATGGTTTGAATAAACAGCCGCGCAATCATGGCGTGAGCCCTGTCGGTGCGGATCCTTTGAAGCGCAAGAATACGGATGATGTCGCGCGCGCTCGTTAGCGTTCGTCAGAATCCCTTGAGCGCCGAGTTGGCGATCGACGGCACGCTGATTCCATGGCTCGTCGCGAACTGCACGGCCTGCGAAAGCGTCGACGCGAGCGACTGCAACTGCCCGGGCGCGGACTGCGCGATATACGACGCGGCCTGCGCCGTCTGCGGATTGAGGCCCGACTGCAACAGCGACGTCGGGTTCATCTGCCCGACGCTGCCGAGGCTCGACTGCAGGCTCGAATACTGGCTCACGCCTTTGCCGAGCGATTCGAGTCCGCTCGAGAACGCCTGCTTGTCGATCGAGCCCGACGGCGACGCACCGCCGCCGTTCGCGAAGGCCTGCGTCAGTTGCTGCGACAGCGACTGCTGCGTGCTGCCGACCTGTGTCAACTGACTGACCGACGGCGTGCCGCCGCTCAACAGGCCCGCGGCCTGCTGCGCCTGCCCTGCGGCGCCCGACATGCCCATCGCCGAAGCGAGGCTCGACTGGCCGGCCAGCACCTGCTGGTTCGCACCCACGTAGTTCTGCAGCAATTGCGACACGCCGCCCGCCGACGCGGCGCCCGTTGCGGCGTTGCCCGACGAACCGTCGCCGCCGCCAATACCGAACTGCTTGAGATTGAGTTGCGCGTACGAGGCACTGCTTGCCAGTGCGGTTGCGGCTGCGCCTGCGATTACCACCGCGGAAAAAATGCGTCGGTTCATGCTGCTCCTCCTCATCGGATTGCTGCGCGCATCGAATGGCCGCGCGTTGCTCAGGTCGACTTCATTGTCGGCTTCGACACCGGGCGGCAGTGCGCGTTCGGCGAGCTTTTTTTGTGCCCGGCGAGCGCACGATGAGAAAGCCGGAGATGGCCCCCGGAAGCGCAAAGGCGCGCGGCATGTCACCGCGCGCCTTGAGCAAGATACCGGCCAGCAGTGCAGATTACTGCGGCAGCACTTTGCCTTTGGTCTCCGGCGCGAACGGAATAATGAAGAGACCGACGACGAATGCAATCGCCGTCAGCGCGACCGGAACACCGAGCGTATGCATGTTGAGTACCGCGGCGCCGAGCAGGAAGTTCACGCCCGCGCCGACGAAACGGCCAATCGACGTGCAGAACGCGAAGGCCGTCGCCCGTACGCGCGTTTCGAACTGCTCGGGCAGCCAGAGGCTGAACAGCGCGAAGTTGCCGCCAAAAAAGCCCAGCACGAACAGAATCGCGATAAACGGCGCGAGTCCGTTCGGCAGATAGAACGCCCAGCCGAAGCTCAGCGCGATGGTCACCGCCATGCCCGCGAAATACACGGCGAGCGTCAACTTGCGGCCGATGCGCTCGGCCATCGGCGGCAGCACGAGGCAGCCGAGTATCGTGCCGATCGACAGCAGACCGGTCGCTTGCGAGGCCATCTTCGTCGCGGCGATCTTGTCCATGCCGGAGCGCGTCGCGAGCTGGATGACCGCCGACGGCTCATAGACTGCGCCGGCCCACAAACCGATGATCGCGATGGTCAGCAACGCGCAGGCGACCCACGTGCGGCGCCGGTACGCAGGAGAGAAGATCTCGCGCATCGGTTTCGTTTGCACCGCTTTCGACTCGGCCTTCTGCCACTTCTCCGATTCCTTCACGCGCGTGAGGATCAGGATCGCGATGAACACCGGCACCGCGCCCGTCAGGAACATCGCGCGCCAGCCGAAGTGCACGCCGATCGTGTAATTGAGCGCGGCGGCAAGAAAGAAGCCTGCGTAATAGCCGGTCTGCAGATAGCCGGCGCCCATCTTGCGGCGGTCCTCGGGCCACGCTTCGGCCACATACGTGCCCGCGAGCGCCCATTCGCCGCCGATGCCGACTCCCGCGATAAAGCGGTAGATGGCCAGCTCCCACACGTTATGCGCGGTGGCCGACAGACCCGTGAAGATCGCGAACGTAAAGATCGTGGCGGCCAGCACCTTGGTGCGGCCGAAGCGGTCCGCAATCGGCCCCCAGATGAACGACAGCCCCCAGCCGACGAGGAACAACGCAAACAGGATCGAGCCGGCAAGGCCGACGTTTGCGGGCGTCGCGGCGTAGCCCGAGCGCGGCAGCAGTTCGGTGAGCGCCGGCGTCAGAACCAGCGCGTAGATGAACGAGTCCATGCCGTCGAGCGTCCAGCCCGCCCATGCGCCCCAGAAGCCGGCGATCTGCGAGCGGTTGAGCGGCGTCTTGCGTGGACGCGCGGCAACGGCGCGGTCGGAATCGGTTACTGAATCCATCAGTCATGCTCCTCCAGATACTGCGGTTTCAATGTGCGAAATGCGTGCGGTTGAAATGCGCGGTGGTATTGCGCAAGCTGAAACGAGAGTGCAGCACGCGCGCCAGGCCCCTTGGTTTTCTCCGCCGGAACGTTTTTTCAAAAAGCCACGCCCGCCTTACTGCGGCGGGCGTTTCGCGGGTTTTTCCGGCTGGAAAACTTGCATTTTTATATATAATATATGCCATCATGAACACCGCAACCAATGGTTTTCCCCTGGAGGACGCGCCCGCCGCGCCGTTCCTGCCCACCGCCGGCGCGCCCCGCTCGAGCGCGTCGCGCATGATCGCGGACGCGCTGCGCGCTGCCATCGTCGAAGGCACGCTCGCGCCCGGCGCTCCGCTGCGGCAGGACGCGATCGCGCGTCACTTTTCGGTTAGCGCGATTCCGGTGCGCGAGGCGCTGCGCCAGCTCGAAAGCGAAGGCTGGGCGAAAGTCGAGGTGCATAAAGGCGCGACGGTCGCGCCGCTGTCCGCGAACGAAGCGCGCGAGATCTATGAGATTCGCTCCGCGCTCGAAAGCCTCGCGCTCGGCCTTGCCATTGCGCGGCACACGGCCGCTTCGCTGCGCGAAGTGACCAGGTTGTGCAAAGCTGCGGAGCGTGAACCCGATCCGTCGCTCTACGTGGCGCGCAACGAGGCGTTTCATATGAGTCTTTATGCGCCCGCCGGGCGTCCGCAGCTCTGCGAGATGATTGCGAATCTGCACCGCCGCGGCGAACGCTATCTGCGGCTCAAGTTCGGTTTTCCCGAGTACAAGGGCGAATCGGATCACGAACACGTCGAATTGCTCGACGCGGTGCAGCGCCGCGATGTCGCGGCTGCGCAATCGCTTGTCGCCGCCCACCTGATCGGCACCGGGGAGCTGATCTACCGTTTTCTGACCGACCGCGCAAAGACCGAAGAAACGGCACACAAGCGCAAGCCGCGCGCGAAACGCGCGCGCGTTTCAACCTCTCCATCCGTGAGTACCCCTGCCGATGAACCAGCGACTCGAACCCAACCGTCTGATCGCGACGACGGCTAGCGCGAACGCGGCGCCTGCCCGCTCGTGGACCACGCGGCGAGACGAGAAGGCCCGCCGTCTTGCGCAAATCGCTCCGTGGCTCGAAGAAGACGGCGTGCTGCCCACCACGCGTATCGTCGATGCGTTGCAGGCCCTGATTCGCCCGGGCGACCGTGTCGTGCTCGAAGGCGACAACCAGAAGCAGGCGGACTTCCTGTCGCGCTCGTTCGCGAAGATCGATCCCGCCGAAGTGCACGACGTGCATCTGCTGATCTCGAGCATCAGCCGGCCCGAGCATCTGACGCTGTTCGAAAAGGGCATCGCGCATAAGGTCGATTTCGCGTTCGCGGGACCGCAAAGCCTGCGTGTGGCGCAATTGCTCGAAGACGGCAAGCTCGAAATCGGTGCGATTCACACGTACGTCGAGCTGTATGCACGGATGTTCGTCGACCTGTCGCCGCAGGTCGCGCTGCTGTGCGCCGAGCAGGCCGACCGGCACGGCAATCTGTACACCGGCGCGAATACCGAAGACACGCCGACCATCGCCGAAGCCGCCGCATTCCGGCATGGCATCGTGATCGTGCAGGTCAACGAGATCGTCGACAAACTGCCGCGCGTCGATATCCCGGCTTCATGGGTCGACGTCGTCGTGCAAGCGGACCGGCCGTTCGCGGTCGAGCCGCTTTTCACGCGCGATCCGCGCCATATCGGCGACTTGCAGGTGCTCACTGCGATGATGGTGATCCGCGGCATCTACGAGCCGTACAACGTGACGTCGCTGAATCACGGCATCGGCTTCGATACCGCGGCGATCGAACTGCTGCTGCCCACGTACGGCGAATCGCTCGGCCTGCGCGGCAAGATCTGCCGCCACTGGACGCTCAATCCGCACCCGACGATGATTCCGGCGATCGAATCGGGCTGGGTCGACAGCGTGCACTGCTTCGGCAGCGAAGTCGGCATGGAAGCGTATATCGAAGCGCGGCCCGATGTGTTCTTCACCGGCAGCGACGGCACGCTGCGCTCGAACCGCGTGCTGTGCCAGCTGGCCGGGCAATACGCGGTCGACCTCTTTATCGGCTCGACGCTGCAGATCGACGCCGACGCCAATTCGTCGACCGTCACGCGCGGACGTCTGGCCGGCTTCGGCGGCGCGCCGAACATGGGTCACGATCCGCGCGGCCGGCGTCATGCGAGCGATGCGTGGCTCAAGCTGCTCAAGGGCGATGCACCGGTTGCCCGCGGCCAGAAGCTCGTCGTGCAAACGGCCGAGACGTACAAGAAAGGCGGCGAGCCGACTTTCGTCGACGAGCTCGACGCGATCGCCGTCGGCAAGAAGAGCGGCATGCCGATCGCGCCCGTGATGATTTACGGCGACGACGTGAGTCATGTCGTCACCGAAGAAGGCATTGCGCATCTGCACAAGGCCGAGGGCATCGACGAACGGCGTGCGGCCATTGCCGCCGTGGCCGGCGTCACGCCGATCGGCTTGCGCGCGAAGCCCGAGAAAACCGCCGAGTTGCGCCGGCGCGGCATCGTCGCTTATCCCGAAGATCTCGGTATCCGGCGCGGCGATGCGAAACGCTCGCTGCTGGCGGCGCGCAGCATCGACGATCTCGTCACGTGGTCGGGCGGCCTGTACGCGCCGCCGGCACGCTTCAGAAGCTGGTGACGCGATGACTGCGACTGCGGCACTGAGAGCGGCGGTAGCGGGCGCTTCGTCCACCTGCGCGAAGCGCGGCGGCGGCAACGCGTGCGCCGCGGCGCACAGCGTGCTGTCCGATGCGCAGCTGGCGCGGCTGGCCGTCGAATCGCTGATCGAGGAAGCGGAGCTGACGCCGAAGCCCGCGCTCGTCGACGGGCGCGGCAGCGGCGCGCATCGCGATCTCGATCTGCCGACGATGCGCCGTTCGGCGCGTGCGCTCGAAGCGACCTTCGAAGCACTCGCGCGCGCTTCGCGGCAACGCACGCCGTCGGCGACGCTGCGCGCCGAGCTCGCACAGATCGGCCGCAGCGGCGAACAGACGATGATGCGCGCGACGGGCGGCAGCAACGCGCATCGCGGCGCGATCTGGATTATCGGATTGATGATCGCGGGCGCGGCGATCAGCGGCGTGGCGGCGCGGACCGTCGTGCGCGCCGCGGGTGCGGCGTCCGACGCCGCCGCAGTCTGCTCGTTCGGCGCGCAGATTGCCTGCTTCCCCGATCGCTTTGCCGCGCCCGCCGACAGCAACGGCGAACGCGTGCGCGTGCGCTATCAGGTCGGCGGTGCGCGCCGCGAAGCACAGGACGGCTTTCCGCATGCGCTCGACGTCGGTTTGCCGGCGCTCTTCCGGGCACGCGCACAGGGCATCGACGAGACATCGGCGCGCGTCGACGCACTGCTCGCCATCATGGCCTCGCTCGACGACACCTGCCTGTTGCATCGCGCCGGCCTGACCGGCCTGCGGGCCGGCCAGCAGGGTGCCCGCCGCGTGCTGGCGGCCGGCGGCAGCTCGACTGACGGCGGGCGCGCCGCACTCGCCGCACTCGATCGCGCGCTTGTCGCGCTGAACGCCTCTCCGGGTGGCGCGGCCGATCTGCTCGCCGCGACACTCTTTCTCGACAAACTGTCTCGTCAAGACTTCACCGGGAGTACCGCCTCATGGAACACCTGACGTTCGAGTATCCGGCGCAACGCGCCCTCACGGCCCGCGCGCATGTCGGCGTGGTCGGGTCCGGCGACCTCGAAGTGCTGCTGTCGCCCGCTGCCTCGATGACGGCGACCGTCGACGTGCGCACGAGCGTCGACGGGTATAGCCATATCTGGAAAAGCGTGCTCGATCGCTTCTTCCAGCGCTACGACGGCGCGGCGCATATCGAGATCAACGATTTCGGCGCGACGCCGGGCGTGGTTGCGTTGAGGCTGGCGGAAGCGATCGAAGCAATCGATGCCGGCGCGGCGAATGGTGGCGCCCAAGGTAGTACTTCGGGTGCTCGGGGAGGTGCGTGATGAATACTGCCGCGCTTCAGGCTGCGCCGGTCCTTGCGGACAGCTTTATCGAATTGCCCGCGCGCGAACGCGTGCGCGCCCTGCTCGACCCCGGCACGTTCCGCGAGCTGCTCGGTCCGTTCGACCGCATCGAATCGCCGTGGCTGCCGCTGCAAGGCATCGTCTGCCAGGCCGATGATGGCGCCGTGATCGCGCGCGGCACGATCGACGGCGAGCCCGCCGTGGTTGCCGCGCTCGAATCGGCGTTTCAGGGCGGCAGCATCGGCGAGGTGTCGGGCAGCAAACTCGCCGCCGCGCTCGAACTCGCGCTGCGCGACTGCGAACGCGGCCGGATCGTGCGCCCGGTCGTGCTGTTCGAAACGGGCGGCGTGCGGCTGCAGGAGGCCAACCTCGGGCTCGCGGTGATCGCCGAGATGCAGGCCGCGATCGTCGCCCTGCGCCGGTACGTGCCGGTGGTCGGCGTGATCGCGGGCATGGTCGGCTGCTTCGGCGGCATGTCGCTGGCCGCGGCGCTGTGCTCGCACCTCGTCGTCACGAAACAGGGGCGGCTCGGCATGAACGGGCCTGAAGTGATCGAGCAGGAAGCCGGTATCGAAGAGCTCGATTCGAGCGACAAACGCCGCATCTGGCAACTGATCGGCGGCGAGCAACGTGCGGCGACGGGGCTCGCGGACAGCCTCGTCGAAGACGATGTCGTCGCGGTGCGCAGCGCCGTGTTGGACGCCTTTGCACGCGGCCTGCCCGCCGCACATCGCAGCGAGCAGGTCGACACGTACCTCGCGCGGCTCGCCGCGATCGATCCGCAAACCGTGACGCCCGAAACGATGCGCGCGGTGTTCGGCGCCGAAGCATCTCATCCAGCCCATGCGTCGACTGCGACGCGCAAGGAGTGACCGTGACCGATACCCAACTGACACGCGGCGCGCGCTGGTTCCACGCGCTGGCCGGCGAACCGGCGACGAAAGCACCGGTTTGGAGCGGCGACGCGATGCTCGGCGACGAACTCGCACGTTTCGTCTCGGTCGTGCCGGATCCCGACAATCGCTTTCCACGCGCCGTCGACAACGTGGTCGGACTCGAACAGGGATGGCTGCTCGCGCGTGCGGTGCGCGATGCGATTGCGCAAGACGCGAATACCGCGAACAAGCGGCCGATTGTCGCGATCGTCGATGTGAAAAGCCAGGCGTATGGCTATCGTGAAGAGATGCTCGGCGTGCATCTCGCGTGCGCGGCTGGCGTCGATGCTTATGCGACCGCGCGCGACGCGGGGCATCCGGTGATCGCGCTGATCGTCGGGCCGGCGATGTCGGGCGCGTTTCTCGCGCACGGCTATCAGGCGAACCGGATTCTCGCACTCGATGCGCCCGGCACGCTCGTCCATGCGATGGGCAAGGAAGCCGCGGCGCGCGTGACGCGCCGTACCGTCGATGAGCTCGACAAGCTTGGCGAAACGATCGTGCCGATGTCGTATTCGATCGCGTCGTTTGCCAGGTTGGGGCTGCTCGATACGCTGATCGGCGACATCGATGCGGATGCGCCGAGCGGCGCGCATATCGAACGCGTGCGCGGCATTCTTGCGGATTCGATACGCGACGCACGTGCGGACAAGACGCGCGGGTTGTCGCATCGTCTCGAGTCCGCGGCCGCGCATAAGACGCGCGCCGCGTCGATTGAAGTGCGGCGGCGGCTCGCTGCCCAGTGGGATGCGGCGTGATGATGGTGGTTGCGCTGCCGCCCGGCGATGGCCGCAACTGCGGTCATGCGCGCTGGCAGCCGCACGACATATTGCGGCTGCATCGCGTCCCGCTGCATGGTAGCGAGCCTGTATGGGTTCGCGAGGCGTTGCTGCGGGCGCCGTTCGCGGTCGTGCGACGTGCGCCGTCGGCGCCGGGTTCCGTCGCGGTCGGCATACGCGGCGCGAGCCGGGCGCAACGGTACGGTACGTGGGTCGAAGACGGCGATGTCGAGTTTGCAGTGCCGCCGGAAGCACTCGTCACGCAAGAACCTGTGCCGGGGCGCGAACCGCTGCCCGCATTTTTCATGCTGGCCGAACTCCGTCGTGCGCCTCGCTCGCTCGGACAGTATGTCTGGGGGCCGGCCGGCAGCGCCGGCTTCGAGCTCGCGACCGGCGTGCCCACGGTCAATGGATCAAGCGACCTCGATCTGCTTGTTCGCGCGCCTGAACGACTCGACCGCGCCGCGGCCGGTCAGTTGCTTGCCGAACTGCTCGTGCTCGCGCAGCGGCTCGGCGTGCGGGTGGATGCGCAGCTCGACACGCCGGCCGGCGGTGTCGCACTGGCCGAGCTTGCTGCGGGAAAGTCGTCTGTGATGGTGCGCGCGAATGCTGGCGCGTCGCTGCTGAGCGATCCGTGGGCCGCGGCGAGCGGCGCCGCGACGGCAGGCTCGTCGTCGGCAAGCAAGGCATCGAGGTCGCAGCAGCTTTCCATCTTTCCATCGACGTGCGATGACGGGGCCGCGATACGATGACGCTCGCCCTCCTCTTTCCCGGACAAGGCGCGCAGACTGAAGGCTTTCTGCATCAGCTTCCCGTCCACCCCGCGAGCGACGCGACCCTCGCCGAAGCGTCAGATGTGCTCGGCTTCGATGTGTTGACGCTCGATAATCGCGCCGCCCTCCAATCGACCGTTGCCGTGCAAATCGGTATGGTCGTGGCCGGAGTGGCGATCACGCGTGCGCTGGCTGTGGAACGGTTGACAGCCGACTTCAGCGCAGGGCTGTCGGTCGGCGCCTATGCCGCGGCAGTCTGTTGCGGCGCACTCGAATTCGCCGATGCGGTACGTCTCGTTCGCAAGCGCGCCGAACTGATGGAAAGCGCCTACCCGGCCGGTTATGGACTCGCGGCCATCGCGGGACTGACCGAGCACGAGATCGAGACGCTCGCTGCACAAGTCACGCGTGACGGGCAACCGCGCGTGTTCGTCGGCAATGTGAACGCACCGCGGCAAATCGTCGTCGCGGGCGCGAACGACGCGCTCGACGCGTTCATCGATACCGCGCTTGCCGCCGGCGCGCGCAAGGCCACGCGACTGGCGGTCAGCGTGCCGTCGCATTGCGAACTGCTCGGCGCCGCCGCCGACGAACTTGCCGACTACGCGCGCAATATCCCGTTCCATGCACCGCAAAGCGTCTATATCGGCAATCGCGGTGGCCGACCGTTGCATACCGCCGATGCGATTCGCGACGACCTCGTGACCAACATGCGCCATACCGTGCGGTGGTTCGATGCGCTGACGGCGATGGTCGAAATGGGCGCACGCGTATTACTCGAAGCGCCGCCGGGCCAGGTATTGACCGACATCGCGCGCGAACACTTTCCCGATACGGTGGCGCTTCCTGCGAGCACGCTCGCGTTCGATCGACTGGTGGCGACGGTCAGGCGCCGCATCGACGCTGGCGGCTAGCTAGTCAACAAACATTTCCTGCAGCCCCGCTAGCGTCGACGCTAGCGCCTGATCGGAAATGGCCCCCGCTTTCCTGATCAATCGATCTTTATCGACCGTGCAGATCTGATCGAGCAGAATCAGCCCCCGTTTGCGCGCAAACGTAAGGCCGACGCGGAACGGCGCCGCCTTGCTGCCGGTGGTCATCGGCGCGACGATGACCGTGTTCAGGTGTTCATTCAGTTCCGGCGGCGACACGACCACGCAGGGCCGCATCTTCTGAATCTCGCTGCCGGCGGTCGGATCCAGCGCAACTAGCCAGACCTCGCCGCGCTCTACCATATGAACCCCTCGTCGCCCGCATTCGGGAATTCGCCCAGCACGAGACGATCGCCTCCGCCCGCGGTAACGGATCGGCTTGCTTCGGCCCAGCCCTCGCGCGCCTTTTTCTGCGGCCGACGCAGCACGAGCGCGTTCCCTTCCACTTGCATATCCACTTCGTCCTCCAGTCCCAGCTGGGCCAAAATCGGTTTCGGAATGAGCACACCATGCGAGTTACCCATCTTGCGGATCGTCGTTTTCATGGCCTTGCCTCGACTAAAAATGTTAAGTGGGCCGGAGTAAAAAGTAAGCACAAAGTTACTACAACATAGCATTTCCAAACGACATAGGGCGAATTTCATGGTGTCGCATGGTCGCCGACGACGGCGTCCTATTGATTGCTGCGCATCTTTATGCGCATAAATTTTATATTTCGAACATGTTATAGACGCCCGATACTTCAACGGCCAGCCGACGCGCCGCGCGGCATCACATACCGAAACGTCAGATTGATCCGCTCGCCATGAACCCGTGGCTCCTTCGGGATGCGATGACGCCACTCCGTCTGCGTGCGGCCGCGCATCACGAGCAGACTGCCGCTATTCAATCCGAACGACTGCACCGCGCCAGTCCGGTTGTGTCGCAGGTCGAACCTGCGCGTGGCGCCAAGGCTCACCGATGCGATCACCGGCTCGTCGCCAAGTTCGGGTTCCCGATCCGCATGCCAGCCCATGCTGTCTGTGCCGGTCCGGTAACGATTCAGCAAAACGCTGTTGAAGCGCGCGCCGCAAGCCGTTTCGGCCGCGGCTTTCAGTTCGCCGACCGCTGCAGTCCACGCGTCCGGCACGTTGCGGATACCTGAATAAACGTAGACGGCGTCGGGCTCGCCCTGCCACGCGGTCAGGCGCGGCAGCGGCACGCGGCCTGCGGGTGTCCCCATCGTGTCCTGCCGCCACGCGACTTCGTCGATGATGCGCTCGAGCATCGAGGTCGCCGTCGCCGGCGCGAGCCAATCGGGAAACCACGTCACATCGGGCGCAGGCAGTTCGTCGAACAGGTCGTGCATGTCAAAAGCCGCGAATGCGGCGCGGATAATATCGAGATACGGGTAAGTATGAACCCTCGTCCGCGAGGGCGTCGCCGGACGGACCCGTACGTGGAACCAGCGCGATAGCGTTTCCGGCAAAGCCGTCGAGCACTGTCTTTTACCCCTCCTACCTCTCGTCAAATCTGCCGGTAGAATGACTGGCCGGCGTTCCCATATATGACGTTGCTTCGCGACAGACCCTGTCGTTTTGGCACCGACGCATCACGCTACCCTCTACCATGCGCCTATCATCGTTTTTCGTTCGCCTTGTCTCCATCGGCATTCTGTTTCACCTCTACGTAGGTTTCCGGATCATTCCGGACCTGCCGATCGGTTCGATCGGGCGAGCGCTTTGTGTGCTTTGGCTCGTGCTGTCATGCCTACTGATTCCGGCCGGCATGCTGGCGCGGCGTTTCGAACAGCAGTCGGTCGGCGACCGCTTCGCGTGGGTCGGCCTGCTAGCGATGGGCTTTTTCTCGTCGCTGCTCGTGCTCACATTCGCACGCGACATCGTCCTCGCGTCGCTATTGACGGTAGACGCGCTGTGGCCCAACACGGTGTCGATTGCACACTGGCGGCAAAATAGCGCGGCCGCAGTGCCGATTCTTGCGCTGATCTCCACGGCTATCGGCTTTGTCAACGCGCGGCGTCGCGCGCGCGTCGTGACGATCGAAGTGCCGATCGACGATTTGCCGCGCGCGCTCGAGGGCTTCACCATCGTGCAGATCAGCGATATTCACGTCGGACCGACCATCAAGCACAACTACGTCGATGCGATCGTCGACGCGGTAAACCGGCTCGAACCAGACCTGATTGCCGTAACCGGCGATGTGGTCGACGGCTCCGTCGCACAGTTGTCGGCTCATACGCAGCCGTTGTCGAAACTCACCGCGCGCCATGGCGCGTACCTCGTCACGGGCAACCACGAATACTATTCGGGCGCCGATGCATGGATTGCGGAATTCGAACGGCTCGGGTTGCGCGTGCTGCTCAACGAGCACGTGGTGCTGAACCACGACGGTGCGCAAGCGGTGATCGCGGGTGTAACCGACTACTCGGCGGGGCACTACGACCCTGCGCATAACAGCGATCCGGCGGCCGCGCTTCGAGGCGCCCCCGGCGACGTGCTGATCAGGGTGCTGCTCGCGCATCAACCGCGCACGGCGGAGGCGGCGGCCGACGCGGGATTCACGCTGCAACTGTCGGGCCATACTCATGGCGGACAGTTCTTCCCGTGGAACTTCTTCGTCCGCTTGCAGCAGCCGTTTACGGCGGGACTTGCTCGGCTGAATGGCTTGTGGGTCTACACGAGCCGCGGAACCGGCTATTGGGGGCCGCCGAAACGACTGGGCGCCCCGTCCGAAATTACGCGACTCAAGCTGGTAAGCGCAGGCCTTTAAGAAGCGCGGCGGCGGTCACGATATAACCGCTGCCACGCCGCATGTGTTGAGATCGACCCGCTGAATTCTACCCACTGACTTCGGGCGATGACGTCGCCGGGACGAGGTCGATCTATTGAGCCGCCGATACCGACACATTCGCGGTCGGGGCGTAGACGACTTCCACATGCGTACCGGCTGGCAGATGCGCGATCTGCGCCGCGTTGCTCGCCTGAATGTGAAACACTGCGCCCTTGGGTCCACGCAGCGCGAGCACACCCGTTTTCTGATCGACCGACACGATTTCCGCCGCGACGTTGTTATGTGCCATCGGATCGGCGTTTGCCGCGCCTTGGCCAGTCATGTTCGCCGACGGGTGGGACGCCGGCGTGACGACCGCATCACGAACCATCCGCACACGCACCTTGTCCCCTGCCTTGAGCTCCGCGAGCTTCGTTGTATCGGGGTTGACGTTGAAAGTTGCCTGACCGCTTGCTGCATCTTTGACAGTGACGGTATGTGCGACACGATCCACCGCCTGCACGGTCCCTTCGGCCTGAAGCACACTGACTCCCGCGATGGCTGCGCTCGACGCAGCCGATGCGGCAGGCTGTGCCGCCTGTAGGCTTAACGGTGCCAGAGCGATGATGGCTCCGGCGATTGCAGCAGCGATGGTTGGCTTCTGGTTCATGCGATCCTCAGTTGTTGATCAACAGCGACTCGCACAGCAGTTTGTTTTTCGAGATGAATCCTGTCAACGTTTGGAATCCGAATTAACCTGGGAAATATCAAATAGTTTCGATCGCAGATGCAGGAGCCGACACGTAGTCTTGAGTCTTGATGACGAGTGCTCGAGAGCTGACGCTTCGATGAACTTTAGCCGGCTGTAAACGCATCAACCCCGCTTTTGAGGGCGGGGTTGGTGTTTTCAACTGAGGGGGAGCCTGACGATTACCTACTTTCACACGGGCAATCCGCACTATCATCGGCGTGGAGTCGTTTCACGGTCCTGTTCGGGATGGGAAGGGGTGGGACCGACTCGCTATGGTCATCAGGCATGACGGGTTGTCCTGCTGCGCGCGGGCAGCCGGACCAATCGGGAAGAAGCGTGGTGTAGCAGGGGGGTGGGTTGTGTTGTCTGGCACAACGCGGCTCACTCGACCGTGTGTCTGCGCTGCCCCCTGACGGGGGTGGGGTCCTGGTAGATGCTGGAGCATTAACCATGACCGCAAAACACACCGGTTATAGGATCAAGCCTTACGGGCAATTAGTATCAGTTAGCTTAACGCATTACTGCGCTTCCACACCTGACCTATCAACGTCCTGGTCTTGAACGACCCTTCAAGGGGCTCGAAGCCCCGGGGATATCTCATCTCAAGGCGAGTTTCCCGCTTAGATGCTTTCAGCGGTTATCTCTTCCGAACATAGCTACCCGGCGATGCGACTGGCGTCACAACCGGTACACCAGAGGTTCGTCCACTCCGGTCCTCTCGTACTAGGAGCAGGTCCCTTCAAATATCCAGCGCCCACGGCAGATAGGGACCAAACTGTCTCACGACGTTTTAAACCCAGCTCACGTACCTCTTTAAATGGCGAACAGCCATACCCTTGGGACCGGCTACAGCCCCAGGATGAGATGAGCCGACATCGAGGTGCCAAACACCGCCGTCGATATGAACTCTTGGGCGGTATCAGCCTGTTATCCCCAGAGTACCTTTTATCCGTTGAGCGATGGCCCTTCCATACAGAACCACCGGATCACTATGACCTGCTTTCGCACCTGTTCGACTTGTCAGTCTCACAGTCAAGCACGCTTATGCCATTGCACTATCAGCACGATTTCCGACCGTACCTAGCGTACCTTCGTACTCCTCCGTTACACTTTGGGAGGAGACCGCCCCAGTCAAACTGCCTGCCATGCACTGTCCCCGAACCCGCTTCAGGGTCCAAGGTTAGAACCTCAAACAGATCAGGGTGGTATTTCAAGGACGGCTCCACTGAAACTGGCGTTCCAGCTTCGTAGCCTCCCACCTATCCTACACAGACCGGTTCAAAGTCCAATGCAAAGCTGCAGTAAAGGTTCATGGGGTCTTTCCGTCTAGCCGCGGGGAGATTGCATCATCACAAACACTTCAACTTCGCTGAGTCCCGGGAGGAGACAGTGTGGCCATCGTTACGCCATTCGTGCAGGTCGGAACTTACCCGACAAGGAATTTCGCTACCTTAGGACCGTTATAGTTACGGCCGCCGTTTACCGGGACTTCAATCAGGAGCTTGCACCCCATCATTTAATCTTCCGGCACCGGGCAGGCGTCACACCCTATACGTCCACTTTCGTGTTTGCAGAGTGCTGTGTTTTTATTAAACAGTCGCAGCCACCAGTTTATTGCAACCCCTTCACCCTCTGCGCGCAGGCGCATCAAGCTACAAGGGCGTACCTTATCCCGAAGTTACGGTACCAGTTTGCCGAGTTCCTTCTCCCGGGTTCTCTCAAGCGCCTTAGAATACTCATCTCGCCCACCTGTGTCGGTTTGCGGTACGGTCAATGTGAAACTGAAGCTTAGAGGCTTTTCCTGGAACCCCTTCCAGTTGCTTCGCTCCCGAAGGAGCTCGCGCCACGCCCTTGAATTACGTGCCCGGATTTGCCAGAGCACCTTCTCCAACGCAGCGACCGGGACTTCCAACACCCGGACAACCTTCCGCGATCCGTCCCCCCATCGCATTTCACACTGGTGCAGGAATATTGACCTGCTTCCCATCAGCTACGCATTTCTGCCTCGCCTTAGGGGCCGACTCACCCTACGCCGATGAACGTTGCGTAGGAAACCTTGGGCTTACGGCGAGGGGGCCTTTCACCCCCTTTATCGCTACTCATGTCAGCATTCGCACTTCCGATACCTCCAGCACACTTTCCAGTGCACCTTCGCAGGCTTACGGAACGCTCTCCTACCATGCGCGCTTGCGCGCGCATCCGCAGCTTCGGTATATGGCTTAGCCCCGTTACATCTTCCGCGCAGGACGACTCGATCAGTGAGCTATTACGCTTTCTTTAAAGGGTGGCTGCTTCTAAGCCAACCTCCTGACTGTTTTAGCCTTCCCACTTCGTTTCCCACTTAGCCATATTTGGGGACCTTAGCTGGCGGTCTGGGTTGTTTCCCTCTTGACACCGGACGTTAGCACCCGATGTCTGTCTCCCGTGATTGCACTCTTCGGTATTCGGAGTTTGCTATGGCGAAGTAATCCGCAATGGACCCTTCAACCATGACAGTGCTCTACCCCCGAAGGTGAGACACGAGGCACTACCTAAATAGTTTTCGGAGAGAACCAGCTATTTCCAGATTTGTTTAGCCTTTCACCCCTATCCACAGCTCATCCCCTAGTTTTTCAACACTAGTGGGTTCGGACCTCCAGCACGTGTTACCGTGCCTTCATCCTGGCCATGGATAGATCATCTGGTTTCGGGTCTACACCCAGCGACTGATTCGCCCTGTTCGGACTCGCTTTCGCTACGCCTGCCCTAATCGGTTAAGCTCGCCACTGAATGTAAGTCGCTGACCCATTATACAAAAGGTACGCCGTCACCCGTTTCCAGGCTCCGACTGTTTGTATGCATGCGGTTTCAGGATCTGTTTCACTCCCCTCCCGGGGTTCTTTTCGCCTTTCCCTCACGGTACTGGTTCACTATCGGTCGATCACGAGTATTTAGCCTTGGAGGATGGTCCCCCCATCTTCAGACAGGATTTCACGTGTCCCGCCCTACTTGTCGTACACCTAGTTCTTCCACACTGCTTTCGCCTACGGGGCTATCACCCGCTATGGCCGCACTTTCCAGAGCGTTCGGCTAACAGTACAGATAAAGAGTACAGGCTGCTCCCATTTCGCTCGCCACTACTCTGGGAATCTCGGTTGATTTCTGTTCCTGCGGCTACTTAGATGTTTCAGTTCGCCGCGTTCGCTTCACATGGCCTATGTATTCAGCCACGGATACTCCATTCGGAGTGGGTTTCCCCATTCGGACATCTTCGGATCAATGCTCGTTTGCCAGCTCCCCGAAGCTTTTCGCAGGCTACCGCGTCCTTCATCGCCTGTGATCGCCAAGGCATCCACCACATGCACTTGTTCGCTTGACCCTATAACGGGTGTGTCTCCACGGACTTGCGTCCCTTCGACCACACGCACTACAGGCTGAGTTTTAGCGTGTCGCTGCCCGTTAGTGCTTTAGCACTTACAGGCAGCCCACACACTTGCGTGTTGTGCCGTATTCCAAGCGCCCTCTCATCGAGGACCCTAAAAAATACTTCGATACAATCACAACCCTGACCAATCTACTCACGCCCATCTCACAGACGCTTTCATTGATCTCTACTACTGCTTCTTCCTGATTGTTAAAGAACGACAGCCGATATGCCTTACCGCTTCATACCAGAGCTGACTGGCGCAATTGCCAATGCGTAATACCCGGCTCACCTGCTGACCGGACACTAGGCACTGGTAATTGGTGGAGGATGACGGGATCGAACCGACGACCCCCTGCTTGCAAAGCAGGTGCTCTCCCAGCTGAGCTAATCCCCCGCACGACAACTTTCAAGGGATCTGCTCTCCACCTTCCGCCCCCTTCGGGGGTGGGGCTTCCGTAAGCGCCAAAGCGCCAACGGCAGCCGACATGGTGGGTCTGGCTGGATTCGAACCAGCGACCCCCGCCTTATCAAGACGGTGCTCTAACCGACTGAGCTACAGACCCCTTCAGCCTGTCCTTCAATGCACAGCCGACAAGTGTGAGTGCTCAACTTTGAGCGCTTAAGCTCTGGAAAGGAGGTGATCCAGCCGCACCTTCCGATACGGCTACCTTGTTACGACTTCACCCCAGTCATGAATCCTACCGTGGTGACCGTCCTCCTTGCGGTTAGACTAGCCACTTCTGGTAAAACCCACTCCCATGGTGTGACGGGCGGTGTGTACAAGACCCGGGAACGTATTCACCGCGGCATGCTGATCCGCGATTACTAGCGATTCCAGCTTCACGCAGTCGAGTTGCAGACTGCGATCCGGACTACGATCGGTTTTCTGGGATTGGCTCCACCTCGCGGCTTGGCAACCCTCTGTTCCGACCATTGTATGACGTGTGAAGCCCTACCCATAAGGGCCATGAGGACTTGACGTCATCCCCACCTTCCTCCGGTTTGTCACCGGCAGTCTCCCTGGAGTGCTCTTGCGTAGCAACCAGGGACAAGGGTTGCGCTCGTTGCGGGACTTAACCCAACATCTCACGACACGAGCTGACGACAGCCATGCAGCACCTGTGTGACGGCTCCCTTTCGGGCACCCTCAACTCTCATCGAGGTTCCGTCCATGTCAAGGGTAGGTAAGGTTTTTCGCGTTGCATCGAATTAATCCACATCATCCACCGCTTGTGCGGGTCCCCGTCAATTCCTTTGAGTTTTAATCTTGCGACCGTACTCCCCAGGCGGTCAACTTCACGCGTTAGCTACGTTACCAAGCCAATGAAGGCCCGACAACCAGTTGACATCGTTTAGGGCGTGGACTACCAGGGTATCTAATCCTGTTTGCTCCCCACGCTTTCGTGCATGAGCGTCAGTATTGGCCCAGGGGGCTGCCTTCGCCATCGGTGTTCCTCCACATCTCTACGCATTTCACTGCTACACGTGGAATTCCACCCCCCTCTGCCATACTCCAGCAATGCAGTCACCAATGCAGTTCCCAGGTTAAGCCCGGGGATTTCACATCGGTCTTACATCACCGCCTGCGCACGCTTTACGCCCAGTAATTCCGATTAACGCTCGCACCCTACGTATTACCGCGGCTGCTGGCACGTAGTTAGCCGGTGCTTATTCTTCCGGTACCGTCATCCTCCATCCATATTAGGGACGAAGTTTTCTTTCCGGACAAAAGTGCTTTACAACCCGAAGGCCTTCTTCACACACGCGGCATTGCTGGATCAGGGTTGCCCCCATTGTCCAAAATTCCCCACTGCTGCCTCCCGTAGGAGTCTGGGCCGTGTCTCAGTCCCAGTGTGGCTGGTCGTCCTCTCAGACCAGCTACGGATCGTCGCCTTGGTGGGCCTTTACCCCACCAACTAGCTAATCCGCCATCGGCCGCTCCTTGAGCGCGAGGCCTTGCGGTCCCCCGCTTTCATCCTCAGATCGTATGCGGTATTAATCCGGCTTTCGCCGGGCTATCCCCCACTCCAGGACACGTTCCGATGTATTACTCACCCGTTCGCCACTCGCCGCCAGGGTTGCCCCCGCGCTGCCGTCCGACTTGCATGTGTAAGGCATGCCGCCAGCGTTCAATCTGAGCCAGGATCAAACTCTTCAGTTCAATGCCTGTTACTGTTTTCGGTTCATGTTTTTCGCAGTTTCCTGCGATGAACCGGTCGCTCACTCAACGTACTGACAGTTCGGCCTCCATCTCTGAAGACCCTTCAATACTGTGTGAGACACTTGATACTTTCGCTATCCGATAACCCCGAGAGGTCATCGCGCGCCGCCATCAAGCACCCACACTTATCGGCTGTGAATTGTTAAAGATCGATTCACGAATCGGGCTTTCCTTCCGGCGCATTCCACTGAACCGCCACCGCCTTCTTCGTGTCTGCCGCTCGCTGCAGCAGAGAAGCGAGATTATGCAGACTCCCACTCACATCGTCAACAGGTTTTTAACTTCACCTAACCCGCCCGACGCCGCGAAAGCCCCGCCATTGCTGGCGATCCCGCTCACTTCCTCTTTCCGCGCTTTCTTCAACTGCGCCTCAAAAAGACGCTGTCCAAAGCGCGAAAGACCGGAATTCTAGACACATGCATGACACGACGCAAGCGGTATTTTGCAAAGCATGAGGGCCTGTGAAGAAGCGCTTCACAGGCCCTCATGCAACCGCTCGATCATCAAGAAAAACGCAGGCGCTAAATACAACAGGCGCTAAGCGCGAACGCTTCAATCAAGCCACCGCCTGTCGCTCCATCACGCGCTCGACCACGCCAAGAAAGTGGTCGACATCGGGTGTCACTGTATTTGCCACCTTCGCGAGATCGTCCCAGCGACGCAAACGCAGTGCGTCTTCAGCATGAGGCTTGCTCAGGAACGCGTTGGCTTCGTCGCTGCTGAAAATGCCGCCTTGCAGATTCAAACTACGCACCGAATCCGGCGACAGCCTGCCGAAGTACGTATCGTCGATCGCGCACAAACAGCGCTTGGCATCGACATGCAGGCGAATCGGCTCGAGCACCGCATCGGGCAATACGGGTCGCAGAAACGGCAGCGCAAAGAACTGATGCAGATCGTCGACGCCGCGTGCAGTCGGCGTCGGACCACGACGATTCAGCAAATGCCCGATGTCGTGCAGAAACGCCGCGGCCACCAGCTCGTCGCCTGCTTCTTCCTTTTCCGCAAGCGCGCCGCACTGCAACGCATGCTCGAGCTGGGTTACCTGCTCGCCGCCATAATTGAGACTCCCGTGTTGCTCGAACAGCTCACGGATGTCGCCAAGACTCAAAGCCACGATGTCACTCCCACGGTAACGAAAACGTCTTGAGATTGGTGAAGCTCTTCATCGCCTCCTGCACGCCTTCCTTATAGCCGAGCCCCGAATCTTTAATGCCGCCGAATGGCGTGAGCTCGACGCGATAGCCGGGCACTTCCCACACATTCACGGTGCCGACCCGCAATTCGTTGATGAAACGCAGAATCGCGTCCTGCCGGTTCGTACACACGCCGCACGACAAACCATAGGGTGTGCCGTTGCTGATTCGAAGCGCGTCGTCGAGCGTATCGAATGCGACGATCGGCGAAACCGGCCCAAAGGTTTCTTCGCGTATCAGCGTCATCGACGGATCGACGCAATCGACGACCGTCGGCGCATACAACGCGCCATCGCGTCGATGGCCTGTCAGAAGCCGCGCGCCTTGCGCGAGCGCTTCATTGACGCGCGCTTCGAACAGCCGCGCCGCGGCTTCGTCGATGACCGTGCCCATCTGGTTAGCCGGATCGAATGGATCGCCATACGACCATGCGCGCGTCTTTTCGACGACAAGCTCGGTAAAACGCGCAGCCACGCTACGCTGCACAAGCATTCGTTTGACCGCCGTGCACCGCTGCCCCGAGTTCTTGTACGAGCCTTGCACGGCCAGCTCGGCCGCACGCTCGAGATCGGCATCTTCGAGCACGATCAGCGGATCGTTACCGCCGAGTTCCAGCACGACGCGCCGGTAACCGGCCCGCGTCGCGATATGCTTGCCGATCGCCACACCACCGGTAAACGTCACGAGTTCCGCGAGCGGATGCGTGATCAGTTCATCGGCGATTTCGCGCGGATCGCCGGTCAGCACTTGCAGCATCGGCTCGGGCAAGCCGGCCTCGTACAGCAGATCGGCAAGGTAATACGCAGAAAGCGGCACCTTTTCCGATGGCTTCAGCAAAACGCGATTGTTCGTTGCGATCGCCGGCGCGATCTTGTGCGCGACCTGGTTCATCGGATGGTTGAAGGGTGTGATTGCAACGATCACGCCCGCAAGCGGCTCGCGCTGCGTGAACACGCGACGACGCTTGCCATGCGGCGTCAGATCGCACGAAAAACTCTGGCCGTCGTCGCGCAGCGCTTCGATCGATGCGAACTTGAATACATCGGCGACGCGGCCGATCTCATAACGCGAGTCCTGCTTCGACAGGCCCGATTCGAGCGAGATCAGATCCGATGCAGCCTCCGCGCGTTCGCGCAGCAAGGCCGCGGCGCGCTCGAGTATTTGCGAGCGCTCATAGCGCGTGAGCTTTGCCGGGTACGCAAACGCGTACTCGAACGCCGCACGGACATCGTCGACGGACGCAAGCGGGACGCTGCCGACGCGCAGCCCGCGATACGGATCGACTACGTCGAGCGTGCGCTCGCGCCGCGCGCGTGCGCCGGCGAGCCGCAACGCTTCCTCGCGAAAAGCCGCGTGATCGTTCGAATGAGCACCCGAACGAGCACTCGAACGATCGGCCGCACGATCAGACTGACGTTCCGCGAGCGCAGCGTTCATGAGATCACCAGATGGTTGAGCGCGACATCGAACACGTCGAAGTTGCGCAGGCGCCTGTCGGCAGGCCAATGCGCGACGCGCCGGTTGAAGATGAGCGGCACCTGCTGCTCGGACAAGCCGCCATGCGAGCGCAGCGGCACGGTCAGGCCGGACAGGTCGTGTTCGGCTTGCCGCGTGCCGAGCACGACGTCGCGCTTGCTGATCACGACGATGTCGCCGACGCGATCGTTCGGCAATTCAAAGCGTTCGCAAGCCGTGCGGTTGTCGAGCACGACTTCGACGCCGGGCAGCGCGGCAAGCCTTTCGATCACCACACCGATTTCGTTCGCAGCGCCAAACGACGCCGGCAGATAGACCGTCGCAAACGACCCGAGCGCGCCATGGTGCACCACATACGGGTCGGTAATCGGCAGAATTACGCGCGCCGCGCGTGCGCCGAACCAGTCATCGAGCGTGTCCTGCAGATAGATCACATTGGGCTCGCCGGTCACCGGATCGTGCTTTGCATTCATGCCGTGGTCGGCGGTCAGCGCGATCGTCCAGCCGAGCTCATGCAACTGCGCGAGATAACGGTCCATCATCGCGTAGAACGCATTGGCCTCGGGCGCGCCCGGCGCGCTCTTGTGCTGCACGTAATCGGTGGTCGACAGATACATGAGGTCGAGCTTGCGCGTTCGCGCAAGCCGCACGCCCGCGGCAAACACAAACTCCGATAGTGCCGCGCTATACACGTCCGGCACCGGCAAACCGACCAGATCGCTCACGCGTTCGATGCCGTTTTCCTCGAGCGTTGCCGCATCCGCGTTTTCCGCGGAAAAGCAGATGCCCTTCATCTGCCAGCCGAGCAGCCGGCGCAGCTTGTCCTTCGCCGTGACGACCGCGACCGCCGCGCCCGCCTGCGACGCCGCGGCCAGCAACGTGCCCGCGCGCAGATACGCTGGGTCGTTCATCATCACTTCGCCGCCCTTGCCGCCGTTCGCATCGGGGTCCCAGAAGTAATTGCCGCAGATGCCGTGCACCGCGGGCGGCACGCCGCAGACGATCGACAGGTTATTCGGGTTGGTGAACGACGGAATCACGCAATCGCCCTTGAACGCCGCGCCGCCGGCGAGCAGCCGCGCAAGATAAGGCGCCGTGCCGGCCGCGGCCGCCGCTTCGAGATAGTCGTATTCGCAGCCGTCGATGCACACGACCACGGTTGGCGTGCCGGGCAGCCGGTAGGTTCGCCCGTTGACGTCGATATTCGGCGAAGCGTGGGCCGCTTCAGGAGATTGACCAGTCATTGCATGCTTCCCATTGGTACCGGCACGGTTTCCACATTTTCGGTCATTTCGACAAATTTTGCCACAACCACAAGCGTCGAATTTCCTAGAAAGAGGCACCACGCAAAATTTCGGAGATTGACTGCGCGGACGGGTATCAGCCCGCGCGCCGTTTAGGCACGCGCGCCGCAATGAGCAGCAGCGCGACGAGCGAGACCAGCAGCAGAATCAGCGCGAGCGCCGAAGCCGGCAGGTAATAACCGCGTTCGACCTGTCCGACCACGACGATCGGCACGGTCGCAAAGCCCGGCGGATACACGGTCAGTGTCGCGCCGAGTTCGCCGAGCGACAGTGCGAAGCCGAGCGCGAGACTCGCGCGAATCGCCGGCACAAGCTGCGGCAGCACAACCGTACGCAACACCATCGACGGCGGCGCGCCGAGGCTCGCCGCCGCTTCGCGCAGCACCGTCAGTTCGGGACGCAGCGCCGCGGCCGCGCAGCGATAGCAGAACGGCAGCACGAGCGCGAGCTGGACGAATACGACGATCGCGGCCGAACTCGACAGATCCACCGGCCGCTTGTGATACGCGATCAGCACCGCGAGCCCGAGCACGACGCTCGGCACGCCGTTGGGCATCATCGCGATCGTATCGACGAGCGCGCCGAGTCCGCGCCGGTCGCGCCCCTCGAGCGCAAGCGCGAGCCACAACCCGAGTGCGGTGCCGAGCAGCGCCACCCCGAAGCCGACTTCGAGACTCGTTGTGACCGCATCGAAATCGCTCGAGCCGAGGCGCTCGAACCAGCGCATGCTGAAACCATCGGGCAGGATTGTGCCCGACCAATGCGCAGCGACGCTCGACAACGCGACGACGATCACCGGTAAAACGAACAGCCAGACACACAGCAACGCGGCGAATGCGAGGAACAAGCCGCTTGCGATACGTGCCACAGGACCGCGCCGCACAGGACGCGCGCGATGGCGGATCGCGGGCAGCACGACCTTGTCTTGCGGCGTCGCCATCAGCGTCGACCTCCCGCGGTGCGCCGGTTCACCTGACGGTACAGCGCATAGAGCGACAGCGACATCGCGAGCATCACGACCGCCCCCGCGGCAGCGGTCGGCAGATCAAGATCGACCGTGGCCGAGCTATAGATCGCAACCGGCAGCGTGATCAGATGCGCGCTGCCGAGCACGAGCAGAATGCCGAACTCGTTGAGCGTCAGCAGGAAGCAGAGAATCGTGCCGGCCGCGATGCCGGGCCATGCGAGCGGCACGATCACGCGCCACGCGACCATCCAGCCATTCGCGCCGAGACTGCGTGCCGCTTCGATCAAGCGCATATCGAGCAGCGCGAACGACGCGAGCGTCGGCCTGACGACGAACGGCGCATAGAACACGACTTCCGCCAGCACCACGCCGCCGATACCGAACAGGAAATCGAGCGGCGGCGCCTGCAAATCGAAAAGCCGCTGCAGCCCGATACTGACCGAGCCTTGCGAGCCGTACAGAAAGATCAGCGTGAACGCGACCAGAAACGACGGGAACGCGACGAACAGTTCGAGAAACCGCGTCACGAGCCGTGCGCCGGGAAACGGCCTGAAAAACAGCAGCGCCGCCAACGCGACGCCGAGCAGCGACGCGAGCCCTGCGCTGAGCAACAGAATCCACAGCGTGGTGCCGATCACGCCGCTCGTCTCCGGATTGCCGAAAAACTTCGCGTACGCCTGCAAGCTGACGCCATGCGCGCCCGACAGGCTCAGCAGCACGAGCCGCACGAGCGGATAGACGACGAGCGGCCCGAGCACGAAGACGGCCAGAAACAGCAGATGCCACTGCGACGCACGCATCCGGCGGCGCCTCTGCGCAGCGTGCAACGCGACGCTCGCCGCGCGGCGCGCGTCGGCATCGCCGGCGTTGGCCGCCGCGCCGAGCGCGTCAGGGCTTGATAAGGACGACATCGTCCGCCTCGTAATGCAAGGACACGCGCGCGCCCTTTTCGGGCGTCATGCCGCTTACGCGCTGCATCGTGACGAGCACCGGCTCGTTCGGCATCGCATCGAGCACGACCGACACCGACAGCACCGCGCCATACCATTCGACCGACGCGATCGCGCCATGCAGTTGCCCTTGCCCGAGCGGCACGATGCGCAGCGACTCCGGCCGCAGACACGCGACGCGCTCGCGCTCCGCATGGCGTGCATCGCCGAGCGGGAAGACCACCTGCGCGGGCAGCAGATTCGCCGCGCCGAGATAACGCGCGACGAACGCGTCGTCCGGCGTGTCGTACAACTGTTGCGGCGTGCCGAGCTGGGCGATGCGGCCTTCGCGCATCAACAGCGTGCGATCGGACAGCACGAGCGCGTCGTCCTGATCGTGCGTCACGCAGACGATCGTCAGATTCGGCAGCCGTTCGTGCAGCGCCTTCAGTTCGGAGCGCACCGAAGCGCGCAGATTGGCGTCGAGCGCGGACAGCGGCTCGTCGAGCAGCAGCACGTCCGGTTCGATCACCAGCGCGCGCGCCAGTGCGACGCGCTGCTGCATGCCGCCCGACAGTTGCGCGGGCATCACATGCCCCGAATCGCCGAGCTGCACGAGCTTGAGCGCGTCGGCGACACGCCGCGCGATTTCTTTCGACGTCACGCGCCGCGCGCGCAGCCCGAACGCGACGTTATCGAAAACCGACAGATGCGGAAACAGCGCATAGCTCTGGAACAGCAGCCCGAGATTGCGCTTGTGCGGGGGCACATGCGTGAGGTCGTGACCGGCCACCGTCAACGTGCCGGACAGCCCGTCCGCCTCGATGAACCCTGCGATGAAACGCAGCAGCGTGGTCTTGCCGCAGCCGCTGCGGCCAAGCACGGTGAGCAGCTCGCCGCGCTCGATCGTGAGCGACAGATCGTCGAGCACCGTGCGCGCGCCGAAACGCACGGTCAGGTGCTCGATCCGCACGCCGCCCGAAGTGTCGGCGTACGCGATACCCGGTGATTCGGGTGCGGCGTCGAGTGCGCCGGCATGAGCAAGGCTCGCGGTATTCACCGGGTTCGTCTCCCGCTTTTCAGTGATGGGCGATCGCCGCCAGGCGAAATGAAGCGAAGTGCAAGGCAAGCTGCTTATTTCGGCTTCACGACTTCGAGCTGCTTGCCCGAATTGCCGATCACATCGTTCTTCCAGCGCGCGGTCCAGTCGGCCTTCTTCGCCATCACCTGGTTCCAGTCGACCGGAATCAGCTTCACGCCGGAGATGGCCTGCTTGACCGCTGCGCCGTTCTTGCCGGAGAGCGCCACGTCGCTACGCGCCGGGATGCCGAAGATGTCCGGCACCCTCGCCTGCACTTCGCTCGACATCAGGTAGTCGATCAGCTTCTTGCCGCCGGCCGTGTTCGGGCCGTTCTTGATCAGGCCGATCGCATACGGCAGCTGGAAGGTGGTCGGCTGGCCGCCGTTGTCGGCCGCGAGGAAGATCGGCTTTAACGTCAGGCCGCCGTTCGCCGCATCGTCGAGGTCCATCTGCAGGTCGCCGTTCGCGACCGAGATTTCATTACGCGACAGCAGCACGTCGAGATAGCCCGTGCCCTTCGTGTGGAACTTCGCGCTCTGCTCGAGCTTCTTCAGGTAATCGAATGCCTTGTCTTCGCCCATCAGCGAAGTGGTCAGGATGATCACCGCCATGCCGTCGCCGGCCGTGGCCGGATTCGAATACGCGACCTTGCCGCTGTAGTCCGGATGCAGCAGATCCGCGAAGGTCTTCGGCTGGTTCTTGACGACTTCCGGATTGATCGCGAACGAGAAGTAGTTGTTGACGAAGGTCGCCCACGCGCCATCCGACGCCTTCGCGATGGCCGGCACGTTCTTGTAGTTCACGCTCTGGTAGTTCTGCAGCAGGCCCGTTTGCGCCGCCTGCTGGATAAACGGCGGCAGCGTGACGAGCACGTCGGCCTTCGGCGAGTCTTTTTCGACGGTCGCGCGGTTCACCACTTCGCCGCTGCCTGCCGTCACGATGTTGACCTTGATGCCTTCCTTCTTTTCGAACGCCGGCAGCACGTCCTTGTACAGATTTTCGAGGCCGTCGGCGGTGTACAGCACCACCGCGTCGGCCGCATGGGCGGACAGGCTCGCGCCGAACGCCGCGGCGGCGACGAGCGCCGGCAGCAGCGTGCGGGCGACGCCGGCGATTGCGCGAGGTTGATTCGTCGATCTCATGTCGTTTTCTCCAAAGGGCGAAATACCCGCGGCCGAACCCGGCGCATCGGGTTGCCCGAATCTGTTCTGTTTGTGCGGCGCGCGACCGCGCAAAGGTACGAAAGCAGCCGCGCCGCATGGGTAGGGTCCGCCTGGCTCCACACAGATTGCCAACTCACCTTGCTGAACTATTGCTGACGTCTATTGGCAATCCCGCTTGACCGCAGCCTGGCGGGGCGGCTCCTGATCCGACGAATCCGCCGCCTGCCGTGTTTCGACAGGCAGGGGAAGAATCACAGGTTTCCGTGACAATCCCGTGACGAACCTTAAAAATGCCACAACTTGACACATATTGCCAATTAAAGCCAACATGCTCATGCTGCCGCGATGTGCCGTATCGGCGAGATCATCGCTCGACAAAAAGGAACGCTCTGTGATTCTCGGAAACGATCCGGTCCTGCTGACGCCAGGACCGCTGACCACATCGCCCACGACACGCGAAGCGATGCTGCGCGACTGGGGCTCGTGGGACGCGGCCTTCAACCGGATCACGCAAAGCGTCTGCAGCGACCTCGTCGATATCGCGCATGGCACTGCCGACTACGTCTGCGTGCCGCTGCAAGGCAGCGGAACCTTCGCCGTCGAAGCCGCGCTCGGCACGCTGGTGCCGCGCGACGGCTGCGTGCTCGTGCCGAACAACGGCGCGTATTGCGCACGTATCGTGAAGATCCTGCAGCGGCTTTCGATCGCCTGCGTCGAGTTGCCGTTGCGCGAAGACGAGCCGGTCACCGCGGCGGCGCTCGAACACGCGCTTACGCTCGAGCCGCGCATCACGCACGTCGCGCTGGTGCATCTCGAAACGAGCGCGGGTCTGCTCAATCCGCTCGATGACATCGCCGCGCTCTGCAAGCGGCGCGGAAAGAGCCTGATCGTCGACGCAATGAGTTCGTTCGGTGCGCTACCGATCGATCTGCGCACAGGCGGCATCGACGCGCTCGTATCCGCGAGCGGCAAGTGTCTCGAAGGCGTGCCCGGCATGGGCTTTGCGATTGTCAGGCGCAGCGTGCTCGAAGCCAGCGAAGGCCGCTCGCCGTCGCTGGCGCTCGACCTGTACGACCAGTACGCCTATATGAAGAAGACGACGCAGTGGCGCTTCACGCCGCCCACGCACGTCGTCGCCGCGCTACGCCGCGCGCTCGATACGTTTATCGCGGAAGGCGGACAGCGTGCGCGCGGCGCGCGCTATGCGCGCAATTGCACGACGCTGATCGACGGCATGCAGGTGCTGGGCTTCCGTCCTTTCCTGCGCGCCGAGGCACAAGCACCGGTGATCGTCACGTTTCACGCGCCGCGCGACGCGCAGTGGAATTTCGCCGCGTTTTACGCGGCCGTGCGCGAGGCGGGGTATGTGCTGTATCCGGGGAAGCTCACGCAGATGGACACGTTTCGCGTCGGTTGCATCGGCGCCGTCGACGTCAACGAAATGCACAACGCCGTGGCGGCGATCGGCCGGACGCTCGAGCAGTTAGGGATACGCGTTCAGTAGCGCGGAGCGTTCGATATGCTGCGGCGGATAGGCGGCGGATAAGCAGCGGCAGGCAGCAGGCAAACGGCATGTACGCGGCGAGCGCGACACGAGTGCGCGCCCGCTGCCGCGCTCAAGCGACAAGAATCTCAGGCCCGCGCGCGGTAATCGCCTTCGCGAGCGCGCGCTCCGGCGCAACTTCGGTCACGACATAGCGCGCGCGCTCGAGGCCGCGAATGCGCACCGGCGTCACGCGCCCGAACTTCGAATTGTCGGCGACGACCACCACGATATTGCCGGCCTCGATCATCTTCGCGCGCACTTCGGCCGCCATGCGCGAGTAGTCCGCCAGATGCGCATCGGGCGTAATGCCGCCCGCGCCGACGATCGCGAAATCGGCGTGATACTGCGACAGTTGGTGGATCGTATCGAGCCCGAACGCCGCGTCTTCGATATCGGACAGCTCGCCGCCGAGCAGCGTCACGCGATTCTCATTGCGACGTCCGAGGACGAGGGCGATGCGCCAGTCGTTCGTATAGACCGATAGCCGATGACGGATCATCAACGCGCGCGCGACCGCGTTCGTCGTGCTGCCCGAATCGATGACGAGCGATGCGCCGTCCGGCACGAGCTGCGCCGTTCGCTCGCCGATCGCCCGCTTGGCCGCCGCGTTGGCCGCTTCGCGCACATCGAGATCGGGCTCGCGCCGCTCGCTCGATAACGCGCCGCCGTGCGTCGTCACGATGAGGCCGCGTTCGGCAAGCGTATTGAGGTCGCGGCGGATCGTCTCGCGCGATACGTTCAGCTCGCGCACGAGTTCCGCCACCGACAATGCGCCGTTCTTCGAAACCTGCGACAGGATGTATTGATAGCGTTGTTCGGCGAGCATCTCTCTCTTGGGCAGCCGTTCGTAACCGGCTCGTGTCAGTTCAGGAGGCCGGCATATTGTATTACGTGAGACCCGCGCACGCGCCAGGGCCGCGCATGGCAAAGCGTGGCGCGCGGTGCGACGTCCGGCACGCATGCTGCCGCGCCGCGAACATCGAACGACCCTTCGGCGCTAGTGTGCCCGAACGCGCATCCCTGCTAAGCTTGCCCCCTTATGCGGCGCACTGCCCCGTGCGCCCTGCCGACCGTTTAGCCGATGCCGTCTTTCTTTCGCCGCCTGCTCCTGCTGTTCCACGCATTGCGCTTCGGCGCACGCCTTATCTGGCTCGCCGCGCCTGCGGACCATAAGGTGCACTGGATCGTCACGCTGCTCGAGCGCGTGCATGCGTCCGAGCGCGGCCGCGCGGGTATGCGCGGCCTGCTTCCGCTGCTCGGGCCGCTCGCCGGCGGCTTTGTGCAAACACTCGCGACGCGCCCCGAGCTCGCCGCCGGCACGCTGCACGACGCGCTCGATTCGGTCCACCATCTACTCGAGCCGCTGCCGCCCGACGCCGCGGGCAACGCGCTGACTGCCGCATTCGGCAGGCCCCTGCCGACGCTGTTCGAATCGATCGATCTGACCGCCGTCGAAAGCGGCTTTGCGCACCAGATCCATCTCGCGCGGCTCGCCATGCCGATCGATGGCCATCGCGACGTCGAGATCAAGTTGCTGCGCGTCGGTCAGCGCACGCAGATCGCCGACGAAACGGCGCTGCTGCGCTGGGTCGCGCGCTGGCTCGAAAAGCTGTCGCGCGCGGCGCGCAAGCTGCGTGTGCGCGAACTGGCGGACACGTTCACGCAGGACATCATGCGCCGTCTCGACCTGCGCGCGGAAGCGGCAAACCAGAGCCAGACGGCGCACCTGTTCGCCGACGACGCGCGCGTCGTCGTGCCCGCCGTGATCTGGGACCTGTGCGGCGACGCGACGCTTGTCATACAGCGTATCGCGACCGTACGCGTGACCGACTTCGCTGGCCTCGCGGCGCATCGCGTCAGCGTGCCGGCGCTCGCCGCGCGCATCATCGAGGTCGTGACCCACGAGGCGTTCGAGCATGGCTTCTTCCATGCGGCGCTCGACGCGCAGCGCGTGCGCGTAAGCGTCGACGATGAGACGCACGGCAAGCTCGTGCTCGGCGACTTTTCAGTCATGTCGAATCTGTCGAGCGACGAGCGCTCGTTCTTCGTGCACGGTGCGACTGCGCTGTTCGGCCAGCATTACGGACGCCTCGCCGATCTGCATCGCAACGCCGGGCACGTGCCGCCCGATGCGCGCACCGAGCAGCTCGAGGCCGAACTGCGCATGCGCGCCGAAGCCCATTTTGCGGATGCGCCGCATGAGCGGACGGCGGCCCCGCTGTTTCATCATCTGCTGCATGCGGTCGCGCCATTCGAAGGCTGCGTGCCGCCGCGCCTCGTCGCCGCGCAACGCGCCTTCGAGCAGGCCGAGCAACTCGCGAATGCGCTTCATCCGGGCGTCGACAGCTGGAATATCGCGCGCCGCGTACTCGCCGATCTCGCACGGCGCGATTTCGATCATCGCGGCTGGGCAAAGCATCTCGCGCAGGAACTGCCGCATCTTGCGCATCTGGTGCCGCGCGTGCCGCAGCTTGCGATTCGTTATCTTCAGCAGCAGCACAGTATCGCGACCACGCGACAGCAGGCACAACTGGTCGGCGAAGTCACGCGCGAATATCGGCGCACGCGCACGCTGCTGTGGGCGTGCACCGTTTGCGGCGCAGTGCTGGGCGCGCTGGCGATACTGCTGATGTACTGAATGCCCGGGTCTCGAAGCGGCCGCTGCGGCACCACGGCAGCGCGGCAGCAGTGCAGCTTCGAACAAGACACTCGACAGCCGCTTCGCGATACTGCACGCATCTCATCCTGTTGCCGTCGTTGTCATGTTCGCTTCAATCAGTGCGGTCGTATTCGTCGTCCTGTGGTCGACTGGTTTCGTCGTCGCGCGCGCGATCGCGCCGTTCGCCGACCCGAATCTGTTCCTGCTCGCGCGCTTCTCGGGCACCGCCCTGCTGTTTGCATGCGCGGCATGGATCGGCCGCGCCGCCTGGCCGACCGGCCGCGCGCTCGGCAAACACCTGGTTGCGGGGGCGCTGCTGCAAGGCGTTTATCTAGGCGCCGGCTACTGGGCCATCGCGCAAGGCATGTCGGCCGGCGTCATGGCGCTGCTCGGCGCGCTGCAACCGCTTCTGACCGCAGCCGTCGCTGCGCCGCTCTTCGGCGAACGTCTGTCGCGGCGCGGCTGGAGCGGCATGGCGCTCGGCCTCGCCGGGGTCGCGCTCGTGCTCGAACCGAAGCTGAGCGCAGCCGGCTTGCCCGCGACGCACGGAAACGCGCCCGCGTGGCTCGTCGTCACGGTCTCGATTCTCGCCGTCGTGGCGATTACCGCGGGCACGCTGTTTCAGAAGACTTCGCTCGCAAGCGCCGATCTGCGCAGTTCGAGCGCCGTGCAGAATGTCGGCGCGGCGCTCGTTGCCGCGCTGTTTGCGCTCGCGCTCGGCGAGCATCGCTGGATACCGTCGCCGACCCTATGGGTGTCGCTTGCGTGGGGCATCGTGATGCTGTCCGGCGTCAGCCTGACCATGCTTGTCTGGCTCGTCAGACGCGGCGACGCGTCGCGCGCGACTGCGCTGCTGTTTCTCGTGCCGCCGCTTGCCGCGCTCGAAGGCTATGTCGGCTTTGGCGAGACGCTGACGCCGATCCAGATCGCCGGATTCGTCGTGGCACTCGTCGGGGTGTTGCTCGCGAGGTCGAGGTCGTGAGCCGATGCCGGCGGCCGGCGTCGAGCTCGCTGATGTGCCGCACGGCCTGCGAAGTCGCGCGAGGTCGTGGAAGGTTGCGCGACCGTGACATGCTGATCGCGCATTGCTGCGCGCAACCGCGATCAAACCCGAGACACGCTTTATTCAATCGGCCGTATCGGCTTGACCCGGCATCTTCGCACGCAGCGCGCTGCTCGGCGCGGGCGACCATGCCGGCCTCGTCTTGCGCGCCGAATCGACGACGACGATATAGCGCCCCGCCCACGGCGTAACCTGACGGTCGGAATGCAGCACCCACAGCGAGCGGCCCGCATCGACGAGGTCTTCGTACTCGGCATCGAGAATGCCGTAGTGATCGAGGAACCGGTTCAGTGCTGCTGGAATCCGCACGCAGCCCTTCGAATGGCGGATCCCGAGCAGCGGCTCGAGCTTGTCCGGGTCGGTGGCATGCATCTGGAAACGCATCTGCGAAACGCCGCCCTTGCCCCATCCGCGCTCGGCCTGCGCCCAGCCAAGATCGAAGATGCGCAGATCATGCCGGCCGTAGCCACGGATACCGTTCGAGTTCATCGTGCCTTCCGCACGAAAGTCCATATTGTCCGGCGTGTGTTCGAACACGCCGAGCGGCGTGATGAAGTGGTCATACTGTCCGGGCCGGCCGGTCGCGACCGGCGACGCGCCGATCAGTTGCCAATCGTCGGCCGGCACCGCGCGGAAATAGATAAAGAGCGTCTGCACGTTCGGATTACGGTCGACCAGCACCACATATTCGCCAGACAGGCTGCCGAGCGCATGCGCGTCGAGTGCCGCCTCGAGCCGCTCGCCATACGCGCGCTGATCGGCAAGCGGAACTCTGAGCCGGCGCGCGACGTCGTGCGCGAACAGGTCGCGCATCAGCAACGCCTGCCGTGGATCGGCGCCGCCGACCGCATCGCGCGCCGCGACGGCGGACTCGAGCGCGGACCATGCCGCCTGCGTACGCGGCTGCGACGCGATGGCGGCACATGCGCCGCCTGTCAACACGCAGCTCGCCAAGGCGATGGCGGCGAATATGCAGGACGATGCGGCAGAACGCGAACCGCCTCGCAAACCCGCTCTACACTTCGAAAAAACTCGAGCGGCGCGGTATCCGGTCCGATTGGCGGGCGCAATATTACCGACGCATTGGATTCGATAAATCGCATCGCATCCGTCATTACCATATGTGGATTCCGGCGCGCGTTTCGCCAGCCGGCAGAACTTATTGTTCTTCATCGCTGTGTACGCAAACCCGCTTGACCATAATCGCGCGCCGACCCTCACGGCACGCGCGAGACCCGCGCAAGGCAAGCTCCGCGGGAGTGTCGACGACAATGACGGCACGCGTCGAAATCCGCAATGTGAACGCGTCGAATGGACAAACATCAGCCCAAATTTGACCGCGCATCGCGATCGCCTGTTTCGACTGACGCGACGCTGCGACCACGCGGTGCAAATTTCGCGAATGCGTCAGGTGAATTAAAGCTTCGGACGAACGTAGTCGGAGACAAGCTGTCCACATTAAACCAGACTCCTTGCATGTCCGCAGCACGCTCGAATCTGCCCGGATCTGCTTAAACCCGCCTGGATTTGTCTGGACGCCGCTCGAAGCGCAACGTCCGTACCGAGGAGAACGCCGATGCCCCCCCATGACGAAAACGCCGCCGCTTGCCAGAAACGCATCGCCGCAGAGTTGCATGTCACCGCATCGTTCGATGCCGCGCTGGAAATCGAGCGGCGCGTCGATTTTCTCGCGCGCTATCTGCGCGCGAACGGCCTTGCGACTTACGTGCTCGGCATCAGCGGTGGCGTTGATTCGACGACCGCGGGCCGTCTCGCGCAACTGGCCGTCGAGCGGTTGCGCGCGGCGAACTACGACGCGCACTTCGTTGCAATGCGCCTGCCGTATGGCACGCAGCACGACGAAGCCGATGCGCAGCAGGCGCTCGCGTTTATTCGCCCGGACGAGGTGCTGAGCGTCGACGTGAAACCTGCGGCGGATGCGATGCTCGCGTCGCTCGACGCGAGCGGGTTGCGCTTCGCGAACCACGAGCAACAGGACTTCGTGCACGGCAATATCAAGGCGCGCAGCCGGATGATTGCGCAATACGCGGTCGCAAGCGCGCGCCGCGGTGTCGTGATCGGCACCGATCACGCTGCGGAATCGGTGATGGGCTTCTTTACGAAGTTCGGCGATGGCGGCGCGGACGTGCTGCCGCTTGCGGGCCTGTTCAAGCGGCGCGTGCGCGCCGTCGCGCAAGCGCTCGGTGCAACCGGCGTGCTTGCGCACAAGGTGCCGACCGCCGACCTCGAAATGTTGCGCCCGCAACGTCCCGACGAGGACGCGTATGGCATCCGCTACGAAGACATCGACGACTTTCTCGAAGGCAAGCCGGTGAGCGACGCGGTGTATCAAACCGTGATGCGCTTTTACGAGGCGACGCATCACAAGCGTGCATTGCCTTACACGCCGTTCGACTGGGAAACGCCCGCAGCTCGCCCGTGAATGCGGCATGCGCGCAGGCTCTTGTGCGACGTGTACGCGTGTGCGCGCGCGTTTGAAACCGACGTGAGTCCGCTCGCGACTGCGTTGCGGCGCGCGGCTTGCCCTACCTTACATGAGCGCGCTACAGGCTCTTCGGGGGCGGAGCGGGCCTTTCGTCGAATGGCGTTGCGCTCGCCTGCAACACCACGCCGCACAGCATTTTGCCGTGCACCTGCTGCGCAATGACATCGCCGACGTAAGGTACGTCCGCATTCAGTTCGACATTGGCGTAAGCGTTCGACGTGCCCTGTTCGAACACCGTGACGTTCTTCGCGTAGTGGCCGAGCTCATGCTGGAGAAAGTCGCGTACATCCTGCTCGGAACAGGTCTCGGGAATATTCCAGACGATCAGGTTCATACACACCCCACGCAACGAAACCCGCGCAGCGTTCGCGCCGCGGCCGGGTGCAGGTAAGACGCCGTCATCTTGCGGACTCCTCTGACGTGCCGCACACACGCTCGCCGCAGGCTGCTCAGTCGTTTCCGTCGCTCGCGGCTTTCGGCGCCACGTGGTCCGCGCTGACCCACCACGCCATGCGGTCGTGCGGGCCCCGCACGAGCACCGCGGACGGATCGGTCACCCCGTCGTCCGCGATCTCGCAGACGTCGAGGCCTTCCGGCAAACGCTTCACGGTGCCCGCCTCCTCGAACAGCGCGAGCCGTTTCGCGGATAGCGGGTACAGCTGGCTGTACACATCGTAGCTGATCGCGGCAGGCGCGTCGCCGCGAATGTGCAGAGGGTCGCCAGTGCGGCATCCGAGCGGCGCGCCGTCCGATGCGAACGCACCGTTCGACATCAGGAAGCCGGATGCCGCGGCAACCGCGATCAAACTGAGCTTGAGCTTCGTCATGGGTATCTC
The DNA here is from genome assembly GCF_001922345.1 of Paraburkholderia sp. SOS3. Lineage (NCBI taxonomy): Bacteria > Pseudomonadati > Pseudomonadota > Betaproteobacteria > Burkholderiales > Burkholderiaceae > Paraburkholderia > Paraburkholderia sp. SOS3. The sequence continues at coordinate 1,712,186 of NZ_CP018812.1, read as the reverse complement.
CTGATCCGGACCTGCGCGTCACGAGCCGTCGTCGTCACCATCGGTCGTCATGCCGACATGACCGTCTTCGCACGGCGTGCGGCGCAGGCGTGCATATTGCGCGGGCCAGTCGCCCGCAATCGCCGCCTGAGCAGCGCTCAGGCTCATCTTTCCGGCACAGACGCAGCGCTTCAATTTCGCAGCCAGCAATTCCTTGCGACGCTCGCCGCGATGCCCGCCCCACGGCAACAGATCGAAGTTGTCGGCCGCGTCGGGCGAGCCGCCCAGCAGGATCGGCACACGCCGGTCCAGCGCGTATTCGGTGCTGTCGTCCGTATCGATGCCCCGTTGCGCAAGCAACCGGTTCTTGTGCGCGAGCATCTCGTCGAGCGGCGGCGAAACGGTATCTGCGTAACCGGGTTTGCAGATCGTGTCTGCCACCGAGTGCTGCGTGACGCGCTCGTCGAGCATCGACGCGTCTTGCGCGCGCACCGCGCCGCCATGCAGCAGCGCCGAGACGCACAGCGCGGCGACGGCGGCGCTACGCGCGCACCGCGAGACGCGCGCAGTGCGGCATGTGCGTGCGGCAGCGCGATGATCGTTCGACTCGATACGATTACTGATGCGGCGCGCGTTGCCACGCCTGTCTGCATTGCCTTCGTTCATTGGTCAGCGCGCCGTCGACCGGCGCGGAAGGGTCAATTCGCAGGCCAATTAAAACACACTCGGCAACCCTACTGCGATTTCACCGACGCAGAAGGCTTTGAATTGGCGCTTTCTTGCAAATGAAAACGATTGCGTCCACAACCTTTCACGATGGCGCGCGACTCGCTACTACGCCGGTTTCTCCGCTCTTTCCAGGCTACGCGCCTGCAGTGCGCGAATGCGGCCGAGCGCGGCTGTATTGCCGATCGCGGACGCGTACATCTGTGCGAGGTCATGCTTGAGCGCGGTACGCGATGCCCCGTCGAGATAAACCATATGACCGGACGGATAAAAGCGCGCGGACAGATTCTCGCGCACCTGCTGGCTCACGAGCGGCATGCGCTGCAAGTCGATGACGGTCTGATAGAAAGGCGTGACGAAATCGTAAAAGCCGTTCGCGGACAGCACCTTCAGATCGACGTTGAGCGCCATGACCGCGGCAAGATCGCCCGCCGTGTAGAGCACCACGTTGCCCTTGTCGTCGACACCTTTCTGCGCGCCGGTCGGGTCGATGTGTTTGAAGTCCCAGTTCTGGAACGCCTGATCGTTGAGATCGGTGAATGCCGAGTTCGATGTGAATTTCAACTGCTCGTTCAGGTATGTGTTCCACATCGTCGTGTAGACGCCGGTGACGGCCGTCATGGTCGGATCGTTGCCGCCCGAGTTCGGATCGATCTGCCCGGCAATGCCGGTTTCGATCGCGGTGACGCGGCCGTCGTATGCGCCGAGCGCGAGCCCTTTCGATTTCAGCAGCGTCGTGAGAAACAGCGAATTGCCGCGGCTGTCGTAGGCTGCGATGTCGAGGCTCCATGCGAGCAACGTCGTCCTGTCGATACCGGTGTACTCGCTGAGCTTTTCGACGGTCGCATCGTCGGTGGTCGGGAACTTGCGCAACGCGGCCAGGTAGTCGGTGCGCGCAAACTGCGCGACCTCTTCCGCGAAGGCGCCGAGGTCAGCCGGTCTCGGCGCGACGCCGAGCTTTTTGTGAAACCACGCGTCCGCCGCCGCAGTGGGCAGCGCGCCGACCGGATTGCCCGCCTGCGTATAGTCCAGAATCGACGACTGCAGCGTCACGCCGTTCAGATCGACACCGTCTTCATGCAGGCGGTACGCAAGCACGCAACTGCGCGCGGTGCCGTACGATTCGCCGAACAGAAACTTCGGCGAGTTCCACCGGTTGTTCTTCGTCAGATAGCGCTTGATGAACTGCTTGATCGAATCCGCGTCCTGATCGACGCCCCAGAAATCGCGATTCTTATGCGGCGCGATCGCGGCCGAATAGCCGGTGCCGACCGGGTTGATAAAGATCAGGTCGCTCGTGTCGATCAGACTATCGGGGTTGTCCTCCATCTGATACGGGGCGGGCGGCGTAAAGCTCGGCATCGACGTTTTGATGCGCCGCGGCGCGAACGAACCAAGCAGCACGAACACCGAGGACGAACCGGGTCCACCGTTATAGAAAAAGGTGAGCGGGCGCGTTTCCTCTTTCTGGCCGTCCTGCGTAAACGCGACGTAGAACATTTTCGCGTTCGGCTGCGAACTGCTCGGGTCGACTGTCACCAGATGACCCGCCGTCGCCGTGTAGTTGATTTTCCTGCCGCCGATCGTGATCGAATGCTTCGTGATTGCGGCGTTTTCGCTCGCGTCATTGACAGAGTCGTCGGGGCCGTTGCCGTATGCGACGGGATCGAAAAAAGGCTGATCGCCGGCACGATGCGGTGTGCTCTCGCCCGCCGTCGCGGACGGTGCACCCGAAGAGTGTGACGACTGCAGACCGCCGGAAGCCGATTCGTTGTTTGCCATGACCGCTCCATAGAATGCATTACCGTTACCGTCCAGCAGCCGCTACGCGCATCACACGCGCCATACACGCCATACGCGCCATACGCGCCGCAACTCGAACCCGAACAGGCCTAAAGCGCCGCCGCCACCTTCGCCCCATCGGGACTGCCGAGACCCGTGCAGGCGTCCCATCCCGACGCGGCCGCATAACTGCCGTTATTGCCTTGTGTGATGTCGTTGCAGACACGCGCCGCCTTGTAGAGCTTCGCGTTGACGAAGCCGGCCGGTTGCCCTTTCGCGGCATTGATGCGCGCGATCAACGCCGCCCACAAAGGCGCGACCGCGCTCGTGCCGCCCACCACCGTGTTTTGCCCGCCGATCAGCACATCGTAGCCTGTCGCCGGCGACGCATCGGCTGCGACATCGGGCACGCCGCGCCGCGCGAGCGGCGCCTTGCCACCTTGCGAACTGGCCGCTGACAAGCCCTCCTGCCATACCGGAACCGCAAACGTCGCACTCACGCCGCCGCCGGTCGCGCCGCCGTTCGCCCCGTCGTTCCAGACGACTTCACGCGAAATGCTCTGCCCGGACACTTCGAGACTCGTGCCGCCGCAGGCGAGCACATACGGGCTCGACGCGGGGAAATCGACGTGGTCGCGCCCGTCGCCGACGCCGTCGCCCGAGCCGCTATCGCCCGATGCCGCGCAAACCGTCACGCCAATCGCAGCGGCCGATTGCAGCACGTCGTTGAATGCCCGCATCGACTGTTCGGTCCACGTCGATTCCGGCGCCCCCCAGCTGATGGAGACGACCGACGGCTTATGCGTGGTGTCGTGCACGGCGCGGCTTACCGCATCGACAAAGCCCGCGTCGCTGTTCGGCGAGAAGTACACGGCGAGTGTCGCGCCCGGTGCGATCGCGCCGGCGATTTCGATATCGAGCGTCACCTCGGCGTCCGGGCCGTTCGGGTCGCCGCCCGGATCGTTGCCGGCCTGATCGACCCCGACTGGCACGACTTTCGGCGTCTTCACGCCGAGGCTCGAAAAGTACGCGTTGAGATCGGACATGCGATAGCCACCGCCGAGTTCGACGATGCCGATGCATTCGCCGCCGCCATCGCCTTGCGGAAAGCGATACAGCGACGCGAGCTGCAGCGGTGTGAACGACACCGCCGGCGCCGCGCGCGCGGGCCTGTACGGCGGCCGGATACGAAAGTGGGGCCGCGCCTGCGGACGGTTGTCGAGCCCAAGCACCGCGGTCACGACGCCGTGCAAATCGTCGGGCACGCTGATCGCGCCGGTGCGCCCGCGATAGCGGCCGATCGAATGATGTTCGTAGTGCTGCAGTTCGACGTCGAATGCGGCCTGGAACTGCGCGACGGTACCGCTCAACGCGACGGTGCGCGCGGCCGCATCTTCACGCACCACAGTGAGGCCATGCTGCGCGGCAAAAGCCTTCAGTTTTGCGATGTCTTCCGGCGACGCGCAGAAGCGCCTTTCCAGTTCGTCGCGCGAGATCGGCGCAGCGCCGGGCGTACCCGATGCGATCCTGCGCACCAGCTGTTCGAACTGCTGTTCGTCCTGGCGGCGCAGCATGACGATCGCTTCGATCGTTTCCGCCGGATCGCATTGGCCAATCACCTTCGAGCCTTCCGTGACAGCCCGCTCGCTGCCCGGCAATGGATGCTTGCCCATCGTGTCGCTCTCCTCCATGCGCGGCTCGTGACCGCGCGTTGCAGATGGCCGGCATGCATGACGCCGCGTGGTATGCCGCGCCGCCCGCTGCCGCATTCGTTTCAGAGATCACGCCGTTCTGTCCGACAAAACCATTCGAACACAGTTCCGGGGTACACGACAATCGGCCGAATGGCCTGGTGTCGGCGCGACGTCACAAGGGTTATGATGCTGCCGCGATACACCAGCGAAGCGCCGCGTTCGCGGCTCGCGGCTCGCGGCTCGCGGCTCGCGCATAAGCGACGCAACGCATCGGTGTTCCACGCGAGAAAATTCACGGAGAAAACCAATGACCACCATTTCGATGTATCAGGCATCAGTGCCTGTGCTGATTCGCGGCCTCAACAACCTTCTGGCCATTCTCGGCAAAGGCCAGGCGCACGCGGCCGAAAAGCAGCTCGACCCGTCGGTGCTGCCTGGATCGCGTCTCTTTCCCGACATGTTGCCGCTCGCACGCCAGGTGCATATCGCGACCGACGGTGCGAAAGGATGCGCGGCGCGCCTCGCCGGCGTCGAGCCGCCGAAGTACGACGACGTCGAAGTGTCGTTCGACGAACTCGCCGCCCGCATCGAGAAAACGATCGCGTATCTGAAGGAGTTCAAGCCCGAGCAGATCGACGGCAGCGAAGCGCGGCCGATCGCGCTGAAAATGCGCAGCGGCCCGGTCGAATTTACGGGCATCCAGTTTCTGACTGGCTTCGTTCTGCCGAACTTCTATTTCCATGTGACGACGGCGTACAACATCCTGCGTCACAACGGCGTCGAACTCGGCAAGATGGACTATCTCGGCAAGCCGAACAGTTAAACGCCGCTGCGGGCGCGCGCGGCACGCGAGGCGATGCGCGGGCGCGCCGATTGCGTCGCGGCGTTTCGCTGCGTTTCGCGGCGCCTCGCAGCACATCAACCGCGCGGCTGGAACGCGATCACGCTCATGCCGGCAAGCGTCAACGCGGCGCCGGCGATATCCCAGATCGTCGGGCGCATCTGCTCGACCAGCCACAGCCAGAGAATCGCAACCGCGACATACACGCCGCCATAGGCCGCATAGACGCGGCCCGCGGCCGCGCCATGGAACGTGAGCAGCCAGGCGAACAGCGCGAGGCTCAATGCGCCGGGCACGAGCAGCCACACGGAGCCGTCGTCCTTGAGCCAGCGCCACGGCAAATAGCAGCCAAGTATTTCCGCTAGCGCGGTCACGATATAGAGCAGCAGAGTCTTCATAAAAGAAAAGCGATGGAATAACCGCGTGGCAATCAGGGTTGAGGCCCGGACATTAGCGCACAGATGACTGCAATGCGGTCGCCGTGCGGAATGCGGTAAGTGGGCTGCACTGAGTGGGCTGCACTGAGTAGGCTGCAATGAGCGCACTGCCCCGGCAGTCTATCGTCTTTATAAAGACAATCACTTTGCCGCACGCAGCGATGCCATGCGACAGTTTGCGCAGTCCGTTTTTCGTCCGAACGGTTTTCCGACCATCCCTTTCGCGCCCCGCCCATGAGCGTCAAATCACCGTGCATCGATATCTGCAAGTTCGACGGCAAGACCGGTTATTGCGTTGGCTGCCTGCGCACACGAGATGAATGCAAGACCTGGAAAAAGATGAAAGACAAGCATCGCCGCAAGATCATCGAAGAGAAGTCGCAGCGTCTGTCGATGCTAAAGAAGTAAGTGTGCAACGCAGCGCCTGGAACAGTTCGACCGCTCAGTCGAGCGACAGGCGCAGCGCAAAGCCGATCAATGCCGCTGAAAATGTCCAGCGCTGCACCGTTTGCGCGAGTGGATGCGTGCGCACCCATCGCGAGATGCGGGCGGCGCCGATCGTATAGACAGTGTCGAAGGCTGCGCATACGAGAACCAGCACGACGCCCAGTTCGATCACCTGCGACCAGATCGGCCCGGCGTCCGGACGCACGAACTGCGGCAGCAGGACCGAGCAGAACAGCAAGGCCTTGGGGTTCAGCAGATTCGTGAAGAGACCCTTCACATAGGCGGTCCGCAGGCTCTGGTCCACCATCGGACGTCCATCCTTATCGGGCATCGCGAACACCGGCGAGCGAAAAATCTGTATGGCCACCCATGCCAGATAAATGGCGCCGCCGTAACGCACGACTTCGTAAAGCCACGGCGCATTGCGCAGCAACGCGGCGACACCGCACGCGGACAGCGTGACGTGCAGCGCACGCGCAGTCGCAAGGCCACAGGCGACGCCGAAGCCCTGACGCGTGCCGCGCGCGATCGTCGTCTGCAGCACGAGCGCCATGTCCGGTCCCGGCAGCGCACAGACAACGGCAAGCGCCGCAATAAACAGAACCAGCAGATGAGCGGAAATCATGTCGGCTTCCATCGTGAAGTTGCGATGTCGATGGCCTTCATGTTGCACGCGTCGCGCGAGAGCATTCTGGCGTTTTTCGATCTAACAGTGACGTAAACTGGAGCTTTGCTCTAAAATTCGGCTATTAATTGGCCTATTCCACCACCATGAACGACCTCGACAAAATCGACCTCGCGCTGCTTGCCACACTGCAGACCGATGGCCGGATGTCCAACGCGAAGCTCGCCGAGACCGTCGGCTTGAGCGAAACGCCTTGCGCGCGACGTCTCAAGCGCCTCGAAAACGAGGGCTTCATCGAGCGCTATCGCGCGGTACTGTCGCGCCGGGCGTTGGGGCTTGGCGTCTTTGCGTTCGTCTACGTGCGCTTCGCGGTGCACGACAAGACACTCGCGAACCGCTTCGAGCGCGAGGTAGAGGCCATACCGCGCATCCTGTCGTGCCACAACGTCTCGGGAACTGCCGACTATGTCATGCAGGTCGTTGCGCGCGACCTCGACGACTACGGCACGTTCATGCGCGACCAGGTGCGCGCGCTGCCGGGCGTGACCTCGATCGAATCCGCGCTGTCGTTGCGAGAAGTGAAGTCGCCCGGCGCATTACCGCTGTTGTGATTGGCGCGTACACGGCGCCGCACTTTGATGCTCGCAGCGCGAGTGGCATAGTGAACGCCGCATCGCGCCGCGCGACGCCGCACCTGCGCACATATCCGCATATCGAACCGAGAGCCTTGGGAGCCCCTGAACATCATGAACCCCGAACAGGCACGAGCCGAAGAAACGCAAGCGATGGAGCGCGTGGTCGCCGCCACGCAGCAGGTGCAGACGGCCTTCGCCGCCTTGCAGTCGCAATTCCCGCCGGCCGGCAGCGGCCGCCCGTCGCAGATCGCGTTGCAGACTTTCGACGCCGCGCTGCAGGAACTCGAAGACGCTCAGGCTGCCTTCGACGAAATGCTCGGCGAACTGCTTGACGGCAACCGCTAGGCCCGCTTGCCAGGCAGTACGCTGCGGCCTTTCCTGTCAGCGTGACGTGATGCGCGCGCGGGTCTGCGCGCCAGAAAGTCGTGGACTGCAGCAGACAGTTAGTTGCATTGCAAACATCTGCGACAACCTTATCGAAAAGCCCTGCCTAGGCGCCACCGCGCCACCGTCTGACGACGATAAGGTCTGTCTGGCCTTGCTAGATGGATAACGGCGCGGTCATACACTCAACACCACCGTTCCCCGCCGCCCCCAAGTGAGCATGACTGTAATCACAGTCATTATCTGCATAATGATTGCCATTGCAAACTTGACATCTCCAAAGCGAGAGATAAGATGTCTGCAAAAATAGGCGTTATAGGTTTTCAGACCGGGATTGCAAACATGAAGCGCGATGAGCAACCGATGATGAGCCCCGAGCGTCTACGCGAAGCTCGAGAGCTCGGCGAGAAGCTGGCGCGCTTGCGTATTGCCCGGCGCATTCGTCAAGCGGATGCGGCGACTCGCGCCGGAATTTCCCGCTCGACGGCGGTTCTGCTGGAGAAGGGCGACCTCGGTCGCACGCAGGCACAAATACTTCGGTATCTGGAAGCGATCGCGCCCGGTGTCAGCCTGCTTTCACTTCTGAAGGAAGACGACCCTTCGCTGCAGGCGTTGGCGGCGCGTGAAACGACGCGGCGCGTGCGCGAACCGAGCAAGGCCGAACTGGAGCGGCTGGACTTCTGATGGCGCGCAGCAAAGCAGAAGTCTTCGTCTTCAGCCACATCGCGCAAACCGATGGCAATCGGTTCGTCCCGGCCGGCATCCTCGGTCTGACGGAAACGGACGGTGCGAATGTCCGGAACCGCGAGCTGGCCAGTGAGTTCGCATACGGCACGCAATATATCCAGCGTAAGGAATCCTTCGAACTGGACCCTGTGAGCCTTGCGCTTGGCGACCGTCGGGCCATCAAGGGAAAAGTGCTGTTCCCGCTGAACGGACTCGGCGAGTTTGGAAGTATTCGCGACGCGGCTCCCGACGCCTGGGGACGCAGGGTGATTGAAGCGCGCCTGAAGGCCCCAGCCAATGGTTTGCTTGAAGTGCAGTACCTGCTGCACGCCGGCGGGGACCGCGTCGGCGCCCTGGACGTGCGGGAACAGAGAACGAGTCCTGATTCGGCATCCGCGAGCGACCTGCATTCGTTGCAATACGTGCTGGAGGCGGCAGAGGCCGTCGAGAACGGGGCTCCGGTGCCGGCAAACCTCGAGAGCTTCCTCGGTGCCGGTCCCTCCGCTGGCGGCGCTCGGCCCAAGGCTTCGGTACGCGACGACGAAGGGGCACTATGGCTCGCCAAGTTCCCGGCGAAGGGCGACACGTTCGATGTGGCCCGGGCAGAGGCATGCACATTGGAGCTCGCCCGCCGCTGCGGCCTGACGGTCCCCGAAGTACGCTATCTGGACATTGGCGGCCTGCCAGTCATGCTCATTCGTCGCTTCGACCGCTTCTGGGGCGAGGCTGGCCAGAAACTATCCACGGGCGCCCTGCACGACACCCGTCCGGGCGAGCGCCGCGTCGAAGGCAGGCTTCCGTTCGTGAGCGGCCTCACGCTCGTGGCCTGCGGTGAGCTGGAGTCACCGGACAAGGCCTACGCGGACCTGGGCCGCGCCATTCACAAATACGTCCACCCGGGCTGTGTCAGAGCCAATGGCGAGGAGATGTTTGCTCGCATGGTGCTCAACATCTTCGAGACCAACGACGACGACCATCTTCGCAACCATGGCTTCGTACGGGACCCGCGGCTTGATGGCTGGGTACTCAGCCCTCTGTACGACGTCGTTCCCCGCCCCCTCCTCGCCAGCGAGCGAAGGCTGCATCTTGGCGTAGGGGAAAAAGGCAAGCTCGCTACGCTGGACAACGCTCTGAGCCACTACTCGGCTTTCGTGTCAGGACGACCGACAGCCGTTGGCATCATGCGCCGGGTGTGGAGTGAGGTACGCCAGTGGAAGACGTGCTTCGAAGAGCACGGAGCCGAGGGAAAGCTTCTGGATCAGCTTTCGCGTGCTTTTCGAAACATCGGTGAAATCGCTTCGCCAGAGCTTCAGGCTGAAATACGCAAAGGGACATCGTAGCGGCAACGCGTCATCGCGACGCGGCTGGTGCGAACAGGCTCCCACAGGCTTTGTCTGCCTCGCACACTGGACTGTTCTGCAACAAAGCCCGACCCCTACCCCAGAATGGCTTTCAAACATATCGCAAAATTCCGATATAAGATTCGGTACCTGACGATGCAATTGCGTGCACCGAAAGCGGGCTCCGCCTCGAAACGGGAGGCCGCAAAGGTTTGAAAGCTAACTCGACGAACCTGAAGCAGTTCCGATGACGATCGATATCGACGCGATCCACAAAGCGCTCGCCAATCCTGTGCGCCGCGAGATTCTCGCGAAGCTGCGCGACCCCGAACGGCACTTCTCCGACCAGGAGCTGCCGCTCGAGTACGGCGTGTGCGCGGGAAAAATCGACGAATGCTGCGGCCTCTCGCAGTCGACGGTTTCCGCGCACCTCGCCGCCTTGCAGCGCGCGGGGCTCGTCACGTCGAAGCGGGTCGGCCAGTGGATCTTCTTCAAGCGCAACGAGGAAGTCATCAAGGCGTTCGTCGAGCAGATGAACACGGGCCTTTGATTTCGGACGCACGCATGCGCAACGCCAGCTTCGTCAAGCCAGATCCAGCGTGTACTGCAAACGTGCCTTGCAAGCTGGACCCAACGCCGAACCCATAGCCACGGGCTTGCGCCCACAAGACAAAGGTGAACCCTCATGCCGACTCTGTTCGATCCGCTCAAGATTGGCGATCTCACGCTCAAGAACCGCATCATCATGGCGCCGCTTACGCGCCAACGCGCCGGCGATATCCGCGTGCCGAACGCGCTGATGGCGCAGTACTACGCTGAGCGTGCATCCGCCGGACTGATCCTGTCCGAAGCGACTTCCGTCACGCCGCAAGGCGTCGGTTATGCGGACACGCCGGGCATCTGGTCCGACGAGCAAACCGAAGGCTGGAAGCTCGTGACCGACGCCGTGCACAAAGCCGGCGGCCTGATGTTCCTGCAACTGTGGCACGTAGGTCGCGTATCGGACCCGCACTTCCTGAACGGCGATCTGCCGGTCGCGCCGAGCGCGATCGCGGCGCAAGGCCATGTGAGCCTGCTGCGTCCGCAGCGCCCGTTCGTCACGCCGCGCGCGCTCGACATCTCCGAAATCCCGGGCATCGTGGCTGCGTATCGCAAAGGCGCGGAAAACGCGAAGAAGGCTGGCTTCGACGGCGTGCAGGTGCACGGCGCGAACGGTTATCTGCTCGACCAGTTCCTGCAGGACAGCACGAACAGGCGTACCGACGCGTACGGCGGTCCGATCGAGAACCGCGCGCGGCTGATGCTCGAAGTGGTGGACGCATGCATCGACGTCTGGGGTGCCGATCGTGTCGCCATGCATCTCGCGCCGCGCGGCGATTCGCACTCGATGGGCGACTCGAACCCGGTCGCGACCTTCGGCTATGTCGCGCGCGAGCTCGGCAAGCGCAAGATCGCATTTATCGCGGCACGCGAAGCGCTCGGCGACGACCGTATCGGACCGAAGCTGAAGGACGCATTCGGCGGCCCGTATATCGCGAACGAGAAGTTCACGAAGGAAACCGCGCAACAGGTGCTCGACGCCGGCGAAGCCGACGCAGTCGCCTGGGGCAAGCTGTTTATCGCCAATCCGGACCTGCCGCGCCGCTTCGAACTGAACGCGCCGCTCAACGAGCCGGATGCCTCGACCTTCTATGCGGAAGGCGCGAAGGGCTACACGGACTATCCGTCGCTCGAAGCCGCTTGAACCAGCTTGAAGCCGCTTGAAACGCAAGCGCGAGCGCTTCGGCAAGCGCCGCCGCGCGACGGTTGCGCGGCGCTCGCACGACAATAGCGCGCAACGTCGAAAAACGCCCGGACCCGTTCCGGGCGTTTTTTATCGGCCGTCAATCGGGATTAGGCGGATATACCGGCGCGCGATTCTGAAAATAGATGCCATGCGGCGAACGCCCGACGGCAATCGTCGACACGAGCTTGCGCGCAGGCAGATCGATCACGCCGACATGCCGCGAGAAGCGGAACGTCACCCACAGGAAGCGCCGGTCGGCGGACAGTTCCATATCGTCGGGGCCGGGCATCAGGTTGTCGATTTCGCCGACGTTCTGCAGCGTCGCGTAGTCGAGAATGCTGATCGTGTTGGCGACGCGATTGGTCACGGCAACGTGACGGCCGTCGTCGAGATTGCGGAAATTATGCGCGCCGCGTCCCGTGTGAATCCGCTTCACGACCGCACGCGTGCGCGGGTCCACCACCACGACATCGTCTTCGCCCGTCATGCCGACGAGCAGAGCGCGATCGCCGGGCGTCATCCACAGTCCCGCGGGGTCGCGTCCGACCGGAATTTTCCAGTCGACCGACTGCGTGGCCAGATCGATCGCGGCGAGTTCGCCCGAGTCCTGCAACGTCACATAGACGGTGCGCGCGTCCGACGAGAATGTCATATGGCTTGGCGTCTTGCCGAGCGCAATGCGTTTCGCGAGCGAAAGGTTGCGGCCGTCGAACCGGTAGATGTCGACCCGATCGAGTCTCAGCGCCGCGGTGACGAACCAGCGATGATCGGGCGAAAAGCCGAGTTGATACGGATCTTCGATATCCTGCAGGACGCGCTGCACGGCCGCGTTCGCGGGGTCGACGAACATCAGGCTGTTCGACACCGAGTTGGCGACGATCAACGATTTCTGGTCCGGCGTAATCATCAGATGATGCGGCTCTTTCCCGGTGTTTTCGGTGCCGGCCACCTGACGCGTCGCTTCGTCGATCAGCGTCAGTTGCGCTTCGCCCGAATCGAGCACGATGACCTTGTATGCGTCCGGCTGGATGCCCGCTTGCGGACGTTGTATCGCGTGGGCGGCGCAGGCGAACAACGCCATGCCGAGCAGCGCGACGCGTGTGGCAAATGTTTTCAATTGGGAGGGGGTAGAGGTTGAACGCGCGATTGGCAAACGCGTCACTATGCGGGAGCGCCGACCTCGATGCCAAGCCCCGTTACACTGATGTCCGTTGCCTGACGAGGCCTTGCGCAAGCTTTCATTCAGAGACCCGCCGATGGATCCCCTGCATCTTCTGCAAATCGCCCTTCACTTCGACCAGCACCTGCCGTCGCTGATCGCGCAATACGGCCCTGCGGTCTACGCGATGCTGTTCGCGATCGTGTTCGTCGAGATCGGTTTTCTACCGCTGTTCTTTCTGCCTGGCGATCCGCTGATCTTCATCTGCGGTGCGTTCGCCGCGACCGGCGCGCTCGACATCCGGCTCGTCGTGCCGGTGCTGTTCGCAGCGACAGTCGCGGGCAGCATCGTCTGCTATCTGCTCGGGCGGGCGCTCGGCGAAAAGGTCTACAGCGCGGACTATCGATGGCTGGACCGCAACGCGCTGCGCAGCGCGCACGCGTTCTACGAGGCACGCGGCGGCTACACGTTCCTGCTGTCGCCCTTCATCGCGGTGGTGCGGACCTTCGCGCCGTTCGTCGCCGGCGTCGCACGGATGACGTTTGCGCGTTTCGCGTCGTTCGTGATCGCCGGCGCGGCCTTGTGGATCGTATCGCTCGTTGCCGGCGGCTATCTGTTCGGCAACGTGCCGCTCGTGCGCGACCATATGAGTTCGATCGTGCTGCTGGGCATCGGGCTTGGCGTCGGGTCACTGGTCGTCGGCGCGCTGTGGCGTCGCGTGAATGCATACCGGCGAGGATAAGCGCCGCGAAAGCGCGCACAAAAGAACGCGACGCGCGCAATCTCGATGTCGCGGCCGGCGCGCCGTCGCGCGCCACGCCGTTGCCTCACCTGCATTGACGCGACAACGCGCCGCTATAATGAACCGGCCCGCGAACGCCCCACGCCCGCGGCGAGCGCACAAGCAGAATGCCCGATAGCGCAGCGTCCTGCGCTCCGCTGCAATTCCACGCGCACTGACGGGCATCACGAACGGTCACCCGGAGACATCACGATGGCTTTGTCTGGTCTGCTTGTCTTTGCACTCGCGCTCGTCGTCGCGGCCGGTTCCCCCGGCCCAAGTATCGCCGCGCTCGTCGCCCGCGTGATGACCAACGGACTGCGCGAGGTGCTGCCGTTCCTCGCCGCAATGTGGCTTGGCGAAGCGCTCTGGCTTGGTTGCGCGGTCGCCGGTCTCGTCGCGCTCGCGCACACGTTCGCGGCCGTGTTCGTCGCGCTGAAAGTTGCCGGTATCGCGTATCTGCTGTACCTCGCCTGGAAGATGTGGCGAGCGCCGGCCGACGTGCGCGAGAGCCCGTTGCCCGCGCATCGATCGGCATGGCGCATGTTCGGCGCGGGGCTCGCGGTCACGCTCGGCAATCCGAAAATCATGGTCTTCTATCTCGCGCTGCTGCCGACGCTCGTCGATCTGTCGCATGTCGGCACGCTCGCCTGGCTTGAGCTCACGCTCACCATGCTCGTCGTATTGAGCGCGGTCGATCTCGGCTGGGCGCTCGTTGCCGCGCGCGCCCGCAAGCTGCTGACGAGCCGGCGCGCCGTGCGCATCGCGAATCGCGCGAGCGCGACGATGATGGCGGGCGCCGCCGCGGCCATCGCCACGCGCTAGGCGGCGCGCGACTCCGAAGCCGCCGCCGATGAATCCGCTCAACGCCTATACCCAGCTCTCGCGCTCGGCGATTGTTTCGCTCGGACGCGAACTCGCCGCATGGAAGCCGTCGCAGGAGCGCGCGCTGTTCGGCGCTCAAACCGTGCTGTCGGTCGTACTCGCCGTAGCGGTCGCGCACGCGCTGCATCTGACGAACACCTGGTGGGCCGCGATCAGCGGCTTCGCGGTCATGCAGACGAGCTTCCAGGGCAGCATCGAGCGTTCCACGTACCGCATCCTCGGCACGCTGCTCGGCGCGCTCGTGGGCACCGTCGTCGGCCCGTTGATCGGCGACCGGCCGTGGCTCTTCATTCCGGTGATCGGCGCGATCGGCGGCTTCTGCGTCTACTCCGGCAACGGCGCGGTGGCTTCATATGCGTGGGTGCTCGGCGGCATCACGTCCCTGCTCGTCACCTACGAGGCGCACATCCTCGGGTCGATGGAGAAGACCGCGTCGTTCGCCGTGTTGCGAGTCGCCGAAGTGCTCGTCGGGACGCTGTCGTGCGTCGTGGTGGCGGGGCTTTTCCACGTCGTGATCGAATGGCATCGGCGCAGGCGGACCGGCGACGCGGCGCCCTCGCCCGCCGCCGCGGCCGCGCCGCCCTTGCGCGAGCTGCGCGCCGCGCGGATGCTGCTCGGTCTGCAATCGGGACTGGCCATCGCCATCATCGCGGCGCTCACCTATACGCTGAACCTGCCTGGCTTCGCGCAGGCGCTCGTGACCACGGTCGCCGTGATGGTGCTGCCCGCCGCATCGCTGACGAGCCGCGATCAGAAACCGGTCGTGCAGAAGATGGTGCAGCGGGTAACCGGGTGTGTGCTGGCCGGCGCGCTCGGCATTGCGCTGCTGCCGCTCATGAACGGCAAGGAGATCCCATGCCTGATCGCGCTGTCGTGCGGCGTGTGGGTGGGCTGCCACGTGCAGAGCGGCAGCGCCGGCGCAAGCTACGTGGGCCGCCAGTTTACGATCGCGTTCATCATGGTGTTCGTGCAGGACCATCACTGGTCGGCCGATCCGCTGCCCGCGCTGATGCGGCTCGAAGGCATCCTGATCGGCATCGTCACCCTCGCCGCCGTGATGTTCGCAACGGCAAACCTGCCGTTCCTGCCGTCCGCCGACGAAGCGAGTCCGTAGGGGCGCGCACCGCGTTGTGCGCGCCGCTTGCTGCCGCTTGCTGCCGCTTGCTGCCCCTGGACGACCTACTTCCCTTCCGTCTTACGCGCCTCTTCCGCGGCGGCCTTGTAGTCGTACGTCGGATAGAATTCGGTCCGGTAGCCGCCCCAGGCGGTTTCCTCGAGCACACGGTTCAGTTCGCGCAGCCGGTTGGCCGGCACGCGCAGCGTCACGACCTGGCCGACGCCCATCATCACGTACCACGAAACAACCTCGATGCCCGGCGGCGGAAACGCCTTGTAGAACCCTTGCTTCGCGAGTTCCCTGTTGATCTCGGGCAGCGTCTTGGACTGGTCGTGCTTGAGGAAAACGGTGAGCAGGAACGTGCCGTCGCCGGCCGGCGTCGCGGCGGGCGCGCCGGCCGGCGCCGTTTGCGCGAACGCGGGCGCGGCGCTCGCAACCGCAGCCAGCAGACCGAGTGTCGCGATCAGCTTACGAACTGGGTACATCGACTTCTCCTGGAACGTGGATGGGGGGTGCAGCAGCGGTCTTTATACCGGAATCGCCCGCGCGTTGCCGCCCCGTTTTCGTCACGTTTTCGGAAAACAGAAGCCGAAGTCTTCGCAGCCGGGACATCCGGGCGCGGGGCCGGGCGTGCGCCCTTTGTCGAGCGCGACCTGCTCGGCGAGAAAGCGCTTCCAGCGCAGGTTGTCGACGTTGCGCGCAACGAGCCTCGGATAGTGGCGCGTCATGATGTCGGTGACGTCGTCGCGGCCATCGAGACCGAGATCGCGCCACAAGTGATCGCCACGCAGGCACGCGGTTGAAACGATCGTGGCGAGGCACCACGCGTCGATTGCGTTCGCGATCGGTGGCCGTTCGTGACGCAGCAACAGCCGGCGCAGATCGTCGACGAATGACTGATGTTGCGTCGCATCGGGGTGTTCGGGAAACGCTTCGAGCGGCATGGCCCCGCTCAGCACGGCGCCGGGGAAATGGCGCGCGGCCAGTGCGCCGAGCGTGTCGCGCGGCAACCCGAGCTCCTGCAGCGCGCCGCTCGCAAGCTTCGCGCCGATCAGTCGCGCGAACGCGATGGTGTCGGCCCGCACACGGTTGACCGCGTGATCGAGCAGGCTTTGTACACAGGCGTCGCGCGGCGTAGGCGCGTCATCGTTCGGCAAGGTCATCGTCCCGGCACCTCGGATTTCCCCGCATTCTCTTTCAGTGTCCGGCAATCGGTCTGCGCACGAAGGCTCAGTGCAGCGCGCCTGGACTCGTCAGCACAATACGCCGAAAACGCGCGTCCAGCGACGATGTGGCAAAAATGCGCCGCCCGGTCCGGCGGTTCGCAACTGCGCTCGCGCAACGCGCGATGCGTATTAAATAATTGCAAGCCGGCGTCGATAACCAGTAAAGGAGTTATCTACCGCGGAACCTGCCATGCCGAGCTCGTATAACCTTGCACTCGTCGCGTTGTCGATCGTCGTCGCCACGCTCGCGTCCTACACGGCACTGGACCTCGCGGGCCGCATCACGCTGCAGGCGGTCTCGCGCCAGCGCCGCGCGTGGCTCGCGGGCGGCGCAGCCGCGATGGGCGTCGGTATCTGGTCGATGCACTTCATCGGCATGCTCGCGTTTTCGCTGCCGATCCCGCTCGGCTACGATCTGCCGATCACCGGCGCGTCGCTCGCGATCGCCTTCGTCGTGTCCTACTTTGCGCTCGCGATCGTCACGCGGCGCACGCTGTCGCGCCCGCGCCTCATCGCGGGCGGCGTGCTGATGGGCGCCGGCATCGCCGGCATGCACTACACGGGTATGGCCGCGATGCGCATGGCACCGGGCATCCGGTATGAACCCGCGCTGTTCGCCGCTTCGCTTGCGATCGCCGTCGCGGCGTCGATCGCCGCGCTATGGATCGCGCACACGCTGCGCGATTCGAGCCAGCGCCGCATCATCGTGAAAAGGATCGGCGCAGCCGCGCTGATGGGCATGGCGATCGCGGGCATGCACTACACGGGCATGGCCGCCGCCGACTTCGCGCCTGGCGCGATCTGCGGCGCCGTGCAGGGCGCGAACCCGAGCGTGATCGCCGGCGAGCACGCGCAGTGGCTGGCGACCAGCGTCATTCTGTTCACGTTCGCGATTCTCGTCGTCACGCTGCTGCTGTCGCGCTTCGATGCGCGTGCAAGCGTGCTCGCAGGCTCGGTCTCGACGCTGAACAACCAGATCGTGCGCCTTGCGACCTACGACACGCTGACCGGCCTCTTGAACCGCAGTTCGCTGACCGAGCGGATCGGGCGTGCGATCGACGTGTCGCGAGCGCGCCATAAGCCGTTCGCGATTCTGTTCATGGACCTCGACGGCTTCAAGACGATCAACGACTCGCTCGGCCACGCGTTCGGCGACGAAGTGCTGAAGGCGTTCGCGCTGCGTCTGCTGCAATCGGTGCGCGCGGCGGACACGGTCGCGCGTCTGGGCGGCGACGAGTTCGTGATTCTTGCCGAAGACCTGACGTCGGCACAGGATGCCGCACAGATGGCCGACGCCGTGCTCGCGCGCATGCGCGACGGCATCGTCGCCGACGGCCAGCCGCTGCAGGTGATGCCGAGCATCGGCGTCGCGCTGTTCCCGCAGGATGGCGACAGCGTCGACACGCTGCTGCGCCACGCGGACGCCGCCATGTACGAAGCGAAGCGCGAAGGCCGCGGCATCTACCGCTTCTTCGAAGCGCGCATGAACGAGGCCGCGATGCGAACGCTGAAAATCCAGCGCGCGTTGCACGAAGGTCTCGGCAAAGGTTATTTCGCGCTGCATTTCCAGCCGAAATTCCGCGGCGACAACGGCGAGGTCGCCGGCGCCGAAGCACTGTTGCGGCTCGATCATCCGGAATTCGGCCAGCTCGCGCCCGTCGATTTCATTCCGATCGCCGAGCGTTCGGGCCAGATCGTGCAGATCGGCTACTGGGTCGTACGCGAGACGTGCCGCCAGATCCGGCGCTGGGAAGCGGCCGGCCTGCCGCCGATGAAAGTAGCGGTCAACCTGTCGCCGCGCCAGCTGATCCAGCCCGAACTCGTGCCGACCATTCTCGACATCGCGCGGGCCGAACAGGTCGCGTGCGCGCAACTGATGTTCGAAATCACCGAAAGCGTCGCGATGCAGGATGCGCCGAAGACGATCGCGACCATCCACGAGTTCCAGCAGGCGGGCTTCGACATCTCGATCGACGATTTCGGCACCGGCTATTCGAGCCTCGCGTACCTGCAGCGCTTTCGCGTCAAACAGCTGAAGATCGACCGCTTCTTCACGAACGGGCTCGACGACGACGGCCACGAAGGCCAGGCGATCGTGTCGGCGATCATCGCCCTCGCGCACTCGCTCGACATGGACGTGGTGGCCGAAGGCGTCGAGACGGAGTCGCAGTACGACAAGCTCAAACACATGCAATGCGACGAAATGCAGGGCTTTCTGCTCGGCCGTCCGCTGACGGCCGATGCGTTCGGCGCGTTGATGCACCAGCAGATCCGGAGCCATCGCGACGCATCCGCGCTTCTGAACTGAGCAGGCGGCGCGGCTCGCCGCGCCGGCTTTTTCGATATTTCCTTGACTTCGGTCGTCGGCGCATTAATATACGCATCGCGTATATCCGCTGACGAAACAGCCAACGTCGATCTCAACGTCGGTCCGACTGCACGAGGTGCCCGAATGAGCGTTCCGCAACAAGCCTTTCTGCGCGATGCGATGCGTCGCATGAATCTGACTCGCGACGGCTTCGCGAGCCGCATCGGCGTGTCGCGCCGCGCGCTCGACACCTGGCTGCTGCCCGATGACTCGCAGGAGTCGCGCGCGATGCCGGAAATCGTCGAGCGCTTCGTCTCGGAAATCGTCGTAAGCGGCGCCGCACCCGAAAGATATACGCAAAGCGTAGATTCGCACCGCCCGACGCTGGCGAGCCAGATGCTGTTCGAAGGCAAGCCGCAATTGCTGTCGGTCGACCAGTTCTCGCGCGATTCGGTCGAGGCGCTGTTTCGCGTCGCGGACATCATGCAGCCGATCGCGCGCCGCAGAAAAATCTCGCGTGTGCTCGAAGGCGCTGTGCTCGGCAACCTGTTCTTCGAAGCGAGCACGCGTACCCGCGTGAGCTTCGGCGCGGCGTTTTGCCGGCTCGGCGGCTCGGTGTGCGACACGACCGGCTTCACGTTTTCGTCGATGGCCAAGGGCGAGTCGATCTACGACACGAGCCGCGTCATGAGCGGCTATGTCGACGCGCTCGTGATCCGGCACCCGGAGCAAGGCTCGGTCGCGGAATTCGCGCGCGCGACCAACGTGCCCGTGATCAACGGCGGCGACGGGCCCGGCGAGCATCCGAGCCAGGCGCTGCTCGATCTCTACACGATCCAGCGCGAGTTCTCGCGTCTCGGCAAGATTGTGGACGGTGCGCATATCGCGCTGGTCGGCGATCTCAAGTACGGGCGCACCGTGCATTCGCTCGTGAAGCTGCTCGCGCTCTATCGCGGCATCAAGTTCACGCTGATCTCGCCGCCGATGCTCGAAATGCCGACGTATATCGTCGAGCAGATCTCGCGCAACGGCCACGTGATCGAGCAGACGCACGATCTGACGAACGGCTTGCGCGGCGCGGACGTCGTTTATGCAACGCGTATTCAGAAAGAGCGCTTCACCGACGAATCGTTCGAAGGCTACACGCCCGATTTCCAGATCAACCAGGCGCTCGTCGACAGCGCGTGCGGCCCCGACACGCTGATCATGCACCCGCTGCCGCGCGATAGCCGTCCCGGTGCGAACGACCTCAGCACCGATCTGAACCACGATTCACGGCTCGCGATCTTCCGGCAGACCGACAACGGCATTCCGGTGCGCATGGCAATTTTCGCGGTGCTGCTCGGCGTCGAGACGCTCGTCCAGCATTCGATGCGCGATGCGGCCTGGCGTCCGCCCGCGTATCTCGGCCCGGACGACGCGGTGTTTCACGGCATCGATTGACGATCGCGGCACGCGCGCTCGCAGCAACGGCGCAATTGTGCCGGGAACGCGCGCCACGAAGCGGGCGGGACAGCCGTCTCGACCGGCAAAGCCGCGCCGCCGCGTTCGTCAAGCTACATCGAGTTCTTCGCTCGGCCGATACAGCGCATTGCAACCCGCGATCGCCTCCACTGCGAAGTCCACGAACGAGCGGACCTTCGGCGAAAGCTGCCGCAAGGTCGGATAGATGATGTGAACCGTGCGCCTCGGCGTGTTGTAGCCGTCGAGCACGCGCTCGAGCCTGCCCGTGCGCAGATGGTCCGCTGCGATATAGCTGTGCACGTAGACGATGCCGGAGTCGGCGAGCGCCGCATCGATCAGCGCGTCGCACTGGTCGACCACCTGGCGCGCGGTATCGCCGACGCGCACGGTCCAGTCGCGGCTGCCCGACATGAAGTGCCAGTCGCGGCAACGCCGCGTATCGGGCGACATATACGCCACGCAATCGTGCCCGGCGAGATCGTCAGGAGTCCGAGGCCTGCCGTACTCGTCCAGATACTCGGGGCTCGCGCAAGCCACCCAGTGCGCAAAACCGACCTCGCGCGCAATCAGACGGCTCGACGGCAGATCGCCGATACGCACCGCGATATCGAAACCTTCCTCGATGATGTCCTGCATCACATCCGAGAAGCTCGTTTCGACCGTGATGTCGGGAAACTGCCGCTTGAACGCGACAAGCGCGGGCATCAGCACCGACCGGCCGAATGCCATCGGCGCCGCAATCCGCAAGCGGCCGGACGGCACTTGAGCGGACTGTTGCAACGCCGCCTCCGCGTCCTTGAGACCGGCGAGAATCTCGCGACATCGATCGAAAAACACGGCCCCTTCCGCGGTCAGCCCGACACTTCGCGTCGAGCGATGCAACAGCACGACACCGGTTTGCGATTCGAGCCTGCTGACCGCCTTGCTGACGCCGGAAGCCGTCAACCCCATCTGTTTGGCTGCGCCGGTAAAACTCCTGGCTTCAGCGGCACGCACAAACGCCTCAACGGCAGACAAATCCATCTCGTCCTCAACAAATCGGCGAAAGCCTTCTCTTTCATGTCGAGCAGGCTTCGGCATCGTTACAGATTGCGGGTCTGATGCGACGTGAATTTTACGGAACATGACCGCAATAACAATCAGGCTTCCATTCATGACAGAGTTGACATGGATTCACCATCAACCGTGTCATAGCCATCGCGCATACTGTCTGGCGCATCGGTCAAAGCGTTCACGTCGCATCGCACATCATGCAAACACAGGATCGAGGCGGCCGTCTCGTTCGCATAACGAATCGACATGCGAGCTCTGTTCCCTGCATCTGCATAACCAGGTCTCAACTCAATGATGGCGATACAGGTCGACCGGATGTGCCCGCCCAAGATCGGCGCTATCGAAGCGCGCCCCTTGTGCGGAGCTGCCGAAGTTCGAGCCGCCGTACGACGATGCCGCCACGCTGGCGTTCGCGCTCTTATCCGCGCTGTTATCCGCACCGTTTGCCTGCCGGTTCGCCGCTTCCTGCGCCATCTTTTGAGCGGCCTTGTTCGCGACGTAGACCGCCGACGGATTCCAGCCGGGCTCCGGATAGTGCACCTTGCTCAGCGGAAACGTCCCATTCTGTTCAGCCGCGATCAGGTCGGCGCGGACCTGTGCGCGCGTCAACGGCGCGTTGTCCGCCGCATGGCCGACAAGCGGAAGGACAACGAATGAAGCAACGATCAGAGCCTTGTTCAAGCGTTTCATCGCAAATCCCCTTCGGTTTGGTGTGTACCGTCTGCGACGGCATGGGTTGAACTTTAGGGGGACACCCGTTTGGCGTGAATGGCGCGTCGGCTCATGAAACTGCTCGATCGGCTCACGGGCCATCGGCCCGATGCGAGCGCGTCCGGCGCTTCGATTCCGGCTCGATGGCCTGAAACGGGCGCTCGGACCCTTATGCAGCGGACCTATGGCCAACGACGACGTGCAACGTGCAGCTATGCCGCGGATGCATGGCCTGCTGTGCTTTGCGCATCACATTCTTTTCAACCGTGTTTAACACGCTGTCATGACGCACGCTCCGCGTGAACTTTGACTTTCAATCGCGCAAGACTCTGGTGCGCCTGTTTACTTTTGACTTTGTTGCGTGCAACGTGCTGCGTTGAAGCGCGTGCCGATTCCGGCTTCCGTATTCGCCCTTGCGCTGTTGCCCGCCGCGGCTTTTGATGCCGGCCGCACGTCGCGCGCCCCACGCGTCTCGCAGATCGGGAGCGGGGCATCGAAATTGCTGTTCCGGTTTCCGTCTACTACCGCCCGGCCATCGCCTCGCGTGGCGTGCTCGCCGTTCAAGGCAACACGCGCCCGACGCTTGCGAGTTTGCAATGGCCTTTCCTGGAGCAAGCAGAACACCATGTTCAAGGATCACGCTCTCGACCACGAGAATGCGCACGACGACACTGCCGGCACCGCCGGCGCGGCTCCCGCCCAACCGTCGCGCCGCCGCTTCCTGCAATCGGCGGCGGCCGCCGCGACCGTCGGCGCCGCCCCGCATCTGCATGCGCAGTCGCAGCCCGCGCAACCGGGCGCTGCGACGGCACCGCCGCCCGCGCCCGTTGCCGCGCGGCCGGTGAAGCTCGATATCAACGGCCGCGAATACACGCTGCAACTCGAACCGCGCGTGACGCTGCTCGACGCGCTGCGCGAATACGCGGGCCTGATGGGCACGAAGAAAGGCTGCGATCGCGGGCAATGCGGCGCGTGCACGGTGCTCGCCGACGGTCGCCGCATCAATGCATGCCTGACGCTTGCGGTCATGCATGAAGGGGAAAAGATCACGACCGTGGAAGGCCTCGCGCAAAACGGCGCGCTGAGCCCGCTGCAGCGCGCGTTCATCGAGCACGATGCATTTCAATGCGGTTACTGCACGCCGGGCCAGTTGTGTTCGGCGACCGCGATGCTCGACGAATTCGGCGCAGGCACGGCGAGCACCGTCACCGCGGACGTGCGGCGCCGCCCGACGCAACTGACCGACGATGAAATCCGCGAGCGCATGAGCGGCAACCTCTGCCGCTGCGGCGCCTACGCGAATATCGTCGCAGCCGTGCGCGCGGCGAATGCCGGCGGCACGACCACCGGCAGCGCCGGCCACGACGGCCGCGCCGATACCATCGGCCTCGTCCCGGCTCACATTCCCACTCACGCGTAACGGAGCGCGCATGGACCCGATTTCCTATGAACGCGCCGCCGACGTGAACGGCGCATTACGCTCCGCACAGGAGCCAGGCTCGATGTATATCGGCGGCGGCACCAACCTGCTCGACCTGATGAAAGGCGGTGTGTCGCGGCCGATGCGGCTGATCGACATCACGCGCATCGGCGGCCTCGACACGGTCGCGACACTGCCCGACGGCGGGCTGCGCCTCGGCGCGCTGGTGCGCAACGCGGACGCGGCGAATCATGCGCTCGTGCGCGAACGCTACCCGTTGCTTTCGCAAGCCTTTCTCGCAGGCGCATCGCCGCAACTGCGCAATATGGCCACCGTCGGCGGCAATCTGATGCAACGCACGCGCTGCCCGTACTTCTACGACACCGCCTTCGCGCAATGCAACAAGCGCCTGCCCGGCAGCGGCTGCGCCGCGCTCGAAGGCCTGAACCGCACGCACGCGATTCTCGGCGCGAGTCCGCAATGCATCGCGGTCAATCCGTCGGATATGAGCGTCGCGCTCGCGGCCCTCGACGCGGTCGTACGCGTGCGCGGCCCGAGCGGCGAACGCGCGGTGCCGATCGGCGAATTTCACCGTCTGCCCGGCGCTCGCCCGGACCTCGATACGACGCTGCAAACGGGCGAGCTGATCCTCGCGGTCGATCTGCCGCCACCGCTCTTCGGCGACCACGCGCATTACCTGAAGGTGCGCGACCGCGCGAGCTACGCGTTCGCGCTCGTCTCGGTCGCAGCCGCGCTGCAGATGGACGGCAACACAGTGAAAGACGCGCGCATCGCGCTCGGCGGCGTCGCACACAAGCCGTGGCGCGCGAGCGCCGCTGAACAGGCGCTGAACGGCCATCCGCTGACCGATGCGAGGTTGCGCGAGGCGGCCTCCGCGGCGCTCGCCGACGCGCGCGCGCAGCGCGACAACGCGTTCAAGATCGAACTCGCGCAGCGCGCCATCGTGCGCGCCGTCAAGCAGGCCGCCGACCCGGCCTCTACCCTGGCTGCCGATGACGCGGGAGGTCTCGCATGAACATGATCGGCTACCCGCTCGACCGCACCGACGGCGTGCTCAAGGTGACCGGCGGCGCCCGCTATGCGGCCGAGTTTCCCGAAGCACGGCTCGCGCACGCGGTGCTCGTCACGAGCACGATTGCGAACGGCACGATCGCGTCGATCGACACGACCCGCGCCGAGACGCTGCCGGGCGTGCTGCTCGTGATGACGTACCAGAACGCGCCGCGCCTGCCGCAGAATGGCACGGCAGGCTTCGCGCCGCCCGCGGGCCGGCGCCTTTCGCTGTTGCAGGACAACCAGGTGCACTACAGCAACGAACCGGTCGCGGTCGTCGTCGCGGATACGCTCGAGCATGCGACCGACGCTGCGCATCAGCTGCGTATCGCGTATCGAAGCCAGCCGGCCGCGCTCGACTTCACGCAGGCGAAAGCGCGCATGCATGCGCCCGACAATCCGCAGGGACGGCAAACCGATACGAAGCGCGGCGATGTCGACGCCGGCCTGCGCGAAGGCACGGTGCGCGTCGACGCGATCTACACGACGCCGATGGAAACGCACAATCCGATGGAGCCGCACGCGACGATGGCCGTGTGGGACGGCCCGCATCTGACGCTCTACGATTCGACACAAGGCGTGACCGGCGCGAAGGTCGCGGTCGCAAAAGCGCTGGGCATGCCGGTCGACAACGTGCGCGTGATCTCGCCGTTCATCGGCGGCGGATTCGGCTGCAAGGGCTCGTCGTGGTCGCATGTCACGCTGTGCGCGATGGCCGCGAAGCAGACGGGCCGCCCCGTGCGGCTCGCGCTCGAGCGGCCGCAGATGTTCGGGCCGGTCGGTGCGCGGCCGCGCACCGAGCAGCATTTCGTGCTCGCCGCGAAACCCGACGGCACGCTGACCGCGATGCGCCACGACAGCATCTCGGTCACCTCGGTGTTCGAAGACTGGACCGAGACCAGCTGCATGGTCACGCGAATGTCTTACGCGGTACCGAATCAGGTCACGACGCACCGGCTCGTGCAACTGAACGTCGGCACGCCGACTTTCATGCGCGCGCCGGGCGAGACGACGGGCTCGTTCGCGCTCGAGTCGGCAATGGACGAACTCGCGGTCGCGCTGCACATGGACCCGCTCGAGTTGCGTCTGAAAAACTACGCGGAACTCGACCCGCAGGAAGGCAAACCGTGGTCGAGCAAAGCGCTGCGCACATGCTACGAGATCGGCGCGCAACGTTTCGGCTGGTCGCGCCGCAGCGGCGCGCCGCGCTCGATGCGCTCCGGCAACACGCTGATCGGCATGGGCATGGCGACCGCGACGTATCCGGCGAACCGCAGCGAGGCGGCAGCGCTCGCGCGCATCCTGCCGGACGGCACGGCATTCGTCGCATCGGGCACGCAGGACATCGGCACCGGCACCTACACGGTGATGACGCAGGTCGCCGCCGATGCGTTGGGCTTCGAGACGCAAAACATCCGCTTCGCGCTCGGCGACTCGACGCTGCCGAACGCGCCGGGTTCGGGCGGCTCGCGCTCGGCCGCAAGCGTATCGCCCGCCGTGCGCGACGCGTCGACGCAAGTGCGCAACAAACTGATCGCGCTCGCGCTGGCCGATAGAGCTTCGCCGGTGTTCGGCACCGACGTCGCGGACGTCACCGTCGAAAAAGGTTGGGTCGTCAGCCGCAAGGATCCGTCCAAACGCGATCCGGCCGCGGCCGTGCTCGCGCGCGCCGGCGGCCAGCCGATCGAGGCGACCGCCAGCGCGAAAGCGGGCGACGAGCGGCAACGCTATTCGTTGCATTCGTTCGGCGCGGTGTTTGCGCAAGTGCACGTCGACGCGGACCTCGGCACGATACGCGTGGCGCGCGTCACGGCGGTCTACGACATCGGCCGCGTGCTCAACGAAAAGACCGCGCGCAGCCAGCTGATGGGCGGCATCGTCTGGGGCATCGGTGCGGCGCTCGAGGAAGAAAGCACGCTCGACCCGCGCGTCGGCCGCATCACGAATGCGAATCTGGCCGAATACCACGTGCCGGTCAATGCGGACGTCAACGCACTCGATGTCGTCATGCTCGACGAGCCCGATCCGCACATCAACTCGCTCGGCGTCAGGGGCATCGGCGAGATCGGCATTACCGGCGTGCCGGCCGCGATCGCGAACGCGGTCTATCACGCGAGCGGCGTGCGCGTACGCGATCTGCCGATCACGCTCGACAAGGTGATGCCCGGCACGCAGCGGCATTTCGTCTAGCGCGAGCGCCGGTGCTGAGCCGTTATGCGACTTGCGTGGCACCCCGGTTGCGCCGCACAATCGGGCTCATTCCCTTCTTCCGGTGCCGCCCATGGCTTATGCGTCGCTCGCGACCGGTGTGCTGCTCGCCGCCGGTTATGGATCGCGCTTCGATCCGGACGGCCTCCACAACAAGCTGCTTGCGCGTCTGCCCGACGGCACGCCGGTCGCGCATGAAGCCGCGCACCGGCTGCTGCTTGTCGTGCCGCGCGTGATCGCGGTCGTGCGGCCCGGCTCCGACCCGCTCGCGCGCGTGCTCAACGACGCCGGCTGCGACGTCGTGTTTTCGAAGGACGCCGAACGCGGCATGGGCGCAAGTCTCGCCGCCGGCGTCGCGGCCAGCGACGACGCCGAAAGCTGGATCGTCGCGCTGGCCGATATGCCGCGCATCGCGGTCGCCACGATCGAAGCGGTCGCGCGCACGCTCGATAGCGGCGCATCGATCGTGGCGCCGTATTACCGCGGGCAGCGCGGCCATCCGGCCGGCTTCGGTCCCGCACATCGCGACGCGCTGCTCGCGCTCGACGGCGACACGGGCGCCCGCGCCCTGTTCGCGCTGCACGCGGTGACGCGGCTCGATCTCGACGATGCGGGCGTGCTGACCGATGTCGACACGCCGGACGATCTGCGTAAGCTAAGCCGCGACTGAACCGCTACCGCGCCGCTATCAGCCCGCTACAAACGCCACAAAACCGGCAATCCGCGCCGTCGGCGCCCGGTGACCGGGAACGGCGGCGCGCCCGTGTTCATCTCCGCCCGTATTTATCTCTGCCTCCACAGGCACAACGCTTGCGCTCTTTGCAGGCGAACCGGCAATTGTCGGCCAATAAAACCCGCAGCAGCGCGCCGGTTTTGCATCTAAGCTGGTGAGGAGCCGCGGCCGCCTGGCGCCACGATGGCCGCCCGCCCACCACCCCGGCAGGTCCGTCCACTCACAAACCATGAGCGAAACCAATCCGCGTCTCTTTGTCGTATCCCCGCATTTCGACGACGCCGTGTTCAGTTGCGGCGCGTTGCTCGCCACCTCTCCCGATGCCGCGGTCTGCACCGTGTTCGCCGCGCCGCCCGAGCATGACATGTGTACCGAATGGGATACGAAAGCCGGCTTCGCCGGCGCGTACGAATCCGTCCATGCGCGCACGATCGAAGACGACAACGCGCTCGCGGTGCTCGACGCAATACCGGTGCGGCTGCCGTTTCGCGACGCGCAGTATCTCGATTCGCCGTCGATCGGCAAGCTCGCCGCCGCGCTCGAAGAAACCATTTACGGCTCGACCGCGAACACGCTGCTGATGCCGCTCGGGCTTTTTCATGCCGATCACCGGCTCGTGTTCGACGCATGCTGCGAAATCCTGCCGCGGCTCTCGCATCTGACGTGGTTCGCGTACGAGGAAGCGATCTACCGGCCGATGCCGGGCCAGGTTCAGCAGCGTCTTGTCGACCTCGCGAAGCGCGGCATCGTCGCAACGCCCGCGCATCCGGCGGCCGACCACACGCTCGACTGCGAGCGCCGGGCGTTGATAAAGCGCGAAGCGATCAGCGCGTACACGAGCCAGCTACGCGCGTTCGGTCCCGAAGGTTACGCCGACGTGTTTGCAGGCGAACGTTACTGGCGGCTCGATACCGCGCGGCGCTCGGCCGGCGAGCATCGCATGGGCAGATGAAGGCCGCGCGTCGAGGCTTGCGAATTGACGCCGGGCGGGACGCCGGGGCGCCGGTGCGCCGTGGGCGCGGCGCACGACGCAGGCCGCACGTTCGATCGAGCAAAGCCCGAGCAGGTTCGACCCTGATCGCCTACGCTATCTGTTGCAGGAAAGCGCATCGGGCATCGATCAGCAATCCGGCCACGTTGCTCCCCGCATCTGGCTAACCGATACAAGGCAAGCACGAGGTAACGCCATGATTTGCCGCATGCACACCACTCCGATTCCCGAACCGCTCGCGGACCCGACGCGCGACCCGGAGGGCGATCCGCTCACGCCGCCGTCGCCCGGCCATCACAACGACGAACCGCAGCGCCCCGAAGGGCCTCCCGACAAGGACCCCGTGTAGAGCCACGGACGCGTGCCTGGGCTGGAGGCGAGGCGACTTGTCGGGCCGCCTCGCGGCTGATTGCGGTTCATTGCGCTCATTGCGGCGTAGTGTGCGGCTCACCGCCGCTCAACGCGCGCGGCGCACCATCGGGATCATCGGCGGACAGGTGCTCACGCGCAGCATCGTCTGCACTTCGAAACCGTGCCGCTCGTAGAACGGCACATTGCGCTCGTTGGACGACCACAGGTACGCGGGCAAATGCGCCGCATCGCATTGGGCGAGGCGAGCCTGCAACAGCAACGCACCGCGCCCGCGGTGCTGCCCGATCGGGTCGACGCCGAGCGCCGACAGATACCAGAAAGGCCCTTGCGGCTCGTAGCGTTCGAGTTCCGCGATTACGCCGCCGAGCGCCTCGAGCTTCTCCGGCGCGCACCCCTGCTGCAGAATC
The DNA here is from genome assembly GCF_001922345.1 of Paraburkholderia sp. SOS3. NCBI lineage: Bacteria > Pseudomonadati > Pseudomonadota > Betaproteobacteria > Burkholderiales > Burkholderiaceae > Paraburkholderia > Paraburkholderia sp. SOS3. The sequence continues at coordinate 1,682,875 of NZ_CP018812.1, read as the reverse complement.
GCGGCAATCGCGCCGTCGTCGTGATGGACGCCCGGCGGCCGCCAGCAGGCGACCGCAAGGCCGTCGTCAGTGCGCTGCAAAGCGGCCGCAGCGAACGCGTTCGCGACCAGCACGCGAAACAGTTGCGTCGCATAGGTCATCATGCGCAGCGGCGTGTCGAAAATCCATCGCACGACAGGGTCTTCGACATTCGCGAGCACGAGCGCCGCGGTGGCCGCGTCGAGATCGTCGGGTGCGTCGATCGTCTCGACGCGAAAAGAGTCTGAAAGCATAGGCGTCCAATCCGCAGGCTGGTTTCGTCGATTACCGTTATTGCAGTCATTGCCGGTCGCACGGCCATCTGCCGCGTTCGCTGCGTGCCGGCAACCAGAAGCGTCGCCCGGCAATGCATTTCCGGCAGGCCCCGACAGGTAGACAGGTATACTCCGGCTTTAAAATCCGCGCGTTCGACATGCTTGCCCTCAAGCTCACGCTGGTTCCGTCTTTCCTGCTGATCGTCTCGATGTCGGGCAAATGGTGGGGACCGGCGGTCGCCGGATGGCTCGCCGGATTGCCGGTCGTAGCGGGCCCAATTCTCTACCTGCTCGTGCTGCAGCACGGTTCTTCGTTCGGTGCGCATGCGGCCACGCTGTCGCTGGCGGCGATTCTCGCATCGGAAGCGTTCAATTTCGGCTACGCGTGGACGTGCGGCGTTGCGCACTGGCGCGTCGCGCTCGCCGCCGGACTCGCCGCGTGGTTCGCCTGTGCGAACGCGCTTGCGCTGCTGCCCATTTCGTCCGGCGCGCTCGCATGGTCCGCATCGACTGCATGGGCGCTCGGCGCAGCTGCGCTCGGTGTCGGTTTCGGCAATGCGTTTTTGCCAAGGAGCCGCGCGATCGCCAACGGCGCGCCGCTCACGCGCATCGACCTCGCGGGCCGGATGCTCGCAGGCATCGCGCTCACGTTGATCGTCACCGCGCTATCGGGGCGGCTCGGCGCGAGCTGGAGCGGCGTGCTGGCCGTGTTTCCGCTGATGGGCGTCGTGCTGTCCGTGTCGTCGCACCGCGCGCACGGTCCGGCGTTCGTGATCGCGCTGCTGCGCGGCATGGTTGCCGGCCGCTTCTCGTTCGGTGCGTTCTGCCTCGTTCTGTCGTTCGCGTTGACGCGCGAGCCCGCCCTCGCGGCATTCGCGCAAGCGGCCGCACTGGCCATCTGCGTCCAGGCGCTGACGAAGCGGCTTGCGCAATCGCGCGCAAGCGCTTCACCCGCGTCGAACGCCACGCGCCGGAACGGCATCAGAACTGATAGTTGAGCGAGATATCGCAGACGCCGTTGGTTTTCGTCTGGATGATCGGGCTGTTCGCGGCGCTGCCGAGCAGCCGCTTGAGCGCGCCGTCGGCCGTCACGAACCAGTGCTTGTTGACGAACCAGATCATCGTGATGCCGAACCCCGCCGATTTGAGGCCCGCGCTCGCATCGTACCGGCGCAAGCCCGACGCGGCCGATTGCGCGGCATTCACGCCGAACCAGCTGTTCATATAGGTCGAATCGGCAAACGTCACCGACGGGCCGGCGAACCAGAAGAACGACTCCGAACTGCCCGGCATCGGCATATACGCGCCGAGATCCATGACCCAGCCGTTCGACCCGCCGAGGCTGCGCGTGATCGCCGTGCGGAACGTCAACGGAAATTCCTTCGAGATCACATACTCGCCCGCGAGCTTGATCTCGGGCGCCGGGTTGATATTGCCAAGACCATTCAGATGCTGCGGATCGTCGTGGGCGCGCCGTCCGAGGTCATACACCATGGCGACGCTCGTGCGCCAGTTCTGGCCCTGCAGCACATTGACGCCGAGGCCCTCTCCGGTCGAAAGGAACGCGAGATCCTTGTAGCGGATATCGAGGCTCGGGCCCGCGAGGATGTGATAGCGCGACGAGCCGTCGTAACGCGGCTCGAACGTCATGCCGGCACCGACGCGGGTTTCCCACGTCGGCAGCTTCGGCTCGTACAGTTTCTCGAGCGGGATGCCGGCCGAATATTGCCATTCGCCGAGCGGCGACGGCGTTTGCGCATAGGCACCCGGTGCCGCCAATGCCGCGGCGGCGGTCGCCGTCGCCCAGAATGCGGCCTTGCCCACGCCCGCACCGCGCCTGTTTTTCTCGCGCCGGCTCTTTCCGCGCATATTCGTCAAGCCAACCACCCGGCCGGTCCTTTTTGTTGACGCCACAACGCCTCCCATCTTCTGGTTAGTCGAGTCCCGGCCGTTCTCGCCACGCGTCGCCGTTCTGCTGCGAACGGCGACGGCGGTCCTGCGCGTGGCTGGCCGGGTCTGGGTGAGCGAGCATGCCAGCGTGCTTTCGTACCGCTTGCCGCGCGGCCGATTGCTACACACTGCGCAAAATCTACTGCGTAAATTCGCAGCCATGCATGCGATAGCAAACAGTGTTCCACGGTCCGGCGCGCGCAACTTTCCTCTTTTCGCGCGTGGCAGGCACCGACGAGGCGCGATTTACCGCAAGGCAGGCGTTGCGTTCCAGGCCGCGCGGTGCAAGCCGCGCCATGTCACGCGCTCGCTCGGCGTGTGCTCCCCTCATTGCGGCCTCATTCAGCGCCGCTACCCTGCAATCGTCAATGAAGCGCGGGGCAAGCGCCCGACCGGGTGGCACCGATGCGCAACAAGGGGAAAAAATGAAACGGTCACTGGTTATCGCCGGCACCTCGACACTGATCTGCGCGTTCGCGCTCTCCGGCTGCGCGTCGCCCGCCGGTTCGCCCGGCATCTACGGCGCAGCGCAGACGCAACGCGAAGAAACGATCCGCATGGGCACCGTCGAAAATGTGCGCAACGTGACGATCGACGCGAACAACGGCCAGCCCGGCGTGCTTGGCGCACTCGGCGGCGGTCTGCTCGGGGGTGTGGCGGGCAGCGCGATCGGCCGCGGACACGGCTCGCTGCTGATGGGCGTACTCGGCGGCGTCGCGGGTGCGGTGGCCGGCAGCGAGGTGCAGCACAAACTCGCGCAGCAGCACGGTCAGGAAATCACCGTGCGCCTCGACGACGGCACGTGGCGCGCGATCACGCAAAACACCGACGACGGGGTCTTCCGTCCCGGCGAACGCGTGCGCCTGCTGTCGAGCGACGGCATCACGCGCGTCACGTATTGACTGCGCAGTAACGCATCGGAACGTCGGCTATCGCATCGTTGCGATAGCCGATAACGGCGCGGCGCCGCTCAACCGAGCTGGAAGACCGACACCGCCTTGCGCAGCGATTGCGCCTGCGCATCCAGCGCGGCAGCGGCCGCCGCAGCCTCTTCGACGAGCGCCGCGTTCTGCTGCGACACCTGATCCATCTGCGTCACCGCGCGATTGACCTGCTCGATGCCGTCGCGCTGTTCTTCGGAAGCGGCGGCGATTTCGTCCATGATCGCGGTTACGTGCGCGATCGACTGGCGCAATTCTTCCATCGTTTCGCCCGCGGTGCCGACGAGGCGCGCGCCGGCATTGACGCGCTCGACCGAGTCGCCGATCAGTTCCTTGATTTCCTTGGCTGCCGCCGACGAACGCTGTGCGAGGCTGCGCACCTCGCCCGCGACGACGGCGAAGCCGCGGCCCTCTTCGCCCGCGCGCGCCGCTTCGACCGCCGCATTCAGCGCGAGGATATTGGTCTGAAACGCGATGCCTTCGATCACGCCCGTGATGTCGGCGATCTTCTGCGAGCTGCGATCGATGCTGCCCATCGTCTCGACGACATCGCCGACCACCGTCGCACCGCGTCCCGCGATAACGTTTGCCTTGCCGGCCAGATCCTGAGCCTGCCGGGCGTTGTCGGCATTCTGTTTGACCGTCGCCGTCAGTTGCTCCATGCTCGCCGCCGTTTCTTCGAGCGAAGCGGCCTGCTCTTCGGTGCGCTGCGACAGGTCGCCGTTGCCGGCCGCGATCTGGCGCGTCGCGGTGGAGATCGATTCGGAGCTATGCGTGACCTGGCGAACCGTATCGGCAAGGCCGCCTTGCATCGTCTTCAAGCCTTCGACGAGCTTGCCCATCTCGTCTTGCGAACGCACGTCGAGACGGCCCGTCAGATCGCCGCTCGCGATGCGTCGCAACTGTTCGAGCACCGTGGCGAGCGGCCGCGAAATCGAACGGTTCAGGCCGTTCGCGCACAGCACACAGGCGCCCATGCCGATCAGGATCAGCACGATGCCGATCGTGCGCAGCATGCGGAACCGGCTCTGCGCATCATCGAACGCGCGCTTGCCGCGCTCGAGCTTCCATTGCTGCAGCGCGTCCCACGACTTCGCGAGCGGCACCGTGTACTTGATGATGACGTTCATCGCGATATCGTCGGCCGTCTTGCCGTCGCCTTTCCTCATCGCATCCATCAGCGGCAGCAGCGCATTCTGGACGATCGCATTGCGCGCCGCGTTGGCCGCGTCGGCCAGACCCTGCTCTTCGGTTTCGTGCGGCAGCGCGTTGTAGTCCTTCCACGCCTCGTCCGAAATCGCGAGGTAGCTCGCGGCCTTGTCGATGAGCTTCGGCGCATCGGGCGCTTCGGGATGCAACAGCGCGCGATCGAGCGTCGTGCGCGTGATCGTCAGATTCAGGTTCGATTTGGCCAGCGCGATCGACGAAGCAAGCTGGTTCGAGTATGCGTAGTCGAGATCGCCGCTCAGATCCTGCATGCCGAATTGCGCGAGCAGTCCGAGTGCGACGATCAGAACGCCGAGTATTGCGGTGGTGGCCCAAAGCCGGGCGGAGATCGAGAGGCGTGCGAACATGATTGACCAGATGAGTTGTTTTTGGACGAACCGGGCGGCGATCGAACGATCGAAAAAACGGCCCGGTCTATCGCTGATTACAACGGCACTGGCACGCCGAACTTGAGGCTTTCAGCGGAAAAATACGTTGCGCCGAAGCGTATCGATAAGGTTTGTGACCGGTCTGTGAAAGTCCGGTCACATCGCTGCTGGTTGCTGCCATTCATGCGCTTGTTTCATCTGCGCCTGTTTCATCTGCGCTGCATTCGTTGCGCACTCAACGGCCTTGCGCCGTCACCGAGTCGAAACCCACCGTTTGCGGCGAACCGTCGTCGTTATCGGGATCGATGCGACCGTCGAGCACGGCCGTCGCCGTCGCGCGATCGAGCGCACCCTCCCAGCGCGCGACGGCAAGCGTTGCCACGCCGTTGCCGATCAGATTCGTCACCGCGCGCGCTTCGTTCAGGAAACGATCGACACCGAGCAGCAGCACGAGGCCCGTTACCGGAATCTGATGCATCGATGCGAGCGTCGCGGCGAGCGCGACAAAACCGGCGCCCGCCACGCCGGCCGACCCCTTCGACGTGAACAGCAGCACGCCGAGTACGATCAGCTGGTCTTCGAGCGTGAGATGGATATTCATCGCCTGCGCGACAAAGATCGCCGCCATCGTCAGATAGATCGACGTGCCGTCCGCGTTGAACGTGTACCCGGTCGGCAGCACCATGCCGACCACCGACTTGCGGCAACCGAGCTGTTCCATCTTCACGAGCATCTGCGGCAGCACCGCTTCGGTCGAAGCCGTGCCGAACGTGATCAGGATTTCATCCTTGATATAGCGCAGGAACTTCCACAGCGACAGCCCGCACATGCGCATGACCACGCCGAGAATCACGACGACGAACACGACCGACGTCAGATATACGCACAGCATCAGCTCGCCGAACTGCTTGAGCGTGCCGATGCCGTATTTGCCGACCGTGAACGCGATACCGCCGAATGCGCCGATCGGCGCGACGTACATCACGATGCGCACCACGCCGAACATGCCGTGCAGGAACGTGTCGAGCATGTCGACGAACGGATCGGCGCGCCGCCCCATCTTCGCGAGCGCGATCGCAAACAGGACCGAGAAGAAAATGATCTGCAGCATGTCGCCGTTCGCGAACGAGCCGACCACCGTCGACGGCACGATGCCCGTCAGAAATGCGATCGCGCCGTGCTCTTTCGCCGCGTGCGTGTACGACGCGATCGCCGCGCCGTCGATATGCGACGGGTCGACGTTCATGCCGACGCCCGGCTTCATCAGGTTCACCACGACAAGACCGATCGCCAGCGCGAAAGTCGAGACGATTTCAAAGTAGAGCAACGCCTTGACGCCGACGCGACCTGCTTCGTGGATATCGTTCATGCGCGCGATGCCGACCACCACCGACGCGAAGATGATCGGTGCGAGCAGCATCCGGATCAGCTTGATGAACAGATCGCCGAGCGGCTTCATCTGCGCGCCGACATCGGGATTGAAATGCCCGAGCAGAATGCCGATCGCAATACCGATCAACACCTGCACGTAGAGCTTCGAAAGGGTTTGCCTGATTCTCATCTTCGGTCTCCTTCTCACTTTCTGCTTCGGCTGGCATGCCGGCAGCCCGAAAAAGCGGCCAGCGTACCGATGGAACATGACAATGGGGAGTTCGCGCCCATCGTGTTTCCGCTTGTCCCCGCGCGATCCCCGTTGTTACGACGAAGCCGCTTGCCCGCTGCACTCCCGATGCAGACGGACAAACGGCCTTTATCGAGCTGCGCGATTACGCGAGCAGCGTTTGCATCTGCTGATACAGATCGCTCTTGCCTTCGAAACCGATACCCGGCAGATCGGGCATCGTGATGTAACCGTTATCGACCTTCACGCCATCGGGGAAGCCGCCGAACGGCTGGAACAGATCCGGATACGACTCGTTGCCGCCGAGGCCGAGACCGGCCGCGATGTTGAGCGACATCTGGTGGCCGCCATGCGGAATGCAGCGCTTACGCGACCAGCCGTGCTCGTGCAGCATGTCGAGCGTGCGCAGATATTCGACGAGGCCGTACGACAGCGCGCAGTCGAATTGCAGCCAGTCGCGATCCGAACGCATGCCGCCGTAGCGGATCAGGTTGCGCGCGTCCTGCATCGAGAACAGATCTTCGCCGGTCGCCATCGGCTTGTCGTAGTAGTTGCGCAGCGTCGCCTGCAGTTCGAAGTCGAGCGGATCGCCCGGCTCTTCGTACCAGAACAGGTCGTATTGCGACAGCGCCTTTGCATAGCGGATTGCCGTATCGAGATCGAAGCGGCCGTTCGCGTCGACGGCGAGCTTTTGGCCGTCCTGCAGCACCGAGAGGATCGAATCGATACGGCGCAGATCTTCGTCGAGCGAGCCGCCACCGATCTTCTTCTTGACGACCGTATAGCCGCGGTCGATATAGCTGCGCATCTCGTCCTTCAGCTTCTCGTGATCCTGGCCCGGGTAGTAGTAGCCGCCTGCCGCGTAGACGAACACCTTGCGGTCCGGCACGCCGTTGCCGTAACGGTCCGCGAGCAGCTGGAACAGCGGCTTGCCTTCGATCTTCGCGACCGCATCCCAGATCGCCATGTCGATCGTGCCGATCGCGACCGAGCGCTCGCCATGGCCGCCCGGCTTTTCATTCGTGAACATCGTCGCCCAGATCTTGTGCGGATCGAGGTTCGTGCCCTTGTCGTCGACGAGCGACGCGGGGTCGGCGGCCATGATGCGCGGAATGAAGCGCTCGCGCATCAGCGTGCCCTGACCGTAGCGGCCGTTCGAGTTGAAACCGAAACCGACCACCGGCTTGCCGTCGCGGATCACATCGGTAATCACGGCGACGCAGCTCAGTGTCATTTTGCTGAAGTCGATATAGGCATTGCGAATCGACGAACTAATAGGAAATGTCTTTTCGCGAATCTCGACGATCTTCATTCGGGAGTCTCCAGAAATCCTGCACGCTGCCGGTGCATACGACGTTTGAAAGACGAAAGATTACGTCTGGCGACGCGCGTTAGAATTCAGCAATATTCAATTGATAATTCAGTTTCAGTGAAAACCGACATCAACTCCGACCTCGAGTTTTTCGTCCTGCTGGCGCGCCACGAGAGCCTCTCGGCGGCGGCCCGCGCGCTCGATCTGACGCCGCCCGCGGCGACGCGGCGCCTCGCCCAGATGGAGGAAAAACTCGGCGTGCGGCTCGTAAACCGCACGACGCGCACGGTGAGCCTGACGGCGGAAGGCGAGATCTACCTGCAGCACGCGGCGCGCATCCTCGCGCAGGTGCAGGAAATGGAGGACGCCGTGTCGAGCCACGGCGCCGCGCCGCGCGGCCTGCTGCGCGTGAACGCGTCGCTCGGCTTTGGGCGCACGACCATTGCGCCGGTCGTATCGAAGTTTGCGAAGGCGTATCCCGATGTCGAAGTGCAATTCGAGGTGACCGACCGGCCAATCGATCTGATTGAAAACGCCTTCGATCTGGCCATCCGCTTCGGCGAGTTGCCCGATCAGCGCCTCAATGCGCGGCGCATCATGTCGAACCGGCGCTTTCTATGCGCGTCGCCGGCCTATCTGGAACGCAACGGCACGCCGCAGAAAGTGGCCGATCTCGCGCATCACCGCTGCATCGTGCACCGTCAGAACGACGACGCTTACGGTATCTGGCGCTTCGTGCGCGAGCAGCACAGCGAAGCGGTCAAGGTGCACGGGATGCTGTCGAGCAACGACGGCGACATCGTGCTCGGCTGGGCGCTCGACGGTCACGGCATCCTGATCCGCTCGGAGTGGGATCTCGAGAAATACGTGAAAAGCGGCCGGCTGCGTGTCGTGCTGCCCGATTTCGTGCTGCCGGACGCCGATCTTTTCGTGTACTACCCGAGCCGCCAGAACCAGGCGGCGCGCGTGCGCGCATTCATCGACTTCCTCGTGGAACAGTTCGAGCCGCCGGCGCGAAAAGGTCGTTAGCGGCACGCCCGGATTGGCAAACGTAATGGAAAAAGGCCCGACGCTCGACGCTGCATATCGCCCGGAGCCGATCCATGCGCGTGCCGCAACTGTCATTTTCGCGAGCATGACGCGACCAAGCGATATATCGGGGAATAACTAGCGGAAAACGGTGTTTGCCCGATGAAAGGAACCTGTTGATCGCGCAGGCGCCGCGTTGTGCTGACGTGGCCGCGCATCGGCAGGAAGAGCGCCGCCGGTATGCGGCGCGCGCATCGCTTGCCGAGGTTGCCGAAGATGATTCCGTTTCTGATCGCATGGCTGGGGGGCGTGCTGACGATCGTCAGCCCCTGCATCCTGCCGGTTCTGCCGTTCGTGTTCGCACGCACGGGCAAGCCGTTTCTGCAAAGCGGGCTGCCGCTGCTCGCCGGCATGGCCGCCACCTTCAGCGCGGTCGGCGCGCTGGCCGCGGTCGGCGGCGGCTGGGCGGTCGCCGCGAACCAGTACGGCCGCATCGCCGCGCTCGTCGTGCTTGCGCTGTTCGGCCTGACACTGCTGCTGCCGAAGCTGTCCGACTCGATGACGCGGCCGCTCGTCGCGCTCGGCGCGCGGCTTTCGGAGACCGCACAAGGCGCCGATAACAAACAGACGATCTCGGAGACGATCTGGGCATCGCTGCTGCTCGGCGTCGCGACGGGCCTGCTGTGGGCGCCGTGCGCGGGCCCGATTCTCGGGCTGATCCTGACCGGCGCCGCGTTGCAAGGCGCGAGCGTGCACACGTCGTTGCTGCTGCTTTCGTATGCGGCCGGCGCAGCGACATCGCTGGCGCTCGCGCTCGTGGTCGGCGGCAAGGTGTTCAGCGGGATGAAGCAATCGCTGCACATCAGCGAGTGGCTCAAGCGCGGGCTCGGCGTGGCCGTGCTCGCGGGTGTCGCGGCGATTGCGGCGCATGCGGACACGGGTTTTCTCACACATCTGTCGCTTGCCGGTACGAATAGCCTCGAGCAGAACGTGCTCGACCGCTTGCATCCGGCGAAAAATGCTCCGCGGGAAGCGATGGCCGCGGCTCTATCGGGCAACGCCGCCGCGGCAGGCGTCGAAAGCTCGCAGGCCATGTCGCGGGCAAGCCAGGCGGCCCAACCGGGCAGTCCCGCACCGCTGCCCGTCGAAGGCACGCTGCCGTCGCTCGACGGCGCCGTGCAATGGCTGAATTCACCGCCGCTCACCGCGGCGCAACTGCGCGGCAAGGTCGTGCTGATCGACTTCTGGACCTACTCGTGCATCAACTGCCTGCGCACGCTGCCGTACGTGCAAGCGTGGGCCGACAAGTACAAGGACGCAGGCCTCGTGGTGATCGGCGTGCATACGCCCGAGTTTGCGTTCGAAAAGGACGTCGGCAACGTGAGCCGCGCGGTGAAGGACCTGAAGGTGAACTTCCCCGTTGCGATCGACGACAACTACAAGATCTGGCGCGCGTTCGACAATCAATACTGGCCTGCCGATTACTTCGTCGACGCGCAAGGCAGGATTCGCGCGCACCACTTCGGCGAAGGCGACTATGCAGGCTCCGAGCAGGTGATCCGTCAACTGCTGACCGAAGCGGGCGCGCACAACCTGCCGGGCGGCATGGTGAAGGACACCGGCACGGGCGCAGAAGCCGCGCCCGAGATGGCCGACATCCAGTCGCCGGAGACCTACGTCGGCTACGACCGCGCGACGAACTTCGCGTCGCCGGGCGAACCGGTGCTCGACAAGCCGCACCGTTACACGCTCGGCAATGGCCTCGGCCTGAACGACTGGGCGCTCGACGGCACGTGGACGCTCGGCGCCGAGCATACCGATCTCGATCAGCCGGGCGGCGCGATTGCATTCCGCTTCCATGCACGCGATCTGCATCTCGTGCTCGGACCGACTGCGAACGGACAGCCGGTGCGCTTCCAGGTGATGATCGACGGCAAGGCGCCGGGCTCGAATCACGGCAGCGATACCGACGCGAACGGCAACGGCACGGTCACCACGCAGCGGCTCTATCAGCTGATCCGCCAGAGCGGCACGATTACCGACCACACGTTTGAAATCCGCTTTCTCGACCCGGGCGTGCGCGCATACGCGTTCACGTTCGGTTGATCCCTGCTTCAATCACGGAGACGACCATGAAGAACGAAGTTAGCCAACAACCCTCGCGCAAGGGCGCCACGGCGGCGCAACGATTGCGCCGCCGCCTGCCGTTTGTCGCGCTTTTCGCCGCGCTCGTGGCGGGCGTCGGTTTCACTCAACGGCACGTCATGGCCGACGAGGCACACATGGTGCCACCGCCGGCAGTCGATGAGACGGCAGCGAACGCGCCTGCCTCGGAGACGGTCGTGCTGGCGGGCGGCTGTTTCTGGGGCGTGCAGGGTGTGTTCCAGCACGTCAAGGGCGTGACGAGCGCGACGTCGGGCTATACCGGCGGCGCGCAAGCGGCAGCCGAATACGAGACGGTGAGCACCGGCACGACGGGCCATGCGGAATCGGTGCGCGTGACGTTCGATCCGCATCAGATCAGCTACGGACGCATCCTGCAGATTTACTTTTCTGTTGCGCACGACCCGACCGAGCTGAACCGGCAAGGGCCGGACGTCGGCACGCAGTACCGCTCGACGATCTTCCCGACCACGCCCGAGCAGGCCCGCATCGCGAAGTCGTATATCGCGCAGTTGAGCAACGCGCACGTGTTCGCCGATAAGATCGTGACGACGATCGAGTCGGATCGCACGTTTTATCCGGCTGAGGCGTATCACCAGAACTACCTGACGTTGCACCCGGATCAGCCGTATATCGCGTTCAACGATATTCCGAAGGTCCAGGATCTGAAGAAGCTGTTTCCGACGCAGTATCGGGACAAGCCGGTGCTGGTGAAGGTGGCTTCGGCTTCGTGAGGGATCTTCGAAGTCTTGCTTGAATGACGTGGGCGCTCGTAAGGATGAGCGCCCGTTCGGTGCCCGACGGTCTACGACCAGTTGAGTTGCGCCACGGCTTCGTCGTCAAGATTTCGCGTTCTCGGATCTTCTCCTCGCAGTTCGATCAGCCAATCGCGCCATTGGCCTTCGGAAAGGTAGTGCCGGGTTGCGCCGCGCGCACCCCTGACAAATTCACCCTGCTCCTCGATCGTCAGACTTCGCCAGAATGGCACCCAGATGTGCTCGAGCCAGTATTGTTCTTCCCCCTGCGACAGAGACAGAAACGGACCGTGTTCGTACATCGCGACCCACGGTGGGGCAGGGCTGAACCGCTGCCGCTCAATTGAGCGGATCAGTTCGACATCGTTGGACAGCATCTTCACCGACACACCCCTGAAGCGGGACTCGGTACGAAGCAGCGTAGAGGTTGCCCGCCCATCCGCTTCGCTCCGGAAGCATAACCAGTCGCGCTCCTCACTCGCTGTGCGCACGAGGTTCAGAAAACGCGGGAACTGCGCCGACTCCATGTCGTAGGCTAAGCCGAACGCGTTGATGCCGATGTCACGATTGAAGATGGCGACGGGATAAGAAGGCAACCGCGCGCGTTCCAAATCTGCCGGTCCATCGGCAAAGAGCGCTCGCAGCTGGTGGAACGACTGACCGAATCTTTGTTCAAGCGATTTGATCCTGTCGCGCTCGGCACTCCTTGCCTCTGCTTGCTTCATTTTGCGCGTGATTGAAAACATTGCCTGACGCCTCCGGTCACTTGTCGGAAATCTGATCCGTGATCCACGAACCGCCAAAATACCCCACGGCTCCGAAGATGATGCCACCGATCAGACCAGTAACTACGGCACCTGGACCGAGCTCGATGCCAACAAGGGACCCTGTTGAAGCGCCAATGCGAGCAGCGGCAACCGCCGTTGCCCAACCGCCGGCGACGCCACCGCCCCAGCCACTCGCTTGTCGTATCACCTCCTTTCCGACAGGACGGACGCTCTTCAACCTGATCGAATCATCGACAGCTACGCCGAGATCGTAGGCGGTAAAGCCAAGGCCGATCACCTGCACGACGCGTGCGTAACGTACGATGCCGAGCGTTATACTCAAGCCTCTCTTTGAAAAAATGCCAGTCGCCGGAACGTTAGTCCGCGGTTGAACAAGCACTTCTCTATCCATCGACAAAATCTTGCGTTTGATGAACTCGGCCTTGCGCCGCTGTTCAGAATTGAGGCCTGCCTGGTATTGATCTATCGCTAGCACGATTTCTTCAGTGGTCACAAGCCGTGCGCCCGAGCGTCTCGCGGCCGCAATATCAACATAGACCGACTTGCCGCTGAACCGTTTGGCCCCGCCCGGGAAATTGGTACTTGCGGACGCGTACGACGTAACAGATTCGAACTTCAATACATGCTCTGCAACGGTCGCCGGCGATTCCTGCGTGCCCTTGGGCCACAGCCCATGTCTTTCGGGAAATACCTGTCGCTCATTCGCGAGCGGACTCAATTTCAATTCCTGCAAGAAGGGATCATCGACGGTGGCATATGTATGCCGCACGAGAAATCCGTCCCTGCCCGGTTCTTCGACAACAACGAAGAAGAACATCCGCGCGGGCATCAGTGGCCCGAGCACGTCCGCACTTGAGCCCTCTCGGGAGTTGGTGACGATCTGATACGTGTAATCTCTCATGCGTTCCACCTCGCAAGCGCTTCACCGCCCAAGGCGACACTCAGTTGCTGCTCGATCTCCGTGTAGACACGCTCACTGTAGCCTTCGGAATCTGTTAGCCCTTTATATGCTTCGCCCGATCGCGTCTGGATGTGATAAGGAACACCAGCCATGGGCAATCCAGCCGGGTTCACCACGCGAATGCGTTCGTCGAAATTTATATTGGGTGGTTTAGCGGCTCTTAAGCCTTGAGGCGTCAATCCCATTTCCACAAGCTCGTGCACCTCGAAGAAATCACCTGATTGGCGTTGTGATGCAATGAGAGCAGGAGAAGGGTGACATCTGCAGCAACATGCATCGCCTTCGAGCGCAAATTGCTTGCCGAGCAAGTTTGATTTTCTGCGGGGGCCTATAGGCACAATTACTCCATTCGTCCCACAGGCCGGGCAATACACATTGGCTCCGAGAAAGCTAAATTTCGTGCCGTGGTGAAACGCATAGTCCAGACCATCGACGACCAGCCCGCCGGCCGTCGTCTTGTCGCCTTGCAAGATATAGAACCGCTTCATTCCGGTATTGCCCTCTCTTTCTTTGTTTGAAATTCTCGCTTGGCAATCTACCGGGTTTCTGAGTTATCCGTACACAAGGTGCAATGTAAAACTGTTAAGCAACGTCAACTTAAAGTCATTTTCAGAGCAATCTCACGTCTCTTTAATACAGGCTCTGACGGAGCGATAAAATGCGCATATGTTCGCGTAAAGATCACGACGATCGAGCCGGATCGCACGTTTTATCCGGCTGAGGCGTATCACCAGAACTATTTGACGTTGTACCCGGATCAGCCGTATATCGCGTTCAACGATATTCCGAAGGTCCAGGATCTGAAGAAGCTGTTTCCGACGCAGTATCGGGACAAGCCGGTGCTAGTGAAGGTGGCTTCGTAGTTTCCGCTGCTTTCGCGGCTCGAAGAAGGTCGATGTCGACCTGTGGAATCATCGGCGCAAGGGCAATGTGACGGTCCGCTTGCGCCGATACGAGACCGGCGATCTTTGCCGCACGAGCTCACGCCCGTCGCGCCTTTTTTGGTCGACGCCTACTTCGACAACTGATCGAATCCCTGCAATAAGCGCTCGATATCCGGTGCATGGATATCGCCCATCGTCGAAATCCGGAACAGCTCCGCGGACAAGCCACCCTGCCCCGCGTAGATAACGAAGCCGCGCGCTTTCAGCGCATCGTGCAATTGCGGATACGCCACCCCGCCCGGCAGCCGGTATGCGCGCAGCACGACCGACGACTGGTCGGCCGGCAACACGCTCGCCATCCCACGCGCGGCCAATCCCGCCCGCACCTGCTCGGCGAGCGCCGCATAGCGCGCATGCCGCGCAGTCCATCCGCCTTCGTCGGCCATCTCGCGCAGCGCTTCGACGAGCGCGTAATACGCATGCACCGACGGCGTAAACGGCGTATTGCGCTGATCCTGCAAACGTGCAAGCCGCCCAAGGTCGAGATAGTACGTACGGCTCGCGGCCACCTCGAGCGCGTCGCGTCGCACGATCACGAATGCCGCGCCCGGCACGCCATGCAAACACTTGTTTGCCGTAGCCGCAACCGCGGCGATCGTCGTATCGGCAAAGTCGATCGCTTCGGCGCCGAAGCTGCTCACGCCATCCACGAGCAAGCGCACGCCGCGCTCGCGGCATACCGCGGCAAGCGCACGCAGGTCGTTGAGCCGGCCCGTCGTCGTTTCGTGGTGAATCGCCGCGACGTGCGTGATCGCACGATCGGCATCGAGTGCGGCGGCAATGCGCGCCACGTCCGGCGCCTGCATCCATTCGTGTCTGATCACCGTCTGCGCGATCTGATATTGCGTCGCGATCGCGGCGATACGCTCGCCATACACACCGTTCTCGACCACGAGCAGCTTGCCTTTCCCGGGCACGAGCGCGGCCACCATGCTTTCGACCGCGGCAGTGCCGGAGCCCGTCATCAGCACCGCGGTCCACTGCGCAGGATCGAGACCATAGATCTGCAGCAGACGCGCGCGCGCTTCGTCCTGCAAATCGAAGAACTCGCTTTCGCGGTGGCACAGATCGGTTTGCAGCAGACTGTTGCGCACGCGGGCGCTCAGCGTTACTGGCCCGGGATTCAGCAATAACATCGACTTTCTCCTGACTACTTACTATGCTGGCTGTCCCGCCTGCTCTTACGCAGCACTTGCGCCGATATGGCGCATCAGACGGGTCTTGACATCGGGCGGCGTGATCGTCGGGCGCGGCAAGCCGTCCGGCGTGCCGCGGCGAATCGCGAGCCGCACGAAACGCGGGCCGACGCCATCGGCACGCGGCGCGGCGAGCACCTCGTCGAGCACGCGCAGTTGATCGGTTTCCACCGCCGATGCGTAACCGCACGCGGCCGCGACGCCGGCGAACGATACCTGCGGCGACACCGTCGCCTGGCCGCCCGTCGAATCGTGCGCGCCATTATCGAGCAACACATGCGTGAGATTCGCGGTGCCATATGCGCCGAGCGTAGCGAATACGCCCATGCGCATCAGTGCCGCACCGTCGCCATCGAGCGCGACGACGTGCAGATCGGGTCGCGCCAGCGCAAGGCCGAGCGCGAACGGCGTCAGGCAGCCCATCGAACCGACCATATACAGCTGGTTCGCACGGTCGTCGATCGCATACAGCTCGCGACCGCAGAAACCGGTCGACGCGAGCACGACCGTCGAATCGAGCGGCGCATGTGCGATCACGCGCTGCAGCGCTTCGTTGCGAGTCGGCAATGCGTCGGGCGCAACGCCGTCGAGCCGCGTCACCGCCGCTTTCGCCGCACCGCGCGGCGCCGCAGTGCCCGCTTTCAGTTCATACGGTTTGACACTGCCCTTCTGCATCACGAGCGCATACGGCCGGCCCGTTTCGTCCATATGTCTGGTTGCGCGATCGAGCGCGGGACCGATTGCGTCGGCCTCGGTCGGGAACGTCTCCCACGGAATCTCCATCGTGTCGAGCATGGCCGGCGTGATCGGGCCCATCAGCGCGTGCTGCGGCTCGTCGGGCACACCGGGCTGGCCGCGCCACGTGACGATCAGCAATTGCGGCAGCCGGAACGTCCATGTCAACGAGGTGAGCGGGCTCACCGCATTGCCGAGCCCCGAGTTCTGCATCATCGTGACGCCGCGTTTGCCGCCGAGCGTTACGCCCGCGACGAACGCCACCGCATCGCCTTCGTTGGCCGCCGACACGTAATGCAGATTCGGGTCCTGCAGCACGTAGTTGATGAACGGCGTCAGATACGAACACGGCACACCCGCGTACCAGTCGAAGCCGCGCTCGCGCGCCGCTTCGACAAATTGTGCTGCTTCGATCATCGTGCGCCCTCGTCTGCGCCGCCAGCTTGTGCGAGCGGCGTCTGCGCGTGCGCGAAATCGCCGGCGCGGCGGAAGTCTTCGAGATCGTTGACGCCGCGCCAGTGGCCGTGCACGTATTGCACTTCGACCTCTTCGCCCGCTTCGATCAGCGCATTGAGCAGCGCCGGCATGTCGAGCGACGCAAAGTCTGCACGCGTGCGCAGTTGCGCCACCACTTCCTTGAGGCGCGCGAGACCCGCGCCGCGCACGTTCATGAGCCCGACCCAGCGGCCTTGCGGCGCCTTCGACGCCGCGCCGGCCGGCGCATCGCTCTCGTCGCTCGACACGCGGCTCAGCAGCACCTTGTTGCCGAACAGGTCACGGTCGTCCGACGCCGAACACCATGCGAAATCGCGCACGCTGCGGTTGGCCGCATGCGTTTCCGACGCATCCGACGAATCGACGACGACGCAGAACGGCGCTTCGCTTTCGACGAGGTCGCGCACGATATAGCTGCGGAACAGCAGATCGCCGTATGAGACAACCGTATCGCCCTGCAGACGATCGAGCGCGCAGGCCAGCGACGAGAGCTCGCCCGTCGTTTCGTGCTGTTCGTTCACGACGAGCTTGATACCGGCCGTGTCGATCGCGTCGGCGCGATAACCGCCGACCACCGTGATGTCGTTGACACCCTGCTTCTTGAACGCATCGACGAGCCAGCGCAACAGCGGCTTGCCGGCGATCGGCAGCATGACCTTCGGACGGTCGGCCGTGACGGCTTCGAGACCCTTGCCGCGGCTCGCCGCGAGCACGACAGCCGAGCCCGATGCGCGCGAGGCGGACAGGTAGCGGTCTTCCGCTTCCGAATATTCGTCCGCGTCCTGCAGACGGAAAATCTCGTTGACGGTCGCCACGCGATCTTCGACGTTGACGAGCGTCTGGTGCTCGTAGATGTCCTTGACGACCGCCTGCATCGCCGACACGGCCGCGCGCAGCTGATGGTTCGCCCAGATCACCGCGCTGATGCCGGCCTTGCGGAACACATCGGTCGGCGTGCTGTAGTACTTGGTCGGCACGATCACGATCGGCCCGCGGCCGGCCCATTCGCGCGCGAACTCGAGAATCTCGTCGGGCTTCGACAGCTTGCTGTGCATCAGGATCGCGTCGGCGCCTGCTTGCCGGTACGCTTCGGCGCGGCGCAGCGCCTCTTCCATGCCCCAGCCCGCGATCAGCGCCTCGACGCGCGCGACGATCGAAAAGTTTTCGTCGAGCTGCGAATCCTTGCCGGCCTTGATCTTGCCGCAGAATTCGTCGACATCCGCGAGCGGCTGGCGTTCGCCGTTGATAAAGCTGTTCGTTTTCGGAAACTGCTTGTCTTCGATGCACACGCCCGCGATGCCGCGCTGCTCGAGCTTGCGCACAAGGCGGCGCACGTTGTTGAAGTTGCCGTAACCGGTGTCACCATCGAGCAGAATCGGCAGGTCGCTCGCGTCGGCCATGAATTCGAGCTGATCGACGACCTGAGTCCAGCTCGCCTCGTTGTTGTCGCGCACGCCGAATTGCGCGGAAATCGTCAGACCGGAGCCCCAGATCGCCTTGAAGCCCGCTTCGCGCACGATGCGCGCCGACAGGCCGTTATGCGCTTCCATCAGGAATTCGAGTTCGCTGCTGAGCAGCATCTGGCGCAGGCGTGCGCTGCGCGACGTGACCGAGGTGGCGGAGAAAGAAGGTTCGCGTGCATTCATTTTGTGGCTCCTGCGGGCCGCTGCAATGGCGGCAAATCGTCGACGGCCGCTCGCGCGACGTCGTTGGGAAAATCGATCGTAATCGAGCTTGCGAAAGCAAGCCTAAGCATGCGGAAAGACAAGGCGCGGGAGCGCTCGTCCGCTCTTAGGGAAAAATCGAATTGATCAATGCGGTTCTTGTTCAAATCGGTTCGGGCTGTCCGCAATTACGGTGCCCTTTCGGCTGACCAAAAGTGGCGACTATATCGGAAATAAATCGCCGACGCCGCATTGGTGCGTCATTTATGGCAATTGGTGGAATTAGTTTGAAAAATGTGTGATTTATCGCGGTTCATGCGAAAACCGACGCACCGCTCAAACGGCTCGCTCCCGCCTCGCGATGCCGCCACTCGCCACGATTTCCCAACGCACTGATTTATCAGACAAAAATTAGCGCAAACCGTTGCCGCATAAGGGTTTCCCCTGCTGCGCGCGGTTTGCCGCGCATCCGTTAACTGCACTGAGGCCTCGCAAAGTTTCGCCTCGCGGCATTACCGTAAAAATCGGCTTTCAACGTCATCTCACGACCTCGTATTTCGACTCGCACGACAACCGCGCTCGCAATCGACATCGCTTTATCCAGACACCCGGACATGCAGACCATGACCCTCAACAAGAAACTCGGCTCGATGATTGCCGTGCTGTGGATCGGCCTGATCCTGATCGGCGCGTTCGGCGCGTGGCAGACCCGCGCATCGATGATCGCGGAACGCCGCGCGCAACTGATGACGCTCGGCCAGGAAGCCGATTCGATCGTCAACCACTTCTACACGCTGTCGCAGCAGCACGCGATCGACGAAGCGGAAGCGAAGAAGCAGGCGCTCGCCGCGGTGGGCGCGCTGCGCTATGGCGCCGACGGCTATTTCTCGATCAACGATTCGAAGCCGGTGATGCTCATGCATCCGATCAAGCCCGAGCTGGACGGCAAGAACCTTGCGCAGTTCGCCGACCCTGCGGGCACCCATGTATTCATCGAGATCGTGAAGGCCGGCGACCGCAATAGCGGCGGCGACTTCGTCGATTATCTGTGGTCGAAGCCCGGCAACGAAAAACCCGTGCCGAAGACGAGCTTTTCGCTGCGCTTCGCGCCGTGGGACTGGTATCTCGTCACCGGCATGTACATGGACGACGTGCGCAGCGCGTTCATCGGCAACCTCGTGCGCTGGCTCGCCATCACGTTCGCGCTCGGCGCGCTCGCCACCATCGTGATGGTGCTCGTGCTGCGCAGCGTGCGGCGTACGCTCGGCGGCGACCTCGAAGTCGCGGTCGCGGCCACGCAGCGCATGGCAAGCGGCGACCTCGCGACCGCCGTGCCGGTATCCGCCGGCGATCATACGAGCCTGCTGCATGCGCTCTCCGCGATGCAACAGGGGCTCGTCGCGACGGTCTCGCAAGTACGCATCGGCACCGAAAATATCGATGTGGGCGCAACGGAAATCGCCGCGGGCAATACCGACCTGTCGCAACGCACCGAGGAACAGGCGGCGGCGCTCGTGCAAACCGCATCGAGCATGGACCAGATGACGCACAACGTGAAGCACAACGCGGACAGCGCCGCGCAAGCGGCCGAGCTCGCGAGCCAGGCGGCCGATGTCGCGTCGCGCGGCAGCCAGGTCGTCGACGATGTCGTGCGCACGATGGGCGACATCACGAACAGCTCGCGGCAGATTGGCGACATCATCGGCGTGATCGACGGCATCGCGTTCCAGACGAACATCCTCGCACTGAACGCGGCCGTCGAAGCGGCGCGCGCGGGCGAACAGGGCCGCGGCTTCGCGGTCGTCGCGGCCGAGGTGCGCAGCCTCGCGCAGCGATCGGCCACGGCGGCCAAGGAGATCAAGGCGCTGATCGAGACGTCGACGGGCAGCGTCGATGCGGGCGCCGAACTCGTCGCGAGCGCGGGTTCGACGATGGGCGAGATCGTGCAATCGGTACGGCGCGTCAACCAGATTCTCGAAGAGATCAGCCGCGCATCGCGCGAGCAAAGCGCCGGCATCGAGCAGGTCAATCGCGCGGTCGGCGAGATGGATCAGGTCACGCAGCAGAACGCGGCGCTCGTCGAGCAAGCGGCGGCCGCCGCGCATTCGCTGAAAGACCAGGTGAGCGGGCTGCGCGACGCGATCTCCGCTTTCACGCTGCCCGTAGGAGCATAGAAAGCGGCATAAAAAGCGGCATAAAAAAGCGCCATAAAAAGCGGCCGCGCGCCACAAAAATGCAGGCGCGCAATCTTCTTTTACACTCGCGCGCCCGCTCCGTCTGCCCTTCACAAATCTTGACAGTCGATTTTCCCGAGCATGACTAAACTCCGCGCTCGGGAGCGGACCGGCCGCCCTGCTTCGTGCGGCTTCGGTTTCGCCTGCTCCCGCTTTTCGAAACTTCCGAGGGAGCACCCTTCATGTCCTTGTCCAAACGTCTCGTCGCCGAACTGTTCGGCACTTTCTGGCTCGTTCTCGGCGGCTGCGGCAGCGCCGTCCTCGCGGCGAGCTTCGCAGGTCCCGAACACGGGCTCGGCATCGGCTTCGTCGGCGTGTCGCTCGCCTTCGGCCTGACCGTGCTGACGATGGCATACGCCATCGGCCACGTGTCGGGTTGCCATCTGAATCCCGCCGTCAGCATCGGGCTCGCGACCGCGGGCCGCTTTCCGATGCGCGACGTCGTGCCGTATATCGTCGCGCAACTCGCGGGCGCGATTCTCGGCGCCCTCGTGCTGTCGCTGATCGCCTCCGGCAAGCCCGGCTTCGACCTCGTGGCCAGCGGCTTCGCCAGCAACGGCTACGGCGAGCGCTCGCCCGGCCATTACACGATGGCCGCCGCGTTCATCTGCGAAGCGGTGATGACGGGCTTCTTCCTGTTCGTGATTCTCGGCGCAACGGATCAACGCGCGCCGGCCGGCTTCGCGCCGATCGCGATCGGCCTGTGCCTGACGCTGATTCACCTGGTCTCGATTCCGGTGACGAACACGTCGGTCAATCCGGCTCGCTCGACGGGTCCGGCGCTTTTCGCCGGCGGCGCCGCCGTCGACCAGTTGTGGCTGTTCTGGGTCGCGCCGATTGTCGGGGCGATCGTCTCGGGCATTGCGTATCCGATCGTGGCGGGCAGCACGAAGCGCTGCGAAGTGCGCGCATCGGGCGCGACGGCGTAAGCGGCACATCGCATCGAGCGGACGCACACGCTAACGCATAAGCGCACGCACACGCACACGCAGACGCATCGCGCGGCGCGTCGGGTCGAGCGGATTGGTATTCCCGCAACGCCCGCCGCGCCGCGCTCGCATTCACATTACGTTTTAATTACAATCGGTGCGGCGCCGCGCAACCGCCGCACCCGCAACGGTTGCGTTGCACGTTCGTCGCACGCCGCCCCGCGTGTCCTTCGCGTGCTCACTCACGTCCGCAACCATGGTCCTGAAAAAGAAAGCACAACCGAGAGCCGCCTATGCGAGTCACGCGAAACATCCGATGCTCGCCGCGCGCCTGCCGGCGTGGCGCTCGAAGCTCATCGTGTTTATTGCCTTCACCGCGTTCGCGTCGCTCATCGGGCGCGCGTACTGGGTGCAGGTCGTCAATCGCGACTTCTATCTCGAACAGGGGCAGAAGCGCTATCAACGGACCATCGAACTCGACGCCACGCGCGGACGCATCGTCGATCGCCACGGCGCGCTGCTCGCAGTCAGTCTCGCCACCTATGAAATCTGGGCATCGCCCAAACTGATCGATGCCGATTCGCTGGCGCCGCTCGCCGCACTGATCGAACAACCGCTCGCGGAACTACGCCGCCGGGTGTCCGGCGACAAGTCGTTCGTGCTGCTCAAGCGCCAGGTCGACGCCGACACCGCGGAAAAAATCCGCAAGCTCGGCCTGACCGGCATCACGCAGATCGCCGATACGAAGCGTTTCTATCCGGAAGGCGAATCGGCCGCGCACGTGGTCGGCTTCACCGATATCGAAGACAACGGCCAGGAAGGCGTCGAACTGGCCGCGAACGATGCGCTGAGCGGCGTGCCGGGCCGCCGCGATGTGATTCGCGACCGCCTTGGCCGCGTCGTCTACGAAACCCGGCCGCTGCAGCCCGCGCGCAACGGCGCGACGGTTCAACTCACGATCGACCGCCGGATCCAGCAGCTCGCCTATGCGCAACTGAAGGCCGCGATCGCGAAGCATCGCGCCGAAGCGGGCAGCGTCGTCGTGCTCGATGCGCGCAACGGCGAGATTCTCGCGCTGGCCAACTTCCCGAGCTTCGATCCGAACGACCGCGCGCGCCTGACCGGCCGGCAACTGCGCAATCGCGCAGTCGTCGACACATTCGAACCGGGTTCGACGATCAAACCCGTGGTGGTCGCGTTATCGCTCGATCAGGGCAAGGTCAGTCCGCGCACGCTGGTCGACACCGCGCCTGGCTTCTGGAAGATCGGCCCGAACGTGATTCACGACACCTCCAATCACGGGCGCATGACGGTCGCCGAAGCATTGCAGAAGTCGAGCAATATCGCGCTTGCGAAGCTCGCACTGAATCTTCCGGCCGAAACGATCTGGACCACGTATCAGCAATACGGGCTCGGCCACGCGCCGCAGCTGACGTTCCCCGGTGTCGCCTCCGGCAAGGTAAGGCCTTACGAGCGCTGGCGGCCGATCGAACAGGCGACAATGGCCTACGGCTATGGCCTGTCCGCCTCGCTGCTGCAGCTTGCGCAGGTGTACACGGTGTATGCGGGGGACGGCACGCTGCGGCCCGCGTATCTGCTGCACGAAACGCCGCCCGCTGCAACGGTGCGCGCCGCGATGCCGGACGCCGGCAAGCCCGGCGCCAGCGAGGCCGTTTCGCACGCGCGGCGCGTAACGACACCCGCCACGGCCGCGGCGATTCGCGACATGCTCGAAATGGCGACCGGCCCCGGCGGCACGGGCCAGGCCGCATCGATCGAAGGCTATCGCGTCGGCGGCAAGACCGGCACGGCGCGCAAGCAGATCGGCGCGAGCTACGCGGCAAACCGCTATCGCGCGCTTTTCGTCGGCATGGCGCCGATGAGCGACCCGCGCGTCATTGTCGCCGTGATGATCGACGACCCGGCCGGCCGTGCGTTTTACGGCGGCACGGTTGCCGGGCCCGTATTCTCGGCGGTGGCCGGCGGTACGCTGCAGTTGCTCGGCGTGCCGCCCGACATCCAGGCGGTCAACTCTTCGGCCGCGTCTGGCGCGTCTCGTCGCCCGGCGGCGCGGGTACGTAGTAAGTTGCCGAATCGCTGTCGGTCGTCTTGTACCGGTATGAAATGGGCCCGCCTCGTTCACCGATCGACGAGCCTCGGTCCAGCGTGCCTTTCTCGGCGAGCACGCTAACCGTGACGGCGCCCTTCAGATCCTTCGAGATCACGGCCTCTGCCGTGCCGATCGTACGCAGATGCGGGTCGTGCTCGTGATAGTTGAATGTCATCATGTGCCAGCGCAGCCCCTGTCGGGGCCCATACTCATGACGCTGGACATTGAGGTAGGCATTCGCCGAAGTATCGGCCGCGCCGCCCACCGCACCGAGCGCCGCGCCCGCGGCGGCCAGCGCCTCCGTGCTGTCCATCGAGCGGCCGCTGTAGATCAACGCCGAAAACGGATACTGGCGCCCCACCGTGACGAGGTCGGTATTGTCTCCGCGCCACTTGTATTCCGGATGCGTCGACGGCCCTATCTTCACATGCGCATCGACGATGCTCTTCGCGCCTTGTTGCGACGTCAGCCAGTCCTGACTCGACTCCGCGGCACCGGCGTGATACGCGTACAGCGAATGCTGGTCCGACGCGAACAGCATCGAGCAACCGTTCATTGCTCCTCCGCTGACGATGACCGTCGAACCGCGCCGGAGATTGTCGAACGGCAGTCGTATCGCACCCACGCCTTGCCGCCCATTGCCCAGTTCGATGACTTCCGCGCCCTGCAGATAGGTAGCGGGGCCACCGCCCCAGTGCTTGCCCGCGCTGAATTTCGAATTGGCCACGTAGGACGTCACATGCTCTCCGGAACCGACGAGCAGCACATCGCGCCGCTCGTCGTAGTCGGTTTTGCGCAGCGGACGCGCGCCGTCCATGTCGTTGACGTCCCTGTCATTGCGATAGAAGTAGAACCGGGTGCGGAAATCGTCGACGCGCATCCGCTCCTGAAATTCGTTGGGGGGAACCTCGAGATTCACGGGCCCCTTGCCCGCGATCCGCTTCAGATCGCTGCTGCCCCTACGCGGCGGCTTGGGCGGCGGTACCGTGCTGGGACCCGCTTGCGCGGCATCCGCGACCGACGGAACGCGCGAGCGGGCGCTGCCCGTTTGTTCCGTGGACTCACGGCCCGGTCCCGCAGCCGGTTCGCTCGATGTGCGATCGGGCAGACGCGGAGGACGGGTCGGACTCAGCGGATAGCCGATCTGCCCGGACGGCAACCGCGTCGGCGGATTGAAGATCTTGTGAACGATACGCGGCGCGGAAGACTCGGGGCCCGGTACCGGAAACGTGACTCTGAATCGCGGGAAATCGAACGGGTGGATGCGATCCTGCCCTGGCGTCCGGTTGCCTGGTGCGTCGGGCAATCGTGGCAAACGTGCCGGATTTGCCGCATTGGCCCCCGTTGAAGGCCGGGAGCCTGGGTTGACCGCGACCTTCGGGTCGACGACCTTGTATGCAGCGGTCAAGTCGGAAGCGAGTCTTTCCTCGCCGATGGTCTGTCCGTCGATCAATCCGTTCAGCGACTCGAGCACCGAGCCAGCGAGCTGGCTGAGATTACCCTTCTTCGTTATCGAAGCGGCAGCATCGACGATCCCCGCATAACGATAGACCTCTTCCTCCTCTTCGGCGGTCAACGCTTCGCCTTGCACCGCTTTCTTCACGAGATCCTTTGCACTCGAAATAAACGAGGCAAACGGCGCCTTCAACGCATTGACCGTGGTCCCGAGAACCTCCTTCAGCGAATAGTCGGATTTGATCGCAAGCCCGCCTACGTACTCCGCCTTCGGCGGTTCGCTACCTTTCGCGGTTGCGCCGGCGGGCTGTGCCGGCGTGGCTGGCGGGTCCGGCCGCGGCAGCCGTGGTTGCGGACCCGCGACGCGCGCATTGGCCACCGGCGGTCCCGGGCGCAAAAAAGCGAGGCGTTCGCGCAACTCGTCATACAGTTTAAGAACCTCGCCGTCGCCGATCGACAACTGGGCGCCGCCCTCCATTCTTTGCTGTATTGCGAGCGCATGCTGCTCGAGCAGCAGAAACCGCGGCGCCATCTGCACGGCGTTCGGATAAGCCCGCAAGGCGCGCCGGTCCGCGCCGCCCGATTCCGTCACCTCCGCTGCGGCCCGCGCCGAGCCTGAGCCGGGTCGCGCGGGCTGCGTCGTATCGAAGGCGCTATCCTGATCCTTAACCTGTATCCGCATGACGGGTTCCTCTGCAAATTGCGCAACAAATCGCGCCAGTTTCTTGCAGACGATACGGTGCCTCGCCCGGCGATGTGCAGTGCTACTGCAGTACAGGAATGGAATCGCTCGTGCCCCGAAACACTGCGCTGCGCGGGCGAAAAAAAAGCCGCCTGGACTTCGGCGGCTCAACAGGGGATGGCCCCATATTCACAGCGAAAAATTAAACCTGGCTTAAAACGCGAGACGTACATTAATCAGCTCAATGAGCAGCGGATGGCACGGCTCGCGACGCATTCATCGCCGGCCGCTTTTGCGCCGGCGGAAAGACATTCCACGAGCCGTCGCCATGACGAAAGAAGAAGAACGACAGCAAGCCATCGGGCCTCGACGCTTCGACACGTACGCAACCAAGCCCGGCCCCCGCCGTGCGCGAGCAACGCGTGATGCGCGCAGGCGCCGCAGCCGTCGGCGCGAGCCACTTGTCGACAGCCCAGCGCAATGTCTTACCGGTCGTGTTCATGATGGTCTCCTCGATCCCGAGTTCGATGCGGCTTGCCTTATGCAGCACGGGCGGCGATCTGACCGCCCCTGCTCCTGAATCCCTGAGATACGTATGCGCTCACGAGGCACAGCAGTGCGCGCAGCGCTGCATGCGGGCGTGTGAGGCACGCGTGGACCTGCTCGCTGCGGCTTTCGCCGAACACGCACCAGGCGCAGAAGTGTTCGCAGTTGTTGGTCAGCAGCCGGTAGCTGTTTTCGCCGAGGCGCGAGCGCGCGCGGCGTACCGTTTCCGCACCGGCAAACTTCGGCAGCGGATGCGGCAGCACGGCAATCGCATGGCCCGCCGCAAACTGCTCGAGCGTCACTTCCGCGACCGGGCCGCGATGCGCCGAACCCGCATAGCCCGCGTAGTGGACGATCTTGCCGCCGCCGACATAGATGCCGTGATGCGCGTAGCCGCGGCGTTGCGTGACGAGGTGGGCGCCGAGCGCAGGTTCGTCGTCGAAGCCATAAACCGTGACATCGTTCACCACGCAAGCCGCTGCGCCACGCAGGGAAGCGACAGGCTCC
This sequence comes from Paraburkholderia sp. SOS3, assembly GCF_001922345.1. Taxonomy (NCBI): domain Bacteria; kingdom Pseudomonadati; phylum Pseudomonadota; class Betaproteobacteria; order Burkholderiales; family Burkholderiaceae; genus Paraburkholderia; species Paraburkholderia sp. SOS3. The sequence goes on along the minus strand of NZ_CP018812.1, from coordinate 1,655,970 downwards.
GGTTCGAGGATGCTCGCTGACTGGCAGGAGATGTTCATGGCTCGCTCGTTTCGCTGTGGAAGTCCAACACTGTTGCGAGCGTTTTTGCATCATCCGGACCAGCGTACGCAAGTGCTTGATCTGCCGAGGAAACTGCAAAATCAAAACGGATCGGCATGTCCTTCTGTGGGCCGCATTCCAACACTATTCACACGCCGATGTTGGCAGACGGCGATCAGTTCGCCTACGCGCCACGATTCGCGTCGCGAGGCGCACGGTAACGCTCACTGGCCTTGTTTAACGGCAGATCGCCGTTCAATGTGTTGGGTGTCCCAACGTTTCGCGCCCGGCTATGTTGGCCGCCGCAAAACGCAAGCAGTCGAAGCCGCGCGCGACGATCGGCATCGCGATGCGAAGAACGCCGCGCGATCAACGGCTTGGCACGCCGTAGCCGGAACGCATTCATACTGGCATACGCTTTGCAAGTATCTGCCGCAGCTATCCATTGAACACCGCAGCCGCACAGCGCCGGCTCCTTCCGGAGAACCGATCATGGCCTCGATTGCTATTCACGACCTCTCGCATAATCTCGCGCTCGATCGCAAGGCAATGACCGCGATTCGCGGCGGCGGCGGTGCGCCATGGGTATTCGGCTGGATTCAGCCGTATGTGCGCAGTTCGCCGAGCATGGGCCCGGTCGTCAACTTGTACGAAGTGCAGAACAATTTCTACGCGGACCAGATGATCAATCAGTTTCAGACCGTCGACGTGCGCAACAGCGCGCCGAATTCGAACATCAGCGTCGCGCCCGACGCGCTCAGCCGGAACACCGCCTGACCCACTGCCGGAATCGTGATGTGCGCGAGCCACTTCCGCTGGATGTCGTCGGCGCGCTCGGAAGCCGGGCGCGTGCGCGACATCAACGAGGATGCCTGCCTTGACGAGCCGGCGCGCGGGCGCTGGGCTGTCGCGGACGGCATGGGCGGCCATGCGGTCGGCGACGTCGCGAGCCGTCTCGTGATCGAAGGCCTCAGGCAACTGCCTGACGCAGCGAACCGGATGACCGGAAATCTCGCGCAAGCACGCGTGCAATTGCTTAGCGCGAATCAGCAGTTGCGCGACGAAGCCGCGCGCCGGCAGGTGCAACGGATCGGCAGCACCGTCGTCGTGCTGCTCGCCTGCGATCGCTTTTGCGGGTATTTGTGGGCCGGCGACAGCCGCATCTATCTATGCCGCAACGGCCAGTTGCGGCAATTGACGCGCGACCACAGCCACGTCGAGGCATTGCGCGCATCGGGCCAGCTGACCGACGAGGAAGCACGCCATCATCCGGCACATCACATCATTACGCGTGCGATCGGCGCGACCGATCAGCTCGTGCTCGATGAAGACACGATTGAAGTGGCCGATGGCGACGTCTTCCTGCTGTGCAGCGACGGCCTGTCGAACGAGCTGACCGACGCAGAGATTCTCGCCGCGCTCGTCGCCACGTCGCCATTCGATTGCCGCCGCATCACCGATGAACTCGTCGACATGGCGCTCGCGCGGGGCGGGCGAGACAACATCACCGCGATCGTCGTGCTGGCCGAAGATCCGCTTGCCGCGGATAAGACGCTGTTGAATCCGACGAGCTGATCCGGCACGCCGCGTTGCAGGCGCATCCCGCGTGCGCATACTGCATGCGCGCCGTGCGCCGCGCTCGCCTAGCGCATATCCGCCTCGCTCTCATCCGCATCGTCTGCGGGGTTCTTCTGCACCGCGCCGCGTTGAGGCTGAGGATGCAGATGACGAAAATCCTTCGAATGCAGCCCGTGTTTCTTCAACAGCATCTGCAGATGCGAGCGGTTCATATCGACGCGCCGCGCCAGTTCCGCCACCGTGCCGCCGACTTCGCGCAGGCCGCGCTGCAGGAACGCTTTCTCCGCTTCGTCACTGGCCGCGCGCTTGGCGTCGCTCAGCGACAGCAAATTCGATATGCCGGATTCGGCTCCCCCACCGTTGATCGCCGCCCCGATCTCGAGTCCCGCCGATGCGGCGACGGCCGACGGCGAATTCGCGGCAGGCCGCACATCGACGGGCAAGTGTTCGATATCGGCGATGTCGCCGGCAAGGCACGACACGCGATACAGAATGTTGCGCAATTCGCGGATATTGCCTGGGTACGCGTAAGTCAGCAGGAAATCGCGCAAACGCGGCGTCATTCTGATTGGCCGGCGCTTGAGCGCGCCCGCTGCTTCGTCGCCGAAGTACGAGAACAGCAGCGGAATTTCGTCGCGCCGCTCGCGCAGCGGCGGCAACGTCACGTGAATCACACTGAGCCGGTAGAACAGGTCTTCGCGAAACGTGCCCTGTTCGCTGAGCTTGCGCAAGTTGCGATTCGTCGCTGCGACGATGCGCGTGTCGACCGCGATCGGTTCGTCGGAACCCACGCGCTGGATCTCGTGAGCCTCGAGTACCCGAAGCAGTTTCACCTGGCCCGGCAGCGGCAGCTCGCCGATCTCGTCGAGAAAAATGGTCCCCGTATGTGCGCTTTCGAATTTGCCCTTGCGATCGTTCGATGCCCCGGTAAACGCGCCCTTGCGATGGCCAAACAGTTCCGACTCGAGCAGATTGTCCGGAATCGCCCCGCAGTTGACCGAAATGAACGGCTTGTCCGCACGGCTGCCGTTTGCGTGGATCACCTTCGCCATGAGTTCCTTGCCGGTTCCGCTTTCGCCGTCGATCAGCACGGGCAAGTCGGTCGGCGCGGCTTTCTCGGCAATTTCCAGCGCTTCGAGCAACTTCGGATTGTCGCCGAAGGTGCCTTCGAAAATAAAACTGCGCGCCACCAGCGCTTCGCGCCGCGCGCCGCGCGTGCGCGCCTGTTCGGCCGCGGCCGCGTGTTCCGGCTCCGCCGTCGCGGCCTGCACGAAGCGCTCCTTGTGCGATAGCTGCATCGCCTCGTCGCGCAGCGCGCTCGCCTGGCGCAACAGCTTTTCGATGTCCGCGCGCTCGAGCCTCGAAGACCAGCGCAGCGTCGAACGCAGAATTTCGATCTTCTCGATGAGCCCCGCATACGATATGGCGGGGCTGCTGTCTTCCGGCTGGTCGAGTATTTTCATCATGCACTCAACTGTTTCTGGACGAGCTGGTAGTACATGCCCTTCCGGTTCACGAGCTCCTCGTGCCGCCCCTGCTCGACAATTGCGCCCTCATACAGCACGAGAATCTTGTCCGCCCGCATGATCGTGCTCAACCGGTGCGCAATGATCACCGCAGTGCGCCCTTTGAGGATGTCATGCATATTGCCGAGAATATTGCTCTCCGATTGCGTATCGAGCGCCGACGTCGCTTCGTCGAATACGAGCAGACGCGGGTCGTGATAAAGCGCCCGCGCAATGCAGAGCCGCTGGATCTGTCCACCCGAAAGCCCGATGCCGCGCTCGCCGACCACCTGTTCGTAGCCGAGCGGCATCCTCGCGATAAACGCATGCGCGTCGGCCATCTTCGCGACTTCTTCGATGCGCCGCCGGTCGGGCGTATCGTCGCCGCTCGCGATGTTTTCCGCGATCGTCCCCGAAAACAGCAGGTTGGTCTGCATCACATAGCCGATTTGCGCGCGGTAATAGCCCTTGTCGATCGCATTGAGGTCGTAGCCGTCGACGGTCATCTTGCCCTCGGTCGGCGCATAGAAGCCGACCAGCAGCTTTGCGAGCGTCGTCTTGCCCGAGCCGCTGCGCCCGACGATCGCCACGAGTTCGCCGGGCTTGATATCGAAGCTGATGTTTTCGAGCACATACGGCGCGTCGCTTTCGCCATAACGGAAATAGACGCCGTTGAGGCTGATTTCGCCCTGCAGATCGGGCAGCATCACGCGCGACTGAAGATCCTGCGGCTTCTGCTCCGGCTCGATATCGAGCACGTCGCCGAGGCGCTCCATGGCCACGCCCGCGTCGTTGAGCATGCTCCACAAGCCGACGAGGCCCATCAGCGGGCTCAGCACGCTGCCCATGAACGCATTGAATGCGATCAGTTGCCCGATCGTCATCTCACGCGCAAGCACGAGGTTTGCGCCGACCCAGAGAATCGCGATCGTCGTCGCCGCATTGAGCAACTGGCTGCCGAAGCCGACCATGATGTTGAACGCATGCGCGCGGTACTGCACTTCGAGCGCCTTCGCATACTTCTTTTCCCAGCGCAGCCGCACGGGCCGCTCGATACCCATGCCCTTGACCGTCTCGACGCCGGACAACGCCTCCATCAGAAACGCCTTCGAATCGGTCGACGCGGCGAACACTTCACGTGCATAGGCCTTGATTTTCGGGGTTGCGATCACCGTCAATGCAATGATCGGAATGACGAATGCGATCAGTGTCAGCGTCATCTTGACGTTGTAGAAGAACATGATCGCGAAATAGATGAACACCATCAGCAGGTTCAACGCAGTGGTCACCGTCGATTCCGTGAGGAACGCGCGTATTGTCTGGTTCTCCTGGAAGCGCGCGAAAATGTCGCCGGTCTTGCGCTTCGCAAAGAACGAAAACGGCAGGGACAAGGTGTGCTTGAAGAACTGCGACATCATCGCGAAGTCCATATTGCGCGCCATGAAGTTCGACAGATACGCGCGTATCGTCGACATCAGTTGCGAAAACACGTTCGAAATGACGAGGCCGATAATCAGCAGATGCAGCAGCCCGACGTTCTGATGGACGATCACGCCATCGAGGATGTTCTGGATAATGAGCGGCGGAATCACGCCGAGCACCTGAATCACGAAAGTCGCCAGAAACAGGTATGCAAGTATCTTGCGGTACGGCGTCAGGTAACCGATAAAACGCAGCCATGGCGAACGCGATGCCGCTAGCTGAATGAGATTCGCACCAGGCGTGAAGAGCAGACACGTACCGCTCCAGCCGCGTTCGAAATCTTCGACGGCGAGCTTTCTGAAGCCGAGCGCCGGGTCCGCGAGCCAGACGGTGTCGTGCGATACGCCATACACCACCACGTAGTGGTAGCCCTCCCAGTGAACGATGAAGGGCAACTCGAAGCCGCGCAGCGAATCGAAGGTGCACTGCACGCCGTGCGTCGTGAAGCCGAGTGCTTCGCCCGCGCGTGCGAGACTATCGAGCGTCGCGCCCTGCGTCGTCACATTCGCAAGTTCGCGCAATTTGCCGAGCGTCATCGGAATGCCGTAGTGCTTGCAGACCATCGCGAGGCACGCAGCGCCGCAATCCATCTCCTCTGCCTGCTCGACGAGCGGAAAACGCCTGATCACGCGCTCGCCGAATTCGGGCTTCGTATGCAGATCGAGCGTCAGCGGACGCTTGCGCCGCTGCTCGAGCCGCTTCTGGCGCTCGAGTTCGCGGTCCGCATAGCGGATGCGCTCGTCGAGCGCCTCGCGCAGTTTCGGATTGCGCTCGAGGATGAAATGCACGGTGCGCTCGGGAATCACCAGCAGTCGCGTATCGGCGCTCGCCACTGCGGACGCCATCTGCTCCTGGCGCATCAAACAGGCCTTTTCACCGAAAATCTCGCCGTCGCGCAACGTGGCGATCGTGTAATCGTGCCCGTCTTCGTTGCGCACGATCTTGACCTCGCCCTGACGCACGACATAAAGGCGCCGGTCGTCGCGCGCATCCTGCTTCAGGATCTCCTTGCCCGCGCTGACGCGTTTGACGCCGACACTGCGCACATACTCTTCGAGTTCCGTCTTGTTCAGCTTGCCGCGCAGATCGAACAGTTGCGCAACAAAGCCGCCCGCCGAATTGATCGCCACATAGCTTGCGACGAAGGCATGCGCCGCCTGATTCGCGACGATCACGGGCTCGATCGCCGCGTGCGGGATAAACAGCAATTCTGTTTTAGCGGATGCACGTACCGACGACTCGTGGATATACGCACGCAGCATCGCGATCTCGCCGAAGATCTCGCCCTGCTTGCGCACGCCCATGCTGATCTCCTTGCCGTGCTCTTCGGTGAAAATGCGCACCGAACCCGACTTGATGACGAACAGTCCATCCGCCGGATCGCCGGCATTGCATACCGTTTCGCCGAACGTATAGAAGCGCGACTGCGCCTGCGCGGCGAGACGCTCGATCTCGTCGCGCGAAAACGGCGACAGAATTTCAACCGACGCAAGAAAATCGGCGGTGGATGGCGACGTTTGCGGAGGAGCGTCCATATCAGTGGCGTCTCGACGGATTCATGGCGTGCGAGGAAAACCGTTGTTCTGTCGCCGTCAGCGCGCCTCGATAATGTGTTCCTGTGCGCGCGCCATCAGCCACTCTTCGCGCAACAGACGTTTGATTTCCGATGTCACGTCGTCGTCGAGCGTTGCCGGGTACTTTGCGGTTACCGCGAAGATTTCGAAGCACGAACGGTCCGACGATGCAAACGGCCCAAGCAGATCGCCGACCGCGGCATTGAAGATCTTCGCTTCGATATCGGGCTTCAGCGACCCGCGCAGCACCTTGCCGATCACGCCGCCCGCCGCCCCCGTATCGGCGATCGAATGCTCGCGGGCCATATCGGCGAAGCCGTCCGGGTCGTCGTGCAGATACGAAATCATCTCCTTCGCCTTGCCTTCGCTATCGAGCACGATATGGCTGACCTCGATCGCATCGAACTTCGGCGAATTCAGCGAGAAGTACTCTTCGATCGCCCGATTGTCCGCGATGCGCTCGAGCATCTTTTCCTGATACAGGCCGTCCGTGATGAACGATTCGAACTGATCGAGCGACACGTCCATCGCGTCGAGGTACTGGTTCGTATCGGCGGCGCGATGCAGGCCGCGCACGCGGCGAAACTGATCCGCACGCTGCTGGATGTCCTCGTCGCTGACGGTAATGCCGTGCTTTTTCGCGGCATGCACGGTGAGCTTGTCGCGCACGAGCTGCTCGATCAGGCTTTCGAACTGGCCCGTCAGTTTCAGCAAACGGATGAACTCGGCATCGTCGACCACTTCATCATCGATTCTTACAATCGCGGTCATCTTGTTCGCTCCTGTAGTCGTGCGCTTCCTCGAGGTGCCTGCCATGCAACGGTCGGGGAGAGGCGCTTGCGTTCTGTTATCCGGCCAGTTGCCGGAACGGGTCGAGTCCGAGGTCGATCAGTCTGCGTTCGCGCACGACGATCTCCGCACTCGCGGTCATGCCGTAACGCAATGGGTAGCGGTTTTCCGCGACCTGGTAATAATCTTTGTCGAGCGTGACGCGGCCTTCGTAGACGGGCTGTCTGTCGGGTCCCGAAGGCTTCGTCGCCGGTGAAATATAAGCGAGCGTGCCTTTGACGATGCCGTAGCGCTGGTAAGGGAATGCATTGAACTTCATCTTGACCGCCATGCCCTCATGCAGGAATGCGCGGTCCCGCTCGGCGATTTCGATCTTCAGCACAGGGCGTGCATCTTTAGGGGCAATGCCGCCAAGCGGCGCATTCGCCTGGATCTTGTCGCCCGTCTGCGTCGACGTGACATCGGTGATCACGCCCGACACCGGTGCGAGAATCAGCAGGAAATTGTCCTTGTCGATATTCTCGAAACGAATACGCGCGGCGGCATCCGATACGAGACGCGCGGTTTGCAGTTGCAGACGCAACTTGTCTTCGGTGCTCGTAATCTCGCGCACGGCCGCGTCGTATTGCAGCTTGAGGCTCGTGGTCTGCTGACCGCTCGTTTCGAGCTGGGCGTTTGCTTCGGCGAACTCGTGGCTCAACTTGAAATCGAGCTCGGTCAACTTCGATTGCGCGACACGGTAAGCGTTCTCTGCTTCCAGATAAGCGTTGCGCTTCTGGGCCACCTGCAGTTCCGCCACACCGCCACCGCCCGGTTGCGCAAAAAGCCGCGCGTATTTGTCGAACTCGCTACGCGTCGCGTCGCGAAGATTGCGCGCATTGTCGAGGTTGCTGCGCGCCTCGTCGAGCGCGGCCTTTTGCCCTTCGGCGAGCTTCGTCGTGCCTTCGGAAATGCGATTTTCGTGCAGCCGCTCCTCCACTTCCAGCTGGTCCTTGAGCGCCGCGGCTTTACGCTCCATCAGTTGCTTCTTTTCGGGGAACTGCTTCCATTCGCGCTCCGCGTCGTCGAGTTTGAGCTGCGCCTGCAGCGCGTTGGTCGCCGCTTCGATCGCGCCGCGCGCGTTGAGCCGCGCGAGCACATCGCCTTTCGATACCGGTTGCCCTTCGGCGATATAGAGGTCCGCGAGCTCTCCGTCGATCGGCGCATAAATGCGCCGCACGTCGGACTCGGGCGATAACGTTCCTTGCGCGGTAACGATCACATCGGCGCGGCCGATAAACGACCACAGCAAACCGGCCGCCACGAGCGCGACCATCGCTAGCACGAGCGCTTGCGCGATGCGCACCGGCTCGGCCGTCAGAATCGCAATGCCTTCGACGCTGTGGTCCTCGAGCGCCTCGTGCAGCGGTTTAGGGTGAGGATCGCGCTTCACGGCCTTCGCCTCCTCCGATCAATGCGAGCTTCGCTTTCAGCAAGCCGGGCTCGAGCACCATGCGCAGTTCCTCGAGCGAGCGGCGTTGCAGCGCGCTTTCCGCGTCGATGTCTTCGACCAGCTGATCCCACTGTGAAGGATGTTCCGCCTTGAGCTGCGTATACACACCCATTCCCTGCTGCGCGGCAGCCTGTGCGTCGGTGAGCAGACGCGCCTGGCTACGGAACCGGTCGGAAACGCCCGATTCGAGGCGCTGCGTGCCGCCGATCGAGCCGTTCGCGCGGTACTGACGCCACAGGTTCTGCGCGCGTTCGAGCTGGGCATGCGCCTGCGCCAGCGCGTTGTCGCGCAGCGACGCGACGTCCGGCGCGATGGCACGCGCGAACCATATGTCTTCGGCGGAATCGAGCCCGGCGTAAAACGACAGCAGACGCTGCTGATAATCTTTGCCGCCGCGATGGCTTTGCAAACCCGCGAATTGATCGGCCAAGGTCTTTTTACGCGCGTGTTCGGCTGCGATCTCTTTGGACCATGCGCCGCCTGCAATCTGTTGCAAGGTATCGAGCGCCTGTTGCGTATCGCCGTGCTGCCACGCGGCAATCGCGTCGTCATGCTGACGAATCACATCGGGCGGCGGCAAGCGCGAAGCGGCCAGCTGGCGGTATTGCGCCTGAAACGGCGGCGTAACGAATCGCATCTGCTTCATCTGCGCGAGCAGCGGCGTCAACCGTCTGGCCAGCAGCGCATTGAGCAAGTCGATGTATTGACGCAGGTCGGCGCGCAGACCGTCGAGACCTGCCAGCCGCGGATAGCGCTGCGCGTAGTCGTCGAACACGGCGGTGAGCGCATCGGGTTTATCGCGCACGAGCTCGGTGCCGATCGTCGTGTTGAGCCGATCGATCGCTGTCACATAGACCGAGTCGTCGCTTTGCAGTTTGCGCAGATGGCTCAACGCGAGCGCATACGGGTCGGCGAACTGCGGCACGTACGAAGCGATCCGATCGAGCGTGCGCTGATGGCTTTTAGGATCGTCGTCCCAGTGCTGGAGCAAGCGATTGATGCGCGCCTCGTCGCCATAGATCTGGATAGGCGCGTCGCCGCCCGACTGCGCGTCGCCTGCCGCGGCTGCGGTTGTGTGCCGCGACGCAAAACGCTCGAGATCGCCGACCCATTGCAACTCGTCGATCAACGGGGCCGTGTCGGTATTGCCCGCACTCGACGCCTTCATGCCGCCGATCAGCGCCGCCGCACGGTCGAACTGGCCCGCGCGCAGCGCGTCGAGCCAGCCGGGCACGCGCGCTTTCATCAGCGCGACGCTGGCCAGTGTCTGGACCGCATCGTCCGTGGGATGGTGCGCGAGATAAGCATTGGCAACGACGAGTGCCTGTTCGTCGTCGCCGCTCGCGAGCAGTTGCTTGAGCTCGCGCTGCGACGCGCCCCTCATGTAAAGCACGGTCGCCATCGCCGCGATCAGCACCATCACTGCAAGCGATCCGATTCCGATGCGCCGTAAGGTCGTGCGGTCGCCGCCTGCGAACGTGCGTGCGTACTCGGCCGCGAGTGCGCTAAACAGGTTGCGCGGACCGCGCGAACGCGACTCGTGAGCGGCATGACCGGTCGCTGCGGGACGTGCAGCCTCGTTGACCTCGTCCTCGCGTTGCACGGCGCGATCGACATAGAAGATGTCGAGAAACGAATGCGCCGCGCCGACAAACGTCGTCTTGTCCATGTCGACTGCCGGCTCCATTGCAGGTGCAGGCGGCGGCACCGCGCGAACGGCGGGCGGTTCCACATGCGGCCCAGCGCGTTCTGCCGCCGCATCGTGCGAAGCATTGCGCGCCACCAGATGCGTAATGGTCGGCTCGATACCGGGCGCCTTATGCACCTTCACGCGATAGACGAAATGGTCGCTACCGAAGCCGAGCACATCGCCGTCCCGCAGCGCGAGCGCCGATTCGTCGAGCCGCTTTCCTCCGACGAACGTGCCGTTCGTGCTGCCGAGATCCTCGACGTACGGTTCGCTTCCGCGCAAAAACAGATGTGCATGGCGCCGCGAAATATAGTTGACCTGATGCGGAAACCGGTCTTTATAGCGCGCAAACAACGGATCGGTTTTGCTGACGAGAAACGGGAACGCCTGCACGTCGATCGGCTCGAGACGCAGATCGTCCCGCGTCGGGACCAGCGTCACGCTCACCTGCTGCGCCGCCAGCGCCGCCGCCGCATCGAACGCGCGCGGCTCGATGCCGACGCGATAGGCAAGCTCGCCGCCGAAACACAACTCGTCGCCGGCGCGCACGCGGCTTGGCGACTCGCGCACGCTGATGCCGTTGACCGACGTGCCGTTCTTGCTGTCGAGATCGGCAACATACACGGCGCCATGTTCGGAGAAGATACGAGCATGGCGCCGCGACAGGCGAGCCACGCACTCGTGCGGATAGTCGGCGAACGGTGCTTCGCTGCGGCCGATGGCGAAAAGGCTCTCGCTAATCCGGATCACGCCGAGCGCCGGGTCCGAAACCGGCACGAGCACGACATCGAACTCCTGGTTCAAGGTCGCCCGCATCTCAGCAATCGGAGCTTCGCCGGGGTTCATCTTTCTGGATCACTAAGCGTATACCCGCTGCTGCTTCTGTCGAATCGAAGCGTCAGAGGAATGCATTCAGAAAGCGCGCGGAAGAGCGCGCGAGCGGCCCAAAGCGGGGGGCGGCGGGCACACAGCGATTTTAAGTCACGCATGACGGTAGTCAATTCTTAACGTCGTTCACCTGCATCTGGATATCGACCGGCGGCCAACCTCCGCCAAGCGCCTTGTAAAGCAACACCGTGTCCGACAGAATCTGCTGATGGTTCAACAACAGTTCGAGCTGCGCTTCGAGGTAGGACCGGTCCGTCTCGAACACGTCAAGTTGAGAAATCACGCCCTCTTTCAATTGCGCACTGACCTGGTCCGCGACGATGCGCAGCCGCTCGACCTGCTGCAGCAACTCCACGCGTTGCGCCTTGTGCGCATTCAGATTGACGAGCGCGCTCTCGACTTCCTCGAATGCACCCATCACGGTGCGCCGGTACTCCTGCTCGGCCACCGTGGCCTGCGCTTCGGTCGTCTTCACATGTGCACGCACGCCAGGGTCGAGAATCGGAATGTTGATGCTCGGCATGACGCCGAACGTGAACGATTTCAGCAAATCCGACAAAGCGAGGCTTGCGGTGCCGCCATGCGCGGTGAGACTCACGGTCGGCAGTTGCGCGAGCCGGGCTTCGCCGACGAGGTCGTACGACTCGAGCACGCGCAATTCGGACGCGACGATGTCGGGGCGTCTTGCCAGCAGTTGCGACGGCAAGCCGGCCGGCACCGGCGGCAACTGCACGCGCTGCTGCAAGTGTCCGGCCGGCACCCTGTATTCGCCGGCCGGCACGCCGATCAGCGTGCACAGCGCGTTGTTCGCAAGATCGCGCGAACGGCGCAAGTCGAGCAAGTCCTTCGTCAGACGGTTGATCTCGGCCTGCTCGCGCAGCACCTGCGTCTTCGGTATCAGACCGCTCGCGCTCATGCCCTCGAAGATCGTCAGGATCTGCCGGTTGGCGTCGATCATCTTCTGCTGTTGCTCGATCTGATCGTCGAACTGCAGGATCTGGAAATACGTGGTCGACACGTTCGACACCAGTTCCAGGTATCCCGCGCGCCAATCGGCTTCGCTCGCGCGAAACTCGGCCTTTTGCGCCTGCACGCCTTTTTCGACCTTGCCCCAGATATCGATGTCCCAGTTCACCTGGGTCGCAAGGTTGTATTGCCTTGAAAACGGCACGCCAGTCGTTTTTTCGAAATTCGCGCCGGCGCCGAGATCCATCGTCGGCAACGCGCCGGACTGGGCTTCGGCAATCTGGGCGCCCGCCACATTGATGCGAGCGGCGAGAATCCTGATGTCGAAGTTGCCGTCGATGGACTTCGCAATCAAAGCGTTCAGGTACGGATCCTGAAAGGTTTTCCACCAGTCCGGCTCGATCGTGCCGGACGCGGAAATGGACGTGCTGGTGCGGTCAGTCCACGATGCTTTGGCCGGCGTATCCGGGCGCTTGTAGTCGGGCACGTGTGCATCGATGCAGCCGCCGAGCAACGCACAGGCGAGCAGCGCCTCGATGGCGACGCCGACAACGGTGGTGAAACGCACGACGGTGCAGCGATTGCAGATCCGCCGCGCGATGGGGTTGCGGACTGCCAGATCCGGCAAGCGGCGAACCAATGAACGAGGCGACACGAACACGGTATTCTCCGATCGATCCCGGCGATGCCACAGCAAGGCGCGCGATTCAAGTAAAGCACGTCCCGCGCGGCATCTCTATCGATATCCGCGTGAATCGAGGTGTACTGGAAGGCGTGCGCCAAACGCAGTGCGTCGTGCGGCCCGTATGGAAAGGACGATTCTGCGTATCTGCTTTTTGATGCGCGACCGCTTACGGCGAACGATCGAGCGCGCTTCGTCTCGTCGATGCGCACTGCGATGCGGCCCGCGGAAGGCCCGGTCCAGCCTCCGCGGAGCCGTCAGGCCGCTTAATAGACGTTGACGTTGTTCGTCGCGATCATCGTCGGCGTGATCGTCGTGTTGAAGTTCTTCGCGAACGCGTTGCCGTTGCCGCTCACGTTGTTGACCGATTGCGACTGGTCGATGAGTTGCTGAGCGCTTACGTGCTTGCTGTCGTCGAATTTGAACGACAGGCTCGGGAAGTACGGGTAAGCCATATAGCCGCCACGCACGGCCTTCATCGCCTTGCTGTCGAGTTGCTCGGTAACGTGCAGGTCTTTGATCATCAGCGATTTCATCACGGTTCTCCTAAGAAGGTGGACGCAGAGGTTTGCGTTTTCAGGTTCGAGCATTTCTTGTCTGCTCGCGGCTTACTAACGCATAGGCTGTGCCAGTGATGAGCACGCTGTTGCTTCAAGGCTGCAGTGGCCTGTAAATACAGGGCGTTTTACTCGATGCACCGCCCGAATGGCAGGCTGCACCGCGCCCGTTGCCGTTTCGAATAGATGGGTGTGGACCAACATCGCGCGGCTCGGTGTTGCCTCGCGGGCCACACCTGGCGCACGCGCTGCCTCATTTGGCGATTACCGTGATTTTCTTCGAATAGATCGGCGGATCGGTCGGCACGTGCCTGTCGTCGCCCATCAGCAATTGCAGCGTGTGCTTACCGGGCGGCAACTCGATGGTCGTCTCGGTTTCGCCGGCGCCGAAATGCAGATGCTGACGATCCGATGGAATCTCCTGGTCCATCGGCGGCAGATCGCAATCGATCAGCAGATGGTGATGCCCCGTGTTCGGATATTTGACGCCCTTGGGAGCAACACCCATATAGCGCAGTCCGAACCACACGCGAAACGGCTTGTTCGCCGGCACGACCTGACCGTCGTTCGGATAGCCGATATACACGATCGCATCGCGCGGCGCCGGCGTCGTGCCGCCCGACGCATTGGCTACGAACCCGCACATCAACGCGGCAAACGCCGCAGCAGCAAGGATCTTGTACATGACTGGCGCTCTCCGTCGAGCATCGTTCGCGCGGGCTCCTGAACCTCGGGACGCTCACGCCCCAGGAGACCCTTACTTGACGATGATCGTGATTTTCTTCGAGTACACGGGCGGCACATGCGGCACGTGGTTCTGATCGCCCAGCAGCAGTTGCAGCGTGTGCTTGCCCGGCGGCAATTCGATGCGCGCATCGGTCTCGCCCGCGCCGAAATGCAGATGCTGGCGGTCGGATGGAATTTCCTGGTCGAGCGGCGGCAGATCGGTATCGATCAGCAGATGATGGTGCCCGGTGTTGGGAACATTGACGCCTTTTGGACACACGCCCATGTTGCGCAGCCCCATGCGAACCCAGAGTTTGCCGCCCTGAATGACCGCGCCGTCGTACGGCCAGATGATGTATTCCTGCGCGCCGGGCGGCGACGGCGTCTGCTGTGCGGAGTGCACACTCGACGAACCGAGCGCGATGCATGCCGCCGACGCAATCGACAGCGCGGCCAGCACACGTGTTTTTGTTCTTCGCATGGCGCATTCTCCCGATGGAAGTTCACGGCTTTGCGATTCTGATTCAGCTTAGGACGGAACTTGCCAAAAAGATACGCACCACTCGTTAACGTTCTGACGTTCGCACTGCGTGCTATCTTTTTGATGAAGGCCGGCGAGTTGTCCCATACCCATAAACGGTTCATAGCGGACAGGATTTGAATATGTGGCGAACACTCCTGCTGGTGTGCATGATCGGGCTCGGCAGCGCGCACGCCGCCAGCGACGATGCCGCATTTGCCGAACGCAAAGTCGCGCTGGTGATCGGCAATAGCAACTATCCGGCTAACCCGCTCGCTAACGCCCGGCGCGATGCCGGGGCCGTGAGTGCGGCTTTGCAGTCGCTAGGTTTCGAGGTGGTTAGCGTGGCCGATGCAACGCCGCAGAAAATGAATGAGGCGATTGACGAATTCGCCAGGCGGCTGCAAGCAGGTGGTGTCGGTCTCTTCTACTTCGCCGGACACGGCATTCAAACCGCGCATGCCACTTTGCTGCTTCCCGCGGGCGTCGACGCGCGCAAGCCCGCTGCTCTGGTACGCGATGGCATCGATGTCGCGACGGTATTGCGCGTCATGTCCGTCGCGCGACCGCAGCAGCGCAATGTGGTCGTGCTCGACGCCTGCCTCGTGCAGCCGTTTGCGCGCCCTTCTCCCGTCGATGCCGCTCTGCCGATACTGCCCGCGCGGACATTCGTTGCGTATGCAGCGGCGCCCGGAGCAATGGCGCTGGACGGTGCGCAACACGGCTTGCTGACCGACGCATGGCTGCATCAGATGGAAAAAGCGCCGCCAGTCGCGCGAAGCGGCAACATCGATACGATGTTCGCGATGCTTCGGCATGCGGCAGACGAGGTCGCGTTGCTTACGCAAGGGCAACAAAGGCCGTGGACGTCGTCATCGATGCGTGAAGCGTTGGGCCCTGCAAGCGACGGCGTGCGGAATCTCGATGCGTCGCGACGTCTCGCGCTCGCCACGACCGCATACGAGGCAACCGTGCCGATGCCAGGCCGCGGCATCCTGCCAAAGGACAGCAACGAACAATACGAACTGACGTTCTGGGACTCGATCAAGGACAGCAACTACGCGAGCGACTACGAAGCGTATCTGAAGGCCTATCCAAACGGACGTTTCGCGACACTTGCGCGTGCGCGCATCGAGCGTCTCAAAGCCGCGGCCGGTGCGCAAAAGCCGCAGACGGCGCCGACCTCGCCAGCCCCTCAAGCGGCCACGCCGGCGGCTCCGGCTGCCCCCGCACCGCAACCACAACGCCCCGCCGCTGCATCGCCTGCGCCTGTGCCCGCACCTGCTCGCTCGCCCACCCAACCGGCTGCAAAAACAAGCACCGCCGCAAGCGGTGAAAGCAAGGACTGCGCAACCTGTCCGGTGATGGTCTCGCTGCCCGCCGGTTCGTTCACGATGGGCAGCAACTCCGACGATCCATCCGAAAAGCCGCCGCATCGCGTGACCATCGCGGCGCCGTTCGCAATCGGCAAATACGAAGTGACGGTCGAGCAATGGAATGCATGCGCGGATGCGAGTGCATGCCCGCGCCTCGCAGCCGAGAACAATTCGCTGAAGAACGCTCCGGCACGCGATCTAAGCTGGGACGACGCCCAGCTCTACGTCAAATGGCTCGCCAAAACGACGGGCAAGCCTTACCGCCTGCCGACCGAAGCCGAATGGGAATACGCGGACCGCGCGGGCACGACGTCGAAATACTGGTGGGGCGACCAGATGCGCAAGGGCCACGCGAACTGCAAGGACTGCGGCGATCCATGGCATAAGGAGGGCCCCGAAAGCGTCGGGTCGTTCGCGGCGAATCCTTATGGATTGCACGATATGAACGGCAGCGTATGGGAATGGGTCGGCGACTGTTGGCACAACTCGTACCAGAACGCACCGAACGACGGCCGCGCGTGGGACGCGCCGGGCTGCAACATGCGTGTGATCCGCGGCGGCTCATGGCGCGAAGGTAGCGATTACATGCTCACGTCGACGCGCTTCAAGTACAGCCAGAGCGTGCGTCAATCGCAAGACGGCTTTCGCGTCGCGAAAGACCTGAAATAAGCGCGCTGGCGGCTACTCAGCGCCCACGCGCCCTGCTCGTGATCGGTGCGATGTCCGCGACGATCTTTCCCTGCCCATATTTTTCAGCCATCTGTTTGAGCCTTGTGTCGAGCAGCCTCAGATAATCGGCACGCGCTTCGCTTTCCGGCCGCAAGCTGTCGAAAAGAGGCGCCGGCGTGATCAGAAGCACGACGAGTTCCGTGCCGAACGGCTTCGACACGATCCAGTCGCCGCCCGCGCCGATCGTTGCCTTGTAATGCGGCGGCGCCTGATTGTCCTTGGCGCGCGGGCCCGGCACCATATGCACGACAGTCCCGTCAAGCACGTAGTAATCAACGTTCACGTATGAGTCGTAGCCCGGCGTCGACACATCGACCACCAGCGGGTCGCCTTCGGTAAGCTGCCCACCCGATGCACGCGTGTGCAACGTCGCGACATGGCCTGCATTCCAGTTGCGAGCCCAATAAGGCGCGTATGCGTCGAGCACTTCGCATTTGTCTGCGCCAAGCGGCCGCACGTCGAGGTTCAACGCGTCGACGCCCGGCACGGTGCCGACCGTGGTCTTCAGCGTGTCGATGCCGTCGGGTTGCGCGACGAAGCCGCGCAGTTGCACCGCGCGACCGCTGATCGATGCGGCGAGCGCGGAGCACGGCAGCTTTGCGAGCAAGGGCGAAACCACCGCGAGCGTCGGCGGTGGCGCGGGCGTGATGTTCGCCGTTCGCGCCGGTGTTTCGCCTTCATCTGGCGTTTGCGCTTGCGTTCGTGCCGCCGCTTGCGATGCGCCGATCGAGCCCGTCTGAACCGGCGCCTCCGGGGTACCCGCGGCCGTCGTTTCCGAAGCCGACGACAGTTGCTGCCCGGAATCCTGTTCGGTCGGCGGCGCGCGATAGCGATAAACACCGACGCCCGCCGCAATCAGCGCAAGAAGCGTCGCTATACCGGCCTTCATCGGCCAGCCGGACAATGCGCCGGACGCACCGTTCGCCTTTTCCAACGCGCCTGGCAGCGGCCTCGCCTTGACGTTCCCCGCGCGCGCCTCGTCGCTGCAAAACGCTTCGACAAAGCGCGCGACCGTTGGCATGCGCGTTGCCCGATCGAACGAAAGCGCCGCGCGCAAGGCGCGCCATTGCCGCGTGCCCAGTTGCTCGGGACGCTGCGGCTGCCGATGCGCGGCGCGCGCCTGGGTCGCGGACAGGCGATCGAACGGATGACGGCCCGTGAGCAATTCATACGTGATGCAGCCGAGCGCATAGATATCGTCGCGCGGATCGGGCTCCAGATGCTCGAGCATTTCCGGGCTGGCGTACGCGGGCGTCAACGCGCCGAGGCTGCCGGGGTCGAACACGGTAGCGTCGCTTTCTTCCTCGCTTCGCTGAAACACGCGCGCGATGCCGAAGTCGATCACCTTCACTTCGCCGTGTTCGGTCAAAAACACGTTTGCGGGCTTGAAATCGCAATGCACGAAGCCGCGCTCGTGCGCATAGGCAAGCGCGGCCGACATACCGCGCACGATCGGCAAGGCCGCGCCCACAGGCATGCCGTTGAAATCGGGCGTACGCAATATCTGGCTGAGCGGTTTGCCCGACAGGTACTCCATCGTCAGATAGACGATTGCGCCATCGCGATCGAAGTCGTAGACGGTGACGATGTTCCGGTGCGCGAGCACCTGCGCTTTGCGCGCTTCACGCTGCAGTGCGATCAGCGACTTCGGGTTGCCGCGAAACTGCAGATTGAGCACCTTGATCGCGACGTACGGCTTGCGGTCCGAGGCTTCGAGCTTCCGCAGGTCGAGCGCTCTGTAAACGGTGCCCATGCCGCCGATGCCGAGGCACTCTTCAAGCACGAAACGGTTGTTGAGCGTGTCGCCCGTGCCTTTGACTTCACCGGACGGAGCGCCACGCGCGAGCGTCGCGCCGATCGTTCCCGACGGCGACGAAGACGGCGGTGGCACCGGCTGCACGGGCGACACGCCCGCCGCCGCGCCGCCGCGCGTATCGCCATGGCCCGCTGCGGTTTGCACACGCGTTTCCTCGCCGCCGGCCGCCGCGAGATTCGATACCGGCAACTGCACGATTCTGCGGTGGACCTCCGCATAGAGATCCGCCGGCAACGGCATCCGTGCGTGCGCTTCGCGAAGGACGTCGAAAAGCCGCGCGGGACCCAAGCCGTCGATCGTCAACGTGCTGTCGAGCTCAGCGACGAACGCATCGTGCGTAAGCGCGCCGCTCTGGTAATCCCGGATCAGATGCGCAAGGTTGGCCATGGGTGCGAAGCAATGCAGCGCTCGGTGGAATGGAACGGATCCTTTCGTAATCAATTACATGCGCTCATTCGATAGTAGCCCGCACGATTCTCTTTCGCAAAGGGAAATGGCCGCGTATGCGGCTAAGCCATGTGTTGCGAATCGGCCAACAGCTTCGGGCATTCAGTTGGCCTTAACCCGTCATCGGCATGCTTCGAGCGCCTGCGCCGGCGCGCAGCGCATCGTGTCCTGGCAGGCGCCGGTTCTGTGCGCGCAGACGCAAGCCCTTATCCATCAACGGACAGTTCGCTTTTGCAGCGCATTTGCAGCGCTCGTCGCATCGCCTGGCACAGCCTGTGCGTTAGTGACGCCCGAGCAGACAAGATGCTCAAACGAACCGCAAGACCCCTCTATTCATTGTTAGGAGAACCTTCATGAAATCGCTGACCATCAAAGACCTCGCCATGGCCGAACAACTCGACAGCAAGGCAATGCAAGCTGTGCGCGGCGGCTATATTGCCTTTCCACACTATCCGGACCTGTCGCTCAAGTTCGATAACAGCAAGACGGTCAATGCGCAGCAACTTGTAAACCAGTCGCAGGACGTAAGCAACATCAGCAACAACGGCAACGCGTTCGCCAAGAAATTCGACACGACGATCACGCCCACGATGACGGGCACGAACAACGTCAACGTCTACTGATTGCGGATCATGCACGGGGGACCGGGAGCGCGCGGGCCGCGGCGCTCCCGGTAGCCGCAGTCCGGCCTGTTTGCTGCTGTCGCTGTTTTTGCGCGCTTGTTTGTCTGCTTGTTTGTCCGTTTCCTGCTTTCCGATCTCCGTGGAGAAATATCATGTCGTCCATCATCATTCGCGATCTGTCCGGTATCCGGACGCTCGAGCACGGCGAGATGTCCGCCGTCTCCGGCGGCGCGCCCGGCAACTCGTGGCTCGCCGGCCTTGGCCCAGTGGCCAATGTCAACATCGGCGTCAACCAGAACATCACGCAGATGCAGTTCGTCAACGTCGAAGCACTGAACAACATCGGTGTGATCGGCGCTGGCTTCGTGCCGCCGAATCTGAACGTCAGCCCCAAGCTTTGGGCCAGCACGAATGCCGCCGTGTGATCTCGCGCTGCAGCGGAGGAACGGGGACCTCCGCACCGTGCGCTAGCGCGCGCTCCAGGATACCGGAAGCGCGCGCCTTTTCCTATACTGTTTGCTTGTGATCAAGCCTCGGGAACAGCCATGGCCAAACTCGTTATCAAAGACCTTTCCGCGAGTGTCGAACTCGACCGCCAGGCGATGACCGCAATCGTCGGCGGTGCGCGCGTCGGCACGCGCTTTTTCGGCGCTACCGGCGACACCCAGCCCGCCGCTTCCCGCGCGATTGCGCGCGTCGTCGATTTTCCGCTCGGCTTTTCGTCCACACGGCAAAATACCGACGAGCGAATTCCGGCGCAAAGTCTGTTAGGAAAGTGACCGCAGCACTCGCTGCAACGCCGTGCATCAGGCATGTATTCTTGACATATTTGTCGAAGACATCGCGTGCCCGCACGGCCACGCACCCAGCGCTGTTGGACAGGTCGACAGGACACCCTTACCGGAATGGCGCACAATGCAGCGTTCCGATACGAACAACAGCGCGAACAACCACACGAACAACCGCATTGCCGACCCACCTTGCCAATCTTTACCCTGCCTAACGCGTTGAGCGCGGAACTCGAAATCCGCAAAAGCCGCTTTATCGGATACGCGATTCCGGTCGCGGACCGTGACGCCGCAATGGACGAGTTACGCCGCCTGCGTGAAGCGCATCCGGCGGCAACTCACGTGTGCTGGGCCTTGCTAGCGGGTGGCCAGTCGGGCATGTCCGACGACGGCGAGCCATCGGGCACAGCGGGCCGGCCGATTCTCGAAGTGCTGCGCCACCACGATCTCGATGGCGTGCTGGCGGCAGTCGTCCGTTACTATGGCGGTGTCAAACTTGGTGCGGGCGGACTCGTGCGCGCCTATACCGATGCGATTGCAAGCGCCCTGCAGGACGCACCGCGCGTCGAACGGATTGCACTTGCAGCGCTTAAGGTAGAAATCGGCTACGCGGATGAAGCGCGTGTGCGGCGCTGGCTCGAGCAGCAGAACTACACGCTTGAAAACAGCACGTATGAAATGGACGTATGTCTTGCGATTCGCATGCCCGTCACGGCGCTCGATGGTGCGCGCGACGCATTGCGCGACCTCACGCAGGGCCGTGCAGCCTTTCCTTCCGACGCCGGTCAGGAACGCTAATGCCCGCTTCCGGTCGCTAAAGCGAAACGGGCGGCAACGCGACGGCGAAGTTCGCCGCGCGTACCGCCCGACCGATCAAACGATGCCTGGTTCAGCTTAGTGCAAGTGCGCCATTCGCCGCCGCAGGCGCAGCGACCGGCGCGGTATTCGCCGTGACCTTTCGCGCCGTGACCTTTCGCGCCGTGCCTTGCCCGGTTTTGCGCACAGGCGCCTTTCTCGCCATCTTGCCGGTTGTCTTTCTCGCCGTCTTGCCGGCGGCTGTGCGGCCCGATGCAACCTTTTTAGCCGCGCCTTTGCGACCGGCGGTCTTCTTTGCTGCAACTGTTCCGACAGCGGTTTTCCTGGCCGCGGTCTTCTTAGCGGCAGCCGACTTTCTGCCTATGCTCTTCTTAGCCGCGGCCTTTTTCGCCGTTGCCTTTTTAGCCGCAGCCTTCTTCGCCGCCGGCTTTGCAGCAGGTTTGACACTCACGCCGGCAACCGCGCTGCCGCCATCGATCAAGAACCTGCTCCGATCTTTCACGTTCTTGATCCATGCCGGCGGCCGGGCATGCCCGCTCCATGTCGCACCCGTTTTCGGGTCGCGGTACTTGGGCGGCAGCTTGCCTTTCGTCGCGCCCGCGCTCTTCGTCTTGCCGTTTGCAAGACCGAGACGCGCGCGTTCCCGTCTTGCCTTCGCACGCGCTTCGATATCGCGCGTGGTCAGCCCATGCTTGATCATCAGCTCGCGAATCTGGTCAAGCGCGCCTTGCGCCCGCTTTGCGATGATCGCATCGGCCTGCGCTTGCAGTTTCTTCAAGCGCGTCTGGATCTGCTCCAATGTGGCCATACTCCTCTCCTGGTTGAACGACATAAACGGACTATGCCATGGATATAGGTTGAAGTGCTATCTTTTGAACGTAAAGTAAGGTAATAACAACAAATTGAGCCTTAGCAAACGTCGCAAAAAAGCAAATTAAGGCTAATCGAATAATGCGCAAGCAAGACTTCCCGTCTAATTTCTTGCTCACAGCCAACATGCGCCGACACGCCGTTAGCGGTCTTTAACAGAACTGCAGACTAGCGGCTACGCACAAGACACGACAGCAGACCCAACGAAAAAACGCAACAGCGACCTGGCCGTGAACCGGATTTCGGATATTCAACCGATAAGAACCGGAAATTCCCGGCATTGAATCGGAGTCTGTATGGACGATCGTCCAATAAGGTCTATTGATAGGCCATGCGTTCGATGGCATCGGCAGATGCGTTCTTTTGCAATGATCGGGTATTACCCTTCGGCATCGACCGTTTTGCGGGCTCTAACAAATCCTGCGCGCCATGCTTACGTTTTGAATAACCTGCGGGTTTCCGCAGCGCACGTACTTCACGTTTGCGCTGCATGTCGATCGCGTCATTGGCGAGCGCCGCTGCGCGAACCCGTCCATTACCCTTAGACTGTCGACTTCATGCAGCGCGCACGAGGCCGGGAAGCACTGTTTTGTCGCAATCGGTCATCTCCGCACTGACCGTCCCATTCACACACGCGTTGAGCTCGATACATCGGGAGATTCATATGGAGCATGCGTACGTCCAGTTATTGCACCTGCTAGCGGGGCACACTGGATGGACGTTGGCCGTCGTCTTTCTCGCCGCATTTCTCGAAGCCGTCGCCTTCATCGGTACCTTCGTGCCGGGCAGTACCGCGCTGTTCGTGGCCGGCGCGCTGGTCGGCACCGGCACGCTCAATCTCGGCTGGCTGCTCGCCATCGCCGTGGTCGGCGCCATCGCCGGCGACGGCATCAGCTACTGGTTCGGCCATCGCTACCGCGACAGAATCGCTGCAGTCTGGCCGTTTCGCACCCATCCAAGGCTGCTCGAGCGAGGCCATCAGTACTTCGAAAAGCACGGCGCGAAGGCCGTTCTGTTCGCCCGTTTCGTCGGGCCGTTGCGCGCGGTCGTGCCGGTCGTGGCGGGCATGCTGCAGATGCCGCCCAGCCGCTTCTATGCGATGAACGTGCTGTCCGCGGTGCTATGGGCACCCGCGCACATCCTGCCAGGCGTCGTGTTCGGCGCGTCGATCCAACTGGCCGGCGACGTGTCGTTCCGGCTCGTGGCCGCACTTGCCATCGTCGTCGGCGCCGTGTGGCTGATCTTCATCGCCGCACGCTTCATTCTTTCGCATGCGCGCGCCTGGTCGGTCACCTCGCAACGCAGGGTCGTGTTATGGGCGCGCCTGCATCGCAGGCGCGCCGCCGGCCGCTTCGTGCTTCGCATTGTCGATCCGTCGCAGCAGCACAGCGTCGTGCTGGTCGTCGCGATCTCGTTCATCGTCCTGCTCGGCGCGGGCATTTTCTTTGGCGTGCTGGAGGATGTCGTGCGCGGCAACCCCCTCGTGCAGATGGACGCATCGGTCTATCGCTTCATGCGCGCGATCCACTCGCCATGGTTCGCCGATGTGCTCACGCGGTTCACCGCGCTCGGCACGGTGCCGACCCTCACGGCGCTGATCGCAACCGGCGTGCTGTGGATGGTTGCCGAGCGCCGCTGGCGTACCGTCGTCTACTGGATTATCGCGGTCGCGTTTTCGCAGATACTCATCATCGGCATCCAGCTGATCGTGCATCGCGCGCCGCCGTGGAGCGGCAGCGACTACGCGTACGCGTTCCCGAGCAATCACGTCGCGGCGAGCGTGATCGTCTATGGCTTCCTTGGCTTTATCCTCACGCGCCGGGTTGGCATATTCAGCGCGATCGTCGTGACGACGGTCGGGACCGTGATCCTCGTTGCAATTGCATTTGCAGGACTGTACTCGGGGCGCTACGCGTTCTCGGACGCGATCGGCGGTGCGGCGTTCGCGGCGGTCTGGGTGGCGATCGTCGCATTGACCGCGGTCTGGCGCAATCCTCACGCCACGCCGATGCGCCCCTGGATGCCCCTTGTCGTGCTCGCCGTCATTTGCATGAGCGTGGTGCTGCAATACCGCTTCCGCCCCGACTCGCTCGCGCTGCCGCCGATGGTG
This sequence comes from Paraburkholderia sp. SOS3, assembly GCF_001922345.1. Classification (NCBI taxonomy): domain Bacteria; kingdom Pseudomonadati; phylum Pseudomonadota; class Betaproteobacteria; order Burkholderiales; family Burkholderiaceae; genus Paraburkholderia; species Paraburkholderia sp. SOS3. The sequence continues at coordinate 1,631,907 of NZ_CP018812.1, read as the reverse complement.
CCGCGCCCGCCGATTGTCGTGAGCGAAGCGCAATGGACCGATTCCCTGTGGAAGACTTTCCCGTGTTACCGGTCCGATCTGAAGGGTGAGCGCCGCGAGCCGATCACGGTGCAATGGACCGCCGATGCCAGTCAGATCGAAGCGCAACTGGGCAGCCGCGGCTGGGTGCCCGGTACGCGCGTCTCCGCGCACAGCCTCTTTTCGCTGATCTCGCCGAATGTGCCCGCGATGGATCTGCCCGTGCTGCCCAAGCTCAACGACGGGGAACCGTCCTCACTGATCTTCGCGCGCCAGCGCGAGCGCCGCGACGAGCGCGACGTGCTGCGCTTCTGGCGAACCGGTTACGCAGTGCAACGCAAGCCAGGCGCCGCGGCAACGCCGATCTGGCTCGGCTCGCTCGTGCACGAGCGGTTACTGCGTCCGTCGTGGCCATTCAATGTATTGCGCACCGACCGGCAAATCGATCCAATGATTTCCGGGCACGGTCAATCGGACTGGCAGGCGTTCGAAACGTCGCGCGGCATCGGCTGCAAGGGCATGCCGGTCACGTTGATTGCTCATTGAGGGTAGCCGACCCCATGCTGCGCGCGGCGTTCATCCATGCAACAATGCCTGGGACCGGAGCGGCCGCCGCCCGCTCATAGCTCGACGTCTGCTTGAACCCGCGGCGCCATGCAAGGAGACATTCCCGTGATCGAGTTTCCGGCTGCGGCAGTCGCGACATGGGGCAGCGCGCTGGTATTCCTCAATGTGCTGATCGCGCGCCTCGGCGTACCGATTCCCGCGGTGCCGCTGCTGCTGTTCGCCGGCGTCGCAATCGTCGACCATCGGCTATCGTTCTGGCATGTGCTCGCGGCCGCGGTGCTCGGCGCGATGATCGGCGACGGCGTCTGGTTCACGGCGGGACGCGTACTCGGTCGCCGGCTCATCCACGGTCTCGCGCGTTTATCGGTTACCGTCGAAAAGCGTGTTCGAAAGGCACGCGCTCTGTTCGTCCGCTTCGGACCCGGCATCGTCGCGGCATCGAAGTTCGTGCCGGGCCTCGCGATCATCACGCCGCCGCTGATGGGCACCACCCGCGTGCGCCCGCTGATCTTTTTCGCATGGGATGCGCTCGGCGTCACCGCGTGGGCTACCTTCTGGCTGCTCGGCGGCGCGCTTTTCGAACGGCATTTGCGCATGTTCATCGTCGAAGTGCGCAGGCACGGCTGGACCGCGATCGACGTGCTCGTCGTGCTCGCGCTGCTCTATCTGCTGTATCGGCTCGTTCTGCGCTGGCGTCTCCAGCCGCCGCTCGCGCTCGCGCAGGTCTCGCCGGAACACGTCGAAGCGATGCTGCGCCCGGCCCTGCCGCCTGTCATTCTCGATGCGCGTCCCGAACCGGTACGGCAACATGAGCCCTATCGGCTGCCGCGCGTGAGGGCAGTCGAAGCGAATTCGCTCGGGGAAGTGGACGAAGTCGAACGCAATACGGTTGTGTATTGCGTGTGCCCCGACCACGAGACGGCGCGCACGTTATCGCGGCAGATGCGCGACAAGGGCTTCAAGCGCGTGCGCGCGGTAAAGGGCGGACTCGATGCGTGGGAGCGGCGCGGCTATGCGGTCGAGCCGGTACCGCCCGAGCGCGGGCGGCGTCGCGAGGCGCCCGATGACGTGTCGTTCGAAGACGGACCGACGTGTCAGATTACGCTGCGCGGCATCGCCTAGCCTTGCAACGTCAGCGCTTTAAAGCTGGAGCCGGCATCACGGCCTGGCGCCGGCCCTGGTATGGACGAAGCCCACAGCCGAAGCGGGCGCCGCCGCACCGGTAACGACGATACGGTCGCGCCCTTGCGCTTTCGCCTGATAGAGACTGCGGTCCGCTTCGAGCAGCCACGTGTGATAGTCGGGCATGTCGGGCGTCAACTGCGCAATGCCGGCGCTGATCGTGCACGGACATGATGCATCGGGCTCGCGTGCCTGCTCGCGCACGCGCAGCAGCAAGTCCCTTGCGATCGACTGGGTCTCGCGCAAGGTGGCGCCGGGCAGCACCACGCCGAATTCCTCGCCGCCGTAGCGGCCGATGCTGTCGCCCGCGCGGAAATGGCTGCGCAGCACGGCCGCGAACGCGACGAGCACCGCGTCGCCGGCCGGGTGGCCCCGCGTATCGTTGACGTTCTTGAAATGATCGAGATCGATCAGCAACAGGCACGATGCGTAGCCGTTCGCGCGGCAGCGCTCGAACTCGAGCGCGAGTTGACCTTCCCAATGCCGACGGTTCCAGAGCCGGGTAAGGCCGTCGGTACGGCTCAGATGCTCGAACTCGCGCGTGCGCGCGGCAAGCTTCTGCGACATCCGGTACATCGCCCAGCCGAGCGAGAGCGGGTAGACGATCAGCAACGGCAAACTGGCGACGATGGTCGCCATGGTCGACATCGGCGTAAATGCGAGACCGAGCACGGCCACACCGATCACCACGCCGGCCGCGTGCGCAACGAGGCCGCGCGCAAAGAAACGCAGACCGCCGGCGGCGATATTGTCCATGCTGAGCATGACGAGAATCACGACGCTCGGCAGCACATTGAATTGCATTGCAACAATCCAGAAGCCGCCGAAAACCGAGTCGATCATCAGGTTGAGCCGCTCGCCGCGATACGGGACAACACACGCAAGCGCCGCGCGGCGCGCGACATGCGGCCAGATAATGCCGTGAAATACAGCAAGGCTCCATATTGCAAAGCCGCGCTGCTGACCGAGAAGTACCGAACCGACGCAAACAAATCCGAGGCCGAGCCCGATAATGCGCAATCGATAAGTGCGTTCGACAAACCGTGTGCCCTTGCCGGCCATGGCGTCCGCTGCCTGATCCGCCGCCTTGCCCGTCGCTCGAACCGTTTCTGACGCCATCTGGCACCTGCGCAAAGAACAGCGGATTCAATGAACCATCAATAAATGCACACACGGCATGCAGCACCACAAAGCCGGAAAACATAACGCGCTTAATACGGTAAAAATTCTACCAGTTTATTGATCCGGCGCTGCACGATGCGAAGGTTTTTCCACTCCCGGTTTATTGGCGCCACAGTCCGTAAATCGCAATAACCCGAACCCCGGCCGATGCCTGACTTAAGCCGCGCTTTAAAGCGTTCAATCATCAGATTTTTACGCGGTAAATCAGCCATTCGTCTGTCATCCTGCCGACACACTTGCCACTCAGCATCGATGGTTCACGCGACCACCCTGGGAGGCGCACGCCATGCCGGAACTCTCCGTCCCGCAAGCGGGTTCAGCAACCGGAAAAGGCCGCAGTGCGAGCCTCATCGTCTTTTTCATCGTCGCGATCGCGGGCGCGGTTTATTGCGGGACTCACCTGATCGACGATCTACAGGCCGTCCGGCAATCTTCGTTCCTGCCTTATCTGCTGCTTGGCATCGCACTGCTCATCGCGCTCGGCTTCGAGTTCGTCAATGGTTTTCACGACACCGCGAATGCGGTGGCGACCGTTATCTATACGCATTCGCTGTCGCCCAATATCGCGGTGGTCTGGTCTGGCGCATGGAACTTCCTCGGTGTCCTGACTTCCACCGGAGCCGTCGCGTTCGGCATCCTGCAGTTGCTGCCGGTCGAGCTGATCCTGCAGGTCGGCAGCAGCGCCGGCTTCGCAATGGTGTTCGCGCTGCTGATCGCCGCGATCATCTGGAATCTCGGCACGTGGTATCTGGGCTTGCCCTCGTCGAGTTCACACACGCTCGTCGGCTCGATCATCGGCGTGGGCCTGATGAATCAGTTGTTGCATGGCGCATCGGGCACGAGCGGCGTCGACTGGAACCAGGCGCTTGGCGTCGGCAAGTCGCTGCTGTTTTCGCCGGTCGTGGGTTTCCTGCTGTCGGGCTTGCTGCTGCTCGTGTTGAAGGCGATCGTCCACGTACCGGCGCTATATCAGGAACCGGCCGGCAACGAGCCCCCGCCGTTCTGGATCCGTTCGCTGCTGATTCTCACGTGCACCGGCGTGTCGTTCGCGCACGGCTCGAACGACGGTCAGAAAGGCATGGGCCTCATCATGCTGATTCTGATCGGCACCGTGCCGACCGCGTATGCGCTGAACAAGGCGGTCACGCCCGCGCAAACGCAAACCTTTCTTGCGGTGGCGCAGCAGGCAGCCACTGCGTTGGGCAACTACACGAACGGCGCACCGCCCTCGGTTGCACCGCGCGGCGACGTCGAGCACTACGTGCAGACGCACCGGATGCAGGCCACCACGCTGCCGGCGTTGCAGCAACTGGCCGGGCGCATCGGCCAGCAGGTCGGCCAATCGGGCTCGCTGTCCGCCGTGCCGCAGGACAAGGTCAACAACGTGCGTAACGACATGTATATCGCGTCCGAAGCAATCCGCCTGATGGAAAAGGCGAAGTCGCCCGCTTTCTCGGAAAACGACGCGAAGGCGATCGACAACTTCAAGAAGCAGATCGACGGCGCGACGAAGTTCATTCCGACGTGGGTGAAAGTTGCCGTGGCGATCGCGCTGGGGATGGGCACGATGGTCGGCTGGAAGCGCATCGTTGTCACAGTCGGCGAAAAGATCGGCAAGCAGCACCTCACTTATGGGCAAGGCGCGTCGGCCGAAGTCATTGCGATGCTGACGATCGGCGCCGCCGACGCATACGGCCTGCCGGTGTCGACGACGCACGTGCTGTCGTCCGGCGTAGCCGGCACGATGGCCGCAAACGGCTCGGGCCTGCAGTGGGGCACCGTGCGCAGCCTGGTCCTCGCATGGGTGCTGACGCTGCCTGCGTCCATTGCGCTGGCAGCGGGCCTCTACTGGCTATTCCGCGACCTGTTCTGATACCCATACGCGGCGGTTTGCTCGATCCAATGCCGCCATAATCGCCTTCGCGCCGCAACACCGCGGTCACAAAAAAACGCGGCGGAGTCGCACACTCTGCCGCGTTTTTCTTCACGCCACGCAATACCGCATCAGTACAACTCGGGCACGATCATCTCGGTCGCCACCGGCTGCCGGATATAGTCGGGATGATGGACGCGCTCGGGCAACGTGATGGACGAGTGCTCGACTTCCTTATACGGCACCTGGCTCAGCAGATGATGAATGCAGTTCAGGCGCGCGCGCTTCTTGTCGACGGCCTGCACGACCCACCATGGCGCTTCGGCAATATGCGAGCGCTGCAGCATCACTTCTTTAGCCTGCGTATAGGCTTCCCAGCGGCGGCGGCTTTCGAGGTCCATCGGGCTGAGCTTCCACTGCTTGAGCGGATCCTGGATCCGCGCCTGAAAGCGGATTTCCTGTTCTTCGTCGGTAATCGAAAACCAGTACTTGAGAATCTGGATGCCGCTGCGCACGAGCATTTTTTCGAACTCCGGCACTGAGCGGAAAAATTCTTCGTACTCCGCGTCGTTGCAAAAGCCCATCACGCGCTCGACGCCCGCGCGGTTGTACCAGCTTCGATCGAACAGCACCATCTCGCCGCCGGCCGGCAGGTGGCTCACATAGCGCTGGAAATACCACTGCGTGCGTTCGCGGTTGTTCGGCGCCGGCAGCGCGGCGACGCGGCACACGCGCGGGTTCAGGCGCTGCGTGATGCGCTTGATCGCCCCGCCCTTGCCGGCCGCGTCGCGGCCTTCGAAGATCACGACGAGGCGATGGCCGGTCTCTACGATCCAGTCCTGCAGCTTGACCAGTTCACCCTGCAACCGGAACAGTTCCCGGAAATAGAGCTTGCGCAGCGCACGTGCTTCGTCCGATACCGCTGCGTCACCGTCGAGGATGCGGTCGTCGACTTCCATCTCCAGTTCCTCGTCGTACGCATCGATGAGGTCTTCTTCGAAACGCTTCTGCCGTGCGGCCAGCGTCGTCGGGTCGTTCTCCCGGTCGAACTCGTTCATCGCGTTTCTCCACGTTGCGCGCTGCACTTTAATGGCAGCGCGAAAGATCGATTATCGAAGCGCCAAATGTCAACTTTGTTACCTGACAGTGCGATGTAATCGAAGGTGCGTCCGTGAAGTTTAGCGCAGCCGTTTCGCGAAGCTCAGTTGATGCCCATCCAGGTCAAGGAATATCATGCGCGCGCAAGGTCGCCTACCGGAACGTGCGCGCCACGCCGCGCCCACGCGGATCCGACACCGGCACCGGCGTATCGCCGTTGATACCGATTGCCTGAACGTCGCCGTTGAAGCTCTGCGCTTTCAGCACGTAGCCCTTCGCTTCGATCTGCTTTGCAAGCTCGCCGTCGACCGGCGCATACGGTTCCCAGAAAATTGCGTTAGGCGGCAGCAACTGATGGTGGAAGCGCGGTGCTGCCACGGCGTCTTTCAACGGCATGTTGAAATCGTACACATTGCTGATCACCTGGAAAATCGTCGTGAAGATTCGCGAGCCGCCAGGCGTGCCGATGACGAGCGCGACCTTGCCGTCCTTCGTGAGAATGGTCGGCGTCATCGATGAAAGCGGGCGCTTCTTCGGCTCGATCGAATTCGCGTCGCTGCCGACCACGCCGAACATGTTCGGCACCCCCGGCTTCGCTGCGAAGTCGTCCATCTCGTCGTTGAGCACGATGCCCGCACCCTGCACGACGACACCCGAACCGAAATAGCCATTGATCGTATAGGTGTTCGATACCGCGTTGCCCCACTTGTCGACGACCGAGAAGTGCGTCGTCTCCGCCTTTTCAGGCATCGACGTGCCGAGTCCCGGCACCACGCTTTTCGTATCCGAAGGCGTATTCGGGTTCACTTCGGCCGCGCGCTTCGCGAGATAGGCATCGTCGGTCAGTTGCGCAACGGGCACCTTGTAGAAATCCGGGTCGCCGAGGTACTGCGCGCGATCGGCGAATACGCGCTTTTCGATCTCCGCGAGCAAATGGATATACTGCGCCGAATCGAGGTCGACGCCGTTGAAATCCTGCTTGAGGTCCGCCTTCATCTTGAGCAGTTGCACGAGTCCAACCCCTCCGGAACTCGGCGGCGGCGCAGTGATGACTTCGTAGCCATTCCACTTCGCCTCGATCGGCTGGCGCCACACGGCGCGATAGTCGTGCAGGTCGCGCTTCGTGATCAGCCCATGTCCGCGCATCGACGCGGCGATCAGATCGGCAGTCTTGCCGTCGTAGAACTCCTTGACACCGTTGTTCGCAATGCGCGTGAGCACCGCTGCAAGATCGGGCTGCCTGAACGTCTCGCCGGCTTTCATGCCGCCGAAATACGTATCGAAGTTGGTCTTGCCTTCGAATTCCTTCGCGGCGGCGTCGCGCCGCTGCATCAACAGCTCGTCGACCACAAAGCCATCGCGCGCGTATTTGATGGCTGGCGCGAGCACCTGCTTCCATGTCAGGCGACCGAAGCGATGTTGCGCTTCCCACATGCCGGCCACCGTGCCGGGCACACCGACTGCGTAATAACCGACGAGGCTTTTCCCTTTGATCTCGTTGCCCTGATCGTCGAGATACATCGTTCGCGTCGCGGCCAGCGGCGCACGTTCCCGATAGTCGATGAAGTATGGCTTGCCGTTCACATAGAGCGTCATAAAGCCGCCGCCGCCGATATTGCCGGCTTCGGGATACGTGACGGCGAGCGTGAATGCGATAGCGACCGCGGCATCGACCGCATTGCCGCCTTCCTTGAAGATCTGTTGCGCGGCGTCGGCGCTGTATTTGTCCGCAACCGCGATCGCCGATGCGGAAAGCACGACCGGCTGCTTTGCAGGCCCCTTTGCGTAGACCGGCGTCGCATCGAGAAAGCCCGCCGAAATGGATACGAGCCCGGCAAACGCCAGGCTCGCAATCGAGAGTTTCGCTTTGTTGTTGGCCTTCACCGGCTGTCCTCCATGACACAAATGACCGATACTCAAAAGCTCGCGAGAAAGTCTGTCATGGGCTTATAACATGCCAACGCGCCGCTGCGAACCCCACCGCATGCGTTTATCGCGCATGCGGCGGTGCGGTTTGACCATCGGCAACCGCGTGCATAGCGGCCCGAGCGGCAACCTGAAGCGCTAGTCTGAGGCAACAACCCTAAGCAATGACCCTAAGCAGCGGCCTTCGAATCGAGCACCTGTTCCGCCACTTCATCGACCGCTGCCTTCGTGAGACGCACGATCTCATCGACGTCCGCACGCGTCGCGACGAGCGGCGGCGCAAAGCCGAGAATGTCGCCATGCGGCATGGCACGCGCAATCAGACCGCGCTGGAACGCGGCGGCCGACACGCGCGGACCGACCTTCAACGCGGGATCGAATGGCCGGCGTCCCTCCCTGTCGGCCATGAATTCGAGTGCGGCAAGCATGCCTGCGCCGCGCACTTCGCCGACCAGCGGATGCGAATCGAATGCCGCATGCATCTGTTCGAGCAGATAGGCGCCTGTTTGCGCTGCCTGTTCCGTGATGTTTTCGCGTTCGAGAATATCGAGGTTCGCAAGTGCCGCGGCCGCGCAGACCGGGTGCCCCGAATACGTCCAGCCGTGTCCCATCGGTCCGTTCTCCTGTGACGCGCCGTCGATCACGTCCCATACGCGCTCGCTGACGATCACACCGGAGAGCGGCGCATAGGCGCTCGTCAGGCCCTTGGCGACCGTGATCAGGTCCGGCTCGATGCCGTAGTGCTGCGCACCCATCTTCGAGCCGAGCCGGCCGAAGCCGCACACCACTTCGTCGGAGATCAGCAGGATGTCGTGCTTCTTCAACACCTTCTGGATAGCGGGCCAATAACCGGCCGGCGGCGGCAGGATGCCGCCCGTGCCCATCACGGGCTCGCCGATGAAGGCGGCGATCGTATCGGCGCCTTCTTTCGCAATCAGCTTTTCGAGCTCGTCGACGCAATAGTTGACGAACTGCGCTTCGTCCATGCCGGCCGGTGCCTGACGGTACCAGTGCGGACAAACGGTGTGCTTCACGCGCTCGAGCGGCAGGTCGAAGAACTGGTGGAAGCTCGGCAGTCCGGTCAGCGAGCCCGTGACGATGCCCGAGCCGTGATAGCCGCGCTGGCGCGAAATAATCTTCTTCTTGTTCGGCCGCCCCTTGACGTTGTTGTAGTACCAGACAATCTTGATCTGCGTTTCGTTGGCGTCGGAACCCGACATGCCGTAGTAAACCTTCTTCATGCCCGCAGGGGACCAGTCGATGATGCGCGACGACAGCTCGATGATCGTATCGGTCGAGTGTCCGACATACGTGTGGTAATACGCGAGCTTCTTCGCCTGTTCATAGATCGCGTCGGCGACTTCGGTGCGGCCGTAACCGATATTCACGCAGTAAAGGCCGGCGAATGCGTCGATATACGACTTGCCCTGGTGGTCTTCGATGCGAACGCCCTTCGCGCCGGTCACGATGCGGCCCGGCAGCGCGCCGCTCGCGTGATCGTGCGCATGGGTCGACGGGTGCATGAAGTGCGCGCGGTCCGCGGCGAACAGATGGTCGAGTGATTGATTCATGGGTGCTCCTTCCTGAATGTGCAGTTGCGTTTGATATAGCGACGTTGTTTGCGAATGCGGTTCGACGCGTGTGTCAGCCGGCGAAGGCATGCTGTGCGCCGCGCGGCGCCTGAGCGACGGGCAGGCCCAGTTGCCCCAGACAGAAGTAGCGCGTCTCGACGAACGGCTCGAAGCCTTCGAGTCCGCCTTCGCGACCGAGCCCCGATGCCTTCATGCCGCCGAACGGAATCGGTGCGCCGGTGAATTTCGCACCGTTGACCGACACCATCGCGAAGTCGAGGCGGCGAATCACCTGGAATACCGTATTCAGATCGGTCGCACACAGATACGCGGCGAGCCCGTATTCCGTATCGTTCGCGCGTTCGATCGCTTCGTTAAGCGTATCGAACGCCGATACGGCCGAGATCGGCGCGAAGTTTTCTTCGTCGTAAGCGCGCATGCCAGGCGTCGCATCCGCGATCACGGTCGGTTCGAAGAACCAACCACCGCGCGCATGCGGCGTGCCGCCTGCCGTGATGCGTGCGCCCTTCGCGCGCGCGTCGTCGACGCGGGATACCGTCGCGTCGAATGCGGCCTGATGCATGAGCGGGCCGACGTCGACGTCCGCATCGAATGCGGCACCCACGCGCAGCGCACGCACGGCTTCGCTGTATTGCTCGACGAATGTTTCATACAGCGGCCGGGCGACGAGAATGCGATTGGCCGCGCAGCAATCCTGGCCCGACGTCTGAAACTTCGCCGCAACGGCGACGCGCACCGCCTGCTCGAGATTCGCGTCTTCGGTGACGATAAACGGTGCGTTGCCGCCGAGCTCGAGCGACGTCTTCTTGATGCCCGATTGCGCGGCCGCCTGCATGACAAGGCCGCCGACGCGCGTCGAACCCGTGAAGCTGACCGTGCGCACGCGCGGATCGCGCACGAGCGTTTCCATCGCCATTTGCGGCTCGCCGAGCACGACGTTGAAGACGCCGGGTGGAAATCCCGCTTCCTCGGCGAGTTGCGCCAGCGCAAGCGCCGAGAACGGCGTCTCGTGCGCGGGCTTGACGACGACCGTACAGCCCGCCGCGAGCGCCGCAGCGGCCTTGCGCGTGATCATCGCATGCGGGAAATTCCACGGCGTAATCAGTGCGGCGACGCCGACCGGCTCGAGCATCGTGCCCAGATGCGCGCCATCGATATGCGTCGGAATCGTCCGGCCGTTCAGGCGCTTGCCTTCGTGCGCGAACCACTCGATAAAGCTCGCGCCATAAGCGATTTCGCCGCGCGATTCGGCAAGCGGCTTGCCCTGCTCGATCGAGAGAATACCGGCGAGATCGGTCTGATGACGCATCACGAGTTCATGCCAGCGCAGCAGCAGCGCCACGCGCTTCGCAACCGGCACGTAACGCCAGCTTTCGAATGCGCGCTGCGCGGCGTCGACGGCTTGCGTGATCTGCGGCGCTTCGAGCATCGGCACATGGCCGATGACTTCCTGGTCCGCGGGGTTTTGCACCGCCACGGTGGACGCGCTGTCGCTATGTACCCAGCGTCCATCGACGTAGCACAGCGATTTGAATAGAACGGGATGACCCAGCAGCATGACGACCTCCTCCGTGTTCGATGTCTCCCATTACTTTAGGTGCGGTGGGGGCACGATTTTTTCGGTTCGGGCGCCTGTGCGTTGCTGCTTTTTCTGTATTGCGCGTCCGAATTGCGGTTTTTTCGGGTGCGCTTTTTGCGCGGCACGTTTTGCGCAGTGCGTCGCTATGTGTCGTCCGACGCGACATGATCGGCCCAATCGGGCAAATTCCCCGGCGTGTTCTTCACTACCTTCGTCACGATATAGGTGAAATAACGCTCGATGCCGAGTTCGTCCGTCAGCAGCGAATCGATAAAGCGCTGATAGTGGTCGATGTCGCGCGACATCACATGCAGCACATAGTCGACGCCACCGCCCGTCGCATGGCATTGCACCACTTCGGACGCTGCAGCAATGCGCTCTTCGAAACGGCGCATATCCTGCGCCGTATGCCGCGCCAGCGTGACTTCGACAATGATGCGGCTGCCCTTGAACGCACGCGCCCAGTCGACGTCGGCCCGATAGCCACGTATCAGGCCGCCTTCTTCGAGCCGGCGCACGCGCTCCCACGCCGGCGAAATCGACAGATTCACCTCTTCGGCGAGACGGGACTTCGTGATGCGTCCGTCGCGCGCGAGGATGCGCAAAATGGCGAGATCGTAGCGGTCGAGTTTCATGTTGTACGCGTGCGGCATGGCGGTTGCGTGCATTGCAGCCGCTCAACGCGGCCTCGATGCCGTTGCGGCCGCCCGCCCTGCTTCTTGAGCAACCGGAATGCCGCGTTCGACCACGTCGGCAACCACCGCCACCGTGTCGCCGATATGCACGAGCCCCGGAAAATGCCGGGCGGCCAGCAATCCGCCGCGGCGCGCGCGGTATTCGACAGGCGGCACGCCGGTGCGCGTTGCATCGTAAATACGCGCGACGACTTCGCCCGCTTCCACCATCTCGCCAAGGTCCTTGCACAGTTCGAGCAAGCCGTCGTGCTCGCTCGTCGTGTAACAGGTGCCGTCGGGCATATCGAGCAGCGTCGTCGTGCGCGCGGCCGCGTTACCCGCACCGGTTGCTTGCGGAACGTACTTCTGCGCGTACTGCGCGTTCCACGCGAGCACGCCCGCATGCGCGAGAAACCCATACACGCCGCGCACCGCAACCGCGACGCTTTCCACCGTGGCCGTGCCGCCGCCGCCCAGTTCGGTCGACACGAACACCTTGCCGGCTTCTTCGACAGCGCTGTCGAACAAACCGATGCTGTCGAGTTCGAGCATCCGCATCGAATAAGGCGCGCCGAACGCGTTCATGGCCGCTTCGCAGCGTGCCTGCTGCGCCGCATCTTCGAGCACATGGATCGCGGCGAACGGTACGAAATCGAGCGTGCGGCCGCCCGCGTGTATGTCGAGCACATAGTCGGCAAGCGGCAGAAGATAGCGCTGGAAATAATCGGCGATCTTCTCGGTAACCGTACCGTCGGGCTTGCCCGGAAAACTGCGGTTCAGATTGCCGCGGTCGATGGGCGACGTGCGCGTACCCGCGCGAAACGCCGGGTAGTTCATGTACGGCACGATGATCACGCGGCCGGCTACGTCGCTCGCCTTGAGCGTCGATGCGAGTTTCGCAAGCGCGATCGGACCTTCGTATTCGTCGCCGTGATTGCCGCCCGTCAGCAGCACGGTCGGCCCTTCGCCGCGGCGGATCACCGTGATCGGAATCATCACCGCGCCCCATGCGGACGCATCGTGCGAATACGGCAGCTTCAGGAAGCCGTGCTGTTCGCCCTCGGCATTGAAATCGATCGTGGCCTGAATCGGCGATGCCCTCATCTGCTACTCCTTCACGAACAGCTTGCGCGGCGTATTGCAGAACGTCTCGACGCCGCTATCGGTAATCAGGATGCTTTCCGTGATTTCGAGCCCCCAGTCGTCGAGCCACAGCCCCGGCATGAAGTGGAACGTCATGCCCGGTTCGAGGACCGTCTTGTCCCCGGGACGCAGGCTCATCGTGCGCTCGCCCCAGTCCGGCGGATAGCTCGCGCCGATCGGGTAGCCGCAGCGGCTGTTCTTTTCGATGCCGGCCTTGCGCAGCACCGCGAAGAACGCGTGGGCGATGTCTTCGCACGTATTGCCCGGCTTCGCCACGGCGAGCCCGGCCTCGATGCCTTCGACGACCGCACGCTCGCCTTCGATGAAATGCCGCGGCGGCTTGCCCAGATACACGGTGCGCGACTGCGGGCAGTGATAGCGCCTGAAGCAGCCTGCGATTTCGAAGAACGTGCCGGCGTCTTTCGCAAACGGCGTGTCGTCCCACGTCAGATGCGGCGCGGCCGCGTCGGCGCCCGTCGGCAGCAGCGGCACGATGGCCGGATAGTCGCCGCCGTGGCCTGCCACGCCGCGGATGCCGGTCGAATAGATCTCCGCGACGAGATCGCTCTTGCGCATGCCCGGCTCGATCTTCTCGACGATATGCGCATGCATCTTCTCGACGATGCGTGCAGCCACACGCATGTATTCGATCTCACGCGGCGACTTCACGGCGCGCTGCCAGTTCACGAGCCCTGTTGCGTCGTGCCATTTCGCGTTCGGCAGGTTCTGCACGAGCGAACCGTACGCGGCGGCGCTGAAATAGTAGTTATCCATTTCGACGCCGATACGCTTTGCCTGCCAGCCACGCGCGCCGATGACTTCGCGCGCGAGGTAGTCCATCGGATGGCGCTCGGTCGACTGCACATAATGATCGGGATAACCGACGATATTCTCGCGCCGCATGAAGACCGTGCGCAACGCGCCGTTTGCGTCCTGACCGCGGCCGAACCAGACGGGCTCGCCTTCGAGCGCGAGCAGCACGCACTGATGCACGTAGAACGACCAGCCGTCGTAGCCGGTAAGCCACGCCATGTTGGTCGGGTCGCTGACGATTAGCAGCTCGATGCCCGCCATCTGCATCGCGCGGCGCGTCTTCGCGATTCGCACGTCGTATTCGGCCCGTTCGAACGATAGCCGTACGACAGGCTCCGCGGCCTGCCGTTTCTGTTGCATCGATTCCGACATCGTCTCCTCCCGGCGCGTCATGCGCGCGTTGTTTCGTTGCGAAAAAGGGTTCCCGCGCCGGCTTCGCGTGCACGCGCGAGCGCGAGCGCCGCAATCGCGGTGTCCTGCGCGCCCGTTCCGGTCAGATCGCACAGCGTGATTTCGTCGTCGCTCGTGCGGCCTCGCGCCGTGCCCGCAATGACCTGTCCCAGCTCGGCGAACGTTGCGCGCGCATCGACCGCACCCGCCTCGAGCGCGTGATGCAATTCGCCGAGCACGCGTGTTTGCGACGCGCGGTCGCAGATATAGCGCACCGCTGCGAGTGCCGCGGGCGCGATCTCGTTCTTGTGCTCGGCGTCGGAGCCCATCGCGGTGATATGCAATCCGGCATGCAGGTCGGCTGCCTGAATCAGCGGCTCGGTACTCGGCGTCGTCGTGATGGCGATGTCCGCTTCGGCCACCGCATGATGCGGGTCGCGCGCGACTTCGCATGCGACGTTCAACCGCGCCGCGATGTCGCTTGCGAAGCGCTCGGCGCTGTCGCGCCGACGCGCCCAAACGCTTACCCGCTCGAACGGCCGCACGAGCGATAACGCCTGCAACTGCAGGCGTGCCTGCTCGCCCGCGCCAAGCACCGCGACGTGCGGCGTGGCGCGCTTCGCGAGCCAGCGTGCGGCAACCGCGCCCGCCGCCGCGGTGCGCACCGCAGTCAGATAGCCGTTGTCGAGCAGCACCGCTTCGGTCAAACCGGTTTTCGCCGACAGGACGAGCATCAGGCCATTGAGACTCGGCAAGCCGAGTTTCGGGTTGTCGAAAAAGCCTGGGCTCACCTTGATCGCGAAGCTGTCGAAGCGCGGCAGATACGCGGTCTTTACGTCGACTTCGCCGTTGTGTTCGGGCAGATCGAGCCGCAGGATCGGCGGCATGGCGACCGCTTCGGTCGCAAGCGAAGCGAACGCGGCTTCCACTTGGTCGATCGCGGCCAGATCGAGCGGCACGAGTTCGCGAAGCCGGGCTTCGCTTAGCAGAGTGATGGCTGTCATGTGATGGTCCGTTTCGGGTCGCGGCGGGCAGGCGTCATTGCCCAGTGCGTTGTCGATTACTTCGGCGATAACTTCGGCGATTACCTCGGGCGCTTACCGGCGATTACCCTGCAACCACCCGGCGGTGCTGCTCGATATCGATATTCGCGCCGGTCACGATCAGCACGAGCGGACCGCTCTGCAGCGAATCGCCGCGCAACGCACCGTCGAGCAAAGCGGCCATGCCGACCGCCGCCGCACCTTCGACAACGAGCCGCTCCTGGCGGTACGCATGCACCACGCCGCGCGCAATCGATGCTTCGTCAAGCAACAGCAGGTCGTCGATCAGATCGCGCGTCAGCGAAAACGTATAGCGATTCTCGAGACCGATACCGCCGCCGAGCGAATCGGCAAGCGTTTCGAGTTCTTCGACCTGTACGGGCTCGCCTGCTGCGAGGCTCGCATGCATCGCGGCGCCGCGCGCCATCGACACGCCCGTGAGGCGCACAGCCGGACTGATCTGCTTCGCGGCAAACGCAACACCCGCGAACAGGCCGCCGCCCGACAACGGCACGACGATATTCGCGACATCGGGCAGCGCTTCGACAATCTCGAGGCCAAGCGTGGCCTGGCCGGCGATCACGTCGAGGTGATCGAACGGCGGCACATACGCAAAGCCTTCTTCGCGCGTCATGCGCAATGCTTCCGCTTGCGCATCGTCCTGACTCCTGCCGACGATATGTGCGCGAGCGCCGAGCGCGCGCACCGCTTCGACCTTGTTGTCCGGCACGAGCGACGACATGCACACGGTCGTCTCGATGCCAAGCGACCGGGCCGCATATGCGACTGCGCGACCATGGTTGCCGGTCGATGCGGTCACGACACGCTTGCAACCCTGCTCCGCAAGACGCGCAAGTGCATTCGTCGCGCCGCGCAGCTTGAAGCTGCCGGTCGGTTGAACGGTTTCGAGTTTCAGATAAACCGGTGTGCGCGCAAGCGCCGACAGCGACGCCGATTCGATCAGCGGCGTACGGCAAACGCGCCCTTCGATACGACGGCGCGCGCGGTAGACATCGGCAAGCGTGAGAACAGACATGGGCTTCGATACTTCATTGAATGAGGCCCAGTCTAATGTTGCACAAAATGATTTCCATTGTCCTGGTACATTTCGGCTGTGCATGCCGCGGTACGGCACCGGACACCGTGCCTTGATCAGCCGAAATCGTGCACTTGCGGATATTGCTCGAACACGTCGCGCATGGTTTGCAATGCATCGCGATAGGTGTCTTCCCCAACCTCCGCACCCACGCACAAACGCACCGCGTTCGGCCGGTCCGCGCCGCGTACGAGGAACGGATCCGGCGACGTCACGGCAATCTCGCGATTGCGCAATTCGCGCACGAGGCGGTCGGCCTGCCAGTGGTCCGGCACACGCAACCACGCGGATAGCGCATGCGGATGCGCACCAAGCACGTATTCGCCGAGCACCTGCTGCAGTGCGGCCTGACGCGCTTCGAGCCGCTCGCGCTGGATCTGCACGAGACGCGCGGCGGTACCGTCGTTGATCCAGCGCGTCGCGACTTCGGCCATCGGCGACGTCGCCATCCAGCTGCTCACGCGCAACACGCTTTCGACGCGCAACGCAAGGCGGCGCGGCGTCGTCATATAGCCGACGCGCAGACCCGCGAGCACCGATTTCGTCACGCTCGTGCAGTAGAACGACAGATCGGGAATCAGGCTCGAAATCGGCGGAATCGGCTTCGCGGGCAACGGACCGTAGACGCCGTCCTCGATCACATAGACACCGTAGCGCTCGGCGATACGCGCAATCGCGCGGCGCCGCGATTCGGGCATCATCGCGACGGTTGGATTGTTCAGCGTCGGCGTGCAGACGAGCGCGGTAATGCGCTCGCTGTCGCACATCTCTTCGAAGTGCTCGGGATGAATGCCGTACTCGTCGATTTCGAGCCCTTTGAGCGTAAAGCCGAGCACGTTGGCCGAACCGATCACGCCATGATCGGTGAGGCTTTCGGCCAGCACGGTATCGCCGGGGCCCACGAGCGATGCAAGCGCGAGAAAGATGCCATGCGCCGCACCGTTTGTGACGAGCAACGTATCGATCGATGCGGGCATACCGAGCGTCGCGAGCCAGTCGATGCCCGCCTGACGGTGCCGTTCGAAGCCCGCGATCGGCCGGAACGCGCGAATCCACGGCTGGTCTTCGGTGGCGGCCAGCGCGGCGCAGACCTTGCGCCACATCGCATCGTGTTCGGGCGTGTGAATGATCCGCGCAATCGAAAAATCGACCACCGAACGTTCCGCCGTGTCGAGCATATACGTCGACATCGCTTCGGTGACACGCTCGGCGACGAAACTGCCGCGCCCGACTTCGCAGCGAATCAGCCCTTGCCGTTCGAGTTCCTTGTACGCATTGGTGACCGTTTGCACGCTGATCGACAGCTCCGACGCAACGTCGCGCTGCGGCGGCAGGCGCGTCCCCGCCGACAACTCCTCGCTTTCGATGTCGCCGGCAATCGCCTTCACCAGCCGCTTGTACTTCGATTCAACGCCGTGCACAGCCAGCACGGCCTCCCGCCATTGCTCGATCAACTCGTTCTCCTCGCTCTTCCCCTATGCATAGTGCGACGAAATAGCGCCGGGAAATAATTGTCCTAGAGCAATTCAGGCGAAAAATTTGGCTTCATAAGCTGTGTTTGGTGCCGATCGCGCGCATACGGCGTGCCATGGTACGGTCGCGCGCGTCGGCAACATCACGTCAATAGAGGGGCGGCGCGAGCACAACCAGGCGACGTTAGACGCTGCCGCGTTTGCCGCGCGCGAGTTCGTCGCCGCTGCCCTGAGGAAGACGCGCGGTCACGGGAATCGACGCGCACGAGAAGAGACCGACCACGAGGAAGGCCGGCCAGAAGTCGGACCACACGATTGTTTTGTGCCCCTGCAGCACATGCGAAATCTGCAGCACGATGCCGGCGATCGTTACGCCGAGACCGAGCGACAGTTGCTGGATCACGCTCGACACACCGGTTGCGCGGCCGACGTCTCGGCTCGGAATATCCGCATACGCAAGCGAGTTCAGCGAGGTAAACTGCAGCGACGGAAAGATGCCGCCGACGAGCACGACGCACCAGATCAGCCAATGCGGCGTGCCCGGAAAGAACAGACCATAGACGGCGATCGCGCAGCCCGCGAATGCCGCGTTATAGATCAGCACGGTTCGAAAGCCGAAGCGTGCAAGCACGCGTAACGCGATCGTCTTCATGAAGATGGCGCCGAACGCCGACGCGCAGGTAATCGAGCCGGACTTGAATGCGGTCATGCCGAGCCCTTCCTGCAGCGCGAGCGGCAACAGGAACGGCACCGCGCCGAGGCCGATGCGAAATAGCGAACCGCCCACCACGCTCGCATGAAAAGACGGAATGCGCAGCAGCTTCAGATCGAGCACCGGCGATTCGACGCGGCTCGCGTAGAACCAGTAGACGAACAGCAGCGCGGCGCCGAGCGCGCACATCGCGAACGTTGCCATGTCCGACACAAGCGCGGTGCCGATCAGCGAGAGCCCGAGCATCAGCAACGCCGCGCCGCTCGCCGAGAGCAGGAAGCCGAACCAGTCGAGCCGCCCGGGATGCGCTTCGCGCAGGTTCTGGATATGCCGGTTCGTGAGCCAGATGCCCAGAATACCGATCGGCACGTTGACGAAGAAAATAAGCCGCCAGTGCAAATACGTCGTAATGAAGCCGCCGATCGGCGGCCCGACGACCGGTCCGAGCAGTGCGGGCACCGTCAGATAGTTGACCGCGCGGATGAACTCCGACTTCGGCATCGAGCGGAAGATGATGATGCGCCCCACCGGCACCATCAGCGCGCCGCCTACACCTTGCACGAAACGCGCGGCAACCAGTGTGGCGAGCGACGTCGAAGCCGCGCACATCAGCGAACCGGCGACAAAGATGCCGATCGCCGTACGAAACACCGTGCGCGAGCCGAAACGGTCGGCCACCCAGCCGCAGATCGGGATGAAGACGCCAAGCCCGATCACGTAGCTCGTGACCGCCAGTTTCAGCGTGATCGGGTTACTGCCGAAGTCGCGCGCAATCACCGGCAGCGACGTGACGATGACTGTCGAGTCCACGTTCTCCATGAACATCGCGCAGGCGACGATCAAAGGAACGATAAAGGCGCCTAATGCAAGAGGCATGCAAGGGCTTGGAAAAGGAAGCCGCGATATTGCAACCGCGGTATCGCCACCATTTAACGGTTACGATACCGCGCGGAAACGATGTCGGGATGGCGGCGCGACTTGACGTGAAGCGAACTCCGCACAGGCGGGTTAGCGCGACGCGCCGACCAACGGCTGAAGCAACGGCAGGATCTCGGCGGCCGCACGCTCGACGTCGTTCGGGAAGTCGATTTCGATCCACGGCGCACCGGTCACGTCGGCCGTTTCGAATACATGGCTGCGTTCGAGCATCAGGTCGCGCACCGCTTCTTCGTGCGGCAGATTTGCGCGGCCGCTATCGATATAGCCCGCGACGATCTGCGCAAAACGCTTCGCCGCCTCTTCGCGCAGACGGAAAAAACCGATCGATTCGCCAATCGTGTCGTACGCGAGGTTTGCCGCGACCTGCTTGCGCAACTCGACCGGCACGCCGTCTTTCAGACACAGCTTAACCGGCTCGTCGCCGGTTTCGAAGTCGCGGTCGATCAGCAGACGGTTCGCCTGTTGCCCCGCCACGAGCGGCGCCAGAATGCGCTCGTCGTACAGCACGTCCGCATCCATCAGCAGCACGTCGCCGCCGCGCGTCAACGCATCGGCGACCGTATGCACGGTCAGCACGCTGCCGAGGTCGTAGCGCGGATTCAGCATGATTTCGATGGGCCGATGCCAGCCGATCCGCTTCAGTTCCGCTTCCACCGATTCGGGCTGAAAGCCGAGCGCGAGCACGACGTCATGCACGCCTGCCGCGTCGAGCATTTGCAGATGACGCTCGAGCAACGTCATGCCGTCAAAGTGCAGCAGGCATTTCGGATATTGTTCGCCGGGCTGTTGCTGAAGACGCAGGCCGAGGCCCGCGGCAAGAATGATGGCGCGCATTCGCGGTCCTTCTGTTTTCGGTTTCGGGTGAATCAATCGGTGGCCGGCATGCGCGTGGTACGCCGCCGTTGCCAGCTTCTTTCGCTGAAATGCAGATAGAGCAGTCCCGGCAGACCGAGCAGCAACTCGCGTGCGCGCTTGGACAGCGACAACGCGAGTGCCGCCTCGGGCGGCAAGCCGACGAGCGGTGCGAGCAGCAGATAGCCGCCTTCCTGCACGCCGAGCGAGCCCGGAATGGCAAAAGCGGCGCCGCGAATCGCCTGACCGATGCTTTCGAGCAGCAGCGCGTCGACCCAATCGACGGGGTGGCCGAGAAAGCGCAGCGCGAGCCACACTTCCGCCGTGCCGATCACCCAGCCGGCAAGGCTCAGCACGAAGCTCGCGACGACACGGCGGCGCTCGCTGTACAAGGCCTGCACCGCCGCATCGACGGCGTCGGCGCGCATCGTCAGCGACGACCAGTCGCGCTTGCCGAAAACCTTCGACATCGCGCGCAGCGCCCGCCCGAACAGACCGCGCCGCTGCGCCAGATAGAAGCCGACCACCATCGCGCCGAGCACCGCAGTCGCGATCGTCGCGGCCGTCTCGAGGTTATGGAATGCGCCATGCGACGCAAATGCGCCGAACAGCAACAGGCCGAGCATCGCGAAAACAAGTTGGCCGATGGCCTGCAAGGTCGTGCTGACGGTGATCGCGGCGGCGGCATCGCGCATCGGCATGCCGCGCTGCGCGAGCTGGCGGACCATCATCACGGGGCCGCCGATCTGGCCGGCCGGCAACAGGCTGTTCACCGATTCGCCGATCCAGCGCGCGAACACCGCATCGCGCCCGGTTACCCGGTCGCGGCGCTTGTCGAACAGCACGGAAATCGCACCTGCATCGAGCACGAGCGGCAGCAGATGCAGCGCCGCGACGAGCGCGAGACCCCAGCCTGCCGTGAGCAGCGTCGATGCGACGGAGCCGAAGCCCTGCCACGCGAGCAGCGCGACGAACAACGCGCCGCCGATCGTCAGCAGGATAAGGGCGGCCCGACTCACGCGCGCCCTCCGTTATTGCCCTTATTGCCGCCCTTATTGCCAACACCGGCAAGCTGGCGGAATACCTGGCGGAAACCGAAATACGCAATCGCGTCCTTGAAGTTCGAAATCACGCGGCGCCACGGGCGCATGTTCGGATCGGTCACGTATTCGAAGGTCAGCGAGACGCGCATTTCGTTGTCTTTGGCCGCCGTAATGCGATGGCGCAGCGTGTCGCCATCGAAGAACACGAGGCCGCCAGGCGGAATCTTCACCGAACCTGGCACGTCCGCCACGTCGGGATTTTTCGTGTGCAGTTCGTAGTCGAGCCGGCACGACGATTCGTCGATGACGCCGAGCAGCAGCGTATAGCGGCGGCCGTCGTAGTAGGACGTGTCGTAATGCCAGCCGATATGGTCGCCGGCACGCGTGTAGTAATACAGCGCGTAGGCATGCGGATCGTCGTCGGGCGAGACGAGCAGTTTGTCGCCGGTCAGCTGCTCGAGCCAGCCGATCAGCTCCTTCGAGCGATACAACTCGGCGATGAACGGCGCAAGCCGGTCGATCGTATGACGGCTGACGCTGCCACCCTGCTTGTGGCCAGGCAGATAATTGCGGTTGACTTCGCCAAGCAGCTCGCGCGCGCTCGCAATGAGTTGCGCGGTCACTTCGGGCGCGAGGAACTCGTCGAGATACAGGAACGAGCCCTGGTCGGCGAACTGCTTGCGCAACTGTGGATTGTCGAACGCGCGCACGCGACCCGCGACCGATCGGTCAGGGTCCGGAACGGCCGCTGCCGGCGGCGAGCCGGCAGCGAGAGAAGAAGCTTGCATAACGACGTACGGTCGTTCGGCTGACGTGCTCATCGGCTAACCCACATCTGACTGGCTTCCTGCTTGGCTTCCATCAACGGACGACTGCGACGCATGACGCGCCGGTGGTCGATCACGACCCACGCGGCAAAGAGCGGTGCGCCAATCGAAGCGGCGATCAGAAACGGCGTGACACCGCCAAACAGCGTCACGAGCGGCAACAGGTACAGCACGTCTTCGGTTTCGAAGCCGCCGACCGATGCCTGCTTCGTGCCGGCCTTGCCTTCCATTTCCTCGATGCGCATGCGCAGGAAAAAGATCAGCGCGACCGCCACGCCTGCAACGCAGCCAAGCAGGAACGGCGGCACGGAGATGCCGATCCAGCTCTGCACGTTCGCCGCCTGCACGCCATAGCCGATGCCGCCGAACAGCAGCACGGTGACAAGTGCATCCGAAGCGAGATCGTAAAAATGACCGATGCGGCTCGATTTGCCGCTCACGCGCGCCAGTTCGCCGTCGGTGTGATCGACGAAATTGGACAGGATGATGAAGAACGCACCGAGGTTGGTCCAACCGTACCCGCCACGCGCGAGGCAAAGCGCGCCCGCAAGGCCGATCAGCAGCCGGACGGTGGTGAGGTGATTCGGTGTGACACGGGTATCGACGAGCGGCATGATCAGCCGCCGCGCCAATTTGGCGTCCCACATTCTGGGCGGCGGAGCGCTTTTAGTGCCTTTAGTGACCTCAGGCGCCGCTGATAGGGGTTCTTTCGATGTCATAACCCGGCAATATATACGGGAATGAACTTTCATGCCCGCATTTGTCGTGAAACTGTTGGTTTGGCTGGATCGCTTGCCCAGCGTCGCAAGCAGGAATTGACAAAGCCGGCTAAAGTGCCGCCTTTGTTGCCGGGTTGTTGTGAAATTGTCGGGTGCCTCGAATGGCGTTGGGTATTGCGCCGCGGTCGCGCAGCGCGACTGGACCTGAGGACCGACGAGCACGGCGTGCATTCGACCAAGAATATGAAACGCACCTTCATTGTCTTTTTCGCGGCGCTCATTGCCGTCGTTGTCGTCACGACACCGCTCGTTTCACGCGCGGCCGAACTCGATGCAGCGCTCGCTTGCGGCGAATCGGCGCACGAGTTCATCGGTAGTCTTGCAGATCAGCAACTGATCGACCCGAAGCCGATGCGCGTCGAAAGCAATTCGATCAATGCGTTCCAGCCGGTGCGCGGCGAGCGGCTCACGGCATTCGGATTCACTGTGTTCGCGGTGGTCGGTTACGAACACGACGACCCGCTTTTCAAGCGCGGCAAGGGCGAACCACTTGCGAAGTCCGCTTACGGCGCGGTGGTGTTCGGCAACACCGAGAAGGTGCAGGCGGCGGTTACCGAGGCGGGCAGCAACGCGATCGTGCATCATGTCGGACCGCACATCACGGCGATCTTCTGCAAACGCAAATAAGGCTCTTCGCAAACGGTAAGAGACGCTTTGCTTCGCGCAGCACGGCACTGCATGCATGTGCCGTGCAGGTTGTCCACAACTTCGCAGAACCCTTTCGCCCGCATCCTGCGTGGTGAGTGCCGTCCCTGCGCGTATAGCGGCTGCGTCAGCCGATATGGCTCAACTGCGCAATTCCGCCGATCCGCTCAAGGCTGCGATGCCTGAAGACGAGCAACGATGCTGTCGATTGACTGTTATTGCACTTTTCAAATACCGATCGTTTATTTCGCCTACAATCGTTCGAAAGCTGAATAAATTCGAATAGCGCAATAATCGAAATAAATCGGTAAAAAAACGCGGCCCGAAGGCCGCGAAAGAAAGTACAGATAAAAAAGACCACCCTTGGTCAAGGGGCAACTCAATTGTATGCGCATGCAGCTGCAGCGGCGACTGCATATCGTGGAAAAGTTCTTTGCCAAAAACCACACGAATAAATTGCCCGCTTTCCGATTTTCGAACTTTTCCTTCTCTTTCGCGAAAGCACGACACGTCGCGCCCGA
This sequence comes from Paraburkholderia sp. SOS3, assembly GCF_001922345.1. Classification (NCBI taxonomy): domain Bacteria; kingdom Pseudomonadati; phylum Pseudomonadota; class Betaproteobacteria; order Burkholderiales; family Burkholderiaceae; genus Paraburkholderia; species Paraburkholderia sp. SOS3. The sequence continues at coordinate 1,607,941 of NZ_CP018812.1, read as the reverse complement.
ACAACAGCCTTGGGATTGACACGCATGTCAATCGTCGGTGCCGCACCCGATTTTCCCTTTATCTAAACGCACTTACGACGATTAATCGCGCTATTCCGATTTTCGGAACTGATTGTTGCGCGATACGCAGTTAGGGCCTGGAATAATCAGAATAAACTTCGCTTCGGATCGTCTGGCGGCCGCGCGATCGGCGGTATGCACAGTATCAACGCGATTCTCTACGCACTGTCTCGGAGTTTACAAACCATGAAAAAAAGCCTTTTCGTTGCGAGCATCATCGGCGCATTCGTCGCGCCGGCTGTATATGCGCAAAGTAGCGTGACGCTGTACGGTACGCTGGATGCTGGTCTCGTCTACTCGAACAACCAGGGTGGCCATAGCAACTGGCAGCAATCCAGCGGCAGCGTGTCGAACACGTACTTTGGCCTGAAGGGCAACGAAGATCTCGGCGGCGGTCTGCATGCGATCTTCACGTTGGAAAGCGGCTTCAACCTGAACAACGGCCAGTTCTCGCAGAGCAACAACCTGTTCAACCGTCAGGCGTTCGTCGGTTTGCAGAGCAACCAGTACGGTACGGTTACGCTCGGTCGCCAGTATGACTCGATGGTCGACTTCCTCGCACCGCTGTCGGCAGCGGGCGGCGGCTACGGCAACAACCTCGCGGCGCACCCGTTCGATAACGACAACCTCGACAACTCGTTCTCGGTTCAGAACTCGGTGAAGTACACGAGCGCGAACTACTCCGGTCTGACGTTCGGCGGCCTGTATGGCTTCTCGAACCAGGCGGGCCAGTTCTCGCAGAACCGCGCATGGAGTGCGGGCGCATCGTATAACAACGGTCCGTTGAACATCGCTGCGTCGTACCTGCAACTGAACAACGCAGGCTCGAACGTGAGTGGTGCGGTTTCGGTGCAGAACGGCAACGCGAACATCGCATCGAACCAGCAGCGCACGTATGGCGCAGGTATCGGCTATACGTACGGCCCGGCCACCGCGAACTTCGTCTACACGCATACGCAACTCGACGGCGTGCAAGGCCTCTCGTCGGGCGGCTTCGTGCTGCCGGGCGTGGCAGGCATGAACCTGCACCTCGACAACTACGAAGTCAACGGCCGTTATGCACTGACGCCGGCGTTGAGCCTCGCGGCCGCGTACACGTTCACGGACGGCAAGGTGACGGGCACGGCGAACAACGGCGATCCGAAGTGGCACACGGTGTCGCTGACGACCGACTACTCGCTGAGCAAGCGCACGGACGTGTATCTCGAAGGCGTGTACTCGCACGCATCGGGCGAGCTCGGCAATTTCGGTGCTAACGTTGCGACGATCAACACGCTCGAGCCGTCGTCGACGGGCAACCAGGTCGCGGCTGCCGTGGGTCTGCGTCACCGCTTCTAAGCAGTTGATGCCGGGCCGTGCGATGGCGGCCTGAAGGCTGTTTGAAATAAGGCAGCGATACCCTGCCCTGCATCGATGAACGCGCGCGTCTTCACGACGCGCGCGTTTTTTTGTGAATGCCTCAGACCGGTTACTGAATGTAAACCGTCTTTTCGTCGCGCTTTGACGCGTGTGACAATCGCATCGGCACAGACATTCAAACGACCCAACGATGAAAAAACTCCTTCTCCTCGCGCCGCTCGTGTTCGTGGCGGCCTGCGGTTCGTCGCGCGGGCCCGAGAGCGCGGCATCCGGCACGATGGTCTATGTATCGTCCGCTCGCCAGACATCGGATATTGCGCGTTGCCTCGACAGGCGTCTGTCGCGCGTGCATACGTCGAACAACAACGGTTCGACCGAACTCACGGTGGGGTCATCGTCGCACGGGTCCTACTTCATTACGCTGACGCCGTCGCGCGGCGGCTCGGTGGTGAAGGTCGTACGGGGCACGTCGGACGATCCGCCTGAAGAGGAACTGCGCTTCGCGATCGCGCGGTGCACGACGTAGCCGCAGCGGGATGGCTTCGAATGCTGCGCATCATGCGACCGGATGGGCCGCTGGCGCGATTGCTGCGGCAATCGTCGCTCATTCGGGTGCCGGCGGCCCGTATCACGTGTGGATCGCGATTGCGTTTGGCGCAGGCGTAACCGGCGGCACTGCGCCCGATTGGCTCGAAGTGGCGTGGTGGTCGCGCACGCGCAGACTGTGGATCACGCATCGTACGGCGACGCATTGGGGTGTCGCGTGGATCGCGCTGCTCGCCGCTGCTTATCATTGGCTTGGACATTATCCGGCCGCGGCGGCGCTGTTCGGGTTTGCGTGCGGCGGCATCATGCATCTGCTCGCCGATTGGCCGAACCCGCTCGGCGTGCCGTGGATCGCTGCGCGTCATTCGCTGAACTGGTGGAATAGCGGACGATGTGATGCGCTGGTGGTGGCGGCCGCTTGGGCGGGCGCGTGGTTTGTCGTGACGCGTTTGTCGGCGCATCGGTGGCATAACCTGCATTGGCTGAAGGCGATGGGAACAGGTTGACGTGTTCCCCCTGAGCCGCAATTCGCTGTGCCAACGCTTTAGCGCTGCGCCTCGCGTGTGCGCTTTTTACGTCCCTTATGCGCGAGGCCCGGAGCGATCTTGCGAGGCGATCAAACGCGGATGCCCGGCGCAATTGCATACGCACCAGTCGCCGCTAAGCGCGGACTTCCGGCCGTCCGGACCTTGATCTCGCGCGCCATCTCCGGCGCACACGATGCGACCTGTGCTATTGCATGCCGGGCAGTGGACCGGGTCGCCTTCGTAAGCGACGGCGCGGTTCTGCAGCATGTCGCGTTCAGAAGTGGCCGATACGCGGCCGCCGGCTGTGGTGGTGTCGCCGTCGCAGATGTCGTGGCGCAGGGTCATGTTGTTCTCGCAGTTGTTATCCGCCGGGTCGCAAGGTACCAGGTCCCGGTCAGGTGGCACTCAAAGCAACGGCCAATGGTTCGACTATCTGTGTTCCCTGACCTATTCGATCGAAAACGAGGGGCGTCCCGGCACCGGGCGCCTTCCGATCCAATCAGGGTTCAGGTTTTTTAGTGGATCCTGTAGCGGACGCGGAACAACGAAGGTTTCCCCGTCAAATTCCATGTCGTATCGATCCCTTGTCCATTCGCTGGTCGTTCTGTTGCAACTTTCCGTGTCCGAGTTGAAATATCTGGAATCGACGTTGACGACGAATTCTCCCTTTCCGCCGGCCCCAGACTTGTCCCACGCCACTGACGTTTTCACCTCCTTCCCAGTAAATTCACACTTGCCATTGCCGCTTTGTTCGTACAGAGACATCAAAATAGGGCCCGCAATCATCTTCAACTGAATTCCGCGAAATACATAGAGCCTTATCCATTCTTCATGAAATGGTTGCGATTCCGACGTATTTTTGCGTGAATATCGCACGCCGAATGCATGTGCGGAATCGTCGATCTGGTAATCCGTCGCGTCGATTTCCACTCCAGACAATTCGAGCACCTCCGCATCGAATAGATCTGACTCATCAACAGAACCGATCAAAATATTTTTTTCCTCGTCGACCACTGAAACAATAAATCCGGAATGCTTGGGATATGACCCGCCCGTCACATAGCTCGTGTAAGGAATGACTATGATATCCAGCCCCGGGTACGCCTCCCACGCTTTGCAAATATAGGGGGTGCTTCCGATGTTCGTCATCGATATATCGTTAGCACGAACCATCGCAGCGCGTACGTTTTTCATCAGTTTTTCTACGATGTCATCCGAAAATTTTCCACAGGCGAACACCGGATTACCGAATGCCATAAATATGATAACAAGCAACACACGGCTCATTTTGCACCTTCCAGTCTATAAAGAAACACTCCCCGCGGACGCCGTGCACAAGTCCCATTATTCAAGTTCATGCAATCTCTTCCTGACAGATCCAGCATCTTTATATTTGAAACTGGAATACTCTCCTTCATGCCTTCCATCAAAACCAGAGCCAAAAACACGGGATAGGAAGTCATTTCGCGAAAAGCGAGTTCCATGTTCCGATACATTGAAGACATGAATCTCATAGTAGTCTGCGTCCGTATCAACGCCCGGAAGATAGAAATACCACTTTACAATCAATACGAGAAGTGGCTGTTCCTTGAACTTACCTTTAAAGACACTGGCCACATCAGGCATTGCACTCCCCGTCTGGCTGAACTCGGCAACGGCAACCCGCTTGCCATTCGCCCCAATGAAATCAACGCTCACAATTTCCGGATCCGAGTCAATATGATTGATCTCGATAGCATCAGCTGGTGAAAATAACCCAATGCCCATTTTTTTGTGATCGTCCTGCACGAAGGGCGACAGCACTTGCGCATTGAGTGAAATTGAGATTAATGCGAGCGTTGCGGCACACATTTTTATTATATGTGTCATTTTATATCTGCACATCTCGAAACACTCCATTTCGCATAATCCATTTAAAATTATCGCGCCGCTGATCATAGCTGTCCGTTTTTTTATTTATTAGAGCCGTGATTCCATCAACCCTTTCATTCATGTTCGAATATGTCGTCTGATCGGCAATTTCGAACAATCGATGTGAGATCCAATAGTAGATTCCGGAGCGGGTCCCATAAGTTACGCTGGAAAGGAGATCGGGATCCTTTTCAAAATCCGGAGCATCACCAGGCCAGTACTGCGAATAGGCTTTCGCAAAGGCTTTGTAATTGAAACGACCGGTGGTCTGTTTCAGGCCTCTACCGCGATACTTCCACCCATCGCCACTTGAAACTCCGCCATTACCGTTTTTTCCGGCATACGCTCGATTGGCAATAGCTTCGGCGTTCCCCGCAACTGGCGAGTGAGACCCATAGGCCTCCGCCTCGGCTGGATTCTCCTTGAAATACCTGAACTGCGCCTTTAGCGTGTCCGGCCTGTAATAGCGCAAATCTTCCTCCAAGGTGCAAGATGGCCCAGCTTCCTGCATGATTTGAGCAAAAAAATGACTTAGCCGCAGCTCCGTATTTAACTTATATCGTTCAGAATTAGCATTGATTTCCGCCGCAATTCCAGAAAGTCGCTCATCGGAGACAGCCGGCCTGGGCCATATCTGCCTCAGCATCTCTACTGTAACGACCGATTTACAGCGAAAATTCCCCACCAGCGCAATCGGATGAATATGCTGAACGACTGGACTATCCGGAAAACCCTCGACCTTACCGCGTACCTCATCCCACAATTGCAGCTTTCTGACCCGCTGCAGTTCGCACTCCCAGTTTTCCTGGGAATTGCGCATTAACGGTGTTAGCGCCTGCCAGCGCTCGACATTCCCACCCCACTCGTTTTCATAGCGCAGAACGACATGCGCAAGCTGACTCGCCAGCTCGCGCTGAAACATTGCCCTCTGAATTTTCGCGGCTGTCACCTTTGCGCGGCCATCGGTGTCGAGATCCGGCTTACTGCCATCCAGCGCAGGCACGCGCGCGACGACCTGTCCGACGCGACGCAGCAGTGCGCTCGCGTTGACCGCCTCCTTCGACGAGGCGTACTCAGCCTTCTCGCGCGCCTGCGCGGAATCGGTCACGACAAGATTGCGCCGGAACGCATCGGTGAGCTTGATATCGGTCGCATCGACAATCTCGAATCCGGGCCAAGCCCACGGGCTCTCCCATCTCGTACCGGGATGGTCCTTTTCGCAAACCCATCGCCACGTCCGTCCACCGTTTCCCGCAGGCACGTGCAGCGCCCACCAGTGCACGCCCTGATCGTCGACGACACGGCTATCGTCCGCGAGGCCATCGAGGTACGCGCGCGGCAGGATCAGCGAGTCGTCGATCGTGGGTCCGGCAAGAGACTTCACCTGCAGCGGAAACCGTCTCCATGCGCGCAGGCCCTTCGGCGAATCGAGCTTGTCTTTGTTGCTGCGCGCGATCCAGATTGGCTTCCCGTACGGGACGACAAACGTGGTGGACGGGTCACGCCACAAAGGCTGCACCTTCATCCACGTCCCGCTCGCGGGACTGTCGGCCGTCGCCATCAGCTTCTCCATCGGTTCGCCATCCTGTTGCACCACGATGTCCGGCTCCGCCGGCACCACGAGCTTCGCACCCGGCTCGATCATCAGAATCGTGCGATCGCTCGCAGGCAATTGCGCCGCGCGCGCCCGGCTTCTGGCAAGAAAAGCAGCAAACTCGTCGCCCGCAAATACTTCCATATGCACGAGTGGCCGAACGGTTTTCGGCGGCAACGGCGTCGAGTGTTCGTAGTCGAGGAACTGGCCAATCTGTCCCAGCAGCGTGCCGGCCTTCACTGCAATTGGCTGCGGCGGAATCACCACACGATCGACGCCATCGGGCTCACGCAACGGTTGTTGCGCATGCAGATTGATCCAGCCATAGTCAAAACCGGCGGCGTGCTGGCCATTCTGACCACTGCTGCCGTGTTGCTCGCGCGGGCCGTTAATACGCAACGCAATTGCATTGCCTGAGGTAACGGCTTTGACACGCGCCCATTCACCGCGCCGTTCACCCACCTTTATTTCGCTGTTCTCGGGCAAGAAAGCCGTTCTGATGCCTGCGGTGAACTGCGCATGCGTCGTTGCAGTCTGCGGCTCCGTGAAGCAGAAGGCTCCGGCCGCACCACTGTGCTCGTCACGTTCCTTGCCCGTCACACGATACGTATCCACGCCGAGCCACCAGCCAGGGCGCGCGAGCTTCGCGTCTGCGTCATAGGTGCTCCAATCCGCCATATGCAAGGCCAGACTGAAAAACGTCAGCGTCTCATCGGCAGGCCGAGGCGCGGTGGTACCCGGCGCACGCGGCAGGGTCATGCGATGACGCGTGAGCACGAAGCCCGTCGAATAAAGCGCCCAGCATGAACCCTTCGTGAACTGAAGATGCGCATAGGCGTGGTCCAGCCTGTAGGCAACGATCTCCCCGTCTGCGATCAGACGCACGCCGCCCGACTGGTCGACGCTGGCCGCCGACCCTGCTCCGAAATGCACGCCCCCATGCGGAAAGCCATTCACGGCGAGCGGAAAGTATCCGTCGTTCATCATGCCGAGCGCCTGATAGAACGTCTGCGGATCGGTCTCTTCGCCGCCGCGCTTGCATGGAAACGGATAGCACCACTTGAGCGCGGGCTGCCTGACCGGTTTCGCCGGTTTCGCGGATTTTGCCGTCTGCGCGGCAGAAGCATGCGGATGAGAGGGCGTATGTCCGTGTGGACTCGATTTCAATGAAGTAGTCATGTCGACGATGCGAAAAGCGGCGTTGCGATAAAGCGATCAACCGGAAAATTTCGAGCCGTGGCCATCGAGGTCGGACAGCCCATTTGCATGCGGCAACGAAGCGCGAGTCACCGCCCCATCCGGATCGACCCTGCTCCACGAATGCGCGCGCTCGACGTAATCGCCCGGCGTCGCATGCGTGATGCCGTGAGGCGTGATCTGGTAATACGAACGGCCGCAACGGATCAGGATTTCCTTTTCCGCCTCGATCAGCACGCGCCCTTCGGTGCTGCGAATATGCATGTCCCGCTGTGACGCGAGCTCGAGTTCGTCGGTTTGCGCCTGTATCCGCACCTTGCCGCGCGCGGCGATCAGCCCGATGCCGAAGTTCTGCGAGAACAGCGACAAGGCCTCGCCCGCTGCGATCGCAATCTTTTGGATCGCACTGACATTGAATGCGGACGATGTCGCCACGCTCACATCGCGGCGTGCCGATACCATCACGGGCCCATCGGTTGCCATGCCGATGCCGTGCGGCGCGGATATCGCGATCACCGCCTGCTTCAGGCTATCGAGCTCGTTCTTGAGCCAGTGGTTTTGTGCCTTGATGTCCGCGATCTCGGCTTTCGCCTCTGCGGCGATGTCGGCGAGCGCCTGCGCCTGGGCCTGGGTCAACTCGAAGCGGGAAACCATGTGCTTCGTGTCGGCCTGCTCGCCGAGCGCATCGGCCTGCTTGTCGGCCGACAGATGCAAGCCTTCTCCGCCGCGCACATTGCCCTTCAGATCTGTGCGCAGCTCGAACCCTGCCCCGCGCACGTTTCCGTCGCGATCGGCCGTATGCCCGAGATTGAGCTGCGACTTCCCATGCTCGGTCGCAACCTTGATGTGCTCCTCGCCCTCGAAGTTGTCGAATTCGAGCGTGTTGTTCGCACGCGTTCGGAGCGTGTCGCGCGCGTCCCAAGGCCGGCCGGCGACGATCGGGTCCATGTGCTGGGCCGTGTGCAGCACCTGGCTGATGTATGGCAGATCGGGATTGCCCCACATGAACGCGACGGTCACGACGGTCCCCTCGACCAGCCCGAAGTGAAAGCCCGTGCGCCCGGCGCCCGCGAACGGTTTCGCGAGCCGCATCGGGCAACTGTTCAGGCCCGGCGTGCGAGGGTCGCGGTCGAGATGGAGGTCGACGATATAGCGCCCCTGTTCGTCGATGTACGGGTCCTTGTAGCCGCCCGTCGATGCGATGCGGCCTGTCACCGGCCCCTGCACCCTGGGCCACGTTTCTTCAAGCAGCGGCAGACGGTAAAACCGGTCTGACGGAATCGCGGTGAAACCGACGCGATAGCCTTTGCCGCGCGAGGCGCCGCACGTCACGCGCACGGCGAGCAAGCCGTGTTTCGCGTCGGGCAGTTCACGGTTCGATAGCTTCAACACGCTGCCTGGCGCGAGATCGAGCATGTCGCACGTACCGCGATACTCGATCTGCGCGGCGCGTGATGCTTCGCCGCGCAGCCGCGCTTCGTCGCTGGCCTCGCCGGCGCTCAGGTACGGCGAACCCCAGATATACGCTTCGCCCGATGTGGTGGGGTCGTCGCGTATCTCGTAGCTGGCTTCAACCGGCTTGTCCAGCGGGCTTTCGGCGCTGAACGTGCGCACCGTGTAACGCGTCGCGATGGTCGTCGCGCGTATCTCGAGCGAGTCGACCGATTCGACGCCATTGCTCTGCATGCCGCTGAACGGCTGCCACGCCACGTTGAGATTCGGGTCGCGGCGGTAGTGCGTGAGGTCGTCGCAAAAGCGCACTTTCTCGCAACGCCGGCCTTCGTCGCAGACGTACCAGAGCCCCGAGCGGCGGCACAGCCGCGTGATAAAGGCGAGGTCGTCCTCGCCCCACTGCATGACGAACTCGCGCTTGCGGTAGGTGCGATACAGCGTCAGTTCGAAATCCGCGAGTAGCTTGTCGAAGCCGTTTTCGCGCAGAACCTGCGCGATGATTTCGGGATCGCTCCTGTCGACGAAGAAACGGCTCTTCGGGTTATTGCGCAACAGCGCCATGCGCGACTCCAGCACCACTTCATAACTGGACTCGTCGCGATTGCTGTTCAACAATGCAAATCCGGTCGTCACACCGAAGACCCGCCGCTCCGGCTCGGGATCGCTCCACTGCTGCTGCGGCGGCTGGATGATGAAGGTCGCCGGCTTGTTCAGATATTCGCTGCGCGCGAGATCGTGCCGCGGATGCGTGAAGCGGATCACATATCGCGTCGGCTCGCCGATCGCGCGCTGACCCTCGAACGAAAACACATCGGCCTGCGCGCAACTGCGCGATTGCGGTATATCGAGGCGGTAGTACTGGTGAGCGTCTGGACGCGACGACGCGTCCGGCGTGGCCGGCGGTAGATACACGAGTTTCTCTCCCCTTCAACGTCAGTTTCAAGCTAAATATCGCCTGATTGGTTGAAGCGGATGATACGGTCCGTTCGATGTGTGTTGATCGATGCGCACACAATTTGACAACCGTCTTAAGAACGTCTGATAAAGACGCGCAATCTGCGTGTCGAGCTTCAGAGAAGTTAAGTAGCGGTTGCGAGAGAGGTTGAGGTTATCAACAGATTCGCTTGATAAGCGTGTGCATAACCTGCGCATGACTTACGCAAGTGTTTGATGCATCGGAGATTCGTCGCCGTGCTCGCAATAAGCCAACGACCTCGACGTCGGGGTCTGTGCTGGCGCTTATGTTATCCACAGTTCGTGTGGAAAAAGCCGTGGACATCCTGCGCAAGACTCGCGCAACTCCTTGACGCAATTGATGTTCGGCGTGCGCGCCGCAAACCGTGCAAGTTAGCCGTTCATGGCGAAGCACGGCGTTCGTCGTTCAGACAACGTTCTTCTCGATGAACGGACGATTCGCGAGCACGCGGTTAAAGCCGAGCATCGACAGATCGAGCGTCGTGTACCGTCCGTGCAGGATCAGCTCGCTGACGCCGCGGCCCGTCGCCGGACCTTGCTGCAAGCCATGTCCGCTGAAGCCGTTCGCGAAGATGCAATTGTCGACGTCGGGATGAAGACCGATGATCGCGTTCTGATCGAATACGTTGTATTCGTAATAGCCTGACCACGCATGCAGCACCCGCAACGCCTCGAACTGCGGCACGCGATGCGCGAGCGTCGGCCAGATCAGATCGTCGAAGAGCTCATGGTCGACCTGATCGAGCGGCAGATCGTCGGGGTCGTTGTCGGCGTCTGGAGACGTGCCGCAAATATAGGTTTGCCCTTCGGGCCGGAAATACACGCCGCTCGGGTCGATCAGCAACGGGCACCGTTCGAGCCGCGCCGGTGAACTGACGTTGAAGATGCTGCGGCGACGCGCATACACGGGCAATTCGAGGTCGAGCATCGTGGCGACGCGGCGCGACCACGCGCCGGCCGCATTGACTACCGTATCGCACGGATACACGGCGCCGCTCGCGGTCGTCACTTGCGTCACGCGCCGGCCGTCGCGAATCAGTGCGGTCACGTCGTCGGCAACGTAGCGCGCGCCCAGCGCCTGCGCCTTCTTGCGCAGCGCCTGCACGAGCCCGTAGCCGTCGAACCAGCCTTCGCCGCTTTCGCCTAACGCGCCAGCCGCGAGGTCTTCGGTATTGAGCCACGGAAAGCGCTGCGCGAGCGCGTGTTGCTCGAGAAAACGGATATCCGCGCCAAGCCTCGTTTGCAGCGCATGATTGTCGCGCAGCGTGGCGACGCCGGCCGGCGTCGCCAGGAACAGGTAACCGCCTTCATGCAGATCGATCGACGGCTGGATGCCGTCGATCGCGAGCCGTTCGCCAATCGAGCGCAGAAATTCGATACCGAATAGCGACATCTGCACCGACAGCGGCGTCGAAAACTGCTGCCGGATCGATGCGGCCGACAATGCCGAGGACGAGCGCGCATAGCTCGGATCGCGCTCGATCACGGTCACGTGGACGGTAGGATTGGACACGCGCAGAAAATACGCGATCGAACTGCCGATCACGCCCCCGCCGACGATGACGACTTTCTCACTCACGCGTGCTGCTCCAACAGTGACAGCAATGACAAAGATAAGCGCGACGGCGCTTCGCCCATCAACCGAGATTGAAATCGATGCCTTGCGCGAGCGGCAGCGCGGACGAATAGTTGACGGTGTTCGTCGCGCGGCGCATATACGCTTTCCACGCATCGGAGCCCGATTCGCGCCCGCCGCCCGTTTCCTTTTCGCCGCCGAACGCGCCGCCGATTTCCGCGCCGCTTGGCCCGATGTTGACGTTCGCGATGCCGCAATCGCTGCCCGACGCGGACAGGAAGCGTTCCGCCTCGCGCAGATCGGTGGTGAACACACACGAAGAAAGCCCATGCGCGGCCGCGTTATTCGCGTCGACGGCCGCATCGAATTCCTTGTAGCGCATCACATAGAGAATCGGCGCGAACGTCTCCTTGAGCACGACTGCCGTCTGCGACGGCATTTCGACGATCGCCGGACGCACGTAGTAGCCGCCTTCATGTCCTTCGACTTCGACGCGCTCGCCGCCCGTCACCTTGCCGCCTTCGGCACGCGCCTGTTCCAGCGCGGCCTGCATCCGCTCGAACGAAGGCTTGTCGATCAGCGGGCCCATCAACGTGCCCCTTTCGAGCGGATTGCCGATCGGCACCTTCGCATAAAGTTGCTTGAGGCTTTCGACGGTCTTTTCATAGACGCTTTCGTGCACGAACAGCCGCCGCAGCGACGTGCAGCGTTGCCCCGCCGTGCCGACCGCCGAAAACAGGATCGCCCGCAGCGCGAGTTCGCGGTCCGCGCTCGGTGTGACGATGCCGGCATTGTTGCCGCCGAGCTCGAGCAGCGAGCGGCCGAAACGCTTTGCGACTTCCGCGCCGACCGTGCGGCCCATTTCCGTACTGCCGGTCGCGCTGACGATCGATGCGCGCGGATCGGCGACGAGTTTCGCGCCCACCTCGCGTCCACCCGTGACGACCGCCGTGAGCCCGGCCGGCGCATCGCCGAATTCGCGCAATGCGTCGTTCAGGATGTGATCGACCGCGATTGCCGTAAGCGGCGTCTTTTCCGAAGGCTTCCACACCACCGCATTGCCGCACACGAGCGCAAGCGCCGCGTTCCATGACCACACGGCCACCGGAAAATTGAACGCCGAAATCACGACGCAGGTGCCAAGCGGATGCCACGTCTCGGCCATGCGGTGACCGGGCCGCTCGGACGCGATCGTGAGGCCGTACAGTTGCCGCGACAAACCGACCGCGAAATCGCAGATGTCGATCATCTCCTGCACTTCGCCGAGTCCTTCCTGCAGGATCTTGCCGGTTTCGAGCGACACGAGGCTGCCCAGCGCCTGTTTCTTTTCGCGCAGCCGGTTGCCGAGCAGGCGCACGAGTTCGCCGCGCCGCGGTGCGGGCACGTTGCGCCACACGGCGAACGCCTGTTTCGCAGCGGCGAGGGCCGCATCGACTTGCGCGGCCGAGCGGTTCGGCGCGCGGCCGATCAGTTCGCCGGTGATCGGCGAATGCACGGCGATGTCGCCCGCTTGCACCGCGTCGGCAATGCCGAGTTCGGCGAGGATGGTCGAGGCGTTCATCTTGGCTCCTTTTGAATTTCCAATACGAAACAAAAGACGGTCCAAAGACTATACATGCCGGGCTTTATGGCGACAAGGTGAATGACAGCATCGCAGGCTGATCGGCCAAACGCGCCTTAAATACACGAAAGGAAGGGTTTTCCCGAGTGACCGTGGAGCGCGGAACCCACGCGGCACTCCATCCAGCAAGACCGCGGCACATTTGTTTCCTATAAGAAATTATGCCGCGCCGGCGGAATTGGATTCGCGGGAATTTTCCGCCGCTACGCGCGCGGGAAGTGCAATTCGAAACGTACGATGCTCGGCGCCGGGCAGGACACCGACGCACTGCCGCCATGCAGATTCATAATGGCCTTCACGATCGCAAGCCCCAATCCGCTCGATTCGGTAAACCTGCTGCGCGCCGCATCGGCGCGATAGAAGCGGTCGAACAGGCGACCCATCAGATCGGCCGGAATCTGCCCGTCGTTTTCGACGACGATCGTCGAGCCTCGTTCGTCCTCGTCGCCTTTCAGGCGGACGACCGTATCGTTCGCGCCGTAGCGCACCGCATTGACGACGAGATTGTTGATTGCTCGCCGGCACAGCATCGGGTCGGCAAACAGTGCACCGCGCGCATCGACGTTAAAGCGTATGCCGCGCTCGTCGGCGATGCCTTCGAAGTATTCGGCGATCTTGTTGAGTTCGTCGGCAAGCGCGACCGGTTCGCGCGCAATGGCAAGCGCCGCATGATCGGCACGCGCGAGAAACAGCATGTTTTCCGCTAGATGGCTAAGCCGGTTCAGCTCTTCGAGATTCGATTCGAGCGTCTGCTGATACTCGTCGACGTCGCGCGTTTGCGCGAGCGTCACTTGCGTCTGGCCGATCAGCACATTGACCGGCGTGCGGATTTCATGCGCGAGGTCGGCCGAAAATTGCGACAGCCGTTGATAGCCTTCGGCAAGGCGATCGAGCATCGCGTTGAACGCGTCGGTGAGCAATCGCAATTCGGCTGGCGCCTGACGGCTGTCGAGGCGCACCGAGAGGCTCGTCGGGTTGATCTGCGCGGCACGCATCGCGATTTCGCGCACCGGGCGAAAGCCGCGCCGCAATACGCCGTGCGCGAGCAGTATCGCCGCGAGTGCGCCGGCGAGCGTCGCGAGAACGATCCGGTCGCGATACTCGGCCAGAATGTGCGTCTCGCTCGTCAGCGGATGGCCGGCAATGACGGTAACCGGCTCGCCGTCCTCGCGGGCGAGCGTGGTTGCGTAGGTCCAGTGCACGCGCACGCCGTTGGGCAGCGATGTTTCGCTGATGCCGGCAAGGCGCGGCTGATGCGCGCGCGAGTCGCCGAGATCGGGCACCGGCAGATGATCGGGATTGACGTCGATAAACGGCGGCTCGCCGGGGCGGCGAAAAATCAGCACGTCCTGCTCCGCGCCGAGCATCGATTCGAACAGTAGCGGCCGCGCTTTCAGTTCGTTGACGGTGTACATCTGCCGTGCGAGCCGGCTGAAATGCTCGGCCCGGCTCATCAGCGCAATATCGGCGCGATGTTCGAGCGCAATGCGCTGCGAATGATAGAAATACGCGCCGAGCGCGGCCGTCACCGAGCACGCGATCAGCGCGAACAGCACCGTCGTGCGGAAGATCAGCGAACGCCTCGTCCAGAGTTTCATGAACCGTCGTCGAGCGTGTAGCCGATGCTGCGCACCGTATGAATCAGTTTCTTTTCGAACGGATGGTCGATCTTCGCACGCAGCCGCTTGACCGCCACGTCGACCACATTCGTATCGCTGTCGAAGTTCATGTCCCACACCTCCGAAGCGATCTGCGTGCGCGATAGCGCCTCGCCCTGCCGGCGCACGAGCAGATGCAACAGCATGAACTCCTTGTTCGTCAGCGGAATCTCGACGCCTTCGCGAGTCGCCTTCCTGCGCAGCACGTCGAGCTTCAGGTCGGCCACCTGAAACACGTCGCTTTCGCGCATCACCCCGCGGCGCAGCAGGGTGCGGATGCGCAACACGAGTTCGGTGAACGAGAACGGCTTGACGAGGTAATCGTCCGCACCGAGCTCGAGTCCGCGGATGCGGTCGCTTACATGATCGCGCGCCGTGAGGAAAATCACCGGCACATCGCGCTTTGCACGCAGCGACCGCATGATTTCCCAACCGTCGACGCCAGGCAGCATCACATCGAGCACGACGAGGTCGTAGGAATGTTCGAGCGCCATATGCAGGCCATCGGTACCGGTTCGCGCGAGATCGACCGCATAGCCGCTTTCGCGCAACCCCTTCTTCAGATAGTCGCCGGTCTTCGGATCGTCTTCGATCACGAGAATGCCCATATCGCCTGTTGTCATCAATTTGCCTCCCGGGATTCTATGCCGCGCTCACTTCTCGTTCATGACGTTTTTGTCATACATCGGTCACTTTCAGGAGCCACTGAGGCTATTACGCTGCACGAATTCTCAACAACCGGTAAGGCAACAGATGAAGCTTGTTCCAGGCGGTTTCATGCGCAATATCGTCGCACCGGCGCTCGCGGCCGGCGCGTTTCTCGCCGCAGGCCCGGCTGCCTATGCGCAGAGCGCGCAACAACCGACCGGCGTGCGCGGCACGATTACGTCGTTTGCAGGCGACGCGCTCAAAGTGCACACGCGCGACGGTAAGGACCTCGACGTAAAGGTCCCGCAAGACACGCCGATCCGTGCGGTCACGCTCGCGAAGATCAACGAGATCAAGCCAAACAGCTACATCGGCACCGCTGCGATCCCGCAGGCAAACGGCACGCTGAAGGCGCTCGAAGTGCATGTGTTCCCGGAAAGCATGCGCGGCACCGGCGACGGTCATCGTCCGTGGGATCTCGGCCAGAACAGCTCGATGACGAACGGCACGGTCGGCAACGTCAAGGTCAGCAACGGCCGCACGATTACCGTCAGCTACAAGGGCGGCGAGAAGAAGATTTTCGTGCCGGAAGACGTGCCTATCGTCGACCTCGAACCGGGTGACAAGTCGCTGCTCGTGCCGGGTGCGAAGGTCGTGCTGTTTGCGCACAAGGAAGCTGACGGTTCGTTGACGGCGAATTTCATTTCGGCGGGTAAGAACGGCGTCACGCCGCCGATGTAAGCAACGCCGCGAGCGGCAACGCAATCTCGCCAGACAGGAGAAACGCGCGCGCCGCGATCACGCCGGCCGCCTGACCCGCTCGCTTCGGGGATGGCCGCCGGCTTCGCCGTTTCATCGGCCGAATGTCGGCCGGCGATCGATCGATTCAAGCGATTCAAGCGGGACACACATTCGATGGCAGAACAAGCACCTAAGGGCACGCGTACGCAACGCGTCGTCGTGCACACGCTCGTCGTGCGCATCACGCATTGGGTCAACGCATTTGCGATGGTCTGCATGGTGATGAGCGGCTGGGCAATCTACAACGCGTCGCCGCTCTTTCCGTTCAGATTTCCCGTATGGGCGACCGTCGGCGGCTGGCTCGGCGGCTCGATCGCATGGCATTTCGCCGCGATGTGGCTGCTCGTGGCGAACGGCATCGTCTATCTGATGCATGGCCTTGCGACGCGGCATTTCCGCAAGCATTTCCTGCCCGTTCATCCGCGCGACGTGCTGCGCGATTTCGTGCGCGCGGCGACCTTCCGTCTGCCCCACGAAACGGGCGTCTACAACGCAGTACAGCGGCTGCTGTATATCGTCGTGCTGCTGCTGGGCGTGCTGCTCGTCGCGTCGGGGCTCTCGATCTGGAAGCCGGTGCAGTTCTACTGGCTCGCCGGCTTCTTCGGCGGCTACGACTTCGCGCGGCGCGTGCATTTTGCCGCGATGGCCGGCGTGGTCGGCTTCGTGGTCGTGCATCTCGCACTTGTCCTGCTTGTTCCGCGCACGCTGCCGTCGATGATCACCGGCCGCGCGCGACGCGTCGTTCATGGAGGCACCGACGCATGAATTCTTCGCGCAAACCCATCGACCAAAACGTGAGTGCGACAGACGCCGGCGCCGCCCGCGATTCCCGCGCGCAGCCGCTGCGCGAGCGCATCGTACTCGCCGATCACAAGCCGCAAATCGAACGCGTCGAACGGCGCCTTTTCCTGCGCTCGTCGCTGTCGCTCGGCGCGCTCGCCATGCTGTCGGGCTGCAATATGCAGGACGGCGATTCCGTCGACAAGGTCTTATGGGCCATGTCGCGCTGGAACGATCGCGTGCAGGCGTGGCTGTTCAACCCGAACCGGCTTGCGCCAACCTATTCCGCGAGCCAGATCACCACGCCGTTTCCGTTCAACGCGTTTTACCCCGAGTACAACGTGCCCGATATCGACGGTTCCGACTATGCACTCGAAGTGTCGGGCCTCGTCGCCGATAAAAGCGACTGGAATCTCGCGCGTCTGCGCAAACTGCCGCAAACCTCGCAGATTACGCGGCACATTTGCATCGAGGGATGGAGCGCGATCGGCGAATGGCGCGGCGTGCCGTTTCGTACGTTCCTGCAGCGCATCGGCGCCGATACGAGCGCGCGCTATGTCGGCTTCAAATGCGCGGACCACTATTACACGAGTCTCGACATGGCGACCGCGCTGCATCCGCAGACCCAGCTCACGCTCGACTTCGGCAGCGAACCGCTGCCGCCGAAATACGGCTACCCACTCAAACTGCGTGTGCCGACCAAGCTCGGTTTCAAGAACCCGAAACATATCGCGGCGATCTTCGTGACCAACGAATATCCGGGCGGTTATTGGGAAGATCAGGGCTACAACTGGTACAGCGGTTCGTGACATCCGCCGCACGCATGCGGGACTGAATCGCGCCATTCGCCCGTTTCGCGGGCGCGATTGAGCCGCATGCCGCAAATCGGCGTGCTTTGCATCACTGCATTTCGCTGGAATATCGGGCGCGTACGGCTGTTCAGATAGGCGACACGCCTGTCAAGGATGTACGGCTCAAGTCAATCCCGATTCATGGCAAGCAAATCGAATTGCGCTTACGATTTGCCCGATCACTCCATGTCTTTCCCTCCCGGCATTGGCTTCCATTCGTGCACGGCGTGTCGGCGCGAACGAACCGTTTTATTTCTTACCTTGAAGCCCAGCGAGATCACCATGTCCGATGTTCTGACCAGAATCGTTTCCGTCAAGCGCGAAGAGATCGCCGCGAACCGGCAAGCGAAGCCAATCGAGGTATTGCAGCGCGAAGCACAAGTGCAACCCGTGCGCGACTTCGTCGGCGCGCTGCGCGCAAAGCATGCGAGCGGCCTGCCCGCAGTCATCGCGGAAGCAAAAAAGGCAAGCCCGTCCAAAGGACTGATTCGCGACCCATTCGAACCCGCGCAGATCTCCGCGTCGTATCAGCGGCACGGTGCGGCCTGCATGTCGGTGCTGACCGACCGCAACTTCTTTCAAGGCTCCCCGGCGGATCTGACCGCCGCGCGCAACGCCTGCAACTTGCCCGTGCTGCGCAAAGACTTCATGGTCGACCCCTATCAGTTCCACGAAGCGCGCGCGATGGGCGCCGACTGCATTCTGCTGATCGCCGCGGCACTCGAACCCGCGCAAATGCGCGAGTTCGAAGCGCTTGCGCATTCGCTGAAGATGGCTGTGCTTGTCGAGGTCCATTCGCGCGAAGAACTGGACGTTGCATTGACGCTAAAAACGCCTCTGGTGGGCATCAATAACCGCAATCTGCGCACTTTCGAGGTCACGCTCGACACCACGCTAGGCATGCTGCGCGACATTCCGGAAGACCGGATCGTCGTCACCGAGTCAGGCATTTTGCGCCCCGCCGATGTCGAGAGGATGCGCGATGCGGGCGTCGACACGTTCCTCGTCGGCGAAGCGTTCATGCGCGCGCAGGATCCGGGCGCCGAACTCGCGCGGCTATTCTTTAATGCGTAAGTTAATCGCGTCGATAAAGAATCGCTAATTCAATTTTCGAAACAATCAAGACGAAAAGCGCTGCCGGACGTCGCTCTCCGGCGCGCGGAACTAAACAAATGACCATTTGGCACTAAACAAGCCGACAGAAATGAATGTGCGGGGCGTAAAGCCCGAAAGCGCTTGAGCATCTTTAACAGCCTCATTCGTTCGCCCTCCATCGCATTCGCCGTCTTTAATCCGAGCCCTAATTGAAATGCGCCCGAAACGCTGCATGGAGGGCGGCGCTCGGCTATACTCATCCGCCTGATTGCGCGCTGAACGACGCTCGCTGCTTCATAAGCGCGGGTTAGCGTCGAAAGGTCCTGGCGGGTCCTCGCCCGATGCAACGCATCGGGCCATCGCCCCGACGAACCAAAGGCCGAGCCAGGCTGGAAATTATCGATGGCGAAAACGTTCGAGTACCTGAATAAAGTGTTGCACGCGTCGCAGGCAGGGTGGGCTTCTCCATCGCTTCTGCTGCGTTACGCGATCATCGTCGTCGCGATCGGCGGGATTTCGTTCGCTTATGCGTTCTCCGCGGGCTGGGTCGGTTGGCCCATTCATCGCGCGCCGCTTTCGGCCACGCGCATCGTCAATACATTCGAATCCGTAACGGGCCCGCACCCGGGTTTCCGCCGTAATCACGCTAAAGGTATTTGCGTCACTGGCCGATTCGAAAGCAACGGTGCGGGCACCGCGCTTTCTCGCGCACACGTGTTCGCGCCTGGCGTGATTCCCGTCGTCGGACGCTTTTCGGTACCGGGCACGAATCCGACCGTAGCCGACGGAGAATCGCGCCTACGCAGCCTCGCACTGCGTTTCGCGGTTCCGGACGCACAGGAGTGGCGCACTGCGATGAACTCGGCGCCGATTTTTTCCGTGAGGACGCCGGACGAGTTCGTAGCGGAACTCGCGGCGCATCGCGTGGACAAAGCAACCGGGAAGCCGGATCCCGCCCGCATCGCCGCGTTCGAGGCACAGCATCCGGACGCGCGCGCATTTCGTGAATGGAACAGAGCACATCCCGCTTCGTCAGGCTTCGACAACGCAACGTACTACAGCGTCAGCGCATTCCGCTTCGTTAAAGCGGACGGCACTTCGCGATACGTGCGCTGGAGCATGGTGCCCGACGCTGCGTACCAGCCCGTCGATGCGACGCAACGCCGCGATCCGGATTTTCTCGCGCATCGGCTCGTCAACACGCTGGGTCGCGGTCCGTTGCGCTGGCATCTGATGCTCGCGGTCGCGCAGCCGGGCGATGCGATCAACGATGCGACGAGGGTCTGGCCGCAAACGCCTGATCGCGAGCGCATCGATGCGGGCACACTGGTTATCGACCACGCGGAGGCGCAAATCGATGGGCCTTGCCGCAACGTCGATTTCGATCCGCTGGTTTTGCCGGCCGGTATCGAGCCGTCCGCGGACCCGCTGCTCGCTGCGCGCTCGGCCACGTATATGGAGTCGTTTTACCGGCGCATGTCGGAAGAAGTTCGTTACTCAAGCAAACGTTAGCGTTAGAACAAGCAATGCTCAGCAGACTTTATTACGAGAAGTTAAACTCGTATGTTGCCGTGTGTTCCCATCTACGGCCGCACCAAGCGTCGCCTTGGACGACGCGTTTCGATTACTACAAGGGACAAACGAGGAACTCCGTCGATGACCGACGCAGACTTACCCAGCCTCCTGCCGGGCATGCTGCCGCGCCTGTGGGCGTTCGCGCTGCGCATCACCGGTGATCAGCACGATGCGGAGGATCTTGTTCAGCGCGCGTGCGTGCGCGCTCTCGAGCGTGCTCATCAGTTAAGGCCCGGCACGGCGCCGCTTAGCTGGATGTTTTCTATTGTGCATTCGACATGGATCAACGAGTTGCGCGCACGCAGCGTGCGCAGCCGCTCCAGCATGCAATGGGACGACGCATTGCTCGAAACCGTTGCCGACCCGGCTGCACGTTCGCCTGAAGTTCAAGTGATGAACGGACAGATCATCGATGCGGTCTCACGCTTGCCGGAAGCACAACGCGTCGTTATGCTTTTGGTTGCGGTGGAAGGCCTGAGCTATAGCGAGGCTGCAGAAGTCCTCGAGGTGCCAGTCGGAACGGTCATGAGCCGTTTGTCGCGGGCACGCCAGGCCATAGGTGCGCACTTCGGCGTGCGGGAAGGCCAGAAAATGAAGAATGCGGTTAAGAGCAAGGGCGAAGTGTCATGAAACTGGACGACATGCTACTCATGGCGTATGTCGACGGTGACCTATCGCCTATCGAACGTCAGGAAATCGAAAAGGAGATCGCGGCTTCTCCCGAAGCGGCCGAGCGTGTAGCGCTGTTTTCAGCATCGCGTCTGCCGTATAACGATGCGTTCGCCGACCAGAAGCTGCCTCCGGTCCCCGAAAGCCTGACGAAAAAAATCGAAGCTCTGGCGCGCGCTCATACGGCGCCGGCCAGCGCTGCATCTGCGTCGTCGTCTGCATCCGAACCTGTGTCGTCGGACCGCAGCGCGAACGACGCGCACATTGAACATGACGCGAAAATGCCGCCGTCTGCGCCCGTGCGTTCGCGAATGCGCGTCGCGCCTGCGTGGCTCGCGGTGGCGTTCGTGGCAGGCGCGTTCTGTTTCGGCGGGGTATTGCGTCTCGCACCGGGCCTCAACCCTGCACAGAGCGCGTTGACCACCGCATCGAATGGACCTTCGACGTGGATTCGGGCAGTAGTCGATTATCAGAAGCTTTATTCGCGTGAAACCGTTGCGTTCGGCCCCGTCGACACCGAGACGTCCGCGCAAACGGTCG
Organism: Paraburkholderia sp. SOS3; assembly: GCF_001922345.1. NCBI lineage: Bacteria > Pseudomonadati > Pseudomonadota > Betaproteobacteria > Burkholderiales > Burkholderiaceae > Paraburkholderia > Paraburkholderia sp. SOS3. Next base: position 1,586,506 of record NZ_CP018812.1, on the reverse strand, counting down.
CGCAGATCCGTCAAGACGACAAACTATCGTTGCGCGTGCCCGACCTGAGCTCTGCCGGTCTCACGTTCAAGCGCGTCACGCGTCTGCGTTTTCAGGGCAAGCCGCTCGTGCAGATCGAGTATTTGCCTCCGGAAGGCCCGCCGGTTGCATTGTGTGTGATGAAAGACATGCGGCCGGACGTGGCAGTCGCGCAGGCGACCGTGTCCGATATGAACGTCGTCACGTGGCGGCAGGACGAGTTGCACTACGCCCTTGTCGGCGGGGAGAACAAGGGCCTTGATCTGATGGCGATCGGCAAGCAGATCTCCGGGCAAGGCGTCGATCAACTGTTCGGCAAGGCCAATTCGGCTTCGGCGGAGCACCGCACGCTAGGTTAGCCCGCTCTTTCCAGATCAGCGAGACCAGAAACGCTTAGCCGCTCGAGCCTTCCCGCTTTCGGCTAAGCGACCAGGTCGGCTCACACCATCCGTTTCGTCAATCGCGGCGTGCGCGAGCACAAAAAAAGAAGGCGATGACGCGCATGCGTCATCACCAATGGGAACACCGTTTAAAGCGAAATGCCGCTGCCTGGCCTAGCGATTCAGCGTATCGGAAGGCGCTTCGTTGAACTCGCGGCGATAGCTGTTCACGAGCGTCGAGCGGTTGCTGACGCCCCACTTGTTCGCCGTGGCGAGAATGCCGTTTTCGTGTGCACCTTCGGATGTCTGCAATTCGGCGCGGATGCGTTCCATGCGCAGGCGGCGCACGATCTCGCTCGGCGTCGAACCGAGGCTGCTCTTGAACGCGCTTTGCAACGCGCGCTCGGTCACACCAATTTCACCGGCGATCTCGCGAATCGACAGATCCTTGCGATCGAGATTATCGACCAGATACCGGTACGCGCGGCGATAACGCGCAGGCAGCCGCGCGCCGATATCGTCGAGTTGCTCCGGCACACGCACCGTGCGCTGCGCGTAACGCGCGAGCGCGCCCGCTTCGTCACGAATGCAGCGCATCGCCGTCAGCGCATAGCGCGTGTAGACGCGCAGCGATTCCGCGTTGCGCTCCTGCTGATGGCGCAGCTTCGCGAAGCAGTACAGATACTCGAGCTGTCGATGGCTTTGCGGCATCCGCACTTCCGCATTGAGCAGCGTGAGGATCGATTCGGCCAGCGCGGGCGCGCCGCCGGCGAGGCTCGCGAGCACGATCTCGATGCGCACCGCGCCCTGGTAGCTCGCGATACCTTGCTTACCCGCCCAGTCCGCATGTGCGCCGAGCACATGGCCGACGTCGCGCTGGCCGTTCGCGAGCTGCATCAGCTGCTTGAGGTAATCGGTGCGTGCGCGCAGGAGCGGCATCTGCACCGTGTATGTGCTCACGCGCGGCGTCGTACCCTGCATCGGCGCGATGCGCGGCGCACCCTCGCCGGCAAGGCCCGATTGCCAGTATACGTGGTCGCTCAACTCCGGATGCGAGCGCAGCTCGCTTTGCGTGGCGACGTCGAAACGCACGGCCGTCAGCAGTTCGCGCCAGCCGCGTGCGTTTTTGAGCGTCGTGCTCGAATCGTCGATCAGATCGTCGAGCGCGTCGAGTACGCCGTCCGCATCCCGTAGACGGCCAAGGCCGAACAGCACGCCGAACATGCCGAAGTAGCCTTCGAGGCGCAGCGCCAGTTCGCTGCCCGGCTGGTCGACGAGGCGCATGAAGCACGACATCGCCGTGCCGTAGCGGCAGCGGAACAGCGCCTGCCAGCCGGCGTTGCGGCAAGACGCGAATCGCACCTGTTCCTTCGACGCGCGCATCAGCTTCTGCGCTTCCCGGTACGACTCCTCGGCATCGACATCCATGCCGACCGCCATCTGTAGATCGCCGTGCAATTGCAGCAGGCCGGGAAGCAGATCGGGATCGCAGGTGTCGACGTGGCGCGACGCCTGGGCGGCGGCGGCCTGTATCCGGCCCTCGGAAATGAGCTCGGTCAATGCGGGAGGGATCGATGTCGACGTCAACATCGAGACGTAGGGGAAGTAGAAGGTGGCAAGCATGGCGGGCTCCGTTGGCGATTCTGTGCGGACGTGTCAAACGTCCGGGTGCCCGGGCAAACCCGAACACCGCAACGGAACCCAATGTAGCCAAATCGTCGGCCGGGATTCTCAATAATCCCGCACGTTACATGAACTTGAGCATTGTTGAGGATTGACGACCCTCGAAGGTTCGCTTCCCGGCACTTTCTTTCATTTTCCGTACGCTTGCCGAATAACTTTCGGCTTTGCGTGTGAGGCAACACTTCGCGCGATCAGATGTGCAGCTTTCGGATGCAAAGTGGGAATACGCCCCCTCTATCGCGTGTTGTGTTGGACAGAGCACGACGCGACGACCGTTCGTAGCCAACGACCATGGACCTGACCCGCCGGGGTGGATTGCGCTTCATTGCGAAGCGCGGTGATCGTTACGGAGAAATCATGCAGATTGCCTTTTACACACAAAACGACCACTTGTTTCGCGAGATCGACAAGGCATTCGAAGAGGACGGCAACTACCGCTGCATCCGCTTTACGAGCGAGCTTCCGTTGATCCGTTTTCTCGAACGTCACGATGCGGCGCTCGTGCTGTTCGACGCGGGCCGAAGCGTCGCCGCCGGCCGGGGCGTGCTGTCGTGGCGCGCCTGCCACTTCCGCCGCGACCTGCCGGTGATGATGATCGGCCAGTCGTGGGACACGGACAGCATCATCGAGGCGCTCGACGCCGGCGTCGACGAGATAGCGGTCGGCACGCCGAGCGCAAAGGAAGTGCTGGCGCGTGCGCGCCGCACGATCGCGAAGAACGGCGGCGGCACGCATTCCGACAGCCGCATTTCGCTCGGCGAATACACGATCGACCGTTCGACGAGTGCGATCAGCATCAACGGCCAGCACATCAAGCTGACCGCGCGCGAACTGACGCTCGCATGGCTGCTGTTCGCGAACGCCGGCACGCTCCTCACGCGCGAACAGATTGCGCGCGCGGTCTGGGGCAAGGAGGCGATCATCGCGAGCCGTTCGATCGAGCAGCATATCTACAAGCTCCGCAGCAAACTGTCGCTCGGTGAGCACAGTAATCTCCAGCTCAAAACCGTCTATTCGATCGGCTACGTGTTCGACCTCGTCAAAACGCGGCCCGCCACGGTCGCGTCTGCGAGAATCAGCGAAGCCGTCGTCGCCCATCCGTTCTGATTGCACCCCATGCAAGTTTGGTGGCGTGTCCCGCCAGGTTCCGGCACCAAACTCGCATAGGTGCATTTTTAGCCTATTGGGCAGGTTGAACGAGCACAGTAGCGAAGGAGCGCGCGGCGACACGAACCTCCGCAGTCAATTAATGCCGTTCGGCGGAATAGTCGGCCTCGCTGCCTGTTGAGAGCGCGGCAAGGCGGCAATCGCATCGCGCGTCATGTGTGACAGTTGTGTGAATGATCTGCGCGATGTAGCGGCGCGTCCGCTGTTTTCCGATGGGAAACACGGCGCGCTCGCTGGCAACCCCTGTATTCGTGGTTCGAGGCACGCGCGCCAGCCGCTCGCAATTCGGATGTTATTATCGGAAACAACGACGGATCGATTGCACCGGTACTGAGCCGATGGACTGAGCCGCTCGCCTGAGCCGATCAATGCGGCAGTCGTACGGCGACCTCTCTCTATCGTGCGCCGCCAACCGTCTCCCACACACGCCACGCACATGGATACCGCTTCCGCCAAACCCGCCGAGTCCGCGACGTCTGACCTCGGCCGGCGCGTGCGCGCCGCGCGGGTCGCGCTCGATCTGACGCTGGAAAACGCGAGCCGCCTGTGCGGCGTGTCGCGCTCCACATTGTCGAAAGTGGAAAACGGGCTGATGTCGCCGACCTTCGACGTGCTGCAAAAGATCGTGCTCGGCCTCAAAATCGATCTGACCGACCTGTTCGGCGCGACGCAGAAATCAGGCGCAGGCGGCCGCCGTGCAGTCACGCGCAAGAATGGGGGGCAGCGTCACGCGTACCGCGGCTATCAGATGGAATTGCTGGCGACGGATCTCGCCCACAAGGCGATGCTGCCGTTTCGCATCCGCATTTCCGCGCACACGCTCGATGCGTTCGACGATTGGGGCCGCCACGAAGGCGAAGAGTTTCTCTATGTGATCAGCGGCAGCGTGTGCCTGTACTCGGAGTTGTACGCACCGACGCATCTGAATGCTGGCGACAGCATCTATTTCGATAGCCGTACCGGTCACGCGGCGGTGTCGACGAGCGAAGAGGACGCCGACGTGCTGTGGGTGGCGACGGGCGCCGAATTCGTGCAGCCGAACGCCGAACCGGCCAGGAAAAAGTAGCCGGCCGGCTGTTTCCGCACAACTGCTCTAGACCGCGGTCGCCGCCGTCGCGCGACTCGCTTGCGCCGAACCTTGCGCGAGCGCCCGCTGCGCAAGTTGCGCGATATGCAGCGCATGCCGGCCTGTCCCATGTTCGATCTGCTCGCGGCAGCTAAAGCCGTTGGTCAAGACGATCGTCTGTTGCGAAGCCGCGCGTACGGCAGGGAACAGCTTGTCTTCGCCGATCTTCTCCGACATTGCGTAGTGCGCTTCGTTGAAACCGAACGAACCCGCCATGCCACAGCAACCGGTATCGAGCAACTTCCACTGCACGCCAAGGCGCTCGAGTAGCGCCGTGTCGCCTTGCATGCCGAACAGCGTCTTCTGATGGCAATGACCGTGCACGATGACTTGCGCATCGAGTTTCGGCCACTCGAACGGCTGTCGCGCGACGAAATCGGAGAACAGGAAAGTCTGCGCGGACAGGCGCCGCGCTGCGTCACTGTCGGGCAGCTGTTTGAGCAATTCGTCCTTGAAAACCGACAGGCAGCCGGGCTCGAGCCCGACGAGCGGTACGCCGGCGGCAATGTCGTCGGCGAGATCGTCGAGCACGTTCACGAGCAGTTCGCGCGCGCGATCGAGCAGGCCAAAGTCGTACAGCGGCCGGCCGCAACACAGGCGCTTCTTCGGCAGAACGACCTCGAAACCGAGACGCGTCAGCACATCGGCTGCCGCCGAGGCGATCTCGGGCGTGAAATGGTCGTTGAACGTATCGACCCACAGAATGACCTTATTTGCCGATGCACCGCGCGCGTCGAGCGCGCTGCCTGTATGGCCGGCTGCGTTCGAGGTCGTCTTCTGCTGCTGTTGCGCTGCGATCTGCCGGTACGTGCGTCGCGCGAATGCGGGCAACCGGCGCGCCTGTGCCACGCCCGCGACCCATTTGCCGATCGGGCCGATCAGCGGCGCCGACGTCATCAGATTCGCGAGCGGCGCGACGCGCGCGGCAAACGGCGCCCATTCGCCGATGCGCCCCATAAACCATGCTTGCCGCGGACGGCGATGCTTCTCGTAGTAATGCGAGAAGAACTCGGCCTTATACGACGCCATATCGGTATGTGTCGGGCAATCGGATTTACAGCCCTTGCACGCAAGGCAGGTGTCGAGCGCCTCCTTGATCTCTTCGCTTTGCCAGCCGCCTTTGATCGTCTCGCCTTGCAGCATCTCCCAGAACAGATGTGCGCGGCCGCGCGTCGAATACGCTTCCTCGCGCGATGCGCGATAGCTCGGACACATCGTGCCGCCTTCGAGCGAGCGGCATTTGCCCATGCCGATGCAGCGCTCGACGGCACGCCGGAAGCCATCGCCCTCGCGGCTCGCGAACGTGAGCTTCGTTTGTATCGTGACGGGCTTGTACGTCGGACCCATGCGCAGGTTCTCATCGGCGCGGTAGGGATGCACGACCTTGCCCGGGTTCATCCGGTGCTGAGGATCCCAGATCGCCTTGAACTGCTCCATCGCCTGCATCAGTTCGTCGCCATACATCACGGGCAGGAACTCGGCCTTCGCCTGACCGTCTCCGTGCTCGCCCGACAGCGAGCCGCCGAACTCGACGACCAGATGCGCCGCCTCGCGCAGAAATTCGCGCCAGTGGCCGATGCTCTCGTGCGTGCGCAAGTCGAATGTGATGCGCGCATGCACGCAGCCGTCGCCGAAGTGGCCATATAGCGACGTCTCGTAGCCGTAACGGTCGACCAACGCCTGAAATGCGCGCAGATAATCGCCGAGCCGCATCGGGTCGACAGCGGCGTCCTCCCAGCCGACCACCGGATCGGGACTGCCGGGCTCGATCGTCAATGCGACCGCCGAGGCACCCGTCTCGCGAATCGACCACACCTTGTTTTGCAGCGCGCGCGCCTCGACCAGCTTCGTCGACACATTGGGACCGGCCTGCCCTGCTTCGAAATAACGCGCCGCTTCCTGTGCGGCGTGCACGGCGGCCTCCTGCGTATCGGCGCCGAATTCGAGCACGACCCACGCGTCGCCCGGCGGCAGCAACGCAATTTCCTCGGCCTTCAGGCCGCGCGCCTGCAAGCCGCGAATCATCACACGATCGAGTCCTTCGATCGCGATTGGCTTGAAGCGCATGAAATGCGGCACGGCGTCGGCCGCGACGTAAATATTGTCGAAGCCGACCACCAGCATCACGCGCTGCGCCGGACTATGCACGAGGCGCACCTTCGCTTGCAGCGTGACAGCGCACGTGCCTTCGGTTCCTACGAGTGCGCGCGCGACGTTAAAGCCGTTCTCCGGCAACAATTGATCGAGGTTGAAGCCCGAGACACGGCGCTTTATTTGCGGGAATTTCGCGCGAATCTGCGCAGCGTACCGGTCGCGCAGCGCTTTGAGCGCCGCATAGATCTCGCCCTGACGACCGCCCGCGGCAATGATGCGCGCGAGTTCGTCTTCGGACGTGGGGCCAACCCAGAAACGCGCGCCATCGTAGGTCAGCACTTCGAGCGCTTCGATGTTTTCGACCGTCTTGCCGGCCATGACCGAGTGCGCGCCGCACGAATTGTTGCCGATCATGCCGCCGAGCGTGCAGCGGCTATGAGTCGCCGGGTCCGGCGCGAATGTCAGGCCATGTTGCTCGGCTGCGTCGCGCAACGAATCGCAGACCACGCCCGGTTCGACGATCGCCGTGCGTGCCGCCGGATCGACCGACACGATGCGGTTGACGAATTTGCTCGCATCCGCAATGACCGCGACGTTGACGCACTGCCCGCTCTGCGATGTGCCGCCGCCGCGCGGCAGAACCGGCACGTCGTTGCGCTCGCAGGCGGCGATCGTCGCGATCAGATCGTCAATATCTTGCGGCACGACGACGGCAATCGGCACCTGCCGGTAATTCGACGCATCGGCTGCGTAAAGCGCCTTCGAACCCTGATCGAAGCGCACTTCGCCTCGCACGCGCCCGCGCAGATCGGCTTCGAGCCGCTGCAGCAGGGCGGCGCTGCCGCTAAACGGCTTCGCCGGTTGCGCGCGCGCCGCGCGTGGAGTTTCGTCGATCAGCTGGTCTTCGCTTGAATTCACACTGTCCTCGCTTATGCGGACACGCCGGCAACGGAGCTCCAACGCTCAGCGCGTTCGCTCGCGCCGACCTCCGCGATCGGCGCCCCACCCACCTCATGCGCACCGTAACATTCACAGGCGCCCTGTCAAATGCGTCACATGCAGGGTCCGGTCCGCCCCATTGCAAGCAGCGGAAGAGTCACGCAGCTTTCACATTGCGGCGGTAAAGTCCGGCCTGCGAGTCATCTCGCAACGAAACTCCTAGCAGTTTTTTCAGCCCGCATAAGCGGGCTTTTTTTCGCGGGCTTTTTTCGTCGAGCCGCCTAACAACGAAAATGCTCGATATCCTGCCCCGCGTTGATCGCGCGCGTGAGCCAGTCCGGGCGTTCGCCCTTGCCGTCCCATGTGTTGCCGTAAGCGTCGCGGTATTTCGGAGTCGCCGCATCTTCGGTTAGCGCTGCGGCCAACGCTTCGATTGAAATACCGTACTCTTCCATGCGGCGTCTGATCCACACGATCAGCCGGTCGCGCGCCTCACCGTCGGCGTCGAACAATCGATGTTCCTCTCGTTCTTTCATAAAGTATCGATATCGCGGCTCGATTTGCGCGCGTTATAAAACACAAAGGCTTCGCCATTTCAGCGAAGCCTTTAGACGAACCAGACGGACGAGGCAAGCGGCCCTGACGATACAGGAATACCGGCCATACCCAACAAGCCTGATTGACGGCGAATGCCCGCCCGCGATTTACCTTGCGCGTCAGATGAGTGGTGTGCGTGAATCATATGCGGCATGGCCGTGGCGAGCGTTCGCTGATGGAACCCAGTGCGTCGCGGGTCGCTTCTCTGATTTGCCTGCGATTCTACACTGATTTTACGCAGCGCCAGGTGACGGACAATCGTGCAGTGCAACGGCAAGAACCGCGCCGGCTCGATGTTTGCGGACAGCGCGCCGGTTTTTCCGCCGGTATAAATTCTTTATTGACCCGAGCAAAAAATATTCTTTTGCACAGCGCTGCGGCGGCGGCCCGTCGAGGACATGCTATCGTGCAAGCCTGTTCGTCGCGTCATCGCGCCTGCATTGCGATTTAGCAAAACCATCTCACGGAGGACATTTTATGACCGCTCAAGCCGCCATCGCCGCGATCCTCGGCGCACTGCTGATCGGCGCCATGAGTCCCGGCCCCAGCTTTCTCGTGGTTGCACGCAACGCTATCGGTCTGTCGCGACGCGACGGCCTTGCTACCGCACTAGGGATGGGCATTGGCGGCGTGTTCTTTAGCGGCATCGCGCTTTTGGGTCTTTACACGGTATTGGCCGCGGTCGAATGGCTATATGTGAGCTTAAAAATCGCTGGCGGCCTTTATCTGATTTATATCGCGTCGAAGATATGGCGCGGCGCGGCCGCGCCGCTCACGTTCGACGGCATGAAGACCGACGCGCGCGGCGATACGCGGCGCTCGTTCTGGGTCGGTCTCTCTACGCAACTGAGCAATCCGAAAACTGCGATTTTCTATGGCAGTATCTTTGCCGCGCTGCTGCCGCAACACCCGCCGGCATGGTCGTATGCCGTGCTGCCCCCTGCAGTGTTTGCGATCGAAGCCGGCTGGTACACGCTCGTTGCCGTGTTCTTTTCGAGCCGCCACGCGCGCGAGCTTTACGCGAAAGCGAAGAAGGGCATCGATCGCCTCGCCGCGACGGCGATTGCGGCGCTCGGCCTGCGGCTGATTTTTACCGCGCACCGCGCGGGACTGTGACGGGATTTGAAACATCGATTGCGTGTGCCGATTTTACGCGTGCACGCAGTTCGAACTTCTGGATCTTGCCGGTAGACGTTTTCGGCAATTCACCGAAAAACACGGCTTTAGGCACCTTGTAGCCCGCAAGCAGCATCCGGCAGTGCGCGATCATCTCATCGGCTGTGGCGCGCGCACCCTCTTTGAGCTCGATAAACGCACACGGCACTTCGCCCCACTTCGCATCGGGCATCGCGACCACCGCCGCCACCGACACCGCCGGGTGCCGGTACAGCGCGTCTTCCACTTCGATGCTCGAGATATTCTCGCCGCCCGAGATGATGATGTCCTTGCTGCGGTCGGTAATGCGGAAGTAGCCGTCCGGCATCAGCACGCCGATATCGCCGGTGTGAAACCAGCCGCCGCGGAATGCCTCCGCGGTCGCGTGCTGGTTTTTCAAATAGCCCTTCATACAGATATTGCCGCGAAACATGACCTCGCCATGCGTTGCGCCGTCGCACGGCACCGGTTCGAGCGTTTGCGGATCGAGCACGGCCGCGGCCGCCTGCAGGTGATATCGCACGCCCTGGCGCGCGTTCATGCGTGCGCGGTCATCGTCGCATAGTGCGTCCCAGCCCTGCTGCTTCGCGCAGACAGACGCGGGCCCATACACCTCGGTCAAGCCGTAGACGTGCGTGAGATCGAAGCCGATTTCCTTCATTCGCGCAATGACCGCGGGAGATGGCGGTGCGCCTGCCACCATCGTCGACACCTGATGCGTGATCCCCTGGCGCCATTCGGCAGGTGCATTTGCGAGCGCGCTCTGCACGATCGGCGCGCCGCAATAGTGCGTCACGCGCTCGCGACGAATCAGGTCGAACACCGTCTTCGCGTCGAACTTGCGCAGGCAGACGTTGACACCTGCGCGCGCCGCGATTGTCCACGGAAAACACCAGCCATTGCAGTGGAAAAGCGGCAGTGTCCACAAATACACGGCATGCTTCGGCATGTCCCATTCGAGAATATTGCTGAGCGCGTTCAGATATGCGCCGCGGTGGTGATAGACGACGCCCTTCGGATCGCCCGTCGTTCCCGACGTGTAGTTCAGCGCGATCGCGTCCCATTCGTCGGCGGGCGGCGTCCAGACGAAGCGCGGGTCGCCGTCGAGCAGGAATGCTTCGTAATCGGTCGCACGCGAAAACGCGAGTGCATCGGCAGGCAGCGTATCGCTGACACTGACGATGCGCAGCGACGGCAATTCGAGCGCGGCGCGCTGAGTGAGTTCGGCGAATTCGTTATCGACGATCAGCAACTTCGCCTCGCCATGGCGCAGCATGAAAAGAATCGATGCGATATCGAGCCGCGTATTGATGGTATTAAGCACGGCGCCGGCCATCGGCACGCCGAAATGCGCTTCGATCATCGCGGGGATATTCGGCAGCAGCACTGCCACCGTGTCGCCGCGGCCGATGTTCGCGCGTTGCAGCGCGCTTGCGAGGCGGCATGCGCGCTCGTGCGTTTCGCGCCAGTTGCGCCGCACGTCGGCGTATACGATGGCTGGGCGATCGCCGTAAATCTCGGCGGCGCGCGCAATGAAATCGATCGGCGTGAGCGGCACGTAGTTCGCTTCGCAGCGGCCAAGGCCTTCGTCGAACATGTGCGTCATCGCGTCTCTCCTCGAACGTCCGCACCGTCGCACCGACACGGTCCAAATCGGGCTGTGCGACGCAACGCGAGCTTCTTTCAAACGACGGTGGAGCGCCGCACGTCTTGCAATCGCTGCATGGCGCACCGCAATAGAGATAACGGTCGAAGAGTCAGACCCGTGGCAGGTCGTCCATGAATTTCTCGACGTGGCCGTCGGGAATATCGGTGTCGATGCCGTCGAGGCCATCGGTGTGGGCAACGGTTTTGATTTTCGGCCCGAGCAGTTTCATTCCGCCTAGCGTAAATAGCGACCAGACCGCATTGCCTGCATGAATCGCATGGACGACGTCCGATACCTCGACGATCTCTTGCGGCGACAACCACTCGTTCGTTTTTGGGTTGACGAGTGCCCAGCGAACGTGGGTGACGCGGTCCGTACTCGGGTTAATGCGTACGGCATCGATAGCATAGGTAGCCATTTCCACCTCCATCATCGTCGTCAGGGCATCGTAGCACTTCTACGTTCGAGAACGAACACTCCTCTGTGCAGCACGGCGTAGACCGTGCCCGGCGCGCGAAATTCTAAGGATGACGGATAGTCCTGCCGCGCAAAGCGGCCGGCGGCGTGTCAAACACGCCCGCTGTCCGCGTGACCGCAGGCGAATCGCGGCGCGCATCGCATTGCACTTAGAAAAGCGGCGCAGGCCGGGTCGAAGCGAGGCGCGTGCTGCTTTCGGACATCGCGGTCAATTGCTCCTGCGCAGCTCCCGCGGCCTGCGTCAGCGCGAAGCGCTGCGCGGGGGTAAGCGGTGCCGTGAAGTCGCGTTCAGTCAACTTGAGCGGGTCGACTGGCTCGTCGTTGATTCGCACTTCGTAATGGAGGTGCGGGCCGGTTGCGACGCCGGTGCGGCCGACCGCGCCGATGCGCTCGCCTTGCGAGATCTTCATGCCCTTGCGCAAACCGCGCGCGAACGAGGACAGATGCGCGTAGCAGGTCGTATAGCCGTCGCCATGATCGATCACGATGTGACGGCCGTAGCCGCTGCGCACGCCGACGAATTCGACCGTGCCGGCCGCGGCCGCGAGCACTGGCGCCCCGGAACGAGCAGTCAGGTCGACGCCGGTGTGAAAGCGTTCCTCGCCGAACACTGGATGCATGCGCACGCCGAACGGCGAACTGATCCGATCGTAATCGACCGGCATCGCGAACGGCTCACCAGGCAGCAGACTGCCGTCGAACGCATAGTACTCGCCATGCGTGCTGCCGGGCGCGACGAACCAGAGCGCTGTGTAGGTGCGATCGCCGAGCCGGACTTCCGCAGCAGTAAGGCGCGGATGACGCGTGACCGCATCCGACAGATCGGCACGCTCGTAGATGATGCGAAACCCGTCGCCGGGCATCGTGGCGAAAGCCGCGTCGAGCCGGCCCGCGAACAGATGATCGAGCTGCGCGACGATATCGGCCGGCAAACCGGCTTGAGTCAGCGCGTCGTGTAAATCGTGCTCGATCGGTCCCGAGCGCGTGACGAAGCGCGATTCGTCGCGCGCCTCGGAGGGCGCCCATGACGATGCACTGGCAAGCGGGAAGCGTGACGCGTCGCCGCCCGCTTCGCTATCGGCGTTGCCGTCGACCGGCCAGTTGCGTACCGCGTCGAGGTATTCGTCGGGTACGCACAGCGCGGGCGCCGAGCCGCACATCGACGCAAGGATCGGCGCGCCGTAGCGCAACGTCGTCTCGGATGATGCCGGCTTATCGCCACGGGTCGCCCACAGCGATCCGATGGCATCGCGCAGATCGGATGCATCGGTCGCGACGTTCGCTTCGCGCTGCGGCTCGTTCGCCGTCTGCGCCAATTGATCGGCTTGCGTCGCGCGCGACGGTACATTCGTGGTACCGCTGAACGGCGTGTGCAAGGCCATGTGGGCGGCGACGAGTGTCGGCGCGCCGGAAGCCGCGGGAAGCCCGCAACTGGCTGCAATGCCGATCAGAAATGCCGCGCGTGCAGCGGCGGTGAACAGCGGATTGTGTTGGAGACGCGCTGGAAGCGAAGCCTTGGGAGACATACGCTGACCGTGCGCGAGAGAAGAACGTAGGCGTACCGTCACGTGGATATCTCGCAGTCGAAACAGAAAGGCTGCGGGCGTGAGCGGCAGTGCGATTAACGCACGGCATCGGCGTGACGTACTACGAATGAAGTGAACGGATTGAACCGATCTTTACGACGAACACATGAAAGTTCACCTCATCGCGCCACGCAGCCCGGCAAAGAAGGCAACAGTCTAGTGGCGAATGCGCATTACGTGAATAGGACATTTCCTGAGTTTTTGTATGAACGCACACACGTGTCAATCATCGGAACATACGCCGACGCACTAAAACGCGAAGACGCTGCCGCTACAATGAAAGCCCTTCACTGCTGAAACGACACGTGCGCATGACGCTAGAAGCGCGAAGCTTGGGGGTGTCGTTTTCCAGCCCTTAATTTCGTTCGACAACATACGATCATCATGTCCTTCACCGCCTGGCTCTTTTTCCTGCCCGCATGCTTTGCAATCAACATGGCTCCAGGACCGAACAATCTGTTGTCGATCAACGTTGCGGCACGCCATGGATTCACGACCGCGTTCGTCGCAGGCACGGGTCGCCTCGTCGCATTCGCCTTGATGCTGGTGCTCGCCGCAACGGGTCTCGCAGTCGTACTGCACGCGTCGGAAGTGTTCTTCCTCGCAATCAAACTCGCCGGCGCCGCGTATCTGATCTGGCTCGCCATTCAATTGTGGCGAAGCGATGCGGTGCCGCTCGATGCGCAACGCGAACACGAAGATGCGTCGCTCCTTCGCATCGCGCGTCAGGAATGCCTGGTCGCTGCGGGAAATCCGAAGGCCATTCTCGTGTTTACAGCGTTTCTCCCTCAATTCGTCGACATCGCGAAGCCGATGCTGCAGCAATTCGCCGTGCTCGGCGCAAGCTTTCTCGTTCTCGAATGGCTCGCTATCGCGCTCTATGCGGGAGCAGGCATGTACCTCGGCAAATGGCTCACGCGCGCCGGCGTGCGGCGCTGGTTCAATCGCTGCTGCGGGATGTTCCTCGGCGCAATCGGTGTGAGCTTTCTGCTGGTGCGGCGCGCGCAAAGCTGATGTCCTCGGCCGCAGGTCGTCGGCACGCATAAGTAATTACTAATGCATTTGGCGATAAACTTTAACTGTCCTCAATCGATGCAGGCCCCTATGCTCACTATATCGCCTGTTACGGATGCGTGACGCTCGACGCGCTTTGCGCTCGCAGCACGCACCGAAAGATGCCGGCATCGGCAAGAACTATTAAGCCGGCACAGGAGGCAAGCGGGTTTTCAATGTCATTAGGGCGAACATCATGAAGATCTGTGTTTTTGGAGCAGGGGCGATTGGAGCGTTGATGGGCGTGCAACTCGCGCGCGCCGGTGCGGATGTCAGTTTCGTTGCGCGCGGTCCGCACCTCGCTGCAATGCGCGAGCACGGCGTACGCGTATTGATGGACGGCGAGGAAGTGTCCGCGCGTGTTCGTTGCACGTCCGACCCGAGCGAACTCGGCGTACAGGATTACGTGCTCATCACGCTGAAGGCGCACTCGGTTCCGGGCGTCGTCGATGCGATGCAGCCGCTGCTCGGCAAGCACACCGCCGTCATCACCGGCGTGAACGGCATTCCGTACTGGTACTTCTATCAGCATGGCGGCAAGTTCGCAGGCACGCGGCTGTCGAGCATCGACCCGGACGGCACGCAATGGAACAAGCTTGGACCGGAACGCGCGATCGGCTGCGTGCTGTATCCGGCAGCGGAAATCATCGAACCGGGTGTGATCAAACACGTATACGGCAAGAAGTTTCCGATCGGCGAACCGAGCGGCGAGCGCACGCCGCGTATTCAGGCGCTTCATGAAATGATGCAGGCGGCCGGCTTCGATGCGCCGATTCGCGACAAAATCCGCGATGAAATCTGGCTCAAGCTGTGGGGCAATCTGTGCTTCAACCCGATTAGCGCGCTAACGCACGCGACGCTCGATCTGCTCGCGGGCGATCCAGGCACGCGCAACGTGTGCCGCACGATGATGGCTGAAGCTCAGCGCATTGCCGAGCCGCTCGGCGTGCACTTCCGCGTCGACATCGAACGGCGCATCGACGGTGCGGGTTCGGTTGGTGCGCACAAGACGTCGACGCTCGTCGACCTCGAGCATCGCCGGCCAATGGAGATCGATCCGCTTCTCACTGTCGTGCAGGAAATGGGCCGCCTGGTCGGCGAGCCGACGCCGACTATCGACGTGGTGCTCGCGCTCGTCAAGATGCGCGAAAGAATGGCGTTGAGCGGCGAGTAACAGCACGAGAACGTCCAAGGTCATGATTGACCGGCGGGAATCGAACGCAGCCCTGCGTTCGATGCTCGTTCTATTTGCGCGCCATCGGGCATTCAGTCATACGGCCTGTTCTGATCACTGATGTCAATGATCGATTGCGAGCCAGATCGACTTCGGCTCCGTGAAGTTTTCGATTGCGACGTCCCCGTGTTCGCGGCCGAAGCCCGAGTCGCCCGCCCCTCCCCATGGCAAACGCACATCGGTATAGCCGTACGTATTGATCCAGACGGTGCCCGCCCGGAGTGCATGCGCAACGCGATGCACGCGGCCGATATCGGCGCTCCATACGCCTGCCGCGAGACTATATGGCGTGCCGTTGGCAATCCGGATCGCGTCGGCCTCGTCGTCGAATCTGATCACGCTTGCAACGGGTCCGAAGATCTCCTCCTGCGAGATACGCATCTCATGCTCGACGTTTGCAAAAACAGTCGGTTCGACGAAATAACCACGCTCGCCGATTCGCGTGCCGCCTGTCACGAGCGACGCGCCTTCGTTCTTGCCAACTTCGATATAACCAAGCACCGTTTTCATCTGCGCATCGGAAATCAGCGGTCCCATGCCCGTTTCGCGCTGCGCCGGGTCACCTACCTTGATCGACTGCGCACGCACGCAGAGGCGCTCGACGACACCATCGTAGACATCTCGATGCGCAAGAATGCGCGAGCCTGCCGAGCACACCTGCCCCGTATTGAAAAACACGCCCGATGCTGCCGCACGCACGGCGTTGTCGAGATTCGCATCGGGAAAGATCACGTTCGCCGACTTGCCGCCGAGTTCCAGCGTGACGCGTTTGAAGTTGCTCGCCGCGCCCTGCAGAATGCCTCGACCGACCGACGGCGAACCGGTGAACGTCACCTTATCGACGCCCGGATGCGCGACGAGTGCATCGCCGACTACACTGCCCTTGCCCGTCACGACGTTGAATGCGCCCGGTGGCACGCCCGCTTCGAGCGCGAGCGCAGCCACGCGAAGCGCCGATAGAGGGGTGATTTCCGCGGGCTTCACGATCAGCGTGCAGCCGCACGCGAGCGCCGGCGCGATTTTCCACATGCCGATCATCAGCGGGAAATTCCACGGCACGATCGCGGCGACAACGCCGACGGGCTCGCGCACTGTATAAGTGAGCGCGTCGGGCCGGACCGGCACGACTTCGCCGTGAATCTTGTCGCACCAGCCCGCGTAGTACGCGAGCGTATCGATCGCAGCCGGAATATCCTGGCGCAATACCCCGGAAATCGGCTTTCCGCCGTCGAGGCTTTCGAGTTCGGCGATTTCGTGCTGATTCTCGCGCAGCAGATCGGCAAAGCGCGTGAGAATGCGCGCGCGCTCGCCCGCACGCATGCCGTTCCAGACGGGAAGCGCCGCGCGTGCCGCGCGCACCGCAGCGTCGACATCCGCGGCGTTGCCTCGCGCGACGCGCGCAATCGGCTGTTCAGTGGCGGGGTCGACATCGACCGAGTATTCGCCGCTCGTGGGCGGCACGCGCTCTCCATTGATTAGCAGATCGTGCTGCCGAAGGTCGGATTCAGTGCCCATGGTTGTACTCCTTGCAAAGACAGATCCCGGGCCTACCGAAGCGTCGACTTTTTTTTCAGGCTTGTCTGGACGTACGCAGCGGCGCTGCGCCAGCGGATGCGGCCGGCGCAGATGCAACGGGCGCAGGCGCGGCCGTTGCAGGCTCGGACGACACATGTCCGTCGGCGCGCGCCGTACCGGATGTGCGGCCCGGTGCGCGACCGCGGTCGCAGAAGAGCGACCACACGGCTTCGGCATTGGGCCGCAAGGTCCGGTTGCGGTGCCGCACGAGCATCGTCGTGAACGATACTTCGGGCAGCAAGGGACGCGCCACGAGCCGCGCGGCGGGCGCCGGCCAGTGTGCGCCAACCGGCAGCACGCCGATTCCGAGCCCCAGTTCGATCATGCGCATCACCGCCGCGACGTGCCCGCATTCCTGCATGCGCCGCACGTGCACACGGTGCGCACCGATCCCGCGCTCGACCGCGCCACGGCTGCCGGCGTCGCCATTGAGCGTGATCAGCGACGCGTCGCCGAGCGCACTCCACATCAGCGTCGTGCCGCGGGCCAGCGCGTGCGTGTCGGGCAGAACCGCGCAAAGAGGGGTGGAAAATAGAGGGTGGGCCAGCAAGGTATCGTTGCTGTGCACGTCGAAGTCCGAGACGACGCCGAAATCGACATCGCCTTGATCGACACTAGCGAGCACGGCGTCTTGCGGCTCATCTTTGACATCGACGACAAGTCCGGGAAAGACGGTCGCGCAACGGGCAATGCATTCAGGTATCCAGCTCGACGACAGCACAGGGTTGCTCGCGACGGTGACGACGCCCGTATGGCCGTGGTGTGCCGCGCGCTCCTCGCGCAATGTCAGATCGATTTCGTCGAGCAGTTGCCCGATGCGCCGCGCAAGGCTCGCGCCGGCCAGCGTCAGTTCGACCTGGCGCGTGGTCCGATCGAACAGTCGCAACGAGATTGCTTCCTCGAGTTCGCGGACGCAGCGGCTTACCGCCGACTGCGTCAGATCGAACTCGCGCGCGGCGCGCGTAAAGCTGCGCTGGCGCGCGACAGCGACGAACACCTTCAGTTGCTGCAATGAAACGTTCATGTGTACGCCGCTTGGCTCCTGTGAGGCGAAATGGCCGACCTGTGATTGCCGCGAGTTACGGCTCGATTGCAGGCCGGCTCATTTGCGTCCTCATTTACGTCATTACTCGCCCGTTTGCTCGGGCCACGTGCTCAGTCGTGACGGGCCACCACTTTTGGTGGCGTCGCTCACGAGCGGGTCGCTCGCCTCGATCCAGCGTGCACGCATCGGCGCAAGCACGAACTTCGCCGAGACGCCGGCCGCGATCGTGATCACCGCCGACACGATGAACACGAGATTCCAGCCGCCCGTCGCCGCAAGCACCGATGCGACCGGCACGAGCAGCGATGCGGTGCCCTTCGCGGTGTACAGCGTGCCCGCGTTGGATGCGGCGAATTTACTGCCAAACGTGTCCGCGCAAATGGCCGGGAAGATCGAGAAGATTTCGCCCCAGAACAGGAAGATCAATGCGGCGAACGTCATGAACGCATACGGATTCGTGCCGTATTCCATCAGCCCGAGAAGCGCGAGACCTTCGCCGATGAAAATCGCGAACATCGTGTTTTCGCGTCCGATCTTGTCCGAAATGAAGCCGCACAGCGGACGCGTGAAGCCGTTGCAGATATTGTCGATCGACAGCGTCATCGTGAGCAGCGGCAACGTTGCGCCGAACAACGTCATCGGAAGCTTGGCTAGACCGAAGTCCTTCGCGATCGGACCGATTTGCGCTGTCGCCATCAGGCCGCCCGCCGCAACCGCGACGAAGCACACGTAGATGACCCAGAACACCGGCGCCTTGATCATCTGGCCAGGCGTGTAGTCGGTCTTTGACACCGCGAACTTGCGCTTGATCGCCGGCCCCTTGTGCGCTTCAGGCTTCCTCAACAGCATCGAGAGGATGAAAATCACCACGCCCTGCAAGATGCCGAAGAACAGGAACGTGTGCTCGTAGCCCTGCGCCGTGATCATGTTCGCAATCGGAATGACCGTCACGGCCGCACCCGCGCCGAAGCCCGCTGCGGTCAAACCCGCTGCGAGACCGCGACGATCCGGGAACAGCTTTAGCGCATTGCCGACGCAAGTGCCATAAACGCCGCCCGCACCGATACCCGCGATGACCGCTGCCGCATACAACTCGGGAAGCGTGGTCGCAAACGAATTCATTACCC
This sequence comes from Paraburkholderia sp. SOS3, assembly GCF_001922345.1. NCBI lineage: Bacteria > Pseudomonadati > Pseudomonadota > Betaproteobacteria > Burkholderiales > Burkholderiaceae > Paraburkholderia > Paraburkholderia sp. SOS3. Next base: position 1,567,602 of record NZ_CP018812.1, on the reverse strand, counting down.
AGGCGAGTCCTGCGCAAAGCGCCCCAACCGCGACGACGGGACGCGGACCGAACCGGTCGACGAGATAACCCTCCAGTGGAACGAGCCACGTTTCAGTCAGGATGAAGATGGAGAACGCAAGCTGGATTGAAGCCTGGCCCCAGTGATGACGCGCGTTCATCGGTGCGACGAATAGCGTCCACGCGTATTGCAGATTGGCGACCAGCGCCATGCACAAGATGCCGACGAAGAGTTGGCACCAGCGGTTCCGCCAGAACGCGGGGGCCGGAGCCTGCCGAGAGATGTCTTCCATTGCTTTGTCTCCGATATGTTTTCTGCAACCGGCCGGATTGCCGGATTACATGCATGCCACTTTGTAGTTCTACCCCGATCGTTACGCCGGGTCTAAAAACGGCAACTGCCGGTTCACTGCTATACGCAAACGGTCAGACGCCAGGCGTCATTCCGTCGGTCCAAAAAAATCAGCGACCCAAACATTCAGGCAAGCTCTGTTTCAGCTTCGACGCCCTCATTCTGGGCCTAAGCGTTAACCCGCGCATCAAGCAAGCTGTAAACCCAATGTACACAGGCAGACGCCGCCATTTAGGTTGATGCTAGGGTCATTGCTGAATTACGGATAATTAAATCTTGTTACCATGTCGATTCATTCCAGCTTATACATCGGCCATGACGATGAGAAACGCGACACTCCGCCAGTTGAAGGTGTTCGAGACTGTCGCCCGGCATCTGAGTTTTTCCCGCGCCGCGGAAGAACTTCATCTGACGCAACCCGCAGTGTCCACCCAGGTCAGGCAGCTCGAAGAGCACGCGGGCCTGCCGCTCTTCGAACAACTCGGCAAAAAGATCTATCTGACGACAGCCGGCAACGAGATGCTTCACTACAGCCGGACGATCATCCAGCAGTTCCACGAAGTCGACGAAGCGATGAGTCAGCTTAAGGGCGTCTCGGGCGGCAAGCTGAACGTCGCTGTGATCAGTGCGGGCGACTATTTCTTTCCGCGGTTGCTCGCCGAATTCACGCGCCGCTACACGGGCGTCGAGTTGAACCTTGCGGTGCATAACCGCGAGGAACTGCTGCATCAACTGGCGACGAACCAGACGGACCTTGCGGTGATGGTTCGCCCGCCGCACGAAATGGATGCCATCAACGAAGCGTTCGCGCCGCACCCGTATGTGATCGTCGCGCCGCCGAACCACCCGCTGGCGGGCAAACGTCACATCAGGATGGCGCAGCTCGCCGAGGAAGCGTTCGTTGTGCGCGAGCGCGGCTCGGACACCTGGAATTCGATGGAGGAAGGCTTCGCGGGACGCCTGACGAACCTGAAGATCGCCATGGAGATCAAGAGCACCGAGACGATCAAACAGGCCGTGATCGCCGGCATGGGCATCGCCTTCCTCTCCGCGCACACGATCAGCCTCGAATTGCAGGTCGGCCATCTCACGGTGCTCGATGTCGAGGGTTTTCCCGTAATGCTGAACTGGTACGTCGTCCACCGGAAGAACAAGCGCCTGCCGCCCGTCGCGGTCGCGTTCAAACAGTTCCTGATGGAAGAAGGCGCTAATCATATAGAAGAGATCACGCGCGTCACGCGGCTGATCACCCATAAGTGATTCCATATGGAATCCAAATAAAACTTTAACTATTGCAAATCCATCAGGGCTTCTATGCTTGAGGCGAGTCTTATCACTCGCCAGCTCAGGAGTCCCGCCATGAATCACACTTCGGTTGCCACGCTCACCGCTTCGCCCGCTGCTCGCGTCGCCGCGAACAGCCCCGAAGATCCCAGCCTGTGCGCGTACAACAGCGCTTTCAGCGACCTCGGTCTGCGTTTTCGCTGGGACAGCGAAACGCTCGACGTCTTGAAGCAGGAATTCAACAGCGAAATCGCGCGTATCACCGCCTATATCGAGCGGTTCCATGCGCATCTGCTGAAGGCGTACGACGCCGACTTTCTCGCTCAGCTGATTTTCCAGAAGAAGTCTGAGTTTTACCGCGAAGCAGCCGCCGAATAATGCGGCCGGCACCGCGCGAGCATTGGCTAACCGGTGCGCTATCGCGAGCGCCCGTTCATGCCGATCAGATCCGCGCGGACATCGCTTCATCGCGCGAGGCTCCGGTTACGGGCGTGTGTGTTGGCGTGCATGTGGCTGCGCACGCGCTGCCCGCAGTGACGTCGTACACGAACGCGCGACGGGCTGCCAATGTTCATACCGCCGCCGCGGCGCTTCGATGCAACCGTCAACGTCCAGCGCTGTGTGAAATCGTCAGCAGCCTGTGCGTCCATGACATCGGCACGCCATTCGACGCGAAACAGCGCCTCGCGCCACCGCGCTGAGCCGCACCGCGTGCGCGCCGCCTGCGCGGTGTGCTGCCGGCGGCCATGCGCTGCTGCATGGAGCAAACCATAGCGATCATCGACCGTCATCGCGAGATGCACGCCCAATGCGGCTGCGAGACCGCCCGCGGCCAGCAGAACCGCAAACCCGATGGCCGGCGATGCTTCCGTCACGAAGCCATAGCCGAGCCAGACGCACAACAACAATGCGACAAAATCGACCACCGCACAGCCCGGACATGCGCTGATATGCGCGTGCACTGCGTCGCGCATCGTATTGCGTAGTCTGAAGAATGCGATCGCCGACGCGGACAGCAGTAACGCGCCGGCAAACACGGCGATGTAAAGACCGATGCGTTCGCCGCTATCCCTCGCCGTCCATATCGCCGCCGACGAAAAATATCGCGCAAAGCCACCGGCGAGCGACGCAAGGCCCACGATGCAGCAGCCGATTGTTGCAAGTGCAACCATCGATTGCCGCCTGCCGCTCACTTCACTGATATCTCGCTGACCGGAATCGGCCATTCCATTCGGCATGTTGTCTCCACGATCCGTATTACCGATCTTCTTTCCATGCCGTATCAAACCGCGCCGGCGGCGGCAGTTGCAGCTTGCCGCACCTTATCGCCCGCTGCCGCGAGCCGGTTCGTCAAGGTGCCGATCCCGGCGATCGTGACCGACACCGATGCGCCATCCTTGATCGAGCCGACGCCAAGCGACGTGCCGCAGGCGATGACGTCGCCGGGCTCCAGCGTCATATCCTGGGAAATCATGCTGACCTGCTCTGCCGGCGTGAACACCATATCGGAGAGCGGATAGTTCTGACGTTCGACACCCTCGAGTGTCGTCACGACACTTGCCGAGCGCCAGTCGAAATCCGTTGCGATCGCGGGGCCGATACAACAGAAAGTATCGAAGCCTTTCGCTCTGCACCATTGAGGGAAATGCGGATTCTCGTTCAGCAGTTCCGCGGCCGTCACGTCGTTGACGATCGTGTAGCCGAAAATCGAGGCGCCCGCTTCTTCGACGCTCGCATTGCGGCAGCGCTTGCCGATCACGATGCCCAGTTCGCCTTCGTAGGCGATCTTCCCCGCATAGTGCGCGGGCCGCAGAATCGGCTCCTCGGCACCGATCACCGATTCAGCGGGTTTGATCAGAAAGAGCGGATGCGCGGGCACCGGCTTTTCGAGCTTCGCAGCCAGTGCATGGAAATTGTTCCACAGCGCGATCACTTTTCGCGGCGCGCATGGCGCCAAAGGTTTGAGCGCGCGCACCGGCAGCACCGCACCGGTCGGCACCGGATGTTCGAGGCTCAGGTGCTCATGCAGATCCGCGCCGTCCACCTTGCCGAACACAATACGACCGTCACTCGACACAAAACGCATCCAGGTTTCCATGCTTACTCCGTTGCGCAAGCGACGCGGCTCCTGATGATTGTGAGAGAGCCACGCCACCGCTTGTTGCACACACAACGATCCGGCCCGCGTCAGATTTTCCCTGCGCCGCGCGCCCACTTGTACTTCGCACCGAGCACCGCTACCGGAATTTCAGTCGAATACGCATAAGCCGGTACGCCGTGCTCGTACAGATATTCGGCCGCTTCCTCGACCTGCACGTCGCCTGCTAGCGACGCGACGATTGGCTTCTCGATGCCCTTCGCTTTCATTTCCTCCTTCACTTCGATCACGAGCTTCGCGAACACCATCGGCGGCGTGATGATCGTGTGCCAGTAGCCGAGGATGATCGAGTGAATGCGCGGATCCTCGAGACCGAGACGTATCGTGTTTGCGTACGTGGTCGGCGGCTCGCCGCCCGTGATGTCGACCGGATTGCCCGCGGCGCCGAACGGCGGAATGAATTTCCGGAATGCCGCGTCGAGATCGGCAGGCATCGTCATCAACGAAAGACCGTTGTCGACGCAAGCGTCCGACAGCAGCACGCCCGAGCCGCCCGCGCCGGTGATGATCACGACGTTCTCGCCCTGCGGCGTCGGCAGCTTCGGAATGCCGCGCGCAAACTCGAGCAGATCGCGCAGCGATCGCGCGCGGATCACGCCGCACTGCCTGAACACATCCTCGTAGATGCGGTCGTTGCCCGCGAGTGCGCCCGTGTGCGAACTTGCCGCACGTGCGCCCATGCTCGTGCGACCCGCCTTCAGCACGACCACCGGCTTTTTCTTCGACACGCGTGCCGCCGCTTCCGCGAATGCACGTCCGTCTTTCAGGTCTTCGCAGTGCTGCGCGATGATTTCGGTATGGTCGTCCTGTTCGAAGAACGTCAGCAGGTCGTCTTCGTCGATATCCGATTTGTTGCCGAGACCGACGATCGCGGACACGCCCATTCTTGCGGAGCGCGAGAACCCGATGATCGCCATGCCGATGCCGCCCGATTGCGACGAGAGCGCAGCCTTGCCCTGCACGTCGTACGGCGTGCAGAAGGTCGCGCAGAGGTTCTTCGGCGTGTAGTAGAAGCCGTAGATGTTCGGGCCCATGAGGCGAATGTCGTACTCGCGCGCGATACGCACGATCTCTTCCTGACCTTCCACATTGCCCGTTTCGGCGAAGCCCGACGGGATCAGCACCGCGCCCGGAATCTTCTTTTTGCCGACTTCGGTCAGCGCGGCCGCGACGAATTTCGCCGGGATCGCAAACACCGCGACGTCGATATCACCCGGTACGTCGAGCACGCTTCTGTAAGCCTTACGTCCGAGAATCTCTTCGGACTTCGGATGAATCGGCAGAATCTCGCCCTGATAACCGCCGTTGATGAGGTTCTTCATCACGGAGTTGCCGATCTTGCCGTCTTCGGCCGACGCTCCGATCACCGCAATGCGGTCGGGCCGCATGATGCGGTTCATCTGCCGCACGATGTCCTGCTGGCTCGGCCGGTAACGCGGCGCCGGCGGCGCGAAATCCAGCACGATGCGCACGTCCGCCGCGATCGCGCCGTCCTTGCTCGCGAAAACCGGATTCAGGTCGAGCTCGGAGATCTGCGGAAAGTCGGAAACGAGGCGCGAGACGTTTTCGATCAGTGCCGCAAGCGCTTCGCGGTCGACCGCATCGCCGCCGCGCACGCCCTTCAGAATCTCCGCCGCGGCGATGCTGTCGAGCATCGAACGCGCGTCGTCGCGCGTCGCGGGAGCGAGACGAAACGTGATGTCCTTGAGGACTTCGACGAGCACGCCGCCGAGGCCGAACGCAACGAGCTTGCCGAACGACGGGTCGCTTACCGCGCCGACAATCACTTCCTGCCCGCCGCCTACCATCTGCTGCACTTGCACGCCGTGCAGGTTCGCGCTCGCGTTATAGCGCTTCGCGTTGTCCATGATCGTCGCGAAGCCACGCTCGACTTCGGCTTCGCTCTTGAGGCCGACCAGCACGCCGCCCGCTTCCGTCTTGTGCAGGATTTCGGGCGACACGATCTTCAGCACCACCGGGAAACCCATTTGCGCCGCGATCTGCGCGGCCTCGTGCGCGTCGGTCGCCAACCCTTCTTTCGGCACGGCAATGCCGTACGCGTCACATACAAGCTTGCCTTCCGGCGCCGTCAGCGAATTTCGGCCTTCCTCTTTTACGTTATCGAGGATGTGCTGCACGACGGCCTTGTTCGGCGCAACCGCCTTGTCGGACGAGTGAGCGCCGCCGCGTTCCCGCAGCGAGGGGGAGTCTTCGTGTGCCATATCGTCATGTCTCCGATTCTGGTTATGAAGCCGCCCGGCCTGCCAATTGCCGGTTAAAACACCAACTGAAGCGCCGACAGGCGACACGTGAACACGCGCGCCTGTCGGCTTCCGCTATCGAACTTCGTCCAATCGGACCACTGCGGCTCAGATCGCACCCGCGGTACGCAACGCCGCGATCTGTTGCGCCGAATAGCCGAGCTCGGTCATCACTTCGTCGGTGTGCTCGCCCAGCAACGGGGAGCGCGTGACATCCGTGGGGCTATCGGACAGCTTGATAGGATTGCCGACGGTCAGATACTTGCCGCGCACCGGATGATCGACTTCGACGATCGTGCCTGTCTTGCGCAGCGATTCGTCTTCGGCGATCTCCTTCATCGACAGAATCGGACCACACGGAATGTCGTACTTGTTGAGGATATCCATCGCCTCGAACTTCGTCTTCGTCATCGTCCAGCGTTCGATCTCGGCGAAGATTTCCTTGAGGTGCGGCAGACGCGCGGCCGGCGTCGCATAGTCGGGATCGGTCGCCCACTCTTCCTTGCCGATCACGTTGCAGATCTTCGCCCACACAGGCGCCTGCGTGATGAAGTAGATATAAGCGTTCGGGTCCGCTTCCCAGCCCTTGCACTTGAGGATCCACCCCGGCTGGCCGCCGCCGGACGCATTGCCGGCACGCGGCACGGCCTCGCCGAAGGTGCCGTTCGGATACTGTGGGTATTCCTTCATGACGCCGGTGCGCGCGAGACGCTGCTGGTCGCGCAGCTTCACGCGGCACAGGTTCAGCACGCCGTCCTGCATCGCGGCGAGCACCTTCTGGCCGCGATTCGTCTTTGTCCGCTGGAACAGCGCGGTCACGATGCCAAGTGCGAGATGCAGGCCGGTGCCGCTATCGCCGATCTGCGCACCGGTCACGACCGGCGGACCATCGTCGAAACCGGTCGTCGATGCCGCGCCGCCCGCGCATTGCGCGACATTCTCGTAGACCTTGCAGTCCTCGTACGGCCCGGGACCAAAGCCCTTCACCGACGCGACGATCATCTGCGGATTGAGTTCCTGGATGCGCTCCCATGTGAAGCCCATGCGATCGAGCGCGCCCGGAGCGAAATTTTCGACGAGCACGTCGCAGGTCTTGATCAGCGTTTCGAGAACCTTCTTGCCTTCCGGGTTCTTCGTGTCGATCGTTACCGACCGCTTGTTGTGATTGAGCATCGTGAAGTAAAGGCTGTCCGCGTCCGGGATGTCGCGCAGCTGCTCGCGCGTCACGTCGCCGGTACCGGCCCTCTCCACCTTGATCACATCGGCGCCGAACCATGCGAGCAGCTGCGTGCAGGTCGGTCCGGATTGCACATGCGTGAAATCGAGAATGCGCACACCGTCGAGTGCCTTAGCCATGATTTGTCTCCTTCCCTTGCTTCACCTGTTCATGGTCGGATGAAACGGGCAGTGCGCGATGCCGGCCTCCGATGCCGGTACTGGGGGATAAAACTCTAGCGGACATAAGTTGTCTCCTATGCGTTATCTGGCGGTTACCGCGGACGTAGCCGGTCTTGCCAGGCCTCGTACACGACGCGCATCTCGCATGCCCCGATCAATACGGTATGTGATATATCACAATGCATCAAGCGTATTTTGATGCTGCGGCGCGCAAGCTTGAATTGCGTCAAGTCCTTTACTGGCAAGGTTTTGCGCTCGGTTTTCCGGCGCGCTGGACGCGCAACCGAGGGAAAATACCGACCACCCTAGTCCCTTGAACCGTTCTGATATATCACATACCATATTTCACAGCCCGTCAAGAGAAGTCTTTCCCCCACTGCCCCGATCCCGAAATACATCCAGTGAGGAGGAGTCTGTGAACATTCACGAATATCAGGCGAAGGAACTGCTGAGAGGCTACGGCGTCGCCGTGCCGAACGGCCGCGTCGCGTTCACGCCGCAAGAAGCGGCCGCGGCGGCACGCGAACTCGGCGGCGCGCTGTGGGTCGTCAAATCGCAAATTCATGCGGGCGGCCGCGGTGCGGGCCGCTTTGCGAACGATCCCAATGGCGCGGGCGGCGTGCGCGTCGTCAGGACAGTCGACGAGGTCGCGCAGAACGCGGCGCAGATGCTGTCGTCGGTGCTCGTGACAAAGCAGACGGGTCCGGCCGGCCGCGAGGTGAAGCGCGTCTATATCGAGGAAGGCTGCGCGATCGAGCGCGAGCTGTATCTCGGCATGCTCATCGATCGCGCAACATCGCGCATCACCGTGATGGCATCGACCGAAGGCGGCATGGAAATCGAGGAGGTCGCAGCGCGCACGCCCGAAAAGATCCTGAAAGTTGCGGTCGATCCGGCCACTGGCCTGCAGCCGTTCCACGCGCGAAAGATCGCGTTCGGTCTCGGCCTCGCCGGCAGTCAGGTCAAGTCGGCGACGCAGTTCATTCTGAATGCGTACCGCGCGTTCGTCGAACTCGACGCGTCGATCGTCGAGATCAATCCGCTCGTCGTGACCGCGTGGGGCGACGTCGTAGCGCTCGATGCGAAGATCAACTTCGACGACAACGCGCTGTTCCGGCATCCGTCGATCGAAGCGCTGCGCGACGAGGCCGAAGAAGATCCGGCCGAACTCGAAGCTGCAAAACACGGGCTCAACTACGTGACGCTCGACGGCAACATTGGTTGCATGGTCAACGGCGCCGGCCTCGCCATGGCGACGATGGACATCATCAAGCTCTACGGCGGCGAGCCGGCGAACTTTCTCGACGTCGGCGGCGGCGCGACGAAGGAACGGGTGGCGACCGCATTCCGGCTGATTCTGCGCGATCCGAAAGTCGAAGCGATCCTCGTCAATATCTTCGGCGGCATCATGCGCTGCGACGTCATCGCGGAAGGCGTCGTCAGCGCCGCGCGCGAGATCGATCTGCGCGTGCCGCTCGTGGTACGCCTCGAAGGCACGAACGTCGAACCCGGCAAGCAGATTCTGCGCGACTCCGGTTTGCCGATCTTGTCCGCCGACCATCTTGCCGATGCGGCCGACAAGGTCGTCTCCTCGATTCGCCAGAAAGCGAACGACAACGCACAACCGCAGGCGCCGAAGCAAACCGCCGCCGTTCAACACTCGGGAGCACACTGACATGGCCGTTCTGATCGACCACAATACCAAAGTGATCTGCCAGGGCTTCACCGGGTCGCAAGGCAGCTTCCATTCCGAACAGGCACTCGCGTACGGCACGCAAATGGTCGGCGGCGTGACGCCGGGCAAAGGCGGCTCGATGCATCTCGGGCTGCCGGTGTTCGATACCGTCGCCGATGCCGTCGATGCGACGGGTGCGAACGCATCGGTTATTTATGTGCCGCCGCCCGTCGCCGCCGATGCGATTCTCGAAGCCGTCGACGCGCACGTGCCGCTCGTCGTCTGCATTACCGAAGGCATTCCCGTCGTCGACATGGTGCGCGTCAAGCGCGCGCTCGCCGGCTCGGACACGCGCCTGATCGGGCCCAACTGCCCCGGCGTGATCACGCCGGGGCAATGCAAGATCGGCATCATGCCCGGCCATATTCACCGGCCGGGGAAGATCGGCGTCGTATCGCGTTCGGGCACGCTGACCTATGAAGCGGTGGCGCAAACCACGGCCGCGGGCCTTGGACAAACCACCTGCATCGGCATCGGCGGCGATCCGGTGAACGGGACGAATTTCATCGACTGCCTCGAGATGTTTCTCGCCGACGACGATACGCACGGCATCATCATGATCGGCGAGATCGGCGGCTCCGCCGAAGAAGACGCCGCGCAGTTTCTCAAGGAGGCGCGCACGAAAAAGCCGGTGGTCGGCTTTATCGCCGGCACCAGTGCGCCGCCGGGCCGCCGCATGGGTCACGCGGGCGCGATCATCTCGGGCGGCAAGGGAACGGCCAGCGCGAAAATCGACGCGATGCGCTCAGCGGGGATTCACGTCTCGCAATCGCCGGCGGCGCTTGGTGAAACGATGGTGCAGGCGCTGCGTGGGCTTTGACCGGCGAGCACTAGCGAGCAGGTAGACAACAAGGGCGCACGAATAGATACGCCTTTCACGAATATAACGAAACAAGCGGGTTCGCAGATGCAAAAAAGCCAGCGGGCGATCCACCCGCTGGCTTTCCTTCTTCCTTCCACGCAGCAGCGCGACGCACTCTCGCGACGATCAATCGCTCAATCAAGAAAATCGCAATTCGCCTCGATGAAGTCCGCAAGATCGAGCGAATGCTGCCGCACGAGCCGCTCGGCGAGTTCGGTATCGCGCTGTTCGAGCGCCTCGATAATGCGCAGATGATCGACGATCGAGCGCGACGCGCGGTCGCTCTGCGAGATCGTCAGCCGGCGAATCGCGCGCACATGAATAAAGACATTCTTGATCGTCTCGAGAATCATCTGCGACTTCGACAACTCGACGATCGCCTGATGAAACGCGATATTCGCGTCCGAATATTCGGCGATATGCTCGGCCGGCGTCGTGTCGCGGAAGCTGTCGAACATATGGCGCAGCCGCGCGATTTCCTCGTCGGTGGCATGCAACGTGGCGAGGCGCGCGGCCATGCTCTCGAGCGCCGCCCACATCTGGATCATCTCGACGATTTCGCGCTTGCTCTTGCGCACAATATAGATACCGCGCCGCGGCACCATGCGCAGAAAGCCTTCCTGCTCGAGCAGCGTCATCGCTTCACGCACCGGCGTGCGGCTCACGCCGAGCGTTTCGCTAAGCAAACGCTCGTCGAGCCGTATTTCGTCCTTCGACTGATAGATGTCCGCGTCGGCAATCGCCTGGCGCAACATCGCATAGGCCTGGTCGCGCAAGCTGGCGCTCGCATTGATAGGTTGCAGCGCCAGCGTCAACGGCGAGGCCACTACGTTTTCAGTTTGAAGTTCCGACGACATTCATCGCCTCTTTCTTAACGGATGCACGGACCGGTGCCTGCACGATCGCGTCGCCATGAGCGCCCGCGAGGCCAGCGTACCGACCGTGCTTCGCGGCGAGCGATGCAACATGCAGCGGAACCATATTAGTCAGCAAAACGGTCGCGGCAGCGCCGAGACCCACGAAACCAACGGCAAGCAGCGCCAGAGATACGAAATCCATTTCAAGCTCCATACGATTGAGTGTTCAGAATGACTCAATCATATGCTGCGCTGCGACATACGTCAATAACTTTGTATGTAGTATATCAAGGGTTGTTGCTTTTTGAACTCGGTGAAAAACCTAACATGCGAGCGCCCGCCGTGCACGCCAGATTAGGTAAAACACATTGATCATACGTGCCATGTTCGATGTTTCGCTGCACTGCAAAATAGCGACATCACCCATTCGGCACGCATCCAGGCACACCAACAATCGCCTTACGCAGCCTTGAAATTCCGCATCGCATCATGATCGCGGCGCATCAGTAATATGTTTCCTGACTTCATATTGCCAACCGCGACCGCACACAATATTGTCTCGCAAATCGGCACGACGGCGTTTGTGCGGCGCGCCGTCATATGCAATCTACCTGCATATGCTATTCATGAGTTTTTTGGGTCCGCTTTTTGGTCCGATAACAGGCCGTCGCGTCAAAAACCCTCAAGTTAAACAGCCGACGACCGATAACGAGCAAGACGCACCCCATCGGAGACCGACCACATGAGCAGTATTACAAAGCCCGGCGATAAATCCGGCGCGCCTTCGTTCTTTTCTAAGCAGGCAACTGTCGCCCGCCCAGGCTTCTCGCGCTGGATGGTGCCGCCGGCCGCCCTCGCCGTGCACCTGTGTATCGGTCAGGCCTACGCATTCTCCGTGTTCAACGGACCGCTGACGAAGGTGATCGGCATTACGCAGTCCGCACCGGACGACTGGACGCTGACCACGCTGGGCTGGATCTTCTCGCTCGCGATCGTGTTTCTCGGCCTGTCGGCCGCATTCGCCGGCAAGTGGCTCGAGCACGTCGGCCCGCGCCGCACGATGTTTACTGCCGCATGCTGCTTCGGCGGCGGCTTCCTCGTTTCCGCAGTCGGCGTGTGGACGCACCAGATCTGGTTGCTGTATCTCGGCTACGGCGTGATCGGCGGCATCGGCCTCGGTCTTGGCTACGTCTCGCCGGTCTCGACGCTGATCCGCTGGTTCCCGGACCGCCGCGGCATGGCGACCGGCATGGCGATCATGGGCTTCGGCGGCGGCGCGATGATTGCCGCGCCGTTGTCGGTGGCGCTGATGAATCACTTCAAGAGCGCCACGAGCATCGGCGTCGCCGAAACGTTCGTCGTGCTCGGCATCGCATACTTCATCTCGATGACGATCGGCTCGCTCGCGATCCGCGTGCCGCCGGCGGACTGGAAGCCGGCCGGCTGGACGCCGCCCGCGACCACGACGACGAAGATGATCACGCGCAACCACGTGCATATCGACCAGGCGCTCAAGACGCCCCAGTTCTACCTGATCTGGCTCGTGCTGTTCCTGAACGTGACGGCCGGCATCGGCATTCTCGGCCAGGCGTCGGTGATGATTCAGGAGAGCTTCAAGAGCACGGTGACGGCCGCGGCCGCAGCCGGCTTCGTCGGCCTGCTGTCGCTGTTCAACATGGGCGGCCGCTTCATCTGGGCGTCGGCGTCGGACTGGGTCGGCCGCAAGAACACGTACTTCATCTTCTTCGTGCTCGGCGCGGTGCTGTACTACTTCGTGCCGACCTTCGCGGATTCGGGCAATATCGCGCTCTTCGTGCTGTCGTACTGCGTGATCCTGTCGATGTACGGCGGCGGCTTCTCGACCGTGCCGGCGTATCTTGCCGACATGTTCGGCACCGCTTTCGTCGGCGGCATCCACGGCCGTCTGCTGACCGCATGGGCCGCGGCAGGCGTGGCGGGCCCGGTGCTCGTGAACTACATTCGTGCGTACGAAGTCGCACACGGCGTCGCGAAAGCCGATGCGTACACGCTGACCGTGCACCTGATGGCCGTGCTGCTCGTGGTCGGCTTCATCTGCAACCTGCTCGTGAAACGCGTCGACGACAAGCACCATATGACCGAAGCCCAACTGGCCGCCGAGAAATAAAGAGGACCTTATGAACACCACGACTCAGGAGCATCCGTCCAACAAGGGCCTGCTCATTATCTTCTGGCTGTATGTGCTGATTCCGCTCGCATGGGGCGTGACCAACACGCTACTGCAGGCAGTCAAGCTGTTCGGCTGAGCGCACGACCGCTTCGCTTGAACGAATAAAGAAAGGCCGGGTGAAATACCCGGCCTTTCTCGTTTGAATTCCACTTTGCGTATCAACCGCATCCGCACCGCAGCATGAAGCGCATCACCCGTCCGTATCGAGCCGCAGCGGAAAAATAATCTCGAACGTCGTCCCCTCGCCTTCGTGCGACGCAAATCGCAGATCTCCATGCAGCGTGCGGCACAGTTCGCGCACGATCGCGAGCCCGAGCCCGACGCCCGGCACATCCTCGTGCGTTGCGCGCTCGAATTCCTTGAAGACGCGCTCCTGATCGGCCGCACCGATCCCGACGCCGGTGTCCGACACCCGCAGGCACCACTGCATCTCGCCGCACGCGTGCATATCGAGTTCGACCTCACCCGCCTTCGTGTACTTGGCCGCGTTGGACAACAGATTGAGTGCGATCTGCTTGAGCTTGAGCCGGTTCGACACGATCGTCCCCAGTTCGCGATCGAACCGTTGCACGAGGCGCAAGCCTTTCGCTTCCACCGTGGGGCCGCACGAGGCCACCAGTTCGTCGAACAGCGCGCGCAGATCGATGGCCTCGGTGGCGAATGGATTCGTATCGCCGAGCACGATCGAATATTCGACGAGTTCGTCGACGAGCGTCTTCATGTCGCCGACCTGCCGGTTAGCGAGCGCGAGCGCCGCATCGGTCTTTGCCGGCGCGCGCGCAATCATCTGCAACGCCATCGAAAACACATTGAGAAAGTTGCGCAGATCGTGCACGACGCTGCGCGTGAGCTGCATCCGCGATTCATACAATTCGCCGACGAGCTTCTGCTTGAGCAGCAGTTCATGATTCGCGCGTTCGAGCCGGCCCGTGTATTCGTCGATCTTGCGGTCGCGCTCGGTCATGACCTCGCGGATCGACGTGAGCGTCACGAAACTGATCGCCTCGTCGATGAAATGCCGCGCGCGTTCCTCGTGACGCCGCGAAAACGCCGGATACTGTTCCGCGTAGTTGAAGATCGCACCGAACAACACCTGCCGCAGCAAATCGAGTTCGCGCACGAGTTCGTCGATGCGATAGCCCTGCTTCCAGCGCAGCCTGCCATGCAGTTTCGCGTCCTGTTCGATCGACGGCTCGACCTGGTCGAGATCCTGATCTTCGAAGGCGCTGCAGAGTTCTTCGAGAATGGAAGGAACGTGATCGGCCAGCTGTTCGTACGTAAGGCGGTCCGACTCCGACAGATCCGCATCGTTGAACACGGCCCTCATCCATCGCTCGGTCAGACTGACGCGCCGTTCGCGAAGATGTTCCGCGAACAGACGCAGCGGTCGTGACGGTTTGAGAGCCATGGAGGCACCTCGCGACGGAGCATGGCGAAGGCGGACAGGCCTGCAACCAGCGCAGCAGGCCCGCGACGAATGTCCATCCTACTACGACTTGAGGCGATAGCCCGTTTTAAAGATCCACGCGATGACCACGAGAAACACCGCGAGAAAAAGGGCCGTCATGCCGAGGCTGATCGCGACGCTCACGTCGGCAAGCCCATAAAAGCTCCACCGGAAGCCGCTGATCAGATACACGATCGGGTTGAACAGCGCCACGATGCGCCAGCCCGGCGGCAGCATCGCGACCGAATAGAAGCTGCCGCCGAGGAAAGTCAGCGGCGTGATGATGAGGAGCGGAACGATCTGCAGCTTCTCGAAGTTGTCGGCCCAGATGCCTATGATGAAACCGAGCAGACTGAACGTGACCGAAGTCAGCACGAGAAACAGCACCATCCACAGCGGATGCTGAATCTGCAGCGGTACGAACAGTCCCGCCGTCGCGAGAATGATGAGCCCGAGAATGATCGACTTCGTTGCGGCCGCACCGACATAGCTGATCACGATCTCGAGATACGACACGGGTGCCGAAAGCAGCTCGTAAATGGTACCCGTGAAGCGCGGAAAATAGATGCCGAACGACGCATTCGAAATGCTCTGCGACAACAGCGACAGCATGATGAGCCCCGGCACGATGAACGAGCCGTAGCTGACGCCCTCGACTTCTCGAATACGCGAGCCGATCGCCGCACCGAACACGACGAAGTAAAGCGAGGTGGAAATGACGGGTGCGACGATGCTTTGCATCAGCGTGCGCCCGGTGCGCGCCATTTCGAAGCGGTAAATCGCGCGGATCGCATGCAGGTTCATGATGATTGCCCTCGCACGAGGCTCACGAAGATATCTTCGAGCGAGCTTTGCGACGTCTGCAGGTCCTTGAAGCGGATGCCCGCATGGTTCAGGTCGTTGAGCAGCGCGGCGATGCCAGCGCGCTCGCGCTCCGAGTCGTAGGTATAGACGAGTTCGGCGCCGCCGTTGGCGATTTCGAGCCCATAGTCGGCCAGCGCCGCGGGGACCACGCCAAGCGGCGCTTCGAGATGCAATCGCAACTGCTTCTTGCCGAGCTTGCGGATCAGTTCCCGCTTCTCTTCCACGATCACGATTTCGCCAGCGTTGATGACGCCGATGCGATCGGCCATCTCCTCCGCTTCCTCGATGTAGTGCGTGGTCAGCACCACCGTCACACCGCTCGTGGTCAGCGAACGCACGAGGCGCCACATGTCGCGCCGCAACTCGACGTCGACGCCCGCGGTCGGCTCGTCGAGGAACAGCACGCGCGGCTCGTGCGACAACGCCTTCGCGATCAGCACGCGGCGCTTCATGCCGCCCGACAGCGTCATGATGCGGTTATCGCGCTTCTCCCACAACGAGAGGTCGCGCAGCACCTTTTCGATGTATGCGGGGTTTTTCGGCTTGCCGAACAGGCCGCGGCTAAACGAAACGGTGGCCCACACGGTTTCGAACGCATCGGTCGTGAGCTCCTGCGGCACGAGGCCGATCAGCTCGCGCGCGGCGCGGTAATCGTGCTGGATATCATGCCCGTCGACGACGACGGACCCGGCGGATGCCCTGACGATCCCGCAGACGATGCTGATCAGCGTCGTCTTGCCCGCACCGTTCGGCCCGAGCAACGCGAAGATTTCCCCGCGCCCGATCGACAGGTTGATTCCTTTGAGCGCGTGGAAGCCGGATGCGTAGGTCTTGGATAGATTGGATATCGATATGATTGGCGGCATGCCCGCGACGATAGCAGATATGGCCCTGCTATGTGCAAGCCCGTCATCGAAGATTCCTCGCCGCGCGCGCTATTGCGGAAAGCCAAGCGCCGTCGCCTTCGCACGCAAATCGGAAAAGCGGCCGCCCGGCACGCTCCGCTGGAGTTCGCCCGAAGCCGTCGTACCCGATGCCGCCGTACCGGATGCAGCCGTACCCGACGCCGGCACGCCGGTCTGCTGCGCATTGTCGATCGAGCCGATGCCGCTGCCACCCGCGGGCACGAGCGGACACGCCGCGCCGAACGGCCCCTGCGCAACGGCGACTGGCGGCGCATCGGTGCGCGGCGGATGGGTCAGATCGAGCGCGTACGCAAGGTTGAACGTGGTCGGATCGCTCGCGCGCACGCCGAGCGGGTCAAGACCGAAACGCCACTGGAGCAATTGATGAATCGAGCTCGGATCGAACGGATAGCGCGCAACCTGATTCGCGCTCACGCGCGGACCGAGCAGCATGCACGGCACACGCAAGCCCAGGCGTCCGTCGTTGCCGAGCGCCTGCTCCGCCGCGGATACGGGCTTGAGCGGCGACGCGACGTGCTCCATGAACCCGCCCCACTCGTCGTAGACCACGATCATGAGCGTCGAACTCCACGTCGGACTCGAGCGCAACGCCTCGTAGATTTGCCCGAGCAGCACCTGGCCATTGCGCACGTCCGCGTGCGGATGGTCGTCGTTCGAGATGCCCTGCGCTTCGCCGCCGAAACTCGGGTCGACCATGCAGAACGACGGCAGGGAACCGGCGGCCGCATCGGACAGAAAATCGCTGAAGAGCTTCGAGCGGCCCACATAACGCGCGCCGTATAGCGCGGTGAACGGCACGTCGTGAAAATAGTAGGCCGATGTGATGCCCTTCGCGTCGAGCCGGTCCCAGATCGTCGGTAGCTGCGACGTATCGAGCGTATCGCTGAGGCGGTCCGTTTCGCCACTATGCAGATACACGCGATTCGGAAACGTGTCCGCGAGAATGCCGCTCATGTAGTAGTCGCAAACCGTATAGAGCGGCACCGCGTTCCGATAGAAATCGAGGTCCGCCTGCTGGAAGAAGCCGATCGGCAGCAGGTCGCCGCGCGTCTGGTTCGTATCGGGCGTGAGCAGGAAGCCGTTCATCGCGCCGTTGGCAAGGTGGACCCGGCCCGCATCATACGCATGATCGGGGTCCGCGAACGAGCAGCCCTGAAAACCGTAGGCTGGGTTGGCCGACAATGCAAACGGCGCATGCACCTCGCCGAACGCGTCCGTGAATTGCCGGCCCGCGGGCAAACCTTCCGCATTCGGCACCCACCCGAGCAGATGATCGAACGAGCGGTTCTCCATCGTCACGAGCACGATATGGTCGATACCCGACGAACCCGGCGCAGGCAGCGCCGGGCGCGGCAAGTTCGCGCGGTCCGGCGGAATCTGGCCGATCGCCTGGTTTGGCGGCGCCGTACCCGAGCCGGAATCGCTGCCTGCGCCACCCCCGCCGCCGCATGCCGATAGCGCGAACGAACCGACGATCGCCGCGACGATCTGCCTGCGTACGAGATCGGGTTCGCCGCAGGCTTGCGCAGCTGCAATCTGCTTGCCGAATGGTGGCACGCTCATCATAAGGTCCTTTTATTTAGCGATGGTCGCGTGCGAAGCGCGGGCACTACGCACAGCGTCGAGAATGTGCAGACACAGCATTCGACATGCCCGGTCATGCGAACCGGACAGATTCGGTCTCGTTGCGAAAGGCACGCGTGCCGATACCCGTAAATAACGACGTTCGACCCGAAGTTCGTCCCGCGCAATGCACCTGGCGCCATTTGCCGAGCGCTGCGCGCAATTGCCGCGCGCAGTCGCAGAGTGCTTGCTGCGCGCCGCGTACACAGCTGTTGCGCGCTCACATTAGAGCGTCCTTTGCTTGACATGCGAGGTCGTGGAACTAGCCTTGAAATCGAGGACCTAAGTTTTGCTGGCGCTTCTGATTTGAAAATGCCTTGAAATCGCGCTTAAAAAGCACGCGGGCGCGACATATACGCAACGGTGTCAAGCAGGACGGACGTCGCCGCCGAACCACCGGTTTATTTCATGCGGAGGCCTTATGCGTCTGTCGATTCTGATCAATACGCCCGACCCGACGGCGGGCCACGACTACGCGGTGTTGTGGCTCGATACGGAGAACCGCGGCTGGGCACTCGACGCGCGCCGCGGCATCGAGTTGCCCGCGGCGGGCGAAATGCGCGACATCGACGGCGTGCTCACGCTGTGCGAACACGGCTGCGACGAACCGTTCGTCACGCTGTACGGCATGCGGGTGGACCGTCGCGGCAATGTCGCATCCGCGCAAGGAGGCGCGCGCTGGACGTCTTCGGGCGTACGGCGCGGTCCGGTCGACGGATACTGGCGGCTGCGTGCGGTCGAACGACCACCCACCGCGGCCCACCTGCCGCCAGCGAGCAAGCAGCCCGCCACGCATGTAGCCGGACCGGGCCGTCCGCGCGGCCGCTGAAGTGGCGCGCGGGACGTAGCCCCGCGCGCCTCGCGCTCATGGCCGAATTGCCGAACGGCTTTAGGCCGGCACCGACTCCGCCATCGCACGCCGCGCCCAGACGCGGTGTTGACCGGCGGCTTCGATAAACTTCTTCAACACCGCGTCGACATCGCCGTCGCCGCCGGTCGCGACACCCTCTGCCTGATCGGGCAGATGCGCGGCCTTCAACACATCGCGGCCCGCGCCAAGCGCCCCGATCGCCTTCAGATGCTTGAACGCCTCGAGTACGAAGTGCCGCGCATCGCCCGATTGCGCGAGCGTCTTCGCACTGGCCTCGCCGCCGCATACGATCACCGCGTCGAACATGATCGACGGCATCCCCGCGATCGTCGCATCGGGGTTGGCGCCTGCAACCGGTGCAAGCGTGGGCGCAATCAGCAGCGGCGCCGCGCCTTCGTCTTCGAGCTTCTTCCGCACGGTCTGAAGCAAAGTCTCGTCGGCGCCCGGCGCCGCGAGCAGGGCGATCTTGCGCGTCTTGATACCGGGCTTGGCGCGATTGAGCAGGCTCAACGCCGGCGACGGCCGCTGCTGGCCCACCGCTTTAGCACCGTTTTTAGGCGCAGGAAGCCCGAGCCCCTCGGCTACCTTGTTCGCAAGATCGAGATCGTAATTGGCGAGGATTTCATTGACGACGCGCGCGCGAATCTCAGGCCTTGTCACCTTGCCGAGTTCGAATTGATAAGCGGCGGCGATATGCTCTTTCTCGACGTCGCTCATGCTTTGATAAAACAACGCCGCTTGCGAAAAATGATCGGCAAACGACTCGCTGCGCACGCGAATCTTCGTCCCGTCCACGGTCTCCGGATAACTCTCGAAGCCGCCGTCGCGCGACGCCGGATCGGTTTCCTTCGGCCATGCGTCGTTCAATGAATTCGGCTCGTACGATGCCTGGCCGACATTGATTGTTTGCCGGTGCATGCCGTCGCGCTGATTGTTCACGTTCGGCGACAGCGGCCGGTTGATCGGAAGCTCGTGGAAGTTCGCGCCGCCGAGCCGGCTGATCTGCGTGTCGGTGTACGAGAACAAGCGCCCTTGCAATAGCGGATCGTTCGAGAAGTCGATACCCGGCACGACATGCCCGGGGTGAAATGCGACCTGCTCGGTCTCAGCGAAGAAATTGTCCGGATTGCGATTCAACGTCATCTTGCCGACGATCCTGACCGGCACGATCTCCTCGGGAATCAGCTTGGTCGGATCGAGCAGATCGAAACCGAGCGTGTGCTCGTCTTTCTCTTCGATCAGTTGCACGCCGAGTTCGAATTCGGGGAAATCGCCGCGTTCGATGGCTTCCCAAAGGTCGCGCCGGTGGAAATCCGGATCCTTGCCGGCGATCTTCTGCGCCTCGTCCCACAACAGCGAATACGACCCGAGCACCGGACGCCAATGAAACTTCACGAAGCGCGACCTGCCCTCGGCGTTGACGAAGCGGAACGTGTGAACGCCAAAACCTTCCATCGTGCGCAGGCTACGCGGAATCGCGCGGTCCGACATCGTCCATAGCACCATGTGCGTCGATTCGGGGACGAGAGAGACGAAATCCCAGAACGTATCGTGCGCCGAGGCACCGGTCGGCATTTCATTCGGCGCCTCGGGCTTCACTGCATGCACGAAATCGGGAAACTTGATCGCGTCCTGAATAAAGAATACCGGCATATTGTTGCCGACCAGATCGTAGTTGCCCTCGCTCGTGTAGAACTTCACCGCGAAGCCGCGCACATCGCGCACCGTATCGGCGGACCCACGTGGTCCCTGTACCGTCGAAAAGCGCACATAAACGGGTGTCTGCACCGCCGGGTCCTGCAGGAAAGCCGCCTTCGTGAATTCGGTCATCGGCTCGTAGACCTGAAACACGCCATGCGCCGCGGAACCGCGGGCGTGGACGATGCGCTCCGGAATGCGCTCATGGTCGAAGTGCGTGATTTTTTCACGCATGATGAAATCTTCGAGCAACGAGGGGCCGCGCGCGCCCGCGCGCAATGTGTTCTGGTTATCTGCGATTTTCACGCCCTGATTCGTGCGCAGTGCCTCGTTTTCAGGACGTGCGCGCGACGCTTCGAGCGCCTGCGATTTGGGATCTGCCGGCGAGGAACCGGGTTGAGCGTTGCGAGGTTTGCTTGCCATTGGTTTGCTTGCCATTCGATGCTCCTTTTCTCATCGTCGGGACGCAGGTCGCGTTCGTGTGCGCAACGGGGCCATGAGGCCCGTCAATCGCGCATCCGTCTGTCGCACTGCAACCGCTGTTCCCGAAAAGCCCGCTACCCTCGCGGCGCCGGCGACAGGCCGCGCACGCCGCGCGATCTCTCGACGCCGCCGCGTTTGCGACAGGCCACTAGGCCCGTGCCGCTTCGTCGAGCATCGGCTCGCTGACATCGAGCGTCGCATTGCACGCTGCAGCCGGCGCCGTGCGTCGTGCATCGCGCGCCTTTTCACGCGCGACGTCGCACAGGCGCTCCCGCACGCGTACGCGGTCCGCCGTGCTCATCGACGCATAGCGGCTCATCGTGCGCGAGGCGAGCACAACGCTAAGCGCACAGCGCGCATCGAGAATATTCATGTCCGCCGCCGACTCGACCCATGACACCTGGATCGTCATCCGTCCAGCCGAATCAGCCAGATGTGTAACCGACGTCGACGGCGAAGCGAAACGGCGCGATAGCGCATGTTCGATTTCGGTCAGACGCTGTTGCATATCGATCGATTGCTTCATGGCGATTCCTCCATTGCCAATGCCTGGCAGCACTGTGCAGCGCGCGCAACACCCGTTCCCGCCGCGCGGCATTGCATTCATCACGCGGCACACCGCTTGCATGACAAAAGACGAGACGAGCGGCATCCGCTCGTATCCATGAACCCCTCTCGGAGGACCGACGATGAACAGCACTATGAAAAAGCTTCTTGCATCAGCACTCGTAATGGCACTTTCCGGTGGCGCGTTTGCTCAGGGAGGCGCGGGCGGCGGCGCAGGCGGCGGATCGGCAGGCGGCGGATCGGCAGGTAACGGCGCCGGGGTCGGCGCAGGCGGCGGCACGACCGGCGGTGCAGGCGGCGTCGCTACACCGGGCACCGTGCCGAATCGCGGCATGAGCCGGGGCACATCGCCTGATGGCGGCTACGGCACCCCGGGCACAACCGGCACTGGCGGCGGCGTAGGCACGGGCACCGGTGCAACGCCCGCGCCGGCGAACCGCGGCATGGCCCCGGGCAACGGCATGGCGCCTGGCAACGGCATGCAGCGGCCGGGCACGACGGGCGACACCATGCGCAATGGGCAATAGCGTGCAATAGCAAGCTATAACTGTGTAACAGGTGGCGCGTCGCCTTCGGGCCGGCGCGCCGATTGTCGTCTGTGCATTGCGGTGCCGACGAACCAAACGGAGAGTTCGTCAGCACTGTCAACCACTGACATCTGGACAATTCGCCGCGGTTACACTTAAGCGTCCACGCATTCCACGCGCGCGGCAGAGCATGCACCACACGCACCACGGAGAGGACGATTGGCGAAACCCGATGACCTGATCGTCGCACGCCCCGAAGGCCTCTACTGCGCCGCGGGCGACTTCTACATCGATCCATGGCAACCGGTCGAGCGTGCCGTCATCACCCATGCACATTCCGATCATGCACGCGTTGGCCATCGCCGTTACCTCGCCACGACGGCCGGCGCCGGTGTATTGCAGTCACGTCTGCCGGGCATCAGCCTGCAGGCGCTCGAATATGGCGAGCACATCGCGATTAACGGCGTCGACGTATCGCTGCATCCCGCCGGCCACGTGCTCGGCTCCGCGCAAGTACGCGTCGAAGCGCGCGGCGAGGTGTGGGTCGCATCGGGCGACTACAAGCTCGACCCCGACCCGACCTGCGCGCCGTTCGAACCCGTGCGCTGCAATACGTTCATCACCGAATCGACGTTCGGCTTGCCGATCTACCGGTGGGATCCGCCAGCGGCTGTCTTCGCGGACATCGACGCATGGTGGCGGCACAACGCTGCGCAACGGCGCGCGTCGATCGTGTTCTGCTATAGCTTCGGCAAGGCGCAGCGCATTCTCGCGAGCGTCGACGCGGCGATCGGCCCGATCTTCTGTCACGGCGCGGTCGAGCCGCTGAACCGCGCGTACCGCGAAGCTGGCGTCGCACTGCCCGGCACGCGCAACGCCGCGCAGATTCCGGCCAAGGACAAGGCCGTCTTCGGCGAAGCGTTGATCGTCGCACCACCGTCGGCGCAAGGCAGCGCATGGCTGCGCCGCTTCTGCGACTATAGCGACGCATTTGCATCGGGCTGGATGCGTCTGCGCGGCACGCGGCGGCGGCGCGGTGTCGACCGCGGCTTCGTACTGTCGGACCACGCCGACTGGCCCTCGCTGCAGACCGCGATCGCCGCAACCGGCGCGACGCGCGTAATCGTCACGCATGGCCAGGTCGAACCGATGGTCCGGTGGCTGCGCGAACAAGGCCTCGATGCCGGCGCATTCGCCACCGAATACGGCGGCGATAACGTCGAAGCCGACGCGCAAGGCGCAAACGACGACGACGCTCCCGCTATGGCCACCGTGCCGGCAGACGCAAAAGATCAGCAGGCGGGCGCAATCGACGACCCGGAGGCAGCCACGCGATGAAGCGCTTTGCCGCGCTCTATGCGGCGCTCGACGCGACCACATCGACCCGCGACAAACTCGATGCGCTCACAACCTATTTTTCGGCAGCGCCGCCGGAAGATGCCGCATGGGCGTCGTATTTCCTCGCCGGCGGCAAGCCGCGGCAGACGGTGCCGACACGTCTACTGACCGAGATCGCACGCGAACGCGCGGGCTTGCCCGCATGGCTCTTCGACGAGTCGTACCAGGCCGTCGGCGATCTCGCCGAAACCATTGCGCATGTGCTGCCGCCCGCCGCTCGCGCATCGGAGCTCGGGCTCACACAATGGGTCGAGGAACGCGTGCTGACACTGCGCGGCACATCGCCCGAGAGGTTGCGTACCCGGCTCGTCGAGTATTGGGACGAGCTCGACTGGAGCGGCCGCTTCCTGCTGACGAAGCTGATTGGCGGCGGATTTCGCGTCGGCGTCGCGCGGCAGCTCGTCGTGCGCGCGCTCGCCGACGTGGCCGGTGTCGACCACAAGTTGATCGCGCAACGAATGGTCGGCTGGACCGACGCGCGGCAGCCGCCCGACGCGGCGCGCTACCTGCGCCTGATCGCACCGGCTGCATCGTCTTCGCCGCCCGACGCGCAGCGTGCGGACCTGCGGGGTAGCGCCGGCGCGGCGGCCTCCGAAACTGCGCACGAAGCCGAGCGCGCGCTGCCCTACCCGTTCTTTCTCGCTCATCCATTACAGGCCGCGCCCGAAACGCTCGGCAACCCCGCGAACTGGCTCGTCGAATGGAAGTGGGACGGCATACGCGCCCAGATCGTCAAACGCGACGGCCGCGTATGGATCTGGTCGCGCGGCGAGGATCTGATCACCGAGCGCTTTCCCGAAGTGGTCGCGCTTGGCGAGGCGCTACCGGACGGGCACGTGATCGACGGCGAAATACTCGCGTGGCAGCCGGGCGCGCAAGCGCCGCTGCCGTTCGCGCGCCTGCAGCCGCGCATCACACGCAAATCGCTGACAAAGAAGGTGCTCGCCGACTCGCCCGCCGCGTTTCTTGCCTACGACCTGCTCGAAGCGCACGGCACCGATCTGCGCATGACGCCGCTCGCCGCACGGCGCGCGAGGCTCGATGCATTGGCCGATTCGCGTACCGACACGCTCGCACGCGATCTGCTGCGCGTCTCGCCGCTCGTCGATGCCGACAGCTGGTCCGCAATGGCAGAGTTGCGCGAACAGAGCCGCGCGCGCGGCGTTGAAGGTTTGATGCTCAAGGAGCGGCAATCGCTTTACGGCGTGGGCCGCACGAAGGCTGCGGGCACATGGTGGAAATGGAAAATCGATCCTTATACGATCGATGCCGTGCTCGTCTATGCGCAACGCGGACACGGCCGCCGCGCGAGTCTGTATACGGATTTCACGTTCGCAGTGTGGGACGAAGCGAATGGCATACGTACGTTGGTTCCGTTTGCCAAAGCGTACTCGGGCCTGACCGACGAAGAAATGCGCGAGGTCGACGCAATCGTGCGCAAAACCACGGTCGAGAAATTTGGACCGGTGCGCAGCGTCACGCCGACGCTCGTCTTCGAAATCGGCTTCGAAGGCATCCAGGCAAGCACGCGCCATAAATCGGGCGTCGCCGTGAGATTTCCGCGCATGCTACGCAGGCGTTCGGATAAGCATATCGACGATGCGGACACGTTAGCGATGCTCAAAGGCTTCATCGACCCGACAGCGTAACGAGCGACGCGCAACCGTTAACTTGACGGAGTCAACTAAAGCCGACAAGGCTGGTCGACTGCGCAGTTCATTGAATTAACGTTTATGCACGAAGCAAAAGCGCGCACATTGATTGCGAAATGAGCTTTGCGCATTTTCGCCAACAATGTCAAAATAAACTTCTACCCGTTCGTCAAAAGAGGAAAGCCATGGCAGGAGTCCGACAGTTCGATGAAGACGCCGCGTTTTCCGACGCGCTCGAGGTCTTCTGGCGCAAGGGTTTCCGCGCAACGTCGATGCTGGATCTCGCCGAAGCCACCGGTGTGCAGCGCGGCTCGCTGTACAACGCGTACGGCGACAAGGAAGAAATCTTCGTTCGCGTATTCGAGCGCTATACGGGCCGTTTTCTCGCGGACGCGCGCAAGGCCCTCGACAAGCCCGACCTGCACGACGCGCTCGTCTCGTTTTTCACGTTTGCGATCCGTTCGATGTCGCAGGGCACGCCCACGCGCGGTTGCCTGTCCACCAAAACGGCCGTCGAGATCGACCCCGATTCGCCCCGTTTGCGTGAAGCAGTGCAAACCATGCTCGACGATCTCGAAACCACCTTGCTCGAAGTGCTGAACACGAAGGAAGCGCGCGCGCAACTCGCGGTCCCGCCGCAGCAGGCGGCCACGCTCCTCGTCACGATGACGCGCGGCATCGCGGTCATGGAACGCGTCTACGAAGACCCGAAGCGCTTGCGTCAAACGGCATCGGCACTCGTCGATGCGCTCGTGCCGCGCCGTTGACGGCACTGAGGCGCGCGGCGTGGGCAATGCATGCGAGGCCCGCGCGAATGCTTGACGCCTGAGCTCTGAAGCGTGCGGCCCGAAACCGCGTAAAAAATGGCCCGCCAAACGGCGGGCCCGAAAAGCGCCTGGACGCGGGGATCGCGCCCGGGTTACTACACCGTTCTACTTCCTGCCGGCCGCCGCCTGAGGCGCACCAGATTGCGCGCGCTTCGCCGCCCCTGCCACCACGTTCATATTCGACTCCGCCGTTTCGACTGCCTGGCGCGTGGTTTTAAACAAGCTGTCGTACCACGAGTTGGTTGCATGGATCATCGAGTTCAGCGCGGCCACGGCCGCTTCGGACCCGACCGGCGCGCTCTTTGCCGCTTCGTCGATGCCCGATTGCACCTTGCGCGTCTCACGTTCGTATTGAGCGCCCGCCTGCTCGGTCAGTGCGGCTTGCGCATTCATCAGGATATCGAACACCTGCCGGTTGTAGGCGGCGATGCGTTCAACAAGCGGCTCAACCCCTTCCGGCGTTTCGAAAAATGCCTGTGCCCCCTTGCCCGATAACGCGCTTTGCCAGCGCGCCGCATTCACGTCGAGCGAAGCCTTCATTGTTTTCATGTTCAGCGTCACGAGCTTTTCGAAGCTGCTGAGCGCCTCGAACGCGAACCTGTACATCGCGTCGACATTCGTCTTCTGCGCATTCGCTAATTGCTCAGGAGAAACGTAAGTCATCTGGTATCCCTCATTAGTGCGACACCGCTCTTCCGCGCGCGGCATCGCCACGCCGGATTAACGAAGCGCGTGAAAGCGCGCGAGTAATGCATGACCGCGGTCGGTCACGCGCGGCAGCAACCCTGTTTCACAGGCGCCGCTATCGAGTTCGACGAGCTTGCGTTCGACGAGTGTGTGAAGATCGGCCCTGTCGAAATCAATCGATTGTTCGGCGTGCTTGACGAGCATGAGCGTTGCAAACTCATGTGGGCTTAGCATGCGAGTCTCCTATCGTCGGCTGAGCCGCAAAACTGAACCGGCTGCGCCAGTAACCATTTAAATCTGACGATACTTCATCGGAATGGTGTCGAACCGGACGGTCGTCACCAGGGACCCCATCCTAATGCGGCGATTCTGTTATTTCAATCGGTATGCCTCCCTCTTGATGCATCTTTTTTGCGCTAAATCGTCGCGCCGGAAACTCTTGCATTGATCTGCACATCGATCCGGCAATTCATGCCGCGGGCTAACGTTTTCATTAAACAATGCCGTCATGAAAAAGACATGAGCCTATGCGCCTTCGCTTTAAAATCAGATGGAATCCTTACGGTCCGATGTTTGCTGATTCTTCGACGTTCTACAGAAACAGGGAGAGCGAAGTGGAATCGCTACCAGAAACAACGCCGCCGATCGCGGTCTATGAAGGCGGCTGCGCGTGCGGCGCGCTGCGCTTTCGGGCGCGAGGCGAGCCCAAACGGGTCGGTATGTGCCATTGCATGACTTGCCGACGCGTTCATGGCTCGGCATTCGGCTCCTACGCGATATACGAGAACGACGATGTCGAGTGGTCGGGGCTGACCCAAGCCTGGCAAAGTTCGGAATTGGGGCGCCGCCATTTCTGCCCGGTATGCGGCTCGGTGGCGTTCATGGAATATACGGACAGGTCCGAAATCGATATGCCGCTTGGCGCGTTCGATCGCACCGGCATTTTCGAACCGACGTATGAACTTTGGTGCTGTCATCGCGAGCCGTGGCTGCCGCACGGCGTGCGTACCGAGTTTGAACAGGACCGCGACTGACGTAGCGCCGGGCACTGCCACTAAAACCACTCCAAGCGTTACAAGCGTGGTTCAAACGGCAGTGCCTCGGCGGCACCAGACCTCACTTGCCACTCTTCTTTGGAATTTTCGCGCCCGACTTGCGCGCCTCGTTCAGCGCAATCGCCACGGACTGCTTTTGCGATTTACCCTGCTTCTTTTCCGTCTTGATGTTCTCGCTGACGGTTTCCCTCGACGTTCCTTTCTTCAGCGGCATGATGCTCTCCCTGTTACGCAAAATGGCTGACTCAATGGCATCGCTCGATGCACGCACGGCACACTGCCGACGCATTGCGCATCGAGCAACCGCCATTCCCACGCACGGCGCGCCCCAGAGCCGCGCGCGAGCGCCGGCGCCTGCTTTATGCTGGCAACTGCCCCCGCCCCGCGCCACGCCCCCCCGAGGAGACAAAACGTGTTCGAACAATGCGAATGGCTGAATGAACCCGCGAGATGGTCGCTGGAAAACGAGCGCCTGCAAGTCGAAACGGACCGCGCCACGGACTTCTGGCGCGAAACCCACTATGGCTTTACGCGCGACACCGGGCATTGCTACGGGACGCATACCGCCGGGGATTTCACCGCGCAGGTTCACATACAAGGACGATTCGAAACGCTCTACGATCAGGCGGGCCTGATGGTGCGTATCGACGCAACGCAATGGGTCAAGGCCGGTGTCGAATTCAACGATGGCGCATTGGTGCTCAGCAGCGTGCTAACGGTCGGCCAGTCCGACTGGGCGATCGCGACGCGCATCGACGGCGCACGAGGCTTCTGGCTGCGCGCGAGCGTCGCCGAGCGCGTTTTACGCTTGCAGTACTCGGTCGACGGCGTGCACTGGCCACTGCTGCGCCTCGCGCCGTTCCCGCGTGCGAACAGCTACTTCGTCGGACCGATGTGCTGTACACCCGAGCGAGGCGGACTGGTCGTCGAGTTCGATTCGTTCAGCGTCGGCGCGCCGTCGGACAAGGCGCTTCACGACCTGACGTAGCTCGACTGGCCGGCATCGCGCTATCTGCGCGCGCTGCTGTCCGACATCAAGGCGCATACGCTCGTGATGTCTTGCAAGCACGACGTGCTGAACCCGGTGCAGGGACGGGCGCGATTGCGCAGACCGCATCAATCATTCCGAATTCATCGAAATGAAGCGTTCCGGCCACTATCCGAACCTCGAGGAAGCAGAGCTTTATCTAACTGTGCTTGGTGAATTCCTCTCGGCATGGTGAGCGGCAGGCGTGACAAAAATGAGCAATCCAACGCCCACATGCCCACGCCCGCTACTCCGGGTCATCAGGCCTGATCAGCTCCGCGAAGCGGTCAGCGAGTGTCGGTCGCGCGCGCGCCGGCCAGATCGCGCTTAGTTCGAAGCGCGGTAACGCATCGCCATCGGCAATCTCGCATAAGCGCACGCCGCTGAATTGCAGCGTACGCACCGACCTGGGCAGCAACGACACGCCGCAGCCCGCGGCCACGCACGCGAGCACGGTCAGCGACCGGTTCGCGTTTTGCACGATCTCAATCTCGCAACCGGCCTGGCGAAATGCGCTCAGAATGCCCGCGCGAATGACCGGCAACTGATCGTGAGGAAACCACACGAGCCCATGTTGCGCGAGATCGCGCAACAACAAAGGCGCGTCGTCGTTACGCGGAAACGAATCGGGCAGCACCGCGAGCAGCCGTTCACGCGCGATCAGCTTCTCCTTCATCCTGCCGCTGACGGCCACTGGCGTATGCAAAAGCCCGAGGTCGATCTCGCCCTTCTCGAGCGCGTTGACCTGCTCCGCGTTACTCATCTCGCGCAATACGAGTTCGACGCCGGGCACGGCTACGCGCAACGCCGCAATCGCGCGCGGCAGCACATCGAACAGCGCGGCCGATGCAAAGCCGATGGTCAGCCGCCCCGCGCGGTCCGCGCCGATTGCATGCGCACGCAACGAAGCGGCGTCGATGCGCGCGACCGAGAGCCGGATGTCGTCGATGATCGCGAGTCCCGCGGGAGTCAACGCCGCACCGCGCCGGCTACGCTCGAAAAGCTTCACGCCCCACTCTTTTTCCATGCGCGTGAGCGCCTGGCTCAACGCAGGCTGCGCCACGCCAAGCCTATCGGCGGCACGCGTCACGCTACCCGCGTCTGCGATCGCAAGAAAGTACTTGAGACTGCGCGTTTCCATATCGCCGCAATATGAATATTGATCGTTTTCATAATACAACGATATCCAACGAGTCCCTAGAATGCGGGACATGGGCGGCTCGCTACGCAGCGCGTCCGTCACGCTTCGAACAATGCGATGCCCGGCCGCAACGTGCTGCGGCGCCGCCTGGAGACGCGATGAATTGGTATCGGGAAATCTCGCCAACGGAAAAGCGCACCTTATGGACATGCTTCGGCGGCTGGGCATTGGATGCGGTCGATACCCAGGCGTTCAGCCTCGTGATTCCCGCGTTGATCACGACCTGGGGAATCGGCAAGGGTCAGGCTGGCCTGATCGGCGGCGCGACGCTGGTCGCCGGCGCGTTGGGCGGCCTTTTTGCCGGCGTGCTGTCGGACCGCTTCGGCCGCGTGCGCGCGCTGCAGATCACGGTATTGTGGTTTTCGCTGTTCACGCTGCTGTCCGCGTGCGCGCAGAACTACGAGCAGCTACTCATGCTGAAGTCCCTGCAAGGGCTCGGTTTCGGCGGCGAATGGACCGCGGGCTCGGTGCTGCTCAGCGAAACGATACGGGCGAAGCATCGCGGCAAAGCGCTCGGCATCGTGCAAAGCGCGTGGGGCTTCGGCTGGGCCGGCGCGGTGCTGCTCTACGCGATCGTCTTCTCATCGGTCCCGCCCGAATGGGCGTGGCGCGTGCTGTTCGCGCTCGGCGCCATTCCCGCAGTGCTCGTGCTCTACGCGCGACGCAACGTGCCCGAGCCACCGCGCGACGCGACGGGTCCGGCGCACGACAAGGCGCCCACACCGGACTCCAGGCTGCCGGTGCTCGGCATCTTCGATCGTTCGGTGATCCGCACGACCATCGTCGGCGGCATGATCGGCCTCGGCGCGCATGGCGGCTACCACGCAATCACCACCTGGCTGCCGACGTATCTGAAAACGGAGCGGCACCTGTCGGTGCTCGGCACGGGCGGCTACCTCACGGTCGTGATCGTCGCATTTATTTGCGGGTGCTTCGTGAGCGCATGGCTGCAGGATCGCATCGGCCGGCGCCTGAATCTGATCCTGTTCGCGCTTTGCTGCGCCATCACCGTCAACCTCTACGTCTTCCTGCCGATCGGCGACACCGCCATGCTCGCACTGAGCTTCCCGCTCGGCCTCTTTTCGGCCGGCATTCCGGCCACCCTCGGCGCGCTTTTCAACGAACTCTATCCGCAAGGCGTGCGCGGCACTGGCGTCGGTTTCTGCTACAACTTCGGCCGCATCGTGTCGGCGGCCTTTCCAGTGCTCGTCGGCCATATGGGCAATTCGATGCCGATCGGCGCCGCGCTCGGTATCGATGCGGGCGCGGCGTACGGACTCGTCGTCATCGCCGCGCTGCTGCTGCCCGAAACGAAGGGCCGAAAGATCGCCGAACCCGCTTCTCCACGCCACCCGGACGCCCAGCATCAACGATCCGATACAGCGCACGTAGCAAACGCGTCGCGCGAGACGCAGAGGGCACACGAAGCACGCACGACGCAAATGCGCATGACGCAAAAGGCGCACAAGAAAGCCGCCGAGGCACATCGCGCGTAACCGCGATGGCGCGACACCGTTGTCAAAGACTTCCATGAACAGCAAAGCGATCGAATGCCCGTCCTCCCTGCTGCACGCCGCGCGCTCCGGCACGCCGGCGCCGGCCGGCGCCCCTCCCGGCTGGCTTGGCGCGACACGCCCGCCGCTTGTCGCGGTGGATACGCACGCGCACGTATTCGTGCGCGGCCTGCCGCTTGCCGCGCAACGCCGGCATGCGCCCGAATACGACGCAACGATCGAAACGTATGCGAGCTATCTGGCGCCCTATGGCCTCTCGCATGCCGTGCTCGTGCAACCGAGCTTCCTCGGCACCGACAACCGCTTCTTCGTGGACGTCATGCGGCGCTACCCGCACCGCCTGCGCGGCGTAGCGGTCGTCGCGCCTTCGGCCGGGGACGCTGAACTCGACGCGCTCGCGCAAGCCGGCGTCGCCGGCATCCGGCTGAACCTGATCGGCCTGCCGCTTCCGGACCTGTCGCAGCCCGCATGGCGCAACCTGCTTGCACACGTCAACGCGCTTGGCTGGCATGTCGAAGTGCATCGCGAAGCGGCTGACCTGCCGGCGCTTGTCGGCGCGCTGCTCGCGCATCGCTGCACGGTCGTCGTCGATCATTTCGGGCGGCCGTCGCCCGACCTCGGCATTGACGATCCGGGTTTCCGTTATCTGCTGTCAGTGGCGTCGACGGGGCGCGTCTGGGTCAAACTTTCGGGTGCTTACCGAAGCATGAGATCCGGCAGTGTCGAATTCGCAGGCGCGAGCGCCGGCAACATGCGCGATGCCGACGGCACCGGCCTCGGCGCGCGACTCGCCGCGCCGCTGCTCGAGGCGTTCACACCCGAGCGACTCGTGTGGGGCAGCGACTGGCCGCACACCGAGCATCGGCAGCACGTCGACTACGACACAACGCGTATGGCGCTCGACGTCTGGGTGCCGGACGCCGCGCAGCGCGAGACGATCCTCACACGTTCGCCACAAACGCTTTATCGGTTCGACGCGTACGCGGGATGAGCAGGCCGCGTTATCGCTGCGATATCGCCAGGTTCTCACCATAGGTTCCCCCGCACCTCCGCCACCAGGCACTAGAATAAGTTTGCGCGGCCGACGCTCGGCGAGCGACCCGCGCAACGCGCGTTGCCACGCCTGCCAAAGCCGCCGCGCGCTTGCATGCACCTCTCCACCGCCCTCGCCTCTGCCTCTCTCGCCCGTTTCTGCAGGAGGTTTGCCATGCCGACCTACGAGTACCGCTGCGAACAGTGCGGCGAAAAATTCGAGCACGCCGAGCACATCAGCGAGCACCCGACCGCCCATCCGGCCTGCCCCAAATGCGGCAGCGAAAAGGTTCAGCATCTGCCTACACCATTCGTCGCGAAGACCTCGCGCAAGAGCTAGGTCGCACTCGCCGCGCGCCGTGTGCAGCACCGCTCGTCGCGCACTGACATAGCTCGACATAATTGATCGATAGCGGTAGCGCAGCGGGTCGACCATACTCGCTTGCGCGTGCCGGCCTTGTGAAAGCGTAAGTGCAGATCCGATCAGGCAAGTCACGCAACAGGTGACATCGCCGCAACCATCGGACGATACGTTCAAACCCTTCAGCGCACTTTTACGCATCACTCACAGGTCAGCCCATCATGTTCACGACACTCGCATCCATCGGCAAGAAAACCGCTCGTCACGCTTCGTCCGCCCTGCTGTTCAGCGCCATCCTGTTGACCGGTTGCGCAAGCGGCATCAGCAACGTCGCGAACGCAAACCCGAATCCGGCCTTGCCGCAAACGCAGGTGCGGCCCGACGACATCTATGTCTATCCGTTCGTCAGCAGCGCTGACGAGGTGAAGCTCGATAGCGGCGGCCTCGCGCACAAGCTGATGTCGCGCCTGTCCGGCAGCTCCGATGAACCGCAGCAGGCCGCCGACGCGGTTCAGGTGCAGCAGCAGGTCGCCGACGAAATTGTCCGCAAGCTGCAGGCGATGGGTCTACACGCGGTACGCACCGACGCGCCGCCGCCCGCCGATCAGAACGTGCTGCTCGTGCAGGGCAGCTTCGAGAAGATCGATGCCGGCAATCGCCGCCGCCGCACGGTAATCGGCCTGGGCGCCGGCCAAAGCGATGTCGGCACGACCGTGCAGGTGCTGTACAAGCCGGCCGGCGGCATGCCGACGCTGGTGCAGAGCTTCGATGCGAATGCCGATAGCGGCAAGGCGCCGGGCGTTGCCGAAACAGCCGGCGTCGGCGCGGTGGCGGGACATATTGCTACGTCGGTGGCGGTCGGTGGCGGCCTGCACGCGGTGTCGGAAACGAAGCATGACACCGTTGGCCAGGATGCGAAGCGCCTCGGGGACAAGATCGCGAAACAGATCGCCGACATCGGCGTCAGCGAAGGCTGGTTGCCGGACAGCACGGTCCGCTAACACCGTGTCGGGTCAGCGGCGCGACATGACGCGAATCGGGAGCGACCCGGGGAGCGACCCGCGCGATGCGTGCGCCGCCCTCTGCTTTCCGGTCCCGCCTCTCATGCCCGCCGCGCGAGTCGGCGTCACTCGTGCCCGGCGTTGCCGTTCAGATCGGGGTGCTGCTGCGCCAGTTCGCTGACCCAGCCGGTAAACGCCCGCAGCCGCGAACTCAGATTGCGGCGATGCGGATAGACGATCGACAGCGGCGTCGATGGGCTAGCGAAATCGCCGAGAATTTCCGTCAACGCACCTTTGTCGATCAGCTCGGCCACCATGAAGCGCGACGGCTGGATGATGCCGTGCCCGAGCGCGGCGGCACCGATATAGACACTGCCGTCGTTGACCGCAAGCACGCCCTTCATCTGCACCTTGACAGTCTCGCCGCCCACTTCGTACTCGAACGGGAAGGTCTTGCCGCTGCGCGCCGACACATAGTTGACCGCACGGTGCTCGTTCAGATCGTCGAGCGTTTTCGGCGTGCCGTATTTCTCGAGATACGCGGGTGCCGCGCAGGTGACGATGCGCGCATTGCCGATCCGGCGCGCGACGAGGCTCGATTCCTCGAGCCGGCCCATCCGGATCACGCAGTCGGCGCCGTCCTGGATCAGATCGATGTTGCGGTCGGCGAGCCCAAGCCGCACGTCGATTTGCGGAAACTTGCTGTAAAAATCGTCGAGCGCTGGCAGCAGTAGCGCACGTGCCAGCGTGCCCGACGTATCGACGCGAATCGTGCCGGCCGGCGTTTCGCGCTTGTTCGACAGCGACGATTCCGCATCGGCGACATCGGCGAGAATGCGCACGCAGCGATCGTAGAAGAGCGCCCCGTCTTCCGTCACGTTCACCTGGCGCGTCGAGCGGTTCAACAGTCGCACGCCGACATGCTCCTCGAGCGCCTGAATGGTTCGGCTGACCTTGGCCCGCGGCAATTCGAGCGATTCCGACACCTTCGAAAAACTGTTTGCTTCGACTACACGCGTGAATATCTCCATTGCCTCCAAGCGGTCCATTTATCTGCCCTATCGTTGTTGCGCGCCATACGCGTATTGATCCGGAAAAGCCGGACGCTTCGACAAAAACTCGCTCCCCACCCGACCTGAATGGAAGCGGTTTCATCTCTTATCACGCAAGATCTTACGCCAGCATGACAAAAAACTCATGAACCGCACGGGCAGGCGCATCAGAGCGGGATCGCTGCGAGCGGCACAAGCGCCACAGCGCGCCGACGCGGCGCGCCCCATTTCGGCCCATCGGCGCACCGAAAAAGCCTGAATCAACACTTTTCGCACAAGCCCGGTGCAGTCCAAATATCGACGAATGTTCTAAAGCGAAATTTATTCAGGGAAGCTTAAGTATTCAGTACGGTTTGCCGTAAACGCGAATTAAATAATCGACGTAACCAAGCGGTAACCAAGCGCTCAACATTCCGCAACCGGATTCCCACTATGTCCACCCTGCTGGAGAAGCGTCGTGACCCGTCACAAGGTTCGGCGATCGCCGAACTCACGCGCGAAGTTCGCAAAATTTCACGAGACAAGATTTCGGATATCGATCTGATCAACCGCGAGGCCACCTATCTCGCGATCAACGCGCTGATCGAAGCGGCGCGCGCGGGCGAAGCGGGTCGCGGCTTTGCAGTGGTCGCGAACCAGGTGAAAAACGTGTCGGGACGCATCGGCCAGCTGACCGGCGAACTCGGCAAGGAACTGAACGGCCTCTCCGAACGCATGGTGACGGAACTCGAGCGCCAGCAAGGTCAGCGCCTGACCGACCTCGCGCTCAACATGATCGACGTGATCGACCGCAATCTCTACGAACGCTCGTGCGACGTGCGCTGGTGGGCCACCGACGCGGCCATCGTCGATTGCCTGATGAGCGGCTCCGACGAAGCGGCCGCCTATGCGTCGAAGCGGCTGTCGGTGATTCTCGACAGCTATACGGTCTATCTCGACATCTGGGTGCTCGATCTGCAAGGACGTGTCGTAGCGAACGGGCGTCCCGCCCAGTTTCCGGTCGCGGGCACGGTCAACGCGGCGCAGCACGAATGGTTCGCCGCCGCGCTGCGCACGCGCTCCGGCGACGAATACGCAACCGCCAACGTCGACACGCTCGTTCACCTGCAAAGCGCGCAGGTCGCAACTTATGCGACCGCGGTCCGCGAACACGGCACGGCCGACGGCCGCATCGTCGGCGCGCTGGCGGTGTTCTTCGACTGGGCGAAGCAGGCGTCCGCGGTCGTCGGCAGCGTGCGTCTTACCGATGAAGAACGCACGCGCACGCGCTGCATGATCGTCGACGCGAGCGGCCGCGTGATTGCCGATTCGAAGGAAGCGGATCGCGATACGGCGCGCTTCGATCTGCCGCCTAACCGCGAAAACACCGGTAATTATCGGAGCACGAACGGGTCGCTCGTCGGGTACGCACTGACGCCGGGCTATGAAACGTATCGCGGCATGGGATGGTATGGCGTGATCGAACAACAGACGAATAGGGCGGCCTGACCATATCAGGACGCAAATCGGCACCGCAGATCAGGACGACCGCTGCCACTCGTTCCACAGCCGCGCACCGGCGTCGTGCGAGACGAGCACTGCAATGGCCAGCGCCTTCAACGCGCACTCGACGGTGGACAGCGCGAAGCCGATGCGGTCATAGCGGAACTCGCTCGGCAACGCGGGCACGATGGCCAGCACGCTCGCTCCGCATACGAATAGCGCGATGAGCCTTGCGAACGGCGCAAACGATGCGCGGCTGCAGGCACATGTGATCAGGATCACAAGCAGCACCTTCGAAAACACGAGCGCGGCGCTCTGCGCGCCCGACACACACGCCGCGAGTTCGAACGGCGTTTCGATTAGCGACCAGCCGAGCACGGCGCCAAGCGCGGCGCGCAGCACGGTCAAACCGCGACGATCTTCGGGATTCGACAACACGAACATGGACAGCCCCTCCGGATGGTTGCGCGCACTTCGCTCGCCGCCTGTTTACCGCCTCGTTGCAGTGTTTTATTCCGCCGACAAGACAGTTTCTTGACGAGCGTCGCGGTGCGTGCCGCCGGGAGCCGCGCTGCGGATCCCGTGCATATCACAGTAGGACGAGAATGCCCCCGGCGATTTTTTACGCGTCACGCAACTTCACAAATCGCACGACAGCATTGCTATTTGCGCATCTTGTCGAGCGTAAGGGCCGGCACAAGCTCGAGGGGAGCACACATGGCGCACGCGCGAAGCAGCACAGCGCAGCCGTCGCCCACGCCGACCGGCGATGGCGGGCATTTGCGAAACGCGGACTTCGTTTGCGCAACGAACCTCGAGCCATGCGTTTCACCATGAGCACATCGCTTCGTTCGGCCCGCTTCTTGCGTGTGCATGTGCAACAAACCCGGAGACCTACATGGATATCCTCAAACTGGCCCAGCAGTCCGGCATGCTCGTCGTGCTGGACGCACGCATCGGCAACGCCGAGTACCACAGCGTGCACGGGTCCGTGTCGTCGCTCGTCAATTTCGCCCGGGCGATCATCGAGCAGCGCGTACGCTGCGAAGACCTGCCGGCGCCGCCCGGCAGCCGTGACGTGAAAGATTGCACGCCAGCCGAAGACACGGTTTCGTAAGCCGCTTTGCTGGTCGGACTCGTGTACCCGCACCGGACAAGTCCGCGCTCATAGCCGAAGGCCTATGGTATCCATGAAAAACATTAACTGTTATCTTGGATGTGCCGCCCTACTCTTCAGTCATTGCCGCAAGGAAATTCGATGCGGCAAGCGCGCGAGGCGTCGTTGACGCTCATCGACATTTTGCGGCGCGCGATTGAAGGAAGGAGACTGTCATGAAAAGCGGCGAAGCATGTCTGCATAGGCTCGTCGATAAATGGCTCGCGCCGGCTACCGTGCTGAGCGTGCGGGTCGTGCGTTCGGGCCGCATGCCGGCGCAGCGCGCGCGCTTCGTTTATATCGAAGCCATCGCACCATCGGGCAGCCGCGGCATGTTCTTCTTTCGTCATCAGGACGGCTGCTGGCGCGTGTTTCCGCCGCACGACGCACGACCGTCGCTCTGCGTCGATGCGCTTGCGGCTTAAGCAGAAGACTTGCGATCAGGTTCAAGCTCGTCACGCATGCCTGACCGACACGGAACGCAAACCGGAAGCGGGCGACACGCTACGGACACCGACCGGTGCGAATCTCAAAGCAAGCGTGCAGCGCCAAAAGACGCAAAACGACGCACAACCGATACTGCATACGACGCCGCAAAGCGCACGTCGCCTCACCCGCTCAAGAGGCTTTTCAAGAAGCGCACGCCCCATCTGATGCCCCGCTTCCAGCGCCTTACTGCATCTGTTCCAAAGCCTTAGTGCTGTGCTGCTCGAGAAGGACTGGAGAAGGATCATGGACACACGCCGACTCGCCCTGTTTCGCCGCGCGATGTTTTTTAGCGCGGCGTGCGTCATGGCCGGCGTCTATATCGGCATGCCGGCCGGTTTTGTCGATGCGTTCGGCAAGGTCGGCGCGCAAGCGCAGACGCCGTTGGAAACGCTCGCGGTCGAACAGGTGAAAGTGGACGACGATCAGATGGCGCCGGTGCGCCGCGAAAGCCGGGCGCGAGAACTCGCACGCAATCCGTCGCACAGCGATTCCGCGCGTGACGCTGCACCGCTGCGGCCGCTGCGAGCACCACACAGCCAACCGTCAGGCTCGATGCAAGGCGAGCCGCGCCATCAGGGAATCTGGGAATCGAAAGACGCATCGGCGGTGCGCGCTACGGGCCGCGATGCGCGCGAGCGCACGCCCGGCGTCGTGCGCAAGATTCGCTACGAAGACTTCAAGCACTGGACCTGAGGCCCGAATCGAAGCAAGGCCGCACACCAGACAACCCGTTCAGGCCTCGATGCCGCCGGAGCGCGAAGCGATCCGGAGCAAACCTCTTCTTCTCAAAGCCAGCACCCCGACGGCGGCGCGGGCATGACCTCGTTCACCGCGCTCGCCAGCATCATCGCCTGCGAATTGGTCGGCATCAGTTTCGCTGCGCGTGGGCGGAAGATCGGGTCGCCATATGAAATCGGCTGGCCGCTCAGCGCGCACACGCCATCGCGCCGCGCAATCGCCACGACCCACGGCTGATCGGGATAGCAGCACGAGGTGGGATCGCTCCAGCTGACCGTGAGCAGCCGCTCACCGACCCGCTCGACGAGCCGCGCCGTGCCCGTGCACGGCGCATCCGCCGACAGGCGCAGCGGACCGCATCTGACGCGCCGCGCGCGCGGCAAACCGCTCGCGCCTTGCGACAGCGACGACAGCAGGGTCAAAGTTTGGGACCACGGATCACAACGGGCAACGTCTGACATTTTCAGGCTCCTGGCATCTGCAGCGGCGACGCGGCATTGCCTTGTCACATGTCATCACAGCGACGCCCGGCCACAACGCGGCCGACGTCCGGGCGCCGGCGGCCATGCGGACCGCGGCGGCATCGAGCACGCCCTCTCTCGTCGAGCAAACGCACAAGACAGGATTCCCGACGATGAGCAGCCGCACGCGCCGCGCGGGCGGTATGCGCCGAAGGGCCGAGCGCGCCGCAGCGAGCGCGGCGCAGCCAGCGCAACAGGTCACGCTCTGGCATGGTGCGTGTCCCTCCAGCGCTTAGGCGTCGAGCCGACCATGCGCTTGAACACGGTCGTGAAGTGGGCCTGCGAGCGAAAGCCCGCGAGCTGAGCGGCATCGAGCAACGAATACTCTTCGTCGGCGAGCAGTTGCTGGGCGCATTCGATGCGCCGCCGCAGCAGATACTCATGCGGACGCAGACCGGTCGCGGCACGGAACTGCGCGGCAAAGTGCATGCGCGTGAGGCCGGCCGCATTCGCGACGTCTTCGAGACCGATCGCCTCGGCAAGATGCGCGTCGATATACTCGACCGCGCGCTTCAGGCGCCATTTCGGCAAGGCGGACCTGCGCATCTTCGGCTGGCCTGGCTGGCCACCCGCGGGCGTGCGCAAGCGCAGTTCGAGCAGACGGCTCACGAGCGCGAGGTTGATGCTGTCGACGTACATCTGGCCGAACGACGTGAACGCTTCGTCGGCAAGCAGCAGCGCCTGGCCGAGCCGTTCGATGCACGGATCGTGGGACACGGCCGGATCGTCGATCAGCACGCTCATGGCCGACTCCTTGCCCGACACTTCGCGGTGGCACGCATCGAGTACCGCCTGCGGCACATACAGATGCAGCACGTCGCACGCCGTATGAAACACCGCGCGCGCCGAATGACCGGGAGAGGTGACCTGGAACATGCCGGGCATCACGCGTCCCTCGAACGTGAGACGGCCGTCATGCAGGAACGTGATGTCGGTCGAACGCAGATTCACGCCGACCGTATAGCTGTCCGCCGGCGTCGTTGCCGATAGCTCCTGTGCCGGCAAACCCGCGCCGATGCCCGCTACGGCCCAGCGCGACAAGGCCAGGTGAGCGGACACCGCGGACGACGCGTCGGCCGTCGCCGGCAAGCGCCACGCGTCTTCGTTATGTATGCAGGATTTCAGCGAATCCGCCAGCGACCCGCCGGCGGCCAAAGACGATGCTTCCATGGTCCACGCTCCTCGTATCTTCAACGATCGAATGCCGAAACGGGAAGCAGATCGCCTCGCCGCCGTATGGCTTCAAAGGTAGTGGAGAAAAGCGTGGCGCTCCATCGTACAAAGGTTCCCTGCATCGGTGTATAGGTGTCATCGACCTATACTTTGGTACCATCCACCGCAACTGAAAGCAGAGAAGAACAATTCGGGAGCACGAAACTCATCGTCGCGCCGAGCCCCGGTTGCGCGTAAGCACGAATTTTGCCGCCGTGCGACTCGACAATCGAGCGGCAGATCGACAGGCCCATGCCCATGCCTTCGGCGCGCGTCGTAAAGAACGGCTGAAAAAGCCGCTGCAAATCCGCCTCGGCGATGCCGGGTCCGCTGTCCTCGACATCGACCCGCACCTGGTTTTCCTGCGTGCAGGACGAGCACACGGCGAGACGCCGCGGCCGGTCCACGGTCGATGCCATGGCCTGGATCGCGTTCATCATCAGATTGATGACGACCTGCTGCAATTGCACGCGGTCGCCGACAATCGTCAGCGCGCCCTGCGCAAGCTGCAAACGCAGGTCGATCGCATGCACGCCGATCTCGCGTTGCACGAGTACCGCCGACTCCTCGAGCAGCGCATTGAGGTCGAACGGCACGCGATTCGGCGCGCTCTTCTTTGCCAGCGCGCGAATGCGCTGCACGATGCCGCCCGCGCGCCGCGCATCGCGCAGCATGTTGCTCAGCGCTTCGCGCACCTCGTTCAGTTCCGGTTCGTCGCGCTCGAGCCAACGCATGCCCGCATCGCCGTTCGTCATGATCGCGGCGATCGGCTGACTCACTTCGTGCGCGATCGACGCGGACAGCTCGCCGAGCGTCGTCACGCGCGTCACGTGCGCAAGCTCCGCGAGCGAGCGATGCAGCGCGTCCTGCACGTTGCGCGCTTCGGTCACATCCATCAATGCGCCGCGATATTCGTTCTGCTCATCGCCTTCTCGGCCCACGCGCGCGACCACATGCGCGACCAGATGCACGCGTTTGACATCGTCGTCAGGCATCGATAAGCGAAACTCGGCGTCGAGGTCGTTACGATCGGCGGCCGCCGTTTTCATCAGCGACGATACGCGCGCGTGATCGTCGGGATGCACGCGCGCGAGCATCGCCTGCAGCGACGGCTCGGCCTCGTCCGGATAGCCGAAAATACGGTACGCCTGCTTCGACCAGAACATCCCGAAGTGCGGCACCGAAAAACCGATACTGCCGGTCTGGCTCAGCGTCTCGGCTTCGGCGAGGAACGACTCGCTGCGCGCAAGCGCCTCGGCCGCGCGCTTGTGCTCTTCGATATCGGTCGTCACGCCGTACCAGCGCACGATGCGGCCTGCGTCGTCGATGAGCGGCGTCGCGCGCAGCAGCGACCAGCGCCACGTGCCGTCGCCGCGCCGCACGCGAGACTCGTTTTCGAGCGACGTGCCGGTCGCGAGCGCGTGCTGCCAGTCGTGCTGCATCTGCGGCAGATCGTCGGGATGCACGAGCGTATGCCAGCTGTCGCCGATCCGCTCGAGCGGCACGCCGAATTCCGACCAGCGCTCGTTGACGAACACCGGGTGCCCGTCCGCCGACGACACCCACACCATCGCCGGAATCGCGTCGATCGCCGCGCGAATCTCCTGCTGCTGCCGCCCGATCTCGATCTCCATGCGCTTGCGCTGCGTGATGTCGTTGTTCGTGACGAGCACCGCGAGCGGCTGGCCCTGCGCGTCGCGCTGCAGCGTCCAGCGGCTTGCGACGATCAGCTCGCGGCCGTCGCGGCACGTTTGCGCGAGCTCGCCCTCCCAGCGATTCGTGCGCAACAGTTCGGCGAACATGACGGCCAGCGGCCGCGGAAACGCGGTGCGCACCACTTCATGCGGCGCGCGGCCGATCGCCTCGTCGGCCGACACGCCATAGAGCGCATGCGCCCCGCGGTTCCAGAAGCAGATGCTGCGTTTCATGTCGTAGACAATGAGCGCATCGCTCGTCAGATCGAGCAGCGTCACCTGCTCGCGCAATACGTCGGTGGCGGCGATGTTCTTCAGCGTCAGAAACCCGGTGATGCCGATTGCCGCGAGGCTCACGATAAAACGCCCGACCGGCGCTCCCCCATAGGCGCCGCCGTGCGACATCACGAACGCGATCACGGTCATCGACATCAGCGCGGAACACACGGCGATCATCGAGCGCCGCGAACAGATCGGCGCGACGATCAGCACGACGACGACATAGAGCACCGCGATGGCGATGTCGAGCGGCGTCAGCGCGTCGAGCGTGAAGATCGCGGCAGCGATCGCCGCCGCGATGGCGATGCGCGCGCGGATTTTGCGCGGTGAATCAGGTTCGGGCTGCTGGCAACGCAGGCGCGTGCCCCCGGGCATCCGACGTTGCGTCTGCGCCGCCACGCCGGCGCCGCCCGGCCGGGCCGCGGTGCGGCGGTCGGAACCGGCGCGGAATAGATCGGACATTTTTTATGCGTCTCCAGAATTTCATCGGCGCACGACGTTCGATTGCTGGATGCGCGCGACGATCAGACATGCGAAGATATTGCCGCAGCCTGATTTCGCCGCGCCGGTTTCCTTCCTGCGACGCGCGGGCCGAACCGCACACGGGCGTCGCGCACCTTCAACGTGTACGCGGCACCCGTAACCCAAATAGCGGCCAACGGCGCCGCGTGCACGCAAATACAAACGCGAATTCGATTATGGCCCAACTTCCACATGCATCCGAGAAGGCCGCCGCATCCCGCGACGGCAACAGCACGCCGATCGATCCGGACCCGGTCGTCTTCGTCGTCGACGACGACGATTCGTTTCGCGGCGCGCTCGCGAACCTGCTTCGCTCGGTCGGCATGCACGTCGAAGCATTCGCGTCCGCACACAGCCTGCTCACCGCGAACTGGCCCGATGCGCCCGCATGCATCGTGCTCGACGTGCGGCTCAAAGCGGACAGCGGGCTCACCGTCCAGAACGACCTGGCCCGCGCGGGCGTCGAGTTGCCGATCATCTTCATGACGGGCTATGGCGATATCCCGATGACCGTGCAGGCGATGAAAGCGGGCGCCGTCGACTTCCTCACCAAACCCTTTCGCGACCAGGACCTGCTCGATGCAGTCACGCGCGCGATCAGCAACGACCGCGCGCGGCGCGAGTCGCGCAAATCGCTGACCGAACTCAAGCAGCGCTTCCAGTCGCTGTCGGCACGCGAACAGCAGGTCATGACGATGGTCGCAAAGGGCCTGCTCAACAAGCAGATCGCGGGCGAACTGGGCTTGAGCGAAATCACCGTGAAAGTTCACCGCGGCCAGGCGATGAAGAAGATGGGCGCGCGCACGCTCGCGGACCTGCTCCATCAGGCAGTGATCTTGAAAATCCGCGAAGAGCAGGCTTGATGCGAAGCGTCGCACGGCATGCACCGCCCCGCACTTATACCTATATATAGTTGTGAAGCGAGGCGCGTCCGGTAACCTGTGATGGCTCGTTGCGACAGCAACGGTATTTTCTTGTAATCCAGGTTCGCAATGCCGAGTTTGCTTCCCTCTCAGGTGGTGTCGATTATCGACGACGACGAATCTGTTCGCCTCGCCACCGCCAATCTCCTTCGCTCGTTCGGCGTGCAAAGTCGCACTTTCATATCTGTGGAAGCGTTTCTGTCGTCCGGATGCATAGACAACACAGCATGTGTGATCTCCGACATGCAGATGCCCGGCATGAGCGGCATCGACTTGCAGACCGCGCTGCGCGAGCGGCACTTGCCGATTCCGATGGTGTTCATCACCGCATTTCCCGATCATGAACTGCGCAGCGTCGCCGAAGCGAATGGCGCTACCTGCTTTCTGACGAAACCTGTCGACGGCGAAACGATTCTCGCGTGCATCGACCGCGCGATCAATCGTCGAGGCTGCAGCGGCCATTAGA
Organism: Paraburkholderia sp. SOS3; assembly: GCF_001922345.1. Classification (NCBI taxonomy): domain Bacteria; kingdom Pseudomonadati; phylum Pseudomonadota; class Betaproteobacteria; order Burkholderiales; family Burkholderiaceae; genus Paraburkholderia; species Paraburkholderia sp. SOS3. The sequence continues at coordinate 1,523,192 of NZ_CP018812.1, read as the reverse complement.
TCGATAGGCCTCGAGCGAGGTGCAACGCGCGTCGCACGGCGCGGCCGCACTATACATTGGTATAGACACATCGCCTTCGCGCCGGGGCAAGCGGCGCCTCGTCATCTGTGGTTGCTGCACAGGTCTGCGCCGTCGCAACACGCTATGCCCAACGCGATGGCTTCAACGCCGCGAGATACACAATCGACTGCTGCAAATCGAAATGCTCGAACGTCAGGCCAAGCGCTGCGAGCACCAGCATGCCGACTGCAGCGCCCTGCCAGACCGGCCCCATCGTCACGAGCAGCATCATGACCGCGATGCACGCCACACCCGCCAGCGCAATTACCATCGGCACGACGGACAGGCCGCGCATGAACGCATCGCCGAACCACGACATCGCGATGGCCGCGACGAATAACAGCAGCGCGACGATCGAGCCGATCATGCCGGCCAGGCAAATTCGTGATCGACGCGAGCCGTCGTCGAGATTCATCGAAAGCACTTGCGGCGCGCACGTTCATCACGTTAATATTGAGCCCACACTCATTTATTAGCCGCCACGTTTCTGCATGGCCCGACCGAGAAGCGAAGACAAACGCAATGCCATTCTTGCCGCCGCGATCGAAGTCATCGCGGAGCAAGGGCTCGGCGCGCCGACGTCGCGCATCGCAAAGCTCGCGGGTGTCGCGGAAGGCACACTGTTTACGTACTTCGATACGAAAGACGATCTGCTCAACCAGATCTACCTCGAACTGAAGGCCGAAATGCGCGAGGTCATGATGGCGCAATATCCGAAGGCGGGCAGCCTGCAAGCGCGCGCGCGTCATGTGTGGCAACGCTTCGTCGAATGGGGCGTTGCGAACCCGGCGAAGCGGCGCTCCCTCGCGCAGCTGTCGGTGTCCGAGCGCGTTTCGGAACAGGCGAAGACGGCCGGCATGCAGGCCTTCGCCGACGTCAATCTGCTCGTACAGGAAAGCATTGCGAAGGGCGTGCTGCGCGATCACCCGCCCGCCTTTATCTCGGCCATCATGAGCGCCCTTGCGGAAACCACCATGGAATTCATGACCCGCGACCCCGCTCATGCCGAGCGCTATCGCAACGCCGGCTTTGAGGCGTTCTGGAATGCGATTTCGAGGTGAATTTTTTTACCACTTTAATTGAGTGAGTACACATTCATAAGGAGGTTGAAACCACGATGTCTACTGAAACCCGGCCCAAGGTCTGGCTGATCACCGGAAGCGCGCGCGGCCTTGGCCGCGCAATCGCGCAAACCGCCCTCGCAGCGGGCGAATACGTCGTGGCGACCGCACGCGATCCCCGCACGCTCGCCGATCTGGCCGACCGCTACGGAACACAGATGCGCGCGGCGGCGCTCGACGTCACCGATGCGTTAGCCGCCGCGCAAGCGGTGCAGACCGCACTCGACGCGTTCGGACGTCTCGACGTGCTCGTCAATAACGCGGGCTTCGGTCATATCGCGCCATTCGAACAAACGCCGGCCGCGGACTTTCGCGCGCAGATCGACACGAACTTCTACGGCGTCGTCAACGTGACGCGCGCGGCGTTGCCGGTGCTGCGGCGGCAACGCGCAGGCCACATTTTCCAGATCTCGTCGGTAGGCGGACGCACGAGCGCGGCGGGCCTTTCCGCGTATCAGGCGGCGAAGTGGGCAGTCGGCGGTTTCACGGAGGTGATCAGTCAGGAGCTCGCGCCGTTTAACGTGCATGTCACCGCGCTCGAACCCGGCGGCATGAAAACCGAGTGGAGCCACGAGGCAGGCCGTGCGATTCCTCCGCTATTTGCCGAATACGAACCGTCGGTAGGCAGGCTGCTCGAGCTGCTGCGCGATCATGTCGGCAACGAGGCGAGCGACCCGGCGAAAGTCGCGCAGCTGATCCTGCGGCTTGCGTATCACGATCATTTGCCGCCGCATCTGCTGTTAGGCAGCGATGCGCTGCACTACTGCGGCGCAGCCGAAAACACCCGCGCGGAATATGCAATGCGCTGGCGCGAAGTCAGCGCATCGACGGACTTTGCGACGAGCGGCCCGGAACCGGCGTTGCCGGCGCTCGCGTAAATGCTTTCCACGGTTCGACCGCTTTTGTTCCACCGCTATTGAACTGTCGTGTCACGAGGCCGAAGGAGGCCCGCCATGAGAATCCTGATATTCGGTGCGACCGGCATGGTCGGCCAGGGCGTGTTGCGCGAATGCCTGCGCGCACCCGACGTGCAATATGTGCAGACCGTCGGCCGCACGCCGACCGGCCAGCTCGATCCGCGGCTCTACGATCTCGTCCATCGCGACTTCACCGACTTCCGTTCGATCGAGGGATCGCTGTGCGGCTTCGATGCGTGCTTCTTTTGTCTTGGCACATCGTCGCTGGGAATGAGCGAAGCGGACTATACGCGCATCACGCACGACTTCACGATGGCCGCCGCACGAACGCTCGCGCGCCTGAATCCACGCATGACCTTCGTGTTCGTCTCGGGCGCGAGCACCGACAGCACCGAGCAAGGCCGCACGATGTGGGCGCGCGTCAAGGGCCGCACTGAAAATGCACTGCAGCGATTGCCGTTCAAGGCCGTCTATCTGATGCGCCCCGGCGTCATTCAGCCTTTGCACGGGACTCGCTCGAAGACACGCATTTATCGCGCGCTCTATGCGTTGCTCGCGCCGCTGCTCACACCGTTGCGCATGCTACTGCCGAGCCTCGTGCTGTCGACGCAGGACATCGGTCTCGCGATGCTCACGCTTGCGCGCGAGGGCGCGGCGCAACCGGTGCTCGAAACACGCGATATTCGCGAGCTGAGCCGGCATAAAATCGGGGCAGTGGTCGCCTAGCGGGGCGGCCGGCGGCAACGTGTCTTCTTCGCGCAACGAGGCGCGGTGATAACATCGATGCACATCGAGCACGTCTGTCCCGCCCTGCCCCGATCGAAAGCATCCGATGCCTGCTCACGCTGACGGCCCCGCCGACCGCCTTGCCGACACCCGCGCAAACAGCGCGTCGAACGAACCGGTTGAACGGCGCGTATTTCGCGCGGGCCATCTGTCGATCGGCTTGACGTTGCCGCTGCTGCCGGCCGGGCAGATCGTCGCGGACTTCAACGAACAGATCGCACTCGCGCAACGCGCGGACGCGCTCGGGTATCGCGCCTTGTGGGTCCGCGACGTACCGCTTAACAGCGCCGACTATCCGGACCCGGTCGGACATCTGGACCCGTGGGTTCTGCTCGGTGCGCTCGCATCGAACACGGCACGCATCGCGCTCGTCAGCGGCGCGATCGTGCTGACACTACGCCATCCGCTGCATATCGCGAAAGGCGCGATCTCGGTGCAGAACCTGTCGCGCGGCCGCTTTATTCTGGGCCTCGGCTCCGGCGACCGGCCGCCTGAATATGCGGCATTCGGCGCAAACGGCGACGCGCGCCGCGAACTGTATCGGCGGCATTGGGAAACGGTAGCAGCCGCGGTCGGGCCGGCCGCGCGCGTGATTCCCGACGCAGCGCCCGATGGCGCGCCCGCCTTCACGCTACTGCCGCAAGCGCCGCAGCCTGTGCCGCTGCTTGCGGTCGGGTCGGGCGGGCAAAGCGTCGACTGGATCGCGCGTCATTCGATCGGCTGGATGACCTACCATCGCGAGCCCGACGCGCAGCAGGCGCGGCACAGCATGTGGCGCGCCGCCGTCGAACGATCGGCGCCAGGCCAATTCCGCGCATTCGGCGCAGCGCTGCGGCTCGAACTCAGCGACGCTGCCGACGAGCCCGCGACGCCGCTCGCGCTTGGTTATCGCGCCGGGCGGCATGCGCTCGCCGCGTTACTGCGCGCGATGCGCGAGCATGGCACGCATCATGTTTCGCTGAATCTGCCGTCGTCGCCGCGAGCGCCGCGCGAAGTGATCGAAGAACTCGCGCAGTACGTGCTGCCCGAATTTCATACGGAAGGCTGACGCGCCAGGTATTTGCCTCAAGCAGTCCGCCACAGCTTCGCCAACGGCCCGTCGCGCCCCGTCAACGGGTCCGATTGCGGAAACACCACCTGCCGCATCGCCTGTAGCTGCGCCGCGGATAAACCGACACGGCTGATACCGATATCCTCATCGGGCGGATACGCGCCGACCACCAGAAAATCCGCGCTTGCCTCGAGCTTGCAATGACCGGTGCCGGCCGGCAGCACCACGACGTCGCCGGCATTCACCCGCACCTCGCGCCCGATCGGCTCGGGTCCGCCGAGCACGAGCCGCGCGCTGCCGCCCGCGAAACCGAGCACCTCGTGCGTCGACGGATGAAAATGGTGGAAGCTGTAAATGCCATTGCGCCATTGCGGCGGCCAGCCGTTACGCGCGAACGCCTGCTCGAACGATGCAGCAGGGTCGCTGCCCGAAATCGGCACGGCCGCGCGATAGACGAGTACCGGCAAGCGCTGGTTATTCGGAATCCAGCCGTTGGGCTCGAAGCTCAGGGTTTCAGGCTGCACGGGGTGCGTCGACGAGGATCCGCCCGCCGATGCGCCGCTCGCCGCGTGACTCAACGCGGCCGGCAGCAAGCCGCCCGTGATCCCGCCGGCGGCGATAGCGGCGCTGACACGCCGGCGCTTCGTGTTCGTCATTTCGACGCTCTCCATGATGGTCGGATCGGCAATATTCGACATCGCGGTTCAGCTTAGACGAAAAATAACGGGGCCGTCGCTGACGCGGGCACGCATTCCGGCATACATCATGCTTAAAGCATCGCCTCGTGCGCGTCGTACACAACGATCGCACGCTTTCACTATTCTCGAACTGGCATCGCATCAGCCAGGCGACGCGCCTGCGGCGCACGGACACGCAAACGACATGACCCCACTCTCCCACGACACGACAGGCGCACTACGCGCAGCCCAGCATGTCGACGCCACCCGCCTGATCGACGCAATCGATGCGCTCGCAACGATCGGCGCGCGCGGCGACGGCGGCGTCGATCGCCCCGCGCTGTCGGCACTCGAATTCAGCGCACGGCGCGGCCTTATCGAACGCGCAGAGGCGCTTGGCTGCACGGTCTCGACCGACGCGTGCGCGAATCTCTTTTTCCGCCGCGCCGGCGATGAAGACCTGCCGCCGGTCATGACCGGCAGCCATATCGACACGCAGCCGACCGGCGGCCGGCTCGACGGCGCGTACGGCGTGCTGGCCGGATTCGAATGCCTCGCCGCGCTTGCCGATGCGAAAATCCGCACGCGCCGTCCGCTCGAAGTCGCAATCTGGACCAACGAGGAAGGCTCGCGCTTTCAGCCTGGCGCGATGGGCTCGAGCACGTTCGTCGACCCGTCGCGGCTCGACGGTTACCGGAAGGTCAGCGATGCGGCCGGCGTCACGTTCGGCGCGACGCTCGATGCGCATCGCAGCGAATTTCCCGCGCTCGCAACGCGTACCCTGGCTCCCGTCCATGCCTTTATCGAACTGCATATCGAACAGGGACCATTGCTCGAACTGGCCGCCACGCCGCTTGGCGTCGTGACCGGTATTCAAGGCGTGCGCTGGCATTCGGTCCGTTGCAGCGGCGCGGCCGCGCACGCGGGCACGACGCCGATGCAGGTGCGCCGCGACGCGATGACGCTCGCGGTGCGCGTGCGCGGCGCAATCGAAGCGTTCGCGCTCGAACTCGGCGGAGAAGCGGCACGCATCACGTTCGGCAGCTGGCACATCGAACCGAACTCGATCAATACGATTCCGTCGGCAGTCACCTTCACCGTCGACTTCCGGCATCCCGAGCCTGCGGTGCTCGCACGCTTCGACGCGGCGCTCGCCGATTGCATGGCGCAACACGGCGCCGACGTGCATCTCGAACCGCTATTCGAGCACGCGCCCGTGCATTTCGCCGACTCCGCCATCGCGCGTGTGCGGGCGGCCTGCGATGCATTGGGCGTGCGCTCGCAACCGATCGTCTCCGGCGCGTTTCATGACGCGCTGCATCTCGCGAAGCACTGCGCAACCGCGATGATCTTCGTGCCGAGCCGCGCCGGCATCAGCCATAACCCGCTCGAAGCCACCGCCGACGAACATCTCGTGCTCGGCACGCGTGCCCTCGCGCACTGCCTCGTCGAGCTTTGCAACGAAGCGCCCTGACTGAAGACCCGGAACACCGTGACGACCCGACCCCGAAGCTCGACGCGGGCCTTCCGGAACCCGACACCACCCGTACAAAAGGAACCAGTAATGACCACAGCCACCCTCGCCGCCACCGAAAGCCACGCGCACACGCACGACGACAACGGCAGCGCACTCGGCGAAAACGCGACCTTGCACGAGCCGATTTCCGCCGACGGCACGCCCGAGCCCGGCCGCACCTACACGGTTCCGGCGCGCTGCGGCCGCGCCGTGCGCGTGAAAGCGGGCCAAACGATACGCGTGACAAACACGCACGGCACGCAGGTCTGCGATACATGGATTTTCAACGCCGCGCATCTGAACGAGTTTCTGTCGTTCGAGCATACGCGCGCCTTTATCGACAAGGTGATTCCGCAAGCAGGCGACCCGCTCGTGACGAACCAGCGCCGCCCGATCGCCGAACTGATCGCCGACACGTCGCCGGGCGTGCACGACACGCTGATCGCCGCCTGCGACCTGTACCGCTACCGGAACCTGGGCGTAACCGGCTATCACGACAATTGCGCGGACAACATGCGGCTCGCGCTCAAGGCAATCGGCCTGCGTGCACGCGAAGTGCCGCAGCCGTTCAACCTGTGGATGAACATTCCGGTGAAGCCCGACTATTCGATCGAGTGGCTGCCCCCTGTATCGAAGGCCGGCGACTACGTCGACATCAAGGCCGCGATGGATTGCGTGTTCGTATTTTCCGCATGCCCGCAAGACATCGTGCCGATCAACGCGCTGCATCCGGTGGAAGTGGAATTCACGGTGCTTGCATAGTCTCGGCATGCAGCCGCGTGACTGCGTGGCCGGTGAGCCACGCAGTCGCTTTCGCGATCAATCCTGCGGCAAGCGGAACGGCACCACGCTGTTCTCGTTGTTCGCCTCGACGAGCCGGATCAGTTGCAGCATGAACAGATCGCGCTCGTCGGGCGGCAGATGCTCGATCGTGCGGTCGTGCGCACGCTGCACCGCGGGCGCCATCTTCGCGACGAGGCGCTTGCCCTGCCGCGTCAGCTTGACGAGCTTCACACGCCGGTCGTAGTCGGCCTGACGCCGCTCGATCAGCCCACGCCCTTCGAGACGCGGCATCACCTCGGCCACGCTCGAACGCTCGAGGCCGATTTCAATCGCTAGCGAGTTCTGATCGATCTCGCCGAGCGCGTCGAGCGCCGTCAGCAGGCTGTACTGCACGGGCGTGACATCGAATTCCGCCGTTTCCTCGGCAAACAGAAAACCGTGAATCTGATGCATGCGGCGAATCAGGAAGCCGGGCCGGCTGAACAGCGGCGAACGCGCCTGCCATGCGCGCAACGCTTCGCTAACCGAACTTGCGGCGGTTTCATCGTTGATCGTAGTCGACATGGGTCTTTGGTCCTGGGCAAACAAGCTGGCAAACAGGCTGACTAAGGGGCTGACTAAGAGGCTGACTAAGAGGCTGACTAAGAGGCTGACTAAGAGGCTCACTAAGCGGCCGGCAAATGCGCTCGCTCGCGCGCACGCCGCAACACCGGATGCGCTGCATTCTAGCGAATCGGCGCGCGCGAATAAATAATCGAGGTACACCACACAATTCACCATAACCATGCGCGACGCCTTGATCCGGTGCGCGGCCGCACCACCAAGGCGTCGACGGCGGGCACGCACGTGCGCCGCCGCCTGTCCATGCAAATGCCGTGCGGACCCTCACGCGCCGCATGAGGTCGCGCCTCCTCACGCGCTTTGCCCGCCCGCATTGAAAACCGGCATGGTATTTGCGGTACACCACGCATTTCCCACAGCCAACCAGCCCGATATCCGCTATGACCCAGGTTCTACTGAAAGGCGGCCGAGTGATCGATCCCGCAGCCGGTCTCGACGCGACGCTCGACATCCTCGTCGAAGGCGAGCGCATTGCCGCGATCGGCCCCGACCTTGCCGCGACCGCGCCGATTGCCGAAATCATCGACTGCAAGGACCGGCTCGTGCTGCCGGGCCTCATCGACACGCATGCGCACGTCTATCAGTACGTGACCGGCCGCTTCGGGCTGAACCCCGACATGTGCGGCGTACGCTCCGGCGTCACGACGCTCGTCGACCAGGGCGGCCCCAGCTGCATCACGATTCCGGGGTTTCGCAGCTTTATCGCCGAACCGTCGAAAACGCGCGTGCTCGCGTTTATCTCCGCCTATATCGTCGGCGGCCTCGAGGGACACTACTACCCCGAACTTTATCGCCCCGAATGTCTCGACGCATCGGCGACCGTGAAAGCCGCACGCGCGAATACCGACCTCGTGAAAGGCGTGAAGGCGCATGCCGAAATCGGCGGCTTCGCGCGTTGGGGCCTCGATGTCATGAAGATCGCGTCGCAGATCGGCCGCGACGCGCGACTGCCCGTTTATATCCATTTCGGTCAGCTGTGGCCCAAACCGGAAAGCGGCGGCTTGCCCGTCAATCCCGATTCGATCTTCAATCAGGTCGTCGAAACGCTGAAGCCCGGCGATATCCTCGCGCACCCGTTCAGCCGCCACCCGGGCGGCTTCGTCGAGGAAAACGGCAAGCTGCATCCGCTCGTGCCCGAAGCGATTGCGCGCGGTCTGAAAATCGACGTCGGCCACGGCTCGCACTTCAGTTTCAAAACGGCGCGCATCGTGCTCGATGCGGGCGTCGTGCCCGACACGCTCGGCGCCGATATGCACGGCTACAACACGCACCTGCCGGCGCCGGCAGGCACCCCCGATAGCCACCCTGACGAAGAACACTCGTTCCTCGGCCGCACGCAATTCAGTCTCGTCAGCGCGATGACGAGCATGCTCGCGCTCGGATTGCCGCTCGAACAGGTCGTGCGGATGGTCACGTCGAACGCGGCGCGCATGATCGGCATGGAAGGCGAGCTCGGCACGTTGAAGCCGGGCGGCGTGGCCGACATCAGCGTGCTCGAAGACCGCCGCGGCCGCTGGGTGCTCGAAGACAACGAGGGCACGCAGGTCGTCACCGACCGCATGCTGACACCCGTGCTGTGCGTGCGCGACGGCGTGCGCTACGACGCGAACTCGCCGAGCCTGCCGCTCGCGCGGGCCGCGTAAGCGCAAGCACGGCGCAACACCGGCTTTCGATCTCCCCTTCACGCCGCGAGGAATACTCCAAGATGATCAAACGACCCGTCAGGCAACCGTCGGACCGCCCGCAAGGCATCGGCGCGTCGCTCGAGCGCAAGGAAGACGCGCGCTTCATGCACGGGCGCGGCGAATACGTCGGCAACATCCGCATGGTCGGCATGCTCGACGTCGCGTTCGTGCGCAGTCCGATCGCACACGGTCATATCGTCGGCATCGAAAAGCCCGTGGGCCAGGAGCATACGGTGTATACCCACGCCGATCTCGAAGGCGTGCAGCCGATCGTCGCGAACTCGGGGCTGCCGGGCTTCAAGTCGTCCGAACAGCCTGTTCTCGCGCGAGGCAAGGTTCGTCAGGTTGGCGAAATGATCGCGATGTGCGTGGCCGCCACACGCGCCGAAGCCGAGGATATCGCCGCGCAGGTGTTTGTCGACTTCGAAGAGCTGCCCGCGGTCGTCGATATGCTCGACGCGCGCAGCGAAGGCTCCGCGCTCGTGCACGAGCATTGGGGCGACAACGTATTCCTCGAAACCTTCGTCGACGCGAAAGTCGAAACCGATCTCGACGACATCCGCCGTACCGCCCCGATCCGCGTACAACGCAAGCTGCGAACGTCGCGCCAGAGCATGGCGCCGATGGAGGGCCGCGGCGTCGTCGCGCACTGGGACAAGCGGCTTGCGCAATTGATCGTGCACACGTCGGCGCAGATGCCGCATATCACGCGCACGGGTCTCGCGCAGTGTCTCGGTCTCGACGAAGGCCAGGTGCGCGTCATCGCGCCCGACGTGGGCGGCGGCTTCGGCTACAAGGGCATTCTGCTGCCCGAAGAGGTGTGCTGCGGGTGGCTCGCGATGCAGCTCGAGCGGCCGGTCCGCTGGCTCGAAGACCGCCGCGAGCAATTGACCGCAAACGCGAATTGCCGCGAGCACGACTACGACATCACCGCGTATGCGCAGCGTGACGGACGTCTGATTGCAGTCGAATGCGAAGCAACCGTCGATTCGGGTGCGTATTCGTCGTATCCCTTTTCGGCGTGCCTCGAAGCGGCGCAAGTCGGCAGCATTCTGCCCGGCCCGTACAAGATGGACCGCTATCGCTGCCGCACGTGGTCGGTCGCGACCAACAAGCCGCCGATCCTGCCGTATCGCGGCGTGGCGCGCACGGGCGTCTGCTATGCGATCGAAACGATGATGGACGCGATTGCGGTGGCGGCCGGTCTCGAGCCGCACGAAGTCCGGCTGCGCAATCTGGTCGAACCACATGAAATGCCGTTCGACAACATCACGAACAAGCATTTCGACAGCGGCGACTATCCTGAAGCGGTGCGCCGCGCGGTCGCCGCGATCGACCTGCCCGCGGTGCGCGCGCGACAGCAGCGCGGCGAGGCGGATGGACGCCGGATCGGCTTGGGCATCGCGGTGTTCTGCGAACAGGGCGCGCACGGCACCTCCGTTTATCACGGCTGGGGCATTCCGATGGTGCCGGGGCGCGAGCCCGCGGTGCTGCGCCTGACGCCCGACGGCGTGCTCGAAATACGCGCGGGCGTGCACTCGCATGGCCAGAGCATGGAGACGACGCTCGCGCAGATCGCCCACGACGTGCTCGGCATCGATACCGATCGAATCCGTGTCGTGCTCGGCGATACGGGCGTCACGCCCTACTCGACCGGCACCTGGGGCTCGCGCTCGATCGTGATGGCCGGCGGCGCGGTCGGACAGGCCGCGAAGGAACTCAAGCAACGGCTGCTGAAAATCGGCGCGTGGCTGCTGAAAACGCCCGTCGAAAACGCGAGCTGGCAACCGGGCGCCGTGCTCGGCGCCGACGGTGCATCGTGCACGCTCGAGCAGATCGCGCACACGTGGTACCTGAAACCGCAGCTGCTGCCGCCCGATGTCGACCCACGCGGACTCGAAGTCGCGACCACGTATCAGGCGAAGCGAGACACGGGCACCTTCAGCTATGCATGCCACGCGGTCGTCGTTGCCGTCGATACCGCGCTCGGACTCACGGAGATTCTCGACTACGTGATCGTCGAAGACGGCGGTGTGCTGATCAATCCGATGGTCGTCGACGGCCAGGTGTATGGCGGCGCCGCGCAAGGCATCGGCACCGCGCTCTACGAAGCGATGCCGTATAGCGAAGACGGCCAGCCGCTCGCCTCGACGCTTGCCGACTATCTGCTGCCCGGCGCAACCGAAGTGCCGCCGATCCGCATCGAGCATATGGAAACGCCGGCTCCCTACACCGAGTTCGGCCAGAAAGGCATCGGCGAATCGGGCGCGATCGGCTCGACCGCCGCGATCGCGAATGCGGTCAACGATGCATTGCGGCCGCTTGGCGCCGAAGTGACGCGTCTGCCAGTCTCGCCGCGCGCCGTGCTCGAAGCGCTCGCGCAAGCGAGCGCCGCGCGCAGCGATGCCGCTAAAGGAGTACCCGCATGAAAGCCGCTGCATTCGACTACGAAAAGCCGCAGGACTGCGACGATGCGGTGCGCCTCGTCGCCGCGAGCGACGGCATCGGCAAGTTCGTTGCCGGCAGCCAGTCGCTCGGCCCGATGATGAACCTGCGTTTCGCGCAACCGGAACTGCTCGTCGACGTGCGCGGCATCGCCGCGTTGCGCGCGTGCCGCGATGAAGGCGCATTCGGCGTGCTGGGCGCGGGCATCACGCACGCGCAGATCGAAGACCGCATGGTCGACGACTACACGCAAGGTCTGATGGCCTACGTCGCGCGCGGCATCGCCTACCGCGCCGTGCGCAATCGCGGCACGCTCGGCGGGAGTCTCGCGCATGCGGACCCGGCAGCGGACTGGATCAACGTGATGTGCGGGCTCGATGCGGACTTTCTCGTGGCAGGCCCGCAAGGCGAACGCATCGTCAAAAGCGCAGACTGGATGGCCGGCGCCTTCACGACCGCGCTCGAACCCGACGAGCTGCTGACCGGCGTACGCATCCGCAAGCTGACCACCGGCGCGCGCTGGAGCTATTACAAGTTCAACCGCAAACCCGGCGAGTTCGCCGAAGCGATCGCGCTGTTTATCGACGATAGCGCGGCAGGCATCTGCCGCGCGGTGATCGGCGCACTCGACGGCCCGCCGCATCTGATCGCCGACGCGCGCGCATTGATCGATGCGCCGCAACCGGCCACGCTCGAACCGCATCTGCTCGACGCAGGCCTCGAACCGGGCAGCTATGAATACCAGGTGCATCGCGTCGCCCTCGAACGCGCGGCCGCGACGCTCCGCACTGATGGCAGGAACCCGCAATGACCGACGCGCTGAAAAAACCGCTGCAACTGACCGTCAACCACACGCCGGTCGCCGCCTTCGTCGAACCGCGCACGAATCTCGCCGACTTCCTGCGTGAAACGCAACTGCTGACCGGCACGAACATCGGCTGCGAACAGGGCGTCTGCGGCGCCTGCACGGTGCAGATCGACGGCGCGCCGGCGCGCTCGTGCATCACGCCGGCCATTGCGTGCGCGGGCGCGCAGGTGCGCACGATCGAAGGCTTCGACAACGACGCGTTGATGAACGAGTTGCGCGCCGCGTTTTCCGCCGAGCACGCGCTGCAATGCGGCTATTGCACGCCGGGCATGCTCGTGACCGCGCGCGACATCGTGACCCGTCTGCCCGACGCCGACGATGCGCGCGTGCGCTACGAACTCGCGGGCAATCTGTGCCGCTGCACCGGCTATGTCGGTATCGTCCGCGCGATCCGCCGCGTGCTCGATGCGCGGCGCGCGGCCGCCGCCGCGCCCGCCTCCCGGGCGTCGACCGCGGCCGCGGCCAGCGCGGTTTGACCTGCTGCGCAAGCGTATCCGCCGCCTTCTAATCTTTGCCGCTCGCGAGACTCAATGGAAATCGAACAAAGCTTTACCGTCGCCTATCCGCTCGACGACGTGTGGACCTCGTTTCATGACACGCCCGGCATCGTCGCGTGTCTGCCCGGTGCGACGCTGAGCGCGCCGCCCGACAATGGCGCGCTCAAGCTCGCGATGACCGTCAAGCTCGGCCCGATCGTCGCGAGCTTCGCGGGCGACGGCGAGATGACACTCGACGAAAACGAACGGCGCGGCAGCGTCAGCGGCGGCGGCGTCGATCGCAAGAGCGCGTCGCGCGTGAAAGGCGTGGCCGCGTTTGCACTGCATGCAATTTCGCCCGAGCAAACGCGCGTGGACGTCAAGGTCGATTACACGATTGCCGGCACGCTTGCGCAGTTTTCGCGCGGCGGCATCGTGAAGGAACTCGCGACGCGCCTGACGGACGCATTTGCACAGAATCTGAAAGCGAAGCTCGACGCGCAGCAACATCACGCCGGCGCGCAAAGCGAGACGCAAAACACCGCGCCGGATGCGATTGCGCCGGTGGCCGACACGTTGGAAACAGCCGACGCCGAACCGACGCCCGACGCAGTTCGGACACGCGCCGAAAGTCACATCGCGCAAATCGCGGATGCGCCGCACGCGAGCACCACGGCGGCGAACCCATCGGCCTCTTCGAATCGCGCAGCGGCTCCTTCCGCAGTGACGCCTTCCGCAACGCCGCCGGCCAATGCGCCGCTCGATCTGGGCAATCTGTTCTGGAAAATGCTGTGGTCGCGCATACGCGGCTGGCTGCGCCCCGGCGTGGGTTCGCGATGAATGCGATGAACCACGATGCGCCCCGCAGTGCCGGGACAGACGCGCGCGCGGAGTCCCACGCCGACGCAACGCAGCGTGCCCTTGCTCGCCTGTACGCGGTGCGGCCGCATTGGCACACCGTCGCGCGCGCCCGCGACGCGGTCGGCCTGCCCGACTTCACGCTGCTGCACGCGGGGCCGCCTTATGCGGACCCGTGCAATCCTGCGCCACCGGTACTGTCGTCAGCGGTGCTGTGCTGCCTCTACGAAAAATGGGCGACGACCGAAGCGCAAGCCGAACAGATGATCGCAAGCGGCCAGGTCAAGCTGGTCAGCGCGCAATCATTCGGCGTCGTGACGCCGCTTGCCGCCGTGGTGTCGCCGTCGTCGACGCTCGTCGAAGTGGCGGACGCGAGCGCATCGAACGCCGCCCATCTATCGGCCGCACCGCGCCGCGCCTGGTCGCTGCTGGGCAGCGGTGCGGGCGCGCAGATCCGTTTCGGCAGCCGCAATCCGCAAGTGCTTGCGCGGCTGGCATGGCGCGACACGGTGCTTGCGAGCCATCTTGCCGCGGCGCTCGCGCGCATCGGCCCGATCGACCTGTTTCCGCTCGCGGCGGCCGGACTTGCCGACGGAGACGATTTGCATGCACGCACGACATCGGCAACCGCCGCGCTGCGCGCGCAACTATTGCCGTTCGTCGACGAGCCGTCTGTCGCTGCAATGCTCGCCGATACGCCGCTGTTCTTTCTGACGCTGTGGATGGCCGCGTGTCATCTGATGATGTCGGCCGCAGCGAACCACGCCGATGACGATGACAACGACAGCGCCGCATCGACCCTCGTCGTCGCGCTGGCCGGCAACGGCCGCGAAGTCGGCGTGCGGCTCGCGGGCACGCCATCGGTATGGACCACGCATGCGGCTGCGGCGCCTGCCGGGCCGCGCCTCGACAGCGTCGCCGCGCACCTGCCCGTCGCGCCGCTGACCGGCGACAGCGGCGTGATCGACGCAGCCGGCTTCGGCGCGCACGCGTTCGCGCTGGCGCCCGAACCCGCGAGCGCATTCGCCGCGTGGCTGCCCGCCGGCTGGCGCGATGCGCAACCCGCTCTGCTCGCCGGTCAGCATCCCGCATTCGATGGCAGATTGCATTGCGCACTCGATGCCGCCGCCGTCGTGCGGCGCGGCATCGAACCGCTCGCCGCCATCGCGATGATCGGCGCCGACGGACACACGGGTCTCATCGGCCGCGGCGTCTATGCAGCGCCCGTCGCACTGTTCGAGGCTGCGCTGCAGGCACGCTGACGCCGCGTCGCGAACCGCATGCACGCTCGCTCTTTTTCTGCAACACTGGACGCCCGCATTACTCGCCTCGCACTTTCGCGTTTTTCCCTATGCTGATCAACGATCCTGCCACCTACGCCGCCGTCAGCGCCGCATTCGACGCGTATGAAACCGCGCTCACCACCAACGATGTCGAGATGCTCGACACGTTGTTCTGGAACAGCCCGCATACGCTGCGCTATGGGGCGACCGAAAATTTGCACGGATATGACGAGATTCGCGCCTTTCGCGCGCGACGGCCCGGCGCTAACCTCATGCGAACCGTCGTCGATCGTTCGATCACGACATTCGGACACGATTACGCGGTCGCGAACATCGCGTTCACACGCGAAGGCGAAGCGCGTATCGGACGCCAGTCGCAAACCTGGGTGAAGATCGATCAGGAATGGCGCGTCGTCGCCGCGCATGTAAGCTGGATGGACAGATGAACGAGAACACACTGCTCGAACCGGGCCTCAATGGCGCCTTCGTCCGCGATGGCTTCAACGCGTTGCCCACGCCGATTGCCGTAGAGCTGGCCGCGCATCTCGCGGCACGGCGCGCATCGGCGGCAGCCGCTCTGGCGGGCAAGCGTCTCGCGGTCAAAGACGTGTTCGACATCGAAGGGCTGCGGGCGGGCTGCGGCAACCCGACGTGGGCCGCCGCGCAGCCCGTCGCCACTTCCACCGCGCTTGCCGTGCGCATGCTGCTCGAAGAAGGCACGCAATGGGTCGGCAAGACCGTCACCGACGAACTCACGTACAGCCTTGCCGGCATCAATGTCCATTACGGCACGCCGCGCAATCCTGCGAGTCCGGCACGCATACCGGGCGGATCGTCATCGGGCTCGGCCGTCGCGGTCGCGGCCGGCTACGCGGACATCGGCCTCGGCACCGACTGCGGCGGATCGATCCGTCTGCCCGCAAGCTATTGCGGCATCTGGGGCATCCGGCCGACGCACGGCCGCATCGCCGGCAACGGATGCTTCACGCTCGCGCACAGCTTCGATACGGTCGGCTGGTTCACGCGCGATGGCCGATTGCTCGCCGATGTCTTCAACGTGCTCGCGCGGACCCGCGCGCGAACCTTGCCCGAACGCGTCATGCTGTGCCTGCCCGACGACATCGTCACACTGCTGCACGTGCGCGTCCGGACCGCCTTCGCCACGGCATTCGACGTCTTGTCGGAACGCTTCGAAATGAGCCTGCTGTCGTCCGCGAGCCTCAAACCCGAAACCTGGGCGCAAGGCTTCCGTGTGCTGCAGGCGGCCGAGATCGCACAACAGCATGGCGCATGGGCGATGCGGCATCCCGACAGCTTCGGCGCCGATATCCGCCAGCGCATGCAGGCTGCGGTCACGATCAACCCCGCGCAGGTGCACGACGCGCAGCGCGTGCGCGTCGATGCGATCCGCTCGCTCGCGCGCGTCTTCGAGGAACCCGATACCTATATCGTGATGCCGACATTGCCGTGGATCGCGCCGCTGATCGGCACGTCAGGCGCGGAAGTCGACGAAGTGCGCGTGCGCTCGCAGCAGATGCTATGCATCGCCGGGCTCGGCGGTTTGCCGCAGGTCAATCTGCCGTGGACGTCGTTCGACGGCGCGCCGCTTGGGCTCTCGGTGATCGGCGCGCGCGGCGACGACGAAGGCGTGCTCGCGGTCGCGCAAGCGGTGCACGACGCGCTGGCGAGCGCGCAGCCGGAGGCCTAGCTTCGCCTACTCGCGTGTACGCTCGCGCCTGATCGGCGTGCGGCTCAGTTCGTTGTTCGTTTCGACGAGCCGCACGAGATATTCCATAAACTGCTTGCGATCGCTGGCCGGCAGCGCAGCCAGCGTGCGTTCATGCGCACGCTCGACGCCGGTTTCGAGCCGCGCCAGCAATGCGCGCCCCACGTCGGTCAGCTCCGCGACCTTCTTGCGCTTGTCCGTGCGCGAACCGCGCCGCTGGATAAAGCGCCGCTCGGCAAGCCGCGCAATCACATCGGCCGTATTCGCGCGATCGAGTCCGACCGCGTTCGACAAGGCAATCTGCTCCGACGGCCCCATCTGATCGAGCGCCGTCAGAATGCTGTATTGCACCGGCGTGATCCCTTCCGGGGCGCACTCCTCGATAAACAGCGCGACGTGAATCTGATGCAGACGGCGGATCAGAAAGCCGGGCCGCGCATCGAGCGCGGTGTGCCGCCACTCGGACGGATCGGCGTCGTCCGCGCGCGCGGGCGCGGCAGGCGCTGCTTGAGCGGCAGTCCGTTTGGTGCGGGCGCGAACGGTCATGGCGCGCCGCCATCCATGCCGTCATGGGTCGCCTCAGTCATCATCCGATCTCCTCTGATTCGCTATTTAGTCAGTACACATCGTATCAGGAAGAAAGGGTTCGGGTGGCGGTACATCGCGTTGCGTTTGCGAGGTTCGTCATGGTTCCATTTTGCGTTCGGGCCTATGCCCCCAATCATCGAGCGCGCTTCGCTTCTCCGGTCCAAACCAGTGCAAAACACGCTGCCCGACGTGCATTACCGCGATGCTTTGGTGCGTCGCTCCCTCTGCGCAGTGGCCGCCGCAGTGCGCATCGCACATACACGCCGCGCAGGCGCGGCAAACCTCATCACTGGCATGTCATTTGCATCGACGCGTTCGAACTCGTAAGTGTGCAAACAAATATCGCTGTTTCGCAGCGACGACTCATCGACCGCCGCATCCAAACCGCAAAGGGGAATGACATGCCGTCCCGCTTCAAGTCCAGCATCACCGCCGTTACCGCCCTCGCCACGCGACCGCACGCATCTGCCCGGCGCGCCGTCGTCCTGACGCTGTTCGCGGCGCTCGCCGCCTCGAGTCTCGGCTTCGGCTTCGCGACACATGCCCACGCGGCGGGCGCCGACGACATCAAGGCACGCGGCTATCTGACCGTCGCCACCGAAGACGACTTCAAGCCGTTCGAATTCGTCGACGACGGCAAACCGACCGGCTACGACAACGAGATGCTCGCGCTCGTGAAAAAGAAGCTGCCGGTCGAAGTGCGGCAGCAGATCATGCCGTGGCCCGGCATCCTGCCCGGCGTGACGACGGGCAAGTACGACATGGCGGTCACCGCGGTGCTCGTCACCCCCGAGCGCAAGAACACGTTCGACTTCACGACGCCGCTCGTCGAATCGACGACGTACTTCGCGACGAAGAAGGGTTCCAGCATCAAGTCGGGCGACGACCTCGTCGGCAAGGTGGTCGGCGTGCAGACCGGCAGTGCGATGCTCGCCGATCTGAAGGCCTACGACGAAGGCCTCAAAAAGAAGCATGGCGGCCAGGGCATCAAACAGATCGTCGAATACCAGTCGTATCCGGAGGCGTATCAGGATCTCGGCGTCGGCCGGCTCGATGCGGTCGCGAATACGCAGATCAACCTGAACTCGCTGATCAAGACGCGTCCCGACAATTTTGCGCTCGGCCAGGCGATCGGCCAGCCCGTCTATATCGCGTGGGCCGTGAAGAAAGGCAATACCGCCGCGCTTCAGATGATCAATGCCGTTCTGTTCGACCTGCGCAAGAGCGGCGAGATGTACGCGATGCAGAAGAAGTGGTTCGGCGCGAGCTTCGAATCGATGCCGCAGTCGATCAACTGATTGCGTAGACGAGCCCGCCTGATGACCGCATTCGACTATTGGAGCATCACGCGCGGCGCGCTCTCGACGATCTCGCTGTCGCTCGCGAGCATCGTGCTCGGCGTGCCGCTCGGCCTCGCGCTCGCGTTGATCCGCTGGGCACGCGTGCCGGTGCTCGACCGCGCGGTGTATTCGTACGTGAGTATCGTCCGCTCGTGCCCGACCGTCACGCTGACGCTGCTGATTTTCTTCGCGCTGCCGCAGTTCGGCTTGTCGCTCGATCCGGTGCCCGCGGCCATCGTCGCGCTGACCATCAGCACGTCCGCGTTCAATTGCGAAGTGTGGCGCAGCGCGCTGATCGAGTTTCCGCGCGATCAGTACGACGCGGCACTGTCGTTCGCGATGCCGCGGCTCACCCGCATGCGCCGCATCGTGCTGCCGCAGGTCTGGCGCGCGAGCCTGCCGGGCCTCGTCAACGAAATGACGCTGCAGATCAAATCGACGCCGGCCGTCGCCGTAATCGGCATCGTCGAAATCACGCGCGCGGCGCTGCGCGTCGGCTCGAATACGTACGAGCCGCTGCCGCCGTTCGTGTTCGCGCTCGTGCTGTACAGCGTGATCGTCTACGCGCTGCTGCGCGTGCAGCGAACCATCGAGTCGCGCGTGCGGCAAGGGGAAGCCGCATGATCCACGACTTCGCGACGATCTGGGCGCAGCGCGCCGACGTGCTGTCCGGCCTCCTCAATACCGTGATTCTGCTCGTCTCGTCGGCGTTCGCGTCGCTCGTGCTCGGTGCGCTGCTCACACCGCTGCTGATGTCCAGGCGCAAGGCGATTGCGCGCGCGGCAACGGCCTACGTCGATGCGATGCGCTGCGCGCCGTTCCTGCTGTTCGTGTATCTGATTTATTTCGGGCTGCCGACGCTCGGCATCAGCCTGTCGAACTGGTGGGCCGGCGCGATCGCGCTGATTCTCTACAACACCGCGTATATGGCCGAACTGCTGCGCGGCGCGTGGCGTGAATTGCCCGTTACGCTGATCGAATCGGGCACGGCTTACGGCTTTTCAGGTTTCACGCTGCTGCGCCGGATCATCCTGCCGCCGATCTTCCTGCGCGCGATGCCGATGATCGGCAATCAGATCATCCAGATCGTGAAAGACAGCGCGTTTCTGACTGTGATCGCCGTCAACGAGCTCACGCACGAAATGACCGGTATCCAGTCGACCTACTTCATTCCGTTCGCGGCCTTCGTCACGGCCGTGCTGCTTTACTGGTGCGTTTGCCTCGCGATCGAGGCCGGCACCGGTGCATTGAACAAACTTGCCGAGGAACGCCGCGCGTGAATTCCCCTACCGCTTCGTGGGCTGCCGCCCCGCTCACGCAACCCGCCGCCCAAACCCTGCACGACGCCGCGCTCGCCGCGCAAGACGGCGCACGCCCGGTCGTGATGCTAAGCGGCATCTCGAAGTCGTTCGGCAGCAATCACGTCTTGCGCGACGTGTCGCTGCATGTCGCGCAAGGCGAAACGATCTGCCTGCTCGGGCCGTCCGGCTGCGGCAAATCCACGCTGCTTCGCTGCATCAACTGGCTCGAGACGCCCGATGCGGGCAGCGTGCATATTTCCGGCAAGCGCATGGGCGTGCGCGACAACACGCGCATCAAGATGAGCGATGCGGACCTCGCCCAGATGCGCGCGAAAATCGGCATGGTATTTCAGCACTTTGCGCTATGGCCGCATCTGACCGTGCTCGAGAACGTGATGGAAGCGCCGCTGCACGTGTTGAAGCGCGACCGTGCAAGCGTGCGCGCCGAGGCCGAAGCGCTGCTCGCGCGCGTGGGCCTCGCCGACAAGCGCGATCAGTTTCCGTCACGGCTGTCGGGCGGCCAGAAGCAGCGCGTCGGCATCGCACGCGCGCTGGCGATGAAACCCGACGTGCTGCTCTTCGACGAGCCGACTAGCGCGCTCGACCCGGAGCTCGTCGGCGAGGTGCTCGCGGTCATGAAATCGCTTGCCGCCGAAGGCGCGACGATGATCATCGTCACGCACGAGATGGAGTTCGCGCGCCAGGTCGCGACACGCGTCGTGTTTATGGACGGCGGCCAGGTTGTCGAGAGCGCGCCGCCCGAGGCGTTTTTCGGTGCGCCGAAGTCGCCGCGCGCGCAGCAGTTCCTTGCGCGCTTCAACAAGGGCTGACTTCAATCGGCGCGCTGCGGCACGCCGTGGCCCGGCTTCAGCGACGCGACGGCAATCCTCGCGAGGTGGAAATACAGCCGCCGGTCGAAGCCGTAGCGGTAGGCATACAGATGCGTGAGCGCGACGCGCAACGCGCGCATGGGTGCGCCGTTCTTCGAGTAGATCGACACGACGATCGGCACCATGCGCCGCAACGCGACACGGCGCGCGGGCTCGAGCGGCGGCGGCAACGCCAGGTGCACGAGAAAATCGTAGGCATGCATGGTCGCCGCGCCCATCGAAGCACGCGTCGTGGTCGTGATCGACACATTCGTCTTCCGGCAGTACGACACATACTCCTTGAGGTAGTACACGCCGCGCGCCGCGAGGCATAGCTGCGTGCCGAACACATATTCGCAGCCCAGACCGTAGCGCTCCTTGTAGCTGATGCGCTTGACGAGATCGGCGTTCGCCATCCAGCCGTTGTTCGGCAGCATCTGGATCACGCCGGTGCGCCCCGGCAGTGGTTGCAGGCCTTGCGCGCCGGCCGTGCGGAAATACGCGACATTGAGCCGTGCGCTGCCTTCGATGTCGATCTTGCCGGCCTCGTCCACCTCGTACTGATCGCCGAACGCGACCTCGATCGCGGGGCTCAGCGCCCATGCGCGCAGCAGACGGTCGATGCAGTCGTGCGCGAGATAGTCGTCGTCGTGAATCAGCACGATCTTGTCGCCGGTTGCGCGTGCGAACAGGCTTGCGATATTGCGCGGCTGTTTCAGCGATGGCTCGTGTTTCCTGTAACGGATGCGCGGCTCGCCAGCGTAGCGCGTTTCGATCAGCTGTCTGGTGCGGTCGTCTTTCGAATCGTCGCCGATCAGCACTTCGATATTCGGGTGCGTCTGCGCAAGACACGAATCGAGACACTGGACGATCAGATCGGGACGCTGAAACGTCGGCAAGCAAATCGAGACTTTGGTTTCCGTTGTCATGACGAAGTGACTCTCCTGATGGAACGCACTCGTGCCCGACACTTCACGGTCGAACAATCTGATGCGAGGATCCGGCGGGGCGGACGAAAGTCATGCACCATGAATCGCTTATGTCCGGAAGGGCGTCAGTCGTTCAAGGTCTGAAAGTAGTAGGTGATTGAAGGCGCGCCGGATTAGTTCCGCACGCGCGTCAGGTCGAGGCGAAATCGATGTGGAGTCGCTGCGCAAGCGGTGGGCCCGCGCAACGAAGGGGCAGAAGAAGACTGAAGGAGACGGAAGGAGACGGAGGCGGGCGATGAGTCGATCGGCAGCTACTTCCGGTCGACGATGATCCGATCGAACGTGCCGCCATCGGCAAAATGCACCTTCTGCGCGTTCTGCCAGTTGCCGAATACCTGCTCGACCGTGAAAGTTTTGATCGGCTTGAACTCGTTTGCATGCTTCGCGAGCACCGACGCGTCGGTCGGCCGCAAGTGATGCTTCGCCATGATTTCCTGCGCGGCAGGCGAATACAGGAAGTCGACGAACGCCTGCGCTTCCTTGCGCGTGCCGCGCTTGTCGACCACCTTGTCGACCACGGCAACGGGCGGCGCCGCCAGAATGCTCATCGACGGATAGACGACATCGAAACCGCCGCCGCCCACGCCGCTATCGATCAGCGCCACCTCGTTTTCGAAGGTCACGAGCACATCGCCGATGCCGCGCTGCGTGAAGGTTGTCGTCGCGCCGCGTCCGCCGGTATCGAGCACGGGCACATTGCGGAAGATCGCTTTCTCGAAGTCGAGCGCCTGCGCATCGGTTGCGCCGTGCAGCTTCTTGTATCCCCACGCGGCCAGGTACGTGTAGCGTCCGTTGCCGGCCGTCTTCGGATTCGGAATCACAACCTGCATGCCCGGCTTTGCCAGATCGTCCCAATCCTGAATGTGTTTTGGATTGCCCTTGCGCACGAGGAACACCATCGTCGTCGTATACGGTGCGCTGTCGTGCGGCAGGCGCGTACGCCAGTTCTCGGGCAGCAAATGCCCCTGCTGCGCGAGCAGATCGATATCGTTCTGCTGGTTCATCGTCACGACGTCGGCCGGCAGGCCCTGCAGCACCGACAACGCCTGCGCGCTCGAGGCACCGTGCGACTGGCGCACGTCGACGGTCTCGCCCGTCTTCTGTTTGTATTCGGCGGTGAAGGCCGGGTCGATGTCCTTGTACAGTTCGCGCGCCACGTCGTACGACACATTGAGCAGCGTCGTATCCGCATGCGCTGCGCGCGGTGCCGCTTGCCACAGCGCCAGTGCCGCAGCCGCCGCGAGCGCGAAGCGCGCAGCGGCGAGCGGTCGTGCTTGAGCCGTCTTGCCAGTCATTTCTTCTCCGGTGAGGGTCGCTTATAGACGAGTAACAGACAAAGTCTCGCCGGCGGGCCGCGCAATAGCCACCGATCTGCGATCGAGTGCAATCGATACGGAACCGTCGGACCCGCTATTATTCGCGAAACCGCTTCACGGATGCTGGGAAAGCGGCATCCCGTCGGCGCCTGCATAGAACACGATCAGCGTAACGGGGCTATCACCGGTTACACCGCGATGGACGCTGCCCACCGTTTCGGGCAAGACCTGCCCGGCTTTGACCGTCTGTTTCTCGCCGTCCTCTTTTTCAACGGTGATCTCGCCGGACACCACATAGCCCGCGTTCGGCATCGGATGCGTGTGCCACGGCAGCACCGAATGCGCGGGAATCTCGATCTTCAGCACCGACAATTGCGGCTGCCCGGACGGATATGCCTTGTAGCGCGTGCCGTCCCACGATTTTTCGGTCTTGAGCAGGGTTTCGACCTTGATGCCCGAAGCGGGCTGTTGTGCGAAAGCCGTGCCCGCGAATGCGATGCCGATGCCGATGCCAAGCGCGGCGAGCGTGCCGCGCGCGAACACGCGGCGACGCCTCGCCGGATGGCGCGCCGGTGAATGATCGATATCGAAATTGTCGAAACGGTTTAAATCGGAAGACAGGCGGGCACGGGCCGCGGTACAGGCTTGCATGATCTCGTTTGCTCCTCGAAGGCTGATAAGGCGGTCCGGTCAGCATCGACATGACATCGGCATCGGTCCCGGACGAATTCGAGCGAACCGACGTTACCGAAACCGCGCAATCAATAGAACGCGCGGCACGGATCGTTCATTCCCTTCATTGGAGCCGCCCGTTGGGGAGAAACGGGAAACGAGGTGTTGCTATGTTGCCGCCACGGCCTAGCGGCGTTTGCGCGTCATTCTGTGCGTTGCGTGCGTCCACGGTCTGCCGAGCAGCCAGCGCCGCAGATCGATTGCATCCTGGAAGTGCGCGGTCGGGGTCGGGTCGCCGAGCAGCACGATCAGCATCGCGCGTCCGCGCACCCGCGTGACGATGACGAGGCAATGGCCGGCCTCGTTCGTAAAGCCGGTCTTCTGCAGGCCGACATGCCACGATGCGCGGCGCACGAGCGGGTCGGTGTTGTGATACAT
This sequence comes from Paraburkholderia sp. SOS3, assembly GCF_001922345.1. Classification (NCBI taxonomy): domain Bacteria; kingdom Pseudomonadati; phylum Pseudomonadota; class Betaproteobacteria; order Burkholderiales; family Burkholderiaceae; genus Paraburkholderia; species Paraburkholderia sp. SOS3. The sequence continues at coordinate 1,498,806 of NZ_CP018812.1, read as the reverse complement.
GAGCGGGCCTGCGCCGCCGAGCACAAGCTGCCCCTTCGATGTCGAGTACTTGCGGATCTTCGCGTAGCGATACGCGGCGCGCGCAAGCCGCGTGAGATCGCGCGCCGTCGAGACATTGCGCGGCGAGAGCCCGGTCGGATCCACGAAATGGCTGCGCGACATATGCAGCCGCCGCGCCGTGCGGTTCATCGCCCGCACGAAGCCGCCGCGCCCGCCCGCATAGTCGCGGCTCAACGCAAACGCCGCACGGTTCTCCGACGACATCAGCGCGATATGCAGCATGGTCTTGCGCAACAGCAGCGAGCCCACGGGCAGACGCGAGCGCGACCATTTCAGACGGTCGACGTCGTCGTGCGTGATGCGCGCCGGACGCAGCAGCGAGCGCTTCGAATCGAGCACGACCATCGCGGTCAGCAGCTTGGTCAGCGACGCGATCGGCAACCGTTCGTCGGCATGTTTCGCGTAGAGCGTCCTGCCGCTCGCGAGATCGACGACCATCGCCGCGCGGGCCAGCACGGCCGGCCGCGGCGCCGCGCGCTTCGCGAGTGCGAGCGCGGGAACGAGGCACGCGAGGATCACGACGGCCGTGAGAAGCTGCCGCATGTGCGGCGCGCGCAGCACAGGCAGCCACGGCGGGACAGCCGGAACAGAACGTAGCGCGCCGCCCCTCATAGCAGCGCGGACAGGCGCTGCGCCTGCGCGGCGAAACGCTTGCGCTCGTCGCCATGCAGCCCCGAGCCGTTGCCGGGCAAGGCGACCGTGAGCGGGTCGCGCGGCACGTCGTCGACCCGCACCTCGAAATGCAGATGCGGCCCCGTGGCCCATCCGCTCGAGCCGACATAGCCGATCACCTGTCCGCGATGCACGCGGCTGCCGCGATGCAAGCCCTTCGCGAAACGCGACAGGTGCGCAAACGCGGTTTGATACGGCGGCACGTTATCGAGCACGACGATGCGGCCGTAGCCGCGCTCATGGCCGATAAACGAGACGGTGCCGCGCGCCGTCGCGTGCACGGGCGTACCCGTCGGGGCCGCGAGATCGACGCCGTCGTGGCTCTGCCAGCGGTGCGTCACCGGGTCGAGGCGCCGCAGCGCGAAGCCCGACGACACGCGCGTGTACGCCACCGGAAAGCGCGCAAACGACGGCGTCGCGCTCGTGCCGCTCTTCGTGTAGTAAAACGGCTTGCCCTGCAGGTTGCGGTGCAGGAACAGATCGTGCGAAGCATCGCCGCGCTGCACACGCACCGCGAGCGGCTCGCCCTTCGCGGCTTCTTTGGACCCGCCCGCCGCAGACGGCGCAAGCACCACGCTAACCGTATCGCCGTGCCGCAGATCGCGGCGAAAATCGATCACGCCAGAATACGAACGCTCGAGCAGCGATGCCGTGCGCGCGTCGACGCCGAGCAGTTGCATCGCGTCGTCGAAGCTCGTTTGCAAGGGTACGGTGCGAACCGTCATCGGCGGCGGCGCGGCGGTGGCGCCTATTGCACCACTTGCACCACTTGCGCCATTTGCACTGTTCGCGGCCGGCGCCGCGCTCGATGCAGTGTCGGCCGCAGCCGCAACGGCCGCCTCGCTCGACGCAGCGGCCGTTCGCGCCGCGCGCGACGCATCGGCGTCGCGGCTCATCGGCTGGGCCGGCAACGCGTCCGCCTCGTCGCTCCCGGCGAGCGGCCGCGTATGAGACACGGAAAACGGTTCGGTCATCAGCCACGCTGCACAGGCCGAAGTGATCGCACAAACAAATAAAACCTTGCTGGCGCGCGTCGAAAGCGCTGCCACTACGGGAAAAGGCATGGAAAAGAAGGCGGAAAAACAGGAAGCGGAATTGACGAACCTGCTTGTGCGGCAGGTGCGTATCGGCGTGTAGCGGCGATCGCGCTGCCCTATTCGCGCTGCACGCACGCGTGAATAACGTGCGCGGCGAATCGACTGAATGGTTTCGACGGCATGGAGAGGCTGGCTGGGCCATGAGGTCGGGGAAGCCAAACCGTAAGGTGCGAATCTTAAGTGAAACTTAAACGAGGCTTAAAATCCAGCGCAATACTACTGTCCCCAATTGCATGCGCGCGTGTCGGGCAACGCGATCGATGCCGCGCAGCGCTTATGTCGCCGGAGCGCTCGCCGCCGAGACGAAGTGATCGCCGGGATCGTCGGGCATCACGTTCAGAATGCGCATCGTCCGCGCCGCGATAGCCGAGAACACGGGGCCGGAGACCGCGCCGCCGAAGTGCGAGCCGCGCCGCGGCCGGTCGATCGAGACCGCGATAACGACGCGCGGCGCGTCGGCAGGCACCATGCCGACGAACGACGCACGGTACGCGCTATGGTCGTAGCCGTGCCGTGTCCAGCGATACGCGGTGCCCGTTTTCCCCGCCGCCGTGTAGCCTGGCACGGACGCCTCGGGCGCCGTGCCGTCCGCGGAGACCACGGTCGCAAGCATCGCCCTCACGTCGCGCGCGACGCTTGCGCGGTAGATGCGCCGCCCGTGCACGGGCGCGGGGCCCGCCGGACGTATCGATGCGGGCACGAACACGCCGTCGTTGGCGAAGGCGGTGTAGGCCTGCGCGAGCTGCAGCAACGAGGCCGACAACCCATACCCGTACGACATCGTGGCCTGTTCGATGCGCCGCCAGTGTGCGTAAGGCCGCAGGGTGCCCGCCGCCGCGCCGGGCAACCCCGCAACCGGCGCGCGTCCGAGCCCGACCGCGCGAAAATTGGTCCACATGTCGCGCGGCGACAGCAGCAGCGCGATCTTCGTCGTGCCCACGTTGCTCGATTTCTGGATGACCTGCGAGACAGTGAGCGTGCCGAAGTTTTTATCGTCGTGAATCA